>NZ_JAIPPU010000039.1 GCF_026646375.1 Acetobacterium wieringae
GGGGCTTGGAAAATTCCTTGCGCGTTTTGACTGAACTATTATTGACAATTCCACTTTTTCGAACGATAACTCTTTCAATCCGCAAAGTATCGGCAATAAGTTTTTAATGCAAAATTTATCGCCTTATCAAAATTAACGATTCTTATATTTCTGCTAAAAGACATACCAAACAGGCCCGCATGAAAAAAAGCCATGCGGGCCTTTATCATAATATAAAGAAGTAAAATGAATTTTGATTCTTAATATCTCAACTTTCCCAGTTCTAAAAAATCAGTTGAGTCTTTGCAACAACGCTTTTTGCAGTTTCTAAAAAACAGAAGTTGACAGAGACATCGGTGACCGTTCGGAAGCCGTGATTTTGCGGATTAAATGCTAATAATACTAACAAAATCAGAATTATTGCCGATAATAGAAAAGATAATGAATATAAAGACACACTAACTTACAAAAGGGGGCAATGTTTCGATGAAAATAAGTTCTGTTGTTAAAAATTTCTATAACAGCTACAGTCAAATGACAGAAAGTCAAAAATCAATGAAAAAAAGCCAACCATCCAGTCAGTCTGTTTCAAAAAAAACGGATACGCTTAGTATTTCAAAAGAAGCCTATGAAACGCCGAAAAGTGACGAGACAATGCGTGCCACATCAGGAAAAGACTCGCTTGGAATAACCAAGGGCGAGAAAGCAAACAGTTTTGTTATCCATTTTTCTGATTCCGCAATGGTTAGCAGGGCTATTTCAAGGGGCTATCTTACCGTTAACGGTGTCGATATCCAGCTTTCTGATGATGTAAAAAAGCAATTAACGGAAATCGACCAGCAGGCCCAGGCGGATCGGGAAGCGGCCTTTAATCAGCGTAGCCTGGCCCATAATCTGGCGGTCACCAAACAACAAAGTGAAGCCTGGGCAAATGCCTACAACGATTTAGCGGAAGCGATTGAAATCGCCGCTAAAATTTCTGCGGGCGGAAAAGTATCCAGTTCTGACCTGAAAAAATTGATGGAGACAAGTCCGCAGCTTTATGCGATGGCAATGGCTGCAAAAGCTATGGCAGAAAGTCAGGAAAGACAGACTGAAGCTGAAACAACAGGCAATGAAGAAACAAGCAAGAGCAATGCTGCCACTCAAGGCGTTAGCTGGTCCGATTTTGAATGGAAATCTTACGAAACACAGATGCATGTCACCTTAGATGGCACGCCATCCGTTACCAGTGTCGAAAAAGGAGAAGTTGTTCTTGAATAATAAATAAAAACGCTTAAAACCCAGTACAATCATTTCAAAAACGACAAATACTATAATTAGCATGTAAATTTTAAGAAATCTCACCCGTTTCCTCTCAACGAATTGTTATTTTTTTTATGTTATAATTCCCGAATCGGCGTATCTGATAAATCATCGTCGGCATTGAACGCTCCATATCCACCTTTATCAACGGGAACATCGGAGACGTTTGATTCTTGCTATTCTTTAATCAATAGCCTGATCCCTGTTCCCCTTTTCATATAAAGCAGCGATATTCTGGATTCTGCGTATCATTTCGGTGCGGATATGGGGCGGCTCCAAGCACTCGCATTTATCACCAAAACTTAAAAGAATCGTGTAATAATAGTCGTTCTCGATGAAGGGAAAATAAGCGATGTAATGGGCATCGCCGTCTGGCGAAATGTGTTCATCCGGGCAATAATCAAGAACCCTATCGAGGGCCGATTGATGAATGCGGACTTTAATTTTTGTCTGCATCGTCGCCAGTGTATCCGAAAAATCCAACTTCAGTTTTTGATGGTCGCGTGGCACAAATGTTTTTTCTTCCATTTGTAAATTTGAGATGCGGGACAGTTTGAATAGGCGAAAATCATTTCGTTTATAGCAATACCCGTGCCAATACCAATGATTACTTTTTAATAAAAGCTGATACGGCTCAGCTGTTCGGGCGGTTTTATTGCCGTGGCGATCGGCATAATCAAAAGACAGCAGTTTGTTTTCCTGTAGCGCTGTTTTAACTATTTCCAAATAGGCTTGTATATTCCGATTGCCCATCCACGGACTTAAATCGACATAAATCTGATTTGCCTTCAGTTCAATGTCTTTGGCACTGTCGGCGGGGATAAAGCTCTTAACTTTGGCCAGGGCATTTACCAGTTCATCCCCCCGGATCATCGTTGAAAGATTGGAAAGACCCATCAGGATCGCAGAAAGGTCAGCCGTCGAAAATACTTTTTTATCAATCTTATATTGCTCCATGATGGCAAAGCCACCGCCCACTCCCGGTGTCGAACAAACAGGAATACCCGCCATGTTGATCGCATCGATGTCACGATAAATGGTGCGGGGGGACACTTCAAATAGATCTGCCAACTCCTGTGCGCCGATCCGCTCTTTTTCAAGAAGGATCATAATAATGCTAATCAGTCGATCCACTTTCATCGTATCACCGCCCTTCATTTTTTAACTTTTTTTCATTGTAAATTATGGCCATACTGTTGTCAACAATTGCAAGGTATAATAAAAGAGCAAACGGGAATTACCTGTTTACATCGTTAAAAAAACATACAACTGGAGGAAAATTATGTTTACGATCTATGTTTACGTTCTTGATACCTTGGCCGACTGGGAACTGGGCTATGTTACAGCAGAACTTAATTCTGGCCGCTTTTTTAAAAAGGGTGCCCCACCTGTCTCACTCAAAACAGTTAGTGCAAATAAAGCGCCAATTACAACCATGGGCGGGATGACAGTGGTGCCCGATTGCCTAATTGATGATCTTGTAGTGAGTAAAACAAGCGTCTTACTGTTACCGGGTGCCGATACCTGGAACGACCCGAAGCATAGCGCAATTATCAAAAAAGCCAGCGAATTTCTCGCTTCTGGTGCGACGGTGGCCGCAATCTGCGGGGCGACTGCTGCACTTGCCAACTTTGGACTATTGGATAAACGGCCACATACCAGTAATGGCCCGGGATTTCTTGAAATGTTCTGTTCTGCTTATACTGGTCAGGTTTTTTATCTCGACCAACCATCGGTCGCCGATAACAATCTGATTACAGCCAGTTCCACCGGTGCTTTGTTGTGGGCCAAACAGATTATTAAGCGTTTGGATGTTTTTCAGGCAAACACACTGGCCGCTTGGTATGACTATTTTAGCACCGGCGAGCCCAAGCATTTCTTTGCCCTCATGCAAACCTTGCCGGCCGGCGATGACAACTGAGCGACCATTGTTATAAAGAGAGCGGGACCATCGATCATACAGGATGGCTGTTTTGTACGACTTTCTGGATCTCAAATTTAATTCTTAAAACCTTCTTTACTTCATTCCGAAAGATAAAGAATTAACGATGAAGCATCGATATCTGGTTGAAATTTGGGTAAAAATATCTAACGACCGAAAAATCAGGCCGAGAAACGTTTGCGTCTGAGAAATTCCCGGTCAGAAACATGGACTCTCGCGAATTGAGTCTCATAAAAAATCTCGGTAAATTTGGAAATTGCAACATCGCTTTCGGAAAGGTTTGCAAATTTGAAGGAGAAGGATTTAATGAACTCGGATCAATCTAAAATCGGCACGTCCCTAACACCCGTCATTCAAAATGAGTATCACAACAACAGTGCCCTTGATGAATTTCATGTCATCAGCCAGTCAGAAATCGGAAAATATGAGGCGCTGCGTTATCGTTATCTCAAAGAGCATAAGCAACGCTTATTCCTGGAACTGTTTTTCCAGGATAAACTCGGCGAACACCTGCGGACAGTCGAACTGTCGGCCCGCAATCGGCTCGATCAGATCATGAGATGTCTGCTGGCCAGACATCCGGCGCCTGACCCGAAAACCAGCCCGTTAACCTGGGTATGGCACATGAACCAGCTCAAGGAACAGGCCCATACCATTGTCGTTTCGGAACTGATTTACAACTAGAAGCAACCTAAAATAAGAAGCGGAGCGTTTTTCTTCGCTTAAGACGGTCAAAAAAGTCAGCTAAACCAGCCAATGTCATTAAGTTAAGAAATCAGAAGAGTTTTATGTTTGCAAAAGCATAAGGC
>NZ_JAIPPU010000021.1 GCF_026646375.1 Acetobacterium wieringae
GGAGTCATAACTAACGTTTTTTCATTTTGTGTCTTGACAAGCGTGTACATTATAAAATGTCATTATTCCAATATTTGTTTGTTAAAAATGTTAAAATTTCTTGTTCTTTTTCATTAGTTTGAATGATTTGCTTATCAATCGTAGCGATCATTGCTTTTTGCCCTCCTATTTATTACCGATGTCTCTTTCTTTGCCGATATATTCTCTGCCTTTTTTTCCTACTTCATGTCTTATTTTACCATCCCTCAAGACATTCAGAACATCTTCATAACGTTGCTTAAGATTCTCACTCTTAGCAGTCCAAGTCTCTTGTCCTAGATTTTTAGCGCGTTCGATCAAAACTTTTAATTCCTCTATTTCATGTTCATATTGAGGAATAAAATCAGGTGTAGTACATAGATTACTACAAATCAGGCAAGGAATTGTTTGACTTTGACATTTTTGCTTTTTAGGTTTCATGCAATAGCCCAGAGGCATTCTGACCGCATCGAGATTGGTACGGATATTTTCCCATTTAATTACGTCTTCGTTTTCCGTTTCAGAAAGTTCTATTTCTTTTATTTTTTCGTGTTCATCCATTCTAAATAAGCCGCGACTGCTTGCTTCTTCCCACGCTTTATGCATTGACGTATCCAGGACTTTTGCATAAGTCAGCGTCATTTCGGGAGAACGATGCGCCAGCCATTTTTGAACGTGTAGAATATTCATTCCGTTATTGATAAGTTCTACAGCTTTTGTGTGTCGAAAAGCGTGATTTTTAAAATGAAATGTATTGCCTTGATCATCTGTAATGTTATAGCTTTTAGCAAGTCGATTAAGTGCATTAGTTATCATCGAAGATAAAGGACAGCGCCCCATTCTTTTTCCTGAATATCGAACGAATAACAGGTGATTGGGATTGTTGTCATCTGTACTTTTTGCTTTAGTTTCCTTGATAACAATTGATACAACATGTTGAATTTCATCAGTAATCGGGACACGGTGATTCAGAACTTGCGTTTTTTCTATATCCCCACACAAGTACCATCCTTGTGTTGTTTTTTCTAAACAGGTATCATAGCGCAAATTGAAAATATCAGATATACGCCACCCGCTTGCTCGCAATAGAATAACGATCGGAATGCAATCTGGGGGAGAAATGTTTTCTAGATTTTCTTCTAGTTGATGCAGCACTCCTTCTGGAAAATATTTAACAGCTTCCCTATTTGCTTTAGCTTGATTAGGAATATCTTCTTTGAAAATTAAACATGAAACCGGTACTAATGGTGCTTCATCATATTCAGAACGTTCGATATATTCAAGGAAGGATTTTAATTGAGATAAATTACTTTGCTCTAACGTAATTGTGCCTTTTGCAGCTTCTTTTGCAAAGCAGATATAATCTTCTATATGTTTTCGTGTCAGCTTCGTTAAATCGTTCCATTTTGGTTCTTTTTGGTAGATATATTCAAAAAATAATTGAAGCCTTATGCGAATAACATTTCCATATCCCAATGAAACATCTTTTGATTTAAATTTTAAATATTGCTTCACTAAATTTCGATAAGTTGATGGAAATGGCGTAAAATCAAGTTTGTAATTAGAGTAAGTGTTAGTTATTTTAAAACCAGGTATATTTCGACAATCCCATACATCTTTTTCGTATTCATTTCGCGTATCGTAGAAATCAATAGCAAAAGAATGTAGCCAGTTTACCAAGCCCATATTAGCTCTATCAGAAAACCGGCCTTTATCATTTGTTTCATAGCCTTTGTTGACAAGAAATAGCTTCCACTGTGAGATAAATCTGTCCCACGGCAGGTCACGAATGCTGTCAATTTGGGGGTAATTCATTTTTAAAAATTCTGCACATAGTTCGAACTTAGTACTGTAGTTCCTGACAGTATTTAATAATACTTCTTGAGTAATCAATTTCTGTGCAATCATATATTTGATTTCAATTTTAATTGAATTATTAAAGCCTGTAAAATCGATGTTGTTTTTTTGTCTTTTTTTCTCTTTCCGGTCGGTGCGGTAATCATTGAAAAACGGATCTTTTGTATGCCAGATGTCATTATTCCAGTATGCATTTTTTAAGAATGTTAAAATTTCTTGTTTTTTTTCATCGGTTTGAACGATTTGCTGATCAATCGCAGTAAGCATTATTTATTGTCCTCCTTGTTTTTACTAAATTTCATATGTGCTTCTGCTTTTTCCCATTCTTCACGCATTTCTTCATCATTTGGATGTGAGTATACTTGCATAGGTGTTTGAACATTAGACCAACCTCCGCGCAGTCTTATTTTTTCAAAGCCCCATCCTTCTTTGCGCAATGTATCGAAGTGCGTATGTCGAAACATATGAGGAGTGACGTTTATTCCTGTTTTCTTTTTTAACCTTTTAAACAATGCGTCAACATCAGTATATTCCAGCGGTTGATATTTATTTTTGCCCGAAAGTTTTATGAAAACAAAATTTGTATCAACTTCATCGACATGCAATTCAACTAGGTATTCAAAAAACAGATCCATTAAATCAGCCGATACATCTATTTTTCTCGGGCAGTTGACTGTTTTGATTTCTGCAAGGTTAGGTAATTCACCTCTGTCTTTTAAATCGATTTGTCTCGCATCTGTAATAAAATCTTCAAGATACAAGGACAGACATTCACCAATACGAAAACCGCTTTCCCAAAGCAACTGAATTAGGAATCTATCTCTAATATTTGAGCAAGCATCAATTAATTTGGAAATCTGGTCTTTTGTTAAAACACGAGGTTGTTGTTTCGGAGCCTTGACCTTCAATATCCTAACATCAAAATCTTTGTTTTTATTAATGTGATACAAATAGTCTTTAAACCCTCTACGAGAACCAGAAACTTGCTTTTTTAATCTCTGCGACACCTTTATCGAGTAGTCCTCAACCCTCATCAAATAGTCGTAAAACTCTACAACACTGGAGATATATGTGTTAACAGTATTTGGTTTCAAAGCGGCATGTACCGGTTTTATTGACACAACTTTTGTGTTTCGAGTTGGAGTCTGCAACCATCTGACAAATTCAGCCATATCATCAATTCCTACATTGAGATAATTAGCGTCCTTTTGTTTTAGAAATTCAAAATATGCCTTCAGGTGGTAGCAATATGCTCTCAGTGTATTCCTTGATCTTCCTGCATTATCTTTAAACTTCAAGAATCTATGAATTGATTCAATTGGAGTGCCATCGTCATCAATGACCATATATCGAATATCACCATTCGGAATAATCACTTTTTGAACCCACACGTAATTCACCTCATATTCTAGTTTTATAGTCATTCTTATTATACTATATATACTATATTATTGCATCTAGTTTATAATTATTTATTGTAAAAAAATATTAGCTCGGGGATACAATTAACACCGTAAAGTCTATCATCTATCATACTATAGTTAACATCGATGAAGTTATTGGTTGGTACCGATTCCCCGGTTTTGACATCGACAGACATCATTTTGAGATCCAGTTTATCAACGCGTTCAAGAAAAGGAATCTTGATTCCCGCTTTACCGATAATGACCCGCCGCTTGATACCCGATATGACATAGGCCGTATCGGGTGGCGCTTTAACGTAGCTCATCATTAACAGGGAGATAACCAACAATACGACAATAACTGGGATAATCAGTGTGAAAATTGACATTTGTGCCTCCTGAGACAAGTGATTTTAAGATCAAACAAACAATTGTTGATGTGAGAATTCATCAATCGCACTATTTTACGAAAGAAGTTCATCAGGATGTGATCTCAATGAAATTATTATATAGTAGGTTGGATTCAAAGTCAAAGAACAAAAAACGATACAGTTTATTATATAATAAATGTTATAATCGGAGAAATGGTATAATAAACACAAAATGATAAGCATGACGGAGGAAATCAAGTGACAAAACGATCCGAATAAAACAAAAAATCAATTGCGAAAGAAAACAGATATCGATAAAAAGAAGAAATTATTGTTGAGTAAAAAGGAGATACAATGGGAATTCAGGAAGAAGCACTAAAGTTGCATGAAGAATGGCAGGGTAAGCTGAGTATTGACAGCAAGGTTCCGGTCAAAACAAAATATGATCTGTCAATGGCCTATACCCCGGGGGTGGCGGAGCCCTGCCGGATGATCCATAAAAATCGGGAAGATGTCTATAAGTATACGGGTAAGGGCAACATGGTGGCCGTGGTCACTGACGGTTCGGCAGTGTTGGGCCTGGGCGATATTGGGCCGGAAGCCGCCCTGCCGGTGATGGAAGGAAAAGCGGTTTTATTTAAGGAATTTGGCGGTGTTGATGCCTTCCCGATTTGTATACCATCGAAAGATGTGGAAGTGATCATCAAGACGGTCAAGATGATTGAACCGGGATTTGGTGGGATTAATCTGGAAGATATTGCCTCGCCCAGATGCGCAGAGATTGAAAGACGCTTAAAAAAGGAGCTGGACATTCCGGTTTTTCATGATGATCAGCATGGCACGGCAGTGGTGACGACGGCAGCACTGATGAATGCATTAAAGGTTGTCGGCAAAAAATGGGAACAGGTAACGGTGGCCATGAGCGGCGCTGGCGCGGCCGGATCGGCGATTATCAAGATGCTGCTCAATATGGGCGTTAAGGATATCATCGCGTGTAGCAGCAAGGGTATCCTCTCAAAAGACGAACAGTACAGTAACTGGGTTCATCAGGAAATCGCGGAGATGACCAATAAAGATCACAAAAAAGGAACTCTTGCCGATGCTATGAGTGGCGCCGATATTTTTATCGGGGTATCAGCACCGGGCATCGTCACCGCCGAAATGGTTGAAACCATGGCTGAAAATGCCATTGTTCTGCCAATGGCCAATCCGGATCCTGAAATTGACCCTCAATTGGCAATTCAGGCTGGGGCCCGGGTGGTGGGAACCGGACGTTCAGATTATCCCAACCAGATTAATAACGTGCTGGCGTTCCCGGGTATTTTCAGAGGCGCATTGGATGCCAGAGCCAGTGACATCAACGAAGCGATGAAGGTTGCTGCCGCAAAAGCGATTGCTGATTTGATTGCCGAAGATGAACGAACTGCTGACTATATTATTGTACCTGCCTTTGATCCCCGGGTAGGAAAAGCGGTGGCTGAAGCAGTGTACCAGGCGGCGAAGGATTCGGGTGTTGCCAGACAAAATTGAAGAAACAAAGTAAATTGGGCAATTTAAATTGAGCATCGGGCTGGGCATGCCTTAAGAAAATATGAAGTGCGTGAGTTTATTGAAAGTGCCTAGCTTAAATACCACTTTATCAAAATCTGACGAATAAATTAACCCCGCAGCAGCCGCGTCGGGGTTTTTATAAAAACGAAGAAATGCGTGTCGATGACGCATAATAACAATGAAAGCAGTTAAATAATGAAACATATTTTAATCATTGAAGATGATATAGCGTTAAATAATGGAATTGTATTAGCATTAAAAGATTCCGAATACTGCTTCTTTCAGGCAACGACATTGGCTATGGCAAAAGAATTAATGCTAAGCCAAAAGATGGCAATGGTTATTCTTGATATTAATCTTCCCGATGGCAACGGCTTTGATTTTCTGGAAGCGATCAGAAAAGAGTCAGAGGTTCCAGTGATCATACTTACGGCTAATGATATGGAGTTAGATGAAGTAAGAGGCCTTAATCTGGGGGCGGATGACTATATCACAAAACCGTTCAGTCTGATGGTACTCCGTTCTCGGATCGAGAGTGTTTTTCGTCGGAGTATCAAACAAAATAGAAACATCTATATTATTGACGACCTTTATCTTGATTTTGAGCAGATGTATTTCAAAGCGGGTGACCGCGAGCTGGCACTGAGTAAAACGGAACAAAAGCTTCTGCATTTATTATTGGAAAATAAAGAGAGAACGGTTACTCGCGGGACTCTGGTGGACAAAATATGGACCAATGCGGCCGAATATGTGGATGAAAATGCGTTGTCGGTTGCTATTAGCCGTTTGCGTAATAAAATTGAAGAAGACCCCGGAACACCTCAATACATACAGACCGTATATGGACTGGGCTATACATGGGGGAAAAAGTCATGAGTATTTTTAGCACCAGAAAAACGTTAAATCGTTTAAATGAGATGATTGATGATGCCATTACTGGCAATTTTACAGAAAGCAATTATGATGAAAGTCAACTGTCTCGTCTTGAATCGAAATGGATGCATTATTTGAGTGCCTCGAAAATGTCCATGATGCAGACGAATCAGGAGCGGGAGAATATAAAAAGTATGGTGTCGGATATTTCCCATCAAACCAAAACGCCACTAGCCAATATCTTATTATATACGGAATTGCTTAAAGAGCGGGTTGAAAATAAAGATAATCTGGAACTTGTTGAGCAAATTAGTACGCAGACTGAAAAATTGGATTTTTTAATTCAATCCTTAGTTAAAATGTCCCGGTTGGAAAGCAATATTATTGAACTCAACCCCCAAAAACAGCCAGTCAAGCAATTGCTTGAACAGGTATTATCAGAAATTTTACCCAAAGCCAGACAAAAGCAGATCAATATTGCGGTTGAAAATACGGATGATGTTCAGGCCTGCTATGATTTGAAATGGACATCCGAAGCGCTCTATAATATCCTGGACAATGCGGTGAAATATTCAGAAGCCCAAACCAGCATCAAGATAGATGTAAAAAAGTATGAACTGGTGACGTGCATCGCGGTTGAAGATCAGGGGATAGGGATTGCTGTAGATGAAAAAGCGCAAATCTTTCAACGCTTTTACCGCAGCCCAGGTATTCAGCAAAAAGAAGGCATTGGAATCGGTCTCTATCTGGCCCGGGAAATTATTCAAAAACAAAAGGGGTATATTAAGGTGAGTTCAACCCCGGCGAAAGGGTCCGTTTTTTCGCTTTATCTGCCCACTTAACGCAAATCTTTCAAAACTGTTAGATTTCAGACAGAACCAGGTAAGAATTCTTTGATAAAGTTTGTAAATCGAAACATAAACTTTAGGAGGAAGCGCAATGACAATTTTACAGACGCGAAATTTGCAAAAGGAATATGGAGACGGTGATAATCTGGTAAAAGCATTGGACGATGTTAATCTTTCTATCAAACAGGGAGAATTTGTATCCATAGTAGGAACCAGTGGCAGCGGGAAATCAACCTTGCTGCATATGCTGGGTGGTTTGGATCGCCCCAGCTCGGGAAAAGTATTTGTTGAGGGAAATGATATTTTTTCCTTCAAAGAAGAGCCGCTGACGATTTTCAGACGGCGGAAGATTGGTTTTGTTTTTCAATCGTACAACCTGGTTCCGGTGCTGAACGTTTATGAAAATGTGGTGCTCCCGATCGAATTAGATGGTAATACCATTGACGTCAATTACATTAATGAAATCATTGATATGCTGGGACTAGCATCCAAAGGGGCTAATCTTCCTTCCCAGCTTTCCGGCGGACAACAGCAACGGGTTGCCATCGCCCGAGCCCTGGCAGCAAAACCGGCGATTGTCCTGGCGGACGAACCCACCGGTAACTTGGATTCACGGACCAGTCAGGATGTCTTGAGTTTACTCAAAATGACCGGAGAACGCTTTAAACAAACCATTGTGATGATTACTCATAATGAAGAAATCGCACAGATGGCTGATCGCATTATTCGAATTGAGGATGGCAAGATCAGGGAGCGTGGTGAGAATGATTAAGGTGACCAACAAAAAAGCGATCCGCAATCTTGCCTATAAAAGTTTTAAAAATAATAAAATCCGGAATTATATCGCAATAATCGCAATTGCCCTGACAGCCATTCTTTTTACGACCTTATTCACATTGGGAATGGGAACGGTGGAAAGTATTCAGCAGGCGTCGATGCGGCAGGCTGGTGGTGATGGACATGCGGTTGTGAAATACATTACCGATAACGAATTCAATACGATTAAAGAGCATCCATTGATTAAAGAAATCGCCTATGACCGAATGCTTTGTGATGATGTCGAGAATCAGGAATTTCTTAAACGTCGTGCTGAATTCTGGTATTATGATGATATTGGACTCAAACTGGGATTTATTGAACCAACCTCGGGACATAAACCAGTTGCAGAAAACGAGGCCATTGCAGATACTAAAACCCTTCAACTGATGGGGGTTCCACTTGAAGTGGGGGCGCCGCTCACCTTAACATTAAATATTCGGGGAGAAACCGTAATCCGAGATTTCGTGCTGGCTGGCTGGTGGGAAAGTGATCCTGTTTTTAATGTTGGACAGATTTTTGCCTCCCGGGCTTATGTCGATGCCCATCAAAAAGAACTTCAAAATACTTATAAAGAAGACTATTCCATGACTGGAACGATCCAGGCTTATATGATGTTTGATAATAGCCTGGATTTGGAAAACAAGCTGGCAAAAGTGATTACCGAAAGTGGTTATTCTTTTGATGAAAACGCTCCGAACTATCTTGCCAGCAATGTGAACTGGTCCTACCTTTCTACGAATTTTAAAATGGATGCACAAACTTGGATTGCTTTAATTGCAGCTTTACTGCTGATTATTTTAACGGGTTATCTGATTATCTATAATATCTTTCAGATTTCAGTAATTCGTGATATTCGCTTTTATGGGTTGCTAAAAACCATCGGAACGACTAAAAAACAGATTCAAGTCATAATCCGAAATCAGGCATTACTCTTAAGTATTATAGGGATTCCCATTGGTTTAATCGGAGGTTTTTTTATTGGGGAAGCCCTGGTTCCACTGGTGATGCGTAATACAACCTATGCCGGAAGTACGGTCTCGGTATCGCCCAATCCCTGGATTTTTGTGGGAGCAGCTCTTTTTGCACTGATTACAGTGATCATCAGCACCTTAAAACCCGGAAAAATTGCCGGATCTGTTTCACCGGTAGAAGCTGTTAATTACACCGATCGTGATAAAAAAAATAGTGGTACAAACAAAAAGTCAAAAGATGGTGCAAAAATTCATCGTATGGCGCTGGCAAATCTCGGTCGCAATAAAAAAAGAACCATCTTAGTGGTTTTTAGTTTATCGCTCAGTCTCGTTCTGATGAATACAGTATTTACGCTATCTACCAGTATTGATATGGATAAGTTTTTGTCTAAATTTAACGATGCGGATTTTTTGATTGCCCATGCTGACTATTTTCAATATGATTATTTTGGCAGTGAAAATCAAACAACCGAGACCTTTATCGAAGCGGTGCAAACACAACCGGGCTTTCAACAAGGCGGTCGTCTGTACGGTGGTCGTGATGAGATATTTACCTGTACCGATAATAGCGACGATAGGATCAACACCAATGAGTACGGTGATCATTATGCGGCGGTTTATGGATTGGAAGAATTCCCACTGAGTCGGTTGGTGGTTCTTGATGGTGAACTGGATTATGACAAGCTGGCCTCGGGAAATTATATTCTTGAAGGGGTACGATTGGATGATAATAATAATCCGGAAACCGAATCAAGCCATTATGATATCGGCGAGGTGGTGGAACTTCACAATTATAAAGGAACATCCGAATCGTTTGCGGATCGGGAGTATACGACCCAACAATTTACCGTGCTAGCTCATGTGGCGGTCAAATACTATTCAAATTCTGACCTTACCGGCTGGGAGTATTCCTTTTACCTTCCGACTGATATTTATAAAACACTGGTAACTCGACCAGCAGTGATGAGTTATACGTATAATGTCGCCGATTCTGATGAAGCAACCATGGATCATTTTTTAGCTAACTATACCAATATGGTTGAACCCATGATGAATTATACATCGAAGCTAACCACGCTGGTGTCACTTTCAGAGATGAAAATGACGGTTATTATGGTTGGCGGCGCGCTGAGTCTGATCATTGGTCTGATCGGTGTTCTTAATTTTATCAATGCTGTTGTTACCAGCATCATTACCCGAAGAAAAGAATTTGCGATGCTTCAGAGCATTGGTATGACGCAAAAGCAATTACGAAACATGTTGTGTTATGAAGGTCTTTATTTGGCCTTGGGAACGGGAATTGTGGCTCTGTTTTTGGGCGGTTTATTTTCACTTGTCATTGTGAACATTTTTTCTGGTTTAATATGGTTTTTAAGCTATCAATTTATTATATGGCCACTACTGTCGGTTCTTCCGTTCTTATTTATTATGGGAGTTCTGATCCCATGGACTGCCGATGTGACGACTAATAATCAGAGCATTGTTGAAAGGCTCCGGGAAGCAGAATAATATGCCTGGATTCCCGTTGTTGGGGGGGCGGGGAGCCGGTATTTATACGTTGCGTTAAATCAATTTGTCTAAACAAAGTTACAAAAAAACAGGTGGTTAGAATGATCGGTTTCTTTGATCAAACATAATCACTTGTTTTTTGTTGTGAAAATACAAAAGTATAGACTTAATGGCTAACTAAAATTTGGAAGTTTTGAGTACATTGGAATATTGAGAACGTCATAATATTTTTAAAATACACTCTTCCGGCAAGGATTGAATTTCTGAAAAAAGGATGTTCTGAAAATCAATGTTGGCTTTTTCGTCCCATTTACAGGCGAATTTAGATTTTGTCTTGAGGCCTTCATCTAAAAAGGCATCAATTTTAGCTGGTGTAAGTGTCGAAAAATGTGTTCTTAGGATGATGTTACTTTTTGAAACAAAAAAGAGTTTTTCACCATCCTGAACCGGTATCCGTATAATGAGATCGCTTGTTGCGAGCTGTTTATAATCATGCAGAACATGATTTATATAAGTCAGTCCCGAGATAAGATCACGATAATAAGAAGCCCTTTCGTAGTTGAACTGGGCAGCCTCTTCATTCATGCAGAGCGTCAATTGTATTATTAAACGCTGCATCATTTTCTCTTCTGAAAAAAACTGGATCAACGACTCCCGATTCCTGGAAAAATCATCTTGATTCATGACCTCGGGCAGCGTGTGGTATTTAAAAATGTAACGATTTGTTTCGTGAACAATGGGAAAGAGATGCGTAAACATCTCGATCATTGATTGAATCAAATGTTTTCTTCGAAACGGTCCAAAAGTATCATCTTCTCGTTCCAATACAATGGACATCGCATGAGAATGGCCTGACTTGGCAAGTCTGAGATAAAAATAGCGCCGGTCGTTTTTCATTTGCGAGTTAAAATACGGCTTGAGTTCCTTGATCAACTGACATTCCAGCAGACGGGCTTCTAAATGGGTATCGGTGACAATATAATCGACATCGGTAATAAAAAAGACCATTCGTTCGATCTTGGGTTGCTTAGCGGATTTAGTGAAATAGGATTGCACTCTTTTTTTTAGACATTTACTTTTTCCAACATAGATAATTTGACCAGTGGAATCAAACATCTTATAAATACCGGGAAGTGCTGGTATCTGGTTTAATTTTTGCTTTAAATGGCTCATCGTTTCGGTTTCCATATCATTTTTTTAGGTTATGGCTAAAAATAGTTCATTTTTCACCTTCCTATACAATAACATAACAGTAGCTAATTTAACCTTGATCAGTTTGAACTATTGAAGAAACTGTAAAAAAGAAAATTGTTGACATCTTGAACAAAAAGAAATACAATAAGTACAAAGTCAATGAGTTTGGAGTCAATGAAATGAAAACGAAACGTCAAATCCAAAAAGAGGCAACCCGAAAACTGATTTTGGATACCGCCTATCGTGTGTATGCTGAAGAAGGGTTTAGTGCCACGACCAATCAAATTGCCAAGGCAGCTAATGTTTCTCATGGTACAATCTTTGTTCATTTTCCAACGGTAGAGAATCTCTTAATTTGTCTGCTTGAACGTTTTGGTTCTGAAATTAATAAGCATTTGCATCTCCTCTCGGAAAAGGATGAAAGCCTGGAGACTTTTTTGGCGGCCCATATTGATGTACTGATCCGTTATGAAGATTTTTATAAAAAGCTAATTTCTGATATTAACAGTTTGCCTCAGGACGCAAAGTTTGTATTTATTAATATCCAATCAGTGGTTTCGCTTCATCTTAGTCAGGTGATCGAACGGGAGAAAGAAAAAAAAGAAATCAAAGAAATACCGATGCATATAATCTTTAACAGTTGGTTAGGTTTGATACACTATTATCTGACCAATAGCTATCTTTTTTCAGCAGAATCAGTGCTAACGGAGCATAAGGATGAATTGATTTTGAACTATATAAAACTATTAGAAAATGAAAGGAATTAGTGATATGAAATCCTACGATAATTTTTTTCTGCCTGTCGACAATATGGAGGAAGCAAAAAACTATTATACCAATGTGCTCGGTCTGAAATTAAAGTTTGATTTTTCGGACAAGGGCATGGCTGCATTTAACGTTGGTGATGAAGAACCGGCGATTATCCTAAAGGAAAAAAACAAATATCCGGATGCAAAACCGACCATCTGGTTTGTTGTGGACAATGTCAATGAAGAGTATATACGGCTTCACAAAAATGGCGTGAATTTTATAAGCAAGCCGTATCAGATTGGAACGGGTAATGCGGTTGAATTTGAAGATCTATTTGGCAATCGATTGGGAATAACGGATTATTGTTAAGAGTAGGTAATGATTGAAATTATATGATTCAAGGAGGGAAACAGATGAAAACATGTATAGCATGCGGAATGCCAATGAAGAAAGAAAGCGACTTTGCGATGGGTGACACCAGTAAGGAGTACTGTATCTACTGCGCAAAGGAAGATGGATCGATGCAATCATTTGAAGAAAAAAAACAGAGTCTGTTAAATTTCACCATCAAAACCCAAGGACTTGACAAAGCTATCGCAGAAAAGGCGGTGGAGAACATGATGCGTCAACTGCCAGCGTGGAAGGGGTTTTTTTAGAAATAAGAACGAAATAAAACGATAAAAAAGTAGCCGTGATGGTTCGCATTACCTGAGACCATCGCGGCTACTTTTTGTTGATTAATTCTTAATCCCGATTTTTCTAATCAGTATCCAAGTTAATCCAGTTGCGATAATACTAAAAATCAGCAAGGAGAATACTCCGATAAAGGGGTTATGGGCAGAGATACCCATGACCATGTCTAAAAACTTCAGCAGGAAGGTTGAAATCTGGCCAGAGATGAACATATCGATGAGTGGCAAGACCACAAACACAATGATATAAAAACCAACAATATAACTGATTTTCTGTTTTTTATCCATCCGATAGAAGGCAACGGTAATCAGATAACCGAGGGCTTGAGCAGCAATAAAAAGAACCGTCAGAAAAAGAAAACTGATAAGATATTCAAATGGAATGCTAAATGGAGCAGCACCAGTTGATTGATAGATCATACTCAATAAGCTGGAATAGGCAATGCCGCTTGCTGGTGATTCAATTAATTTCCCAAGTGTTAATAGCAGCAGTGAAAACAGGGTCATCATCACAGCCAATGTAACGGTGACGAAGAGGCGATTCACGAATAAGGATTTTCGGGAGATACCGTTTTGCAGGGCAAATAGAAAATTTTCCTTAAAAGCGTTCAGTCCGCAAACGAAGAGAAATACGGCGGGAGCTATATCGAGGCCTGCGATTTGGCCGGACTGATTCGTCGTCAGGATGTCAGAAGAAAAGCTGATTTGCATAGGAACCAGCGCCATCACTGCCAGCATGATTGCGCTGAAGATTAAAACAGCGTTTCGGTGATCCGCAAGCTGATATTTATAAATTGCATGTAGTTTCATTACGTTACTCCTCATTGGTTAGTTTGATAAATAATTTTTGTAAATCTAAATTGGTTATCTCAATCCAGTCAGGCACGGTACTCTTATTAATTGAACCAATAATAGTGGCGGTTTTTAAACCGCCCAGTACATCGGTGCCAATCACTTCCTTGTCGGCAATAAAGGCATCCACTTGTGTGATTGTGCCGGTAACGGCATAACCCTTGCTTAATAAGGTTTCACAGGATTCGTTTACCATAATTTCACCGTTTTTGATAATCATGACATACTCCAGCAGATTGGCAATTTCATCAATTAAATGGGTGGAAATAATCGCAGTAAATGGATTATCACTATATCTTTCGATCAATAACCGGTAAAACATTTCTCGATGATTGGCGTCCAGGCCCAATACTGGTTCGTCAAACAAGACATAGGGGGTGTTGACCGAAAGGGCAATGATGATTTTAAAAATAGAAGTATAACCAGTCGACAGCGAGCGGATTTTTTTCTTGGTGTTCAGTTTAAATTGCTTGGCTAAGTTGAGTGCATAATCCAAATCAAAATCCTTGAAAAATTGTTTAGTCCACTTGAAAGCTTCGTCGCAGGTCATGCTTTCGGGATAGAGATTCTTTTCCGACATCAGATAGACCTTGTTCTGAGCCGGATCATTTTCAATGCTGGGCAGACCATCGATGGTAACTTGGCCGCTGTCGGCAAAGAGTCGATTGGTGATGATATTCAAAAGGGTCGATTTTCCAGCGCCGTTTCGACCCAATAATCCATATATTTTGTGGGGCCCAAAAGTCAAACTCACCTGATTCAAAGCTAGTGTGTCACCAAATGTTTTTGATACATCATTTATTTCGATTCCGTTCATTCCTGATAACCTCTTTCTACCATTTCCAATATTTCTTTATTGGTAATACCTAATTTTTTTGCTTCCTCGATGAGTTTTTTAATATAGTGATCGAAGAATAATTCTTTGCGTTTGTCCCGTAGTCTTGAAACCGCACCGGGAGCGACAAACATGCCGACACCCCGCTTTTTAAATAGAATGCCCTCATCAACCAGGAGTGAGATGCCTTTAAGGGCCGTGGCCGGATTGATTTTATAACTGACCGACAATTCAGTTATCGATGGAATCTGACCGCTTTCTTCAAACGCTCCAGTTAAGATGGCGTCTTCAATGCCATCGGCAATTTGGGCAAAGATCGGCCGTTCATCTTCAAAATTAATTTGCAAAGGGATACCCCCTTTCAGAATGTTGGTTAGTTAGGTGACTAACTAACTATAATGCTATTGTAATGCAAGTTTGTCGGGATGTCAATAGCAATTTGAAAGATGCTTATAAAATAGGATTTATAATGAACTGTGCATAAAGATTTTATTCAAAACCGTTTTATGCTATACTCACAAATGACGATAAATGCTTATCACTGAATAATTAAGTTGATTTAAATTTAGCAGTGAAGAACAATTTTAAAAACGAATGAAGAGGAGCACGTTTTATGTACGAATATTATTACAAAAAGCAAGATTTTGGCATGTGTCTGACTGAGGCAAAAGGTGATGGTAAAGAAGCGCTTATTCCTGCGGACAAAGATATTTTAATTATTGCGGATGACATCTTTAAAGGCCATAAAGAATTGGTGCGGGTTGAGTTTCCGGATACCGTTATCGAGATTGGTGGTTTTGTTTTTGATGGATGCATATGCTTACTTCGTAAAGTGTGTAATCGCATATACGGATTTTGTTACACAGTAATAAGATACGAAATGTTATAATCTTGTAATATTTCGTATCTTATTACTGTGTAAGAGCAACATAAATATCAAATAAAGATTTCTTTAATAAGAAACCTAGCTACAAAACTATAATGAATCAAAATAGTAGATTCAAACCATATTGCTGGGATGGAAAAGTGTGCAAAAATATTGTCAGCGAGATTGATTCAAAATAAGCAGTTTGAACTTCTTTTATGCTATACTAAAACAGGAACCAAAAAACATTTATAATGCAAAATTATATTACCTTGAAACGTAAGGAGAAAAATAAGAGATGTATCAGTATTATTATAAAACTCAAGATTTTGGCATGTGCTTAATGGAAGCTAATGGAGACGGGGAAGAAGCAATTATTCCAGCGGATAAAGATATTCTTATCGTTGGTGATGATTTGTTTAAAGGACATAAAGAATTAGTGCGTGTAGAATTTCCAGATACAATCATAGAGATTGGAGGATTCATTTTCGACGGATGTGAGAAATTAAAAAGTGTGAAATTACCTTCTAATCTCAAAGATTTTTGGCAATATGCCATGACCAGATGTGGTATCGAAGAAATCGATATTCCCGGCAGTGTTGATCGGATCGCTGCTTTCACATTTAACGAGTGTGCTCAGCTGAAAACAGTAAGAATCAACGAGGGAACCCGAAAAATTTTGGCTTGGGCATTCAAAGACTGTGTTAGCTTAGTAGATGTCTACTTACCCTCTACCATAGAGGATATCAGTGATAAAGCTTTTGAAGGATGTCCGAATGTAAAACTTCACCGGTCGGATAAAGCATGACGGAGAGAATTCCGTATGACTTTATACTTGTTTGCTAATAATTTGATTGTTATTATCGGATATTATTGAATGTTGAAAACTAGAAAGCACATAGATTAACAAATAAACCGACGATTTTCAATTATATTTATATGCTAAACCTACAGTACATAATGCTGTGGGTTTTATTTTTGTATAAGAAAAGAGCAAGGTTTGCTAAATAGAAAAAATCAATAAAGTTGAAGCATTTTGACAAATATTAGAAAACTAATTGCCTGTTTACGCTAAAAGCGTTAAAATTATAATAATATGCTAAGATTGCATAGTTTCATAAAATATACATTACAAAGAGTAACAAAACGGCGGAAACCTGCCAGATTAATAAAGATAGAGAGAAAAAAATGGAAAATATCACTTCAGAGAAAACAATCATTAAGCTGGATCTTGCCACCCTTGAAAAAAAATTATGGGATTGTGCCGATGTTCTCAGAGGTACCCTCAACTCAACCCAGTATATGGAATATATCTTCGGGATGCTGTTTCTTAAACGGATTAACGACCAGTTTGACGCAGAACATGCTGACAAGCAAATCAAGTTTAAAAATCTGCCACTGAATGCTTTAGAACAGGTGTTAGAAGATCCAAAAGTCTATCAGAACTTCTTTATTCCTAAGCAAGCTCGTTGGGCCAAATTCAAAGACATGAACCTGAACATTGGTGCCGAACTGGACAAGGCCTTCAAAGCCATCGAAGACGAGCCTCGTAACGCTGAACTGGTGGGGGTGCTTACCACTGCTAATTATAACGACAAAGAACGGGTGCCCGATGGCAAGCTCAATCAGCTAATTCAGATCTTTGATTCGATGAACCTTTCCAATGAAGGACTTGTATCTCCGGATATTCTAGGGGATGCCTATATGTATCTCATCAAGAAGTTTGTCGATGATGGTGGACAAAAAGGCGGAGAATTCTATACCCCTACCCAGATCAAAGATATTATGGTCCGACTGATCAAGCCCCACGAAAACCTGTCCATTTATGACCCTTGTGCAGGATCAGATGGCTTTCTGGTTTCCGCCATCGAGTACGTCAAAGGTCAGGGACAGAACCATAGAAACCTCCAGCTTTTCGGTCAGGAAATCAACCTCACCACCTGGGCTATTGCCAAGCTTAACATGCTTCTCCATGACGTCTCTGGTGCCACTATCTGGAAAGGCGACACCATCCGTCACCCGCAAAACACCGATGGTTCCGTACTTCGAACCTTCGACATGGTGCTGTCTAATCCTCCGTTTTCGTTGAAAAACTGGGGCCGGGAAGTCGCCCAGAAAAACGACTACGGTCGTTTCAACTATGGGGTCGCCCCAGCCAACTATGGTGATCTTGCTTTTGTTCAGCACATGTTGGCCTCCCTAAACACTAAAGGGATTATGGCCACGGTAGTGCCCCATGGGATTCTGTTTCGAGGCGGTGAAGAAGGGAAGATCCGCCAAGGCCTGCTGGAAGATGATCTTTTTGAAGCTGTCATCGGATTTCCCCAGAACCTGTTCTACGGTGCTTCAATCCCGGCCGCCGTAATCATTCTCAACAAGAACAAGACCGCAGACCGCAAGGGCAAGGTGCTCTTTATTGAAGCCTCCCAGGGTTTTGTCAAGGACGGCAACAAAAACAAACTGACCCCGGAAAATATCGATCATATCATCAATGCCTACGACGCTTTCAGCGACGAAGATAAATTTGCCACCTTGGCTAATCTAGATGACATCCGCAAGAATGACTACAACCTCAACATCACCCGCTATGTGGACACCTCAGTGGAGGAAGAATCCATCGACATGGACGTCGTTATCGCTCGACTGTCCCAACGCGAAGCTGAACTGGCAACGTCTAAGGAAACCATTAACGTTTTTTTGAAGCAACTGGGCTTTGAACAGATATAATGAGGGATGGGATGAAAGAAACTAAAGACGGGTATAAGAAAACAGAGATTGGGGTATTGCCGGAGGATTGGGCGGTATTGAAATTAAAAAGCTTGTGTACTAAGATTACTGATGGTACTCATAAAACACCTCAGTATACTGAGATAGGTATACCTTTTTTAAGAGTAACTGACATACAAAAAAAAGAAATAGATTGGAAAAATGTTAAGTATATTTCGAAAGAAGAACATATTCAACTTGTAAAACGATGCAAACCTGAAATGGGTGATATTTTATATTCAAAAAACGGAACTATAGGTATTCCGAAAATAATAGATTGGCAAAAAGAATTTAGTATCTTTGTGAGTCTTTGTTTGATTAAGGTGACAGAAGGTTCAATAAATAAAAAGTTTCTCGAACAATTTCTCAAGTCAGATAATTGTCTCAGACAAATCAAACTAAGGGCAAAACAGGGTACTGTCACAAATTTACATCTTGAAGAAATTAGAGAACTTGAAATCCCGTTACCAACTGTTAAAGAACAACACCGTATTGCCGAAATCCTGTCCGCCACTGACGTCCATCTGGAAAAACTGGACACCATCATTGCAGACACTCAGCTACTAAAAAAAGCCTTGATGCAACAGCTACTGACTCGGGGTATCGGCCATACCGAGTTTAAAGATACTGAGATTGGAGAAATACCTAAGGCATGGGAAGTGAATACACTTGAGAATATTTGTGTAAAAAAAGGATTGGTTAGGGGCCCTTTTGGCGGAGCACTAAAAAAAGCATATTTCCAAGAAAAAGGATACAAAGTTTATGAACAAAAAAATGCCATAAATAAAAGTGCTTTAATTGGCAACTATTTTATTGATGAAGTTAAATTTAAAGAATTAGAACGATTCAGTTTGAAAGAAGGGGACTTTATTGTTAGTTGTTCAGGAACAATTGGGAAAATATTTCGGATTCCCCAGGGTTTTGAAAAAGGAGTAATCAATCAAGCATTGTTGAAAATAACTCTGGACAAGCAAAAATTTAATGATGGATTTTTTTATCAATACTTCGAATGGGAAGCTTTTCAAAACAAAATAACAGAAAACACGCAAGGAGGTGCAATGAAAAATCTTGTAGGTATGGATATTATCAAAAAGACACTTTTACCCATCCCATCACTCTCAGAACAGCATCGCATCGCCGAAATTCTATTCTCTATCGACGACCGCATCAAGCTCTATGAAAAAGAAAAAACAGATTTCACCAAGCTAAAAAAAGGACTGATGGAACAGCTGTTGACTGGAAAAATCAGAGTAAACTAAAGAGCGGTTATGGAAAACTACCGAGATGATATTGATTTTCATATAGAAGAGAGGAAGAAATATGAGTAATAATAAAATGAGATCCTCAAAAAAGAATAAACCAAAGAATCTGAATTTTGTCGAAATTTTGAATTTGCAGTTAATTAAAAATGATTTTGAAACCATTGAAAAGATTATTAATGAGAATCAACCAACTGAAGGTGCTCCAATTATTTTTTTAATAATACTGCCATATTTATCTTTATCTTGTGTGGAAGCATTAAATATTTTAAAAGAAAAAAGAATCCTTACTAATATAAAAAATAATTCTTCACACTCTCCTGAGACTATTCGTAATGATTTAAAGAAGACAATGAATAAAATAAACAAGATTTATAAAGGCATTTTGGAAATTGATGAGGAGGCTGACTTAAAATTCAGAAATGAAGTAAAGTATGAATTTATAAAAACGAATAATCTCTATTATAATATAGGCTTTTATACCGACGGCTACCATCGGTATATTAGTAACACGCAATACATGGAATCAATTATTAGAGAAGCAGACGATAAGGATATAGAAATTTCTAAATCGATGCATCAACTAGGCATTTTTCTTGGCGAATGCACAAAATCTATTACCACTCTACTAAAACCAGTTAAGTTGACTGAATTTACAGTACCGATAAAAACTGATGTGGAAATTTTTTATAAAGACATGCACACTGATAATCTGGGGCATATTGATGGGTTGGACAAAGCACAAATATTGTTTCTCATTCATACACTAGCTACCCTAAATGGAGTTAAAAATTTGCTGAGTACCATACTACCTCAAGAAAATACATATCTTTTTAGGATCAAGTATATTGTCACATACTATGCTTATTGTGGTTTGGAAAAATTCAAAAATAATATCATTAACAAAAACATTGACTACTCATCTGAAATGAAAGATTTGATAAATTTGATCGATGAAATAAAAGCGGATCGGGATACTTACTTTAATGGCGATTTTAGAAGCTGTATGATGCACTATAGTTTGAAAAATAAAGGTGTTTTCATAATAGATCAAAAATTACTTAACCAGGAATTACCTTTCTATGGCTTAATAGAAAGTTGTTTTAATGGAAAGCATTTTGATGAACAGAATGTGGTTATTACGAACTTAATGAATAAATTATCAAGTGCCTTAGAAAAGACAATTTCGCTTAATTTAGATGACTCGAAGATATTAGAATAATAGGTTGTTGTGTTATTAATTAATAAGTTAGTCGTTTTATATCATAATTATGGAGAAGCCTACGGCAATCTATAGAAATTCAAACTTTCTTCAAAAAAATGTGTGGTTTACTGTAAAAACCTAATGGATTGCCGATATGAAAGAGATTCTCAATATTTCTGAGAGAGTGGCGTCGAACCACATAAATTCCGATTTCAAAACCAATCCCTATTTACAAGCTAAAAAAAGTTCTTTTGGATGATTTCAGGTGTTCTAAAATGATCGAGCAAGCAGATATTGCAGGTGTAAATGAAGTGGGTAAAGAAAGAAAACCGCCATTTCTAAAAGTCATCAGTGCAGACTTTCAAAAGAACTCAAAGTCAAATTTAATAGCAAAATTAAAGGAGAATAAATGAGTACTGTTTTAGAAACGCTTAGTGGGAAAAACATTAATTTTTTAATCGGTTCAGGTGCAAGTATGCCCCTGTTTCAAACTTTAAGTTTAGGCGATAATTTGCCATCCTTTGAAGAAGTATTATCCTCTAAACTGATTACAGATAATAATAAAATTCTTCTATATTGCTACTATTATGCAAAATGGATTTCTCCTATGCAATTGCAAAAAATGAAAAAGGAGTCAAGTAATTATGCTGTAACCCAATCTTCATATGAGAAATTCATTCGTATATTATTGGATATTTTAACACGTGAAAGTAATGAAAAACCAAGACGTGCTAATATTTTCACTACAAATTATGATCTCCTTTTTGAATCTGCTTTTGATTTGACTATTTGTTCAAATCCATTGTGCTTTTTTAATGATGGCAGTCGAGGTTTTATCAATAAGAAACTAGACACTGATAATTATTATTTAAATGTTTCACACAGCGGCTTCAATGACAATTATAAACGAGAAGTACCCACAATTAACCTATTTAAAATGCATGGTTCAGTCAGCTGGGGAAAAGAAAAAAATGAGCATATAAGCGTGAGTTATAAAAATAATTGTATGGAAAAATTAGACGAAATTTTAGAAAATGAAAATTTTGAGTTGGAAAAAATCGACAAAATATTCAATTATACATCTTTTTTAGGTGGCGATATTTGTTTTAATATCAACAAAGAATTAACACTTTTAGACTTTAATCAAACCTTCTTAGAAGAATTTTATGATGCTTATAAAACACTTCCGATTATTAATCCGGACAAATGGAAGTTCCATGAAACGGTATTTGAACAGCATTATTATCAAATGATTCGCTCCTTCAGTTATGAGATGGAAAAGCGTGATACGGTTTTAATCGTCTTTGCATTTTCTTTTGCAGACGAACATATTTTAAATATTTTGAAACGTTCTATGTTAAATCCTTCGTTAAAAGTAATTATTATTGCTTATGATGAAATTAGTTTAGCGTTATTGAGAACACAATTTAGTCAATATAAAAACGTCGAATTTTATCCAACTAATGAAATGAATATAGATGGTAGTAAAATCAACGGTAATTTTGATTTCATGAATAATATGCTAACGGGTTGCATATAAATGAAAAAAAATTATGTAGTTGGAAATGTTATAACTATTGATGGTTTAAGAATTACGGTTCAAATGAGAGAGAACTCAAACATGCTTTCATATTTCTATGATGGTGAAACATATAGAGGTGTCAACATTGGCGAGTATGTTGGTATTATTCGTGGCCCATACAAAATTGTAGGAAGAGTTGAAAAAGAATACCTTGAAGATAAATCGAGAGATTATGAAAACCAGACATTCGAATTAAATAGGTTTACAAGAAAAGTCGAGCTATCAATTATTGGAAGCTTTTTCAACGAGGTATTTGAATTCGGAATTAAATGCTTCCCGATGATTTTCAATGAAGTTGTGTTACTAAATGATCTGGAAATTCGTCAAATTATTCATGGAAGCAGTTGTATTTCAAATAATACGATACCTTTAGGTAAAAGCATTCAGGAACAAATTACGATTGAGTTACAATGGGATCAGATTTTTAATACGCATTTTGGCATTTTTGGAAACACAGGTAGCGGCAAATCAAATACTTTGGCAAAAATTTATACAGAATTATTTAAAGCGAATAATAAAAGCATTCAACTAGAGCATAAGAGCAAGTTTTTGTTTATTGATTTTAATGGGGAATATATGGGACCTGATACATTAACATCGGAAAAAAATGTCATAAATCTATCAACAAATAATATAACTAGTAATAAGTTTAAAATAACACCTGAAAGCTTTTGGGATATTGAGACACTATCTATTCTTTTTTCTGCTACTGAGAAGACACAACGTCCTTTTTTACAAAATGCCATTAATTTTTATGTTAATAAAGATACCAACGATATTGATGCCCAAGTGATAATAGACGGGATTTGCATGGGTTTTAGGAATGTGTTTAAAGGTAATAATCATAAAGAAGCTTTGGAACTATTGAAAAAAGTCTATCAAATTATCGGAATTTCTGTTGATGAAAGCGGTTTTTGGTGTGATGAAGATGGTGAAATGATAGAAATCCCCTGGATTAATTGCTTGTGGCATTCGAAGGCAGGTTCGTTTTATTATCATAATCGACCTTCCAGTGATATATTTATTTCAGGAATGTCAGATGGGGACGTGAATGAAAAATCTGAAATTCTTCGTGAAATAATTAGTTGTGGTTATATTTTGGAAAAAATTGAACAGTTAAAACTCATTGATAAATTAATCATTATCGTAAATTTGCAATTAATTTATGGTTTACACTATAATAATTTTCAGTTTGAACATGTTAACCCGTTACTTTCAAGAATTCAGTCAAGATCAAATTTTTTGGACAAAATAATTGAAGTAGGACCGGTTGTAAATGAAAAAACAGTTATGGTAATTTCCATGAAAAATTGCAACCTCGAAGCCAAAAAAATTATCCCATTATTAGTTGCAAAACAAGAATATAATACACACAAGAAACTTTGTAAAGATGATGAAAAAATTGATCATACATTTCATCTTATAATTGACGAAGCACACAATATTTTATCAGAACAGTCAAATCGAGAAGAAGGTACTTGGAAAGATTATCGGCTAGAAGTTTTTGAAGAAATAATAAAAGAAGGTAGAAAGTTTGGGTTCTATTTGACCATTGCCAGTCAGCGACCTTATGATATTTCGTCAACAATCATTTCTCAATTACATAATTTTTTTCTACACCGATTAGTAAATGATTTAGATTTAAAAATGATTGCAAATACATTAAGCTCCTTGGATAGCTTATCTCGACAACGGTTATCTAGTCTTACTCCAGGACAGTGCATTATTACTGGCACCTCTTTTGAAATGCCTCTTTTGGTACAGGTTGAAAGACTAGACGATAATGAAGTGCCAAACAGTGATAGTGCAGATTTAGCAAAACTATGGCGCAAAAAAAAGCCAGTACTCAAAATTAACAAAATGACAACGGGTCTTGATTTATAAAGATAAAATTGATTCGCATTTTTATTGATTTAAGTCGCAGATGGGAACATCATGCATTATACGTTATTAATAAAACTAAGTGATATTCCTCCTACGCAAGATTACATAATTAAAAACGTGAAAGACAAATACCTTTTTAGCCATTTGATAGTATAAAAATAAAAAGTTTCAGGAGGTGTTTAATTATTGGGTTTATCAGCATATGAGGACTTGGGTGAATTAAAATCGCCCAAAGAGATTATTGTAAATTCTTTATCAGAATTCATTGAATTGGTTACAAATGATAATTATAAGAACTCTTATTTTAGAGGAGAACCAGCGCCTTATGATTCAATAATTGCATCGGCATTTAGAACTGAGTATAAAGGATTTGGTAGTAATGAAGAATATCCATTTTTAAAAATGAAAGAGGAGTATCGACGTGAAGTATGGAATAGTATCAATGAAGAAACAAAGAAAAATTTTCTAGGATTCTGTCAACATCATGGTTTACCAACGAATCTGATAGATTTTTCAAATTCTCCATTAGTGTCACTTTATTTTGCTTGTCAAAATGATAGAGACAATGATTCAGAGTACGGATACATTTATTTAATCAAAAATCGTTGTATTGATATTACTGAAATATTCAATAAAGGTTTGAATAATAATATTTTAGAAATTATTAGCTCAGACTGTGAAGAAGCGGTTCAGGCTTTCTATCAACTTTTGAAAGAATTCGAAAAAGAAAACGAAAAGGCATTTTATGATTGTTTCAAAGAACTAGTTGATGATTATAAATATGTGTTTTACGATAAAAGTCCATTTGATAGCTTTTTATGCTGGGATTCTATACCAGAAAGCGAACGAGAAATTAATTTGCCGGAATACCAAGATTACAAAAAAGTACTTAATTCAGATAACAGATGGAGCGTTATCTTTGAAAATGACAGTCTTTCCCATGAAATTGACAGGGGAAATTATGAGCAACATGTAGTTTATATATACTTCTTTTTTTTAAGACTATTTATCAAACAAATGATCAAAAATAAAATGTATAATCCTTGGTTTGATGGATTGCCGCTGATGGTTTACAAACCAATATTTGCTTTTAACCGTGGGATTCATCAGGAGAGTTTATTTATATATCAAAACTATCTGTCATATAAAGAAGAAGTGTATGATAGCCACATTTTGTCGCTTCAGAGAATTTGGCCAGATGAGATTATTGTTGTAAAAAACAAAAATAAAATCCTTCATGACTTGGATTTCATCGGTATTAATGAAAAATATATTTACAATGACTTCGATAGTATTGCGCGATACATAAAAAGCAAGTATTGAGGATCTACATTATTACACAGGAACAGTTATTTTTAAAACAAACTTTTTAGGTCTTCAAACTAAGGTTAAGAAATTACTAAACGACTACTTAAGAACACGAACCGGAGGGTAAACAATGACTTGCACCCCAAAAAAATACTGGATACCAGGCAGACCGGCAACCTTTGCCACAAACTCTGAGATAGAGTGGAAAAATACCATCAAGGAATATATTGGAAGCGAAAATAATCAGTACAACTCACTCGAATTTGAATTCAGAATAACACCAGATAATATGTCAAAATACGCATTTGATATTGATAATCTTTGTGAGCCTGTTTTTGCTGTGCTGGCCTCGAAATTGGGATGGTATGAAAAGAAGCGAAAAAATATCGTGAGTTGGAAAGCGGTAAAGAAAGAAAATGAAAATCCGGGGCTAATATTAAAAGATGTTGTAAGCACTGGGTTTGAAAGATGCGGTGAGAAACCAATATTCGTAGGCATCTATCAAGGAGAATTCCCTAAGAAAGCCACAGATCATAGAATACCGGAATGGTTAGCGAGTTTTGATAATCGGGCTTGCGTTAATGAAAGGTGTTCCATGCGTTTGGAATTCGGCCCCACAAATCTGAGCATCGCAACGATTGCGTCGGGTACGGTTAAACCAATCATAGACTGCATGTACCCTGTCATTGGAGGAAACAGTGGAGTGCCGGATGATCATAAAATAACGGAACTGTTAGTAGAAAAATCAGTGGAAGATCTTTTAAAAAATCAAGTTAGAATTACCATTTGGGAAATTAATTAAAATAAATAATCAGCCTAAGATGGTAAGAATCCAGCAGTCATTAAAAAACGAAAATTTAATGAGAACGGTTAACAATTAATCACATTATTCAATCATATCAATTAGGAGGCACCATGTCATATCTTGGAAACGAGTACACATTAGTCGAAAAACCGGCCCTTGATTATCTCACCGGAAACTTGGGCTATGATTACGTGGAAGGGGAGAAATTGACCCCATCTTTTGGTGAGCGGGAGTCCCTTCGGGATGTGATCCTCATTAAGCGGTTTTGAATGGCTCTTTCTCGCCTGAATCCATGGATGACCGTGACGTCACTGGACAGCACCCTCAAGTATTTCACCAATTCCGACGCTTTGGGTACCTCATTGCTGGCCATCAACGAAAAGATCCATCGGGCCATTGTGGATTTGGAATTCACGGTTACCCAGTCGGTTGAAGGGCAAAAGAAAAAACTCACCGTGAAACTCATTGATTTTGAAGATGTGGAGAACAATGATTTTCTGGTAACCAACCAGTTTGCTGTTCAGGGGCTGAATAAAACCATTTACCCGGATCTGATCATCTTTATTAATGGTCTGCCGATTGTGGTGATTGAGGCAAAATCGCCTTTCAAAGAAGGTGGCATGGGCATTAAGGCGGGTAAAAAAGACGCCTACGATCAGCTCTGTCGTTACATGGATAGTCGCAGTGATGTGGTTTCTGAAGGGGCTCAAAAGCTCTTTCACACCAACTTTTTCACAGGAATCATCAATAAATACCACGCTTATGCTGGGACGATCACTGCAGGTTACGACTATTATTTGGAGTGGAAAGACCCATATCCTTTTAAAGTTCAAGATATGGTGGATCTTAAAAACAACGGTCAGAATCTGTTTTTGCAGGGTCTTCTGGAAAAGCAGAACCTGCTGTTAATTATGCAGTTTTTTGTGTTGTTTGAAACCGAGGGAGACATCCGGATTAAAAAGCTAGCCCGGTACCAACAATTCAGAGCCTGTATGAAAGCCATCAAACGGATTCAAGCCGGAAAAACCCCGCTTGAGAAGGGTGGCGTGATTTGGCATACTCAGGGTTCCGGAAAATCACTGTCAATGGTGATGCTGGCCCGGATGATCCGACGGACCAAGGGGTTGGAAGATACCATGCTGGTCATTATCACCGACCGTATCGATTTGGATAAACAGCTTTATCATACTTTCAAGGGCATCTTTCCGGCCACCTACACGATGGCCAAATCCAATCTGGACAAAATCCTCACCCGGGCAGAAACCGTGGAGGAAATGAAGGCGTTGCTGTCGGCAGGGCAGGCAAAGATCATCTGTACAACCATCCAGAAGTTCCAGTGCGAAACCGATGAACAGCCAATTTTTGAAGATGGACACCAAGCAATCAAGCTGTTTTTTGATAAGGCCATTGAGGTGCTAACTAATAAAAGTAATGTCATTGTCTTTACCGATGAGGCGCACCGTAGCCAGTATTCCAACCTGTCCATGAATATGCGCAAGGCTCTACCCAATGCCACCTTTATTGGTTTTACCGGAACTCCCATCGAGAAAGAGGATAAATCCACTTACCGAACTTTCGGAGAACTCATTGATAGCTACACCATTTCTCAGGCGGTTGAAGATGGAAATACAGTCGCCATTGTCTATGAAGGTCGCCGGCAGGATCTCCAGATCATTCAGGAACAGTTGGATGAGGATTTTGATGAGGGGTTTAGAAACAAATCCGATTTGGAGCGTGAGGCCATCAAAGCCCGGTATTTTAATAAAATTACCCTAGCGGAGGCGGATGACCGCATTGATGATATCGCCCGAGATCTGCTGATCCATTATCGGGATAACAGCTATAAACTGGGATTTAAGGCTCAGGTTGTCACCGTATCCCGGTTAGCCTGTGTGAAATATTACAATGCCCTGATGAAGCATATGCCGTCAGTTTTTGGGGATAACCCCATTGAGGTCGCGGTTATTTTTTCGGCGGACAATAATGATGCATTAATGATCAAGAACCATCGAACTTCCAAGGGGGAACAGGATCTGATTCTTGCCCGGTTTAAACGGGAAATTGAAAAGGATCGCCTGTGTATGATTATTGTAAAAGACATGCTTCTGACTGGTTTTGACGCAAAAATTGAAGATGTCATGTATCTTGATCGCCCGTTGAAGGAACACAACCTGCTTCAAGCCATTGCCCGGGTCAACAGAACTTATGATAAGTCGTTTAAGCAATGTGATGAAAACGGAAAAGAAGTGGAAAGCCAACGAACCAAAGCTTTTGGTAGAGTGGTGGATTATTTCGGCGTGACGCGGCATCTGGAGGAGGCACTGCAAATCTTTGACACGGTTGATGTGGGGGAACCAATGGAAAACATCGACAGCCTGTACCGAAAAATGCTGGATTACAAGGAGCAGGCCATGCGTATGTTTGACGGGGTGGATAAAAGCAATCTGGATGCTCTGATGAATGTCTTAGAGCCAGCGAACATCCGGGCTGAATTTGAAACGGCCTATAAACGGTTTGCTGTGGCTGTGAATACTTTGATGCCCACCCATGTGACCCAGGACGATCTTAATGCTCTGAAATGGTTGTCTTACCTGAGAGCAGGAGCTAAGGCACGGTTTGAGCCGGAAGACGCCATCGATATTTCAGATTGTGGCGAAAAGGCCCGGGAACTGATCTCAGAACATCTGAAATCCCAAGGGGTTTATCAGTGGATTGAACCCATTACCTTATTTGATAAAGACTTTAAGGAAAAAATCTATCACGGGTCAGATGAAGCCATTGCGTCCACCATGGAGCATGCAATCAAACACATTATTACAGTCAAGATGAAAGAGAACCCGGTGCATTACCAGACCCTGTTGGAACGTCTGCTAAAGCTCATTGAAGAAACCAACTTGAACTGGGAGGAACGTCGGAAACAATTAGAAGAGTTTGTGGAACGAGAACTGAATAATGGTGAGGAGGAACTTGCCAGAGATCTGGGCTTCACCCAGAAGCGTCAGTTGGCCATTTATGAAACGATCAAAAATTCAGGTTCTCCCAGTAAAGTTGAAGATGGAGGGGCAACCTATACTGCGGGTTATGATGAGGATGTGTTTAAAGACATCACCATGGACATCGAAAAGACTATTCTGGATAATCGGGTTCGGGGTTTTAAAACGAATCCTACCCGGCTGTCGGAAATGGAAACAGCGATCTATGAAATGCTTCTGGGGAGCTACTACACGGTACTAGGCTATGATGGTGTCGCTCGCTTGATCAATCCGATCATGGATCTGGCTAAAATTCATTATGGGGAGTTGGATTAGATCATGAACCGGCTATCCTATCAATATGGAACCCAGCAGATCACATTTGATGTGGTTTACCGAAAACGAAAAACCTTGGCGATTGAAATCGAAGCGCCAGATCGGATCACTGTCATTGTACCGGTGGGTCTTGACGAAGCGGAAATATTGGAGTTGGTTAAGAGCAAATCGAAATGGATTGTCAGTAAGCTTTTTGAGATCAGAGAAATTGAACATCAAAAAAGTCATAAACAGTATATAAATGGGGAATCCTTTCCGTATTTGGGTCGTAATTACAGCTTGGATATAAAATATGAACCGGATGTAACTTTTTCAGAGGCGAAGCTTTATCGAGGGAAGCTGGTTGTTACAACGCCAACAAGGGATGAAGCGATGATCAGAAAAACTTTGGAAAACTGGTACCGAGATAAGGCAACTGAAAAGATCGAAGTACGGTTGGCCTATTATCAGACTTATTTTGACATGGCTCCAAAACGGCTGGTAATCAAGAATCAGCGGAAACGCTGGGGAAGTTGTACAAAAAACAAGGAGCTGTTGTTTAATTGGAAATGCGTCATGTGTCCGGCTCCAATACTGGATTATATCGTTGCCCACGAAATGTGCCATCTAGTGCATATGAATCATTCCCAAGAATTTTGGGAGCTTCTGAAAAAAGTCCTACCCGATTATGAAAATCGGAAGGAATGGTTGAAAAATAATGGGTTGAGGTATGATTTTTAAGAGAACGTGAAAGTTGGACAAAGGTAAGCATGGTTATTCGGGAAGGTTTGCTCTCAAGCAGATTTGAAGATCGACTAGGATGAGAAATGTAAGAAGTAAGATGGGCTGAATTATAAATTTTTGTGGTTTGTGAGTATTCTAATTAGATAGCATCCCCGAGTGCTCTGAATCATCGGAATAGGTGCACTATTCAATTGGAATACTCAATTCTATCGAATTTTAGCGGATAGTGCATTTTTTTACCGAGACGATTATTAGCTGGTCTTACTGTTTTTCTGTCCAGATCACAGATTTCTGCAATCCGGGATTTGTTGCCAGCATTCACGATCACAATCTTACAATATTGGAAAAGGATTACAGAAACAGCAATGAATACTAATAGAATTGGATTTAAAGTTATGATGATGCGTGAAAAAACACGTTTGGTCAGAAGTGCTTTGCGATATATTTAGGAATTGATCAAACACAAATAATAAAATTTGAAGAAGATGAACTTCGATTAAAGGTCAATCTACTTGAAAAAATATGTGACTTGTTTAGTTGTTCATTTAACGATTTAACGGAAGAAATATCTGATGAGCTAGAGCAAGATTGCTATTTTGATTGTAGTACAATAACCAGTAATGATCTTACAGCAATATCGTAAATTAATAAATTGCACTCAATTCAAAAGAAATGAATATTCTATTAACTGGAGGACTAATAAAATGATGGAATTATTAAAAGAAGAAGGATCTGACATGATAGAAATCAAATTGAACACTTTATGTAAAAATAAATATCCCATGTCAAGATCTGAGGCAAGACGCATTCTAAAGAATTTAAGTGCTTTCAAAGAGGTCACTCTTGATTTTGAAGAAATCAATAACATTGGACAGGCTTTTGGTCATGAAATCTTTGTTGTATTTCAGAATAAAACATCAAAAATTAAAATTAATTACATCAATGCAAATGATGAAGTTAAGGGAATGATAACAAGAATTTTGAATACAGAAAACTGCTTAATTAATGAAAACCCCCGAAAATGTTAAGTAGAAAAAGGTGCATTTTCAATTATTTGAAATGATTAAATTCTCAAAAGCTAGACAAACCTTTCAATTTTGATTTGCAAATAAAAATTGAAAGGGGGATTAATACGAGACTGAGACGTCCATATTCAACACGATTTTCAATTTAATCGACTGATCATCCCTTTGAATGCAGTGATATGAGGTCGGATCAGGTGCTCATCGGTCTTAAAATTCAGTTGCTTCTTATCTCAAAAGACCTCCTGTTAAGTAAACAATATTGATTAACAAGGGCTTAGTAAGCCTCCAAGGATAATTTCAAACTTCACGACAAACAAATTGACGCACACCACCCATCACAATCTGCGGTTTTGGATTTGGTGTTCATGATAGTAGGGAACCATTGTTGGAGAATGTCTTGCTCCTCTGATGAATAAATAGACGGGTTCTGATTTTTTTCATTACAGAGAATAAAAACGAGAAAAAAGTAATGACTGCGCTCGGAGAATTTCAATGTTAACAAAGCTTTCGGACGTGGGTTCGACTCCGACCTTCTCAGCCACCAAGAACTACGCAACAATATTGATGTTAGATAGAACCTGTTACGTTATAAGTAGCAGGTGTTTTGCTCTTAATCAGGATAAAAACATTGAACCTCAACCTTTGAGCTAGTTCAGCATAATTCCATTACAGATATTTAAGACAATCACAGCAATGATGATAAGCTGATATAATTTTAAAACGATCTTTTCAGACAGAATACCACTGAGTTTTGCGCCAAGGAATCCACCAATGATGGCAGCAGGAACAATGGATAACAACAAACTTAGGTCAAAAAAATCATAGCCGGTGGTAAATCCCATGGTGATTAAGGCTGAAAGCTGGGAAAAAAGAATGGTAATGATGGAATACACCGTGGCTTCCTTGATGGGGATGCCAAAACAGAACATCAGTAACGCCACGTTGATAGAACCACCGCCAATACCCAATAAAGAGGCCAAAAAACCAAGGAATACACCAACGAGAAAGTAGAATATTACGTTGGCAAGTTCTAGTGATTGCCATTTCTTGATGGTATAGATCAACGCAAAGACCAGAGTTGAAACGGTTATAATAATTTGAATTAATTGAACTGCTGAATCATCGGGAAGAAATTCCAGCAACTGGTTAAATATATATTGGCCTGAAATTCCTCCTATCAGAGCACCGAAAGACAGAAACAAAGCCAGTTTTATATTTATATTGATTGGATTTTTAAGTTGTCGACAGGTAGAAACAATTGACATTGATAAAACGGCTGTACAGGAATAAAAAGCAATTTCAACCAACGAATGAATGCCAATAGCATCCATCATCGGCTTGATAAGAATGCCACCACCCATTCCGGAAATCGATCCGATGGTATTGGCAAAAACAATAATAAAAAAATAGATTACCCCAATTTTCATTATATGACGTCGCTTTCATTAAATCTTTAGTATTTTTTCTTTTGTCTATCCCCCAAACGTGTTAACCAACCAAACTGTTAATTGTATGAAAAGATTTCTCCCCAGTTGTGCTGGGGAGAATAGAGTGAACGGAAGTGTAATGTATGTCGTGCAAAATCCTTCTATGATAAGATAATATTGGCCTCGTAGACACCGATATAGTCTATTTCAATCATCGCCGATACCAAAAACGTTTAAATTTCATGACCCTTCATTGAATACATGAACGATCAGAGATCTTGAGCAAGAGTATGCCGGCAAACTCAAAATGTGATTGACGGCGTAAGTTTAAGTTTTACCACTGTCTACTTGAAAGGGCGTGGTTCATTTATGGTATAAGGAAGTTTTCTAAACATGATAATTTTTTTTAATAAGTTTTACTATTTCATACCATAAAACTGAAACGCCGGCGATACCAAAGGCAATAAAGAACTGACTAACTGTTAGCGGGGCAAGCTTTAAAAAGGCGTTCAGTGGGGTATAGAGAATAATAAACAGCCCAACGAGAGTTCCAATGTTTACGGCCCACATCACCTTATCTTTTGCCAATCGTTTCATCGATTGAAATGCAAAATCATGATCAGAGCTGTTGACTTGGACAAGGAAAAGATTGGCCAGCATAATAATTGCAAAACCCATCGTTCTGGCAAGTTCCGGATTCTCTGGATTTTGTCCCAAAACATAATAATAGGTGCCAAAAGATGCGGCAAATAAAACCAGACCCTGGGCGATGCTTTTTAAGAGAATGCTGGCATTGAGTAACTTCTCTTTGGGATCACGCGGTTTTCGTTCCATGATATCTGATTCAGCAGGTTGACGTTCTAAGACAATGGAGCAAGTCGGATCAATAATCAACTCCAGCAATACGACATGAAGCGGCAATAATAGCAGGCTTCCCGGGCCTACGCCAAGCAGTGGGGCAAGTAATGCGGCAAGTGCAATGGGGATATGAATGGTAAACACGTAGCCGACCGCCTTTTGAATATTAGTATAGACGCGACGGCCATCTCTCACGGTGTAAACAATGGTTGAAAAGTTGTCGTCCATTAAAATGAGATCCGCAGCTTCACGAGATACTTCAGAACCTCGCTTGCCCATGGCAATACCAATATCGGCATATTTTAAAGCCGGAGCATCATTAACACCATCACCAGTCATGGCGACAATCTCGCCATTTTCTTTAAAGGCTTTAACAATTCGCATCTTATGTTCCGGAACAACCCGGGAAAAGATGCTAACATCTTTAACCTTTTCGCATAATTCTTCATCAGTCATGTCATTGAGCATATCGCCTGTAATGATATGATCGGAGTTGGGCATGCCAATTTTCTTGGCAATACTCGCAGCGGTGATGCCATTGTCACCGGTGATCATCACCACCCGAATGCCAGCTTTAGTACAAAGTGCAATATCATTTTTGACCGATTCTCGAGGTGGATCGGCAAGGCCAATTAACCCACATAAAGTCAGCTGACAATCCGTAATTTCGGGAGGGATTTCTGCTTCTGTTGCCGGTTTCATAGAACCAACAGCAATAACCCGCAAACCTTGCTCAGACATTTCACGTATCTTATTATCAACGACTAAAAGCTCTTCCGATGAAAGATCACAAATTGTGAGAATCCTTTCAGGAGAACCTTTTGCTGCGATAATGATTTCGGCATCATGATACCAAACATGACCCATCATTTTTAATTCATTGGTAAAGGCATATTCGGTAATTAATTGACCGCCAAAGAGATGTTCTTTTGAAAAACCTACTTTTTCGCAATGTGTTAGCATTGCTTTCTCCATGGGGTCGTAAGCATCGGTTTCGCAGCCAAGTCCCATGACTTCACAAAGATTATCAACGTTGCCGTCAATTGCCCAGGTATCTTGAACTGTCATCTGGTTCATCGTGATGGTTCCGGTTTTATCAACACAAAGAACAGAAACCGCACCGAGGGTTTCAACGGCAGGCAGTTTACGAACCAGCGATTGTTTTTTAGCCAGGCGCCATGCTCCCATAGAAAGGAATACAGTAAGAATGACTGGAAATTCTTCCGGGATCATCGCCATCGCCAGGGTGATACCAGCTAAAATACTTTCAATCAGACGATCGCCAAAGGCATGATCGGGTATGTTGATATAGGTAACAACTCCAACAAGAGCAAACAGAACAGCGGCAATCCCGGCACAAAGTTTAACCAGGCTTCCGGTTTGTTTTTGTAGTGGCGTTGGTTCATCCGGGGCAGCGGCCACATTCGTACCAATTTTTCCATATTCGGTGGTTGCGCCGATTTTGTCAACTTGGATCGTTGCCGTTCCTTGGGTAACAAGGGTTCCCGCATAACAATAATCTTTACGCCAATAATCCGAAGAAGGATCGACATTTTCGGTTGTGATTTTCCAAACGCCTTCCGCTTCACCAGTAAGTGATGATTCATCGACACATAAATCGCTGCACTTGATAACAATTCCATCAGCTGGAATTTTCACACCTTCGTAAACCATCATCAAATCACCGGGAACCAGATCGACACTGGCAATGGTTAATTCTTGTCCATCACGGATAACTTTAACATGGGGTGCGGATAAATCTTTGAGGGCATTAAGTGTCTTATCGGTTTTCCATTCCTGAATGACATCAATACTGATAATACCGATAACAAATACCAGCATGATTGCACCATCCCGGGGTTCTCCCAGAATAAAGTAAATACCTGCTGCAACGAGCAGTAAGAGAAACATCGGTTCACAAATAATATGCAGTACCTTGTGAAAAAAGCTCTCTTTTTTCTGCGGCGTTAATTCATTTTTCCCAAATTGCTCCTGGCGCTGAAGCGCTTCTAGGGTGGTTAGTCCTGCTGGACTGGTTGTATACTCTTTCAAATCAAACCTCCATTTGTAGCCAATTTGGCTTTAAAATAATAGCCTCCAAGTCACTCCATAAATGGGTTAAATCCAGTCAATGTTCTTAAAAGGGTATAAAAAAACACCCGTGGGAACATACTTCTGTCCCACAGATGTTAAAAATTAAATCTGCTGCCGTTGTTACGGCCCGGCACCATGAACGGTTTAAGGTTCATCGCCTGATCAGGTTGTACTGTAAATTGATATGCAGTGCAAAGAGATAGTTATAGTCTAATATATTTTAGAAGATTTGTCAAGATATGGTTATTTGCGAAATGAAGTAAACCTTTGAATTAAATCTTAAATAATCGAATAAAATCAGTTTCGATATCATCAATAGATTTATAGGTTTCTTCAAGTCTAAGTAATCGCTTTAAAAATATTTTTTGCTCAGGGGCTAAATTTAGTTCGTCAAACCAAGGTGATTGCTTGTGTTTTTTTGTCGTCTCATAGGAGGAATAGAATAAATACAACAAAAAATCGCCAAGATAAGAAAAATCCAAATCAAACGGGTATTGATTTGGATCAGCCCATCTTGCCAACCCAAAATCCACAAGATATACATTTTCCTGATCAATCAGAACGTTGGGTGTTCGGATATCGCGATGAACGATGTGATTTTTATGAAGGTATTTGATAATGCTGATGAGTTTAGTACCAATATTGAAAATTTCTTCATTAGAAAATTTATAATTCTGTTTAAAAAGCATTTCTTTTACAGTATGTCCTGGTTTATACTCCAGAACAAATCCATAAAATTTCTTTTCATTGATAATACCCAATAACTCAGGTATTCTGTCGTCATTTAATTGCGAAAGCATGACGGCTTCATAGGCGTTTTTCTTCCAATTTTTCTTAAACATCTGAGGCCTAAATTTTTTCAAGATAACTGTTTGACCATTATTTGAACGTGCAAGAAAGCAGATACCATATCGACCATGGCCAATCAGGGTCGATATGGTATATCCGCCAATTTGTTTTCCAATAAGGTTTAACTTATTATTGAAAAGCATCAGTTTACTGATTTACTTTTTGACCACAGCTGAGACAGAATTTTGAACCAGGTGGAAGTTTTTCACCACAGTTTAAACAGAATGCGGCGTTATTTACTTTTTGGCCGCATTGCAAACAAAATTTTGAACCCGCTGGAATTGTCGCGTTGCAGCTTCCACATACCGTCGTATTTTGACTACCGGTCGGTTGGTGACTGGGCTGAGTAGTTTGAGAGGGATTTCCCATGTTGTTATGTTGGGTACGTCTTCCGCTTCCTGAACCAGAACCGAGCATATCAAACATATTTCCGAAGAGCCCTTTCTTTTTATAGTGACTGCTGCCTTGATTTCCGCTTTTATAATGTTTACTCTTTGACGACCTTGATGAATAACTCATTTTTTACACCTCTTTTTAAAATATGATTTTATTTAGTTCTAATTTATAGTATCAAACCTGTTTTCGTCAAGTGAATTAAACAAAATTAAGGTTTGATGCAATAAATATTTACAAATATATAGAAACGATTAAATTAAAAGTTATTGATCAGTTTATAAAAATTTTAACTATTATTACTTTGAATTTTAATTATCTGTTTTATAATACACAAGTCTAGCGGGGTTTAAAAAGTTGAAAATTAGATGAAACCTGCAAACACAATTTAAAAAAATAAATTAAGGAAGTGAATTTATGCAAGATTGGATTATTAATATTATGGAGCAATTTGGGTATTTAGGAATTTTTACACTTATTATTATAGAAAACGTATTTCCTCCGATTCCATCCGAAATTATATTAGCATTCGGCGGATTTATGACAACTCAAACTGAAATGAACGTATTAGGGGTTATTGGAGTTGCAACAGCGGGTTCATTAATTGGCGCAATTATATTGTATTGGTTAGGGACAATACTCAATTTCGAACGAATTGAAAGATTTACAATTAAATATGGAAAATATTTAGGATTAAAAATAACCGATATCAAAAAAGCAATGAAGTTTTATAAAAAATACGAAAAAAAAGCTGTTTTTTTTGGTAGAGTTGTCCCAGTTGTTCGCAGTCTTATTTCCATACCGGCTGGAATGGCAAAAATGGATTTAAAATCCTTTGTGTTTTATACTGTCATGGGTTCTCTCATTTGGAATAGTATTCTTGTGGTTTGTGGAATGATATTGGGTCAATCCTGGCAGACGATCTTATATTATTTTGATGTTTATTCAACGATTACGTATATTGCTATTGCATTTACTTTAGTAAGTATTGGTCTTTGTTATAAAATAAAAAGTGTCAGGAAAAAACAAAAATAAATATTTTCAAAGTGATTGACAGATTCGTTCAGATTAATCGAACAGATTATGTTAAAATACTGAAAAAACGAAGAAAGCGGTGAATGGTTTTTGACGATTAAACAGCGGTTGTTTTTTTCAAATATATTAATGCTAGTTATACCCGTATTTTTGGGTGTTTTGGTAGTAAGTGGAATAGTGCTGATATTTTTAGGTGTAACAGGGTATGATTTTAATCGTATCTTATTTGATGATGAATATTTCAAGCACGCAGTTGAGCAAACAAGCAATTATGGTGAAGAATTGACGACAAACGGCGATTTAGAGTTGATTAAAAAGGAAGTGAAAAATTTCAATCAACGGTATAAGGATTTTGGCTTGTCGCTATCCGTTTTTGTGGGGAAAGAAGAAATATATCCCTTAACTGCTTCAAACAAAAATCAGTTTATCGATATTGTTCTTTCACAAGATGAAAGACATCTTTTTGTGATGGATAACACGGCTGTTTATCGAGAAAATGCCGGAGAATACAGTATTGTTCTGGTGGATAATAATTATCTCAGGTATACAGGAGATAATTACGAAAATTATCGAGATGTTTTAATTGGCCTCGGTCTGCTTATGTTTTTACTTTTTATTGTTATTATCATCCTGACAAATCGTTTTTTAATTGAATTTGTATTTAATCATATTACAGGTCCCTTAGACATACTCGTTTATGGTGTTCACCAAATTCGTGATGGTCAACTGGACTATCGCATTGAATACACAGGAGAAGACGAATTTTCGGCGATTTGCTCTGATTTTAATGAAATGGCTCAACGTCTTTTGGATTCAGTTAATGGAAAACAAAAAGATGAAGCTAATCGAAAAGAGCTGATTGCCGGGATTTCTCATGATTTACGTACCCCACTTACTTCAATCAAAGCATATGTTGAAGGAATTGAAAAAGGGGTCGCTTCAACACCAGTCATACAGAAACGTTATTTAAACATCATCAAGGAAAAGACGAATGATCTGGAACATATTGTAAATCAATTATTCATGTTTTCAAAGCTGGATATTGGGGAATTTCCATTTTATCTGGAATGTGTTGAATTAAGTCGAGAAGTGACCGTAATAGTGAATTCGGTTTTAGAAGAATATAAGAGAAAAAGTCTTAGTATTAAGTTTAAGAATAATACAAAAAAATCAACCGTTCTTATTGATCGAATCCAATTACGAAATGCGATCATAAATATTTTAGAAAATAGTGTAAAGTATAAAAACAAAGAATTGGCAAAGTTAGAAATAATATGTTGGGAAGCTGGAGATGAGGTACTCTTATCATTTTCTGACGATGGACCAGGTGTGCCTTGTGAAGCATTAGAGCATCTTTTTGATGTCTTTTATCGGGTTGATCCTTCTAGATGTAATCCAAGTAAAGGGAGTGGCTTAGGGCTTGCTATCTCAGCAAAGATTCTAGAACGATTGGGTGGTTCAATGCGAGCAGAGAATGTAATGAATGGCGGACTTGCTATTATTATGAGTTTTCCAAAAGAATTAGGAGGTTTCAAGCTTGAAAAAAATTCTGATAGTTGAGGATGATATCGCTATTGCAGAAATTGAAAGAGATTTTTTAGAGATCAATGGTTTTGAGGTTTCAATTGAGAAGGATGGTATTGCAGGTTTAAATCAAATAAAATCAGGAAAGTATGATTTGGTTCTGCTTGATTTAATGCTTCCGGGTATTGATGGATTTGAAATCTGTAAGCAGGTAAGAGGAGTCATTAACATACCAATTATCATGGTAACCGCAAAAATTGAAGATGTGGATAAAATAAGAGGACTAGGATTGGGTGGTGATGATTATATTACAAAACCTTTTTCTCCAACAGAACTGGTTGCCAGAGTAAAAGCGAATTTTGCTCAATACGAACGATTAACTGTAGACCAATTAGTCAAATCGGAGATCATACACATTGGGAACATTAAAGTAGATATAAAAAAACATCGTGTATACATCAACAATCAGGAGGTCGAATTCAAAAACAAAGAATTTGAGCTACTATTATTTTTTATTACTAATCCTGACATCGTTTTCAGTAAAGATACATTGTATGAACGAATTTGGGGAATGGAAAATTATGGAGACACAAAAACCGTAGCGGTTCATATTAATCGAGTGAGAGAAAAGATTGAAAAAGATCCTTCGAATCCCATATATATTCAAACCGTATGGGGTGTTGGTTATCGTTTTAAAGCTTAGAAATAAAAAAATGTAGGAATATATTAGATTTTACTTGTTCAACGACGACAGCAGATTACAATGTTTGATTATATCCGATAATCATCGTTTAGGGATTCAATTAAACCGAATTTCATCAAAATTTCTTCAAGACGTTCTAGAGATATGGGCCTTGGAATATCATAGGATTTATTATTTCAATAAGACTTATAAGGAATTTTTGAATTTGTAATGATGTGATCCAAAAAGCTCAATCCCCAAGATCTTTTCAGTTACTTTAACCTGATAGTGATGTGAATCGACCCCCAAAAGTTAGACCAAAAATCTAACGATTGGAGGTCGGTTTTTTAATGGCAAAATATAGTTTTGAGTTAAAAAAGGAAGTTGTTATGGGTTGCCTAAATGGTGGAGGCAGTTATAAATGCCTCGTTGAGCGTTATGGCATAGCTTCTAAAACGGATGTAAAAAAATGGATAGCTAATTATATATAGAGCTTTCGGTGATGATGGATTAATAAGATCGAGAAAAAATGATAGATACTCTTTTGAAAAGAAGCTTTTTATTGTAGAATCATATTTAACAAGTGAGGTCTCTTATCAAGATTTAGCGCTTATAAAAGAACTGAGGAGACTGCGTTTAGAGAAGGAATCTCTTCTGAAAAAACAGCGAGAATCGTTCACAGTCTCCGAGGAAAATTCAAACTAAAAGACATTCTCGCATTGGCTCATTTAAAAGCAAGTCGAGTGATAAAATGGGGGTGGGAATGAAAGAATGAAACCATTCAGTAGTTGAAAGTCAACCGAATATTCATGCTAATAAACATCAGATTATCTTGGCTATGCAGGGTATAGATAAGTACCTATAAAAATCAACTCCTGCAGTAGATTGACTCTCAGGCCTCTTTTATAAAGCTTTGTTTAGTCAATTAGGCGGGGAAAGTTGAGTTATAATAAATCGATGTTGGGTGCTTTATTAAATCCATCGTCCTTTATGAAAAGAACATTATTAAAAAAAACTTCACTTAAAATACTTTGAGGAACATTTTTGTTTCGAGAGTATTTTATTATATCCCACCCATTTTCAAGTGCACGTTCACCATAGCGCTCCACGCCACTGATCGCGATATTTTTAGCAAATGTTCTCGAGTATTGATGCTCAAGAAAAGCTTTCGAAGCGCTAGCAACTTCTTTCCAAATCAGTGCATAAATTTGGGAAATGGAAAAACTTTCAAGTAGCTTTTCAATGATGATATTTGTTTTCTTTCCAAAATTTGTACTGAACTGAACAGAATTCAATTGATATTCAAAATAATTGATACATTCTTGTTTGGCTATACTTTGCCATAGTTTAAGTGCTTCTTCCGCATCCACCTCAGGATTATAGTAATCACCAAGTAACAATTTTTGAATGAGTGCATCAAATCCTTCATTACAGGTTATATTAATAACAAACCATACTTTAGAAATAAAAATTATATTTGGAAAATTATTCGGATAATCAAAATTACCGCATTCATCCTCTTGGACAAAAGCCAATATGTCTGAAATTGGACTGGGTATTAGTATATTTAGTCGACAAAGTTCTACAAATATCTTTTTTGTATATTCATCTGTTGGGGATATGGGATTTGCTTGATCAAAAATCTCTATGGGATACAATTGTGCAACTGGAGAGTAATTTTCGATAAGCAATGCTTTGCAAATCGTGCTAAGATATACTTTATGTCTAAAATTTAAATCATCAAAATGATAAGGTATATTATTGTTGATATCATAGGTTCTCTTAATAATTTCTTGAATGCTTTTTCTTTCGCATTCTTTTAATCGTCTCACTTCTTCTCGTCGTGCTTCCGCTTTTTTTCGAATATTTGAACAATAATTACATTGGCAGTTTTTAATCGAATTATTAGTGTGGCCGCAATTCGTACAAAAAAGGTAATTAATGTCAATACTTCGACTTTTACTCTTTGATTGTGGCTGGGATGAGAGTGAATTGCCACAATTCGGACATGGAAAATCCGGATGTGAAATTGGCGGAAATAACTTACATAAATTGGAAGGACCTACATCAATGTCAAATTCAGTGAGTAAAGAATTCACATTTTCGTTGTTATAATATCGAGATATAAGTTCATTGATTTTATCTTCTGACAGATGATCTAAGCTTTTATGAAGCTCTTTAGTATTCATTTTAATCCTCACAATAGCCTTTATAAAAATGATAAACATCTACAAATAGGCCGATTATTTTCTGGTTGGCTTTTCTTTAATATGGTATTAGATCCATAATAAAAACCTTCTTGATTAATTGAGTTACATGATTAATCAGGAGGGTTTTTTGTTTCAAAAATCGTTTCTGAAATATACTTCTGTGATATCAGTTAATCACAAAAACTAGATGCATCACGTTATAGAGACTAAAAGCGACAGCTCATTAGTCATTTTATGTTGAAATCCGCTGTTTGCAGTTTGATTGACTGTCTTAATATAAAGTTTATTGTGGATATTCAAAGCCTAATTAAAAAGGCACATTTATACGTTAAATATGAAAAAACTAAAAAAGAATACTTATAGTATATCACTGCCTGGAATAAATATCAACAGTATGTAGAAAACTGAAAATAATACTTATAGACTATACCGAAAGGAGTGATTGAATGGACGATATTGTAAAGATACTTGGAAAACGAATCCGGAATTATAGAATGCAACTTGATTTAAGTCAGGAAAAGCTTGCTGAAAAAGCGAGTTGTCATCCGACCTATATTGGTCAAATTGAAAGAGGCGAAAAGAATCCCACCATCGAAAGCATTGAAAAAATCACAAGGGCATTAGGAATTTCCCTTTCAGAATTATTTGAAAAAATAGACATAGAAAATCACTCGCAAATCGGAATACTAGCGCAATGTTATGAACTTATTCTCGCTAAGAATCGTTCGGAGCAGGAAATAATCTATCATATTCTCCTTGAACTTGATAGATATAAAAAAGAATGAAGGAATCGGGGATTATAGAAAGTATTTACGGTGTTATTTAAATCATGACGTGGACAGGCATTATCAACGAAAGTACCAGCCAAAATTTTAGAATGTTGGCTGGTAGTAGAATATAAATGAGATTGTTTAAAATTTAGATGTTTTTTCTTACCAGAATGAGATGGTGGTAGTTCATCTGCTTTTGACAGGTCGAAAACGACAGCTTTATACTTTGGGAAGGGATCTCCCGATATGCGATAACGCATTGTATCTTTCCATGTGCTTTTCATAAGTTGGCGTAACGTATAACGGATGGCAGAACAAGAGGCGCTGTATGCGCCTGAAGGATTGTTTTTTCTTAGTCGCATGGATTTGGCATCAGTTTCCTTGCAAACCTGAAACGCTGGGGAAGTTGTACAAAATACAAGGAGCTGTTGTTTAATTGGAAATGTGTCAAGTGTTCTGCGCTCTGATACTGGATTATATCATTGACCACGAAATGTGCCATCTAGTGCATATGAACTATTCCCAAGCGTTTTGGGATCTACTGAAAAAAGTTCTGCATAATGTTCATATAATTTGTTATCTTTCAAAAAGACCTCCTGTTAAGTAAACAATATTGATTAACAAAGCGAACATTTTTGTGCATTTAGGATGTTTTATTTTAGGATCTTGAGTTGAGTTACGTTTTTAAGCTCGTTAGAAAGTTCAATATTCCTTTCAATGAGATTCTGAATTTCGTTTTTATAGGCTACAATTTGTTTTTGCAAACTGTCGATTTCGATTCTTTTGTTTTCCAGATTAATATCTCTTTTTACCATTTTGTTGATTATCTCACGTGAAATGATCAACTGTTCTTTCATATTTTCGTCGCTTTTATTAGTTGGGATGTTTTTAGAGTATTGTATTTCGGCTTCTTTGATATATTCTGCTAAAACTCTATTATTATAAATGGTTTTTCGTGAAATTCCGACAGATTCGCTTATGGAAGAAATTGAAATTTTGTTTTGGCTAATCTGATTTAGAGCCGATTTTTGAGACATCAATCGTTTAGAAATTTCGCGACCAATTTTTCTGATGTGTTCTTGTTGGTTTAATGAAAGTTCTTCATAGAAATACCCAATATTTGAAAGTTCTGATTTTATGATATCTAAAATGTTATCTTGCTCCATTTTTCAACCTCCTCAAGGATTGTATCATAATTAAAAATGATTTCTGACAAATTCGGGTACGTCTGCAAAATGTTTTCTACACCAAGTAAGTCAATTCTATTTCTCAAGTCTTGCATTTCAGGAATTAATCTTTTAGTACAGATTGCTTTGCTATTATTCAGTTCCTTCAATGCTTGTAATTTATATCCATGTGCGGCGTTATATTGAAATGTCTGTTTTGTCTTTTGGAAATCTGAATAAGAGATGTCTACCATGTAATATAAATGAAATAAATTGGGGCAGACATTAAATGCACAGAACATTTCATTTGTTCGGGCATCCTTAGCACAATCACGGATTGATGTTTTGATACAAACCCCGCCTCTTTTTGCGCGTATAATGAACTGACCGTTCAACTGTTCAATGATCTCTTCGAGATCGGTTGCAATGTTTAATTTCTTTGTTTTAATAAAATCATCAATATTCTTATGAATATCAGAAGCGTATGTCCCAATCAATGAGGCCTGATTATGGATCAGATCATTCAATAATTTGTTTGAAAATTCGGCATCTTCTTGCTTTTGGTTCTTAGGCCGAACATAATAACCCATCATTTCTTTGGATAAATGGCCCATGAATTTTTGAATGTACTGTAAAGGTACATTTCGTTCATATAGTGTTGTGCAAACATGAACTCGAAATTGTTTCACGGTTGGAGATATAACCAGTTTTTCTTTGGTAACTTTTACAGAATGCAATCCCGGATAGGAAAAAAAATCGGGATTTGCAAAGTCGGCTTTTTTATTGAGAAAACTATGGAAAGCTCGATTAAGTGTATAAGGTGCGGCGGGTAGATGTTTGACATCAGGCAAATATATATAGGAGTTTCCGTCTTTATTTGGACGAGATTCACGCATTTCTAAGAGTGTTTCAAAAGCTTCTTTTGTTAATTCGTTGGCAAAAATATCAACATTGATGAAATCTTTAAATGCATTTCCAGATTTAAAATTTTTATATGTTAGAAAATAAGCGTTACAATTGAGATTAGGTAAAGTTAAACACTTCAGCGAATCAGTTTCTAGGGTTTGGATTTCTGTTATTCTTAGACCGGTCTGACTTATAATAAGATAGGCACAAACAGCGGATCGGTTTTTGTAATTTTGAGAAGGATCTCTCATAGTCGAAATCATCAATGCAACGACTTTATTGTAGAAATCCTTTGGAATATCGGGTGTCTTATTATTTTCTTTTGTTTGTTGATTAACAACTTGATGCAAAACTTTAATTTCTTTTAACTTAACTATATCCACATTAATGGTATAATTATAATTTATGATGAAGAATTCGTAAAAATGGATCAAGCAAGTGTAGAGTCCTTCTAATGACCTAGTCGATAAAGATGCTTTAGTTTCGATATATGAATCAATTATTTGATCATTAGACGAACTAATCGAATTTATACCGTTTTTCTGCAGAAATTTAAGATAGTTTTTTATGCGCTGGAATTCGTTGCAAATAGTCGAAATTTTATTCTTTGAATAACTACAATTTATAGTAGATAAAAGAACGAACATTTTCATTTGCTGTATAAACACTGTAGGAATAGAGTTGAAATTGAAAACGACATTTAGTTTGCTTTTATGTTCTTGACAATGGCTAAAATCCCACACGTTCGATGAAAACTCAATATTCCCCCTCTTGGTTGGAAGAATTTTGATTTCGTCGATTAGCGCTTCCATGTATTTGGCATTTTCTATGCCAAAATGAAAATCCCGATCTAGAGTCCATTCAATACCTGTAATGTTCATTGAATTTATTGATTGACCATTTTTAGCCATTAGCGGTAACCTCCTCTTGTTGTTTTAGAATTTGCAGTAGATACGCTACAAATAGGCGTTTTATGTTGGATAAATCATCTTTGTCATGTTGTGTTGGCGCTGAAGTTATTAGGGTATCCAATTTAAGGATTGCGATTTCAAAATCTCTTTGATTTTCTACTGTTGTGACGAAATCCTTGCACATCAAGCATGAAATCCCGTTATAAATTTCGCACGTTTCCTTCGAACAGTATCCACATCCTTGTTCTACTAAGTGTTCGTGGTTTGATATTTGACTATCTTTGATTTCGCTTATAATAGTTCCGTTAATGTCGATATCTCCGATGATAATGCCATAGGTCGATTCAAGCATTTTCTTTAATTGTGTTTGGATATAATGATTGTGAGTTATATCTACTTGACGATGACCAGACAGTACCGTCAAAACAGCATCACTTTCATTATGTCGCATTCGAAATTCTTCGGCCTTTGTCATGTGAGTGTCCCTGAGGTTGCTTGGATTATATTGTTCAACGCCAGCTAAAACACAACATTTTTCAAAATATAGTCTGAAATTTTGCGAAGTAAGCGGTCGATAGGTATGTTGTCTACCCTTGTAAAGAAAGAGATAATGCTGAACTTTGGGATCGGTGCATTCATTTCTTGTTTTTTCTGAAATGTGAATAATATTATCAATGTGAGCTTTTGTCATTTTTGAGATTATGGCAGTATATTGTTGTCCGTTAGATGTTTTGCTTTTTGTCAAAATTTTATATTGATTATTTTTCAACGTTGGAACGATGCAGTTGGCATGCAAGGAACAAATTTGAGAAATTCGAAACTCCGTTTGTAAGCACAAGTGAAAAATAGCGTAAAATAATTGATTAAGGTATGAATCGTTAAGGTGCTTAACCATGATGCTGTTAATTTTCTCGAGTTCATGATCAGGAATTGCGGTTGCTTTTTTATCGGGCTTTCTTGGAAATTCATTGATATAATTAAGAGATAGGGGTTCTAGTGAGATTGTGTTTATCTTCTGTGCATAATTCAAAAAACTTTTAATCCCGAAAATATAATTGTTTTTTTTGGAATTGGTTTGGCAAGTCGTGTCAATCCAGTGATACATAATAATTGACTCTTGAATATTGATGTAATCTTCTTTGGGATTAGGAGAATTAGGCTTGTTTTTAAGACCACGAATAAAATTTAGCGGATTAATAAGTTTGTTTAAGAGACGCCCTTTCTTCGTAAAATTTATGGTTCTATTATTCCAAATATAGTCTTTTGTTAGATTGCGATAGAATTGGGAGTGAATTGACGTAAAGTCATACACTCTTGTTGTTATTGGACTTGATGTTGTACTGTTTTGGTCGTTGTTATTAACATGCAAAATCCATTTGTCTGATGTTGGTGTAGGCGCATAAGGATTAAAGTAAATAGGTTCGAAACCATCTATCATTCTTTGCGCATAATCTTGTCTCTTGAGAAATATTAACTCTAATGCATCTGTTTTCTTAAATATTTCGACTCCTAGTATGTCCGATAGATAAACATAGAATCTGTTTAGAGATAAGATAACTGTTTTCGTTTTTTTTAGATTTGCTTTTAAAAAAAAATTTAGTTGAGTTTGATAAGTAATGCAATTAAAATCACTTGGTTTAAATACTTCACATAGATTATCCTCGAGACTTTGACTAAAAAGAGTATAAAAATCATTGCAAAAAACAGAACCTCCAGGATTGTCCTGAGCAAAAAAATCGAATAGTAGTTCTCTTATCGATTTAGTGTCGGAATTTATGAATATAAATCTAGGACCATAATAATTTCGACCTAATAATAACAGATCAGGTTGATAGTAATAGATTTTTTCGACTTCATCAAAAATGAATATTTTATGAATAGAAGAATTAGTAATGTTGAATGCAGAAAAGAACTCTTTTAATTCATTCAATTTTTCTCTATGATCACCTGCGTATAGATCGTTTTTCAATAGAAAATAAATAAAATCACAGATTCCGGGTGCGGCGAGAGGCGTGTTATTAACAATTTCGCAAAGTGGGTTCCATTGTATGCTTTCGATCCATAGATCTTTAATTGATTCGCCAAAAGCAAATAATCGTGCTCGTTTCCGACTATCAACCTCAGTTAGATGACCATTTTTCGTTTGGGCTACTGCTTCTAGCCACTTTGTTTCTAGGTATGTTCTAATAGTTGAATCACAAATCGAATTGATTTGTGTCTCATATTGGTTTTGTACTTCGCCTTTACTTGATCGAGTCATAATTAAAGCCTTCTCTCAAATCTGGAACTAAATCGTATAATTCGGTTACATATTTATTTTTTATTTCTGCCTCATCTTTTTCTGTAGGATTATAATAAATCATTGTGCTCGATACGTCTCGATGGCGCATTAATTCTTTTAATTCAAGTATTGGAGTTTTTGCATGTTGGACATGGAACATCGCGAAGCCATGGCGGAATCTGTGATTAAGACTGGACATTTTGCAATTTCGATCCAATGTGATCCTGGCAAGATTAAGTAACTTTTTTAGTGATTTGTTCCAGGCCTGTTGAGAGAGTATATCGCCATAAGAATTTAGGAAAATGTAATAATTATCATCTGCATATTTAATTTGAGTAGTTTTGTCTGCAAGAACGTTAGCAGTGTATTTTTTTTGATTGTTTTTTCGTGCTTTTGTATGAAAAATTTCGATATAACCATTAAGCAACTCAAAGACGTCATAAGTTAACATCACAGACTGGTAGCCTAAGTTTTTCGCTATGTAATTCTTGCTTTTATATTGCTTTGTATTATGAATATTCATGCAACTCTTGGCCTTTTGCCATTGACGGTCTGAGAAGCGATTTCGAATAAATAAAACTGGGTATAGATCATCTTCGATTTTGATTTCTGTGAGATCTTCAAACGTTGCTCCCAAAACTTCTCCAATTCTAAGACCAAACTGGAACATCAATCTTACGATACATTCAGCCAATATATTGTTATCTTTTCTGATTAGGTCAATAAGTTCCGAAAATTCAGAAACGGAGATGTATTTTGGAACTGTATTGGCTGGAGTTCTTGTTTTAAGGTTAGTGCTGAATTTGAATCTGGTGCGAGAGTTCTCAGTTTTGGGGTTGATTGAAGCCTCTCTAACTATATATCTATCATGAAGTGCCGGGCATTCAATATCTAAATGAGAAAGGTACTCTCTTATTACCGAAAGATAAGAGTTGACCGTTGCATTATTTCGTGTTGTTAACAAATTAATTGCAAAGCTACCTTCATTGGGAGAAAAACCCAAAAGAAAATATATGAGTTTATCGATTTCTTTTTTTTGAAGGTTGTCCAATCGACAATTAGTGATATCTAAAAAGCAGTACAAAAGCTTCCTGTATAATTTAAATAGGTCAAGAGATTGACAATAAAAAATACCTC
>NZ_JAIPPU010000022.1 GCF_026646375.1 Acetobacterium wieringae
GAGGTATTTTTTATTGTCAATCTCTTGACCTATTTAAATTATACAGGAAGCTTTCGGCTTTGTAAATTTGAATGTTGTGAGCTATTAAATAAATCGTTAAAAAACAAACAATATTGACTTGTGCTTCGATCATTTAATATTCCCATGGACTCTTTAATACCTGTTCGACAAACACTTTTGCATAGTCGGGATCAAACTGTTTCCCCGCTCCAGCCTGAATTTCTGCAATCGCTGCAAATTTCGTTAATTGTTGTTCATATGAACGCTCATTTGTCATATCATCGTAAGCTTCAACTAATGCGAGTATGCGTGCTTCCGGGGATATTTCTGTATTCTTCAAACCTATGGGATAGCCCTTCCCGTCCCAACGTTCATGATGAGACATAACAAAATCGGCGATATCAATATATTCGCTTGCCGAAGCCAATATCCGATGCCCAAGCTCCGGGTGCTTTTCGATCTCCATCCTTTCAAACACATCTATACGTTCTGCTTTAGTCAAAATCTCATCGCTAATGCCAATTTTTCCAATATCATGAACCAAACCTGCCAAGCCAATTTGAATGATCGTCTCATTCGTAAATCCCAACTCGATTGCCAGAGATTTACCAAGGATACTAACCCTTTTCGCATGGAATTTTTCACTCTGATATTTTTTGAAAAGTGATTCCAGGATAAGATCGATCGACTGACTGCGTAACTTTGAATTATTTTCCGCCTTATGGCGATACATTCGTTCTTCTGCAGCCCGATAAACGTCTTCCATATTCTGCGTAACATGGGTTTTGACTGAGAATCCCAATGCATAGGAAAGTTTTAGCTGATTGACTAACAGTTTAGAATTAAGCCTATTAAGCCGTTCAATCAGCGCTTTTGCTTTTTTTGCATTCGTTTTTGACAACAGGATTAAAAACTCATCTCCACCAACCCGAGCTATACAGGCATCCGCAGGACACTCCGCCTTCAAAATCGCAGCGAATTTTAACAATAAGGCATCACCAGCTTCATGTCCAAACCCGTCATTTGCCAGTTTTAAACCATTAACATCAGCCATGATCAGGGTAATCGGATAATTGAACTCCCGATCGATTTTATTTAGTTGCTTGTCATAAAGTCTGCGATTACCTAAACCAGTCAGGGAATCTCGATAACTGAGTACCCTTAGGGCCTCTTCTTTTTTGACATGGGTTTCTGCATTTTTTCTGTAATGGTTCAATTCAGCTTCAAGGTAATTAATTCGTGTTACTTCATCAGAAATATCAATCAGAAAGATGGTGCGCAGATTTTTTTCGCCCCGAACAATTTTTACATGAAAGTAACGGTTAAACGGTTTTAAGAGAACCATTCTCTCGTTTTGCAGTTCCTGATCGCTACGGGTCGCAAACGAGTCGAGCCACTGAAAAAAACTTTCCGGATCGTCTGCAAAGAGCCCCATCGCTCTTGCCCCCATGATCTGAGCTGCGGGTGTTCCCAGCATCCGTGCAACCACCTTGTTAACTGCCAAAATTTCTAAATCTTCCGGGTTACCCTGTTTGTCTACGATTATTTTTAAGTATATCAATCCCATCGGTGCATAATCCATGATATCTTTATATAATTGATCCTTCATTAATCCATTTACTCCCGATTGTTCTATTTTGGGGGACTTTGTTTCTTATCTGCAACTGCTTTTTACGACCACTTTAACAGACTAAATCATCCGAATTATATCATCTTTTTGCATTCTTGTCAGAAAAATTTATCGATCCATGAAATAAAAAGAACGCCTTCCCAATGCCGATTTGCATATTTGACATTGGACGGCGTTCTATTCTCGTTTTATACCAGCTTCTTTTTGTACTCAATAAATTCATCATACGTCGACAGACGATCAATGATACCTTCTTCTCTGATTTCAATAATGCGATTCGCGACGGTTTGCATAAACTGATGGTCATGGCTGGCGAAAAGTAAAATCCCTTTAAAATCAATTAGACCATTATTTACGGCGGTAATGGATTCCAGATCCAAGTGATTGGTTGGTTGATCCAGAACTAAAACGTTAGAACCAAACATCATCATTTTGGACAGCATACAACGTACTTTTTCGCCCCCGGAAAGTACTTGGACTTCTTTATAAATATCATCGCCCGAAAAAAGCATTCGTCCCAAAAAACCGCGGATATAGGTTTCCGTGATTTCTTCGGTGTATTGCTGCAACCATTGACAAATATTTAAAGTACACCCATTAAAATAATCACTGTTATCTTTCGGGAAATACGACTGAGAGGTACTGACTCCCCATTTAAAACTGCCTTCATCCGGTTCAATTTCCTCCATCAGAATTTTAAACAAGGTTGTCATGGCAATCTCGTTTTCAGCAACAAAAGCGATTTTGTCATCCTTATTCACCCGGAAACTGACATTATTGAGAACTTTGACCCCATCAACTGTTTTTGATAGATGTTCAACTGTTAATATTTCTTTCCCAGGTTCCCGATCGATCTGGAAACCAACCCATGGATATTTTCGAGATGATGATGGCATGTCCTCAATATTTAATTTATCCAGCATTTTTTTTCTTGATGTCGCCTGTTTCGATTTTGATTTATTGGCTGAGAACCGGGCGATAAAGTTTTGAAGCTCTTTGGCCTTATCTTCATTTTTCTTATTCTGATCTTTAATTAACCGTTGAATTAACTGGCTGGACTCGTACCAGAAATCATAATTCCCGACATATACCTTAATTTTACCAAAGTCAATATCGACAATATGAGTACAGACATTATTTAAAAAATAACGGTCATGGGAAACCACAATGACGGTTCCCTCATAGTCCATCAAAAACTCTTCCAGCCATTCAACGGCCTGAATATCCAAATGGTTGGTCGGCTCATCGAGCAGGATAATTTCTGGCTTGCCAAATAAAGCCTGAGCCAATAAGACCTTGACCTTTTCGTTACCGGTTAAACTGTCCATATTGGCATCCAGAATTTCGACCCCCAGGCCAAGACCCTGAATGATGCGGGACGCATCAGACTCGGCTTCCCAGCCACCCATCTCAGCAAATTCACCTTCAAGCTCGCCAGCGCGGATGCCATCCTCATCGGAGAAATCCTCTTTCATGTACAGGGCATCTTTTTCTTTCATGACTGAATACAAATGTTGATTCCCCATCATGATGGTATCCAGCACAGAATACGCATCATAAGCATAATGATCCTGCTTTAATACCGACATCCGCATGTGTTCGGGGATAAAGACATTCCCAGTGGACGGTTCGATTTCTCCAGATAGAATTTTTAAAAAGGTGGTTTTTCCAGCCCCATTCGCTCCAATGACCCCATAACAATTCCCCGGGGTAAATTTTATATTTACATTGGAAAAAAGATTTGTTCCGCTAAAATTTAAACTTAGTTCTGATACTGTTATCATATTTGATAATCCTCCCTTGATTCAATTGGCAAACCCTGTAAAATAATCTCATTGCGACTTTTTTAAACTACCTGATTTTTCTGCTTCCAGTCGCAGGTGCCAGTTTTTGCACAATCGCCGCATTAATCTGTAAATTTGTATTTCATCATTTTGTTGCCGTTCCGTAAAGAAGAGGCCTTTATCAGATCACTGACAAAGAACCTCTATCATAAGCCATTATATTATATCCTTTTTATCATTTTTTATCCAGTCTTTTTGCAAAATAATATCATATTCTTAAATATATCCAAATATGATTCCCTTTTTTGATTCTTTTTTATTAAAAAACATACTTCCACTAATAAACCCAAAAGGTATTTCCAATATCTGCAAAGCTGTCCGCTTTCTATGATGAGATGATTATCACAGATTTGTCTGGGTATATTGGGGTTAAAAGCAATAATTGAAAAAAAACTACACATAAATTAATTATCATTTCATCGTCAACTAATCCAAATAATCAAAATCATAGATCAGGAGGTCTTTAAATGAATATTAAAAAAGCAGCATTAGGAATCACTCTGGCAACCTCGCTGCTGGGTGTCTCAAGCTGCAATCAAAACACGGGCAACGATCCCATTGAACAAAGAATCGCTAATCTCGATGCCCAGCCCAATAATGATGGCAATTATAATATTGTTTTTATAACCGTTGATCAGGAGCATTATCTTGACGAATTCCCAGCTGGCACCAATTACAAAGCCCGGGAGCTGTTAAAAAAAATGGGAACCACGTTTGAAAAACACTATACCTGTAGCAATGTCTCCACATCATCCCGATCAGTTATTTACACCGGCACCCATATCACTGATACGCTGATGATTGATAATACTGAATCACCCTGGCAGGAGCCGATTTCCGAAAACCTCACCACTGTTGGTGACCGGATGCTCGCAGCTGGATACTACTCCGCATTTAAAGGTAAGTGGCACATGGGTGATACCAGTGTTTTCGATGATACCAGCCAACCCGCTATGCAAAAACAGAATGGCTTATTAGGATATGGATTTTCTGACTGGAATGCCCAAGGTGATATTGTGGGCCAGCTTCAGCAAGGCTATATGCAAGACAGCAACATTGCCGGAGACACGGTTAGCTGGCTGCGCTCAAAAGGATCAGCTACCAATACCAACGGACAATCTTTTTTCCTGGCCGTCAATCTGGTGAATCCCCACGATATTATGTACTATAACACTGATTCAGACGGTGTCGCCGTACAGGACACCGGCCAAACAACCTTTGCTATTGCCGGAGCTCCAGTTAATACAATCTATGAAACCAGTTACCCTAAGGCGGAAATTCCATCTACCTGGGATCAAGCCATTGATGCTCCCGGCAGGGTTCCGGCAGAATCAGAATACTTTGATTTATGGAACCGGCGGGTTGGTGAAATTCCCGCCGAGGCCAGCCGCTGGGAAAATTTTCGGGATTATTATTATAATTGCATTCAGGACAATGATGATCAGCTCTATAATATTCTTTCTGAACTATCCAATCTGGAAATGCTGGATAGTACCATCATCGTCTTTACCAGCGACCACGGTGATATGCAAGGTGCCAATGGACTCCGGGGAAAAGGTGGATTTATGTACGAAAATAACATCCACGTTCCCCTGGTTATCGTACATCCCGAATATGAAGGGGGCAATTCCATTGATGCGGTAACCAGCCACCTCGACTTGGCACCCACCTTCATTGATATGACCAATCTGCCGGATACTAAAAAAGATGAGCTTTCTGCTGGTCTTCCCGGCAACAGTATGATGGATCTACTTGATAGCAGCCAAGCAAAAATAAGAACGGGCGCTTTATTTGCCTACGAAATGATCTCAATGATCGACAGCAACATGATGCAGACCACCAACCCAACAACCGGTGTCACCAGCTATACGATTGATTATTCTAAACGTGGCTTTGTCCGTGGAATAACCACTGAAAAATACAAATTCGCCCGATATTTTTCACCACTCAATTTCAATCTGCCTACAACGATGGAAGAACTATATGCCAATAATGATGTTCAGCTGTTTGATCTGGAAAAAGATCCCAATGAATTAGTCAACCTGGCCGCAGATCAAAACACCAATTCCGCTCTGATTATGGAACTGAATAACCAGCTTAATGCCCTGATCATCGCAGAGATCGGTGTTGATGACGGCAGCGAAGCCACCACTGTCATTGCTCAGATCAATAATACTTCGAATTGATGGTAATGAAAAATGTATCTCCACCGGATTCCCGGACTTATGCCATCATGGCAAAACCCATTGGCGCATCCTGTAATCTTAGTTGCCGTTATTGTTATTACCTGGAAAAACAAGACCAGATGGCTCAATCAACAAAACTAATGTCAAATGTGGTGCTTGAAGCGTATATCCGTCAAAATCTTGCCATTCACGGGAACAACGCAGTTGTCGAGTTTGCCTGGCACGGTGGTGAACCAACCCTGGTTCCCCTTGATTTTTACATTCAAGCATTGAATTATCAAAACCAATACGGCTCTGGCCGAATCATCCACAACACTCTCCAAACAAATGCGACCCTGCTGACGGATGTCTGGTGTGAGTTCTTTGCGGTCAATCATTTTTTGATTGGCGTCAGTATCGATGGCCATGCCAGTCTTCATAACAGTTATCGAAAAAGTCATTTCGGCGACACATTTGAACAGACCATGGCTGGTATCAAACTGCTTCAAAAGCACGGTGTCACCTACAATACACTGACAACTGTCAATGCCATTAATTCGCATTACCCTGAGGATGTTTATCTGTTTCTTCGAGAGCTCACTGATTACATGCAGTTTTTGCCTGTCGTTGAATGCTTGCCACCCAGCTATGAATCCTCCTCTGGACAGCGGTTTGCCATGCCCGCTGGTATCCATTCCCCCATCATGAAGCATCCATTAACAGATTTTTCGGTCAACGCTATGGACTATGGCGACTTTCTCTGCACCATTTTTGATTTGTGGCAAAAAATGGATCTGGGCGAAAAATATGTCCAGATTATTGAATCGACGTTGGCTAATTTAAATAATCACCCTGCTGGCGTCTGCGTTCATGAAGCACTCTGTGGCCATGCAGGAGTCGTGGAAATGAATGGGGATCTTTACAGCTGTGACCGTTATGCCTTTGAAGCTTATAAGCTTGGAAATATTCTTGACACGCCACTGTCAGACTTAATGGAGAAAAACCGCTTGTTTGGTATGCACAAAACCTTGGGACTACCGGATGAATGCCTGGACTGCGATTATATCCGCCTTTGTTTTGGTGGCTGTCCCAAAGATCGGTTGCTTATCTCAAAAAACGGTCAAAATGGCAAAAACTATTTATGTGAAGGGTATCAGCACTTCTTTGAGCATATAAAAAAATCGCTCCGCTGATCATTTCCCTCATCTTTTCGCTCGTCGATTTTAAAACCTGTTTACATCAATTCTAAGGAAGAAATAAGGGAGGTATCATTTGACACCTCCTTATTTATGTTAACCTTATGCAATTTTTGTAAACAATGATATTAAACTCAGCGATTACTTTCCTTTGTCAGCATTATAGCGGTAGTAATTCGCATTTTTCTTAAATTTCACTTTTGTCAGGATAACACCAATGACAGATGCACCAACCTTGTCGAGATTTTTTTTTGCTTCTACAATTGTTGCTTTTTTTGTGGAGTGGGCGGCAATTACTAGCAATACCCCATCGACAGCATTTGAAATGATACTTGCATCAGCAAAGCTTAGCACGGGTGGGGTATCAATAAGAATAACATCGTATTCTTCTCGACATTGCTTAATGAATGTTTCAAATGCTTCTGAATTCAGCAGTTCGGTCGGCGAAACATGCTTGTTTCCAGCAGTTAGAATTTCTAATTTTTCAAGTTTTTCTATTTTATTAACAAGTGACTCCAGTGGTAATTCATCCACTAACATATTGGATAAACCATTCTTCCTTTTATTAATATTAAAAATGGTACTGATCTGAGGCAACCGTAAATCGGCATCGATCAGTAACACCCGTTTATCGGCCTGAGCAAACGTTACCGCCAGGTTTGAAATGGTGGTACTTTTCCCTTCTTCTTTACCAGCACTCGTTACCAGCATCACCTGATAACGATTATTCAAATTTTTAAAATTTAAATTTGTACGCAATAATTTATAACTTTCCGTTATAAATGATGTGGGGTCGCTTAGTGTGATTAAACTTAGTGAATCCATATTATCGAGCCTCCCCTTTAAATTCTGGAATATCCCCTAAAACTGACACGCCAATCAAATTTTCAATATCTTCATCACTTCGAATCGTATCATTAATCAAAAACATCAAAATAATTACAAACAATGATATGAAAAATCCCAATAAACCGCCGATAACTGCGTTAAGAAGGACATTAGGCGAGATCGGAGCCTGTGGTACCAGCGCCTGATCCAGAATTCTGATATTCTCTACACCGACAATTTGTAATACTGCCACCGTCAATTGTTTAGCCAGTTCATCGGCGATCTGTTTGGCGACTTGGGGATCAGAGTTTCTAAACCCAACTGTGAAAAGACGGGAATCGGAAACACTCTGGATATTAACGTTATCTTTAAATTCATCATAAGAAATATTCAATCCCAGGTTTTTAATTACTTCATTTATTACCAATCGGGTAGAGGCAATTTGCTTGTAATCAACAAGTAGTTGACTATTGGCATTTAATTGACCTAATGATACATCAATTGACCCCAAACTACCGCCCTCCTGACCAATATACAAAACTGTATTTGCTTCGTAGACTGGGGTTACATATTTTACTGTGTAAAGATATGCTGACCCGAAACCGACAACGGTCAGCAACAGAATGAGCCACCATTTTTTAATAATAATCTCTAAAAGTTCTTTAAAATTGACTTCCTTCGTTGTTTCCATATTGTTCTCCTTTCTTAAAGACCAGATAAGCTTTCTAGCTTTTATTTCCAGTTTTCCTGATTAATATCTTCATTCACTTTGAACAGGTTTTTAATTGCATCCAGATCTTCCTGATTGTACAGTTCATACCATAATCCATCAATAATTTCGGAATATGTTTTTAATCGATAATTTTCAAAACTAAGATTTGTGTCCCCACCGCTCATATTCAGATACTCTTTAAGCTTTGAAACATTAACATCGGTCTCAACGCCATTATTATAATAGGTTTCGATCAATTGCAGCTTTTTTTTCAGACTCATCGTTGAGAGATTCTCCATTAATGACTTAACCACTTCCTGCTGTCGGGCGATCCGGCCATAGTCATAGTCGCTATCACTCCGAAATCTGACATAAAATAATGCGTTTTTCCCATTCAAGATTTGTTCACCCTGACGGATAACTAATTGATTTTCATTTTTATAGAAATCTTTTTGTGCTGTGATTTTGACACCCCCAACATCGTTGATGATGCTGGCAAATGTATCAAAATCCAATTTCACTGAAAAGTCCAGTTTGATCCCCAGCAACTCCTCAATGGTCTGATCGCTCAATTCTCTGCCACCATAAGCAAAGGCATGATTAATTTTATCCAAACCATAACCGGGAATATTAACCCGTAAATCTCTTGGTAGCGAAGCCATTATCATTTTTTGCTGTGTAGGGTCGTACATCACAACCATGATGATATCGCTTCGTCCTGTTTCATCAGATCGCTCATCTGTTCCATAAATTGCAAAAATGACCGTTTTTCTCGTGTCTACCAGTTCAAGCAAGCTTTCATTGTTCTGATTCAAAACATCCTCAATCGATCCTGCATCAGTTTCGGAATCTGAGCCATTATTTTGAGTATTGACCATCAACAATGATCCATTGTTGACACGTGCAAATATGAGCAGGCTGGCCACAATTACCAGAAACAGAACACTAAATAGAGTTATAACCAATTTTCGATTTTTCATGGTGTTAGATTCCTTTCTCAGTTAAACTTGCCAGAACCCAAATAGCTGCTCAAACAACAATCTAGCTATTTCAGATAATTACCATTGTTATTAACTTCGTCACTATCTTTGTAGGTGGGAACAATATTTTTCACCATACTGATCAGCGCTTTTTTGTTCGATGCTTTTAGATAGGGCCTTAACTCTTCAAGTGACTTCTTAAGCAATGCATAATCAATATCACCCGGTTTCCCCACTCTGATTTTTTCGAAACAGGTCTCTTTCAGCCCTTCTTCATCCATTAATAGTTCTTCATACAGCTTTTCGCCGGGTCGCAAGCCAATGATTTCAATTTCGATGTCTTCATTCAGCTTTAATCCCGAGAGCTTAATCAGATCAACTGCCAGATCAAATATTTTTACAGGTTGCCCCATATCAAGTACAAATATTTCTCCGCCTTTTGCAATCGCACCCGATTGGATTACGAGCTGTGCCGCTTCCGGGATGGTCATAAAGTAGCGGATTATTTCTTTATGTGTTACAGTAACCGGACCGCCTTCTTTAATCTGTTTCTTAAATAGGGGAACCACTGAACCATTACTACCGAGGACGTTGCCAAAGCGAACAGCAGTAAACTTTGTTTTGCTTTGTCTGGCTAAACCTTGAATAATCATTTCACAGATCCGCTTACTGGCACCCATTATATTGGTTGGGTTAACAGCCTTGTCTGTCGAAACCATAACAAAGCGATCTACCCCAAACTCATGGGCCGCTTCCGCAACGTTTTTTGTTCCAAAAACATTATTTTTAATGGCTTCCCAGGGCGAACGCTCCATTAAGGGCACATGTTTGTGTGCTGCCGCATGAAAGATAACATCGGGATGGTAGGCCTCAATAATCGCAAAAACATCATCCCGATCTCTTACCGATGCGATAATTACGTCCAGATTAATTTTATTTTCATAATCATTAATCAGTTCATTTTGTATTTCATAGGCATTATTCTCATAATTATCCAGAATAATCAATTTCCCCGGATTAAATCTGGCAATTTGTCTGCATAATTCAGAACCAATCGAACCGCCACCACCAGTTACCATAATAATTTTGCCTTCGAGATAACTGACAACTTCTCTGATATTAAGATTTACCGTTTCTCTGCCAAGTAAATCCTCAATCTCGACATCTCGAATTTTACTTAATGAAACTTGTCCATCGATCATTTCACGTATTCCTGGAACAATTCGTACCTTGGCAGGTGTACGTTTGCATTCACTGATGATCATTCGAAGTGTCGTTGGATCTGCTGTCGGTGTTGCAATAATAATTTCATTGATATTGAACTTATGGACGATGCTGCCAATATCATAGTTATTACCCAGAACCTTAACACCCGCAATTGTTTTATTCAATTTTTTGGCATCTTCATCGATAAATCCCACGACTTGTCCATAGTTTAATGCGTGATTCTTAATTTCTGTTGCAATCAGGGTCGCAGTCGCACCACTTCCTATGATCAATATTTTCTTCTGGACATCCTGCTTCATGAATATTTTCCGATTTTTTAAGCTTCTCACCAAACGATAGCTGAAACGGCCACTACTGACAAATGCAATTTCAAAAAGCATACTTGTTAGATAAATACCAAAATATAGTCTTTCGCCCATATAAAAAAGATAAGCAGTACCAAACACGTTGGCGACAATTACGGCCATCAAAATCTTAATCAACTCTTCCACCGAAGCATAAGACCATAAGCTATTATATAAATCGAAGAATCGATAAATAAGCAGCTTGCCAACTGTTAAGATAAAGACACTACTTAAATAAATACTAATAATTTCTGAAGGAATCTTTCCTTCAAAATGCAAAAATAATGTAAATAAGAATGCGGCATTCACAGCCAATATGTCTGCTACAATTAAAAACAACTGTCTGCTTAGTTTCGTTTCCATCGACTACCTCACTTTTTGACAGAATAATTTTGACACTTTTTGCTAAGCTTTTTACTGATTCAGCGATGTTATACTATTGACGGTGAAATCCAAACCTTTTCTTTTTCAGCACAGGCACCATCAATTCTCGATCTCTGATTATCATCCCTGGGTTTTCATAAAAAAGCATTTGTCCACACTCATCACCAAACGCTTTTACAACAATCTCATGTGCCAATTTCATAACCGGTGGCCGCTTAATTAAATCATGCCCATCGGAAGCTATAACATAAATCAAGCCACTTTCAATCCATTTAAGGGCCTTTTTTCTTGTTTTACCATCCATAATATATTGTGATGTGATTTGGGAATAGATTCCCCGTTCGTTTAAAGCCACCAGCTTTTCTGGCCGTCTTGCGAAAATCTCATAACGCTCAACATGAGCCAGAACAACCTTATACCCACTTTCCTGTAATTCGAAAAGCATGGATTCATGAAAAGGATAGTAATGGTACAGGGGTAATTCCACAAGCAAAAATCGGCTGTTTCCCATCGTATGGGCAAGACCCTGTTTGATCCCTGCCATGCTTTCTTCACTTAGATAAATTTCATTACCCAAATGTAATTTAAAGTCTATGTTCTCTCGTTCAATATAATCAATCAGCAATTGATACTGCTCATCCACGTTTTGATTATGATAAGTTGGCAAATTAAAATGGGGTGTCACGATCATTTCATTAACGCCTTCGTTCATTGCCAGCTGCATCATCTGAATTGCTATTTCCAGATCTTTAGCCCCATCGTCAACCCCAGGCACCATATGTATATGTGTATCAATCATAAGTACACTCTTTTAATAATCCTTTCGCTTGATAGTCAGTTAGGCTATCCATTTTGTTAATCCCGACTGAATAAATCCCTGGTATATACCTTATCAACAACATCTTTTATTTCTTCTGACAAACGATTCGTTACAATTACATCAGCAACTTTTTTAAACGCATTAAGATCTTTTATCACTCTGGAATTGAAGAAATCGCTTTCTTCAAGCGATGGTTCATAGACAACCACTTCGATACCCTTTGCCTTAATCCGCTTCATCACACCTTGAATTGCCGATTCTCGAAAATTGTCTGAGTTTGTCTTCATTGTCAGCCGGTAAATCCCCACAACTTTGGGTTTTCTCTTGATGATCATATCTGCAATATGATCTTTTCTGGTCCGATTCGCGTCCACAATTGCCGACATAATGTTCTGAGGAATATCAGCATAATTTGCGAGTAGTTGCTTGGTGTCTTTTGGCAGACAGTAACCACCATAGCCAAAAGATGGATTATTATAATAATTGCCAATTCGCGGATCTAAGCATACCCCTTGGATAATATCATAGGTATTAAGACCTCTTACCTCTGCATACGAATCCAATTCATTAAAATATGCAACCCGTAATGCCAGATATGTGTTTGCAAAAAGTTTTATCGCTTCAGCTTCAGTTGAATTTGTATAAAGAATTTGAATATCCTTTTTTATAGCGCCCTGGGCCAGCAATTCAGCAAAGACGTGCGCCCGCTCTGACTGCTCGCCGACAACAATTCTTGAGGGGTAAAGATTGTCATACAGCGCATGTCCTTCTCTTAAAAATTCCGGTGAAAAGATAATATTTTCCGCTTCAAATTTTTCCTTTATAGCCTCAGTATATCCAACCGGTATGGTTGATTTTATAATCATTACTGCGTCTGGGTTGATCGCCAAAACATTGGCAATTACCGCTTCCACAGTTCTGGTATTAAAGTGATTTTTTTCCGGATCATAGTTTGTCGGTGTTGAAATGATTACATACTCCGCATCGATGAACGCTTCATAATTATCTGTTGTGGCTCGCAAATTCAGTTGTTTGGTTTTTAAATATTCTTCAATTTCATTATCAATGATTGGTGACTTTTTATTATTGATCATCTCAACTTTTTCTTTTAAAACATCAAGTGCAATAACCTCATTATTCTGTGCCAATAAAATGGCATTTGACAAACCCACATATCCGGTTCCGGCGATTGTTATCTTCATTTTTGTTTCCCCCGTCATTATCCATTTATTGATCTATTTTATAATATTTTTTAAACCATTTCACAAACTTAGCCAAACCTTCTTCGATGCTCGTATCGGGTCTAAAACCGATATCTTTTTCAAGATCACTGATATCAGCATAAGTAATTAATACATCACCCGGTTGCATATCCATATATATTTTTTCCGCCTTTATTCCCAACTGATCTTCCAGAATCGTAATAAAACGCATTAACTCAACTGGTTGATTATTTCCAATATTATAAATCTTATATGGAGCAAAACTTGAGCTTAAATCATTTTCCCTTTCATCCCAATTCTTATTGGCAACAGGAATTTTATCAATCAATTTGCTGATACAGGCTACGATATCATCGATGTAAGTAAAATCACGTTTCATTTTACCATGATTAAATACCTTAATCGGTTTTCCGGCTAGAATGTCCTGTGCAAACGAAAAATATGCCATATCCGGCCTTCCATATGGTCCATAAACCGTGAAAAACCGTAATCCGGTTGTTGGGATATTGAATAAATGGCTATAGGTGTGGGCCATCAGTTCGTTCGCTTTTTTAGTTGCAGCATACAGGGAAACCGGATGATCGACATTGTGATTAGTCGAAAACGGCACCTGCTTATTTCCACCATAAACGGAGCTTGATGAAGCATAGAGAAGATGCTTCACTGGATAATTGCGGCATGCTTCAAGGATATTCATAAATCCAACAAGGTTGGAATCCAGATAGGCATAGGGGTTGGTGATTGAATAACGAACGCCAGCTTGAGCAGCCAGATTAACCACGTAGTCGGGTCGATGTGATTCGAAAATGTGATCGACTGAAGCTTTGTTTTTTAGATCAACCTTATAAAATAGAAAGTTGCTATGATTTTTTAAAATAATTAAACGATCTTCTTTTAAGGATTGTTCATAATAATCATTAAGATTGTCAATTCCGACTATTTGATGATTATTGCTAAGCAATGAACTAGCTAAATGAAAACCAATGAAGCCTGCCACACCGGTTATTAGTATTTTCATTTTTATTCCGCCTTTTTCTCAAAACTTATTCATATTCCATTGTATGTATTTTACCCCTTTCAGCCGCAACTTACCACTATTTTAATGAATATTCATTCCGAAAAACCAATTTTTCTTTTTTATCCTTTTGCAGCAAAAAAATAAGCCCTGCTAAAAAGCACGGCTTATTTTTTTCTCGATCTTTTAATTCTATTTCAGAAATAATTACTATCATCATATTCTCTTAATCAACTTTTGCTGTCAGCAGGTTAAAATTATTGGTAGCCACGGAAAAATCAGAGCTGGAATTCAGTCGCTGGAATCCGCTGTAAGAATTATTAGAGACTTGAACTTGGGTTCCTTCGGGATTATAGATCAGATAAGAGTATGTTGCGCCGCTATTGGTAAACGTATTGTTTCGAAGCACGGCTTGTGATCCAACACCTCTGAATCCGATACCATATTTGTCGATACTGCTATACTGGAAGCTGGAGTTTTCCACCACTACATTGGTTGTCTTGGAAGTGCTGCTGGCACTGATTAACGGAATTTTATTGACATTTGTAACGTTCATTCCGGAGATCGTGGTATCCTTCACTTCTCCAATAAACCAGTACAATGCACCGGCCATCCCGGTTGAGTCAACGGTAACATTGGTAATGTTTGCCTGATAGCTGTTACCGATACTGAATGCGCCAATATCGGTGGTTGTTGGCTTCGCACCACTGATATTGACATCGCTAATGCTTAAGCTGTTGGCATCAGCAATTTTGAATCCCAAACCGCTACCGGTGATGGTTAAGCCTTTAACTGTGACATTATTGGCACCGGTATTGATATGCATCCCGACAACGCTGTTCTTGACACGACAATTTTCAAAGACGATGTGATCCGGTGGGGTCGGGAATTTTTCATTACCAGCTACTGCAATACCGCCACCAGGGGCGTTATTGAACTCGACGTTTCGAAACAGGAAATTGCTGTTATCACCGCGAATATACGCTGCATGAAGCCATTTTGTTCCGCCGTCGTTGGCGTTAAGAATGCTGTCGGTCATGGTTAAGTCGTTGGTTCCGGAAATCTGAATGGGCATCCCGGTTTTATCAATTTTAAGATTGCTGACGGTGACTCCCTGATTACGGCTGCTTCCAGATTGTCCCATTTTCAGGCCCACATACATACTGTCCATCGAAACATCTTTGATCGTCAGATTGCTGATGCCCTGGAAATACATTCCCTGTACATTACTGATCATGCTGTTGGCATAATAGTCGGCTCCAGCGATGGTGTTCTGGGATTGTAATGTCAACCCTTCAAGGGTTACGTTTGAGATATAGACATCAGGATTTGACCATAAAATATTTGCAACTGCCGACGGCTGTGGTGCCATGTACAAGATGGCCCCATAACCACTGATTCTGGTGTTGCTCTTTACTTCCAATTGGCTGGTGACCACATAGGTTCCCGCCGGAATTGTCAAAGTAACGTTTTTACTGCTAGCATCATTAATCGCATTCTGAATCGCTAGGGTATCATTGCTAACACCATCCCCTTTTGCTCCAAAATCTTTGACACTGACGCCCTGATTCACTGGTGTTGTGGTCGGTGGTGGTGTCTTTACAACACTGGCAGGTTCGCTTGTTGCTACCGCTGGCAGCTTTTCAATTATGATTTCGATCGCTTCTAAACGCAGGCTTTTTCCTTCCGAGCCAGCGAGAGCACCATCCGAAACCCATCCCTGAGCCCAGCCTTCGTTTTGAATATGCGTCCGGTACTTTACCGTATATTCAGCTGCACTCGAACCCGTTAATCTGATCTGGATTCCTTCTAGCCGCAAGCTTTCGCCCTCAGATCCAGAAAATCCGCCGTTTGCAGCCCATTTCTGTTCCCAGCCCTTATTTTGAACATGCGTACGATACTCAATTCCTAATCCTGCTGGAACAGCACCTGTCAGTTTGATCTCAATGCCTTCTAAACGATAGCTTTTCCCTTCAGAACCGGAAAGTTGGCCATTAATCATCCACCCCTGGGTCCAGCCTTCATTTTGGATATGGGTTCGATAGGTGACGCCAATTGCATCAGTGGCTTCTGTTTCTAATTCTTCAGCAAAAACATTTGCCGAAAAAAATGTCCCTATGATCAAAAATGACATCACTAAGGTTGCGATAATTTTCGTTGTCTTGTTTTCCTTTTTCAAATTCATTGCTTACTGCTCCTTTCGGTAACCGGCTACCTTTCTTTTGGTTAAGGCCCTTGGCTTTGCGTCCCAACTTTTCAGTTGGTTTGCCTTTATCGTGGACATGCTCGTTTGCAAATTGCTATTATTTAGATAAAATAAAGCCTTGTTCAAAAGAGCAAGGCTTTAGGAGAAATTGCTTTATTGAATTATTCTCAGATTATTCACGATATGACAACTTAATAGGCTGGCTTTATTAATCTACTTTTGCTGTCAGCAAGTTATAATTATTGCTGGCGATTGTGAAGTCCGAGCTGGAATTCAGTCGCTGGAAACCGCTGTAAGAATTATCAGAGACTTGAATTTGAGTTCCTTCAGGATTATAGATCAGGTAAGAGTAGGTTGCGCCGCTATTGGTAAACGTATTGTTTCGAAGCACGGCTTGTGATCCAACACCTCTGAATCCGATACCATATTTGTCGATACTGCTATACTGGAAGCTGGAGTTTTCCACCACTACATTGGTTGTCTTGGAAGTGCTGCTGGCACTGATTAACGGAATTTTATTGACATTTGTAACGTTCATTCCGGAGATCGTGGTATCCTTCACTTCTCCAATAAACCAGTACAATGCACCGGCCATCCCGGTTGAGTCAACGGTAACATTGGTAATGTTTGCCTGATAGCTGTTACCGATACTGAATGCGCCAATATCGGTGGTTGTTGGCTTCGCACCACTGATATTGACATCGCTAATGCTTAAGCTGTTGGCATCAGCAATTTTGAATCCCAAACCGCTACCGGTGATGGTTAAGCCTTTAACTGTGACATTATTGGCACCGGTATTGATATGCATCCCGACAACGCTGTTCTTGACACGACAATTTTCAAAGACGATGTGATCCGGTGGGGTCGGGAATTTTTCATTACCAGCTACTGCAATACCGCCACCAGGGGCGTTATTGAACTCGACGTTTCGAAACAGGAAATTGCTGTTATCACCGCGAATATACGCTGCATGAAGCCATTTTGTTCCGCCGTCGTTGGCGTTAAGAATGCTGTCGGTCATGGTTAAGTCGTTGGTTCCGGAAATCTGAATGGGCATCCCGGTTTTATCAATTTTAAGATTGCTGACGGTGACTCCCTGATTACGGCTGCTTCCAGATTGTCCCATTTTCAGGCCCACATACATACTGTCCATCGAAACATCTTTGATCGTCAGATTGCTGATGCCCTGGAAATACATTCCCTGTACATTACTGATCATGCTGTTGGCATAATAGTCGGCTCCAGCGATGGTGTTCTGGGATTGTAATGTCAACCCTTCAAGGGTTACGTTTGAGATATAGACATCAGGATTTGACCATAAAATATTTGCAACTGCCGACGGCTGTGGTGCCATGTACAAGATGGCCCCATAACCACTGATTCTGGTGTTGCTCTTTACTTCCAATTGGCTGGTGACCACATAGGTTCCCGCCGGAATTGTCAAAGTAACGTTTTTACTGCTAGCATCATTAATCGCTTTTTGAATGGCTACGGTATCATCGCTAACACCATCCCCTTTTGCTCCAAAACTTTTAACTTCAAGCGTTGTTGTTGGTTCAGTCGTTGTTGTCGGTTGGGTTGTTGTTGGTTCGGTTGTTGTCGTTGGCTCGGTTGTTGTTGGCTCGGTTGTTGTCGTTGGCTCGGTTGTTGTCGTTGGCTCGGTTGTTGTCGTTGGCTCGGTCACAACTGGTTTTGTAATTCTAGGTGGTTTAACGCGAGCTGCAAATGCAGAATTCACAGGCATAACACTAAATAACATAAATAATGTGACTAAAAAAACAGATATCTTTTTCATGATGGTATTCCTTTCGGTAGCCGGCTGCCATTTTACAGGCCCTTAGCTTTGCGTCCCAACTTTTCAGTTGGTTTGCCTTTATCGTTGAATAACGATGAATTGCAAATAAAAAACTTCCCTTTCGGTAACTGGCTGCCATTTTACAGGCCCTCTAGCTTTGCGTCCCTATTTTTCAATAGGTTTGCCTTTATCGTTGGAAAGTGATTCCACGATCAATATTAGAATTTTATAGATGCTCTTTTGAGTATAATACCTTCCTTTCAGCAGCTGGCTTTCATTTTACAAGCCTTCTCGCTTTGTGTCTCTGACTCTCGCCAAATTTACTCTTATCGTAAAAAAACAAATCACACCTTAAATAACTCATTAAATCAAATCCAATTGATTTGTTAAGTAAATTTTTTACGCTTCATCCTTTGAATTATAAATACAAAGGTTCTCTTACCAAGTAAATATTCAAATATTAAAATATTTACTTTGCTCGGGGTCAATATATCACATTTTTAGATTCTAGTCAACACCTTTTTTGAATTATTTTTCCCCATATTTCAAAACCGTCTCAAGCGCTACATATTGATACCATCAACATGTGACTTCAAGATATTGTATCTATTTCGATCAATTGCTATCATTACCTTAAAGGCGTTATTGCCTGAAATTTTTCATTTCAAACATCAGTGATTCGTAGTGCAACTCATTTCAAATTTAAATTTAACGCAGATAAATCACATTTTGGGGTAATAAATAACTATAAGCAATCAGTTACTTTTTATACATAAGAACTTTGTATCGGAGGAGGCTAAATTATGTTTGAAAAATTTAAATCTCAACTGATTAAAATGGATGCACGATTGTTCAAAGGTACTATCAAGTCATTTTATATTAAACATGTCCAATATAAAGGTAAAGCATATTTTTTAACCAAAGAATTATACTTTCCACCACATGCAACTGCAAACAAGCGCATCCGGCTGGGTTCTGCTAGCGAATTATTAGCGGTTGGTGGTGATCTAAGTCCTGAACGCATTATTTTTGCGTTCAAAAATGGTATTTACCCATCAAATCTTGTTGATCAGCCAATTCTATGGTGGACTTCAGAAATCCGTTGCATTTTATTTCCTGAGCGCCTTCATATTTCAAAAGTCATGTGGCGCATAATTAAGCACAATCATTTTCAACTGACCGTAGATAAAGCGTTTGACGATGTCATCAATGGCTGCACGGAGTCCCGAGAAACGTACACCTGGCTCACCCCCGACCGTAAAAAATCATGCTACGCTTTGCATGATTTAGGTTATAAACACTCCATCGAGGTTTGGCAAGATGACAATCTCGTTGCCGGATTGTTTGGCTTCTCATGCGGCTCATATTTTTATATCTCTTCAATGTTTACACGAGTTAACCATGCTTCGAAATTTGCAATGATTGCCTTGACCATTCGACTGGAACAACTCAACTGGGCAATGATCGATTGCGGAACCTGGCCAACCGATCATCTCACAAGTATGGGTGTCGTCACAATCGATCGTGACGAGTTTCTAAAACGACTGTACCAAAGCATCAATGTTCCTACTATTATCAACAACTGGGATGACCTTTTTGAAAATTGGGACTTTTGCCAAGCTGTCAAAGATCACTTGGCAAAAAATAACCTCGATCCGATATCGTAAATTCTTCTACCGTCGTACCGATCTAATTGCGACCTTCAACCAGGTCATATTCTGTTAGCATCGCTTTAATTCGATCTCTGGGATTAAACATCATCACATCAATGATCGATAAGTTTGGTACAAACTGATGATAAAATTGTCGATATTTTAATGCTTCCCTCGTTTTAATAAATTTAAGTTCAATACCATTTTCTGCAAATTTACTTTTTGAATATAAGTCCATTCCACCGATTGAATTTATATAACGTTTTGCCGCCAATTCTTTGCACACAAAAATCACTGAATCCTGATAGTCCAACTCCGTCGGTAAATTGAAAGTGGACTCTATAATAATCTTGGTTCTAATATCCAGATAGTAGCATATTTCCTTGATATTATTCTGCAAAAACATTACTACATTATAATCTTCGAAATTCATTATCTTTTCAATAAGAGGATAAATATTCTTAAATTCTGGCGCCTTGTGATACGAATTTTCAATTTTGTTCAAAATTGTGGTTCTTCCTTTAGAACCATTTCGATTTTCAAAGCTCCGTTCATATATTTTCAGGTACGTACTGTCCCGATTTACAGGCAACGTGATCATCAACGGTTCGCCATTTAATAAGATCCTGTTTCTGTTGATCCACCCTTTTTTAATAAACTGCACATCATCTGCAATAACAAAATAATCTGAACAATTTATCATTTGAAAATATCCAATATACGGAAATAAATAAGGTTGCATTATTGAAACATCCATTTTGATTCCTCGCTTTTTTTGCCAAGATTAATATTCACCATTTCGGGAAATTTGGGAGAATTTGCTAAGAATTATCATGCAATTGTACGCCTGGGTGACTTGCATTCATTTTACACTCACAAAAATGTGTTGTTGATAAACAATCATAAAAGGAATCTCCATTGCCAAAACCAAATTCAGATTTTCTCAGCTAAAATAACCCATAGTCATCCAGCATTCTGTTTATCTCTGCTGGTGAATTAAACATCATCACATCAATGATTGAGAGCTTTTCTTCAAATACCAGTCGCCGTTGGGGATAGCGCTTTATCTTCACCGAGTGAAAATGTATTATTATCCCGGATTTTTCGTATTTTTCAGGATTAAAAAAAGAAAGCCCTCCAATCGGATTCCAGTATTCCTCCACATTACCCAATTTTTTGCAGATATTAAGGGCCCACTCATCCGGTTCATTGGCTGGCTCAATTTCCAGGTTCATTTGAGAAAAAATATCTATATTTTTCTTAATCCCCAGATAATCACAAACACAGTTCATTGCATTAAGATTTAAATAAGTAATGCTTTCTGTATTTAACGCAAAAGCTTTTTCGATCACCGCTATGGTCTCCTTGTAAAAGGGGGCTATTTTTTTATAGTGATTCAATTGGCAAAGGATCTGATTTCTCCAATCTTCATTATTTCTTATCGAAACATCTTGTATTTTCGTGAGATGTGAAGCTTTTACCAGAGGTACGCAAATATATTGGACTCCTTCGCACGGTTTTAAAATTCGATTTCTTTCAATCCACCCATGCCGAATAAACTGAACCGTATCAAACAAAATAAACCGATCTACCTGCTTTAATAAACTAAAATATCCCAGATACGGGAAAAAATAGGGTTGCATTATTCCAATGATCATCTTACGCTCGCTTCTTTCGATTGCCCAACATCTCTTTTACAGTGACCATCAAATATGTCAGACTTTCAAATTTAAGTAATTTTGCCATTCCAAAATAAATTAAGATTCCGGCACCGACCTGTAGTGTCAGGGTTATTAACGGATTCATATTAAGCCATGAAAAGAAATAGATAATCACACCCATTGCCAAAGATAATAAAAGCGACGGCATTACATCCTTTAATTGTTGTACGTAACTGTAACTTAACAACTTCTTATTGGGATAGGCATTGATAAAGGAACAAGCAACGCTGCTGAAAAACATACCGGCTGCAATCGCATAGATACCATAAGGAATCGAGATTCCCAATATCATCAGGCTGACGATATTTTTGACTATTTCCAGCTTCAAAAAAATATCACTTCGGCCCAAAGCATTGATTGCCTGGAGATTAGCGGTATGAATTGGTAACAACGCAAATGCTGCACAGGAAATCTGTAAGAATGGCACGCAGGGTAACCATTTGTCAGTCAACAGAATTGTGACTAGTGGTTCTGCAATCACTGCCAGTCCAACCATCATCGGAAAGATAAAAAAAGCACTGGTCACAATCGCTCTTCTGACCATTTCCTTGACTCGCTGTCGATTATCCTGTTTGAGGGCCAGAGCCGGAAACAGAACCGATTGGATTGAACCATTTATGTTTGAGACAATCAACGATGGAAATTGCTGACCTCGATTAAAATAACCCAGCATCTCAGGATTATAGATTTTTGCGATGAACAAGCTTTGAACATTGTTATAGAGCATATTAATAAGTGCTGAAATTAATAATTTCCAGCCAAATGAAAAAAGACCTTTCAAACTTTCCAGAGAAAATTGAAACCCCGGTCGCCACTTTACTGTAAACCACAGAATTCCCGCCACCATCAATTGATTCGTAAGTTGCTGGACTACCAGTGCCCAGGCACCATACCCATTGTAAGCCATCACAATACCGATTGTTCCTGAACCAACAACAGCGCCTAAACTACTGTAAAACAATTTTTTGAATTCCAGATTTCTGGCTACTACAGCATTTTGAATCGAATTCAAACCACCTAAAAACAAGGTGGTCGATAAAACTCGAAGTAATGGTATAAGCATTGGATTCTCAAAAAAATCGGCAATCAACGGTGCCGAAATAAACAGGATTGCATAACATACCCCGGCAACCACTAAACTTAAAAAAAATACGGATGAAAAATCAGTTTCATTTGCATCCTTCTTCTGAATAAGTGCTGTATTAAATCCATATTGAACAAATACGTTGGCAAACGAGATGAATATCATAATTAATGCGATTGTCCCATATTCTTCTGGTAATATGAGACGTGCCAGTACAATTTGTACAACGAACTGTATTCCCTGAGTGCCCAGTCGCTCCATAAATTTCCAGAACAAAGATGTAATCACTTTAGATTTAATTTGCTTATCGTCCATAATCCTTCTTCCAGGTTATATTATTTGATATTTTTTTTCTTCGGTACAAGTTTTCTCGTTGTCTGATCTTTTACAATTTCAATAAACCCTCTGAAATCCTCGGGCATGTATTTAATAATAAAAAATTTAAAAGCTAAGAGATACATAAAACCCACTGCAAACGTCATGACAACCAGTCTGATCAGCGCATATGGTAAGGTTGCCACAGGCGTGCTAATCAGATAACTGATGCCCCCAATAATAATACTGACAAGGATAATTGGCGTTAAATAACCCAATAACTCTCTCATTTTAAGCTCAACCAAATGCCCAATCAGAAATGTCATAATAAAATAGTTGATGATAATTGCAATTGTTGTTGTCACTGCAACTCCGACGATCCCCCAATCTTTGCCAAGATATGCCCCCCCGATTACCAGAGTTGCATATGCAATTTGTACCCAGAGCCGTTTATAGACCGCTCCTAACGAACGTACCAGCGCATCACCAATTTTATACGCCATTCTAAAAAATAAGCTGACAATTAATATTTTGAAGGGGAGGATGGTTTCTTCCCACTTCGGGCCCAAGACCACTTGAACTAAGTCTGCACCCATTGTCAGCGACACAATCGTAATTGGAAAAGCCAGAATGGCGATCAGCGCTGTTAAATTCATGACGACATAACGGATTTTTTTATGTTCATCCTGATACATGGCCAAAAGAGGAAACAAAACCCGTTCCATCACTGTGGCAATCAGGTTTGTTGGTACCAGTAACAATTGATAGGCTCGATTATAAAATCCTAAAGCTGCACTTCCAAGCGTTTGACTCACAACAAAATAATCTCCCTGATTGGCAATATTATTAAATAGCTTCGAGAGGGCATATCCGGTCCCAAAATTAATCAGTTCTTTGGCTGATTCCTTTTCAATTTTTAACCTAAATTTAATTGGCTTTTTGATAATTGACATCACGGTTTGAAACATAACACTGATAATTTGAGCAAATACGAGCGACCACGCACCAAAACCATTCAGGGCAAGTATGATTGCCACGGCCCCATTGATGATCGCTGCCACCGTATTTATAATGCTGATGGTTTTAAATCGCATTTCTTTTTGAAGCAGTGCTTCTGATACACCAGAGATACTGTGAATAACAAATACGATTGAAAGTACTCGCAACATGGTAATATCATCTGACCCAACCAGGCTGGCGATTACGGATGAAAAAATAAAGATCGTCAGATAAATAATGAGCCCCAGTATTAAGTTTAAGGTATTTCCGGTTGCAATGTAGTCGTCTGACAATTGTTTTTTTTGAACAATGGCACTTCCCACACCCATCATCCAGAATATTTCAGCAAAACTGATGATGATCTGAATCGTTGCAACTTGGCCAAACTCTTGGGGCAACAATAATCTGGACAAACTCATTGTAATTAACAACCGGATCACAACACTGGCCAACCCCATAATTGTCATCCAGTAAACACCTAAAAATGCCTTATCTTTGTTTGATTCCTTCATACACTGTTACCCTACCTTCACTTCTCAATTCCACCAAATTAACAGTTCATTTGTTTCATTATCTTTTCTTTTGCAAATTTGGATAAGTCGCTTAACAATAGAAAATTTTTCTTATGTTTGATGATCGATGGAATCGCCAGATTTATAAAAGCTTCTCAATTATTCCACAAATTCGATCAACTTCTTTCAACTCCAAATCAGCGTAGAGCGGCAAAGTCAAAACTCGATCAGCAATATTTTTTGCAACCGGGGTTAGATTGGAATTAAATCGATTTGTATAGCATTCATAGTCCGTTGTCAGTGGATAAAAGTACTTTCTGGGAATAATATTGTTGAGTTCCAATTCATCGAAAACACAATCTCGCAAATTAACTTTTCCGCAGAATACGATCGGAAAATATGCGTAATTACTTTTAACACCAAATTGTGGTTTGACCAGCTTGATCCCCTTCACATTATCTAAATTTTCTTTGTAACGATAAACTACTTGCTGACGTCTGGCAATTTCTGCATCGATATGGCGGAGATTACAAATTCCCATCGCTGCCTGAAACTCATTCATCTTGGCATTACCACCGATAAACTCCACTGACTCCGGGCCAGTAATCCCAAAGTTTTTGAGAAAATAGAGCGTTTTTTTCAGTTGCTCATTATTATAGGTTACTGCACCGCCTTCGATGGTATTAAAGACCTTTGTCGCATGAAAACTGAAAGTTGATGCGTCACCAAAGTTACCGATGCCGATATTGTTAACCGTTACTCCAAAAGCATGCGCTGCATCATAAATCACCCTCAGTTTGTATTTTTTTGCAATCTTTTCAATCGTTTCCACATCACATACGTTTCCGTACAGGTGAACTGGAACAATTGCACAAGTTTTTTCGGTTATCAAGCTTTCAATTTTTTCTACATCAATAGTATAATCGTCCTCATTGATATCACAAAATACTGGATCCAGGCCATTTCTGACAATTGCGTGGGTGGTTGAGGCAAAGGTAAATGGTGTCGTAATCACCTCTCCCTGAAGATCAAAGGCAGCAATCGCACATTCAAGGGCAAGGTGACCATTTGCTAAGAGGGTTACCATTTCCACATTCAAATAGTTTCTTAAACATTTTGCAAATTCCTTGTGCTTTACACCCATATTGGTTAACCAATGGGTATCCCATAGCTCTTTGATTTCCGCCATGAATTCTTCAAATTCTGGCATCGATGACCGTGTAACGTTAATTTGGTCTTTCATATCAAAGCTCCTTCCACCTTCGTTGTCAAACCATCCAGATGATTTTGTACTGCTTGTTTCAAATCCCAATTTTCAAATAATGCGCCCCAATCCGCAATCACTTCAGGAGCATCCTTGCTTTTTTCCAGAATCTCTAGAAACTCATCTCGTGAAATAACAACAGCGCCCAAACTTTTCATATGATCCGTAGGCCAAATTCCACAATCCATAATCGAAAAGTTCATTTCTGCAAGTCGAAGCGATAATCCAATATATGCCAATTTTGAAGTATGACTCACCCGTGTAAACATCGACTCACCATGAAAATATGTTCCAAATGAAACTCCGAATAATCCCCCTACCAATTCTTCATCTTGCCAGACTTCAACCGAATGGGCAAATCCTAACGTATGTAGTTGATGAAATGCTTTGACCTGTTCATGCGTTAACCAGGTGTAGTTTTTTCTTGTTTCCGAGCAAGCACTGACGACCTCATAAAAAGCTTGATCAACAGTGAGTTTGTACTTATTCTGGCGAATTAGCGTCCGCATATTTTTGGGGATATGTACCTCTTTGGGATACATGACACAATGTCGTTCTGACGTCCACCAAAGAATGGGTTGATTCTTAAATACAACAGGATAAATGCCATTTTTATAGGCGTGAATAATGCGTTCCGGTTTCCAGTCACCCCCAATGGCCAATAATTCGCCATCAGGACCCATCCGAATGCTCTTGTTTGATGCTGTGTGGGGTGGGAAATATAAATCTTTCGTTAGCTCATAGGCTTTCCCCCGATACTTAATGCGATGTATATAGAACGCTTTAAGCTTTCCCTTGAAAATCAGCTCTTCAAACCTCAATAATCCCGATTTGAATTTTTTTAGTGTCACAATCGCTCCTCCATTTCCTTGTTCAGGTATTAGCAACCGATTAATCCTACATATTTCAACTCCGTTTACTTCATCAAGCGATATTTTTTACGCAGCTTTTTATAGGTTCGGACTGACTTTGGAAAGTACTGTTTTATCAATATTTTAGTTTTTTCCTTTTTTCCCAGTTTATTAAATATTGTTTTGAATCGATCTTCCTTCAGCGCTTCAAATCGCTCCTGTGCAATCATAATTTTAAACTGATTGATATTGTTTTTATTTGTAATCGCTTCATCATACTGATAATTTGTGTATTGATTGAGATGCTCCAACATTTTTTTAGTATTGTTGACGTGTTTAATTATTTTTTCTAAACTTGACTGTTCAGTATTTGTCCAGGAACCACTCACACCTTTCCGGTATGCCGCCATGTATTCATCGATATAATATACTTGTCCGTTCAAAGCAAGATAAATAGCCAAGGGGTAGTCCGTTACCGGGGCGCTTTTATAAAAATCTGGTTTATCTGAATCTAAATAGCGGGGATACATCATCGAATTTGTTGCAAATAAGCCGCCACCGCCTTCAATTACTTCTTCAATGGTAAATATTCTATTCCCTACACTCGGCCTTACCGGTTTTATTTTTCGGCCGATCACGTTGACAATATATGCAGCATGAACACAAAGTGTGCACTCCGGATGAGCCTCCATATAATCAACTTGTTTTTGAAGTTTAAGTGGATCAAGCCAATAATCATCACCTTCGCACATTGCAATATACTTTCCTGTTGCTCTTTCAGTATTTAAATCATCAACATCAACATCTTTTGAATACAGATTCTCCTTTTGGTAAATCGGTTTAATTAAATCAGGATATTTTTGTTCATAGTCACGAATGATTTCTGCGGTTCTATCCGTTGATGCATCGTCATGAATCAAAATTTCGTAATTAAAACTGGTTTTCTGCATAATAAAACTATTTAATGCATCAGCGATATATTTCTCGTGATTATAGGTGATACAATTCACGCTGACCATTATTTTATTTTCCATAATAAGCTCCTTTTTAAAGCAATTCAGCTGCATTTCTATCACTTATCCGGAATAATCTGGATCTGTTATATATTTAGCGATCTTGAATTCTCATTATATAGTTTACAATCGACTGCACTGTTTCATCTATACATGCTTTAGAATTCACATCAATGCTCTCCTGTTCCAGTTCGTTGAGAATTTCTCTGATTTTATTAAAATTATTCTGCTGGATGGTTAATGTATGGATAGCATCCGCTTTATTTAACTTTTGTATCCGCGAAATATTACCTCTTCGTTTAACAAGACGCTCAAAAGAGGTATTAATATCAAGATCAACGTTGACAACATATATTCCCAAATTCTTTTTTTTTGCAAGACAAATTATTCTTTTAACATATTTATCTGCAATCAGTTCTGATTCATAAAGCATCGAAATAATTTGTTGAACGATTCCCTGATCGACTAAAATAACTTCATCACCACGATCCTGGCCTTTTTTTTGATAAAAATCAAAAAGAACCACTAAAGAAAACACCCTTAACCAGTTCTCATGGTTAAGTTTTTTGTTTGTAATCAGATACATCGTTGCCAGATAACCTATTTTAACACTGCCCAGCTTTATCCTTAAAAGATATAGCAACAGATCCTTTAACTTTTTTCTGGTTGGTTTCTTAATCACCTTATGATAGGATTCAATCGGATAATTCTTACTTTTCATATCCTTAATTACTCGATTTGACAGCGTCGTTTTCCCCGAACCTGGAATCCCGTTAAACTCCAAAAACATTGTTTTATTTTTCATCTGCAACTTCCTTTCGCGACGGTTTCAAAGCGCCTATGCGATCATCGTCAGCCATGATCAATGCGCAGATTATTAAATAAAAGATGAAGTTTTCTCTAAAAAATAAATTTATCCCAAATCCCCGGAAAATTAATGCCACCAACGGTAAAAGACAAAGCATGCGGCCTTTTACTTTCATCGAAAACGGCTTAAAAATCGAGTTTAAGACATTAAAATATAAGATTGTCCCAATTATCCCTAAATGAACTAAGAGTTCAAGATAGTAATTATGTGCCTGTCTTAAATGATAAGCATCCACCGAGTAGCCAACTCCTACAAGAAAAATCCGCCAATCACTTAAATACAGACTTAAATAATCTGACCAGATATCTGAACGACCCGTAGTAAGATCCGACAGATTCTGATCAAGAAAATTGCCAACACCCAATCGTTGGAAATAAATATTCATATAAGGCAAACTGCTAATTTGTGAAATAATGAATAAAGTCAATGCGATAAAAAAGAGGCCTCTTAAAACAACATTGATGTCAAAGGATAATTTGGTCAACTGAGCAACCTTAAAAAATAAATAAACCATAAATACAACACCCATCGCCAATATAAAAGATAAACTCAACGATAATAGCCCAAATCCAAGCAAAATCACTACTAGAACATAATCATACCAACGATGTTTTTTCATGCCAATCATATATAACAGTGCTGCAATCGCAATTGTAATGTCCATTGTATAAAAGTTAGGATTTGTCTGGATTCCAGAAAATCTTCCAAATACATCGCCATCTTCGAGTTTAATCCGGGTTTCTTGCATAAAACCACTTAGGCCGGGAATTAAATCGCTAAAAGACCCTAAGATTGATGCAATGATGATACCCGCAACAAAATACATCAATAATTTTCGTACCTCAATATCAGCCTTATTGTTCATTGCTAAAAAAGCCAATACAAAATAAATAACCAGCTCCACCAGTTTTATTAAGCTTGAATCCATTGTATTAAGCAAGGAAAAAATAATTAGCGCAAGAATTGATAGGATTTGATAGAGTGAAATCTTCGTTTTCGGATTCAAAAAAACCATTCTGAGGATGTAAACTGCAATAAGGACATTAAAAAAAGTATTTTCCCCTGGTGCAAACTTCATGATGGGAGAAAATGGCAACATAAAATACAGACCATAAATTCCTTCTGCTCCACTAAGAAAGATATAGCTACTGGCAATTATAATTCCAATAATCAAGAATACAGTATTTGAAAGACCAAAAATAATAAATAACAGCGCCAAACCTAATATCACAATGGAGTTAGTTACTTTCCTGGTTATCATTTTGAACCTCTTTTTCGTCATTAATCGAATTGTTAATAAACCGCACGATTTTTTTAGCCCGAATATCGATATGGTATTTTTGCGACTGCTCCAAGGCACTTGCCGCCATTTTTTCACATCGAACATCATCGTATTTTAAAGTTCTGATTGCTTTGGCAATAGCGGCAACATCCATACTATCCACCCGGATGGCCCAGCGATCGGTTAGTATATCATCATTAAAACTGAGATCGGAAGAGATAATCGGCAATCCACAGGCCATTGCTTCAAGAATCGCATTGCTGCATCCTTCTGCCAGGGTCGGCAAAACAAACACATCGGAACAGTTTAAATATTCGCAGATTTGATTATGCGGGAGTTTTCCAATAAACACAATTTCATCACCAGTTGGTCTGAGATTCCCTGAACCAATAAAAATGACTTTCGTTTGCGCCACTTGTTTCACTGCCTCTGACAAACGCAAAACACCTTTTCGTTGATCGAATGAACCCATGAATGAAACAATAAAATCATCCTGACTGAATCCCAGTCTATTTCTGATTTCACGTTTGTCCATTTTGTAAAATTTTTTCGGATCAACGGCGTTTGGAATCACAATCATCTTGTTGCGTGTCGCAAGCTTAAGCTCAATACTTTCATCCAAATTTTTGGTTGATACACAAATCACACCACTTATACTACCCAGAGCTTTTTGAATCGTTTTCCGGGGAAAAAGACTTTCCACCCAAATCTTACTTTCACCGGTTGCTACGAAAAATGGAACTTTATACCGTTTACTGATTAAACCAGCGGTTACCCCTGAGTGCCAAAAGTGAGCATAGATAATATCCGGCCGCGGTCTTATTTTTCTAAAAACACGAATCACTGCTTTTTGTGACACGTGTGCCGAAAGGCTCATTCCAAAAATCTTAAGATTTGAGAATGACAGAACCTTGGGCTGATAAACATCCACCCATACCTCTTCATTCACAAAATCCTGCCAGAATTCAGGCCGGGCTGATTTATTTTTTAACAGCTTTTTTGTGATACTTTGAGGGGCAATGACAGAACATGGGTATCCCTGCTCGGCAATTGAGCAGACCAGCTCTCTGACAAAGGTATAAACCGGATCACTCTGCGTCGGATAGTTCGGTACAACAAAGCAGATGTGTTTTTTTTGCATGATGGCCTCCCCCCTTCTTCGCTCTTACTTATGCCCGATCGCCTCATATATATTTTTGTATTCGTCGCAAATATCAGTCCAGCAAAATTTTCGGGCATTGGTTACTGCATTTTGTGACAAATCATTGTAGTGATTTTTGATTTTGACTATCTTATTTGCAATATCTTCTACATCAAAACAATTTACCGCAAACCCAACTTCCCCATCGGGAAATTGACCATCAAAGCCCTGCTCCTTTGTGTAAATTACTGGTAATCCCTGACTCATTGCCTCAGGATAGACCAGGCCAAAGGTCTCGGTGATCGACGGCATCACAAAAATATCACTGTTTCGGTAAATCTCAATCAACTTTTCTTTTGAACTATGTGGAAGATATCGGATAAACGCTTCTTTTTTTATTTGCTCAAAAATTGACGTATCATTGACTGTACCAACAACCGTAAAGGTCACCTCATATCCCTGGCGGATCAAGCGCTTAATTGCCTTGATGGTTGCAGGAATGTTCTTTCTTTTGTTGACCATTCCCACAAATAACAGGTTTAGCTTGTTATTGTCTTGACTTATTTTAGGTGCCCCCAAATGATCCAACCAGAATTGATCAATGCCATTGGGAACAACTGTACATTTGTGGAGAATCTCATCTTGCAGCTGCACCGGTAGATATTTTTTAATTACCGCATCGCGATAGGTTGTTGACAGAAATATTACCTTTGAGGCCTCTTTTAAAATATTTTCCCCAAGTTTTCTAAGCCAGACCATCCGTTTAAAAAAGATATTAGCATCGGTATCCCGAACTGCAACGATATAGGGAACACCAAAGTCCTTTTTTATCCGCATTGCAATGTATCCGTTGGAAAATAATGAATGCGCATGAACGACTGTATAATCCTCAAGTTGGTAGGTTCTTTTTATATCCCGATAAATTTTTGTGTGTTTCAGATGAAAGAAATAACGATCATATTTATTATGGTTAATGCTGATGGTTGTATAGTTTCCCAGATCACGGTTGACCGAATTTGGCGTCGGAACATAAACATCAATGGCCATTCCTGTTTGTATCTGTTGATCATACAAATGTTTATAAAATGCTCCTTGAGCGTAATAGGAATTCACATGTAAGACATTCATTTTGGTGTTCCTCTAACCATCAATAATCACATTGCATACGTCATCGATTTCTTTTTTTGTTAAATAAGGATGCATTGGTAGGGATAATACTGTTTCGCATAACGTATTCGTAACCATATAATCATCATCATCAAACTCCTGATCGCTAAACGCTTCCTGTCGGTGCATCGGTTTCGAATAATAGACCATACTCGGTATCTTATGCTCGCTTAATCTGGTTTTTAGGGCATCTCGTTTTGATTTGTTCTTAAGTTTAATGGTGTATTGTGCAAAGCTGGAATAATACCCTGCCGGTATCACTGGGATTTCGACAGCGTCAGCCAATTTCTGGTTATAAAGACGGTAGATTTTATTGACATCCTCAAGTTCATGTTCTATAAATGCGGTTAGTTTGACATTTAACACCGCTGCCTGGATCGTATCCAACCGGGAATTAAGGCCAATTCTGATGTTATCATATTTATTTTTTCCTTTACCGTGAACCTTTAATGAATTGAGCAGACTGGCTAATTGATCGTCATTTGTAAAAATCGCACCGCCATCACCATAACAACCGAGTGGCTTCGCCGGGAAAAATGATGTTGTGGCAGCCTGACCAAAACTACCGGCCTTCTGACCGTTAATGCTGCCGCCAAAGCCCTGGGCGGCATCTTCCAAAACAAGCAAATGGTATTTTTCGGCAATTCGACCAATTTCGTTATGGTCTGCCGGCAGACCAAATAGATCTACCGGGATAATCGCTTTTGGTTTGAGTTCACCTTTTTTAATGACCCTTTGAATGGCTTTTTCTAATTTTTTCGTGTCGAGATTAAAAGTATTTGGATCGACGTCAACAAATATCGGTGTTGCACCGCTTAAAGACACGACTTCACCCGTCGAAAAGAATGTAAAATCCGGTACAAAAACAGCATCATCGGCTTTAATTCCCCAGGCCATCAACACCAGTGTCATGGCTTCAGTACTATTAGCGCAGGAAATAGAGTGTTTGACGCCAACATATTTTGACAGCCGTTCTTCTAATATTTGAATGTCTGAGCCATTTATAAAGTCAGCCTTTAACAGAACTTTTTGAATGGCACCATCAATTTCATCTTTATATTTTTGATACTGGGTTTTTAAATCTCTGAATTCCATCAAAGTCACTCTCCATTCGCATGATTTATTTACTTTTCAAATAATTGATCATTCTCCAGACGATAAGCTCTGCCACAAACTTCACAAGAAAGGCCTTTTTTTAATGGTGTTCCACATTCACAAACCCAGCCAATTTGTTTTGCCGGTACCCCGGCCATCAGTGCGTAGTTTTTAACGTCTTTAGTTACCACGGCTCCTGAAGCAATCATTGCCCAGCGGCCGATGGTGTTACCACAAACGATGGTCGCATTTGCGCCAATTGATGCCCCATAGCTCACCAGGGTCTTTTTGAAGCCCCCCGGACCTTTGGGATATTTACTTCGTGGGGTCAGGTCGTTGGTAAACACCATTGACGGCCCGCAAAAAGCGAAGTCTTCCAACTCAACCCCTTCATACACCGAAACATTGTTTTGAATTTTTACCCCGTTACCGATTTTTACACGACTGCCAATATTGACGTTTTGACCTAGAGAACAGTTTTCGCCAATCTCAGCCCCCTCTTGTACATGGCAAAAATGCCAAACCTTTGTACCCGCTCCAATTTTTACGTCTTTATCGATATAACTGCTTTCATGGACGAAATAGCTCATTTTTCAAATCTCCCTTTAAAATCTGTCGTACTGCATTTTTCCAATGGCAACCTGATCCGTTTTCCTTCCGCGGCTGATTTGTAGATTGCCAGAATAAGCTCCACTGCTCTACGACCATCTTTGGCTGTGATGGATGGTTCCCGGTCATTTTTTATCGCATCAATAACATCGGCATAATAGGGTGTATGCCCGTAACCAGCGACGTTGGGCGGATTTTTGCTAAACCGTTCTTTAATTTCCCTGGAGTCATCCAGCACATCAGAAAAATTCCATTCTTCAATAATATTAACCGACTGACCAGTAGCTTTGACCGTTCCCTTTTCACCAAACAGGTAGAGTGTTTCTTCCAAATTTTTGGGATAAATGGTCGTCGTTCCTTCAACGATGCCATAGCTGCCATTAGCAAACCGTATCAGGGCGATTCCAAAATCTTCCGCTTCGATATAGGGATGATTGAGATTATCGGTCATTCCCACCACTTCTATAATATCATCACCCAACATCCATCTCAGTAGATCGATGTTGTGAATGCATTGATTCATCAAAGCACCACCATCGTGTTCCCAGGTTCCCCGCCATTTCGATCCAGCATAGTATTCCCGACCCCGATTCCAGCGGATATGGGCTGTTCCATAAAATAATTTGCCAAACCTTTTTTGATCCAGCGCTTCTCTAATTTTAATAACCGATTGATTAAAACGATTCTGGTGACAAGCGCTGACTTTGACGTTCTTTTCTTTGGCTTGCTTAATAATTTCGTCGGCATCTTCAAGCGATAGGGCAATTGGTTTTTCAATGATCAAATTGCAACCGGCCTCGATAAAATCCAGTGCGATCGACCCATGCTTCCCATTTTCAGTACAGATCGCTGCCAAATCCAGCTTTTCATGTTGAATTAACGCATGATGATCAGTATATTGATTAATTGTTTTCGGTAAATCAAATTTTTCGATCAGTGTACTCATGCTATCCGGGTAAACATCACACAGTGCAACAATATCAAGATCATTGGCCATGGCGGCAGCAATATGATTGGCCGAAATTTTTCCGCATCCGATTAACGCATATTTTAAACCCAAGTTGACACCTCCTTAAAGCAGTTCAATGTTTTCTCTATCCGTAATGTTTTTCATGGCATTTTTTGTATCAAAAATAAGTTTGGCATGTCTTTGAATGGCACTGTAATCAACATTCGTGTGAGCAGTTGTGATGATGACCATGTCGGCTGACTCAATGAGTTCGCCAGTTAGTTCCACCTCGCCGGCTCGTGTTTTTCCATGTTCCTGAAAATCTGGCACAAAGGAATCATAATAAACGACTTCTGCACCTTCTTTCTCGACTTCGTCCATTAATTTTATAGCCGGACTTTCTCGGTAATCTCCAATATCCTGCTTATAAGCGACACCAAGAAAGAGAATTTTTGAGTCTTTCAGGGTTTTGTTATGGTGATTTAAGATTTTACTGGCCCGTTCTGCGCAATACTCCGGCATCCGGTCATTTACCATCATTGACGATTCAATCATCGATGTATGAAATCCATATTCCCGGGCTTTCCAGGACAAATAGTAAGGATCCAGCGGAATGCAATGGCCACCGACACCTGGCCCCGGATAAAAAGCCTGAAAGCCGTAAGGTTTTGATTTGGCGGCATCGATGACCTCCCAGATACTGATTCCCATTTTGTGACACAGCATCGCCAGCTCATTCACCAGCCCAATATTAATATTGCGATAGGTATTTTCAAGAATTTTTTCCATTTCGGCAACAGCCGGTGAAGAAACCCGATAAATGGGGGCTTGTAAAATGCTCTCATACATCGCCGCCGCCACTTCGGTACACTGCGGGGTGATCCCACCGGTCACCTTTGGGGTGTTTTTCGTTTTATAAATCAGATTTCCGGGATCAACCCGTTCCGGTGAAAAGGCCAGAAAAAAATCTTCCCCACATTTTAATCCCGATGACTCAAAAATTGGTTTAAGCAGTTCTTCGGTTGTTCCGGGATAGGTAGTCGATTCAAGAACAATCAACATTTCTTTGTGCATGTATGGAACAATACTTTCTGCTGAAGACTTGACATAACTAATATCTGGCTGTTGATGCTCATCGAGGGGGGTTGGCACGCAAATACAGACACAGTCGGCGGCGGCAACCTTGGAAAAATCCGTTGTCGCTGAAAGCAGACCCGACTTCACAATTTTCTCCAGATCTTCATTTACCACATCCCCGATATAGTTGATGCCGGAATTTACCATGTCGACTTTTTCTTTTTGCACATCAAAGCCAATTGTTTTAAAACCAGCTTTCGCTTTCTCCACTGCCAGTGGAAGCCCTACATAACCAAGACCGACCACACCGAGTATTGCTGTTTTAGAAATTAATTTGTCTTTGATCGTCATTTTTATAACTCCCTTTAAATTAATTCGATAAGTTTTTCTGTTAATCGTTGATAATCATAATCATTCGCAGCCGCTATCGCATTTTTACAGTATTGTTCATATTGGTTTCTTGGCATATTACTAAACTCGATAATGGTTTTGGCCAATTGTTCCGGGTCAGCCTGATCAACCACCATTCCGCAATTGTATCTTTTTATCAGGTCATAACCAAACTCACAATCAGAAACCGTTGGTTTGCCGCTGGCAAAGTACTCAAACATTTTATTGAGACTGGCTCCGTATTTTTTTATCGGATTGTCCTCAAAGTGAATGATATTGAGATTTGACTTGCTTAAAACATATGGAATCCTATTTTTATTGACATAGCCTTTGAACACTACATTATTAATATCATTCTCTTTACAGAAGTCTTCCAGGTTTTTTCGATCACTGCCATCGCCATAAATAAGGAAAATGATTTCATTGGGTGATTCTTTTCTGACAACTTGGGCTGCTGCTACAATGGATTTGACGTTATTTACAAGTCGAATTGACCCGGCATAAATTACCTTAAAGGTTTTCTTATTATCTAAATCCAGATCTTCAAATTTATTAACCATTTGGTTTGCCATAAAGCCATCCAGATCAACACCATTATTTATGTGATAGACCTTTTTAAGATCAATCGTACCACCTTGCTCTTTGCTCCAACCACGTTCAATGATGTAATCTGCACCACCTTCCATGGTAAAGATGAGTTTGTCTGCTCTTTTGTAAATCCACTTTTCACCACTATAAAGGATTTTTGCAATTAAGCTGGTTCGCTTTAACCCACCATAAGCGACAATGCTTTCAGGCCAGAGATCCCGGACTTCACAAATACATGGGACGTTAAACTTTTTTGCTATCTGAATACCCGCAATCAATGTAAGAGGATGAACACTTGATGCCAGAATCAGATCCGGTTTTCCATTAATTTGTGCGTATTCTTTCGCAACTGGGAACAGGTTTTTATAAAAGGTCAACATGTTGTACAATCTTTTTTTTGCATTGCCAGCGTAATCAGGCGTTTTTACAATCACAAAGGTGATTCCATCAATTATGTCCACCTGATATTTTTTATTTATGATTTCAATGTTTTCATTCGTAAAGTGATTGGTTGAGGCACAAAAAATGATGGGACGATAACCTCTAGTAAGTAGATTCTCGGCAAAAGAGTAATGTCGGCCGGCGCGATCCTTATACATATTAGTAGCATAGTGGTTCCAAATCCAGACAGTTTTTTTCATCAACGGATACTCCTTGCCGGAACGCCCACATAGGTTCCCGATTCAGTTATGTCTTTTACTACAACTGCTCCGGCACCAATTTTACAGTCGCCGGTAATGGTTAGATTATTGCTGATGGTGCTGCCAATTCCAATCCAGGTTTTTTGACCAATCACCACCGTCCCAGCCAGATGTGCCCCAGGCGAAACATGAACATAATCGGCAATACGATTATCGTGATCTACTGTTGCTGCAGTATTTATAATACAGCCTTTGCCGATTCGTGTGGCACTGTTAATTACAACCCCAGCCATAATCACCGTTCCGGTTCCCACTTCCACCGCTGACCCAATAATCGCTGATGGATGAATTAAGAGTGGTGGCTCTATTCCAGCTGACTCAAGTTCGTTTTGTACCGTCTCTCTAATTTTATTGTTTCCAACAGCAACAAAAATATCTGCTTCATCTGCAATTTTAAAGGCATCCGCTGTTTTTCCGACAACATTGAATCCCATACACTCCGTAATTAATGGATCATCATCGAGAAACGCAATATCTTCCCATTTTTTCATCCGAATTGCAATATCAACGACTACTTTTCCATGCCCACTTGCTCCAATGATCAATAACTTTTTTTTCACACTGCAGCGCCCCCTTCGATAAGTATTGAGAACTTTTTAGCACTATTTATAGATTTTTTAATCGTCTCCGCTTGTACCCTGAAACAACTCCATTGTTGTCGAGTCATTTGCATTGATCCCTTCTCGTTTAAAGACCTTTTTTAACGTTAATATAATAATCTTCCAATCCTCCACAAAACTGACAGTATCAACATACTTAACATCGAGATCGAATTTCTCTTCCCAGCTAATGGCATTTCGTCCATTTACCTGTGCCAAACCAGATAACCCTGGCCTAACCTCATGTCTTCTTTTTTGTTTTTTATTGTAAAGGGGCAAATATTGCACCAGCAATGGTCTCGGGCCAATAACAGCCATATCACCTTTAACCACATTTACAAGTTCCGGCAGTTCATCGAGACTGGCAGACCGTAAAAAATTACCAAATTTGGTCTGTCGTTTGTCATCAGGTAACAGTGCACCTTGTTCATCCCGCTGATCCGTCATGGTTCTAAATTTATATAGTGTAAACACCTTTTCATTCAAACCTGGTCTTAGTTGTTTGAATAGCACCGGATGGCCCAGTTTTTTTCTGACTAACAAAGCCAAAACAAAAAATACCGGTGAGAGGACAATGATCGCTGCCAAAGATAAACAAAAATCCATTGGTCTTTTTATAAATCTTTTATAGATCATCGCAGTCACAACCCCTTAATAATCTGACAAATTCGTTGCTGATCCGTTTCTGTCATCTTTGTGTCAGAGGGCAGACAAACACCTGAATTAAACAGCTTTTCTGAAACTTTTCCCCCAATAAAATCGCACCACTCAAAAAAAGGTTGCTGATGCATGGGTTTCCAAAGCGGCCGTGATTCAATATTTTCACTTTCCAGCGCCTCGATTATATCAAGAGGTTTTATTGATCCATCTAAGGTTATGCAACTTAACCAATAATTTGGTTCATTCCAATGATTGATCGGCATAAATTGAATCCCTGGTAATTTTTCCAGCTCCTGTCTGTATAATTCAAAGATATATTTTTTTTTGGCAATCCTTTGATCCAGCACTTTTAATTGACCACGACCGATACCCGCAGATATATTACTCATGCGATAATTGAATCCCAATTCACTATGCTGATAGTGCCTTGCCGAATCTCTCGATTGCGTCGACCAAAATCGCACTTTTTCAATTCGTTCCTGATTATCAGAAACCAGCATTCCACCGCCAGACGTAGTAATAATCTTGTTTCCATTAAAACTAAATACACCATATTCACCGAAGGTGCCGGTTTGTCTACCTTTATACAAGGTACCCAGGGACTCCGCAGCATCTTCGATGACAGTGACACCATGATGATTACAAATTGCCATGATTTTATCCATGTCTGCCGATAAACCGTAAAGATGAACGACAATCACCGCTTTTACCTGAGGATATTTTTCAAAAGCCGCTTCTAATGCAATTGGATTCATATTCCAGGTTTCTTCATCACTGTCGATAAATACCGGAATTGCCTTTTCGTAAATAATTGGATTGACGGTTGCTGAAAAAGTTAGCGATGGGCAAAAAACAATATCCCCTTCGCTTACACCAACTGCCCGTAATGCCAAGTGAATTGCGGCTGTCCCAGTATTGACTGCTGCTGCATATTTAGCGCCAACTTTTACTGCAAATTCTTTTTCAAACTCATTTACGTTTGGACCCAGTGGTGCGATCCAATTGGTGGCAAATGCTTCCTTGATATATTCCATTTCAAATCCTTCATCACTCATATGTGGTGATGATAGATAGATTTTCTCAGCCATTGTTGTCGTCCTCCTAATAAATTGTTAATTGATATCTCCATAGCATTATGATTTGATCGTGTTTCAAACTGCGATTATCTGAATAATTTGTTCGAATCGTTTTCCATTCTTCACGAAAATCACTCAATAATCAAATTTTTTATTGTTGCAGTGCTGTTAACACTGTATAAAGGAATATCCTTGACATTATTATCTTCAAATGAAGATAACCTCAGATTATCAATACTTCCAATCAACAGACACAGGGATTCTGTTATTTCGCTGGCATCAATTGTAACATTAGAAATTGTAGCTTGCTCGACATTCTCTATACTAAAACCACCATGGTCATTTTCATTCGGTTTTGATCCACTGATACTCACCTTATCAATGCTTAATTCGGATGCTTCGTTGATTTTGAAACCCAAACTACACCCTTCAATCACTAAGCCTGATATTGTTATGTTTTTGGCACCACTATTGATGTGAACACCAACAACGCTATCCTTGATGCGGCAATCTTTGAAAATCATGTTTTCAGGCGGTTTATTATATTGGGGATTTCCTGCAATCGCTATTCCGCCTCCCGAGGCATTATTAAACTCAACATTTTCAAAATAAAAATTACTGTTGTCACCTCGCAGATATGCAGAATGCAACCATTTCGTTCCACCGTCGTTTGAATTCAGGATACTGTCAACCATGCTAAAACCATTCGTACCAGAAATCTGTATCGGCATCCCCGAATGATCAACTTTTAATTTACTTATCGTAATATCTTTATTTTTAGATTTGCCTGTTTGGGCTAATTTTAGGCCAACATAGACATTATCCATGAAAACATCTTTAATTGTCATTGTTTCAACGCCTTGAAGATATATCCCCTGCACATTGCTGACATGACTGTTTTCATAATAATCAACACCCTCGAAGGTATTATCTGATTTTAGAGTTAGTCCTTCAATCGAAATATTTGAAACGGTCTCGTCTGGATTCGACCAAAGCATGTTTTTGATTGTGTCTTTTTGTGGGGCCATGAATATCACTGCACCATAACCACTTATATGGGTATTATCACTAATCATCAGTTGTTTTGTAATTAAATACGGTTTCTCCGACTCTGGTAAGATTAAGAGCGCATTCTTTTTACTCGATTCATCAATTGCATTTTGTAGGGCAACTGTATCATCAGTTAAACCATCACCCTTTACTCCGTAATCTTTTGCGTTAACAATTTCGTCACTCGGTATAATTACTCTTTTTATTTGACTTGGATTCGAAGAAAGCTCTTCCGATGAGTCCAATTTTGCGGAACTTATAAAATTAAGTGCAATAACAATTACACCGATCACTGCCAATATGAACACTGAGATTGCTAGCTTCTTCATAACAAAACCTTCCTTCCGATGTTTAATCAGAAATTAGTACAGCCATACGATCTGTTCGAAATTGTCTGCATCTTTGAGCATGAACTCTATCTTAAAATAGAATTGTTCTAACTATGATAGTCTTACTTAAACCAAAACGCAAGTACAAGTTAAAAATTTATTGCTACTTAACAAATTTTGATTTTTATTCGAAAAATCGGCACACCATTGTGGAATACATACCCAATATTACCGCAAAAACGCAGGTGTTAACTGCGATTGGTTCTCGATCTGAATAATTACAGTGTTCTTTTCTTTTTTTGTTGTTTTATTATATCATACTATCAAATCGGAATCAGTCAGGTTTTTTCAAAATAAATATCGTTGCCTCTTGTTTTGAAGTCAAACCATTGGGTATAATAGATTCGAGGTGATAAATTATGAAAGTTGAGTACAACAAAATTGTTCGGGATAAAATTCCTGAAATCATTCGAGACAGTGGACGTACCTGTGAGTACAAAATCTTAGGTGAATCAGAAGTTAGAGAAGCACTGCAAGAGAAGCTTCTTGAAAAAGCTCAGATTTTTTTGAAAAGACCCTCTGAAGATGAACTTTCAGATATTTACGAATTGCTGGATGCAATTGTGGAAAGCTTTGATTTTGAGCCGCTTCATATTGATTATTTAAAAATTCAGAATAAAGAGAATAAAGGTACCTATTCTGAAAAAGTCTTTCTAATTTCAGTAGATGACGGTCAATAGTATTTAAAAAAATAACAGGACTGGTGATCAATTTTCTGTCACCAGTCCTGTTTATTCTTTAAAACGAAAAAGCACTTTCAAAATGATTAATGACCTGCTCTCCGTTTGTTTCATAATAGATTTCGATAACGTCAAAGCGAATATTGACATCATCAAGCTGCATTTCTTTGAGGTACCATAGCGCCGTTTTACTAATACGTTTTTGTTTTGACCGGTTCACCGCTTCCCGGGGATATCCAAAATCCAGGTTTTTTCGATATTTCACTTCTATAAATACCCATGCATCACGATCTTTTGCAATGAGATCAATTTCGCCAGATGGCTTTTTATAATTCGTTTCGTAAATCTGAAAACCATTATTTTGTAAATAGTTTAGTGCTAACGCTTCTCCGGCCTTGCCTTTTTTGACATTATGTGTTTTCATTTTAGGCCAAGATTCTGAATAAAACTCTTACGGTGGATCGGTGTCGGCCCATATTGTTTTAAGGCTTTTATATGTTCAGCCGTTCCATAACCCATATTGTGATCGAAACCGTACTCCGGGTACTCTTCGTGATAAACCTGCATCAGATTGTCCCGATAAACCTTGGCAACAATGCTTGCCGCCGCAATGGCATAGCTTTTGGCATCACCGTGAACAATCGCTTTCTGGGGTATTTCTGTATCAATATGAAGGGCATCAATCAATAGCAGATCCGGTTTAACAGACAACTTCGTCAAGGAATCAGTCATAGCTTTTTTTGTAGCATTAAGAATGTTCAGATTATCAATCACATCACTATCTACTAATCCAATGGCGTAATCCACAGCATCCTCAAGGAGTTGTTCACATAAGTTTTCGCGACTTTTTTTTGCGACTTTTTTTGAATCATTAACATATAAGCGGCTGGATTCCGGTTTTAGAATAATGACGCAGGTCACCACCGGTCCTGCTAAGGGGCCCCGACCAACCTCATCAATGCCACCGATATTCAAGATACCCTGATCATAGTAACCGGATTCAATTGATTTCATTTTTTTAATTCGTTGAACTTCAAGATCTCTGGCTGCAATTTTATTCTCTATTTTTTGTCCAATTTTTTTAACAGCTACTCGATTATCTTCTTTCAACATCGGTATCAGATCGGGATATTCTTCCATCTGCCTGGTCTCAATGTACTCTTTTATATGTGTAACGGTCATATTATCAAATAGATTCATGTTTACCTCTTTTTCCTACAATTCTATCGCCATTATACTACAAGTCAGCGAACAAATATAGACGACACCACCCAATAATCCATTTTAAACCGAATAAACTGCACTTCCATCAATGGATAGTTTCTTTGCTCAAATAAAAAAACAACCAACTTTATATAAGATAATTGGTTGTTTTGTCATCATCATAACACATTGCCACAAATCCGTCGCTATTCCGGTCGCTCCAAGGTAATTCGGCCAATTCGGCCATTCTTGAAATCGTTGAGAATCAGTACACTGGTGCGGGCATAATCATATTCGCCGCCTTTAATCAGCAATCCCCTACTTTTAGCAATGGCATCAAATACCTCAGGGATATTTTTGCCTTCGACCTCAATTTTGTACAGGGTTTCCAAATCTCCCGGATAATAGATTAGCAGATATTTTAACAGATCAGCCGCGATGTTCTCTTTTTCATAAATAGTATCCTTGATGGAGCCTAACCAGGCTAAGTGGAGACCGACCAGGGGATCTTCAAATTTTGGCCATAAGATTCCAGGGGTGTCCAAAAGCATCATGTGATCCGGAGTACTCAGCCATTGCTGTCCCTTGGTGACTCCTGGCTTATTGCCAATCTGGGTCTTTTTCTTACCGATCAGACTGTTGATCACTGTAGATTTACCAACGTTGGGGATTCCACAAACCAGACATTTCACTTGCGCTTTTTCTTTTACATTTAAATCTTGAATGGTTTTGACCAACTCAGTCTTCATCCGTCGGTCAAAGGCGTCAAACAGTACCACTTTTTGGATGTCAGTATTTTTTTTAAACCACTCAATCCATTCCAGACTGACTTCCGGATCAGCTAAGTCCGACTTGTTCAGTAGCAGGATATGCTGCTTATTCCAGGTATACTGATTAATTTCGGGATTTTTGCTGGAAAGCGGTAATCTGGCATCAACTACTTCGATTACCACATTGATCAGTTTAAGCTTTTCTTTAATTTCCCGATTGGCTTTGGCCATGTGCCCAGGATACCATTGTATATATTCTATTTTTTCTTCAGACATCCTTATACCGTACCAATTTCTGAAAGCGGCCAGATTCTAAAGATAACTTTCCCATCAATGGCATCTCTTTCGACAAAACCAAGATTGGGATAGCGGCTATCAGAACTATTTGCCCGATTATCGCCCATGACAAAATAGGTTCCCATTGGCACGGTAACCTCAGCAAAGTCTTCATAAGGATCGGGATTAATGTAATCCTCTTCTAGTGGTTCACCATTGCGATATACTACCATATCCTTGATTGCAATGGTATCGCCACCCTTGCCAATGACTCGCTTGACATATTCAATACTCTCACTATAACTGAGGATCACAATATCGCCATAATCCGGTTCACCAATGGTATAGCCAATTTTATTGACAATCAGACGATCTCCCTCCACCAGCGTGGGAAACATTGAGCTGCCTTGAACCATGACAAAGTCAAACAAAAACATTTTTATGATAAAAGCAAGCACAATGGCAATCACTGCGGATTGAATCCATTCTTTAAGTTCCAAATTACCTTTAGATTCCTGATCTTCTTTCATTTTTTCACTTCCTTGCTAAATTTCTAGTTATTACAACGCTTGAATCAACCAAAAAAGAGGCTTAATAGCCTCTGAATTACGCTCTTTTTTCTTTGACTTTTGCTGCTTTACCAACACGATCACGAAGATAGTTAAGCTTAGCTCGACGTACCTTACCACGACGAACCACATCAACCTTTTCAATTTTTGGCGAATGCACCAGGAAAGTTCTTTCTACTCCAAAGCCAGACGAGATTTTTCGTACCGTAAACGTTTCGCCAACGCCGCCGTTTTGTTTTTTAAGGACGATGCCTTCAAAAATCTGAATACGTTCTTTTTTACCTTCGATTACTTTAACATGAACTTTAACGGTGTCACCAACACTAAATTTTGGTGGTTCAGCCTTCATGTTTTCTAATTGAATCTTTTTGATAATGTCCATAATTTTCTCCTTAATATTCGATTTGCGACGTTCATGTATCAGGTACAGAGGACCGTCTCACTTGATAACATACTGATATATTATACACTTTGTTTATTCTTTATGCAAGCTTTTTTGATATCTTTCAAATAAATCAGGTCGTTTTAACCGGGTTCGTGTTTCTGCCTGTGATAAGCGCCATTTATTTATTGCGGCATGATTACCAGAGAGTAATACTTCCGGCACTTCCTGGCCTTCGAATTCCCTAGGTTTTGTGTACTGGGGGTATTCCAACAGATAGCTTTCAAACGATTCTTCTGTCAAACTATCACTATTTCCCAGAAAGCCGGGGATATGTCTGGCAACAGCGTCAGCCAGTGTTAACGCCGGCAATTCACCACCAGTCAAGACATAATCTCCCACAGAAAATTCCAGATCCACATAAGCATCAATCACCCGCTGATCAATCCCTTCGTAATGACCACAGATGAAAATAATGCCTGAATACTCCGATAGCTTTATCCCATCGTTCTGTTCAAATGGTTTTCCGCCAGGTGTCAAGTAGATAACCGGATACTGACCAAAATCAGCAATGCTTTTCAGGGCGGCGACAATCGGCGGTGCCGCCATCACCATCCCTGCACCGCCGCCATAAGGGGTATCATCAACCTTATGGTGTTTATTTCCGGAAAAATCCCGAATGTTTATCACCGTATAGTCAATCAGACCCGCTTTCACGCCTCGGCCAATCATCCCGGTTTGAAAATAAGTTTCAAAGATTTCCGGAAATAAGGTTAAAAAATAAAATCTCATAGGTCCAATATTTCTTGAGGGATGCTGGCATCGATCCGACCGTCGTTAACATTGATTTTTGTAAAATAAAGCTTGCGGGCCGGAACGCAATAGACCTTCTTATCAGCAGTGATGGTATAAACATCCACCCCACCCGCTTGCATCACATCGGTTATCCTCCCAAGCAGTTCACCGTCATTGTAAACCGGCAATCCCAGCAAGTCTTCAATAAAAAACTCATCTTCAGACAAGGCCACTGCCAATTCCCGGGGAATCCCAACTTCCCGACCAATTAACGCTTCAGCGGTGTTACGGTCAGTTACATTTTTCAGAAACAGCAGGACATTGTTTTTATGAAGACGGCAATTGGTGATTTTATAGTCCGTTGCCGTTTTGCCATGGATTAAACTGACCTCATCCAGATCATAAAAACGACCGGGATCATCAGTCAGCGGTTGAACTTTTAGTTCACCCTTAATACCATGAACACCAAGAATTCGGCCAATGATGATTAAACGATTATTATTTTCCATTATTCTCTCCTGTTTTAAACCCTAAAACACCCGAAAAAAAAGAGCTGTATACACAGCCCAATGCCTTTATTGGATGATCTCCAACATGACACGTTTATCTTCTTTCGTGGCAGCGGCTTTTATGACGGTACGAATTGCTTTTGCGATACGCCCCTGTTTTCCGATGACCTTGCCCATATCGTCGTCTGCGACCTTGAGTTCCAAAATAATGGACTGTTCGCCTTCAACTTCCTGGACAGATACCGCATCGGGGTGTTCAACAAGAGCCTTTGCAATAATTTCCACAAGTTCTTTCATCATTTACCTCCTGGTACTACTCGATTACGTTTTCTCTTTTTAACAAATACTTAACGGTATCTGTCGGTTTTGCACCATTGGCCAACCATGTTTTGGCTTTATCTGCATCGACTTTTACGAGTGCAGGGTCAACACAAGGATTGTAGTATCCAATTTCTTCGATGAACTTGCCATCACGTGGTGCTCGTGCATCGGCAACAACGATTCTATAAAAAGGTTTTTTCTTTTTACCCATTCTTTTTAATCTGATTTTAACTGCCATGTTTATTCCCCCTTCCTATATTGTCAAGCCTCAAATCATTGATTTTTAAGGCTTTTATTTAAATAG
>NZ_JAIPPU010000023.1 GCF_026646375.1 Acetobacterium wieringae
GTATTGGTCAGGGTTTTGCCGCTGGTAAAGGTGCTGAAGCGGTTGGTCGTCAGCCGGAAGCACAAAGTGACATCGTTAGAACCATGCTTTTAGGTGCAGCGGTTGCTGAAACCACTGGTATCTACGGTTTGATTGTTGCACTGATTTTACTTTTTGCCAATCCTTTTCTTGGTTAATAGGTGATTCTGTAATGAAATACGTTAATGCTTATGAATTAGAAAGGGGGCTATAACATTATGGTTGAATACGCAGGCTTAGTTGGAATTGACTTAAAACTCTTGCTGGCAACGATCGTTAACTTTATCATTTTCTTTTTGCTATTAAAAAAATTCTTTTACGAAAAAGTTAAAGATATTATTGCAAAAAGACAAGAGGATGTTTCGGCTGAAATCGTCGGTGCTACCGAAAAGAATGCCGCAGCAGCGAAATTAAAACAGGAATACGAAACATTATTGGCGGATATCCGTTCCAAAGAACGTGAAATTATTCGTGATGCAAATGTGGAAGCACAGGCTCAAAAACACGATATTATCGAAAAAGCTCATGCTGATGCAAAACTGATCATGGAAAAAGCCATGGCTGAAATTGAAGTTGAAAAACGTAAAGCGATGAATGAGGTTAAATCAAACATCGTGGATCTGTCACTCTTTGCAGCTGAAAAAATTATCCACAAATCCATGGATCAGAAACAGCATGAAAAGATGATTCTTGACTTTATCGATAAGGTAGGGGAAGCTAAATGAGTTTAGTAGCGAAAAGATATGCCCAGGCCTTATTCGACACTGCCGTCGATAAAAACATTGTTGATGGAATGTATGATGAGTTTTCTTCGGTCATTGATCTTTTCAAGTCTGAAGCCGGATTAATGAATCTGATGTTAACCCCTTCAATGAATACTTCTGAAAAGAAAGGTGTTCTTGGCCGGGTTTTTGGAGACTCATATAATCAGTACTTGAGAAATTTTTTAAACATTCTTTTGGATAAAAATCGTTTTGAATTTCTGTTAGAAATCCACGATACATTCAAACAGTTGGTGTTACCCTATAAAAACACAGTGGAAGCCCGGGTTCTAACCGTGGTGCCCCTGGACGAAGCCCTGCGGGTCGCTTTGGAAGCGAACCTGGCCAAACGTTTTGATAAAAAGGTGATTCTTGAAAATGTCATCGATGATTCAATTCTTGGTGGTGCGGTGGTTTATGTTGGGGATCAGGTAATTGATGGGAGCATCAAAAATCAGTTAAGTCAAATGAAAACACAAATGAACAGTCTAAGACTACATTAAAAAGAGGTGAGTAAAGTTGAATCTCCGACCAGAGGAAATAAGTCAAATTATTAAAAATGAAATAGAGCGTTATCAAGATAAGCTTGAAGTCGTCGATGTCGGTACGGTCATTCAAGTTGGAGACGGGGTTGCCCGTGTTCATGGTCTTGAAAATGCTATGGCAGGTGAGCTTTTAGCTTTCCCGAACGAGGTTTACGGGATGGTACTCAATCTTGAAGAAGATAACGTTGGTTGTGTTCTTTTAGGTTATGATGATAACATCGTTGAAGGTGATATTGTTCGTTGTACCGGTCGTATCGTTGAAGTACCCGTTGGTGACGCCATGATTGGCCGTGTCGTTAATGCACTCGGTTTCCCAATTGATGGGAAAGGCCCGATTGCCACGGATCATCATCGTCCCGTTGAGGTAAAAGCACCTGGGGTTATCGAACGTGAATCCGTTAATCAGCCGATTCAAACCGGTTATAAAGCGATTGACTCGATGATTCCAATTGGCCGTGGTCAACGTGAGTTAATCATCGGTGACAGACAAACGGGTAAAACAGCTCTGGCGATTGATACCATCATCAACCAAAAAGGTGAAGATGTTATCTGTATCTATGTTGCCATCGGCCAGAAAGAATCAACCGTTGCCCAAATCGTGGGACAATTGGAAGAAAATAATGCCATGGATTATACCATCGTTGTTTCAGCCAGTGCGTCACAATTGGCACCACTGCAATACCTGGCACCCTATGCCGGGGTTACCATGGCTGAATATTTCATGAACGAAGAGCAAAAAGATGTTTTGATTATTTATGATGATTTATCAAAACATGCGGTAGCGTATCGAGCCATGTCCCTGATTCTCCGTCGTCCACCAGGACGTGAAGCCTATCCAGGGGATGTTTTCTACCTCCATTCACGACTGTTGGAACGGGCTGCCAAGCTTAAAGCTGGTGGATCGATCACCGCTCTGCCAATTATTGAAACCCAGGCGGGTGATGTTTCGGCGTATATCCCAACCAATGTAATTTCGATTACAGATGGTCAGATCTTCCTGGAAGCTGAACTTTTCCGTTCCGGTATTCGTCCAGCTGTTAACCCGGGGATCTCGGTATCCCGAGTTGGGGGCTCTGCTCAGATTAAATCCATGAAAAAGGTTGCCGGACCACTGCGAATTGAGTACGCTCAATATCGTGAGTTGGCATCATTTGCCCAGTTTGGATCAGATCTGGATGAAGCAACCAAGGCTCAGCTGGCAAAAGGGGAACGAATCGTGGAAATCCTGAAACAGGATCAATACGATCCAATGAATGTTGAAGATCAGGTTCTGATTCTCTATGCGGCAACCAATGGTTTCCTATTAGACATTGAAGTTAAAAATATCCGTGAATTTGAAAAAGGCCTGATTGCATATGCCCAGAAGAATTATGCTGAAATCATGGCTAAAGCCAAAGGTAAGGATGGCCTTTCAGACGAGGTTGTTGCAGGTTTTGCTGAATGTATTGAGGCTTATAAAAAAGTTTTCAGTAAATCTGTATAGATTGTCAGCGGAGGTGATTCTGAGTGGCAGAAAATGTACAAGATATTAAACGTCGGATAAAAAGTGTAAACAGTACAAAACAAATCACCCATGCCATGGAACTGGTGGCTTCGGCTAAACTGCGAAAAAGCCGTGAACTGGCCGAAGGTCGTCGCCCTTATTTTGAGGCCATGATTGAAAGTATGGGACGCATTGTTGAAAAAAGTGGAAGCACCCGAAATGTTTTCATGAACCAGCGTGAAGTTAAAAAAGTTGCCTATATTGTCCTGACGGGTGATAAGGGTCTGGCTGGTGGCTACAATGCCAATGTTTGCAAACTGGTTGAGGATCACATTACGAACAAAGAAGATGCTTATATTTATGCCGTTGGATCTCGTGGTCGGGATCATTTCAGAAACCGCGACTACACGATTCAGGGCGAATATCTCGGAATTTCCGAACGACCAAACTTTTTTAATGCCCGCGAAGTGGCGGCAGTAGTGATGGAAGGATTTAAAAAAGGCGAATATGACGAAGTTTATGTTGTCTATACCAAATTTATCTCTACCATCTCACAACATGCCAGCCTTATGAAATTGCTTCCTCTTAGCGTGGAAGATCTCAAACCGGCTAAAAAAGTGGAAGCGGTGGAAAATGAAGGAAAAAGCAAAGATCTGACCGTTATGCTCTATGAGCCTGATCCGGAAGAGCTCTTAAATCAGCTGATTCCAAACTTTGTCAGCAGCACCGTCTATGGCGCAATGATCGAAAGTGCTGCCAGTGAACAAGGCGCTCGTCGAACCGCCATGGAATCGGCAACAACTAACGCCAATGAGATGATCGATGGTTTGACACTGAAATACAACCGTGTCCGTCAGGCAGCAATTACTCAGGAAATTTCTGAAATTGTTGGTGGGGCGGAAGCACTTAAATAATAACAATTTGCATAGGGCAGGATCACAATTCCTGCCAGACAGAAAATTATGAGTGCAAATTAATTTGCACAAGGAGGTTATAGGGAATGGCCCAAAATATAGGGAAGGTTGTTCAGGTTATTGGACCAGTTGTCGATATCAAGTTTCAAAAAGATCAACTGCCAAAATTGAACAACGCAGTAAATATTGAACTCAATGGACACACCCTGGTTGTTGAGGTAGCTCAACAACTTGGAGATGACATTGTCAGATGTATTGCAATGGACTCTACAGATGGTCTGGTCAGAAATCAGGAAGCTGTAGATACTGGAGCATCAATTGCCGTGCCAGTAGGGAAAGCAACCCTTGGCAGAATGTTTAACGTTTTGGGTGAACCAATCGATGGAAAACCCTTTGATACCACTGGCGTTACGATGCACCCAATTCATCGTCACCCACCCAGCTTTGAAGAGCAACAAACCCAACCAGAAATGTTTGAAACCGGCATCAAGGTCGTTGACCTGATCTGTCCTTACGTTCGAGGTGGTAAAATTGGTCTGTTTGGTGGTGCCGGCGTTGGTAAAACCGTACTGATCCAGGAATTGATCAACAATATTGCAACCCAGCATGGTGGTTTATCCGTTTTTGCCGGTGTTGGAGAACGTACCCGTGAAGGAAATGACCTTTACTACGAAATGATGGAATCTGGGGTTATTGATAAAACATCCCTCTGCTTTGGTCAGATGAATGAACCACCAGGAGCCAGAATGCGTATCGCCTTAACTGGTCTGACAATGGCAGAATATTTCCGTGATCAGGAAGGTCAGGACGTACTGTTGTTTATTGATAATATTTTCCGATTTACCCAAGCGGGTTCAGAAGTTTCAGCGCTTTTAGGTCGTATGCCAAGTGCCGTTGGTTACCAGCCAACCCTGGCAACTGAAATGGGTGCACTTCAGGAACGTATTACATCCACCAGCAAGGGTTCGATTACATCGGTTCAGGCTGTCTATGTACCTGCCGATGACTTAACTGACCCCGCACCAGCGACTACCTTTGCCCATCTGGATGCCACCACGGTACTTAACCGGGCCATCACCGAAAAAGGGATTTATCCAGCGGTTGATCCACTGGATTCCACTTCGCGTATTCTTGATCCCAAAATTGTTGGACAAGATCACTATGAGACAGCCCGTGAAGTACAGGAAATCTTACAACGTTATAAAGAATTGCAGGATATTATCGCAATCCTGGGGATGGATGAATTATCGGACGCTGATAAAATCACCGTATCCCGAGCGCGAAAAATTGAGCGTTTCCTTTCTCAACCGTTTAACGTTGCCGAACAGTTTACCGGTACTCCAGGGGTTTATGTAACCATTGGCGAAACCATCAAGGGCTTCAAAGAAATCCTTGAAGGAAAACATGATGATTTACCAGAAAGTGCCTTCCTGATGGTTGGGACGATCGAAGACGCAGTTGCAAAAGCAAAAAAAATCAAAGGTTAGTTGAGGTGAGTTTTAATGGCTGAAACGTTCAGATTAAAAATCATTGCTCCAACCGGTATCTTTTTTGACGATGATATCGAGCGTATTGTCATCCGGGGAACAGAAGGGGAGTTTGCCGTGCTTGCAGAGCATACACCGCTGACAACCTCAGTAGCCATTGGTACCTTTAATATTATTTTTGGCGATAAAAAAAGTAAAAGCGGCACCCTTTTAGGGGGCGTTGCTACCATTAATCCCAGAGAAACCATTATTTTAACCGATGCAGCTGAATGGCCGGAAGAAATTGATCTTAAACGGGCTCAGGAAGCAAAAGAGCGGGCACTACAACGTCTCAAGGACGACAAGTTTGATGCAGCTCGGGCTCAGGCAGCTTTGGAAAGAGCAATTGCGCGTATCAATTCAAAAGAAGGTTTATAATTAAACGATTTACAATACAAAAGACCGTTGGGATTCGACCACGAATCGCGGCGGTCTTTTTTTATTGGGGCAAGTATTTTAATGGGCTTTTTTTTGTGCTATAATTCAAGTTGAAAGTTGAGGCCATTGAGTTTCGATCGAGGAATGAACAACGATGCAATGGAGAAAAATTTAAAGCGGCCATTGTAAACGGAGGATAAAGAATGAATATTTGTATTATTGGTTTGGGGATTTTAGGAATAACCTACGGTTCGATTCTGTCCGATTCGGATGTCAATGTCATCTGTGTTGATACCGATGAGGAAACAATTGATATGTTATCCGAGGGCGAATTGCCAATTTATGAGCCAGGATTAAAAGCATTGGTGTCAACCTCAGTATCAACTGGACGCTTGTATTTCAGTTCGAATATTCAAAGTGCCATCAAAAAAAGCGAGATCATTTTTATTACCTGTGAAGTACCAACCAATGATCAGGATTTTCCTGATCTGCGCTTTATGAAGCCGATTGCCCAGAGCATTGGTAACCATATGGAAACCCCGATAACCGTGGTGATTAAATCCACCGTTCCCCCGGGAACCTGTCAGATCATAAAGCAGACCATTCAAAATACGCTGGACGAACGGGAAGCAGATATTGCCTTTGATGTGGTCAGCAATCCCGACTTTGCCCGGAAAGGCTCAATGATTAAAGACTGTCTGGTGCCGGATATGGTGGTCATCGGGTCAGATTCAAAAGCAGCGGTGGAGCGGTTAAAAAGTGTTTACGATAGCCTTCACGTCCGGGAAGAAAACTATGTGATTACGGATCCCCAGAGTGCCGAAATGATAAAATATGGGGTTAACGCCTTTCTGGCTACAAAGCTCTCGTTTATTAATGAGATGGCACTGTTGTGTGAAAACGCTAATGCCAATATTCTCGATGTATCCAATGGCATGGGTCGGGATGAGCGAATTGGAAAGGGCTTTCTGGAAGCCGGGCCAGGGTATGGTGGCAGTGACCTGCCCAAGGATTCAAAAGCGCTGGTGGAAATCGCAAAAGCGTATGGTGAGGATTTCATGGTGCTTAAAGGTGCCATTGAAGCCAACGAAAAACAGAAAAATAAGATGGTGGAAAAAATTAAGCGGACGATGGGTAATCTGGCTGGAAAAACCATTGGTGTGTTAGGACTCTCCTACAAGCCGGAAACCACCGACATGCGGGAAGCCCCGTCGGTGAATATCATCAAGGGGCTGGTTGCCGGTGGGGCCAAGATCCAGATTTATTGTCCGGAAGGAAATCAGGAAGCCAAATGGCGATTACATAACGAAAAAGATGAGATTAGCTATTGTCACAATGTTTATGAAGCGGCTCAGGATGCCGATGCCCTGGTGTTGATTACCAGTTGGCGGGAGTTTAAAGGGATGGATCAGGAGCGGGTTCGCTCTGTGATGAGAGATCGTTTTTTCTTTGACTTTAGAAATCTGTTTGGTGAGGAACCGCCCAAGGGGTTTATATATTCAGGCTTGGGCATTCCAGAAAAGGAGATAAATTAGCATGAAAAAAGTACGCAAAGCGGTGATTCCGGCAGCAGGATTGGGTACCCGGTTTTTACCAATTACCAAGTCAGTGCCAAAAGAAATGCTGCCAATTGTGGATAAACCAACGATTCAGTATATCATAGAAGAGATAGTGGCTTCGGGAATCGAGGAGATACTCATAATCAATGGCCGCAATAAAGACAGCATCATCAACCACTTCGATAAGGTGCCGGAACTGGAAGCACTGTTAAAAGCCGGTGGAAAAACAGCGGCTTTAGAACAAGTGGAAGCCATTACCAACATGGCAAAAATCTTTTCGGTACGACAGAAAGAAGCAAAAGGCCTGGGGCATGCAGTGCTGTGTGCCAAAGAATTTGTTGGTGATGAACCCTTTGCCGTGGTGTTGGGAGATGATATTGTTTATCATGAAGAGTGCCCGGCCCTGAAACAAATGATTGATGTTTACAACACATATGGCGCCTCGGTTATTGGTGTTCAGCAGGTTGCTCCCGAACAGGTTGATAAATATGGCATTGTTTCTGGTGACGCTGTTGCCAAACGGGTCTTTCAGGTCAAGGATCTGATTGAGAAACCGGCCATTGGTACTGCGCCGTCAACCATGGCAATACTGGGACGGTATATTATCACCCCGGGGATCTTTGAGGTGCTGGAGCACACTGGGAAGGGTGCTGGCGGTGAAATTCAACTCACCGATGGGCTAAAAACCCTGGCAACCATGGAAAAAATGTTTGCCTATGATTTTGTTGGTAAACGCTACGATGTGGGAGACAAGTTGGGGTTTCTCCAGGCCACGGTGGAATATGGTTTGAGAGACGCAAAACTGGGTAAAGATTTTAAAAAGTATCTAGAAACCCTGTTAAGCGAAAAATAAACAGCCAATTCCGATTGGAACGTAAAAGGGCCGAAGCCCGACTCAGATACAGGCATCCATAATGGAGAGGAGAAAGGAACACAATGGACTATAAAAAAGCGTATCAAAACTGGTTAGGTCAGTCGGAACTTAATGCAGAACTCCGGCAGGAACTGGAAGCCATCACCGATGAAAAAGAAATTGAAGATCGCTTCTATACCGATCTGGAATTTGGCACCGGCGGCATGCGGGGGAAAATGGGAGCTGGCACGAACCGTATGAATATTTACACTGTCGCTAAGGTAACATATGGCTTAGGAAAATACCTGTTGCGGCAAGATATTCAAAACTGGGAAAAAGGGGTCGTCATTGCCTATGATTCCCGTCACAACTCTCAAAAATTTGCTGAAACGGCCGCTGGGGTGCTGGGTAAAATGGGCGTTACCGCCTACCTTTTTGAAGAGCTGCGACCCACTCCGGAACTGTCTTTTGCTGTTCGTAAGCTGGGCGCCGCAGGCGGAATTGTGATTACAGCATCCCATAATCCCAAGGAATATAACGGGTATAAGGTCTATGGGCCCGATGGCGGCCAGATGGTGACCGCTTCGGCGGATGCCCTGATTGCCGAAATCGCCAAGATACCGGATGTTTTTGGGATTCCGATGATAACAGTAGCAGAAGGCCGCAATCAAAAGATCATCAAAATGGTTGGTGAAAATATGGATAATGCTTTCACGGAAGCGGTTACCGCCATTTGTAACCCCAATCCCAACAGTGAATTGAAAGTCGTTTACACACCACTGCATGGATCCGGTAATCAACCGGTGCGTCGAGTGTTGGCAGAACTCGGTTATCAACATGTGACAGTGGTTCCGGAACAGGAGTTGCCGGATGGCGATTTTACGACTGCACCCTATCCCAATCCGGAAGACCGGTCAGTCTTTACCCTGGCCATGGCCCGGGCTGATAAATGTGGCGCCGACATTATTATTGGCACCGATCCCGACTGTGATCGGGTTGGCGTGGTAGGCCGGAATCAAAAAGGAGAGTTTGAAGTCTTTACCGGCAACCAAACCGGGGCTCTTTTGGTTGATTATTACCTAAAAACCCGCACCGATCTGCCGGATAACAAGGTGGTAATTAAGACGATTGTCACCAGCGAACTGGGTGGGGTTGTAGCCAAATCATATGGTGCCAACGTTTTAGATGTTCTGACGGGCTTTAAATATATCGGTGAATGCATGACTGATTTTGAACAAACCGGCGATTATACCTTTGCCTTTGGTTATGAAGAAAGTTATGGTTATCTGGCGGGCAATTATGCCCGGGATAAGGATGCTGTGGTTGCTTCAGCTCTGGTTTGTGAAATGACCGATTATTATAAGAAACAGGGAAAGACCCTTTATGAAGCCCTGATTGATCTATATCAGCAACATGGTTATTTTATCGAAGATGTCGTGGCCTTGACCCTTGAGGGCATCGAAGGAAAAACTAAGATTAATCAAATTATGGAAAAGTTCAGGAAAGTCAGCTTCCCTGGTTTTGCTGATGCCAAACTGAGTTGTTTTAATGATTATGAAGCAGGCATCAGTAATGAGGTTGTTTCCGGAGCAAAATCAACAATTGATCTGCCCCGCTCAAATGTTTTGAAATTTGTTTTTGATGACCATTCCTGGTTTGCTCTGCGTCCATCAGGAACTGAGCCAAAACTAAAGATTTACTTTTCGGTAACCGGGAAGACTGCAAAAGAAGCTGAGGCAAAGAAGGATTTGCTAAAACAGCAGGTAACGGATTTAATCTGAGCTTTGCAACCGCAGGCGTTAGAAGAATGAAACGAATAAATTAAAGGCGTTATCCCGATGCTCAGGATAACGCCTTTATGCTTTTTGGTTTGATAAATTTTGTTTTAATCGGAGTAAATAATGTAACCGGCCTTAATTACTGCTCTCTGAAGACGTATCGTCGCCGCTGCTGCTATTGTCGGTGGTGCCTGAATCCGTTGAGCCAGAACCACTGTCCGAATTGGAGTCCGATCCAGAATCAGTACCAGTACCAGAGTCAGTGGCACCTGAACTGGAATCAGATCCTGAAGAACTACCACCGGAGCTGGAAGAGCTCGATCCGCCCGAACTTTCGGATGATCCGGATGATTCAGTGTTGGAGTAGGAAGAACTCGAACTGCTGGAGTTGGAATAGTCACTACTGCTATCACTGGAACTGGAGTCAGTGTAGGATGAGGATGAGCCGGTACCAGCGAAGTAGGCAATGGCATCACTGATTTCCTTGACCCGGGCTGATGGTACATAGGCAGTATAGCTGCTTGAACCGGAGCTGGTTCCCGATGAGACGCTGGTATTGGAACTGGTGGTAGGGGGGGTGACATTGGTGCGGTTACCGGTGCTGGCAGTGTTGCTTTCTGTTGAGGTGTTTTCTGTTGTGGTGGAAGAACTGCCGCTGGTAGCCACGGTGTTGGTGGTCGTGGTTGATTGAACTGGTCCATAAATAAAGGCATGAAGCGCGACGACATTGTCCACCAGACTGACCGGCACCACATAAGAAACACTATTGATCATTGCGGTAGTTGCATAGGCATCGGTGGGCAGCCGGAATTCCAGAAACTGTTTGTCTGGAGAATCTAAAAAGGCCTTGGCATAGGTTGTAATTTCGCTAATTGAAAGGGTGGTTTTAATATAAGGATAGACTTTGCTTAACAGACTGAGTCCAGTCGTCATATCGATATTGAAGGCTTTAGAGGCAATTTGTTTCACAACTTCCCGCTGCCGTTCGGTTCGGTGGAAATCATCGTCACTATAACGGTTTCTGGCGTAGGCCAGGGCCTGAACCCCCGTGATCGTTTGAACGCCGGTTGTTTCCAGATAAGGGTCAGCTTTGCCAACCTTGTCATTGACATCATCGATATATTTGTTGGTCCACTCCAGGACGTCTTCGTTTTGGACATTAACTTCAACACCGCCCAATGCATCAACCGTATCGACCATGGCATCGAAATTTACGATAACATAGTCTTTGATGTTTAAATCAAAATTCTCGTTTATCGTTTTAATCGCCAATTCGGGGCCGCCGTAAGCGTAAGCAGCATTGATTTTATCAAGACTTTCATAGGTATCTTTGGTTTCCGGAATCTGAACCAATAAGTCACGCATTATAGAGGTGACTTTGATGTTACCGTTTCGGAAATCCATGGAGACGATCATAATGGTATCGGTACGATCGCCATCAACGTCGCTGCGTCCATCAACGCCAAAAACAGCAATATTGACGGTATCAATATCGAGATCATTATTGACAGCCAATTCGGTTTCATCCATCTTGGGTTCGGCGACCATTTCATTTATTTGGCTGATGGTATTAAAGCCATATACTAGTCCAGTACCTATTAATGAGACAATCAAAAACAGGATGACTAAAATTACTTTCTTTTTCATGAAGGTTCCTTTCAACTAGCGAACTAAAATCATATCAACCAATAATACCATAAATTTGCTTAAAAAAACATTGAATATTATTAAGGAAATAATAAATCTTGGGTAAAACTGGCTTAAGTGGGTAACGTGATAATCTTAAAAACCTGAAAGAATCTAGAAAAAAATAGACTTTTATGGGGATATCAAGTATAATGACAATGAATTTTTATGGCTTAACTGCATAAAAACAGCGAAAATCAGAAAATAGTTACATTAAAAAGAATGATGAAATAAGGTGAAATATGAAAATTTTATTAACCGGATCCAATGGACAGTTGGGGCGGGAATTAACCCGTCAGCTCACGAAAAAAAAGATTGATTTTGTTGGCTATGATGTTCCCGAGTTTGACATTACTGATAAAGAAAAAATGACGGCCATCATTACCAAAGAGCAACCAACCGTAATCATCAATTGTGGGGCTCTGACCAATGTGGACGGCTGTGAGACCCAAAAAGAACTGGCCATGGCCATTAATGCGTCTGGTCCCAAACAGTTAGCTGAAATCGCCCGTGATCAGGACATTGTGCTCGTTCAGGTTTCGACGGATTATGTTTTTGATGGAAATGGGATTATTGAAGCCGGTGCAGTGCGACCTTATCGGGAAACCGATCCCATTGATCCTAAGACGGTTTATGGCGAAAGCAAAGCGGCTGGAGAAAAAGCCGTTTCTGAAACAGCACCCAAATATTTTATTGTCCGGACAGCCTGGCTGTATGGAGATGGCAATAACTTTGTCAAAACGATGTTGGAGCTGGCATCAAAACACCCCAAATTGACGGTTGTCAATGATCAGATTGGTTCGCCGACCAGCACTGTTGATTTGGCGGCAGCGATTATCGATTTGATCCATACCGATCATTATGGATATTACCACGGCACCTGTGAAGGGCAATGTAGCTGGTACGACTTTGCCACCGAGATCTTCCGATTATCTGGCATTGACATTCCGGTGGAGCCAGTAACCTCTGAGCAGTTTGTCAGACCGGCACCGCGACCGAAGTATTCGGTTCTGGAAAACAAAGCCCTAAACGATCTTAAGATGAATCATTTCAGACCCTGGCAGGTTTCTCTGGTCGAATATCTGGATAATTTAACTAAGTAAAAAAAGCGTACCCGTCATGGTTTTGCGGTAGCCTGGCCTCAGAACTTACGGTACATCAGGAATCATAAAACAATTTACAAGAGAAGAGGTCATTATGAAAGGTATTATATTAGCCGGAGGATCCGGCACTCGACTATATCCCATCACCCGGGCAGTGTCCAAACAATTATTGCCCATTTATGATAAACCCATGATTTACTACCCGCTGGCAACCTTGATGTTGGCGGGGATTAAAGATATTTTAATTATTTCCACACCCCACGATCTCCCGATGTTTGAACGACTTTTTGGTTCCGGGGAGGAATTGGGGTTGAATTTTGCTTATGAAGTCCAGGAAGCGCCTAATGGTTTGGCCGAGGCTTTCATTATCGGCGAAAAATTTATTGGGGATGATAGTGTTGCGCTGGTCTTAGGGGATAACATTTTCTATGGTCATGGCTTTACGGATACCATCCGAAAAGCAGCCCAACTGCAAAGCGGGGCGGTCATTTTCGGATACCCGGTAACCGATCCGGAACGTTATGGGGTGGTTGAATTCGCTAAAGACGGAACCGTCCTCTCTATCGAAGAAAAACCGGCAAATCCAAAATCCAATTTTGCGGTGCCAGGGCTTTATTTTTATGATAATAAAGTAGTCGAAATTGCCAAAAACATTAAACCCTCGGAACGAGGGGAACTGGAAATTACCACAGTTAATGAAACCTATTTAAAACAGGGGAATTTAAAGGTGGAACTGTTTGGTCGTGGCATGGCCTGGCTCGATACCGGTACCCACGACAGTTTAATCGAAGCCTCTAATTTTGTTGAAACGATCCAGAAAAGACAGGGGCTTTATGTATGCTGTGTCGAAGAAATTGCCTACTTACGAAATTTCATTGATAAAGAACAGTTGTTAAAACTAGCAGAACCGCTGAAGAAAACAGCTTACGGACAGTATCTGATTCAGCGTGCGAAAGGCAAGTAGGTAGACGGATGGCAAAGATTAATGTAATTAAGACAAAAATTGACGGACTGGTGATCATTGAACCATCGGTTTTTGGCGACCATCGTGGTTATTTTATGGAAACCTATAATGAGGAAGAATTTCACAAAGCCGGTTTAACGATGCGCTTTGTTCAGGATAATGAATCCAAATCCGGTAAAGGCGTCTTACGGGGGCTACATTTTCAGACCAAATTCTCCCAGGGAAAACTGGTACGGGTGACCCGGGGTGAGGTTTATGATGTCGCCGTGGATCTGCGAAATGGCTCACCCACCTATGGACAATGGGCTGGGGTGTTGCTGACCGAGGCCAATAAGACCATGTTTTATATCCCGGAAGGCTTTGCCCATGGGTTTTTAGTGGTTTCTGAAGAAGCCGTGTTTAACTATAAATGTACCAATCTATATGCCCCGGAATACGATGGCGGAATCCGCTGGAATGATCCGGAAGTAGGGATCGAGTGGCCGCTGGATACAATCGATGCGGTGCTGCTTTCAGAAAAAGACGGACAGCTGCCCTTCTTAAGTGAGATCCGAGACACCTTAAGATTTGAATAGATTGAATTCGATAGAGATAGAAATGGAGTAATCATGAAAACAGTATTAGTCACCGGTGGTGCCGGATTTATTGGCTCAAACTTTGTAAAATACATGCTCAATCAGCACCCGGATTATAAAATCGTTAATGTCGATGCGTTAACCTATGCCGGAAATCTGGAAAACTTGACGGATATTGAAAACAGTCTCAATTATGTTTTTGAACGTGGGGATATTGTCGACCGGTCGTTTATTCAGAATCTTTTTGACACCTACAATTTTGATATGGTCGTGAACTTTGCCGCCGAATCCCATGTTGACCGCAGCATTGAAGATCCGGAGATCTTCATTAAAACCAATGTGATGGGTACCTTGGTACTTTTGGATGAAGCCAAAAATCACTGGCAAACCGGGAAAGATGACTGCGGTTACCCGACCTATCGGGCTGGGGTTCGCTATCATCAGGTTTCCACCGATGAGGTTTATGGAGCCCTGGGAAAAACGGGGATGTTTACAGAAACTACCCCGATTGCGCCCAACAGTCCTTATTCGGCATCGAAGGCCAGCGCCGATCTGGTGGTTCGATCCTATGGACAGACCTTTAAATTGCCAATTACCATCAGTCGCTGTTCCAATAACTACGGTCCTTACCATTTTCCGGAAAAACTGATTCCACTGATGATTTCTAATGTAGTGGCGTTAAAAAGCCTGCCGGTTTATGGCGATGGCATGCAGATTCGAGACTGGCTCCACGTTAAAGATCATTGCAGTGGCATTGACACCATTCTTCAAAAAGGGGTGGCCGGTGAAGTTTATAATATTGGTGGAAATAATGAAAAAGCCAATCTGGAGATTGTCAATTTAATTATTGAAAATGTTGGGGAAATGCTCCGCTCCGGGAAATATCCAATTGATAATGATGGGTCAAAAATCAGCAAAGAACTGATTACCTATGTTGAGGATCGCCTGGGACATGACCGTCGTTACGCCATTGATAACACCAAAATCACCACCGAACTGGGCTGGGAACCATCCTACACCTTCGAACAGGGAATTGTTGAGACCATTGAATGGTATCTAAACAATCAGGCATGGCTGGAACAGGTTAAGTCGGGTGACTATCAACAGTATTACGAAAATATGTACTCGAAAAAGTAGAATAGCTATAAAAGAAAAAGCACAGTTTTTGTGCTTTTTCATTTAAAATAAGAATGAGGTGTCAGTTTGTACTTGTTTAAAGATTTAATGGATTATCTCAAAGATTTGTATGCGAACCGGAAATTGATCCAGAAATTTTCCATCAATGATTTTAAGTCCCGATACGCCGGTTCGTTTTTGGGGATAATGTGGGCGTTTATTCAGCCGACTGTTAACATTGCCGTGTACTGGTTTGTTTTTGGTGTGGGATTAAAATCACCACCAACTAATGGTGTACCATTTATTTTATATCTCATCACTGGGATCATTGTCTGGTTTTTCTTTTCTGAATCATTTGTCAATGGAACCAATTGTTTCCGGGAATACAGTTATCTGGTTAAAAAGGTGACCTTTAATATTAAGATCCTACCGACAGTAAAAATAATTTCATCACTATATACCCACATTTTCTTTATTGGCTTTGCAATAGTGATGTTACTCGTCTATAATCATTCATTGTCACTGCACTTTATTCAGATTTTGTATTATCTACTTTGCCTAATGGTTCTGTTAACGGGTCTAACTTGGATAACTGCTTCGATGCAGCCATTTTTTACAGACATTTTGCAGTTTATTAATGTCGGGATGCAGGTGTTGTTCTGGGGAACGCCAATTGTAGTGCCTGTTGAAACATATCCTGAAAATCTATTATGGATCATGAAACTAAATCCTTTATATTATATTGTCCAAGGATATAGAGAAAGCTTTTTCGGAACCGGCTGGTTTTGGGAACACCCCGTGATGACAGCGTACTTCTGGGGTTTTAGCTTTGTATTGCTGCTAATCGGAATCGCAGTGTATCGAAAATTAAGACCGCATTTTGCTGATGTCTTATAGAAAATATTGATCACGGATCAATGGAGGAAATTATGTCAGATGTGGCAATAAAAATAGCCGACGTTACAAAAATATATCAGCTCTATCAACGACCGATGGATCGCTTGAAAGAATCCATGAGTCTGTTTAAGAAAAAGGAGTATCATCATAAATTTTATGCCCTGAATAATATCAATCTGGAAATAAAAAAGGGTGAATCGATTGGGATTGTGGGTAAGAATGGATCAGGAAAATCAACCTTACTGAAGATTATTTCTGGCGTTTTGACCCAGAGCAAGGGTACTGTGTGTGTGGACGGCAAGGTATCTGCCCTACTGGAATTGGGAACTGGTTTTAATCCCGAATATACCGGAATCGAAAACATATATTCCAATGGTCTGATCATGGGCTATAGTAAAGAAGAAATGGACGAGAAGTTGGATGATATCGTCAATTTTGCCCAGATTGGCGAGTACATTTATCAGCCGGTTAAAACCTATTCCAGTGGCATGTTTGCCCGGTTGGCCTTTGCCACCGCTATCAATGTGGATCCGGAAATATTGATTGTCGATGAGGTATTGGCGGTTGGTGATGCAAAATTCCAGATCAAGTGTATCAACAAAATGGAAGAATTCAAGGCCTCGGGAAAAACAGTACTTTTTGTTTCCCACACCCTGGAACAGATCAAACGTTTCTGTACCAAAGCGGTATGGATTGATCAGGGCGAAATGCGGATGTTTGACGAGGTCACCCATGTCATTGATATGTATGAAAGTGAAATGCTCAGAGAATCGATGGAACAGAAGGCTCTTGAAGAAGGCAAACAGCTACTGGATAACTATGAAATTGAAGCGCATCTGGGAAAAATCACGGCCATGCACTGTAATAAAGAAACCATAAATACCTTTGAAGATTTTATAGTGGACATTGAATATGAGCTATATGATGATCTTTCCAGTGAACCATTGGTAGGGGTGGCCTTTTACACCATCGACCGGCAATATATTTTTGGTCCTAACACCCATTTGGATGGGGTAAATATACCAAAAACAAAAGGAATCCATCATGTCCGTTATGTCGTGCCCAAGCTACCACTGCTGGGTGGAAAATACGAGGTTGATATCGGACTTTTTGCCAACAAGAGCATTGTCAATCTGGACTATGAAACAGCGGCCTTTGTAATTGCGGTAGTAGCCGATTATTTTACCGAGGGTCTGGTTCATATGGAACATCAATGGGAAATCATTTAGTTTAAAAGAAAGGCTATGGGAATGAGAAATAAGACAGTTACCGAACAGGAAGAAATTAAATATTTTATCGACAAGATTGTTAAGGATGAAGCGAGTCAATGTGCCACGGTTCAGGGCTGGGCCTTTAATACCAAGACGAAAGAGCCGGTCGAATTATTTTTATTGGGAAGAGAAGCCGTTGGGGTTCAATTCAAACGGGATTTTCGAATCGACGTTAATAACAAGTATGCCTTGCCGGATGATGCCAAAGTTGGTTTTATTATCGAATTTGATAAAAACACTTATGGTGAAAAACTCAAACTTAAACTAAAAGATGACAATAATATTCGCATTGTGCCAATTAATTTAAAGAAAAACTATGACTATTTGAAAAAGCCGAATCTGTTTAATGCCAAACGATTGGCTGGTGTGACAACCCGAACGGTCGGATATCTCAGTCGCAACGGCTTAAAAAATACGATCCGGAAAATCAAGTTTGAACTGAAGTATAAAAATCAGGAAAACTATGATTTCTGGATTGATGTCCATGAAGATTATGACAAGAAAAAAGTTATGGCAGAAATCAGCGGTTTTTCATATAATCCTAAGGTTTCCATCGTGATGCCAGTGTATAATGTAGAGGAACAATGGCTGCGAGCCTGTGTCGATTCGGTTTTAAATCAATACTACACCAACTGGGAGTTATGCATCGCCGATGACAATTCGACGGATTTGCACATTAAACCCTTACTGGAAGAATTCAAAAGACTCGATTCCCGCATCAAGGTGGTTTACCGGGAAGAAAACGGTCATATTTCAGAGGCTTCCAACTCCGCTCTGGCGATCGCCACCGGCGAGTTTGTGGGTCTATTGGATAATGACGATACTCTGGCTGAATTTGCTCTCTACGAAGTGGTTAAATTATTAAATGAACACCCGCAAGCAGATCTTATTTATAGCGATGAAGATAAGCTAAGTGAGGACAATAAACGGAGTCAGCCGTTTTTTAAAACGGACTGGGCGCCTGATATTCTGTTGGCGACCAATTACATTTGTCATTTTGGGGTTTACCGCAAAACCATCATCGATGAAATCGGCGGGTTCCGAAAAGGCTATGAAGGGGCTCAGGATTATGATCTGGTGTTGCGCTTTACTGAAAAAACCGACAAGATCTTCCATATTCAAAAGATTTTGTATCATTGGCGGATGATCAGTAATTCCACCGCCGTCAATCCGGACTCAAAAGGTTATGCCTTCGAAGCAGGCCTAAAGTCTCTTGAAGATGCTCTGGAAAGACGGAAAATTAAAGGGACGGTCAGTCATGGGGCTTTTCCGGGCGTTTATAACATTGACTATGAAATTGTCAATGCGGGCTTGGTATCGGTGATTATTCCTACCCGGGACAATGCTGCCGATTTAAAAGCTTGTATTGATTCGATTTATGAAAAAACGATCTATGAGAATTTTGAAATTATCGTCGCTGATAATGGCAGCGAAAAAGAAGAGACCTTCAGATTGTTTGAATACTATACAAAGAAATACCCGCAGCAGTTTAAAGTGGTGCGGATTGATATCCCGTTCAACTTTTCAAAAATAAATAATCTGGCGGTCAAAGAATCAAACGGTGAGTATCTATTGTTTTTAAATAATGACATCACGGTAATTACCAAAGGCTGGATGAAACGGATGGTCAGTTATGCACAACAGGAACACGTTGGTGCAGTTGGGGCAAAACTTTATTATCCCGATAACACCATCCAGCACGCTGGCGTCTTATTGGGAATGGGTGGTGTTGCCGGTCATGGCCATGTGGGATTTCCGCGTGGCGATTATGGCTATTTTGGTAAACTGGTCACTACCAATAACTATACTTCGGTGACGGCCGCCTGTATGATGGTGAAACGGGAAGATTTTGATCGGGTTAATGGTTTTGAAGAAAAGTTGACGGTAGCGTTTAATGACGTGGATTTCTGTCTCAAACTTTATGAAGCGGGAAAATTCAATGTCTGGCTGCATGATGTGGAACTCTATCATTACGAATCAAAATCCCGGGGTGCTGAGGATACCTATTCTAAATACAAGCGCTTCAACAGCGAAATCAAATACATGAAAGATCATTGGCTGAAATACATCAAGAACGATCCTTACTATAATCGGAATTTAACCCGAGTTGACGGAAATTACGCCATTTGTGTGGATATTGTCGGTTATGTAAAGGGAAAAACAAGCGAAGATGAAGAGAATGAGATTTAACTTAAGTACGCAAAGGATGTAACGAAAAAATTGACGATGTAAAGTAATTGTGATATTATCGTTACAACTATCAATATAATGACAACAGGAAAATTTTAAAGAAAGGAGGAAAATAATAATAATGACGCAGATAAAAAACATCCGCAAGCAGGTTACGCTGGGAGTGGTTATGATCCTTGTGCTGTTCACGTTCTTTTCGTATTTCAGTTTGACAGTGGAGGCAGCAAGCACGACCATCGTGGTTAATCCGGGGCATCAGTCAGGAACCGATACGGGAGCCGTTAATAAAACAACCGGAATCACGGAAGTGGACCTTAATAATGCGTTAGCCATTAAAATCGTTACAACCTTACGAAATAATGGCTATAATGCGATGCTAAGTCATCAGATTCCAGGAAACCCCGGATTGCCAACCTTACTGGCAACAACAACCAATAATTCAACAGCGATATGTAGTGCTGCCAACAGTTTAGGAGCTGATTTGTTCATCAGTGTTCATCATAACTCCGGGGCAGCGACAGCCAGTGGTTATGAATTTTACTGGAGCAGTTATCATCCATCGGTTGACAACAATGGTATTTATCAGAAAGCTGGGTTATGGAGTGATGGGTCGCTGGCCGATTTGGATGCAACACCACCAACCATCGCCTTAAAGTCCAAGGAATTGGCTAATTTGATGAATACTAATTTCAGTGAAAATTTAACCTATGTTCCCAGCCGGAATAAGATTGTTGAACGGGATGATGCTTATACCAGAAAAACAAGCATGCCTTCAGTACTGATTGAAGCCGGATTTGTGTCAAACAATGCTGAATCCCAGAAATTAGCCGATGGAACTAATCAGCAAAAAATGGCCGATCAGGTTTTAGCCAGTGTCAGTGAGCTTTTTGGAGCAGCAACATTACCGATGACAGCCACCGGATTTACAACCACCGTTAATGGTGATAAAATTACCGCGACGGTTACGGGTGTTTCGGCCCCCAATGGATTACAGGTTATCTATATTCCAACTTGGAGTGATGATTGTGGTCAGGATGACTTAAAGTGGTACACTGCAAGCAAACAAAGTGATGGCTCGTATAGCGTGACGATTGATGTAAAAGACCATGGGTACACCAGTGGAAATTATCAATTGCATTGTTATGGTGTAGACTCGAACGGGAAGTACACCTTATTAGGTCAAAGTACTGCAAATGTCAATGCGTCTGTCCAGGAAAAAATGAGTGCAAGCAGTATCACCAGTAGTGTGACGGGGAATACCATCACCGTTACCATAAGTGGCATCAAGGCACCAGGCGGAATCACCGATTTGCTTGTTCCGATTTGGAGTGAGACTGGTGGTCAAGATGATTTGAAATGGTACACGGCAACCAAACAAACTGATGGCAGTTATAAGATCACCATCGATATTAAAGATCACAAGTATGACGGTGGTACCTACAATATTCATGCCTATGGAAAAGACACCAGTGGTGTAATTACATTTTTAGGCAATACAACAGCAACGGTTAAGGTTGATACCATGACGGCGAGCAGCGTTACCGCTGTGGCGACCAACGGAAAAATTACAGCAACGGTAAAAGGCATTACAGCTCCCTATGGGATTACGGAAATGCTAATACCGGTCTGGAGCGAAATCGGTGGTCAGGATGACATCAAATGGTATACAGCGACGAAACAAAGTGATGGCAGTTACAAGTTAACGCTGGATATCAAAGATCACAATTACGACAGTGGTGACTATATTCTTCATGCCTATGGAAAAGATAGCAATGGAAAAATGACCTATGTTGGGGCTGCAAAAGCAAACATTGTGGTTCAGCCGATGACGGCAACCAGTGTTACGGCCAGTGTCTCCGGCAATAAGATTACGGCAACGATAAAAGGAATTAGTGCCCCTGGCGGGATCAAGCAGATTTTAGTACCGATCTGGAGTGATGTTGATGGTCAGGATGATCTGGTTTGGTATAACGCAGACAAACAAAGTGATGGTAGCTACGTGGTCACAGTTGACATTAAAGATCACAAGTATGCGAGTGGTACTTACAGTATTCATGCTTATGGAACTGAAGTTAGCGGAAGAATGACCTTGCTGGGAAATACTACGGCAAATATTACGGCGACAAAACCAATGACGGCTTCAACTGTAAAAGCCGTTGTTAACGAGAATATTATTACAGCCACAGTGAGTGGTATCACAGCGCCAAATGGAATAAAAAGCATTTTAATTCCAACCTGGAGTGATATAAATGGTCAGGATGATATTAAATGGTACACCGCCACCAAACAAAGCGATGGCAGTTATCAGGCGATTATAGATGCCAAGAATCACAATGGGAATAGTGGTAATTATTCAATCCATGCCTATGGAGTCGAATCAGATGGGCGTTCAGTATTTCTGGGCAATACTTCGGTGAGTGTCCGTTATGTAGAAACCCCGATCATGGGGACTTCTACAGTGACTGCGGCACAACTGGTAGCCTATTATAAGGGAACTGGAAGTGTCTATCCACAACTTTATAATGACCTTGGTGTTAATCTGGAGCGATTTGCAGAGCTTTATGTACAGGAGTGCAACGCTGAAGGCGTTCGGGCTGAGGTTGCCTTTGCTCAGGCAATGCTGGAAACTGGAAATCTTCAGTTTGGTGGAGATGTCAAGGCTTCCCAATTCAATTTTGCAGGGCTGGGAGCCACTGGCGGCGTACCTGGATTTGATTTCGCAGCAGTATACGGCAGTAGCAGTACAGGACTTCAGACTGGAATTCGAGGACATGTACAGCATCTGAAATGTTATGCCAGCAGTGCGGCGCTCAATCAAACTAAGGTTGATCCGCGTTGGAATGATTCATTGCGGTTAAAAGCCATTTCAGTTGAAGAACTGGCCGGAACCTGGGCAGCGGACACAACCTATGCAGGTAAGGTTAAGGCGATTATGAAAAAATTCTAGTTAAAAAAATGCAGAGCTGAAGAAATTCAGCTCTGTTTTTTTGTATCTTAGTATTGACGCCGACAATGGTTCAATGATAGGGTAGTGAAAAGTCCAGGATTAAATTGAGGTGATGGGAAATGAAAAAAAAGAGGCGCAATTCGATAAAATCGTTGGTGATCTGTTGGGCATTGATCATGTTTATTTCAGCAGGTCAAATCCTGGCGCAGGATGAAATGGAATTCGCTAGTCAGGAAAATGCGTTATCAGAAAAAACGGAAGTGCAAACAGATACAACGCCGGCATTGCAACCAGAAACCACTGAAAATATTGCAGGCAATGATAATGCGGATGTAAAGATTGATGAAGCGGATGCGGTAACAACGAGCGATCATAATCTGGATGAAGAATTGAGTGAAACATTAAAAACAACAACGACGGCGGCTGATGAGCTGGGAATAATCATTTCACAAGCGGCAGAGAATAAGACTCAGTTTACGGTCAGTACCATTGGATGCGCCGGAAAAGCCGAGATTGGCAGGGTTTTGTTTCCAACCTGGACAGCACGAAATGGTCAGGATGATTTGCGCTGGTATGAAGGAACCCGGGATAAAAATGGTGAGTTCAGCATCACCATCGATGTTAAAGATCATGGATATGAGACAGGATCTTACTTGATCCATACCTATATCTATGGACAGCAGGGTGAAATACTAAAAGTTGTCGGAAGTAGTTACAATCTTGAAGAATCTAAGTCGGCTATTTCGATGACAGAAGTATTGAATAACTGTTTTAAGGTAAGTATTTCAGGGCTAAGCAACCGCTATGGCGTCAGCGATGTTGTTGTACCAACCTGGACTCAGATCAACGGTCATGACGATCTGCGCTGGGAAAAAGCTACCTATGTAGGAAATGATACCTGGGAAGCGGTGATAAATATCGCTGATTATAAACAAAGCTATGATACCTTTATCAGCCACGTCTACGTTACCGATAAAGATGGACAACAGAAATATCTGGGAGCGACAACGAAAATCATTGATAATCCATTTGCGAAAGATCCGTTGGAAGTTACGGCACAACAGCAGGAAAATGATGGATCGAAGTTTGTCATTAGCACTCAAAACTGCAGCAAAAAGCCTGGGATCAAACAGGTCGATTTTGCGGTATGGTCAAATCGAAATGGTCAGGATGAGATAAGATGGTATCAAGGGGTGCTTGGCGCAAATGGAGAATACCGCTCCCCGGTGGATATTGAAAACCATGGATTTGAAACTGGCCCATTTACTATTCATGCTTACATTAAGGGAAATAACGGAGAGACTATTTCGTTTGCATGCGTTAACTTCACATTGACAAATCTTAATCCGACTATCGAGTACGACAAGGCAGTGCTTAATAATACCTTTAAAATACGGATCAGTAATGTGGGAAGTGAGAACGGTGTGACCGCAATCTTGATGCCAACCTGGAGCGGCTCAAATGGGCAGGATGATCTGCGGTGGGAACCGGCAACCTATATTGGCAATCACACCTGGGAGGCCAACATTAATCTGCGAAATTATAACATTATTGTTGATTCATTTATTTCGCACGCTTACCTGGTTGATAAAAATGGAAAAATGATTTTTGTAAAAGATTCCAGTAAAACGATTTTACAGAATACGGCAACGGTATATGGTTTTTATAACTATCCACTGGAGAAAGATTACAAACCAAATCCCAGCGATCCCACCGATTGGTTTGGACCACGCTGGGGCGATATCCATGAAGGCGTTGATATCCCGGCGCCTTATTATACAACTTGCTATGCGGTTGGAAACGGTATTGTTGAAAGAGCCGGCTATTTTTTGGGCTATGGTCGCTATGTTAGAATCCGCACCACTGATCGCTACGGTGAAAGTGTGTCCTTCTTTTATGGACACCTGCAGGAGATTAACGTGGGCGTGGGACAACCGGTAAGTAAGGGGCAAAAAATTGGTTCGGTTGGGGGCTCTGGTTATAGCGCCCAACGAACCTATATTGATGATGCCTATGGGCCGCATCTGCATTTTGGAGCAATCGCCAATGCTGATGATGCCTGTGTCGATCCGGAAATATGGATTGACTTTCACAACCCTTACAGCAATGCAAACTGAGATATTGCCCCAAAAGAGAGACTGGGAAAAGTTCCGAGTCTCTTTTTGTTTAGTAAAAGAAGATCCTATGTTATAATAAAACGGATTATGGATAGAATAAAGGACGGTTTTATGAAGTGTGATATTTCAGTTATTATACCAAATTTCAACGGGGAGAAGTTTATCGCCAATTGTCTGGATAGTATGATGATACAAAGTTTTAGAACATTCGGGCACATGGAAATTATTGTCGTGGACGACTGCTCCAGCGATACCAGTGTCGAAATTATAAAAAATTATGAAAATGTAACGTTGGTGAAAAACTCTGTTAATTCGGGTTTTGATAAGTCGGTCAACCAGGGAATTCTGGCCAGTCATGGAAAATATTGTCTGCTTTTAAATAACGATGTAGTGGCTGATCCCGATTTTGTGAAATATTTATATTTGCATATTGATGATAATCCCCGAATTTTTTCGGTGAGTTCAAAAATGATTCGTTTTTATGAACGGGATAAGCTCGATGACACCGGCGATTTTTATAATATCCTGGGCTGGGGATATAAACGGGGCGATGGCCAATCGGTAAATGCACATAATAAGCCAACTGCAATTTTTAGTAGCTGTGCCGGGGCGGGGATTTACCGCCGATCGATACTAAATGAGATTGGCTTGTTTGACGAAGCTTTTTTTGCCTATATGGAGGATGTAGATATCGGATACCGTGCGTTGATCAATGGTTATAAAAATCGATATGAACCCAAAGCAATCTGTTACCATATTGGTAGCGCAACTACAGCAGAAGGCCAAAAGTACAGTTCTTTCAAGGTTCAGATTTCAGCCCGTAATAATATTTATGTCGCATATAAAAACATGCCATTTGTTCAATTACTGATTAACAGCCCGTTTTTATTGTTGGGGTTTATCGTTAAATATATAACGTTTGCTAAACGGGGCTTTGGCCAGGACTATCGAGCTGGGATTAAAGAAGGTCTGAAAAAACATCGAATCATGACGAAGGTTCCCTTTCAGTTTCGAAATCTGAAGAACTACTTTTCTATTGAAGTCCAGTTGATATTAAATGTAGTTAGACACGTTGAAAATAAAATAGGCAAGTAAAACAGTTTTTAGATCGGCCCTTCCATATTTGTGGGGGTTATGGTAAAATATAATGTCTTTTGAAAGACAAAATGGCTTAAGAAAGGCTGAAAATGGATTTATCGATTATTATTGTTAATTATAGAACAGAAGAATTGACATCAAATTGTATTGATTCGATTATAAAAAGTAATACCAAAGGATTGCACTATGAAATTATTCTGGTCGATAATGCTTCTAAAGATGGCAGTATTGAAGCCATTGAAAAGCAGTTTCCAGAAATTACAATTATCAAGAACAGTGAAAACCTGGGCTTTTCAAAGGCCAATAACATTGGATTGGCAGTGGCAAAGGGAAACTATATTCTCTTGCTGAATTCCGATACCATTGTTGATTTGGATACCTTAAAAGGTGCCGTAGCTTTTATTAAAGATCACAAACATATTGGGGCATTGGGTTGTAAGGTGTTGCTACCATCAGGAAAATTGGATCCGGCGTGTAAGCGCAGCTTTCCTACACCGATGAACGGACTTTATCACAGTCTCAATCTGGATCTGGCCTTTCCCGAAAGCACCCGTTTTGGAGCCTATAATCTAACCTATGTGGATGAAAATAAAACCTGCTCCATTGATTGTATTATGGGCGCGTTTATGTTGGTTCCCAGAGTCGTTATTGAAACGGTGGGGATGCTTGATGAGAATTTTTTTATGTATGGGGAAGATGTCGATTGGTGTTATCGGATCAAACAAGCAGGGTATCAGGTCATGTATTATCCGGAAGTTCGAATCTTTCATCACAAAAAAGCCAGTGGCATCGGCAAACGAAACCCCAAAGTGATCGCCGCTTTTTATGATTCGATGATCATTTTTTATAATAAACATTATCAGAATAAATATAATGGGTTTACCCGGTGGTGTGTGCTGACAGGAACGACAATCATGAAAAAAATGGCTTTAGCCAAAAATAATCGCAGAAAATAAAGCAGGAAAGGGAGACTGGCAATGATAAAAAGCAATCAGCGTTTTTTTAATTTTATATTGGTGTTGTTTGACTTGTGTGTCGTGACAGCGTCTCTTTTATTTGCCTGGTATATTCGGTTTGTTTCGCCATTTTTTGACGATGGCGTGCGAACCATGAACCTAAGGGCTTATATTGATTTGTTGGGAATCATCATCCCGCTCTATCTTGTTCTTTTTCTGTTCTTTGGCCTCTACAAACCGTATCGTAAACAGCGTTTTTTTAAAGAATGCCGGGAAATTGTCTTTGCCAATATTATTGGCATTGCGATTTTGATGTCAGCTTTATTTACCATGAAAAGCATCCATTTTTCGCGCTATATGCTGGGGATCTTTTTTATTACCTCTACGGTGATGATGATTTTGGAGCGAGGATCGATTCGCAAAATTCTCCGAATGGCCCGGGAACGGGGCTTTAACATCAAGTATATTATTATTGTGGGTGCCGGTAGTATTGGTCAAACCTTTGCTGCAAAAGTCGCTGGAGATCGTCAGCTGGGTTATAAGGTAACCGGGTATGTTGATGATTATTATCACAAAAGCGATAAAGATGGGATCCCAATTCTGGGAAAAACCCGGGAAATGAATGAAATTCTGGAAGAATATCAGGTGGATGAGGTCATTATTGCCTTACCGAATACCAGTTTTAAACGAATCGATGAAGTCATTGATATCTGTGAATACCAGGGTGTTAAAACCCAGATTATTCCAGATTATTTTCACTTGATTCAGGGAACAACGGCTTGTTTTGATGAACTGGATGGGATTCCGTTGATCAATACCCGTTATATCCCCCTGGATCAGCCGTTGAATAAATGGATCAAGCGAGCAATTGATGTTATTCTTTCAATTCTGATTTTAATTCTGGTTTCACCAATTATGCTGATCACCGCAATTCTGGTCAAATTGACGTCACCAGGGCCGATTATCTACAAGCAAATTCGGGTGGGGATGGGACGAAGGGAATTCTGGATTTACAAATTCAGATCGATGCGTTGTGATACAGCTATTCCTGGGGAAATTGGCTGGACCACCGAGAATGACCCGCGTAAAACAAAATTTGGGGCATTCATCCGAAAAACCAGCATTGATGAATTGCCACAGTTTTATAATGTGCTTAAAGGGGATATGAGTATTGTTGGGCCCCGTCCTGAGCGACCCCACTATGTTACCCAGTTTCAACACGAAATTCCCAAGTATATGATTAAACACCATGTTCGGCCAGGAATCACCGGCTGGGCACAGGTTCAAGGCTGGCGTGGGGACACTTCAATTCATAAACGGATCGAATGTGATATCGAGTATATCGAAAAATGGACACTGTGGTTTGATATCAAAGTATTTTTTATGACATTTAAAGCGGTGTTTGAGAGTGGGTATTAAGTTGAATGGAATATTAAAAAATAGAAAGACAAATATTTTCATTTTAATAATTTTGTCAGTTATATTAGCCAGTTTTAGTGAATTGTTTTTTTTAATGATTGAAAACAAAATTGCAATTGAATTCTTCCAATCATGGTCAGGAATTGCCCAGATTATTCAGACTCTCCATTTTGTCAGGTTGTTCTTTTTTATAAGTATTGGAATCGGCCTGAGCATTTCGGTGAATCATTATGGAATGGAAAAATTGGCAGACAGTGCCTATCGATATCGGTTTTGGATTTCGGCGATATTGGGGGTTCTCCTTGTTTTTTTTGAAATTCATGGCTCGTCAATCTTGTATTGGCAGAATTATTTAAGTAATTTAACCAACATTTCGGAACCATTGATTGGCATATCACGATCCATTCGTAGTGATGAGTGGGCGGTCAATACACCGATGATGTTGTCGCAGTATTATAATCATTCGGGTTTGTTTCCTTATTTCAGTGAAACCATCCGGGGGGCATTAACGGATACCTTTATTATATATGGTCAACCGGTGAGAGATATTGCGATATTTTTTCGACCATTTCATTGGGGTTATTTACTGCTGGCTCCGGCAAAGGGGCTATCTTTTTTTTGGATCGGTCGAACGATTGCCTTGTTTTTAGTATCTTTTGAATTTGGTATGATTCTCACTAAAAAGAGTAAATTACTTGCTTTAATTTACACCCTGATGATTATCTGGTCCCCCGTTGTGCAGTGGTGGTTTGCCATCAACGGTCTAGTCGAAATGCTGGTTTTTGGTCAATTGGCGTTGATTATGATGACACGATATATGAATAATCAGAATTACTATCGACGATCACTGTATGCCTTCGTGGTATTGATTTGTGCAGGTGGATATATTCTAACCTTTTATCCAGCCTGGCAAGTACCCCTGATATATGTATTTCTGGCATTATTCGTTGGCGTTGTACTGGAAAATCGAAAGCATTTTATTTGGAATAAAAAAGATATTGGAATTGGCATCGGCTTGATTCTGTTATTGAGTATGGGCATGATTTATATTTTGTCTAAATCTGGGGGAACAATTGACTCGGTGATGAATACCGTTTATCCGGGAGGAAGTGCTGAAACCGGGGGAAATCAGGTATTACGATTGTTTTTATATCCGGGCAACCTATTTTTTGCCTTTTCCCGGGAACTGACTTATGCAAATCCGTGTGAGTTGGCAGTTTATTTTGATTTTTTTCCACTGGGAATAATTTTGTCTGTCTGGGTAGTGTTAAAACAAAAGCAAAAAGATAAATTCTTGGTCCTGTTGCTTCTAACAAATGCCATGATGATCATGTGGTGTTTGTTTCCCTGGCCGGAATGGTTGGCAAAAATCACCTTACTCAGTTATTCAAAGCCGGTTCGGGCTTTTTTGGCAGTAGGATTTTTAAATATTCTATTGTTGATTCGGGCTCTTAGTTTATTTGAAGGTGCGTTTTCAAAATGGTTTAAAGTGGGTAGTGCACTGCTCATGAGCTTGGGAATCACGCTATTAGCGTTTAAAACATATGAGGGCTATCTTGATCTAAAAATGAGTATGATTATTTTACTTCTTTTGTTTGGATCATTTTACGTCATCCTAAGTGGAAACAAGGAGTGGGCCCGAAAGACGTTGCTGGTGATTGTCTTTGGTATCATTTTTATTGCAGGATTATTTGTGAATCCGGTTGTTAGTGGACTGGATGCAATTTATCAGATGAATGTAATCAATAGAATTCAACAGACAAATATGACGGAAAACGGATTATGGATTGTCGATTCAGGAGAGGAAATTGGTTTTCCGGTGATTAATTTTCCGCTAATGGCTGGTGCGCCAACAATAAACTCCACAAACGTATATCCAAATCTGGAAAGATGGCATCTACTGGATCCGGATGGATCAGCAGAGGAGATATATAACCGTTATGCTCATATCAGCATCAATCTGATAAACACAGGTGATGAAACACACTTTAAATTAAAATCGCCGGATCTTTTTGAAGTCAATTTAAATATAAAGGATCTGGAAAAATTAGAGGTTACGTATGTTTTTTCAAAACGGGATTTATCGACACTTTCAAATGAGGTTGTAAGCTTTACTGAGTTGGCAGATGAAAATGGATTTAAGATATATACAGTAAATTATAATTAAAGGAGTAATGATGGAAAAAGGACAAAAAACAGCGATTTTAATCCCCTGCTATAACGAATCAAAAACCATTGAAAAAGTAATCAAAGATCATAAAGCAGTCATGCCTCATGCTGATATCTATGTATATGACAACAATTCCAGTGATGGGACTGATGAAATTGCCAGAAAGGCTGGTGCCATTGTGCGCTATGAGTATCGACAGGGGAAAGGGAATGTGGTCAGATCGATGTTTCGGGATATTGATGCCGACTGTTATATTATGACGGATGGAGATGACACCTACCCCGCCGAGTTTGCATTGGAACTGGAACAACAAATTTATCAAAAACGGGCCGATATGGCCATTGGCGATCGCTTGTCGTCAACTTATTTTACGGAAAACAAACGTCCTTTTCACAACATTGGCAATGTTCTGGTGCGAAAACTCATAAATGTTTTGTTTAAGGCTGAAGTAAAAGATATCATGACCGGAGCTCGGGGCTTCACCCGAGAATTTGTTAAATCATTTCCGGTTACATCAAAGGGATTCGAAATTGAAACTGAGATGACCATTTTTGCACTGGACAATAATTTTAAAATTGTTGAAGTGCCAATCGATTATCGGGATCGACCAGAAGGCAGTGTCTCAAAACTCAATACCTATTCAGACGGATATAAAGTGTTGATGACGATTGGAACCCTGTTTAGAGATACCAAACCCTATTTGTTTTTCTCGATGGTTTCATTAGTTTTGCTGATTATCAGCGGGATCTTTTTTACTCCGATTGTAATCAATTATTTTGAAACCGGCTTGGTCGACAAATATCCGACCTTGATTGTCATTTCGGCTTTGTGGATCATTGCCATAATCAGTTTTTTCAGTGGTGTCATTCTGCAAGTGTTAAAAAAGCAGCATCGTCATAATTTTGAAAGACAGTTGAATCTATTAAATGAGATGTGGAGAAAAGAAGTCTAAGCAGATCGTGTCGACGGCGGTCTTCCCAACGTTGGAATAAGCGCAAGTGAGTAACAAAATATAAAGTATAAAGAGGAAAAGCGATTGGAAGAGAGAGAAATCGAATTAACGATATTAATGCCGTGTCTAAATGAAGCGGAAACATTGGAGATTTGCATAAAAAAAGCAATGTCCTTCTTAAAAGATAACAATGTCGATGGCGAAGTGCTCATTGCAGATAATGGCAGTACCGATGGATCCCAGGAAATAGCCATCAGAAACGGGGCTCGAGTGGTTAATATCGAACAGAAGGGATACGGAAGCGCACTAAGAGGTGGGAGTGAAAATGCCCGAGGTCGATATGTTATCATGGGCGATGCGGACGACAGTTATAATTTTTTAAACCTGATGCCGTTTCTTACAAAACTCAGAGAAGGCTATGAATTGGTAATGGGAAACCGCTTCAAAGGTGGAATTGAAAAAGGCGCGATGCCACCTTTGCATAAATATTTGGGAAATCCGGTCTTATCATTTATCGGGCGGATATTTTATCCCAGTGATATCAAAGACTTTCATTGTGGGCTTAGGGGCTATAATCGAGCTGCGATTCAGAGTCTTCAGCTGCAAACGACAGGAATGGAGTATGCCAGCGAAATGGTTGTTCAGGCGACCTTGCATAAGCTGAAAATGATTGAGGTGCCAACGACCTTATCACCGGATGGTCGGTCACGTCCACCGCACTTAAGAAGTTGGCGGGATGGTTGGCGGCATCTCAAATTTTTGATGATGTACAGTCCTAATTGGACATTTTTGTATCCTGGCATTATTTTATCAGTCATTGGATTGGTAATAATGGTGTCTATCGGTGTCGGGCCCACAAAAATCGGGAATGTGAATTTTGGTATTAATACCATGATGTATGGATCGGCAGCATTGCTGGTTGGGATTAGTATCAGCTTATTTTCAATGTTTACTAAATCCTATGCATTAAGCTCAGGATTTATACCTAATAGTCCTAAAACAATTGGCATCCTGGAAAAGTTTACCGTCGAAAAGGGCGTTGTAATTGGTGTTTTGTTAACCTTATTGGGGATTGTGGCCACGATTGTTGCCTTTGTTATCTGGGGCAACAATTCGTTTGGAAATCTGCAGCCAGAGTCAATTATGAAAATTACAATTCCAGCGACAACACTGATCGCCATCGGTGTTGAATTGATTTTTGCCAGTTTCTTTCTGGGGATTTTGGAAATTGAACGAAAAAAATAGGAGGGTTTCAGGCAAGCTAGAGAAGATTTAGGTTGTCTGTTATTTTTCTTTGAAAAAATGAGGAGGTGAAAAGAGGGTGTCAACACGTTTTGGAAACGCAAAAAATCGATTGGGGATAGGGATCGAAAAATACCGATTGGTCATTTTCATGATTGGTTTTATTCTGGTCAAACAATTGCTGGTCATTGGCATGCCTCTTTTTGCCCATGCCGGAGCCGGACACGACGATCGCTTAATGATCAATATGGCCCATTCGTTGCTTCAAGGAGAGTGGTTAGGTTCATATTCGGAAAAGACGTTGGTCAAGGGGCTGTTTTTTCCGCTTTTTTTAGTCACAAATGATTGGTTTGGAATACCTTATTCATTATCAATTCCAGGAATTTATTCCCTCGCATGCGTAATTTTTGTCTTTGGGATCAAACGACTGTTTAAGACTGAATTTCCGCTCTATTTAATTTTTTTGGCGCTGCTGTTTAATCCGATCTCATTTGCCGATGAAACCTTTCTCCGGGTCTACCGAAATAGCTTGACGGCCGCTCAGGTTCTCATTATCAGTGGTGGGATGTTCGCTGTTTATCTGAATCGCTTTGAAAAAACAGCAGTTCAAATGTTCTGGGCAGTTATTGCCGGACTGGGTTTGGCTGCTTTATGGCATACCCGGGAAGATGGGATTTGGATTATTCCATTGGTACTGGGCGTCATTATTATTACCGGAGTAACGATTATTTTAAAAAAAGAATTATTAATAAAAGAAAAGCTGAAAAAGGGGATGACTACGCTAGTCCCGATGGGAATTTTGATCGTATCTACGATTATTATCTCCTGTGTAAATTACGCTTATTATGGAATTTACACCACCAATGAGCTCAATGACAGTAATTTTACGAAGGCAATTAAACTCATTTATGCAGTGCAGCCGGATGAAGAAGTTGAGCGGGCATCAGTTCCCAGAAGTACAATGACTAAAATTTATGCGGTATCCCCATCGTTAAAAAGTATAAAAAATGAGTTGGAATCAAGTCTCGATCGATGGTCCTGGTACGAAAAAGATGCCGAGGTAAGACAGGTAGAGGACGGTTTTTTCTTTTGGGCGTTGCGAGAAGCAGTTTCCAACTCGGGCTATTATAGCGATGCTGTAACAGCCAATCGCTTTTATGAAGCGGTGGCCAATGAATTGGAGGTAGCTTTTGACAGCGGTCAGCTTGTGCGTCGGCCGACCATGCCATCTGCTTTAATGTCTCCCTGGCGGGATGAATATGGTGAAAAACTGGCCAGTGCTTTTTTAAAAACAGCCCGGTATGTCACCGGGTTTGAAGCAGTCAAAACCAGTATGGTTGACAGCATCGATGATGGACAGAATGGAATCTTACTTTTTGAAGACATTACAAATAATTCGGCCCGAATAAAGGGTGAACCAATTCCGTTAAATGTAAAAGTCAGACTTGTACTAATAAACTGTATTACTGCGATTTATCAGAGCCTGGGTGTAATGGTCTTTATGGTAGCGCTGGTAGTCTATGGCCTGCTTACGATTTTGCTACTGATAAAAAAAATGCATAACCAGTATGAGCTAATGGATTGTTGGTTGGTTTTATCGGCCTTGCTCTTTAGTGCAGTTGTACTGGCTGGTGGTGTCGCCTATACCGATATTTCGGCATATGTCGCCATCTCATATTGGTATCTGGCAGGGGCCTACCCATTGATTATCGCATTTAATGTTATCACGCTCTATAAAATGATGGAAGTATTTGTAAAAATGAGGTACAAGAGAGAAAAATGAGTAAATCGGATGAGAACAGAGGAACAATGAGATTAAAAAATTATTTATTTTTACATGCAAGTTTACTGCTATATTCAATCGGATCGGTTTTTTCAAAAATGGCCAGCAAGGAAGCATTCCTTTCCTGGGCGTTTATACTTTATTACGGCTTATTTTTACTGATATTATTTGTCTATGCCATTCTCTGGCAGCAGATCTTAAAGCGTTTTCCTTTAACAGTGGCTTTTGCCAATAAGGCAATTACTATATTGTGGGGAATTGTCTGGGGATATCTGTTTTTTGGAGAAGCGCTACGCTGGGGTATGTTGTTGGGCTCGGTGATTATTGTTTCAGGAATATATTTGGTGGTGAGTGATGACAAATAATGAATGGATTTTTTATGCCCTCTATTTGTTTTCGGTTTTAGTGGCCTCCCTTTCACAAGTTATTCTCAAAAAAAGTGCCATGATTCATTATGAAAGTCGCATCCGAGAATATTTGAACCCCTATGTGATCGGGGCCTATTTTTTCTTCTTCGGATCATCGTTGTTAACTACCTTTGCTTATCGAGGGGTGCCGTTAACAATGGGACCGGTACTAGAATCGACCGGCTATATTTATGTTGGAATTCTGGGGATGCTGATTCTAAAGGAAAAACTCAGTCGGCGTAAAATTATTGGCAATGTGTTGATTATCGGGGGGATTTTTGTTTATGCATTTATTTAAAGGTGTCGTTTCGAGCGAATAGGAACGGATCAAGTGCATGGCTAAAATCGGTTTTTAGAAGGTAGTGTGAAATGATGAATAATGACCGTTTTGGAAAAAAATATGGAAATCGTGCGATTCAATTTTTTTTGGAATCCCGAAAAACAAATTTGATTCTCTTTTGGGTAATAGTAGCAGTTACATTTGCTTACATGGTGTTTTTAAACAGTAAGACCCCTTTAATTGCCGATGATTTTGTCTATACCTTTATTTTTGGCACCTCAACGCCAGTAATGAGTTTTGGGGATATCGTGACCTCGCAGATTTCCTATTACATGACCTGGGGAGGGCGGGTTGTGGCTGAAACATTGACGCAGATTTTCATGTTTTTAGGAAAAGATGTTTTTAATGTGGCCAATAGCCTCTGCTATATCGTCTTTTGTCTGGCGGTTTATTTTTTGGCAATGGGGCGCAAAATCCGCTTTGAATTACTGTTATTAACGACAATCTTAGTCTGGTTTTTTATCCCAATGTTTGGTCAGACGGTGATGTGGTTAACCGGATCCTGTAATTATTTATGGTGTGGTACCATTATACTACTGGCGCTTTTGCCATTCCGGCTGTATGAAGAAAAACAGACCAAGCTGTTAAACAGTGTCTGGTTTGCCCTGTTGATGATTCCTTTATTCTTTACCAGCGGGATTACCAACGAAAATACCGCTGGCGGGATGATTCTGATTATGCTGCTTTACTGCGGCGTTAACATTAAACGTAAAATACGAATTCCTGCATTTGCGTATACCGGGTTAGTGTTTTCGATCGCTGGCTTTTTATGTATGCTTTTTGCACCAGGAAACAGTTTGCGGGTGGCAAATGAATCGGCCGTTGCCGAAGTTACCATGATGGTCGGATCAAACCCGATTATCACCCGGCTTTCATATTTCGCCTATAATCTTTATGCGCTGATGCCGCTGGTGATTTTAGCGGCGATTGCTTTTGTCATGTTAAGAAGTGAAAAAGATCGAAACGAATGGGTTAATTTTGGGATTTTTACTGTGGCAGCAGCGGCGGCTATGTTTGTGATGCTGGCACCACCTAAATTTCCGCCTCGGGCGATGTTTGGATTGGCGGCATTTCTGATTATTGCTGTGGTATATGCGTTTGGGCAGCTCAAATTGACCGAAGAACGGATCAGAAAATTTGTAATCATTCCTGGTTTGACGGTGCTGTTATTCTATATTATGTCCTGGGGTTACGTGGGTATTGATGCCATCACAGTGAGTAAACAGTATGTTGCTCGGGTTCAAATCATTGAGACACACCAAAACGAAGCTCTGATTCAGGTGCCGGAAATTGTACCGCTGTCCAGCCACAACGGAATGTACGGTTTAAAGGATGTCCAATTAGATCCCAATCATTGGGTTAATCGTGCTCTGGCTGATTATTTTGGCGTTCCCAATATCGTGCGCCAGCCATAAACGGGAACAAATCGATGATAATGCACTGTTGACCTTTTAAAAACAAGCGCATCAAAAATAAAAGCCACCTGTTGTCAAGGAAGGACAGCAGGTGGCTTTATGATTCTAATAGGAGAGTTATTCTATATCAGATCCGGATGTGTTCGAAGTGCCTTTGACAGTCGCTTTGATCTCATCGCTAATCTCCAAGGCAGTATCTGAAGGGGTATAGTCGGTTTCGTAGACAAATTGATAAAAGGCTTCAATGTTTTCGGCTAAAGTGTCGGGAATAACATAGGAGACCCCATCCAGCATATCCAGAGAAATCAGTTCGTCGGTGGGGAAACGACTTTGCTCGATATCTTTTGAAGGCATTAAAGCCAGATTGGCTCCATATTTGAACATCTCGAGGGTGCTCAAGGAAGTTTCCACATAGGGTAAGGTCGCCATTAGCAGATTATATTGTTCTTTAAGATCCAGATCAAGTGCTTTTGACAAGACCTGTTCAAAAACAACCCGTTGTCGCAAGGTTCGATCAAAGTCGCCATCGCCGACATACCGAACCCGACAGTAGGCCAGGGCTTGGGATCCATCAACGGTTTGGGATCCAGTTTCTTCCAAAAATGGAGAACCGGTACCAACTTTTTCATTGACATCCATCAGATATTCATTAACCCATTCAAGCTCTTCGTCGGTTTCAATATCGATGGTGACTCCACCGACGGCGTTGACCATCGAAACCATGGCGTTAAAATCAATGGTGACATAATCGGTAATGGTCGTATCAAAATTCTGATTGATCGTCTTGAGGGCTAAATCTGGACCGCCATAGGCGTAGGCGGCATTTAGCTTATCAAATTCGTATTTTTTATCGATATAAACATAGGTATCGCGCATCAGCGAGGCCACCTTGACCTTGCTATGTTCATAATCGGCAGTTGCTATCATGATGGTGTCCGTTCGATCACCTTCGACATCATCGCGACCATCGACGCCGAAAACGGCAACATTAACAATTTTATGCTGTTTGGCAAAGTTAGCGGCTTCACTGCTGATTCCATACTTGCTTAAATTTCCTTTTAGGTCGTTGGTGACATTCCCTAAGAAAAAAGCGTTAACAGCAAAAGCGGTGGCCATCAGAAAAATAATGATCAGCAAAATGGTGCGGGAAAATTTTTTCAGAAAGCCATTGGATTTTTTCTTTTTTTTTGGTAATGGATCAGGTAAAATTACCGGTTTTGTTTTTGACTGCGGCTTTGATTTTTGTTTCGACTTTGTTTCTGATTTAATGGTCTTAAGGGGACGCGTATCAGGCCTTAGAGTCTTGTTGGATGTCTTTTTTGAGCCTGGATTTCGTCTGTTTTCAATCACACTCTTTTTTTTATTGTTCAAATTGTTACCTCGTTGGGAAATCATTCTGTTTGCAGATCGTTCTAAACGCATAGGCGCGCCGTAATATGCAAGGCGTTTTCCCATCTTTTATTTAAAAATAAATTCTGATTATGCCGATTTACGACTACTGGTAGGCTATTATATCATAAATGTAAATATTTGTAAAAATAATATAAATAGAAAAAGTTAACAACCATTAAATCTTATTATACATTTTAGGAAAACTTTGTTATAATAGATGCAAAGATTGATAGCGAATATAGGAGTAGGTTTAATATGGCAAACGAACAGGAACTCAATGAAAAGAATGAGTACTTTGAATATGTAGAATCGCGCATTGAAAATTTAGAAAAACTGATTTTAAAAAAAGATGAAGAATTAAAATCACTCATCCTCAAAACGGTTCAAAATGGCCCATCACAACCAGAGAAAAGGGGGGGTGGGGCTACCGCTCTGCGTCCAGAATCCACCCATTTCGAGCGGGTCTTCGATGATTTGAAGGAAGAAGAATCCCGGTTTTTGAGAAGTGAAGGCGAAATTCCCAATTATAAAGCCGATGAGTTGAATATCCAGCTGGCCAATATTGAAAAACGGGAAAAAATGGTTCAGGACATGCTGGATTCATTAGGGTCAGCTCTGGCTATTTTGAAAAAACGACACGAAGAAGTGAATCGAAAAGAAGAGACACTCAATCGTGAATATCAAAAGCTTCAGGAAATTGAAGCTTTGTATCGCAGCACGGAAGGTTTGGATGCTCTGACGTCGACCTTTGGAAAAGTTACGATTGATAAAGGGAGTTCACGAGAAAACGATGGAACAACCTTTAAAAATGACAGCAAGGAGTGATTTGATGAAATTAAGTTTTGGTAAGTGCTGGGGTTTGTTAATTTTTGATATCATTGGCTTAGCAATCGCTGGTTATGCGTTTTTATTGGGTTATCAGGTTTTAATGACACTTGAAAATGCCAATGCTTATATTATTCTGATGGGTTTCTTTGTAGGGATCAAGACCATTGTGCTGGCTTTGTACGATTTAAACAGAAACTTATTACGAAAGAACATTCCCTTCATCGGGGGCGGGATTACGATTCTCGGTAACGGAATTATTTTTGCGATGTGCTTTTTTCTCATTCCGGATGTACCGACAACATTTTTTATTGGTTTGGCAGTAGCAGACTTCTTAATGATAACCCTGTGTCATCTGTTATGGTGGGTTCTGATTGGTAAGGATGATGATTATACCCGTGAACAGAGCGTTTCTTCAGACGAAGCACGAATGCCGAAAAAAGAAAAAAAGATGACGACAAAAAAAGACCGGAATAATGATCAAAAACGGGAACCGGTAAAAATGGATAAAAATTCAGGGAAAAAAGTGAAAAGCGAGAAAAAAACCTGGTTATCCCGAAATGATGAAGAAGAGTCAGAGTATGACAGCATTTTTACCAGTTTGCTGGAAAATGAAAAAAGAGGTCAGCAACGCTATGTGGAGTCCCCCAGAGCCGATGTGCCGAGGGCTGTTGCAGAAGAAAAACGTTACCAGACCAGTGATTTTCTTAATGAAATCAAAGAAAATTTAAAAAAAGAAAACAAGCCACCATTAAGTCAAACTGAGGCTCAGGGTGGAACCGCAAAAAAAACAGCAAACCCGGAAAAAAACCAATCGTTACAGAGTATACCTGTAGGCTTATCACCAATGGAATCAGACCGGAAAAAAGCAGTGGGGATGGAGACAAACTCACTCATGAGTAATCAAGCGCCGGAAGCGACCATGATATTACCAACTCAGAAGCCTTTTATCGCAGATACGATTCCTCAAAATAGCAGTGCGGAGCTGTTTGGTGATTTGCCAACCGTTAAAGAAAAAAAATCTGATTTTCAAAAAATGGCGGTTAATCATTTAGGATCAGCAGGAATTAGAACAACAGAAGTAGATGATAACGAAGAGGGTTTTCTTTCCATTGAACGGCGACTGGGCTATTTGTTTCACGAGATCGAAAAATCAATGAAGGAAACCCAGTATCTCCAGGGGGCTATCAGTGATTTTCAGAAGGAAGTGGAGAACTATGAACCCATTGCGGGGGATGAAAAAATCGTAGCCGCCGGCAATCTGATCCGTGAAAAGTTAAAAATGATTATTGATAAACAATTCGTTGTTGATGAGGTTCTCGACGATCTAATTCGGCTATCTAAACTGATTAATAAACGGATCAATGATCTGGACATCATCGAAGCGGGATTGAACCAGCGCAAGATTGCATTGGATCAAAAAGATTTGCTTTTGGTCGAAGCCCGAAACCGAACCCCAGTGGAGAATGAAGTTGAAATTCTCCCAGAAGAAGTGGTGCTGGAAAATTTGGATGCCGAATTTATCGTAGCAGAAGGGGACTACGAGTCGATCCGCAAATACCTGACTGAGAATCCGGAAGAATAGACGAAACGTAGTGAATTGACATAGACAACGACCGGTTTACAGGAAGGCTGTGTACGAGATTGGCGTACACAGTTAGATAAGTAGTCGAACTGTAATAGGTTATTATGAACATATTAAACCATCCTTTACTGCAATCGATGGTTTTTTTTATTGCGAATTTTTTATAAAAATGATATACTGCTACCTGTATGAAAGTGGGTGTATTGGCTAAAGATGCACCAAAACTTATTATTATTAGGAGGAAAAGAAATGAAAAGAATCGCAAAGCTTGGTGTTTTGGTAATGGTAGCGGCAATGGTATTCTCATTGGCTGCTTGTTCCAGTGGAACAAAAACTGGCAGCGATACAAAGAAATATGTAATCGCTACAGACACAACCTTCAAACCATTTGAGTATGAAAATGAAAAGGGTGAACGGGTCGGAATTGATATCGATCTTTTAGCAGCGATTGCTGAAGATCAGGGTTTCGAATATGAATTAAAGGCAGTCGGGTTTGATGCTGCTTTGGGGGAAGTATCGACTGGTCAATCGGATGGGATGATTGCTGGTATGAGTATTACGGATGAACGGAAAAAAACGTTTGATTTTTCCGAGCCTTACTTTGACTCAGGTGTTGTGATGGCAGTAGCTGCTTCAAATGACACAATTAAGTCTTATGCAGATTTAAAAGGTCAAAAAGTAGCGGTTAAAACAGGAACTGAAGGGGCAACCTTTGCTGAGTCAATCAAAGATCAGTATGGATTTACAACTGTTTCTTTCCCGGATTCTGCCAACATGTATGAAGATGTAAAAGCCGGAAATTCAGTCGCTTTATTTGAAGACTACCCAGTCGTTGGTGATGCGATTGCCAGTGGTGTGCCACTTAAAATGGTTACTGACATGGAAAAAGGCAGTTCTTATGGCTTCGCAGTTAAAAAAGGTCAAAATCCAGAGTTGATTGAGATGTTTAATACTGGATTGGCGAATCTTAAAGCCAATGGTAAGTATCAGGAAATCCTGGACACCTATATCAAAAAATAATCTGTTAGAAAAAACTTAACACATTATCAATTTTGAAATCATCTGTCAGCATACACGACTGGCAGATGATTTCTCTAAGTTATCTAAAAGTGTTTACTTGCGTGACTTCTTGCGTGTGAGTAAAGACTGTTGGACAACTCAAACTATTGAAGGAGGTTGACGTGAGTATTCCAGAATTAATTGTACAATATTGGCCCCGTCTGTTGGCAGGATTGGTATTAACGGTTGAAATAACAATTGTTTCGCTTTTTTTTGCAGGTATTTTAGGCCTTGTTTTTGGACTCTTGTCGGTATCAAAGAAAAAGGGTTTAAGAGCAATTGCTCTTGTATATGTGGATGTTGTTCGGGGAACACCATTGTTGGTACAGGCATTTTTCATCTACTTTGGGATTCCACAGGTTTTGGGGATTCAATCAGATCCAGTGATTTCTGGAATTATTACCCTTAGCTTAAACGCGGGCGGTTATCTGGCCGAAATTTTCCGTGGCGGGATTGAATCCATCAGCAGAGGGCAGATGGAAGCTGCCCGGAGCTTGGGTTTACCCTACGGAATGGCGATGCGAAGTGTCATCTTGCCTCAGGCAGTCAAAACGATGACACCGGCACTAATTAATCAATGCATTATAACGCTTAAAGATACATCACTTCTCTCGGTTATTGGGGTGACGGAATTAACCCAGACCGGGCGACTGATTATTGCCAATAATTTCCAATCCTTCGAGGTGTGGGCGATTGTCGCGGCGATGTATTTTGTGATCATTATGATCTTATCGAAGATCTCAAAACGACTTGAAAGGAAAATGTCTTATGGGAAAAGTAAAAATTAAGAATCTCAAAAAAAGTTTTGGTGATTTAGACGTCCTGAAGGATATTAACCTGGAAGTCAAAGAACGGGAAGTGATCTGTATTATTGGTGCGTCCGGTTCGGGAAAGAGCACCTTATTGCGCTGTATCAATGCTTTGGAAGAAGCCAGTAGCGGAACCATTGAAGTCGATGGGAATGATATCACCAGAGCCGATGGTAATATCAACAAATATCGACAGGATATTGGGATGGTTTTTCAGCAATTTAATCTCTTCCCGCATATGACGGTTTTGAAAAACATTACCTTTGCACCAGTAGCCCTTAAACTTAAAACCAAAGAAGAGGCGGAAGAAACGGCACGAAAATTATTACGAAGTGTTGATTTGGAAGAAAAAGCCAATGTTTATCCGGAACAGTTATCCGGAGGACAACAGCAACGGGTCGCGATTGCCCGGGCCTTGGCCATGAATCCGGATGTTATGCTCTTTGATGAGCCCACCTCAGCGCTGGATCCCGAAATGGTTGGGGAAGTATTAAATGTTATGAAACAATTGGCAAAAGATGGGATGACCATGATCGTGGTTACCCATGAAATGGGCTTTGCCCGAGAGGTCGCTGACCGGGTGATCTTTATTGATGAAGGGTTTATCGTAGAGGAAGGCCCACCCAGCGAAATATTTGGGAACCCCAAGAATCAGAGAACCATTAATTTTCTGAATAAAGTTTTGTAGTTCCCGGACAGTGGAAAACAGATTAACGTTAAAAAACCATCTCTTTGAGGCAATGTCATTAAGTTAAGAAATCAGAAGAGTTTTATGTTTGCAAAAGCATAAGGC
>NZ_JAIPPU010000024.1 GCF_026646375.1 Acetobacterium wieringae
TGTTCCAACATTTACGTGGGGCTTATTTCTTTCAAATTTTGACTTTGCCATTTGTTCTTCTCCTTAAAATTTATTTTATTGATTTTTATTGTTTACGACCTTCTATGATCTGCTCAGAAATTGATTTCGGCACAGCTTCATAGTGTGAGAACTGCATGGTGTAAACGCCACGACCCTGGGTCTTGCTTCGAAGTGTGGTTGCATAGCCGAACATTTCAGCCAATGGCACCATCCCTTTAATAATCTGGGCACCGCCACGCATTTCCATTCCTTCAACACGACCACGTCGAGAGTTAATATCCCCCATAACGTCACCCATGTATTCTTCAGGAATTACAACTTCCAGTTTGAAAACTGGTTCTAAGATAACCGGATCGGCTTTTCGCATACCGTTTTTGAATGCCATCGATCCGGCCACTTTAAAGGCCATTTCAGAGGAATCCACGTCATGGTAAGAACCATCATAAACGGTAACCTTAAGATCAAGTACCGGATATCCAGCTAACACACCATTACGCATGGCTTCTTCAATCCCCTGATTAATTGGGTTGATGAATTCTTTAGGAATTGATCCCCCAACGGTTTTATTTTCGAAGATGTATCCAGTACCTGGTTCAACAGGCTCCATGCGGATGAGACAATGACCGTATTGACCACGTCCACCGGATTGACGAGCAAATTTTCCTTCAGCGTCAACAGCTTTGGTAATGGATTCTTTGTATGCAACCTGTGGTGCCCCAACATTGGCTTCAACTTTAAACTCTCGCAGCATTCGGTCAATGATAATGTCAAGGTGAAGCTCACCCATCCCGGAGATGATCGTTTGACCGGTTTCTTCGTCAGTATGAGTTCTGAAAGTTGGATCTTCTTCTGCCAATTTGGCTAAAGCGGTACTCATTTTTTCCTGGCCAGCTTTTGTTTTTGGTTCAATCGCAACATGGATTACCGGTTCCGGGAATTCCATGGACTCCAGAATAATGGGTGCTTTGTCAGAACACAGGGTATCCCCAGTTGAGGTGTCTTTCAAACCAACTGCCGCAGCGATATCCCCGGTATAAACCGTGGTAATTTCTTCACGATGGTTGGCGTGCATTTGCAGAATTCGGCCCAGACGCTCTCTTTTCCGTTTTGACGAGTTGAAAACATAGGAACCGGAGTCAATCGTTCCGGAATAGACACGGAAAAATGCCAGTTTTCCAACAAAGGGGTCAGTCATGATCTTAAATGCCAGTGCTGAGAATGGCTCGTCATCACTTGCTTTACGGCTGTCTTCTTCTTCTGTATCTGGATTGATCCCGGTAATCGCCGGTACATCCAATGGAGATGGCATATAATCCACAACTGCATCCAGCACCAGCTGAACACCTTTGTTTTTATAGGAAGAGCCACAAACAACCGGAATAATATCAACATTCAATGTTGCTTTTCGAATGGCTGTTTTTAACTCATCAATACCGATGTCTTCGCCTTCCAGGAATTTCTCCATGATAGCTTCATCGTGATCAGCGATAGATTCAATCAGTTTTTCACGATATTCTTCAGCCAGTTCTGTCATATCTTCAGGAATATCGACGATATCGATTTTTTCACCTAAGTCATCTTGATAAATCATCGCTTTCATATTCAGAAGGTCAATGATCCCTACAAAATCACTTTCTTTGCCAATAGGTAATTGAATTGGAACAGGATTTGCGTTTAAACGGTCTTCCATCATTTTCAGTACGTTATAAAAATCAGCTCCGGTAATGTCCATCTTGTTGATGTAAGCCATTCGGGGAACATGATATTTATCTGCTTGACGCCATACTGTCTCTGATTGCGGTTCAACGCCACCCTTTGCACAAAAAACAGCTACCGATCCGTCGAGAACGCGCAATGATCGTTCAACTTCTACGGTAAAATCAACGTGTCCTGGTGTATCAATGATATTGATCCGGTTGTCTTTCCAAAAACACGTGGTTGCTGCCGAGGTAATGGTAATACCTCTTTCTTGTTCCTGTTCCATCCAGTCCATTTGGGAAACCCCATCATGGGTTTCTCCAATTTTATGGATTTTTCCGGAATAGAACAGGATTCTTTCTGTGGTAGTGGTTTTTCCTGCATCAATATGTGCCATAATACCTATATTTCTTGTTTTTGCTAAACTATACTCTCTTGACACAGATGCTTTCCTCTCTTATTTCTAAATCTAAACAAATTACCAACGATAATGTGCAAAAGCTTTATTCGCTTCAGCCATAGCGTGGGTATCATCTTTTTTCTTAACAGCTGCACCACTATTATTGAGTGCATCCATAATTTCACCAGCTAAGCGATCCTTCATGGTTTTTTCAGATCTTTTTCTGGAGTAATTAACTAACCAACGAAGACCCAAAGCCTGCTTACGCTCAGCACGGATTTCCATTGGTACTTGATAGGTTGCACCACCAACACGGCGAGCTTTTACTTCTAAAACAGGTGTGATATTGGCAAGGGCTTCCTGGAATGCTTCCAGTGCATCTTTACCAGTTTTTTCAGTAACTTTTTCAAATGCATCGTAAACGATTTTCTGGGCAACACCTTTTTTCCCATCTAACATGATGTTGTTGATTAATTTGGTTACAACAATACTTCCATAGATTGGATCAGGTAAAACTTCTCTTTTTGGAACAGGTCCTTTTCTAGGCACTTTACTTCCCTCCTTAACATTTTATGTTCATCGGTACTCGACATCCAACGTTTCGTTGTTGTGCGTATAGCGTCTCTAACATATATTTGGTCTCGATCAATTTAAATAACGAGCGCTTGAATATGCAGCACTATGCACTACTACTTTTTAGGCTTCTTAGCCCCGTATTTGGATCGAGCTTGTCTACGAGCGTCAACACCAGCGGTATCAAGCGCACCACGGATAATTTTGTAACGAACCCCTGGTAAATCCTTAACACGTCCGCCTTTTACCAGAACAATACTATGTTCCTGCAGATTGTGTCCAATACCTGGGATATAAGCGGTTACTTCCATTCCGTTAACGAGACGAACTCTGGCGATTTTTCGAAGCGCCGAGTTTGGTTTCTTTGGTGTGGATGTTCTAACTGCTGTACATACGCCTCTTTTTTGAGGGTTTGCTTTCAAAGCTGGAGTTTTGGTTTTTTCATCCAGACTTTTTCTTCCTTTTTTTACAAGCTGATTAATGGTAGGCATTTAGTCCTGCACCTCCTTTTAATAATAATATATCAATAATCGAAACGATTATTAATGACTTGTTTTAAACCAGGGTTATCTTGACGACAACCCCGGTTAGTGTTATTTAATAATCGCAATGACAGCGGCAGCCCGATCAATTCCGCCAGCTTTTCCGAGTCCCACCTTGGTTTCAACTCGTTCCACTGTGATCTGATGGCTGTCACAGCATTCAACGATGCTTTTTTTGATACTTTCATCAGTATCTTCTGCCAAAATGACTTTAAGTGCTTTTCCTTCTTTTACAGCCTTAAGAGTTTGTTTCATTCCAATCACTTTTGAAACATCAACAAATTGATTCATCGGTTCCTCCTTCTTGCTGTCTGTGTGTTTCGCTAAACACACCTAATAACTATACCTGTTTGAGCTTTAAATGTCAAGAATTATTCTTTTGTTAAGAAGTCCAGATCGAAGATATCAAGATCAGTAATAATGGCGTCTTCGGTTTCTTCCTGTTCTTCCTCAACATAGGCATTTAAGATATCATCATCAAAAACAATATCCAGGGATTCAGCGCTGCTGTCTTCTTCAAGCATATCTTCGTACACGTCGTCTTCTTCCCGTTCATAAACCAGATCAACATCACCATACATCTTAACACCGGTACCAGCGGGCACCAATTGACCGATAATAACATTTTCTTTAAGACCGATCAGTGGGTCAACCTTGCCTTTAATGGCGGCATCGGTTAATACCCGAGTGGTTTCCTGGAAGGATGCGGCTGACAGGAACGAATCTGTTGCAAGTGAGGCTTTGGTGATCCCCAACAGTTCCCGACTGGCGGTAGCTTCCTCGCCACCTTCTTCCCGAGCGGCTTTGTTTTCTTCTTCAAAACTAAAAATATCCACTAAACTGCCGGCCAGTAAATTGGTGTCGCCAGGGTTCTCAATCTTAACTTTTCTAAGCATCTGACGGATAATGACTTCCAGATGCTTGTCACCAATGTGTACACCCTGCATACGGTAAACTTTTTGAACTTCCTGAAGCAGGTATTGTTGAACATGGTCAATCCCCTGGATTCTTAAGATATCACTGGGATTAATTGAACCTTCGGTGATTTCATCTCCAGCGGCTAATTGATCGCCGGTGTGAACCCGCAGTCGCGAGCCGTACGGAATCAGGTATACTTTCATTTCACCATCTGCGCCGGTAACCACCGCTTCGGTTTTTTTCTGGTTATCCTGAATTTCAACGCGACCGTCAATTTCTGAAATAATCGCCTGACCTTTTGGTTTTCGGGCTTCAAAAAGCTCTTCGATACGAGGAAGACCCTGGGTGATATCGTCAGCGGAGGCAACCCCACCGGTATGGAAGGTACGCATGGTCAGCTGGGTTCCCGGTTCACCAATTGACTGGGCGGCGATAATACCCACCGCTTCACCAATTTCAACCGGTCGCCAGGTGGTTAAATCAACCCCATAGCATTTCTTACAAACCCCATATTTAGACTGACAATTGAAGGCAGCTCGAATCAGTACTTTTTCGATACCAGCTTTTTCAATGTTCTGAGCCATTTCTGTCGAGATGATTTCACCAGCCGGAGCCAGTATTTCACCAGTTTCCGGATGCTTCACATCTTCAAAGGCATAGCGTCCGACCAGTCGTTCCTGTAGGGTTTCGATGATTTCGCCGTGATCATTGATGGTTGATACTTCATAGCCCCGGGTCGTCCCACAGTCATCTTCGCGGACAATGACATCCTGGCTGACATCAACCAGACGCCTTGTCAGATAACCAGAGTCAGCCGTTCTAAGCGCAGTATCGGCCAGACCTTTTCGGGCCCCATGAGTGGAGGAGAAAAATTCCAGTACATTTAATCCTTCACGGAAGTTGGAGCGGATTGGCAGTTCGATGATACGACCACTCGGGTTAGCCATCAAACCACGCATCCCGGCCAGCTGCCGAATCTGGTTCTTGCTACCTCGGGCCCCGGAGTCGGCCATCATATTGATCGGATTAAGATCCTCGAGGTGATCGAGCAGTGCATCAGTAACCTCATCGGTGGCTCTGTTCCAGATTTCAACGACGTTGTTGTAACGTTCTTCATCACTGATAAACCCTTGACGGTAAAGCATCATATTTTCGGTGATCTTATCATCGGCCTTTGAAAGGATTTCCTCTTTATTTTTCGGAACTTCCATATCACTGACCCCAACGGTAATCGCACCACGAGTTGAGAATTTAAAACCTAAGCGCTTGATTTCATCCAGCACTTCCGATGTTTTGGTCGGTCCGAAGGTTTTGTAGCATCGCTCAACGATTTCTGAGAGAACTTTCTTATTCACTTGGCGGTCGATTTCCAGTTTAAACTGATCTTCGATGGTTTCTCGTTTTACAAAACCTAATTCCTGAGGAATAATGGTGTTAAAAATAAATCGTCCCACCGTCGCTTCAACCAGACGGGTCACCATTTCGCCATCGATCTCTTTAGCAATCCGTACCTTAACCATGGCATGCAGATCGACATCCTTGTTGAAGTAAGCCATTTCCATTTCGTCCAGATCTCTAAAGATACTACCAGTACCCTTGCCATCTTTTTTGTAGATGGTCATATAGTAGGTTCCCAGAATCATATCCTGAGTTGGTGCCACAACCGGGGTTCCATCCTGGGGCTTAAGAATATTATTGGATGCCAGCATCAGGAAGCGGGCTTCGGCCTGGGCTTCAACCGATAAGGGCACATGAACCGCCATCTGATCGCCGTCAAAGTCGGCATTATAGGCAGTACAAACCAAGGGATGAAGCTTAATCGCTTTCCCTTCAACCAGAATTGGTTCAAAAGCCTGAATCCCCAGACGATGGAGGGTCGGGGCCCGATTAAGCAGTACTGGATGTTCCTGAATGACATCTTCCAGTACATCCCAAACAATCGGATCGAGTTTTTCAACCATTTTTTTTGCACTTTTAATATTTTGTGACAGGTTACGGCCCACCAGTTCCCGCATTACAAATGGTTTAAACAGTTCAATGGCCATTTCTTTTGGCAAACCGCATTGGAACATTTTCAAATCCGGTCCAACGACGATAACCGAACGGCCCGAGTAGTCAACCCGTTTTCCCAAAAGGTTCTGACGGAATCGACCCTGTTTCCCTTTAAGCATGTCACTGAGGGATTTAAACGGACGGTTACCCGGTCCGGTGACGGCCCGGCCACGACGCCCATTGTCAATCAGGGCATCAACTGCTTCCTGAAGCATCCGTTTTTCATTTTGAACAATGATATCCGGCGCATCCAGTTCCAGCAGCTTTAACAAACGGTTGTTACGGTTAATGACCCGACGGTACAGATCATTGAGATCGGAGGTAGCAAAACGGCCCCCGTCGAGCTGTACCATTGGTCGCAATTCCGGTGGAATAACTGGAATGGTTTCGAGAATCATCCATTCCGGACGGTTATTGGAACTGCGAAACGCTTCAACGGCTTCCAGGCGTCGGGCAACACGGATTTTTTTCTGACCGGAGCTGCCTTTGAGTTCTTCTTTGAGCACCGCTGATTCCTGATCAAGGTCAACCAGTTTCAAGAGTTCCTGAATCGCTTCAGCACCAATGCTGGCGGTAAATTTATTGCCGAATTGACTTTTAGCTTCTTTATATTCCGCTTCGGTTAAAATTTGTTTGAAATCAAAATTACTTTCACCGGGATCAGTGACCACATATGCAGCAAAATAAATAATTTTTTCCAGATTTCGGGGCGACATTTCCAGGATCAATCCCATTCGACTGGGGATGCCTTTAAAATACCAGATATGTGATACTGGAGAAGCCAATTCAATATGACCCATCCGTTCACGTCTGACCTTTGCCTTAGTTACTTCAACCCCACAGTTTTCACAGACAATGCCCTTATGGCGAATACGCTTGTACTTACCACAATTACACTCCCAGTCTTTCTGCGGTCCAAAAATTTTCTCACAAAACAACCCCTCTTTTTCCGGTTTCAGGGTTCTATAATTAATGGTTTCCGGTTTTTTTACTTCTCCACGTGACCACTCTCTGATTTTCTCAGGTGAGGCCAATCCGATCTGTAAGGATTTGAAGGTGAATTCCTCGTTTAACAAATGGCTTCGCTCCCTTCTGTTTTGAATTTATTAATATAAGTCATCTTCGAATTCGTCATCATCAATGCTCTTAATCTGGAAGCTATCTTCCAATTTCACGTCATCACCAATTTCGGAAAGTTCAGTACTTCCGATTTCGATGGCCAGTTCTTCCAGCGGATCCCGCTCGTCCATTTCGTCATCCAGAATCTTGACAACTTCCTGGTCATTAAGGATGTTCACATCCAGACCCAAACTCTGGAATTCTTTCATCAGTACCTTGAATGACTCGGGAATACCTGGTTTTGGTATATTTTCACCTTTGACAATGGCTTCATAAGCTTTAACCCGGCCAACGACGTCATCGGACTTAATTGTTAAAATTTCCTGCAGCGTATGGGCGGCGCCGTAGGCTTCGAGCGCCCAAACTTCCATCTCTCCAAAACGCTGGCCTCCGAATTGAGCTTTACCGCCCAACGGCTGCTGTGTAACTAAAGAGTAGGGTCCGGTTGAACGGGCATGCATCTTATCATCAACCAAATGGTGAAGCTTAAGGATATACATGTATCCAACCGTTACCTTATTATCAAACGGTTCCCCACTGCGGCCATCATAAAGCTGAATCTTACCATCTTCCGGTAAGCCCGCCTGATTGAGCAGATCCATAATGTCCTGTTCATTAGCCGGGTCAAAAACTGGAGTGGCAATATGCCAGCCGATGGATCGCATCGCCAGTCCCAGATGAACCTCCAGTACCTGACCGATATTCATTCGCGAAGGTACCCCCAGCGGATTAAGAACAATTTCCAGGGCGGTACCATCCGGCATAAATGGCATATCCTCTTCCGGCAGGATACGGGAAATGACCCCTTTGTTTCCATGCCGTCCAGCCATTTTATCTCCAACCGAGATTTTACGTTTAACCGCAATCAGAACCCGCACCAGGGTATTAACCCCCGGTTTTAAATCTTCATCTTTATTTTCTCTTGAGAAGACCTTAACATCCAGAACAATCCCCGATTCGCCATGGGGAACTTTTAATGAGGTATCCCGGATTTCCCGAGCTTTTTCGCCGAAGATGGCCCGTAGTAATTTTTCTTCTGCGGACAGGTCCGTTTCACCCTTGGGTGTGACCTTCCCGACCAGGATATCGTCGGATTTAACCTCGGCACCGACAAAGATAATGCCCCGTTCATCGAGGTTCTTCAGCGCATCTTCGCTAACGTTGGGAATATCCCGGGTAATTTCTTCCGGTCCCAGTTTGGTTTCCCGGGCTTCGGCTTCAAATTCTTCAATATGAATCGAGGTAAAGACGTCTTCCTTTAACAACTTTTCGTTGATCAGGATTGCATCCTCGTAGTTGTAACCTTCCCAGGTCATAAAGCCCATTAGAATGTTGCGACCCAGAGCCAGTTCACCCATTTCGGTGGACGGACCATCGGCAATGATTTCGCCCGCCTGAACATATTGACCTCTATTAACCAACGGTTTATGGTTCATACAGGTACCCTGGTTTGAGCGTTTAAATTTAAGCAAGGTGTATTTATCGAGTTCGCCATTATCGGTGCGGATATGAATAGCAGCAGCTTCCACCCGTTCAATGGTACCGGCTCGTTTGGCAATAACACAAACACCGGAGTCTTTGGCGGCCTTATGTTCCATTCCCGTCCCGATAACCGGGGCTTTGGGAATCAGCAGCGGTACCGCCTGACGTTGCATGTTGGCACCCATCAGGGCCCGGTTGGCATCATCATTTTCAAGGAAGGGAATCAGGGATGTTGCTACCGAAACGATCTGTTTCGGCGAAATATCCATATAATCGACCCGATCTGGAGGAATCAGTACGAAGTCCCGCTTGCTGCCGGCACGACCAGTAACCTGTTTGCGGATAAAACGATTGTTTTCATCCAATGGTTCATTGGCCTGGGCAATGGTATAACGGCCTTCTTCATCGGCTGCCAGATAATGAATTTCATCAGAAACGACGCCATCATAAACCTTCCGGTAGGGGGCTTCGATAAAACCGTACTCATTCACCCGGGCGTAGGTACTAAGCGATCCGATCAAACCGATGTTTGGACCTTCAGGCGTTTCAATCGGACACATTCGGCCATAATGGCTATGGTGAACATCTCGAACCTCAAACCCGGCCCGCTCACGGCTTAACCCGCCAGGACCCAGGGCGGATAAACGACGCTTATGGGTCAATTCGGCCAATGGGTTGGTCTGATCCATAAACTGGGACAACTGGGAGCTACCGAAAAATTCTTTTAAGGCGGCATTAACCGGACGGGTATTGATTAAACCCTGAGGGGTTAAAATCTCATCATCCTGAACTGACATTCTCTCCCGCACCACCCGTTCCATTCGGGACAAACCAATTCGGAACTGATTTTGCAACAGTTCACCGACCGAACGCAAACGACGGTTGCCCAAATGGTCAATATCATCAATGGCACCAATGTCATAATCCAAGCCAATAATATAAGAGATTGAGGCATGGAGATCGGAGATCAGCACATGCTTGGGTACCAACTCATCCATCCGCTTTTTAAACGATTTTTTCTTTTCTTCATCAGTCATGTCTGATTCTAAAATCTCTTTTAGCACTTCATAACAGACAAATTCTTTGATGTCCAGATCACTGATATCAAAGGGGAGATCTTGGGCGTTGATGTCAACAAAGCCGTTACCAATAACCCGAACCGCTTTATCATCCACCCGGACATCAACCACGTTGATCCCGGAATTTTGGATATCCGTGGCGATATCATTTGAGATAATTTCGCCTTCTTCCACATAGACTTCCCCGGTTTCCGGATTAACAATAGCCTGGGCAGCCCGTTGACCAGCAATTCGAGTGGCCAAAGCTAATTTCTTATTGTATTTGTGACGACCGACCTTGGCCAGGTCGTAGCGGCGATCATCAAAAAACATCGAATTAAGCAAGGATTGCGCGCTTTCCACTGTTGGCGGCTCACCGGGACGCAGTCTTTTGTAGATTTCAATCAGACCATCCCGGGTTGATTTCATATTGTTATTTTCATCTTTTTTGATCGTTTCAATCAGTCGGTAATCATCACCGTAAAAATCAAGAATTTCCTGATTGGTTCCCAAACCCAGGGCTCGAATCAGTGCAGTGATCGGTAATTTACGGGTTCGGTCAATCTTAACGTACATGATGTCATTGGAATCAGTTTCGTATTCCAACCAGGCCCCACGATTCGGAATAACCTGAGCGGAAAACAGTTTTTTCCCCAACTTATCACGGCTCAAGGAAAAATAGGCACCGGGTGATCGCACCAGCTGGCTGACAATAACCCGTTCCGCGCCATTGACAATGAAGGTTCCGGTTTCGGTCATTTTATGCAAATCGGCCATATAAACCTTTTGCTCTTTAACCTCATTTTTTTCCTTATTTATTAAACGAACTGTTACTTTTAATGGTATAAAGTAGGTTTGATCCCTTTCTTTACACTCCTCCACTGAATACTTCGGTTTTCCCTCGATAGAATAATCCACGAATTCTAAAACCAGATTTCCCGTGTAGTCTTCGATTTTATCAATATCGTCAAAAACCTCTTTAAGTCCTTTTTCGATAAACCAGTTGTATGAATCTTTCTGAACCTCAATCAGGTTCGGCATTTCAATTACTTCTTTGATTTTAGAAAAGCTTTGGCGTGTTCTTAAACCATCTTTTTCAGGATGCAACATTACCATCCAATATCACCCCTCGCAAAAATACTCAGCAACGGATTACCCCAACGCGACTTGTGTCAAGCCTGTGGGCATCCCAAATTTGCCTGTTGTGTTTCATCTCGCCTTGTGTTATGATTAGACCGTAATCAATTTCATATCCGCTGACTCCGACATGTTTCCCCTTTGATCAGTTGTTCATGACCGAGTCGCAAATGCTTCTGTTGATCGTGCTAAAATTGACGACAAGGATGCATTCTAATCTTATTTTAAAAGATACCAATGCAATTTTATATGCTATCACAAAATTCTATTTTTGTCAAGTCTATTTATGTATTTAAAAAGCCTTCCCGCACACTGCTGGAAGGCTTTTTTTCGTCACTTTTTTTATTATTGGCTCAGCAATATTTTTTGAGCCGGTATTTTTTATGACTTTTCTTTTTCTGTTCTCTCAGGATACTGCTTAAAAACTCCTGAGTACGTTTTTCTTTGGGATGGATAAAAATATCTTCCGGTGTTCCCTCTTCAAGGATTGTTCCCGAATCCATAAAGACCACCTTGTTGGCCACTTCCCGGGCAAAACCCATTTCGTGGGTCACTACCACCATCGTCATGTGTTCATTAGCCAGGCTTTGCATAACGCTTAATACTTCGCCGGTCAGTTCCGGGTCGAGGGCCGAGGTCGGTTCATCAAAAAGCAGAATATCGGGGTTCATCATCAGCGCCCGGGCAATTGCCACTCGTTGTTTCTCACCACCGGACAGGGTCGAGGGCATCGCATCAATCCGATCCAATAGGCCAACCTTATTAAGATAGGCTTCAGCACGCGTATTCATCGCAACCACTTCTTCTTTTTTGACGACCTTGGGTGCCAGTTCCAGATTCTGACGAACGGTCAGATGTGGAAACAGATTAAAGTGCTGAAAGACCATCCCCATTTTCATGATAATGGTACGGATCTCCGGGGCACTGGGATAGATGCCATCTTTTAACAAAGGCTTTCCTTCCATGATAATGTCACCGCTGTCAGCCTTCTCGAGATCGATGAGGCAGCGTAGCAATGTCGATTTACCCGATCCGGATGACCCGATGATGGCCATCACGTCACCCTTATTAACCGTAAACGAGATATCTTTTAAAACGTGATTGTTCCCAAAACTTTTATTGAGTTGTTTGACTTTTATAATTTCCATCGTTTTCCTCTAGAACTCGTATTTATTTTCAAGCTTTTTAAATACCATCGTGATCACAAAATTGATCATCAGATACAGGGCTCCCGCCACCAGAAAAGCGAAGGTATCGCCATCCCGATTGACTGAGGTTTTGGCATAGTGAAGAATCTCTGCTACCCCGATAACCGTGACCAGAGCGGTATCTTTGACCAGCGTGATGGTTTCGTTGCTGATCGCCGGTAAGCAAACCCGAATCATCTGAGGGATCACCACCCGGGTCATCGTTTCGATTTTGGTCAGCCCCAGCACCTTGGCGGCTTCGTATTGGCCCTTATCAATGGCCAGCAAACCACCCCGGAAGATTTCGGCAAAATAAGCGGCATAGTTCATGCAAAAAGCAATACAGGCGGCAGTAAACCGTTCAAACACAAGGTAGTCACCGATCCCCGGCAGCAGCGGTAGGCCAAAATAAACAAACATGATCTGCAACAACAACGGCGTACCCCGAACCACATAGATATAACCTTTGGCAAATGATTTAATCGGGGCAATGCGGCTCCTCGCCATCAGGGTAAACATGAAACCCAGCGGCAGCGAACAAACAATGGTGACCGCAAAAACACTGAGCGTAATCACCATCCCCTGCAACATCGGCACAGTGATATTTGATAAATAAATATAAAAATCTGACATTTTTTTCTCCTGAGGAATGAATTAAAGTTATGGTATTACCAGTCATAAAAAAATCGGATCGAAACGATCCGATTTCTAAAAACTGATTGTTTTCTATTAGTTTGCTTTGTAGATAATGTCTTCACCAAACCATTTGGTCGAAATCGTAGCGGCGGTGCCATCAGCAATCATCGCATCCAGAGCATCCTGAACCTGAGTCAGCAGCTCGGTGTTGCCTTTTTTAATTCCAACGCCATAGAGTTCGGGTGATAAGCTTTCGTTCAAAATAACAAACTCGGCATTTTCAGAGGTAATGTAATAACGGGCGACAATAGAGTCAACCACAACGGCATCGATTCGGCCAATCGCTAAATCACTAAGGGCCGATACATTTTCCGGGTATTCATTTAAAGCAGCAGCTTCTTTACTGATCGGATCAGCCGTGAAGGCATCATAAGCTGAAGAACCTTTTTGAACCCCAACATTTTTGCCCGCTAAATCGGCTTTGGTTTTGATCGGAGAGTCTTTTTTGACCACAATCACCTGGTCATTTTCCAGGTAAGGCGCAGTGAAATCCATGGCTTGCTTGCGTTCGTCGGTGATGGTTAAGCCATTCCAGATGACATCGATATTACCGGAATCCAGTTCCAGTTCCTTGGTGTCCCAGTTGATCGGCTGCAGAACCACTTCCATGCCCATTCGCTTACCAACTTCTTTGGCCAGATCGACATCAAAACCAACAATTTCGTTTTTGTCATCTCTGAAGCCCATCGGTGGGAAGGAATCATCCAAGCCGACCACAAAGGTCTTGTCGTCATTATTGGCATTGTCTTCGGTTTTTTTAGCAGTGCTGCTGCAACCGGCAAATAATCCGGCAACCAGAACGACTACCAGCATCAGGCCAAGTATACTTCTTTTTTTCATTCCTTTTAGTCCTCTTTTCCTAATATAATCTGAGGTTATTATACACTTTATCACTGTGCATTGCTAGTCCTTTACATCAAAATTTTTAGGAGAATGCCTGAAATCATCCCTGCGTTATTTCAACCAACCAGCTGACCGGTTCACAGCTTTATCCCAGAATCCGCATAATTCCTGACGTTTGGAATCATTGATCTGCGGTTCAAAACGTTTTTCAATTTTCCAGAATTGGCCGATTTCTTCAAAGCTGTCCCAGTAGCCCACTGCCAATCCGGCGGCGTAGACGGCTCCCAGGGTGGTAGTTTCGGTGATGACCGGCCGTTCCACCGGAACCCCTAAAATATTTGCCTGAAACTGCAGCAGAAAATCACTTTTGGCACCACCGCCGTCAGCCCGGAGCCTGGTCAATTTAAAGCCGGACTTCTTTTCCATCACGTTAAAGGCGTCCTTGACCTGGAAGGCCATCGACTCCAGAGCTGCCCGGGCAATGTGCTGTTTGGTGGTTCCCCGGGAGATCCCGATAATGATGCCCCGGGCATAGGAATCATAATAGGGTGCCCCTAATCCGACAAAGGCCGGGACAAAATAAACCCCCATACTGTCCTCAACCTGCCGGGCTAATTCCTCAGCTTCTTTGGCATCGTCAATAATCCCCAGACCGTCCCGCAGCCATTGGAGCACCGCTCCAGAAACATCAGCCATTCCTTCCAGCCCATAATCGGTTCGGCCTTGGGCACTCCACAAAACCGGAGAGAAAACGCCGTCTGATGGGGGGACATATTTGTCACCGGTATTCATCACCATGAACGAACCGGTACCGTAGGTGTTTTTGGCCATGCCTTTTTCCAGACAACCCTGACCAAAGGCGGCCGCCTGTTGATCACCCAGGATACCCGCCACCGGCACGGCTACTCCAAAGAAAACCGCCGGATCGGTCAGGCCATAGACCTCACAGGAGGTTCGCAGTTCCGGTAGAATTTCCCGGGGAATCGCCAGTTCCTTTAAGATCCACTCATCATAATCCAGGGTTCGGGCGTTTTGCAGCAGCGTCACGGAGGCATTGGAATAATCGGTGACGTGGGCCCGGCCACCGGTCAGCTTCCAGACCAGCCAGGTGTCAATGGTGCCATACAGCAGTTCCCCGTTATCAACACCAGCTCGGACTTTGGGGTCGTGATCCAGCAGCCAACGGATTTTGGTGGCCGCATCATTAGGGACAATGATCATCCCGGTTCGGTCAACAATCCCTGGTCCGTCTTTGGCTTCCAGGGCTTCGCAGATCTCCAGGGTCCGGCGATCCTGCCAGACAATCGCCCGACAAACCGGCTGTCCGGTTCTTTTTTCCCAGAACACGGTGGTTTCCCGCTGGTTGGTAATTCCGATGGCTTCAATCTGCTCGGGTTTGATATTCCCATTTTGCAGCGCCTCGGCCACCATTTTTTGAGTAACCATCCAAATTTCATTGGCATCATGTTCGACCCAGCCGGACTGAGGAAAGTGTTGGGTGAATTCCGAGTAGGCTTGTGAAATGATATTGACCGCTTTGTCGAAAATCATGACCTTTACGCCGGTGGTACCTTCATCAATTCCTAAAATATACTTCATTATCCTTCTCCATTCTTTATTTTTGATAAACGATCTTACCCTTAAAAATCGTCATCGCCACTTCAATCTCTTTGATCGTTTCCGGAGCTACCGCAAGCGGATTCTGATTGAGCACCGTAATATCCCCGGCCTTGCCTGGACTAAGACTTCCCCGAATTTTTTCTTCTCTGGCCGTATAGGCGCCATCAATGGTAAAGAGTCGCAGCGCCTCAGCGGGACTGATGGCGTTCCCGGAATAGGGCGGATTGACCGCCGCATGGATACCCAACAGCGGATTGATGGGCGTGACGTTGGAATCGGACCCGCCATTGACGACCAAACCGGCATCCAGCAGTTCCCGCAGAGGATAAGCCCGGCGGTTGCGTTCTGGCCCCACCCGCTCTTCATAAACACTGTCGGAGCCGCCCCGTAAATAGGTAAAGGCTGGCTGGGTGGAAATCACGGCGCCCAGGGCGGCCGCACGTTTTATATCGTAGCTATCAGGAAAGCCGAAGTGTTCAATCCGGAAACGGTGATCCGGCATCGGCACCTTGGCCAGGGCCTGTTCCAGACAATTCAACACCTGTGTGATGGCCCGCTGGCCGATGGCATGAAACCCGGTCTGCAATCCCGCTCGATGGGCATCTTCGATGTAGTTTATGATCCATTCATCGGAAAAATAAAGCTCGCCCACCGAGGTGGGATCATCGCTATACGCTTCTTTAAAAGCTGCCGTCCGGGAACCAATTGAGCCATCCAGAAGAATATCCGTGCCAATAATGCTAAGGTTTTGGGCAACAACATCTGCCACTCGGGTGCTGCACCAATGGAGCACCACATGGACGGGCAATTCGTCGATGATCTTTAAAAACACCGGAATGTCGTAATCCGAAGACAGATCCCCACCTTCCATGGCATGAATGGTAGTGACCCCCATGGCCACGGCGATTTGGGCCGTATGGCGGATGGCTGTTTCCCGCTGGGCCCAGCTCATCTTGTCAAAAAAATACTTCCGGGCGTGGCTGTTGGCCTGGCTATGCAGCCGACCTGATAAATTCCCGGCGGCATCCCGGCCAAGCCCGTCTTCGGCTTCGCCAATGGCCATCAATTCCATGGCGATGGTATTGACCTGGGTATAGTGCAGCCCCCGATCCACCAGATATACCGGCCGCTCTTTAAAATAGCTATCCAACTCGGCAGCAGTGGGCGGTCTTTTTTCCACCAGCCGGGATTCATCCAATCCATAGCCAAAAATCCATTCGCTGAAATCACCGTTTTTTTCCTTTACCAAGGTTTCTAGCACCTCTTTAACCGCTCGACAATCATAAAGATTAATCCCTATGGCCGATAAGCCAGTGCTCATCATATGCACGTGGCAATCGTGAAGCCCTGGGATAAACGTTTTGCCACCCAAATCGATAATCTGCGCCCCTTCGCCTGCTGCCAAATTTTTTATTTCCGGGGACGCCCCGATTTTTTCGATGACGCCATCCTTTATATAAATGCCCTGACACGACGGCTGATTCGCATCCATGGTCACCCCAATGCCATTTATCAAGGCCAATTTGTTTTCCATGGCGAACTCCTTTCCCCTTAAACTCCATGATTTAATCCAGAAAGGCGGCATCGCTGCCGCCATTTTTCTTTACCCCAGGATCTTTTTAACTTCGGCGGCAACTGCTTTGCCGAGAGCGGCATGACCGTCTGCACCGAGATGAAGACCATCGATTGCACTGACCTTGGCCACTGTAGCGGCATCAAAGAAAGGAACGCCCCGGCTTTCAGCCACACCTTGATAAAACCTGGCCATCTCGATTGATTTTTCCCGGTTCCCGGCAAACATCATGCTAAAGACGCCCTCTTCAATGGGGCCCAGCGGTGGTGGCGCAATAAATAAAACCTTGGGACCATCGGGACCAAAAGCACCGACCTGGGCCAGGGTTTTATCAAGAATCAGACTGGCACCATTGGCAATATCCTGAGCCGTCACCGTATAACGGCATTTTAAATCATTAGTACCGATCATAATAATCACCAGATCCAACGGCGCATGACTGTCCAACAATGGAATAATATGCTGTTTGCCGCAGCGGTATTCTTCAATCGGGTCATCCCAAACGGTGGTTCGGCCGTTTAAACCTTCGGTAATCACCTTGTAATCATTTCCCAGTTCATTCTGGAGCACCCCGGCCCAACGCACCTCGTCCGGCAAGCGTCGTATCACATCAACCAAATCATTGGACGGATCCCACCCCCAGGTGTTTGAATCACCAAAAATCATTACGTTTTTCATGAATTTACCTCCATTTATATTAAATTTTTGTAACCGATAATCATTGTTCTAGATCTCACAGTTCCATAGCTCTGGATTGCTGGTGGCAACAGCAGCGACGCCAGTTGCCATGGCTCCGACTATCTGCTCTCCGGTTGTCATCAGGCCACCGAGGATGATCGGCGTTCCGGCTTCGCTTTTAATCGCCTTAATAAGCTGCGGGGGGATGGTTCCCGGCATCAGAATAACCACATCCGGCTGTTGTTCTTTGACATTCGCTAAACCGGTACGACAGGCATCGGAATCAATGACAAAAAATCCGAAGGCGGCAACCATTCCGACTTCTTTGATATATTTGACACAGGGGGCTTTCATCGTAATGACGCAGTCAACCCCGCAGTTTGCCATATACTGAATGCCCATTTTATCACGGGCAATTCCTTTAATCGAATCCTGGTGAACCATCACCTTTTTTCCGAAACGATGAATATGCCCCACCAATTGCGGCAGGGTGTTGACGTCGCCCAATTTGAGCATGATCCAATCTGCCCCAGTTTCTGCCATGGCGTAAAGCAGTTCTTTACGCTGATGTACAGAGGGAATCACGGGTTTGGTTGTAAATGGATTCTGCGTATTTTTTGTTTCCACAGGCATTCCTTTCTAAGCACTCACTTTCACTGTTTTACGCTCCGTTGCACGATCGTTTTTACTCCTTCGACTTTTACCGTTCCCTGTCGATTCGCCTGACTTTTCCGGCAATTATTCCAAACGTGAAAAAAGTCCGCATCATACTGGGGCACAGCCGGACATTCCGGCGTGACGCACACAGTATCATACGGACATCTCTTAAACTCTTGCCCTGTTAGTATTCTCTTGTAATGGTTTACTATTTTTTATTTTATGCTTATTCCATGCTATTGTCAAGGTCGATTTACCATATTTATAAAAGTTGTTGATGCTCCTGTTCCAATCCAAATTGCAATAAATCCAACCACCAGTGGTTGCGGGTGCAGATAAAAACATTTTCGCTTTAAAGTAATCAAAAGCCATCAGAACGATCGGTTCCAATGGCTTTTAAAACATTACTCAAGAAGACAAAAACATGATTGCAGCATGTTTGATGTAACAATTATGGCATGTGTTTATAGAAAACTTCCAGCATCGCCGCACTGGAGGCTGAACCCGGATCGCGATGACCGATGGCCCGTTCACCCAGACGCATGGCTCGACCTTTTTTGGCAATCAATGGCACTGTTGAGTCGGATCCCTGAGCCCCAACTTCCATGGCCATTTTCATCGCTTCTTTAGGGGACAGCCCGTCATCGTGATAGGCTTTTTTCAAGGCATCAACCGCCGGTCGCAAGGTACAAACCATGGTTGCGTCGCCAACAACGGCTTTCCCACGTTTTTCAATAATGGCCACGCCAGACTCCATCATCTCAATGAATTCATCAAAGGTCACTTCATCTTTGCCCTTGACTGGCAGACCGAATTTCATGAAGAAACCACCATACAATGGACCAGCCGCACCGCCAACCTTATCCAATAAAGCAGTCCCGACATTTTTGAAAATGGTGTTGATATCTTCTGATTTCCACGCTTCCAAATTTTTATTGACTTCGCGAAAACCGATGCTTAAATTCATGCCATGATCGCCGTCACCGATGGCTGAATCCAATTGGATAAAGTATTCTTTTTTCTCTTCCGACATGATAATAAGGTCTTCAATAACGGCAATAAAGTAGTCTTTATTTAAGATATAATCGCTCATATTCTTTCTCCTGACAATGGATTAATGGGCAGTCTTCTGACCGCCCATTTGGTTTGTTATTAAGATTTTGGGTTATGTTATTAAGAAATTGTTATTATTGTTATTAAGAATAGATCTACGTGTTTAAGATGGCTGTTTAAACCTGGGTGAAGTATGGTGCATCACAGGGATAATCCATCAGTTCTTTTAATTCATCATCCAGTTTGAGGAGGGTAATTGACATCCCGGCCATATCCATTGATGATGCCATGGTGCCAACAATTGATTTATAAATTTTGATGCCTTTTTCTTCGAGGATTTGAGCAACCCGACGGAAACAGATGTGCAGATCCTGTAGTGGGGTAGCACCCAGGCTGTTAACCATTACATAAACTTCATCACCGGCCACATAGGGAAGATCGGCCAGAATTGGATCCATAATCTGGTCAACCACTTTATCAGCTGGCTCGATTTTTCCACGTCTGACGCCAGGTTCGCCATGGAGACCCATACCGATTTCCATGTCGCCTTCTTCCATTTCAAAGATTGGGCCACCTTTGGATGGTAAGGTTGGGGAAGACATTGCGACGCCCATGGTACGCATATTGGTATTACATTTTTGAGCCAGTGCAACCACTTCATCCAGATCAGCACCCATATCAGCTTTGGCACTGGTGGTTTTGAACATGAAGAACATCCCGGCGATCCCGCGTCGATCTTCGATATTTTCTGATGAAATAACGTCATCCGTTGTCAATACCGTTTCTACCCGGATACCATCTTCTTCGTCGGCTTTCTCAGCACCCATGTCAAAGTTCATGACATCGCCGGCATAATTACCATACAGATAGATACAACCTTTGCCAGTGTCAACCGCTTTAACGGCCGCATAGCATGGATCTGGAGATGGTGAGGTATTGATGTTACCAATAACAGCAGCATCAACAAAACCTTTTCCGACATAGCCTAAAAATAATGGTTCATGTCCTGAGCCGCCACCAATAACGACGCCCACCTTGTCTTTTTTCTTTGCGGATTTACTTACAACTACTCTTCCCTGGGCTTCGCCTTCTTTGATTAATTCCACATAATCTTTGTGAGCCAGAACGTAACCTTCCAACATTTCTTCAACTACATCATAGGGATCATTGATAAATCGTTTCATTTCATTCTCCTGAAAAAATAATTTGTATACGTTTTCTTAAAGCAAGAACCATGCCAAAATAAATTCCCATAAACTGGCCATTCGGCACCGTTTCTTTGCCGGACTCTGGGGATTTTTTTCCCGCCTGGGGATTATTTACCCATTTCTTTGCAAATTAACACACTTTTCTTAAGGTTGCACCTTCTTTTGCCGTTTCAATGATCTGATCCAGATCATCGCAGATCGTTGCCTGAACGACCCCGCCAACAACCCCTTCAACCAATGGTGCGTCAACAATATGAACCTTTTCCTGAATGTCATCATCCAACATTTCAATGGCTGTTTCGCTGCAAAGCACAGCACTGCCCAAATCCACAAAAATTAGAATATGATCGCATTTGGCCAATGATTCAATCGCCGCTTTGATTTTCAGGGTATTGGTGCCGATGCGACCACCGTCAGCACCACCAGCCGCAATGACTTCGACACTGCCGTCGTTCATTTCCATCACAATGTCGCGCAGCCCTTCAGCCAGCTTTTCGCTATGTGACACAATAATTACGCCTGTCATTTCTTTTCCTCCTTTCGCTTATTTACCCATCCAATTGTTAAGTGGCAACTTTCTTTTTTAAGATTTGTCAATCGAAAGCCTGAGTTTTCGAAATTCCACTTTGAATCATATTGCAAGGTATTCTGAAGCGTAATAATAGCAAATATCGTGCCAATTTCATTTGAGTTGATATTTTTCAGCTTTTTTGGAAATCGTTTTATGGTCCAAACCCAGTGCCTGACCGGCTTTACGAAAACTGCCATGTTTTTTGAGGGCTTCTTCAATCAGCCATCGTTCCATATCCGCAAAGGTGGGGAGATCATCCCCAAAAGATGAAAACGTCTTCTCGGCAGGATTTTTGACATTTTCCTGATCGCACAGATAAGCCGGCAGATCCGTAATCGAGATCCACTCATTGTTTGACAGAGTCATCCCCCCTTCAATGAGGTTTTCCAGTTCGCGGACATTTCCCGGGAAGTGATAGCTTTCCAGTGCTGCCAAGGCATCTTTTTTGATGGCACATTTTGGCAGATCATATTTTTTACTGATTTTCTGCGAAAAATGTTCCACCAGCAGGGGAATATCCCCCTTGCGCTGTCGCAACGGCGGTAGCATCACCGTAATAACATTGAGGCGATAATAAAGATCCCGCCTAAAGCTGCCCTCTTTCATCATTTCTTCAAGAGGACTGTTGGTGGCGGCAATCACCCGGACATCGATTTTGATTGGCTTGACACCACCAATGCGTTCGATTTCCTGCTCCTGGAGCACCCGCAGCAGCTTGGCCTGCATCGTCTTGTCCATATCACCGATTTCATCAAGAAATATCGTACCACCGCTGGCAATTTCAAACTTGCCCCGTTTTTCTTTATAAGCCCCGGTAAACGCCCCCTTTTCGTAACCGAACAACTCGCTTTCCAGTAAATTGGAGGGGATCGCCGCACAGTTCATCCCCACAAACGGTTTGTCATTCCGGGCGCCAGCCCGGTGAATAGCCCGGGCGACCAGTTCTTTGCCGGTACCACTTTCGCCCCGGATCAACACCGCTGCATCGGTTCGAGCGGCCTTTGAGGCCACTGTCAAACTCTCAATCAGGGCGCCACTCTTGCCAATGATGTTATCAAAGGATTGATTGAGGCCCTCTTTTTTGGCCAGCTCTTCCTGAAGATACTGGGTCTTCTGGGACAGCAATTCAATCCGGTCGGCCAGCTTGGCAATTTCGGTCAACTCCCGGGCGACTACCACATTGCCCCTAAATTTGGCATCAATCGTAATCGGACGGGCATGCATAATAAACTCCCGGCCGTCGGAGGTGGAAATAATGATCTCTTCTTTTCCGGCAAAAAACGGATCGCCAAATTTTTCTTTGGGAAAAAGTTCCTGAATCTTTCTGGTCAAAACCTGTGTTCCTTCCTTCTTGAACATTTTGACAAAGGGATGATTGACATAGGTAATCTCCCGGCACCTGTTAATCATACAGATGCCATCGTCGACGGTTTCAAGAATATTATTGAATTTCTCTTTTAATTCTTTAACACTGTGGAGTTCCCAGGACAGCTCCTCAATCTGCGAAATGTCCTGAAATACCACTACCCCGCCAACCACCTCTTCGTCAACAATGATGGGACTCTTGTTGGTAACGACCCACTTGTTACCGATCTTGTGTTTCAAGCCGAGGTTTTCACACTTGGAATGGAGCAGGTCATTGAGATTAAAGTTGGGCACCCACTCATCGCCCTTTTTACCGATAATATCCTTGGCCTTGATGCCGGTGATTTCCTCGGCTGCCCGATTGAAAATATTGATGATGCCATTGCTGTCCATGGCAATCAGGCCGTTATTGATGCTTTCAAAAATCTTTTCACTGGCCAGGGTATTTTCCTGGAGGATGCTGTCGATGTCTTCTGTTTCCGGTACTTCCAGCTCCGGCGTCTGGCCTAGAAAAGAAGCCAGCCGAAACACCGCCTCCTCGCTGCCACTGTCACTGCTGTACACTTCGATCATCTCGCCATTTTTAACTTTCAAAGAAACCAATGGCAACACACTGTTGCAGGGCACCCCATCCTGAGAATTAATCCGCCGCAGATAGAGCTGGCAGTCCCAGATCTTTTCAAACTTTTGGGACTGACGGGCAACCATCGCCGCCACCCGGGTGTGCAAGCCGTTTTTATTTTTTATGATAATCCGCTGGGTCTTTTCCATCAAAACCTCCCTGTCTTTTCACGGGCCGACATTCTGTCATATTTTCCGATAATTTTTACTTAATTTCTGTTTTGCTCAAATGATTCTATACTTTACAAACCCAAAACTCTGTGTAATAATGATAACGTATCCAAAAACGAATTACCTTAAAGGAAAAGCATTTTTACATAATGTAAAATATCTTTTTCAAAAAAAACAAAACCGAGGAGGTTCATCATGAAAATTGCTGTTGATTGTGACGACGCTGCCATTGATTTCAAAAATGAGATTTTTAACTACCTGAAAAAGGCCGGATATGATGTCACCGATTTAGCTTATTCTGCGACCCACGATTGTGATTATCCTGAAATTGCCTTTAATTTAGCCGAAACCATCAAAAACAAGGAATATGACCGGGGTTTTATTTTCTGTGGCACCGGTTTGGGGGTGGCCATGATGGCCAACAAGGTGCCCGGGGTTTTTGCCGGTACCTGTCATGATGTCTTTTCGGCTGAACGGCTGGCAAAGAGCAATGATGCCAATGTCCTGACGATGGGCGCCCGGGTAATCGGTGTGGAGCTGGCTAAAATGATCGCTGAAGCCTGGTTAAAAAGCGAATTCCAGGGCGGCGGTTCAACCAAAAAGGTTGAAAAAATGCGGGCTCTGGAAAAAACATATCTGAAGTAGGTCGACCATGAAAAAATTTTTACTGGGTACCAATTGGAAAATGAACAAAACCATGGCCGAGGCCACTGACTATACCGTAAAGGTCTCCGAAATTATCACGAAATATCCGCAGTTTGAGTTTTTTATCATCCCACCCCATACCCACCTGTGGAAATTAAAGGACCTGATTGATTTAAACCAAAGCGCCCTGAAACTCGGGGCTCAAAATATGCATTTTGAGGATGCCGGTCAGTTCACCGGTGAGATTTCGCCGGTAATGCTTGCCGAAATCGGGCTCGATCTGGTTGAACTGGGTCACTGCGAGCGGCGCGAGTACTTCAATGAAACTGACGAAACCGTCAACCTGAAAGCCCTGGCCGCCCTGAAACACCAGCTGCTGCCACTGATCTGCATTGGCGAAAAAATGTCTGACCGCAACTATGGCATCTCCCGGGAAATGCTGGCCAAACAGCTGAAGGTGGCCCTGAAGGACATTTCTGCCGATCAGATTGGCAAGTTCTGGATTGCCTACGAGCCAATATGGGCCATTGGCGTCAACGGGATTCCCGCCGAAACCCCTTATGTCAATGAGATCCACGATTTTCTGCGGACGGTCCTGGTGGAACTGTATGGTCCTGCCGGAAACAATGTGCCGCTTCTGTACGGCGGCAGTGTGAATATTAACAACGCCAGTGAATATGCCCAGCTTGACAATGTCGATGGCCTGTTCATCGGCCGCAGTGCCTGGGAACCGGATCTTTTTGAAGCGCTGATGGCATCGGTAGGCGATGTGCTGCACTAAGCCTTTTTACAAACGAATCCTGATTTTTAAGATACCCGAACGGGTATCTTTTATTTTTTCAGAAAATACTGGATTTTACAAATCATCCGTGGTATATTTTAAACATGTTTAATCTTTGTGAAACGCCAGTGGCGTTTTCACTGAAGCAAAACATAACTACAGTAGCGTTGCAATCGTTTACTGATTACTAATGATTCGAGGAGATTTTTTGATGAATCCAAGAGAAAACGTGATGGCCGTGTATCGTGGTGAACAACCGGATTACTACGGCGATTTGATGGCAGCGGTCGAGTTTATTCCTGATCCTTTCTTTGTTCGGGATGCCTTGCTCCCTCAGGATGGTAAGGAATATCAGGATTCCTGGGGAACCGTACGGGTTTTCCTGCCGGGAGCACCGGGGCCCCATCCCCACATTACCCGGGATAATGTGGTCATTACGGATATTGAAAAATGGGAAGAACAGCTGACTGTCCCCTCACTTTCAGATCTGGACTGGACAACGGCCCGGGCAGCGGCCGCCCAAATCGACCGAAATGAAAAACTGGCCTGCTTCTTTTACCCGGGCGGCATTTTTGAACGCAGTCATTTTCTGTTGGGAATGGAAGATGCATTGATGGCTTATCTGGAGTATCCCGACGAAATGAAAGCCCTACTGCGGGTGATTGCCGATCAAAAGATGGCCTATATCCGCAAAGTGGCCGAAGAAACCCAGCCGGACATCATTTTTTATCACGATGATTGGGGCACCAAACAGAATCTGTTTCTACCACCGAGGGTCTGGCGGGAGATTATCAAACCGTTGCAGCAGGAAGTCGCCGACACCATCCATGACTGCGGGATGATCTACATGCATCATGCCGACTGCATTCTGGAACCAATTGCCAGTGATCTGGTGGAAATTGGCGTTGACATCTGGCAGGGCGTCATTGCCCAAAACGATATCGTCAAAATCCAGGCCATCACCCAAGGTAAACTGGCCATGGTCGGCGGTATTGATGGGCCCAAAATCGATGTCGAAAACATCACTGAAGAGCAAATCCGGGCTGAAGTGCGTCGGGCGATTGACAGTTACTGTCCGGGTGGGCGCTTCTATCCCTCGATCCCCAATGGTGTCTGCTTCCGAGAATGGAACAATGGCATTGTAATGGACGAATTGGCCAAATACGGCCGCGAATATGCCCAGAAGAATCCGGTCGCTTGACTAATCCGCCGGGGTTTTCCAGACAATAGCAGTGATGACAATCTCAAAGGCTTTGTAGGCGCTTAGTTTTTCCTGAGGAGCGGATGGATATCAGCTCCTCGGAGAAGGCTGACCAGATCATCTGACTGAGGAGACAGTCCTGCTGGTAGCGAGTCACATAGGATTTAAGCACCGTAAGCGGTACGCTTAAGGGGATTTTGCCGCTACGGTATTTTTCAAATCTGTCCAGAACAAAGGTCTTTTCACCGCTTGAAAGAGAATCTGAAAAATAACCCAAGATGTGCATCATCGCATTGATATAGTTGCTATAACGGGGGATTTTGGCCAGTGCCAAGCCCATTTTTGTAGCCGGCGATTACCGCTGCAACCGGTAATTTGTCATGGTTGGCAACGATCTGCCCCAATAACTTCTTTTCTTTTTGACTGTATGCCATCAACGGCAGGCAATCTATCAAAATATTTTTGGCTAAAATCAATCAACACCTCGGTGTAGTCAAACGCGCTGACAGGCTGATACAAGCGGGTGGCGCCATCCTCCTGCACCAACCGAATCGGATTGCGGGGCAACCGAGGCCAATTTCCACCTCAGCACAAACCGGGTAATACTCAACATAATCTTTGAGTTTTTCGACAAACTTGTCATGAAGGTTCTGGCCATTATAGCAACAGGCTGCAAAACCCATGCATTTACTGACAACCACCCGGGGTCATAATTCGTTTTCCATCTCTGCCTCCGGATTGCGTTGATACCCTCTTTCTTACCCCGCCGGGATAAAGTTCAATCAGACTCATCCGATCCGGCTATCCGGTTTAACAACCGACCATTCTAATTGAGCTTGACCTGATTGGCAAATTTTTCGGTGATCCCGAAATTGACCACAATGAATTCATCGGTTTCAAATATCGCACCTTTTTTCGGCCATGCCGGCTTATCCTCTGCCAGTTTAAGAGCTTCTTCGCGCAGCTCGTAATTATCCGCCTTAAAATCATAACCCAGAAATTTAAAAAACTTATGCGCTTCAGAAACATTGTTTTCAAAATTCCAGCCGACTGCCCAGTCTAAAAAGCTATCGCCATTGCTTTGGACAAATTTGTAGGCATATTTGCCTGCCGGCTCCGCCCCGGTCAGATTCATATAGAGTTTTCCTGCCAGACTGGTTTTTTCGGCCGAGGTATACTGATTGATGTTGTCCGACAACTTGTAATCACCGAGGAAAACTACCGGTTTATCCAGATCATAATTTGAACGGATTTCGGCAGCAACCTGATTGACCACATTGACCTCTTCCTCATATCGCAGATAATCAACATAGAACCACTGATTGATATCATTAATCTGCCAAATTATCATGATGCCAAATACCACAACCACTGCTTTTTTAACGACGATTCCCACTTTGCTTTCTTCAACAACCTGTAACACCAACATAAAAACAAAGGCGATAAATACACTAAAAACCGTACAGGCCCGGTATGGTGTTTCAACTCCCTGAAGGATGGTCAATGAAAAAATACTGACGATGCTTGCTAAATATAATACCACGATTGTGAATGACCGGTGTTTGATGCCATCCCGGACCGTCAAAAAAACGGTGGCGCTGATGGCAAGCAGCAAAAAGGTGATCGGCAGATAAACTAGCGCATTGTAAACATAAGTCAAGACTACGCCATCCACCAGCTTGGGCAGATTTTCGACGATACCACGATCCCAATGAATTTCTTTCGAGGCATTGGTACTGCTGCCGAGGTGTAACACCAGCTTTAAGATCATATCAATCACCAGCCGCAGCGCGATGCCACTGATTAACGGAATCACAAAGTAAACCCCGTGTTTAAACACCTCCCTGATATTTCTGCTCACATCGCTGTATAAAAAACGCAAGATCAGGACGGCAAAAATTCCAAATAAATAGACGACGGCGAACGATTCATATAAGGATAGGGTTAACGCAATCAAAAAAGCCGGAACCATATAAATGCTCGGCTTTTTCAGGTTATTAGTGTTGCTTAACAGAGCATCCATAATAAAGAGAATAAATGGGATCATCAGATGGCCTAAGCCGGTCTCGAAATCCGATCCCATGTAAATAAAGATTTCGGTAATCAACGGATAGGAAACAAAAAAACACGCAAAAACGAGATAAACCATTGGTTTTAACTGATTGTTGGTAACCTTCTTAAATAACGCGCACCACAATACCGCAGCGGCAATCAAACAGAGGATCGCCAAAAAATCCAGCACAAACGGCCTGAAGTTGTATATTCCTAATACTTTATCGATCAGAACCTGAAAAAAACGCCCCTGGATCAATAGCTCATTCTGCCGATAATAATAATCCATCGCCATGTCATCGACACTAACGGTGGGATGGGTTAAGGTAAAGCCAAAACTCATGCTGGTTACCAGCAACAGGGGGATAATAAACCATTTGCTGTTCAGGAAATATTTGACGTTTTCTTTGAATTGATTCAGTTCGTTTAGATTGACCATAGTTGACTCCTAAAAATTTCTTCCTGAATCTTACTACGTTGCACTCACTTTGTCAATCCTTAAACGCCCCCAGCCATTCGAGCACCCCCAACTCGACGACGCTGATCAAAAAAGCCATGCACAGGCAAAACCGATGCTTTTGACAATCTCACTTTTTCCAAATAGGGCAAACCCGATTAGTGCCAAAAGCCCCAGTCCGATCACAACCAGTCCGGCGGCAACAATGATTGCCGCAGTGTTCCCCTCAATTACCAGCGATGATCGTTTCATCCATTAACCGATAGGCTTTTTTAACCCGTTTTCAAAATCAGTCAAAATAAATGCTGCCGCCGATGAATTCACGCAGGATTGAATTAAAAGGAACTTTATCGGTGTTCATTGGCTCGCAGAAGGATAGAATATTAAGCAGGCGGTCTCTGGTCTTGGCATAGGGGCTGTGATCTTCGATTTTTTTCAGAGAAGCTTCGGCAAATGTTCGCATCGCATTTAATTCGTAAAGCAGGCTCGTATTGAACATCACGTCCGATTCTTCCTGGAATTTAAAGACGTTTTTATATTCCCCACGGCGGACATTTTCCCACTGATCAAGGGTATCTTCGGGATGAGTACCTCGGAATTGGTCACCTCTGACAAGACGTCGGAGCAACCGTACTTCCGAACTCGGCACCCGGTTTTCCAGATTGAAATTCAGTTGAAACAGCGAGCTGAGGTAGACTTTAAACAGCATTTTCCGGTTGATCCCGGTAAACAACGCCGGATTCAGGGCGTGAATCCCTTCGACCACCAGTATTTCATCAGGTCCCACTTGCAGGCGCCGTGTTTCGGCCAAGCGTCGGCCGGTTTTAAAATCATAGATTGGGGTTTCAATGGTTTTGCCGTCGATCAATTCTTTGAGCTGTCGCTGTAATAAGGGCAGATCCAATGCTTCCAGGCAGTCGAAATCCGGTTTGCCGTCTTCATCCAGCGGCGTCTTTTCCCGATTGACGAAATAATCATCCATCGACAGCGTAACCGTCTTTAATCCGTTGACATTCAACTGGGTGGATAACCGTTGGGCGAAGGTCGTCTTCCCTGAAGAGGATGGTCCCGAAATCAGCAGGACCCGCAGGGCCCGCTGCTGCAGAATCATCACGGCAATATCTGCGATCTCCTTTTCATGCAGGGCTTCGGCCATCCCCAACAACTTCAGGCTGGCACTGCTGACGACAAAGTCGTTCACATCGTTGAGCAACTCGACATTGATATTTTTCAGCCACTTTTGTGTCTTATCATACATGGCTGAGAGTTTATCCGGCGGGGTCAACGGGGTGAAGCAATCGCGGTCATCGTCGCCAAAGTCGACAATAAAACCACCGGCATAGGGAATCACGCAGAACGGATCGATATTTTTGACGCTTGTTTCGCAGGGATAAATCATTTTAACCACTACACCATCGACCTGATAAAAATAGTAGCCACCCTCATGCTTTAAGAAGTCAATCTCGGGATTGCTCAAAATCCATTCTTTGAGTTTCGTTTCGATCTGATGGACTTCTCTGATGGAAATGGCCGAATCAGCAAACCGACAAAATACGCCCTCCAGAATTGAATAGGCGGTTTTTAAGGCTTCTTGTGGAAAAAGATGCCGGATAACAATGATCAGTCCCAGCTTACACGTCTGGCGGCTTTGAATCAGATGGGTTTCTCGCATCGTGACACCTGCTTTCGTTTTATTTTGGGGACAAATAAATGATAACAGAAAGGATAAAGAAATTTCGTTGGTCAAAGCCCTTGCGGCCGGCACTGTCACTTTAACACGACGCAATTTCGACCTTTTTGTTTCGCTTCATAAAGGGCTTTATCCGCCCGATCAATAAATGCTTCCGGTGACTCCCCCTTTTTGTAGGTGGTTACACCAAAACTGGCCGTCAGTCTGAGGCCCTGAGTAAACGCTGTCTCTTCCACAACCGCCCGTAACCGTTCGGCCGCTTTTTTTGCCCCTTGTGCGTCAATTTGTGGCATAAGAACCAGAAATTCCTCGCCACCCCAACGACTCAGCACATCGACTGTTCTGATTTCCCGAGCCAGCATTTTTACTAGCTGAATCAGAACAGCATCGCCACTATTGTGGCCGTAGGTATCGTTGACCTGTTTAAAGAAATCTACATCCAGCATTATAATGGCACATTCCTGACCATAGCGATTGCACCGGGCGATTTCACGTTGCAACAATTCATGGCCTTTTAAGCGATTGTAGATCTGGGTGAGATAATCGCGCTCGGCCAGCAGTCTGGCCTCCTGGTTGGCCTGCTCCAATTCTGCTGTGACCACCTTAATAAAATTAACGAGTTGGGAAATAATACGATTGTTCTGGCGGTTAAAGGGATCAACCAAGGTTTCAGTGCTCGGCTTTTGATGCCCATTTTCGGACGCTTTGCGACCCCTTCCAGTGGTGCCCCCGTTGAAAAAATTGGCCACTCGGGCAATCATCCAATTGTCCCGACAGTTAAAGAGTTTCCTTGTTCGTGGTTTAGCCGGCCCTGTTTCAAGCACCGCTTCAGACGCCTTGCCCACCGCTTCTTTCATACTCACCGTCACCATGGTGGCATTAAGCAACATCACCGTTTCTTCATGGGAGTAGATCTCGCCATGGGTATAAAAGCCGACAGAAGGGGCAATGGTTTGAAACGCTTTGGTTTCCAATTCTACCTCATGCTGAAGCAAAAATCGACGACAGGTACAGGAGTAGATAAATATACCATCTGGATTAAATGCCTGAACCCGATCCTGAATATCTCTGGCATTTTTAATGATCATCGCCGGATTGCCATAGCCAATCCGGGCCGATTCACCCTGTTTGATATCGGCAATAAATTTTATATCATGATGGTTCTTGACTGCATTCGGTGTTTTGGCATAGACAATCCCGTTTCGTTCGATCAGTAGAGGAAACTCCAGCACATTCAAAAAAAAGTCTTCGTCATCTTGAATGTTCAGATACCGATGGTACACCTCAAAAGCCGGTTGATCATCAATTGTTTTTAGCCACAAGCCGTCCGTTTCGGTCAGTGTCAGTTCTTTACTCAGGGGTTCCCATCCTAAGTAAGTATGTACCACAATCTCAATATCGTCACCCGTAAAAACCACCGCAACGACCCCGCTTGACGAGAATTGCTGATTCAAGGTAACGATTGGTTTCTGCTCACCTTCGTAAACGCCGGCACCGGCGCCAAATACCGGATAGGTTTTGCTTCTGCCCGCCGAAAAACCTTCGAGAAAATGAGACGCATCGATTGACGATGAGGTTGCCAGCAGCAAAACTCCGGCAATCTTCTGACAGCTGCTTTCAATTTTTTGTGACAAGCTTTTCCCGACAACGGCTTCGTCCTGATTCTCGGTGTCTACTAAAAAGCCCTGCACGTCGGTCTTTTCAAAAAAAACCACAGAAATAACGGAGGTGTTGGTGAGTAACCGCCCCTCGCCAATTTCTCCCATGGTAGAACTCCCAACAATCACCGCCTGCGGTGCAACAGCCCGAAGCGCAGCTTCTATTTCTGCGAGCCATTGGGGATCACTCCGGGCTGAGAATATTTGCACGAACACTGACAACGAACGCTTTGTCTGATTTTTTATTTCTTCTGTTTGAAGCCATTTCTTCAGTGTTTCAATCTGATTGATCGAAATGATTTTGCTAATCATTTTAATAGTCTCTTTTCTTGTTAATGGTTGCTTTCTTTTCTTTGCGCACCACCGCTCTGCCTGGTTGATCTGTTTTTTGTGAGCGTGTCTTTTGGCACCAACACTTTAAATCCCGCGATGATGCCTGTAATAAACGAATCGGCGCAAATAAATGTATAGTTTATCATATCAAAAGACGTGAACGTTTGCAATGCCGCAGAAATCGAGGTTTTTGTAAAACCGTAATCGGCACCACTACTCAACGCACTATTTTATCTGCTCCAGCAACGTTTTTCGGGGATAAAAACCAAAGCGCTTATAAAAGCTGAAGGCTTTTTCGTTGCCGACGGCTACCGACACGGACTTGGTATGGGCTCCCATTGTATCCATCCAGGCAATGGCATTGCCAAGCAAGGTCTCACCGAGACCGAGTCCCCGATAGTCGTCCAGCACATATAAGGATTCCATCTCCGCATCACCAGAGCATTCAACCCGGGAAATGCAGTACCCGACATTTTGAGCCGTTTCCTGATCCACTGCAATTTCGATTCGCAGCTGTCCATTTTGGGCCTTATGAAGCAGATTTTTTTTGCGCATCGCAAAGGTAAACGCTTCATAGTGTGATTTAAAATGCACGGCGGCATCGCGGTGATGCCGGTTCAGTGCTTCCCACAACGCCTGGATGTCATCGAGCAGCGATTCATCACCGCTGCGATAGGTAATTGGTGTGATTGCGGGGTTTTCCCCTTGGATCGGGTTTTTTTCCTGACTTTGCCCCCTGATATCAGCCTGGATTTCAAACGGATCACTGTCGTCCGCGACTTCCTGAATGATCACAATTGGATCAAAGATCAATCCGTATTTTTCATCCTCAGGATAGGTCACGGCAATCAATGGTTCCTGTCCGGCAAAGGCCATCATGCTGGCCATCGAATCCCACTTTGTGCAGAGAAAAAAATGAGCAACCTCACCCTGCTCAACGATTTTTAAAAAAGCACCCCGATTGCCCGGGATGACCAGAGACTCTTTAACACCGGTTTGATATTCATATTGTTCAAATGCCGCCCGCATTTTAAGCGGCACAATTCCATGCCAGGTTCGTGAAAACATGATAACTCCTTACTATAAATACTTTAAATTAAATGGCATTCGACGACGCCACATACACGTGTTACAGGTCGTATTCGATAATCTTACTTACAGTCCTATTCTGTGGTGTCGTTTTGTTCGTAAGTTAAGTGGTGCCCGGGGAATAAGGACTTGGCTATCGGGTACCCCAGTTCTGCAGTTCGACAATGTTGCCTTCGGGATCAGTGGCATAAACAAAAGTGGCCACCACCTGATTGGGATAGTCGGCGACAATTTGCTCGCCAATCTGACCACCCCCGGCCGCCAGTAGTTTTTTTAGCATGGCCGCCACGTCATCCACCTCAAATGCGATATGCCCAAAGCCGGTCCGATTAATCTGGGGCAGTCCACCGTCAACCCAATCGTCATAGGAAAAAATCTCCAGGGTCGGCAGCTTGTCTTCATAGCCTGGCAAACGGAGGTGTTCACCGCGAATATGGGCGCCCCTGATCCCCGTCAGCTGATCGATCCAGTCCCCCTGCATATCCCGTTCCGGAGGCACCGGCAGACATCCAAAAACCTCCTGATAAAACTGCGAAAGTTTTTTCCAGTCTTTGGCAATAATATTGGTATGGGTAAATTTAATCTTCATATTTTCTCCTGCTTTCATTATGTTAAGTAGTGCCTGACACCCAGCGGATACTGTGGCAGCTAGCGCCTGTGCGTCTTCAGCCCGGGAAAATCATTGAATCGATCTGTTCATCAATCAAATTTTTTTCAGCACAGTGACCCATTTTCCCACCAACAAACGCATAGGTTCCAATGACCTGCCCGTGTTGTTTTTTAACCGCTGCGGCAATAACCCCATGAACCTTGTCACTGTTTTTCAGATCGGTAAATTGCTGAAACGTGATGATGGTCACCCGCTTCCCTGAAAAATCGGCCTGCTTAAGAAAGGCGTTCATCGCTGGTACGGCATTGCTTGCCCAGATTGGCTGCATTAAATAGACGTCCCGCGCCGTTGCGATTTCCTGCCAGGGTTCACCTTGCAGTTTGGAGCCTTTTTTAAAAAGCGCCTGTAGGAAGTTGCCTTTTTTTTGTTCCCGCAGTTCGATTATTCTGCCGCCGAGCCGCTCATTTAAGCGCATTGCTCCGCTTCGGGTATTCCCATCTTTTGAAAAATAAACGATGGCGGTGTGACTCTCGTTTCCCATAGTATTCCTCCGTTTTTTAACTTTGTATTTCTTTTCCAAAGCGTTTTCTTAGATAATTCGTCACCGCAATCGTGTCCGAGACCATCTGCTCTATTGTCATTTCTTCTGGCGTCATATTACGGTGATAGGATAATCCGCTGCCTCTTTGCTCCCACCAGCAAACCGTAAACTGTTTATTTAAGCCCATCTGGTATTTTTCGGCAAAGGCCATTTCGGGCCCACCCGGTCCGCCATGCAAATACAGCAGCACGGGATTCTCCGTATTTTCGGTCTGCAAAAACATGCCTTGCTTTGACCCATTGATTTCTACAAAGACTTTTTCGGTCATTTTTCACCTTGCTTGTTGGTAGTTTTAAATCTAGGAAGCGGAGACGCAGTTGACGCCATTGCCAAACGAATTCTAAAAAAACATCAGGCCACCTTTGCGGAACTGACCAAATGAAACGGTTGTCTTGCAGCCGCTGTTGTAAGTTGAGTTGAGCCTGGCACCAAGGGTTTAAGATTAGAGCGAGCATATTTATTCGTGTTATTGTATAGATTTACAGGTGCTTTCGTTTTTTACAGGTTTCACAGGCACCAGGCCCTTTGTCGTCGTTAACGATGAAGGCCCCCACCTGGGTATTGGGGTCTTTGCTGCGCCTGGCCGATAGCAGGGCAATGTCCATGAAATACTGTTCTCAGGTAATATAATCATGACGTTTCATAACATGCTCCAATTTTTTCTTTCATTCTACCATAATTTAATTGAAATGAGGATACTGATTCGGTAAAATAGATCGGTGCATCAAAAACTTTCAATAACACAAAGGGCTTCTGCTGTCAAAACAGGATTCATGATATGCCATCATCCTGAATAGTGGTGCCGCTTTGAAGCCTTAAGATATAGAAGGAGGGCCTGCGATGCTCTTACTGGATACCCGCCTGCTGATTGTGACGATCCTGTTTTTTGGGGTCATTTTTGTGGATTATCTCCGGAATAAAAAACTGCCCCTGCTGTCCAATAAAATTTTTTCCGGAATGCTGTACCTGACAGCGGTAAACCTTGTTTTCAATGTCTTAAAAATCTACTCCATTGTCCATGTTGATCAGGTGACCCCGGCGGTGAGCCGCTTCTGCAACCAGGTTTTTTACATCACCCTGATTCTGGTGGTGGTGGCCCTGTACTGGTACGTGGAAATCCTCGGGAATCAGCAGAAGCGGGCCAAGAGCCAGAAGATTATCAAACGGATGCTGCCTTTTTGTCTGTCGGTGCTGATGATCCTTTTCGGCAATCTGGAATTTTATGCCGATAATAATCAGATCTATGCCAGCGGCACCATGGCCACTACCTTTGAACTGACAATCCTGTTTTATGCCCTGCTGATCATCCGCAGTACCTACCGCTTAAAGGATACCATTGCCAAGGACAACCGCCTGGCGATTCAGGGGGGAATGGTACTTCTGATCGGTTCGTCATTGGTGCAGTTTTTCAACCTTGGCCTGATGCTGTCCAGTGTCGCTATCACCCTGGTGATTCTCTTTATTTACCTGTCCTTTGAAAACCCCAAGGAATACCTGGACGAGGTCACCGGCAGCTTTAATAAACGGGCTTTTCATCTGATCCTGGACGAAAAAAAAGAAGCGGACAAGCCGCTTATCCTGATCAGTGTGGTTATTGATGATCTAAACCGGATTCAGACCATGGTCGGTCATGACAATACCAACCACGTCCTCGGTGTGATCGGCTCGAAAATGAACGAAACCTTTCTGAGTATCAACCCGTTTCTGGACAAATGTGTGGAACCCCATGTTAAACTGAGTCGGCGGCAGCGGCGGAAAATGGCCGATCATGGCTTTTTAGCCAGTGTTTATCACACCCGCAGCAACGTCATGACCCATCTCACCGAGCTGCCCCTGACCTGCATTGAGGATCAGCTTGCTCGACTCTCTGAGGTCATCCGGGAGCCGATCACCTTTGACGGCTATACCGTGGCGGTGAAGGCCCACATTGATGTGATCTTCACGGCGGTTTATCGGGAGCAGGAGTCCTGTGATGAAGTCTATGATATGATGAATTACATGGCCACCCGCAACCAGGCCACCCGGGAAAATAATGTCCATTTTCTCGATGAGGACGTCATGGCTCAGAAACAACGCTATGACACCATTGAAGCGATTCTGCGAAAGGCTGTGGAAAGCAAAGGATTCTTCATTGTCTATCAGCCGATTTTTCATGCCGATACCCGCTGCTTTCAGTCGGCGGAAGCCCTGGTACGGCTTTCGGATACGGAAACCATCGGCTTTATCTCTCCTGAGGAATTCATCCCCATTGCCGAAAAAAAAGGGTTAATCATGGAGCTGGGAGCCATTGTCTTTGAAAAGGTCTGTGCCTTTGCCAGAAAAGAAGCCCTGCCGGAGCGGGGCATTGAATACATTGAAGTGAACCTGTCGGGAATTCAATGTGTCCATCCCGATCTGCCCACCCAGCTGACGGAGATCATGAAAAAATACGATATTGCCCCCGGCTTTATCAATCTGGAAATCACCGAAACCGCCTTGGTGGAGTCGGGGGAAATACTCCAGGAAAACATGAAGCGTCTGCGCAACATGGGCTGCAGCTTTTCCATGGATGACTTCGGCACCGGCTATTCCAATCTGTCCCGGATGGCGGAAGTGGTTTACGACCTGGTGAAGCTCGACAAAAGCCTGATCTGGCCCTGCTTTAATGATGACAATCCCAAGGCCAACGCCATTCTTGAAAGTGTCATCCACATGCTCTCCCAGCTGAAGGTGAACATCGTGGCAGAAGGGGTGGAAACCGCAGAAATGGCAGATTATTTAAACAACCAGGGGGTCACCCATCTCCAGGGCTATTATTATTCCAAACCCATTGATGAAGACGCCTATCTGAATTTTTTATGGGCAGAGTCCGGGACGTTTGATCCAATAGAGCATGTTTTCGAAACGAACCGGAATTCTACCGGTATTTAAAACAAAAGCTGCCGGTACCGTAACCCCAGTTCCAACACTCACTACATCATGTGCACAAGACATCCGTTCCCTTGTACTCTCCCCAATAAGTTAAGTCAACAAGTTAAGTGACAGGCTCCAGCCCCCCCTAAACCTTTGTCCCCTTGTGCTCGTAAAAAAATGGTAAAAAAATAGAGCGATATCATCGTTTCCGACAATACCACTCCGCAAAAATGACTAATCATTTTTTCTATGTGCTAATATTCTAAACGATTGGATACCAATTGTCAACGATTGTCTTTAAAAATCTGAAGGTTGTTGTTACCATTTCATTATTTTTATAATACTCGATGTGCTTATACATTCTCGTGATGGTCTCATTCAAAACTTCACTTTGATGATTAATGACACCATCACTTTTAATAATTCTTTTATGGGTGTACAGCAAAGTAACGATTTGCTGAATTCTCGCATTGCTCATTTTTTTACTATGGACCTCATTTGATATGCCGATTTTGCTCAACTCATGAATTAAACCATAGTTTGTTCTATGGTTGCTGGTTCGGGGTGATAAATCATTAATGAGACAATTATTGTGTGCCGTTGCGTTACGTAAATCTTTTATTGACAGCAGCAGAAAGTAATTATCCCTGAGCTTTTTATCGTTATTGGATAGTTATCTTTATATTTAGCAATAATATCACCACAATAAGGATTATTCATATTTCGATTGAGTTCGTCATTCAGGATTTTTAACCGCACCTCATTAAGGCTCTTGATATAATCTTCGACTAGATCATATGCATCAATATCGGAATTTTCAATAACCTTCAATAACTCTACTTTTGCGAAATGTTCAATATCAAGTGCCATATGCAGAAGTGTATAACATAGTCGCATATCAATAATCGCAAGATCTTTAAGCATTTGAAAATCTAACCCAATGTATTGCCCTTTAAATTTTCCAGCGGGATGTTTTTGAAAATTCTTTCGATACGCCGTCAGTTTGAAATAGTTATTGTGCTTTGTTAAATAATCGGTGGCTTCTTCTCTTGAAATCAGAACAAATTTCACACCCTTTTTCTCCAGATGCTCAATCTGCTCTTTCGTCGAAAGTTTGGGTTTTATGGTTCTGTACATCGTAATTGTTCACCTCTTTCTTTTTTGACTTGAATCAGATCATTGAAAATTTACAAAAGCGAGGTTTTTCTGGTCTTATTGATATTAACGATAACCTTGAATACATACACAGGATAAGAAAAATGCAGGGAAGAATCTCATCTCATAAGTTGAATGTGCCTGGCACTGGTACCGAAACCGCAGTCCCCTTGTGTCCCTAGCATTTTTTCTCCTTCTTCCGCTCTCAGCCTGAATGATTTTTTTGTTTTTTTAGCAATTCTGTTTGGATTTCAACAACGATTAAATTAAGTGTGTCTTTATGGATATGTTTTTAGGTTTTATTTATCCTAAAATTATAGTACAATGGTATAAAGACTAGGAGGTGCTTGTAATGCAAATCAATACCAAAAATTTAGTTTCCATTTCCGAAGCCAACCAGAATTTTTCCAAGGTTGCCCGACTTGTGGATGAAAACGGCGCTGCCATCATTTTAAAAAACAATACCCCCCGCTATGTCCTGATTGAGTTCAGCCAGTTTCAAACCGAAGAAACCATTGGCGATGAAGAAGTGGAAATCATAGCCAAACGGATTTTGAAAAAACATCAGGCCGTCTTTGAGGAATTAGCCAAATGAAGCGACTGACCCGTCATCAGGTGCTACGGCTTCACACCATGCTGATTAACGAAACCGGCGGCTGTGATGGCCTCCGGGATGAAGGGCTGCTGGATTCCGCTCTAAATGCGCCCTTTCAAAGTTTTGACGGTGAAGATCTGTACCAAACCGTTCCGGCCAAAGCCGCTCGTCTGGGTTTTTCACTGATCAATAACCATGCATTTATCGATGGCAATAAACGGATCGGTATTCTGGTTATGCTGACATTTCTGGAAATGAACGGCTTTACACCTGATTGTACCGATGATGAACTGATCCAGTTGGGTCTCCAGCTGGCAGCTGGTCAGATGGATGATCGGCAACTGCTTGACTGGATTATTGATCATGTCTGATGCCATCCAGTGGATCTTGGTTTATAGTGCACAAAACCTCCGTCCCCTTGTGTACTCTAATGATTTGTTAAAACGGCGTTAGCAATTAAGCGATCAAATTTTCTGATGTCGACGCCTTTTCGCAAATTGACCTTTATGTGACCAGCCCGCGTCCAGAGTTCAACTTCGGCATTTAAATCGAGCAGCTTACCGGCGTTTTCGGTCGACCACATATTAATCGCTGAGTATGGCAATGAGTATACTTCTACTTTTTTACCAGACAACCCCTGGGCATCTCTGACGATTAAACGTTTGTTGGTAAAAATTGCACTGTCTCTGATTGTTTTATACGCAGCCACCGCTTGTTCACCTTCAACCAGCAATTCCTGAACATCTTGTGGAATCGGACACTCCGAAAGGAAGGTCCATGATAAAATTAAACTTGTTTCTGCCATTTTTTGATCTCCTCTTATTATTATTTTTTTGTTTGTACATTAATTTAATCGGACATGATAAGGCGTTTATATGTTAACGGCACTGGGGCTCAACCCCAGTTTAGTGGATCTGCTGAGCTGTACAGAAAACCTCCGACCCCTTGTGCACCCCCAGTTGTCAAAATCGGTGTTAAAATACCCATAATAAACGGTTGAAAATTCCCCAAAAA
>NZ_JAIPPU010000025.1 GCF_026646375.1 Acetobacterium wieringae
CCTCTGCTCGAGACAACTTCATTAGTATACGCTCTATTTGCCATTCTGTCAACTGATTTTTTAAAGGTTTTTTAGTTTTCCAAGAATCCTCTTTTGTCGGTCTATTTAGAAGGTTATAAGAGCGATTTATCAACTATTTTTCTAACACGTTTTGTTTATTTACCCTTATATTTATAACATTAACACAATAATCAAATATTTATTATATTTTTATTTTTCTTTGCAAATTAAAGAAGCTTAGAATACTAAACTCTAAGCTCCTTCTACATTCAAAGATCAGTCAATGGGTTTCATTGTCGGGAAAAGAATAACATCTCTGATGGTGTGTTGATTGGTGAATAACATAACCAATCGATCAATTCCAATCCCTAAACCGCCTGTGGGTGGTAAACCAACTTCTAAGGCATTGATAAAATCAGCATCAAAGGGATGTGCTTCATCGTCGCCGTCAGTTTTCTTCTGTACTTGGGAGATAAACCGTTCTTTCTGATCGATCGGATCATTCAATTCTGAAAAAGCGTTGGCACATTCGGCACCGTTAATATAAAGTTCAAATCGTTCAGTGTAGCGTGGATCATTTGGATCTTTCTTGGCCAGTGGCGAAATTTCAACCGGATGCATGGTTACAAAGGTTGGTTGGATCAGTTTATCTTCAACGAATTCGTCAAAGACTTCAGCCATAATTTCACCAACGCTGTTTTTTCCATCCACATCCACATGCAATTCTTTTGCCGCAGCTCGTGCCACTTCAACATCGGTCATCACATCAAAATCCACATTGGTGTGTTCCTTAACCAGATCAACCATGCGTGCTCGTTTAAATGGCGCAGCCAGACTGATTTCCTTATCACCGTAAATAACGGTTTCTGATTGATTAACTTCTTTGGCCAGGAAACTGTAGAGTTCTTCAATCATTTTCATTAAATCATCATAATTGGCATAGGCTTCATAGGATTCCAGCAATGTGAACTCCGGGTTGTGAGTGGCATCCATACCTTCATTTCTGAAAACCCGACTCATTTCATAAACCTTATCAAAGCCACCTACGATTAATCGCTTAAGCGGTAATTCCAGGGCAATTCGGCAATACAGCGTGATATCCAAAGCATTGTGGTGGGTAATGAAAGGTCTGGCGTTGGCACCGCCAGCCAGATTGGAAAGAACTGGTGTTTCCACTTCAATGAAATCACGGGAGTCATAGAATTCCCGAATTTTTCGCATAATCAACGAACGTTTCTGAAATACATCCTTAACTTCCGGATTTACAATCAAATCGACATAGCGCTGGCGGTAGCGCAGTTCCATATCTTTGAGTCCGTGATATTTTTCCGGCAGAATCTGCAAAGATTTGCTCAGTAGAACCAGTTCTGAAACTCTCACCGAGATCTGCCCCATTTTTGTCTTAAAAATTTCACCTTTAACCCCAACAATGTCGCCGATGTCATAGGTTTTAATTTCATCATAAATGTCTGGCAGGGCGTCTTTTTTCAGGAATAACTGGATTCTTCCGGTAGAATCTTGAAGATCATAAAAAGAAACCTTTCCCTGGCCCCGTTTGGACATGATCCGTCCTGCCATGGTTACTTCTTTTTCTTCAAAGTCATCATACGCCGCTTCAACTTTTTTAGCATAAGCACTCACATTAAAACTCGTTTGTTCAAAGGGATTCTTTCCGGCATCCTGTAAGTTTTTTAATTTATCTCTTCTTATTTCCAGAAGTTCACTTAGGTTTTCTGTTGTCAATGTCTACTCCTCTATCTTCGTATTTCTAAAATCTGATATGCCGCTTCGCCGTCAGGAATCTGAACCTTTACGGTATCGCCAACCTTTGCTCCCAGCAGCGCCGAACCAATCGGAGACTCATTTGAAATACGGTTATTTTTAGGATCGAACTCTGCTGATCCAACAATTTTATATTCTGCGACAAAGTCCAATAATGGATTTTTAATTTTAACAATACTTCCAACCCCAACATCTTCAGTATGAATATCCTTATCGTCAATGACTACTGCAATTTTAAGCTTGTGCTCCAGTTCTGAAATTCGACCTTCCACAAACCCCTGTTCATTTTTCGCTTCATCATATTCGGCATTTTCACTTAAATCTCCGAACTCCCGGGCCGTTTTAATTCGGTCTGCGACTTCATGACGCTTTACCGTTTTTAAATATTCCAATTCCTTTTTTATGTTGTTAAAACCATCCTCGGTTATAACTAACTCTTTTGCATTCATACTCATTCTTTCCTCCATCTGACACAATCTTTGTTCTCATTCACACGTGTCATTTATTTTTTAATATTTATCTAAAGACCTATTATTTTTACTTACTTGCCAATAACCGTTTTTCCCCACATATAATGCACCAGTTTTTCGGGAACCAACACCGAACCGTCAGCCTGCTGGTAATTTTCTAAAATAGCGGCAAACGTTCTACCGACAGCCAATCCCGAACCATTAAGAGTATGTAAAAAGCGGGTTTTCTTGGTTTCACCATCTCTAAAGCGTATGTTTGCCCGCCGGGCCTGGTAGTCTTCAAAATTTGAACAGGAGCTGATTTCGACATAGCGGTTATAACTTGGCATCCACACTTCAATATCATAAGTTTTTGCCGAGCTGAAACCCAGATCTCCGGTGCAAAGTTCAACTACCCGATACGGTATCCCCAATAATTGTAAGATCCGTTCCGCATTATTTGTTAATGATTCCAGTTCTTCGTAAGAGCGATCTGGATGAACAAATTTAACCATCTCCACCTTATCAAACTGATGGTTACGGATTAAACCCCGGGTATCACGACCGGCAGATCCGGCTTCCTGTCTGAAACAAGGGGTGTAGGCGGTAAAATACTTGGGCAGTTCTTCTTCCCCCAGAATTTCATCACGATAGATATTGGTTACCGGCACCTCTGCGGTTGGCACCAGGAAAAAGTCCTTACTCGGTAAATGAAAAGCATCCTCTTCAAACTTGGGCAACTGTCCAGTCCCGGTCATACTTTCCCGATTCACCATAAATGGTGGAGAAATTTCAGTATAATGATGCTCATCACAATGGGTGTGTAACATAAAGTTAATCAGTGCCCGTTGCAACCGAGCCCCATCACCTTTGAACATACTGAAACGGGCTCCCGTAATTTTGACCGCCCGTTCAAAATCCAGGATATCCAGATCTACCCCAATGTCCCAATGAGCCTTAATCTCAAAATCAAATGTCCGGGGTTCGCCCCATTTTCTGATTTCAAGATTATCGGTATCATCTTTTCCAACTTTGACTTGCGGATTGGGAATATTGGGAAAATTCAGCAACTGCATTCTGATTTCATCATCGATTGTTTTGACGGTTGCGTCCAAATCTTTAATTTTATTGGAAAGCTCCTTCATCTCGGCGAAGATCTCGGTACAATCCTTGTTTTCTTTCTTTAGTATCGGAATCTGTTTAGACACCACGTTCTGGCGGCTCTTCATTTCTTCAACCTGACCCAATGTCTCCCGACGCTTTTCGTCCAAAGTGGTAATCACACTTAGATCATATTGACCCCGCTTGTCCAAGCCTGCCTGGACTTCTTCCTTATTCTCTCTGATGCGCTTTATATCGAGCATATTTTCCTCCTGCTTTTAATTTCTTATGATCTATCCTACTGAGTTACCCCAGAAAGTTGCGAAAGTTGAGCCAGAACTTGTTCCAGTTCATTTATTTTTTGTCCATATCCCGCCCAATTACCAGCCTTTTGGGCTTCTTGAGCTTCTTTAAACAAAGCATTTGCTTTGGCGATTAATTCTGCAGTGGTTGATGTGCTACCCGTACTTTGAGTTGGTACTTCCGTACTTAGCAGTTCCTGAATATCAAAAACCTGGGCCAGTGCCAACTCCAGCGAGTCTGCCATAACAATTTCATTCTGGTAGGAAACCACAACTTTTTTTAGTTCCGGCAGATTGTTTTCGCCACCAACGGCTTGAATATAAATCGGTTCCACATAGATAATTGCATTTTCAATGGGAATCGACATCAAATTTCCCCGTAGCACCCGGGACCCTTGTTGACCCAATAAGGTTAATTGCGGCGAAATAATTGTATCCTGATCGATCCGCTGTTCAATTTGCATTGGGCCATAAATCAGTTGTTGTTTGGGGAACTCATATAAAATCAGCTGCCCGTAACCCGGACCATCTGATACCCCGGCCAACCAGGCAATCATGTTGTCTTTGTCTTTAGGGGTAAAGGGCACAGTCAGCATAAATTCAGGCTGACGATCCGGAAGCTCCATGATGGTGTAAGCAGATTCCACTGGCACCTCCGCTTTCTCGGTTTCATAAAACTGAGTTGCAGTTTCCCATTGATCTTCCTTGTTATAGAAGACCCTGGCGTTAGACATATGGTAGGTCTTGTAAATATCGGATTGAATATCAAACATCGTTTTTGAATAGCGCAAATGTTGTTTGATTCCTTCCGGCATTTCTGAAAGATCTTTCAAAAATCCAGGAAATATTTTACTGTAGGTTTCCAACACTGGTTCATCATCAACTTTGTAGAAGGTCACATCACCATTGTAAGCGTCAACAACCACCTTCACTGAGTTACGAACATAATTATTGCCAGCAGCATCATAGGGTTGCGAATAGGGATAGCGATCACTGGTGGTGAATGCATCCACGATCCAATAAAGTCGGCCTTCGGAAATTACCATATAGGGATCCTGTTCATAGCTTAAAAACGGCGCAATCGTTGCGACACGTTCTGAAATATTGCGATGAATCAGCATTTTGCTGTCGCTCGTGATTTCATTTGCCAAAAGCAGTTCTGATGAACCGTGATAAAGGGCAAATGCCAACTTATTGAAAAAGGTCATTGGTATACCTGCCGTCCCGGTATAGGTGACTTCCTGGTTATCATTCCCCTGGGGATAATCAAACTCGGCGGTGGTACAGTTCGTGACGACATAGCCGTAGTCATTTTCGCCAAAATAAATCCGGGGTTCCTCGATTACCAATTCGCTGACATCCGTCACTGGCGGAATATCTTTAACGATCAGATCTGGCTGTCCAACATTGTTGGTTTTGTTAACCGGAGATACCGCCACGCCAAAGCCGTGGGTATACTTTAAATGCTGATTGACCCAAGTCTTGGCTTCTGCTGGGAGTAATGTATTATTCATTTCCCGAGCGCCCAGAAATACCTGAGTATAAACGCCATTAACAAAATAACGATCGACATCGACATCATAGAACTGATAGTAGTTCCGGATTCCCTGTAAAGAATTATACATCTCCTGGGTAGGTATTTGGTCATTGATAGGTATATTATCGATGGTAATATTGTTTTCTTTAATCTCTTTGGCCGTTATTTCCTGCGTCCCCGAAAACTCACGGGTTTCAACGTTGGCTAAATCATACGCCTGTTGGGTATACTCAATGTTATTGGCAATATATTGTTCTTCTTTAGTAAACTGGTTAGGAACAACAATCAGTGATTCATAAATCCCCTGGGCAGCACCGCCAAGAATAACCACCGCAACAAACAGAACTGGACCAGCTCCCATGATAAGATATTTTTTCCGATATCCGGCAACGATGGAAATTACTGCCAATACCAGGCATAAAACCGCTTTAATAATGATGACCTTCAGTCCGACATCAATATCTCCCGCACCAGCCCCAAAAACAATCCCTGAAGTTGAGTAAAGCAGCTGAAATGCTTCTAATAGGCTACCAATCGACAGGATTAAAAAAAGCACTCCTAAAAAAATGCCAATCTGTTTCGATGCAATCTCAAGATAGGATTTGAATATCCCCTTTGCATTGACTTTAATGGATTCAAGATCTTGTTCACGGCTAAATTCAATTCTTTTTCCCTGATAGAGAATATAAGCTGTATACAAAAATGTCAAGACGACAATGACCGCAAAGAAACCGATAAAAATAGCAAAAACTTCCTGATATAATGGCAATCCAAAAAAATAAAGAGCCAGATCCTGATTAAAAATAGGATCGGTCAAATTAAATTGGGTCTGATTAATAAATTCGAGTATTTGGTACCACAATCGGTCTGAGATCAGAATGGTCAGAAAAAAAGCGACCACACCACTCACACCAATGGCTATAATATTTTGCTTTTTCGTCGTTTTCTGAACACTTCCGATGTACCTTTCTGAAATGCGATTAAGCAATTTTAAATAAAAAAACAAAATCAATACCAGCCCAATAAAAATCGGAATACCAATTTGCGTTTTTGTTATGAGTTCCTTAAAGAAAATTTCAGTATAGCCCATTTCCACAAACCAAAGGTAATCAATATAAAATTGGTTCAGTGATAATAAAACGGCGAAAATAACGAATAACACCCCGAGTCCAATTAAGAGTGTTTTATTTCTTTTTCTCATTTTTTCACTTCTTTCCTGTTCGTATCATATTTTTATCTAATTTTATTATTATATCATATTTTTTTGACTTTTCATTAATAAAATGCACTATTTGCAGCTAATAAAGCACCTTTAATAATTTGAATCGTTTTGTTTATGACTATTCAAAGCAAACGTCTTGAATCGGAAAATCAAAATAGGTTTCGGGATACGGTTCGTCGGTTAAGGTAAAGTGCCACCACTCCTGCTGCATCGGTTCGAATCCTTCTGAACGCATCAAATAACGAAGCTGAACCCGATTTTTACTTTGCTCCAGGGTCAGATGATCATAATCGCTGTAGGAAACTTCTGAGAAGAAATCAAAAATCCCCCCCATATCAATTTCAACCCCTGTTTCAATATTGACCACTGTCAGATCAACAGTGCTACCCCGGGTATGAGAAGATTCTGCTGCGATAAAGCCACCCTCAAAAACTTCCTGTCGGGTTTTTTCTGGATAATAGATGCTTTTAGTTTTATTGTCTTCTTCCTGTTTTCCCCAGCGAACAAAATGATCCACCGCCCGTTTGGGACGATATCCATCAAACACTTTTAATCCAAATCCTTCTTCCAACAGTTGTTTTTGAACTCGTCCCAGTGCGACAACGGCTTTCTCTGTCAATAAAATGATTGGTGCTTCATAACCATCAATTCTTTCACCCACGAAGTTATCGCCGGTATAATATTTAACGTCCGTCAAAATTCCGGGAATTTCCATCGAAATATCCACAAAGTCATTGGGCCGAACAATCATAATTCTTTTCATTGATTCTCCCCTAGTTTAAGCGCAAAATGTCTATCTTTCTATTTTATACGATGACTGACATGATTACCAGTAATAATTAACAAAATCAATGAACGCGTTAATAATCCTCGCCCTCCAATAATTTAACTAATCCAAGAGCTCTAATCATTTGACAATATCCAATGAAATACGGCCATCCAGAATTTCGACAATACGGTCTGCTTTCTCAGCAACCCGTCGATCGTGGGTGATAACAATAAAGGTGGTTCCCAATTCCTGGTTGATTTTCCGAAATAGTTGGTAAATGCTGTCGGTTGTTTGGGAATCCAAATTTCCAGTAGGTTCATCGGCCAGAATAATTTTGGGCTGATTCATCAGTGCTCTGGCAATGGCCGTCCGTTGCTGTTGCCCTCCTGACATATTGGTCGCCAGATTATTTTCCACCTTTTCAAGTCCTACCAGATTCAATATTTCCCTGGCTCGATCCCGACTTTTTTTATCCGCCTTTCCATTGGCAATCCGATAAGGCATCAGCACATTTTCCAGAGCGGTAAACTCCGGCAACAGATAATGAAACTGAAAAACGAAGCCCAGCGTTTCATTGCGCAAATCGCTTAAGCGTCCTTTAGTCATGTTTTTGGTGGATATCCCATTAATAATTACATCTCCTTTCGTTGGGCGATCCAGGGTTCCCAAAATGTTGAGGAGCGTGCTTTTGCCACTGCCGGACTCGCCAATAATGGCATTAAACGATCCCGTTTTAAAACCCAGGTTCAAGTTGTGTAACGCCACCGTTTTAATCGTCTTGCCATAAACTTTGTTTACGCCTTTGACCTCCACCACATAATTATCCATTTTTAATTACCTCCATGGGATCAAGTCTGGATACGCGAATAGCCGGAATCAAGGCTGCCAGGGTAGAAGCAGCAACAGCAATCCCCGCTGAAATACCAATAAAACTCCAGTCAATAAAAAAGGGTACCAGAGATGACCCATCGGGATTGGTAACAAAGGTGGAAAAAGACCAGCTCAAGCTAATTCCCAGACCAACGCCCACAAACGCTCCCAAAACGCCAAGCAAAAATCCTTGAAGCAAAAAAACCAGACTGGCCTTTGGATTATGCATTCCCATTGCCTTTAAGATCCCAATCTGCTTGGATTTTTGAACCACACTGATCGCCAATACACTGGCGATTCCCAAAACGACCGAAATCATCACAAAAACCTGAATCATCAAGCTCGATGCTGTTTGACCAGAAAGACCTGATAACAAGGCAGCGTTTTCTTCTTTCCAGTTTGTCACGACTAATGCATCATCATTCAAACGTTTTTTTATATCTCCGGCTACTTCATCGGCAGCGAATACATCATTTACCTGCATTTCGATCTGTGAAACACCTTCGCCCGTTTCCAGAAATGTCTGAACCGCACGATCATTACTCAAAATCCATGATTCATTTAAAGATTTCACCTGCAAATCAAATATCCCTGTGATCAGAAATTTACCGGTTTTTCTGGCGGGGGTGATCAGTTCAATTGTATCTCCGACGCTCAAGCTTAATTTTTTTGATAAATCCTCTCCCATTATGATTTCATTGTCATTTGTCGCCAGCGCCCCTTTGATAATCCGATCTGATATTTTATAAATACCCTGAGCGGCTTCCCAGTCAAACCCGCGGAGAAGAATTGTGGCTGACTCATCGGATGTGTTTAGAATAGCAGGTCCTTGAGTGACTGCCACCAGATTTTTAATTTCTTCGGGATTGGCAGCATTGATGGTTTTCGCTTCTGCCTGAGAATCCAAAATGTAAGCACCATCTTCCTGGGGTGAAACGGTAATTTGAGGAGCACTGCCCACCGTTTTATCGACCAAGCTTTTTTGGAGACCGGTGATCAGTGAACCAATAAATATCTGAACCGACACCCCGATGGCAATGCCCAGTACAATCAACGTCGTTTGCCCCTTGCTGGATTTTAAAAATCGCAGTGCGATTTCAAATGCCAGTTTCATAATTTTCCCACCCTTCCGAGATCCTTACCACAGCATCATAACCATCCACATAATAGTTCCCACCGATTTCGTTTACCACCGTTAAATTATCTTTAAATGCCGCACCGCCTAAGATAATGGCGGTCTCACTTCCCAGTATTTTTCGGACATCTTCAATAGTGCGTTTGGCAGCAACCAGATTAAAATAGTTACTGACTCCCATCGCAATAGCCTCTGGCCGTAGCCGCACCATGGCTTGCAAAAGCGCCTCTGGCGGTGTATTCCCACCTAAAAAAAAGACCTGATGGCCACATAAGATAAAAAAATCAGCAATCATCCGGGCCCCAATATCATGGTATTCCTCTGCTGGACAAAAAACCACAATTTTCTTCCGGCCACTTTTAAAGCTGTTGCGCATTCCTTCATTTACAACCCGGGGATAACAGTATTCAATGACCGTTCGAACCACCGAGGTTCTGAAATGTTCTTTCCAGATCGCTACTGATTCTCTTCGCTCTTCCAATTCCATTTTGTTTTGAGCCGGAATTAACAACTCCGTGTACAACTCGACAATTCCCACTTTACCGGTTTCCAGGGCGTCGAGGGCAACCCGCACCGCATTCGGTTTATCATCCTTTTCCAGACACGCCACAAATTTTTCGTATAACATATGCACACCACCCAAATTTAAATAGATTATTGAATATTTATACCCTGATATTCTTAAAAAACACATTCTCTATTTACTTTGTTTGTATTAGCTAAAAAGAAAGAATCCCTGTAAATAAAATTTACAGGGATTCTCTTAAGCGCATTCATAATTAGAGGTCAATAACCCATTTTCCAATGTTTTCCAATTTTTCTTCGGTCAATCCACAGTCAAGCAAATAAGCAAGCTCATCTAAAGTACCTTGCCCCAGGGGAACTAATGTCGCTCCCGAGTCACTACCTAGTGCGATGTTCACACCCATTGCATCCGCTTTTCTTACCATCAACTGATGTTGTCTAAAATACGTTTCCGATACTTTTTGATATTTTTTCATCGGGCTACGTTCATTACACCTGGCGATATTGGCAAAAGGTGCCAGGGTCGGCACCCAGATTACACCACTTTCACGCATGGCATGAAGGCAGTCATCATTAATTCCATATCCGTGTTCAATGGTATCCGCCCCCGATGTCAAAGCGATCATAATACCCTCTGGAGTGTTGGCATGAACCATGACTGATAAACCCTTTTGATGGGCATAATCAATCATCTCCGAACATTCACTTTTAGAAAACCCCACCGGACCTGAGGCACCAAGATCGGTAAAACTCATGATGCCGGTTAAAATAATTTTGATAAAATCAGGCTTCTTTTTGATGAGACTATCCATCTTTTTGATGCCATCTTTTCCATTATCCACGGAGTCACCTAAAAAGTCACCATAATGGCCCTTTTTATATAATGCATGAATGGGGGTCTTAAAAATAAGACCGGAATCTTTTGAAATATCTCTGAAGATTATTCCAATTCCTGAACCATCCCCGCCATCACGGATTGCCTGTACCCCTTTATTTTGAAAGCTTTTAATTAGTCCTTTTATCGCCTCAATCGAGACTTCATCAGCTACATCAGATTTTTTCAAACCTTTTAATTGACCGAGCCCAACATGAACATGGCAATCAATTAACATGCTTTTTGTTTACGCACACATCGCAACGCATATCCGTAACTCCAGATTTAGCTGCCTCGATTGCAATTGCTGCTATTTTCAATTTATCACCAACCTGTAAACCTACGCGTATCATCAGTTTTGATAGCGATATAACCAAAATAAATGCTCCTCCATAAGTTGAACGGTTTATTCGAATAAACCATTCTCCTTAAAATGAGCAGCTTATGAGATAAACCGCTCACCTTAAGAGGAGCATTTAGAATCTCCGGCATGGCCGGTATTCGTTTTGAATTTGATCTTAAACGACTGGAGTGATTGGTGCAATACCAGCTAAGTCGAGAATTTCTGGAATTCTATTTTCCCAACCTAATGACATGATATGAACACCTTGAGCATAGTCTTTACATTCTCTAATCAGACGAGCACAGATTTCAACACCAGTATCACCAGCTTTGGTTTTTTCTTTATCTGCCTGCAATTCAGCAATCATTTCATCAGGAACATGAACACCAGCTACATTGGCATTCATATATCGGCACATACCGACATTTTTAGGAATGATCAGACCCAATTGTACAGGCACGCCAAATTGTTTTGCTTGTTCCATAAATTTGATGAATTTTTCTGGCTCATAAACACCCTGAGTTTGGAAATATTCACATCCAGCTTTTACTTTTGCTTCCATTTTTGCCAACTGAACATCGACTGAATCACTACAAGGTGATACAACAGCACCTTTGGCAAATTTTGGAGGAGCGCCATCTACTTCATTGCCCGCAATATCAAAACCTTCTTCCAATCTTTTTACTGCATGAATCAATGAAACAGAATCTAAATCAAAAACTGGTTTTGCCTGAGGATGATCACCCAATGTTGTGTAATCTCCAGTTAACAGTAGTAAATTTTCAATACCCAGTAATGCTGCACTTAAGATATCAGACTGCAGGGCAATACGATTTCGATCTCGACAAGTCACCTGGAAGATTGGCAGAAGCCCTTCATCCTTAAGAACTCGACAGGTTGCCAGTGAACCTGTTCTCATGACTGAGGATTGGTTATCCGTTACATTCAATGCATGAACCCGGGTTTTTAAATATTCATGGGCATCTTTAATTAAATGGTCAAGTTCAACCCCTTTTGGAGGTCCTACTTCCGCAGTTAATACAAACTCGCCACGTTCAAACAGCTCAGTTATTCTCATTTATAATTACTCCTACTCTTTTTAAATTATTGGTTATTCTGCGTTTGGATTGTTATAGTTGCGCACTTTGGGTGCGTCATATTTCATGTTATCCAGTTTGTCCAGTTTCTCCAATTTTCTGTAAATTCGTTCCCAGCCACATTCCATGTTCTTATCAACTTCACACTTGCCTTCTTTGGCACCGCCACATTGGCCGTTGATCAGACTCTTTGAACATGCAGTAATTGGACAGATTCCACCAGTACCATTGAGGTAGCATTCGCCACACTGTCCACAATCAACATTCAGAGGAGTTACACCCTGGAATCCTGGCAATGGATAGGTATCACAGCAGGAATAGACTTTTTTGCCTTCAAATAGTGCGGCAACAGTCTGTATCCCAACACCACAGGAGAATACCAGAATGGTATCAGCCGCATTGATGACATCAGTATGTTTTTTTAATTGCAGCTTCAGATTATCTGGATTACAGATATAATCGGTGGTGATGATCTGAGTTACTTCTTTATTGGCTGACAGTTCTTTTTGAAATGCATCCGCTTCATGTTCTGCAAAATAAACTTCTTTGCAACCATGACAGTTGATGATTACTGTTTTTCCCTGGGCCAGCGCTTCAATTGCTTCTTGTGATTTTAGTTGGGTAATCAGCATATTATTTACCCTCCCTTATAGCAGTTTTTCCGATTTTAATACGCTCAACAATTGGAATCTTTGATGAACAGATATATTCACAACATCCACATTCAATACAATCCATGGTATTTTGTGCTTTCATGCCTTCCCAGTTTTCTTCTAAAGCGAATTTTGTGAAATAAAGTGGGCGAAGTTCCATTGGACATACATCCATACAACGGCCACACTTGATACACTCAACGGCTTCTTTAACAATGGTTTCTACGGCAATAATACCATTAGAACATTTCAGCATAGGTACATTGAGATCCGCCTGGGCGAAGCCCATCATTGGACCACCAATTTTAACAGTAACATCATCGCCTTTGACATCGCCGCAATAGTTGACGATATCTTTGACTGAGGTACCAATCTTAACTAAGTAGTTACCTGGTTTATTCATCCGGTTACCGCTGACAGTAACAACCCGTTCAATGAGCGGCATTCCGAGCTGGATTGCATCAGAAACGGCTTTGGCGGTACTGACGTTACATACAACTGCACCAACATCCATTGGCAGTCCACCACTTGGAACTTGTTTGCCCATAACCCGTTTGATGAGCATTTTTTCAGCCCCTTGTGGATATTTGGTTTTGGCAACTACAATTTCGATGTTTTCGATATCAGCAGTTTTTGACTGCATCAATTCAACAGCATCCATTTTATTATCTTCAATGGCAATCACACCTTTTGGCGCACCAGAAGCTTTCATCATCGCTTTTAAACCATAAATCACTTCATCAGCATATTCGAGCAGAACCCGGTGATCGGCGGTCAAAATTGGTTCGCATTCACAGGCGTTAAGTAATACAAGTTCAATTGGTTTTGGCGATTTAAGTTTAACGGCAGTTGGGAATCCAGCTCCCCCCATCCCGACAACACCTTTTTCGCGGACAATTTCGATAATTTCATCAGCAGAAAGACTATCAATGTCGCCAGCTGGTTTTACTGACTCGTCAAGAGTATTTTTGCCATCTGATTGAATCACAATCGCCAATGAATCTAAGCCGCTAACAGGATGTCGTCGCGGTTCAACCGCTACGACAGTACCGCTGACGCTGGCGTGAATTGCGCTACTGACAACACCAGCTGCCTGAGCAATTTTCTGACCCATTTTAACCTGCTGACCAACTGTAACAATTGGCTCAGCTGGAGCTCCAGCATGCTGTGACATGGGAATAACCACATTGACTGGATCTGGGAATGGTACCAGTCCAATATGTTCACTCAGTTCTTTGAATTCGGTTGGATGAATACCACCATAGTAACCTTCATATCGTTCTTCACGAACAGATTTTACATATTCACTGACAAACTTATGATTAACTTTGGTGTAATCCCGAAGTTCCACTGGTTTATCCAACAGTTCCTGTAAGCGTCCCTGTTTTTCCAGTCGTTCATAGATCAACTGCCATCCACAGTCCATCTCTTTATCAACTTCACATTTACCATTTTTAGCACCGCCGCATTGGCCGTTCAACAGGCTCTTAGAACAGTCTACAACTGGGCAGATCCCACCGGTCATGTTCAAATAACACTGACCACATGCTTCACATAAGGTCGTTGTCAATGCCATTCCATGGTAACCATCAACAGTTACAGTATCGCTGCCGGCATAAACCGGAATATCAAGCAATCCTGCCATGGTTTGGATACCCAGACCACATGAAATAACAAATACATTTTTGGCTTCTTGGGGAATAAGATCCTGGAAGGCCTTCGATGTTAATGGTTCGTTGCACAGAAAATCGATTTGTGCCGAGCCAACGATATTTTTGCCCTGTTCTTTGGCAATTTCTTCAAAAAGACCGCATTCAGGTTCATCAAAACTAGCGAGTTCTTTGAAGCATTTGTTACAGGCTACAACAAATAAGTCATTCTTATCTGCCAGAACCGCATCGAGCTCTTCCTTTCTTTTCAGTTTAAACTTCGTGTAATCCTCCAATTGTATACCTCCTTTGTTTTTTCAGATTTTATAGTAATCCGCTTTGCATTTTACAAGCTTTGATAACGTGTTTAGCCAGTAAAGCTGTTGTAATTGGGCCTGTTCCGCCGCCACATCCTGGTGTTGCTGAAGTAATCATGGCAACCTTGTCCAGACAGTCAACGTGAGCATCCCCAGCTCGGATTTTCTTGCCTTCTTCGTTTAAAATAAATTCTTTGTTTTCGTCTTTCATCTGAGACATTGCAACGTCGATCAGAATACAGTTTTCATTTAACATTTCTGGTCTGACCAAGCCGTAAATACCGCAAGCGGTAACAACAATATCAGCAGTTTTTGTGAAAGATGATGTATCTTTAGTGTGTACATGACACATTGTAACTGTTGCAAATTCGTTTGTTAACATAATTGTCAGTGGTTTTCCCAACACGTTGGAGTTATTAATAACAACAACGTCTTTGCCTTTAACATCGATATTATAGAATTTGAACATTTCCATAACGCCTTCAGCTGTACATGGGAAGAATCCTCTTTCGTCTGCGATCATCAATTTACCTAAGTTTGTTGGATTAAGGGCATCTGGATCTTTTTCAGGGCTTAACAGATATTTGATTTTTTCAGCATCAATTTGATCTGGAAGCGGCTGGAAGATTAACACAGAGTGAATGTTTTTGTCTTCGTTGATTGCCTGAAGTTTGGCAATAAAATCAGCTTCGGTTACGTCGATTGGGAATTGAACAGATTCAACTTCGATATTTGATTTTCCCATTCTGGTGATGATGCTTTTTTCATAAGAAATAGAACCGGGATCTTCACCAACTCGCATGATTGCCATTTTTACCTGGATGCCTTTTTCTTTTAGTTCGTTGGCATCTTTCAGTACTTCAGCCAGCATTGACTCGCTAACTTCTTTTCCGCTTAATAATTTTGCTGCCATAATTATAATTCTCCTCTTTGTTCAAAATTTTTAATTATTTTTATGAAAGTTGTTTTTCAACATCTGCATAAACACGATCACAGATTTCAACGCCTTTGTCCAGCATCGGTTTGACTCGATTATTAACATCAGCTACATAATCTGCGTCTTTGATTGTTTTAATATTAATTAAAACATTCACCCAACCACTGATCATAGCCGCTCTTAAACACTGAACACCGCAAGCAACATCACTGATTGCCAGCGCTGAACCTTTTCCTACCAGTTCTTCCTGTAATAAAACTGCTTTGTAACATACTTCGACAATTTCAAGCGGAATACTGCAAGCAACCTTTGTACATTCTTCTAAGGTTTTTTCTTTGTAAGCCTTTTCTTCTTCAGTTTCTTTAGGAAGGCCATAAGCCTTTGATAGTGGTAAAAAGTTTTTTGCATCTTCATCAATCATCGCTAACAGACGATCCTGAAGCACTTGCGCTTCTTTTAAAATACGCTGAATATCGTCTTCAAATTCTGCATATTTTTTCTTTCCTGTGGTAAGGTTTCCAACCATTCCAGCCAGAGCCGTTCCAACTGCACCGACTAATGCGGCTGCGCCACCACCACCAGGAACCGCTGCCTTGCTGTACAGGGCTTCAACAAATTCTGTGCATTTTTTTTCTGAGATCGAACCAAGATCAGTTCCTACTGCATCAAATTCCATTTACTAACTCCACTTCAATTTTTATTGTAATTTTTATCGTAATAATGATCGAGTGGGTTCCGCAGAACCCGCCCGATTCAAAAGCTTTTGTTTCTAGAATAAACCAGCAATTACGCCATTTTCATCAACATCAATTTTTTCGGCCGCTGGTACTTTTGGCAGACCAGGCATTTTCATGATTTCACCGGTTAAGGCAACAATGAAGCCAGCTCCTGCAGAGATGTTCGCCTGACGTACAGTAATTCTGAAACCGGTTGGTCGACCCAGTTTGGTCTGATCATCGGTTAACGAATACTGGGTTTTTGCCATACAGATTGGCACCTTGTCAAAGCCAAGGGCAGTCAATCGTTCGATTTCTTTGGCTGCGGTTGGGGTAAAGTCTACACCGTCGGCTCCGTAAATACGGGTGGCAATGGCTTCGATTTTTGCTTTGATTGGCATATCCAAGTCATAACAGAATTCGAAGTTTCCTTCGCTTTCGTCAATTAAGCGAACCACTTCTTTAGCCAGTTCTTCTCCGCCTTCGCCGCCTTTTGCCCATACCTGGGAAATAGCCACGTTAACGCCCAGTTTCTGACATTCCGATTTAACCAGTGCCAGTTCCGCTTCGGTATCCAGTGGGAATTCGTTGATGGCTACTACTGCTGGTAATTTAAATACCTGAGTAATGTTTTCAACATGTTTTAAAAGATTTGGCAGACCGGCTTTTAAAGCATCCAGATTTTCTTCGTTCAGGTCAGCTTTAGCTACGCCACCATTGTATTTAAGGGCTCGTACGGTAGCAACAATAATTACGGCATCTGGTTTTAAACCAGCCATACGGCATTTGATGTCAAGGAATTTTTCAGCACCAAGGTCGGCTCCGAATCCACCTTCGGTGACCACGTAGTCAGCAAAATGCATGGCCATACGGGTAGCGATTACAGAGTTACAGCCATGAGCAATATTGGCGAATGGTCCACCATGGATAAAGGCTGGTGTGCCTTCCAGAGTTTGAACGAGGTTTGGTTTTAAGGCATCTTTTAACAGAGCAGCCATGGCGCCGTTGGCTTTTAACTGCTCAGCGGTGATGGGTTCGCCAGTTACGCTGTAGCCAACGATGATGCGGCCCAGTCGGACTTTTAAATCAGAGATGTCACTGGCCAGACAGAAAGCTGCCATTACTTCAGATGCAACGGTGATATCAAATCCATCTTCACGGACAACACCGTCTCCGGATCCACCTAAACCATCAACAATGTTTCGCAGTTGACGGTCATTCATGTCAACACATCGTCTCCAGGTAATTTTTTTAGGGTCAATTTTTAATTCATTACCTTGTTTGATATGATTATCCAGCATTGCTGCCAGTAAATTGTTAGCAGCTCCGATGGCATGGAAGTCACCGGTAAAGTGAAGGTTGATATCTTCCATTGGCACAACCTGAGCGTATCCGCCACCTGCGGCTCCACCTTTGACACCAAATACTGGTCCCAAGGATGGCTCTCTCAAGGCTACCAGGGTATTTTTTCCAATTCGTGATAACCCATCCGCAACCCCGATTGTAGTGGTTGTTTTTCCTTCACCGGCTGGTGTTGGATTGATGGCAGTAGTCAGGATTAACCGGGCTTTTTTTCCGGTGTTTTTCTTTAACAGATTATAGTCAACCTTTGCTTTATACTTCCCATATAAATCCAGATCGTCTTCTGTTAAACCCAATTTCTTTGCTATCTCACGAATATCCTGTGGTGTAGCTTCCTGTGCAATCTCAATGTCTGATTTAAAACCCATATTATTTCCTCCAATACTTTGATAAATTTTTAACATCTGCATTTATGATATATGATTTTAATCTAAAAATCAAACAATAAATGTGACAATTTTTTACTGAAAAAATACGAATAACGTTTACATTTACGGGGTTTACATCGATTATCTGAACAATATTTTACTCTGCGACACAAAACTTATTTGCAATTCAACCATCAATTGTATTTTGTTTCACTATTATTTTTTATTACTGTTCTTAAATCGATTTTAGTAAAACATTTTTGCGGTTTTCTGAAAAAATAACCTGTTTTTGTAATTATAGATCAATTTCCATTTTTTTCTACACTTGACTTATCCACTTACTATCTACCATAGAATTCCTTTTCACCAAAGACCGTCTCTCAATTTCACCTTCTTTCCTCTTTTTGAAAACTTATTTTCCAAATTATGCTATTCTACATGCCCTATTAAGTCCGTTCTCTGAAATACTGATACCGGGCAGACTGTCCACTATTTACTTGTATATACAAATTTATTTCAGATTACCATTATTCAAAAAAAAAGTCAAATTATTTCTAGTTTAATTCAATTTATTTTCTTTTATTGTTTGTTAAATCTCAAACGAACCATTTAGGGGTAATATATCTCCTTGTATCGATGTTGTAGTTCATTATATTCATTATCAATCGCTCTTATTTTTACTCTTGCATTCTGAGACTTCTTTTTTTATCCTCACCATCTTCTTGACAATAAGATTTTTGTTCAACTTATCAGCATCTCTTTTTCAAAACTTCAAGAAACAGATTAGCCCAGTTAACATCTGAATTTTTCAAATCTGCTCCACGACCTTCAATGCATATATTACTCAAATGACCGAATAAATTGATATCAAATTCAATAAGTTTCTAAAGTATCCACCATCTTAAAAAATACTTATCAACTCGACAATTTTATCATTATCAATCTATCATATTGAAAATCTTATTTTAAACGGGTATAATAAAGTCAGTTTGGATAATATTTTACTGGTCACCCCAATTTATAACTAAGAAAGGACAATTATATGTCATCTTTTAAGACAATTCGTGTTTTTTTTCCGCTGTTGGATAAAAGTATCATGGTTGAAACGGGAATAACCGTTGCTGCAGCCTGTGCTCAGGTTGGCTTTCCTCAAAATCTAGTATGCGGAGGCAAGGGAACGTGCAAGAAATGCCTTGTTACCATTCGTGAAAACGATTTAGTTTCCGAAGTCCTTGGTTGCCAGCATCCCGTTTCCAACGATATGGCCATTCTCATTTCAAAAGAAGCCGCTGTTTCGCAAATTCTGGAAACCACCGACAATAATGAGCTGAGTTTCAACCCGAAAACCAGGGTTGTGACCATCCCAATGGCTGACTTAAAAACGGAGATGTGTTCCTACGATCTTGAAACCATCCGCAACGCCCTTCAAATGCCAATCAGGATGTCTTCTATTAAAGTATTACAGAAATCTGTTGAAATCTTTCATCAGAAGAGCCTTCCTTTGATGAATTTTGTACTCTATAATGATGAAGTGATTGATATGATCCCCGGCAATGATTCGCTAAACGTCTACGGCGTTGCCTTTGACATTGGAACGACCTCGGTTGTCGGCTACCTTTATGATCTCACAAGTGGGGTTCTGATTCATCAGTACTCCTCCTTGAATAAGCAAATATCTTTTGGCGGCGATGTGATCAGTCGTATCGATTATGCATCCACCTCGCCAGAAAATTTGAAAGCGATCCAACATGCCATTATTGAAACTGTCAACAATATCCTTTCAAACCTTTTCTATGAATCAAAGATAGCTGCAGAAGCTGTTTATGAGTGTGTATTCTGCGGTAACAGCACCATGGCCCATCTTTTTCTGGGCTTGAATCCCCTACATTTGGGTCTTTCTCCATTTACTGGCATTACCCGGGATATGGTGGTTACCAATGCCAATGAATTTGCCGTCAATATTAATCCCAACGGTAAAATAACCTTCCTACCCTTATTAGGTGGGTTTGTCGGTGCCGATACGACAGCCGTGTTACTGGGTTTACCAAAGGATGACGACTACCGCTTGATGATTGACTTAGGTACAAATGGCGAAATTGCTGTCGGCAACCGGAACCGCTACTTTGTCGCTTCCACGGCCTGCGGTCCTGCACTTGAAGGAGCTGGCATCCACATGGGGATGCGTGGTACCACAGGTGCCATCGAAAAAATTGAACTGATTGACAATGAAATCAAATGTCACGTTATCGGCGATGCTGCTCCTCTGGGATTTTGTGGCTCTGGGATCATTGATGCCATCGCCTTCCTGTTCCGGGAAAAACTGATTTATGATCGCGGTAATTTTATTAAAGGCGAGGATCTCGATAATCACCCCTTTAAAGATCGGTTTAAAACCGACGAGAACAATCAACGCTATTTCGTTTTTGTCCGTCATCAGGATAACCCCAACGGCAAAGAAATGATCATCACCCAGAAAGATGTTCGGGCAGTACAATTGGCCAAGGCTGCCATCTTTACCGGCTGCTGCCTGCTCACTGAAAAGTATGGCATCAAAGCAACGGATCTCAAGGAAATAACTCTGGCAGGTGCGTTTGGAAATTATATTGATATCGAAAATGCTCAGTTTATTGGTTTACTCCCGGAGATTTCCGACGTGCCGATCCGCTCCATTGGTAATGGCGCCGGAACTGGCTCCCAACTATTTCTATTGTCTCAGGATGAAGCCAAACGCTGTGAGGAGATCCCCAAAATTACCACTCACATCGAGTTAGCTACCGATCCTGATTTTTCAAACCGGTACATGCAAAACACCTTTCTTGGTCGTAATGAAATGGTGTGATTGTCTGATTTCTTTTGATCTGCGCTTAAAAAAGCAAACACATTTCTGCTGTTTGCTTTTTTTATTCCCCTGCTCCTGATTAGATGCTATAATTATTCTAAATTACCGAAAGGATGCTCAGCTATGGAAAAAATACCCAGAATTTTATTATTATTAACCGGCGGTACCATCGGCAGCGCTGTCAATGATGGTTGTATCGATGTCGATTCCCGTTGCGGTGATGACTTACTCGCCATCTACAAAGAGCAAAGCAATAGTCAAGTCGAATTTACGGTCATTCGGCCCTTTAATATCCTCAGTGAAAACGCCGAACCAAAACACTGGCTGCAAATAATAGAAACCCTGCAATCCCACCGTCTTTGCGACTATGATGGTGTCATTATTGCCCACGGATCGGATACCCTGCCCTATACCGGGGCCGCCCTTTCTTATGGTCTTGACAGTCCTCTGATTCCAATCGTTTTAGTGGCTGCCAACTACGCCATCGGCGAACCAAACAGCAATGCCATCGCCAATTTTTCAGCCGCAGTGGCATTTATCATCAATATGAAACTGCCTGGTTTTTATACCCTTTATGAAAATAGTGATCATGTTATTTATGTTCACCTGGCCACCCGGCTTCAGGAAGCAGATTGGCTACGGGATGACTTTACCAGTTTTGGTGATCCGTTAGGTGTTTATGATCATCGAGGACTGTGCTGCGTCCCCAGTCCTAAAAATCCGTCCATGCTCAAACTTTACAATCCGGCTCCCGACTGTGTCCCTACCATTGCCGAATTTCGTAATGAAGTATTGGCCCTGCGCGCCTATCCCGGTTTAAACTATGAAGTGATCAACTTGCATAACCGTCCAATCCGGGCTGTTCTTCATTCACTGTACCACTGTGGCAGCGGTAATGTTACCGGAGAAAACGGAACGTCGCTCTTGTCCTTTATCAAAAATAATCCCCAGGTCGATCATTATCTGATTTCCTACAAAAATATACACGGCGATCTTTATGCGTCCTGTCGGGAACTGATTGCTGCCGGTGGAATTCCGCTGGAGAATATCTCCTTTGAGGCCGCTGTCACCAAATTGAATTTTGCCTACAACCAGCAGGAATATGCCCCGCTAAACTATGTAAAACGGGAATTTTTCTACGAATTTCTGCGAGATGCCAAAGAAAATGGGTATGTAATCTAAGCATTCTATTGCTCAAAATCTAATAATACTGAAGGAGACTGCTATGTATGATGTTGCTATAATCGGCGCCGGTATCATCGGAACCTCGATCGCCCGAGCTTTAAGCCGTTACAAATTATCTGTTGTTGTTTTTGATAAGGAAGATGATGTGTCGATGGGAGCCACTAAAGCCAATTCAGCCATTGTCCATGGGGGCTTTGCAGAATCCCATAGCAAAGTAAAGGGGGGGCTGTGTTTCAAAGGCCGGAAACAATTTGACCAACTGAATGCGGAGCTCAACTTTGGCTTTGAAAAAATCGGATCGCTGGTTTTGGCCTTTGAAGAAGAGCAATTGGCAAAACTTCAGGAATTATATGAAAACGGCCTGGCAAATGGTGTCGATGACCTGGAAATTCTTAATCATGACCAGATTATGGCCATGGAACCTAATGTCAACCCAGCCGTTAAATACGCCCTGTATTGTAAAGGGGCTGGCGTCTGCTCTCCTTACGAGATGGCCATTGCCTTGGCTGAAAATGCCGTAGCCAATGGTGTTGAGCTATTATTAAACACAGAAATAACCGGGATTCAAAAAACTGCTGATGGCTTTGATCTGATGGACCTGAACGGCAAGCGGTTCCAATCACATTATGTAATCAATGCTGGCGGTGTTTCCTCCGATACAATCTCAAAAATGGTTGGCGTCGATTATTTCACAATTACGCCCCGAACCGGTGAGTACCTCCTGATGGTGCGGGGCTCTGCCAGTATCATCAATACCGTTTTGTTCCAAATGCCAACTAAAATGGGTAAAGGCATCCTCGTCACGCCAACCTACTATGGCAACCTTTTAATCGGTCCTGATGCGGTCAATGAAGACACCGTGGACAAATCCACCCATGCTGAACGGCTCCTGAAGATTTTTAACGAAGCCAAACACACCACTGATAAATTAAATATCAAACAATTTATCCGTAGTTTTACTGGAGTTCGGGCGGTCAGCTCCACTGATGACTTTATTATTGAAGCTACCCCTGTGACCGGATTTATTAATTGCGCCGGTATTCAATCTCCGGGGCTGACGTCCTCGCCAGCTATTGCAGAAATGGTTTTAGACTTATTAAAGGAACTAAACTGCCCCTTAGAAGAAGACTCCAGCTTCAATCCCTACCGGGCTCCGATTATTACCCGAACTGAATTAAAACCAGTAAAAGAAATCCAGCCTCTGGTGGACATGCCCTCCAGCCCAGAAAAAATAATCTGCCGCTGCGAACAAGTCAATGAAGCAACTATTATTGATGCCATGAACCGGGGCATTCCTGTAACCACTGTTGACGGCATTAAACGACGTACTCGAGCCGGTTGTGGCTGGTGTCAGGGAACCTTCTGTCGTCCCCGGGTCGCTGAAGTAATGGAAAAGGTACTTGGTCATGCGATTGATGCCGGATTTGACGTGGAGCACAGCGGCGTCAATCGGGTGGGAAAAAACGAAATTGTCGACTATATCAATAAACACCAGAACGACTGATTATGAAAAATCACTACCTAAAAAGCCGGTTTTAATTCCCGGCTTTTTTTAATCACGCTTGTGTTTCTCCATTCTATTATTTTTGCATTCACTTTGCAATACCAGTTATGACATGTTATAATAAAAGTAGCCTTTAACTCAAAATGGAGGATGAAATGCAGAGCGAGGTCTATAATCAATCCGTTTGTATCATGAATGCTGCTGTCTATATGCACTATGTTGAAAAAAAAAATATGCATCAGATTGCTGAAATCTTGAACATATCCGCATCAACAGTTTCGCGGCTATTAAAGCGCGCCCTTGATGAAAACGTTGTCAAATTTGAGATCGAGCCGAATTTTTTAGAGTGCACCGAGCTGGCAACCATCATCCGAAAAAAATCCGGTCTGAGGGAAGTACTGGTGGTTCCGGTGTTATCCGACACCAATTCCGGCACTGCCCTGACTGTTAAAAAAATGGTCGCACTGGAAGGCGCCCGCTATATTCAGCGGATTATCACCGATGATGATATAATCGGTTTGACATGGGGCGGCACCATGTATCATCTCATCCAGTATTTAAATCCTTGCCGAAAGGCCAACGCTAAAGTGATTACAATGCACGGCAGCATTGCCAACTGTGACGAGAAGCTCGCTGTTGACACCCTGGTGCGACGTGCTGCAATGGCCTTTGGCGGCAAAAATGTTTCAATCTGCCGCAATGGCCTCTTTGATCGACCAGAAGATTACGAATTGCTGAGATCCACGGAAATCTATCGAAAAATGACTACCCTGTTTGAGAATATCAATATCTCGATCAGTGGTGTTGGACTGCTCTATCCGACAACAACAACCCTGCTGGCTTCCACCAATTATCTCAAGCCTGAAGAATTTCAGGAGTTACTTAGTCAGCACGCTTATGCCGATATCATGCTGCGTTTTATTGATAAAAATGGTTGCGAATGTAATACTTCCATGAAACAGCGTACTTTTTCAATTGATCTTGAAACGTATAAAAAAATCCCTTTGAAAATCATTGTCGCTTCTGGTATCGAGAAAGGTCCTGCCATCCAGGCACTGATCAATGGTAAGCTGCTTGATGTCCTGATCATTGATCAGAAACTGGCAAAACTTTTGGCTTTCCCTATTTCCTGATCATTTCCAAAGCTGATTCTGATTATCAGATTAACAGTAAAAAAGACCGGACGTATGCACCCCGATCTTTTTTTCATGTCTAGCGATAATTATTCTGGAAATCCGCAACGGCATCAAAGGCATCGCCTGAAAGTCCTTGATAGATGCGCTTCCAGGTCTGATAGGCATCTTCATAACGTGCTGCCGATTCCGGGTGAGGTTCATAATGTCCTGTAACTTTAACCATATTTTCTGCCGCTTCATTGTAGTCTTTATAGATGCCGACACCCACTGCAGCCAGCATTGCACAGCCTAATGCCGTCGCTTCTTCCACCTCAACCGTTTCACAGGGGCGATTGTAAATATCGGCCTGCATCTGACACCAGAATTTGGATCGGGAGATGCCGCCGGTCAACCGTACCGTTGTGAAGTTGGGAACATTGCCTTCGACCATGGCTTCCAGCATGTCACGAATATCGTAGCAGATCCCTTCCATCGTTGCCCGGGTGATATCGTTTCGCGTATGTGCAATTGTCATGCCAACATAAGTGCCTCTGGCATTGGATTCATAATTGGGAGTGTTGGCTCCCTGAAGATATGGCAGGAAGAAACAGCCATTTGCTCCCGGAGGAGAGTTTTTAGCTGCATCTGTCATAAAATCATAAACTTCAGTACCCAGGTGTTTGGCCGTTAATTCTTCGACATCACAGAACTCGCCTTTGAACCACTTAAAGGCGCTACCAGCAGAGTTTGCCTGACCTTCCATAACCCAGGCCCCATCCGGAGTTCCCAGTACATAGCATTTCTTGGCTGGATCCCGTAAAAATGCCCGCGATTTGCCGGCTGTAATCCCTGCCGTTCCACCACAGGCATAACCGGTCCCCTCTTTGACGCAGCCGCATCCGACACAACCCGCCTGTTGGTCACCGGTTCCCATTACCAATGGTGTTCCAACTGCCAGACCTGTTTTTTCAGCTACTTCCGGCGTTACGGCACCAATAATGGTTCCCGGTTCACGCAACGGCGCCAGTTTATTCATATCAACGCCAAAAATATCGCATAGTTTTTGGCTGTATTGGAAATCTTCACCATTTAACTGGAGCCAAGGTGTATCATTGATGTCATCGTAATAGTCATCTGCACCGTAGGCCTTGGTCATCAAGCCCATGATCGTATGGATCCGGGTAGCATTTTCATAAGCTTCAGGCATGTATTTTTTGACCCATTGCAGTTTTCCTGAGGGAAAAACCGGTCCCAACGGCATCCCGCACATATGATAGAGATCATCCGGTGTCATGCCATCAGCCTCCAGCATCTCGACCATCTCCGGCAACATCTCCGCACTTCGCAAATCCTGCCAGATGATAATTGGTGTTGTAAAGCCGCCATCCTTGTCACGGGTGACCATGGTACAACGGAACATATCAAAACTGATACCGGCAATCTCCTCCGGATCAACACCACTGTTTTTAATAGCCAACCGGGTGGTTTCATACAAGGTGTTGATCAGTTCCGGCCCGTCACATTCAACCCGACCAGCCGAAGGATAGGTTAACGGATTCAGCACCTGTCCCGAGCCAATTTCATTTCCGGCAAGGTCAAACACAATACTCTTGCTGCTCGTTGTTCCACAATCAATCCCCAATACATACTTTTTAGTCTTCATTTTTTTCACCTTTCATATTTATAAATATTTGTTTGTGATGAAATATAACACCCTGAATCAGCCCCTATACAATAAGCTGATTACCGTCTTGTCATACAATAGAATGAATACATTTGGTTGCGACAACATCAATGCCCGTGTCTGCAACGTTCTTAAGTATAATTTCACCGATTTCAATGGGCGCCTGACACTCGCAATCCTTAAGAGCGCTGATACAGGCAGTTATTTTTTCTTTGGGAATGTCTTTTTTTGTTTTAACAGAAAGCATGGGACTGTCGCCGCCAAATACTTTGACCGTTGACGTTACCGTGCGGGTCGGACAGGTTAATTCTTTGCTGGCATATTTCTCACCATTTTTACAGCTATGACCCGATACTTCGGTTACAACTCCATCATCGAGATTTGCTGTGATCATGCATCCCAATGGGCAACCAATGCAAATTAGTGACTTTGTCATGATCGCAGGACCTCCTTTTCAACCTTTATCCCGATCATTTGGCATTGCTTATGCGCCATTAGATCGGATTTTTGAAGCGTTATCTGTTCCATCTCACCGGGCGCCATCAGTCTTTTTTTCTGGTGAATGACCCGCTGACCATTCAAATAGACGCTGATATAATGATCCTGGTAGACATCGCCAACCCGGAAACGGATAATCTGCTCTGCTTCCATCCGATTTGGCTGGATCGTTTTGGGTACGGTATAGACAATCCCTTCCTGCGCTTGTACTTCAATGCTAAATTTTTCATTGCGGGCGATTGATCGTCCCTTCACATATTCAGCTGCATTTTTTCCTGCAACTTCCGATTCCTGAGAGACATAATCAACCAGATCATGGACGTGAAGGACGTTGCCACAGGCAAAAACCCCATCAATATTGGTTTCAAAACACTCATTGACAACCGGACCATTGGTACTGGAATCAATGATCACATTCATATTTGTGGACAACTCATTTTCGGGAATCAACCCGACAGATAACAACAGGGTATCGCAAGGATAATGTTTTTCAGTTCCCTTAATCGGTTTTCTGTTGTGATCAACCGCAGCAATGGTAATCCCTTCGACGCGTTCCCTTCCTTTTATATCTACCACAGTATGGCTCAGTTTCAGCGGAATGTTATAATCATCCAGGCACTGAACGATATTCCGCTTGAGTCCCCCGGAGTATGGCATGATCTCACATACAACGTTTACATGAGCGCCTTCAAGCGTCAGACGTCTGGCCATGATCAGTCCAATATCGCCCGATCCCAAAATCACCATTTCTCGGCCGGGCATAAAGCCCTCTATATTGACTAGCCGCTGGACCGTCCCGGCTGTAAAAATTCCGGCCGGACGATAGCCAGGGATATTCAGCGCTCCTCTGGGCCGTTCCCGACAGCCCATTGCCAGAATCACAGCCTGAGCCTGAATAACTACTACCCCATCCTGAGCATTCATGATCGTGATCATTTTATCTTCGTTGATATCAATCACCATCGTATTGAGCCGGTATTCGACCTTCAATGCTTCAATTTCATCGATATAACGCTGCGCATATTCCGGCCCAGTCAACTCTTCCTTAAAGGTATGAAGTCCGAATCCGTTATGAATACACTGATTAAGAATCCCACCCAAACGCTGATCGCGTTCAATGATCAAGACCTGCTCAATGCCGTTTCGTTTGGCGGCAGCGGCAGCAGCCAGTCCGGCCGGACCACCCCCGATTACGACAATATCATAGTTTTTCATTATATCACCTCACATTCATTACACCGCTTTGTTACTGCCAAACAGCAGTTGTGACCGGCCACCTTTTTTTGTCACTGCAGTCATCTCGACACCCAGTTCCCGAGCCAGGATCGCAATCGTCTTGGGCGTACAGAAGCCAGCCTGACACCGGCCCATACCAGCCCGGGTCCGTCGTTTAATGCTGTCCATGGACCGGGCTCCCAATGGTCGATGAATCGCATCAATAATCTCCGCTTCTGTCACCATTTCACACCGACAGACAATTGTTCCATAACTGGGATTGTTTCGAATTAGTTCATTTTTTTCGTTGTCTGACAGCTTATCAAATTTTATAATCCTCTTTCGCCGGGAAATAAAATCGTCTTTCAGTACCAAGCCCAGACGCGCGGCGATCATCTGTGACAACATCACACCAATGGCTGGGGCACTGGTCAAACCAGGCGATTCAATGCCAGCGGCATCAAAAAAATTCGGGGCATCGGTGATTTCTCCAACAATAAACTCGTGCTGATCTTCATGAGCCCGTAGTCCGGAAAAAGATGTAATAATCTTGTTTAATGGCAATGGCACTTTGCACAAATGATTCGCTTTAACTTTTTCAACCAGGTCATCCAGAATTTCCTGGGTCGTATTCAGTGACTCCTTGTCATCGACATCGTTGGCACTTGGTCCAACATAAAGATTGCCATGGAGGGTTGGCGCCGTTAAAATTCCTTTGCCCATTTTACCCGGCAAAGGAAAAACCGATGCGGTAAAAACACTCCCCAGACATTTATCAAACAACAGATATTCGCCTTTTCGAGCTGTAATATGAATTTTCTGGCCACTGACCAGGTTATGAAACTTGTCTGCATAAACTCCCGCCGCATTGACCACCGCTTTGGTTTCAATGATCCCACGATTAGTGTGGATGACGTAGCCGTCAGACGTCTTTTTTATATCCAATGCTTCGGTTTCAAATTGAAAATCAACTTTGTTAACGTTTGCATTCTCGGCCATCGCAATCGCCAGATTAAACGGACAGATCACACCTCCAGTTGGTGCATATAAAGCTGCTACCGTTTTTTCTGTCAGATTCGGCTCCATTTTCATAACCTCATCGCGCTCCAGAATCACGACTCCAGGTACGCCGTTTGCTTTAGCCTGTGCCAGTAGATCATCCAGCTTATAGCGCTCTTCTTCGACCGTACAAACGACCAAGGCTCCGTTTTGCTTAACCGGAAAATCCAGTTCCTCCGCATATTTCCACATCAACGCGTTGCCTTCGACATTTAGTTTTGCCATTAACGTTCCGGGCTTGGCATCAAAACCTGAATGTATCACGCCGCTATTTCCCTTTGAAGTGCCGGAGGCCACATCATCACCCTTCTCAATGACACAGGCATTGACGTTATACCTGGATATTTCCCTGGCAATACAACAGCCGGTAACGCCCGCACCGATTATTACTATATCGTACATCATTTTTCACCGTTCCTTTGTTCATAAAACTTAATCGGATCATCCTTTTAAATCAAAAATTCCTGATTTTCCTTCCTGATAAAAACCCCACAATGATAACGCCGCTGCGAGTTCCGGGTGTTCCTGCGCCGCTTCCGCAGTTGGAATCCCATCAACAGCCGCTGCAATCGCTTGTCGAAATGCTCTTGCCCCAGCCTGCGTGCCCATCGGATGTCCGTGAATACCAGCTCCACTGGCAATGATCACATCAATGCCAAACTTTTTGACAATATCCTCCACATGTCCCTGGGTTGTTCCGCCGCCGGGCATCGAAAAAACCGGTTTGATTTTTCCAAGTGGAGCTATCATTTTATAACCCGCATCGATAAAGGTATCCATCAGCATGGTTAGTTTTCCGTAAGGAGAAAATGAAATGATCATATCCGCTCCGGAAAGCCTTGGCAGTTTAGCACCAATCAAACCGACGCTAATCCCTGACCAGGCTGACTCATAGACAGCGCCGTTATACGCCGGATGCCCCAGAATCGGTACATTGATGTTCTGATCTTCAGTTAGCATCCGGGTGGCATCAAGACCTACTGTTCCGTAATTAACCATCAAGGCATTGGCACCGGCCTCCAGTGCCCGGTACGCATTCTCTCTGAGACGATCAGGCCGGTCAGTGATGTTTACCGTGTAAAGGGTTTTTTCCCCCTTTTCATCGTCAGCCTGCTTAAGAGCTGCCATTACATGTTTAACTCGCTCCGTCAGTGGGCAATGATCGGGGTTTGCAATTAATTCATCATCTTTAATAATATCGACCCCCCCAACCGCTGATTCATAAGCCAGCTCTGCCGTTACCGCCGGTGACATACCAGTACAGGGTTTGATCATGTTGTTCAGTAAAGGCCGATCATAAACCCCCAAAAGCGCTCTGATTCCCTTGATACCAAACTTTGGGCCACTGAATTTCTGAAGAAATGAATCGGGAAACTCGAGGTCAAGCAGTTTTACTTTTCCCGATCCAGCAACTTCGCCAATCACCGTACTCAGAAGCATCGCAAACTGATCTCCAAAATTTGTCCATGGATAGGCTATCCGGATAATCAGATGACGTTCTGAGATCCCCTCTGGTAGCCCAATCTGATAGGCCGGTGTTTCGTAGACTCCTACAAGTCTACCAATACATTTTTCACGAATTTCTTCGGTCTCCTGAGGGACTTTAATCCATGTGCCGCAGGATTGCTCAATGCCAATGGCAGCTGCGAATTTGATGATGTTTGTTTCAGGTTTTGTCGCACAATAATAGGTCGCAATTACAAAGCGGTCTTGTTCCAACGCTTCTGGATACTGAACAACAATCGGGTCAATGTACATCCGCCTCACTCCTTATCATATTTTTTTGTACTTTCATTTTCATTATAGAGTTTCTAAAAAAAAATAAAATATCGAAAATAATTTCAATAATCCAGCGTTTCGAACAAACTTTTACATTTGAGATCGCAACAATCGCGTCTGCCTTTTTATATCTTCGCAATGCACTTAACCGATTTTGTCAGCTTCTTTGACTATTTTTCTAAATAAAACCATAACTTATGACTATTTACAAAAATATTCGTTGACAAAACACCTGCAACCGTTTATAATCACAGTAAATGAAAGAATATTTACTAAAATAACAGTAAATAAATTGTCTTATACTAAAATATTGGTTTTAAATCTGTTCGCTCATTTAATCGTTATTTTTATTGTAAACGCAGTCAAAATATGTGATTATCAGCAGCTTTGCTAAAACTGATCAATGATTCTATTCTAGATAAACTAAGGAGGCTACACACAATGTTAACTGTCAAAGAGAATTTAAAAGAAGTCATGACCGGTGGAAATCCAGATCGTTTTGTCAAACAATATGAATTTCTACAAATGATTATGAGCGTACCATCTGGTCGTATCAAACCCCAAATCGGTGAAGAAGTAATCAATGAATGGGGTATTACCATCCGTTGGCCAGAAGGTCAACTTGCCTCTTTCCCAGTACATGATGAGCAACATGTTGTTCTCAAAGATGTTACTGAGTGGAAAAAATATGTCAAAGCTCCAAGCATGGAACGTCCTGAAGGAGCTTGGGATCAAGCCATTGCAGACGCTAACGCCGTTGATCGAAACAATAAATATGTTGCTGCATTCATCGCTCCTGGTTTATTTGAAATGACCCATTACCTGATGGGTATGGAAAATGCACTCATGAGTTTCTATGAAGAACCGGAAGCCATGCATGAACTGATCGAATATTTAACAGAATATGAGCTGGATTATGCTAAAGCGTTGGTTGAAAATCTGCATCCTGATGCAATTTTACATCATGACGATTGGGGCAGCCAAATTTCCACCTTCCTTTCTCCAGCAATGTTTGAAGAATTCTTTTTAGAATCCTACAAAAAAATCTATGGTTTTTACAAAGCAAACGGTGTTGAACTGATTGTTCACCATAGTGACAGCTACGCTGCAACCTTAGTTCCCTATATGATTGAAATGGGCATTGATATCTGGCAGGGTGTTATGACAACCAATGACATTCCTAAAATGATCAAAGAATACGGCGGACAAATCACCTTTATGGGTGGTGTTCATAGTGGTGTCATCGATCATCCCGAATGGACAAAAGAGCAAATTGAAGCAGAATTTGCCCGAGCCTGCCGTGAATCTGGAAAACTCTACTTCATCCCTGGTGCTTGTCAAGGGCTGCCCGTTTCTTCCTTCCCGGGCGTTTACGAAGCCTGTGATGAAGCCATCGAAAAAATGACCAAAGAACTATTCTAGTACAAAGCAACTTAACAATCCATGCTCTGAAAGAGTGGTAAAATTAATATCCAGAGGAGAGATAAAATGATTATTATCGGAGAAAAAATTAACGGTGCGATTCCGTCCACCGCCAAAGCCATCGCTGCCAAGGATGGCGAATTTATCAAAAATCTGGCTAAGATCCAGGCCGAAGCTGGCGTCGATTATATCGATGTCTGTGCTTCAGTTGATGATGATATTGAATTGGAAACCATGAAATGGCTGATCGATCTGGTTCAGGAAGTTACAGATATTCCCATTGCTGTCGATAGCCCCAATGTCTATACCTGCATCGAATCGATGAAATACTGTAATAAACCTGGTCTGTTCAACTCGGTATCGCTTGAAGGTGATAAAGTTGATGCGGCATTTAAAGCCATTGCTGATACCAAATGGGAATGTGTCGCACTGCTTAACAGCGATAAAGGAATCCCTAAAACCGCTAAAGACCGTCTGGATGTCTTTGCTGATTTAATGGCTAAAGTCAAAGAATACGGCATTGATCCGTCGAGAATGCACATCGACCCATTGGTTGAAATGCTCTGTACATCTGAAGATGGCATTGCCATGGTTGTGGAAGTCATCAAAAGCATTAAAGAGCAATACCCGACCATTCATGTTACCGGAGCTGTCAGTAATATCTCATTCAACCTGCCTGCCCGAAAAATGGTCAACATGGGCTTTACCGTTCTGGCAATGAATGCCGGTCTGGACAGTGCTATCCTTGATCCGACCAATGGTGATCTGATGGGAATCATCTACGCCACCGAAGCGCTGCTGGGCGAAGATGACTACTGTATGGAATATATCGGTGCTTACCGCGAAGGAATTTTCGGTCAGAAAAAATAATCGATTGTAACTAAGCTTCGTTATTAAAGCGTCAAATAAGTTCAGTCAGCTGATCACACAATCAGCTGACAAACACTAATATTTATAAAAATCATAATTACTGAATAGGAGAAAGAAATGTCAAAAATTCAAGAAGTTAAAGAAAAAGTAGAAATTGGTAAAACTAAACTGGTTCCTGGCCTGGTTCAGGAAGCATTAGACGAAGGTAGCTCTGCAGCAGATATCCTGCAAGCTATGGTTGACTCGATGGGTATTGTCGGGGAAAAATTCTCATCAGGAGAAATCTTTGTTCCAGAAATGTTAATCGCTGCTAAAGCCATGGCCAAAGGCGTTGATGTTTTACGTCCGCTGTTAGCTGGAGATACCACAAACTCTTTAGGAACCTGTATTATCGGAACCGTTGCTGGCGACTTACATGATATCGGTAAAAACCTGGTCTCAATGATGATCGAAAGTGCCGGCTTCACTATGGTTGACCTGGGTGTGGATGTTCCTGCTGAACGTTTTGTTGAAGCCATCAAGGAAAATGAAAATGTTACACTGGTAGCTTGTTCCGGTCTGTTAACAACCACTATGCCTGCCCTGAAAGAAGCCGTTGAAACCATTAAAGCCAGCGGATTGGACGTAAAAGTCATCGTAGGTGGTGCACCTGTTACTCCTGAATATGCAGCTGAAATTGGTGCTGATGGATTTGCTCCTGATGCTGGTAGCGCCGCTGTTAAAGCAAAAGAAATGGTTGCATAAACCATCTTTAATTAATATCAGTCCCTTAATTTAATATCGCTATAAAAAAAGAGAAACCCTACACCCTAGGGCTTCTCTTTTTTTAAACTTTAATATTAAATGTCTGAATTAATTAACTAACAAAATAACCTTTTTAAGCAAGTCCCACCAAATTTCCGGCGATCGGCAACCACAGTGTGGCAAGACCAACAAACGCTATTTGGAGCCAAATCGCAGCTTTAGGCATATCAGTCATCTTATAATAGCCGGCGGTATAGGTGATCAAAGGAATGGTGTCGATGGGGAATAAATAACAGTTACCAGCACATAACCCAAGAGCTATGATCAGTAATGCAGGATTGATACCGGTGGTGGCTGCCAAACTGACAATAACCGGTGTCAACACCCCAATTAAGGCCGGAGCTACAGGAACAATCAGCATGATCACAAAGCACATTGCCGAGACAAAGAATACCCCGCCCATTAATGAGAATGATAAAGACGATGGTAATACATAGTTGACAAACCACTCGCTGACACCGTTTGCAACGATGGTATTGGCAATACATAAAACCGTTCCAATCAGAATAAATGAAATCCAGCTGACCGCTTTCATATAACGATCCCAAGTGAGGATGCGAATTCCAGGCAAAAAGAAAGAGACACACCCAAACAAGGCTACCACAGTTACTTCAATAAACGGATAAAATGAGCTGAGTAGCCAAAAGAAAATCATAACCAGACCAATCGTAATAACTTTCAATTCCCGACTGTCAACCTTTTCTTTAACCTCAATCCCCTCCAAATAACTCACAATCTCCGTTTTATCAATCTCTGCAGGAGGAAATATTTTCGTTAAGATAAACCAGGCCAATGGCACCATCACGATAACAATCGGAATACCACAGGCCATCCACTGTATAAAGGTGATCTGGATACCCGCCAGGTTTTGCAGCAAACCAATGGTTAAGATATTGATACCACTACCTGCTGGTGTCATCAACCCCCCCAGCATGACAGCGATGGGAATTCCCATCATCAGCGATTTTGCTGTTTGCTCGCGATCCGTTTCGTTCTTAAAAAGATTTAGAAAACTGGCGCCGATACCCATAAATACAACCACTGATGGTACATCCGTTACGATGGAGGATACCAAGGCTCCAGCCACCATAATCGCCAGTACGCAAGTCTTAACGTCTCTGCCAAATTTTTTAAGTAAGGCATGCAAGATCCGTTGAACGATCGGTGTCGAGGTCACCGCCTCCGCCAGCCCGAATGATGCCAAAACAAAAAATAAGATCGTGTTGGTAAAGCCGCTTAATCCGGCAGTCAGGTTTTTTGTTACTCCCAGGGTTGGCAATAGCGCTAGGCACAGAAAACAAATAACTCCAACCGGCAACGCTTCAGTAATCAGCATGATCAAAAAGAACAGCAACAGTCCGATGGTAATCAGTCCCTTATCTGTCAAACCCACTGGTATGGGTAGAAAAAAAACGGCGATCAGTACGGCAATGCTAATGATCAATCCGATTATCTGTTTTTTATTCATAATCCACCTCTGTCGTATTTTTAAACGTTAGCTATTCTGTTGTCTCCCAACATGTCGCTATTCGCTCTATGAAACAAATAAGAAGCCAATCAATTGATTTGAATATGGCTTCTTATTTTTATGTAATTATTTTAATGTCTGTTATTCTGTGATTTGTTTTCTGGCATTGATTTCAGCCTGATATTGGGTTACTTTTTCTTTGGTTAAACGGTATCCAAATGTCAGTAGAACCGCTCCAGCCAGAACTGTGCAACCAGGAATGGTACAGAATAAAGTTGTAATACCAGCTTTTAATTCTGGTGTGGCAGTCGCTGGATCCATTTTTGCAACGAAACCAACTGAAGCCAGCATAGCCGGGATGATTAAACCTTTGATGAAAATCGCCAGTTTCAGTGGTAAATTCGATAATCCCATGACCCAGCTTGATGCTGCTTTTCCAGTTTTCCATTCACTGTAGATTGATGCATCACCGTATAAAGCAACCATTAAGGCGTACAGGAACCCTAAGAAGAACTGTGCACAGGAAAGAACCACCAGAACCATTGTAATATTTCCGACAACGAATTGACAGCCGATTAAGAAAGCGCCTAAACCATAACAGCCAATCAATGCGGCTGTTCGTGTTGATACTTTAGCCGCTACATATTTACTTAAATAGGAGCCAATTACCGCCATAATATTAGCAACCAACAAATAAACACTAAACATTGCAACGTCATTTGCTACATAAGTAAAGAAGTATACTGCCGAACCGGCACAAACAAAGTTTACTGTCCATCGAGCGACATCTGCTAACAGTAGTACTAATAAATGTGGGTTCTGAACCAATGATCGAGCCATATCGCCAATGGAAATTTTTTCTTTTTTTGCTACGCTTGTATTTGCTGTTCCATCTTCAATTGTTGCTTCATATCCACTTGTCAATTTAAAGTGAATGAAATAACCTAACCAGTAAACACATGCCATGGCGAATGCCGAAATCGTGAACCCAAGTACTGGGTTTTTGACTAACTCGCCAACCCATAAAATAGTGGCTAAGCCCATTGCTGAGAAAATAATTTTCCCAACATTTGCGTATGCGCCTCGTGTTGCCGATAATTGTGTTCGATCTTCAGGCGTAGTTGAGATTGTTGGAATAAGTGCTATATTTGCAACATAAGAAAAGTTCCATGCCACGTGTGAAGTAATGAATGCAATACAGATAATAACCATTGGTACGATTCCAGTACCGATAACCGTAAACATCAATGTATAGAGAACGACAACAATTGGTGGGATTACCAACAAATACGATCGGTATTTTCCCCACTTCATTGGTTTTAAAGCATCAATAAACCCACCATAGAATGGTGACAATACCATATCCACTGTACTTGTTAAAGTCATAATTATTGCAGTTGTGCCCAAATCAAATTTTGCAATATTTGTTAAGAAATATGCAAAATAAAATACTTCGACATTCGACATCAGAGTAAATCCAAGATCCCCAACACCGAAAAATCTCTTAAGCCCTGAACTCAAGGGTTTTTTTTCCATAAAGAGCCTCCTCAAAATTTTTTAATGATCGACCAGAGTAAAATTTCCGGAGTATTACCCTCGTCATTTTTGTTCTTTTCAGTAATATTACTAAGACTTACTAAATAGTAACCCTTTACATCAGATTTGTCAAGTATTTTTTATTAAATATTTATCGTTTTACTGTTTTTTTAGTAATTTGCATTATATTATTTTTTTATTTCATACTTTTACGGTTTTTCCTTGTTAATTTTCTCACTTAATGCTAAAATTGCTATGCCACATTGCTTATAAGGAGAATACCAATGCGAAAAATGACCAAGGGTGAGATGACAAAAGAACGCATCTACACGAGTGCCAAAGAACTATTTTATAATCAGGGCTATAATGCCACTACCATTCAACAAATTGCTGATCATTCTGATACAACTTTAGGTTCCATGACCTACCATTTTGCAACCAAAGATACCTTTATAGCTAAAATTTTTGACGATTATCTGGATTCGATTCACGAGCTACTCAATCAGAAACTGATCGGATATAAACCCATTAATTCGTTTGAAAGACACTTCTACTTAACCATGGTATGGTATCATTATTTATTAAGTGATCCACACGTTAACCATTTTTATTATGAAATTTCCCAGAATGATTCCCTCTATCCATTTCTTCATGGAAAAATGAGCGATATTTATCATGAATTCGTTCGAGATTACAATCTGCGGATTCGTCCGATTGAATTTGATGCCCTGCTGATTGCCGATTTCGGGGCCAGACGTGAGCTTACCCGGGCTTTTTGCGAAACCCGCATAAAAATGCCAGTGGAAGATTTTTCGATTCTAATTATCTCAAATACAGCCCGGTGCTGGGGCATTCCCCAAAAATCCATCTATCGGGTTAGCTATGAGGCGCTTCTGTTTTTCCGCGAAAATGATTTTTCCGAAATTAAGTTATTGATTTAAAAAAGGTCTATTCAGATATTCTCTGAATAGACCTTTTTTGATCGGCTACTTCGCTTTAAAGGTAATAATCACCCCTTCAGTAACGCTGTTGGCCCAGCTACCGTCGCTGGAAAAAACGATGTGCTGTCCTTGAACAATGGGTACAATTGATGCCAGATCATAGCCTTTCTCGTCATACTGATTACAAACATCCTCAATTTCCCGAGTTAATTCTTCTGTCTTACATTTTCGAAAGCCCTTATTATAGTCATTTCCGACTGACTCCACCTTATCACAAATGGTTACACTGATATATTTTTTCATTAACTTTCCCCCAACAGTATTTATGATTCTATTGTATCACAAACGTCGCTGAAGATCGAACAGAGTTTTTTATCTCACCTTTATCAAATAAAAAAACCGCCTCTCGAGAGAGGCGGTAAGATTGACCAAAGATATTTGTATTTACCTGACGCTATCGAACTGATCAAACAGCACCGCTCAAATATTTTTGGTATTATTCTATGTTTACAGACAGTTATTAGTCTTCCAGCATTTTGGCAACAACACCAGAACCAACAGTACGGCCACC
>NZ_JAIPPU010000026.1 GCF_026646375.1 Acetobacterium wieringae
ATTATTATAACTTATTTTTAGGTTTCTGTGTCCAACCTCTTGTGTACATCATAATTCAACAATGTCTAAGGATGCAAAAAATAATACAATTTAGCGTTTATTGAATTACGCTAAATTGTATCATTACGCTAAAATGTATGCTATATCAAACCAATCAACAAGGTTAAATAATTCTTCTAAATCATCCAGTCATATATTCAATAACTGAATTTTTTACTTGAACTATTCTTACATCTTGTATATAGTTCATCCTAATTTCGTCAATTTCCGCATCATAAATCTCACCTATATTTGAAAATTTCTTCTTTAATCTCTCTTTTATGGCCACACTTAATCTTAAGCTATCTATATCATGAGATCTTAAAACATTATATAAAGATTCAACATCTTCATCTTCTTGTTTCATCTTACTACCACACTTAGGGCAAAAATTATATTCCTCATTTGTTGAAAAATCACATTTCTCATTTGAACAATTACACTCTTTTTCAAGTGCAACTCTTTTTTGTAGGTCTGATATCTCAGGAGTCGTTGAATAATATGCCTGATTATTCTCAATTGCAATTGAAACTTGATCCATTTCTTCAACGCCAATAATGATTCTATTTGAAAAAAGGATGCTTGGGTTAAGACTTATTAAAAATCCATAATTATTGTGACCAATACTCTTTTTGCTATAATCAATCGTTATTATATTGTGATATGCTAATATATCAAAAATTTGCGGTATAGAATCATAAGCGTTTGTCTCGATAAAGAACCCAATGGATAATTTTTTTGACTGTTTCCTTCTATTTTCATTCCACTTTCTAAGATTTGTTATAATTACTTGCTTAACAAAAATCTCAGACTCTCTGATATATGACTCATATTTTTTCAATCTGCTTTGTAAGGATGTAAAATCTTTCCACTTATTTTCAAACACTTGTCTAATTGCTTTTATAACATCTTGATATATAATATTGCTCTTTGTAAATACTTTCGAATTGTCTAACTCATCAATAATATGAAATGCAAATCTAGGATTTCCGTTACTACAAATGCATATTGTTTGTATCACTTCATCATTTTTACATAATTTCGACCAATATGAGTTGTCAAAGGCCACAATCCGTTTTTGTAGAATACTCTTGATATAGTTAATATCATTTATGTCTTTAGCATTCCAATCAATTCGTAACTCTTTAGCATCTTGCCCTTTCTCAAAGTATCTTCCGTAATTTGTAATGCCTGGATAAACAGCAGCTTTGCAGGCAATATTCGGATTACGGAGACTTTTAAAAAGCGTAAAAAACTTTTCTTGTTGATCATGAGAAAAAACATGTGCCGCTTCATCAAAGAGTAGAACAATTCTTTCTAACTCAAAATCTTCTTTTAATTGTAATAAAAACTCTTTGAAACTAACTGGATTGTCCAATATTTCAGCTAGCTTCACTGATGGCGACTGTTCATTCAGTTTTGCACTATCCTCAATATCACCACGTTCCAAAACTTTTATATATTCGTCAAGAAGATTTACGTAGTTTCTAAAAGAATCTTCCATTTTATGATTTGTAGGTTTATTAAATATATTCGCTAGTCTGCTACTTAGCTGATCTGCACAAGTTGGCCTTAAACTTATACATTTTTTTAAAACTTCTTGTAAAATCTTACCCATTGTCCATTGTAAAAATGGGTCAATTGAGCCATCAACTATTTTTATTCGTGCAATCCTTAACGATTCTTCAAAATTTACCCAAACAGCTAATATACTATCCTTGCCGAAATTTTCTGAAGCATTTATTTCAGCACTTCGCATAAGCATTGTTTTGCCAATTCCACGTGATCCTTCTAAGATATATTGTTCGGAATCTAAAAGTCTTTCAATATGAGAATGTTGCGTTCCAATAAAATAATCTTGAATTGAAGTGTCATTTAAACTTTCTGTTCTATCTACAATATAGTTTCCTAATGAATTAGAATTATTTGCCATTAAACTTAACCACCTTTGTAAATTCAGCTAATTCCAGTAGTGTTATATTATCACGTACGTTAAATCTCAATACATACATAAGTGCTATGATACTCATTGTCTCTATAAACATTTTTTCAAATTTTTTAAACGATATTTCATTATATTCAATATTAAGCGCTTCAGAATTTAAAAGCTTTTTATATCTGCCATGAACAACATCACATTGATTTTTATAAATTAAAACTAATTTTTCAGATACTGCATTCTTTTGTTTTTCAATTTCTCCAATATCGTCAGCAAAATACTGAATATAGTTTGTTTTAAAGAATTGATAATCATTTACTAATGAAGTAACATACTTGTCAGCAATTGAATCATGTTCTAAAAACATGAAATATTCAATTCTATGATCATAATAATAAAAAGAACTGCAAGCCATTTCTAAAATACTGCGCAGGGATATCATAGCCAATCTATAAAACCCTGAAATTCCCGTGTGGATCACTCCAATAATATCAGCAACAATATCATTCCACAGTTTTATGAGTTCTCTATCCTCCGAATCAATAGATTGGTGTATGTCGAGAAATACATTTAAATATTCAAGTATCTTCGTGAAATTATTATTATCTAAAGTTGCTTTTTGAATACTTATTACATTATCAATTATATCTGTCTGGATTTGTTGCTTTTGAAATGACACTTTTACCTCCATATTAAAACAGCATTGTATATTTATTATAGTATAACAGATTTTCTACTTTTGATTGTACTTTCATATTATTTGTATTTTTTATTTTACTGCTTACAATTTCACATGAAAAGAATTGTACACTGGCTTATCACAATATCAAATCGTCGAAATAATAAGCTCTTTAACAGCATCAATGTATATCTCTTTATTCTTTCTTTTGTATATGCTTATATAAGATGGATGATGAATTGGTAAAAAGCTGTAATCGCCATGCCTATAAAGCTTATATTCATAGTCATTGAATTTATCAAATGTTACTTTTAAACTTTTTTCAACTGATTGGATTACATTATTGCCTAATAAAATAATAATTTTGGGATTCAGGAGCTCGATTTCTCTCTTAAGGTTTACAATGCAAAGATCCATTTCTTTTTTAGTCGGGTATCTTAGTTTGCCATTATTGCTTAATGGTAGACACTTAACTACATTAGTTTTGTAGAACTTACACCCACATACCTCTGCTTCCATTTCACTAATAAGTTTTCCAGATCTAGTAGATGTTGATAAAGGGATTTCATCCATGATGTTATCAACTTTTTTAGCAGAAAGGCCGACCCACATAACATCGCACTCCTCAACTTTATCTAATAACGGTCTTTGATTATTACACATGTTACACTTTTGGCAATTCATTATTTCCTTAATCATATTGTCCTCCTAGCTTACTAGTTTTATAAATAAATTCATATAATACATTATCATCACATTCACTATAGTTTTTAGTTTGGATATTAAAATTGCCTCTATCAAGCAACGTAGAAAGCCTCTGGTTTTCTTGATAGTTCAATTCAAATTGAGGTTCAACAAATTTATTAAATAATGCTGTTCCGTGATAGGGTCTAAACTGAAAAACACTTGTCCTAAAATTTCCATCCAAATTTAATGAATTTCTGTATATAGAAGTAGCAACTTCAAGGCTCATTTCCATATCACACTGAGATTCTAATGGAAAGCCAAAGATAAAATATCCTTTGATATCAATTCCACATTTTAAAATTTTCTCTGAAGTATACTTTATCTCATCTATAGTTCCTAATTTATTAATCATTTTCCTGATTTTATCAGAGCCTGATTCAATTCCTATAAATAATTCAATGCAGCCACTCTTTTTCATTTGAATGAGTAACTCTTCTGAGGCATTCTCAAATGTCTTTATATGTGCCATAGCTCTCCATGATAAATTAAACATGCTGAATATTTCCGTAGCATCTCGTATCGAATTGGGACTTCTTAAAAACAAGTCATCTAATACTCTTATACATTGAACTGTTGGGTCTTCTGTAATTAGATCGCTGATTTCATTAGCTATTACAGCCTTTTCTTTTAATCTGATTTTGCTTTTTTCATTCAGACTTTTTGCCGCTCCACAAAAAGCACAATTATAAATGCAACCTCGTGATGTTATTATTGATTTTTCTTTCAAACCATAATAGTTTACCACAAAATATTCGTTAAGTAATTCTCTATTTAAAGGTAAAATATTAATATTTGATGGGAAATATTTTGATGCATTATCTACCTGGTATACTATACGAGTCTCACTTTGAAACAAAGGATCCTCAGAAACTATATCTTCAATGACATCACAAATGATCAAATCACCTTCCCCAATTATCACAATTAAATCATTATCAGTATGCCATTTAATTATATCTTTATAAATAAATTTCGAACACTGTCCACCAACAATTAATTTTGCATTTAATTTATATGATTCCAAAATATTTTTAACAACTGGAATATTAACTGAGAAAATGTTAATACAAATGATATCAGGCTTAATATTATAAAGCTCTTGAATCACTTGAGAAACATTAAGACCTAATTGTATTGAATCAAGAATTATTACATCCCAATTTTTTTGTTGAATTTTTGTCGCCAAATAACCGAGTCCAAACGGTGGTAAATACTCATTACCCGCTACCTCTGACTCTAAACGGTTATAAATTGGCGAATTAATCAATACTACTTTCATTTTGTACTCTCCCAATCATTCAACGAATACGTCTTTAAGATGATATCCCCTAGCTTCTCTATAATCTTTGCTATGGGCTCTTCTGTATTTATATATTCTATTTTGTAACCGAGTTCCTCTAAATAATTACCCGCTTTAAATGATAATTCGATTTCCCTTTTACTACTAAAATCTCTTTCGAATCTAGTCAAAGTTGGTCTATCAGATAGCCTTTCATTGATTGTTTTTTCGTCCGCATAGACAATTACTGATAAATCTGGCTTTAAAATCCCAGTATTTATCTTCATGACTTCATTCATACTCAAACCATCTAAAACCTGTAATATTAAAGAAGAAGCGATATATCTGTCACATAAAATAATGCCTCCCTTTTTAATGTATGGTAAAATCTCTGTTTTTATATGATTATGCCTATCTGCAGCAACCAAATTAGCTAGTATATATGATGAATAATTTTCTTCAGATTCTCGTATGAACTTTCCAATTTCAGTCTCTGATGGCTCTTTTGTGATATAGATCTCCTTTTTTTTAGAGACCAAATATTTGGCAAGTTCATTAATGATTGTTGATTTACCAGATCCATTTGGTCCGTCAAAAGTGACAAACATACTATTCCCCCCTTCAATAAAACATCTTCGACATTTTTTTATACTCATTCTAATTAAACAAAATTGTTATACCTATAAATTCTTTGATTTTCATTTGAAGTTTTCCTTTTTAATATCCCATATCTTGATTAAAAAATCGGTATTCTATTAACATCTATACCTTACATTAAAACTTGAACAAAATTTACTGCTTGGCTAAACTAATTAATCTGCTGACCTTCTGAATTCCAGTTGCCATCCTTATTTTTTTCATATAATCTATAAGTTGTTCCTTGGATTTGAAAATAGTAATCCATTTGCCCACTCTTATAGTATTTCCTCGAATTATGGTTAACACAATCTGAATACAATTGACATCTAATTGAACTTTTATTAAAGTCCGGATACTTTATAATTATTGAGTCAATAACTTCTTTCATAGTGAATTGACCATCACTACTTTTTGAAAGAATTGTATCAACTGCATTCTTAACTACGGTCTTAATAGGTTCGTCACCATTCCAACGTACGCTGTTGCTTGAGCTATTTTTAGTTGATTTTACCATTGAAGATTTAGCTTCTTCGATTTCTGTGCTTACGTAATACTCGCCTGATTCATTGCTAAAGACATCATACTTTAAGAAACTCATATCAATACCAAATTTATTTAGATAAAATATAATATCTTTGATTGTATTTGATATTTCTTCAGCAACAATAAATAATCGCAGCCGATTATTGAACGTAATTGAAATGCTTTCATCGACATCAGGATAAAATATTTTCTGGTGAATCTCTGATAATTCCATTCCTAAATATTCATTCTTTCTCTCGAAGTATTTCATTGTTATAATGTTTAATTGTTCATACGTCAGTTGCTCTGCCCACGCTGCATACTCCAAAATCTGTGCAATTACTTCTCTTGGCGCTTTTCCTTTCTTCAGTTCTACAATTACCACATTTCCTTCAGCATCAATACCTATTAAATCCGGATACTTATATCGATCTTCATACACAGCAGTTACTTGTCTGCCAATCCAAATTATATTGAGATCCTCTTCATTATCTAAAAGGATATGCGGACTATTTTCTAACCAATTTTCAAAATCTCTCTCATAATCAATATCTTGTCGATCTGCCTTTTCTAATACGCCATCAGACAAATCATCTTTTTCATAGTTAAGCCTGTAAAGTGCCATGTTTACTCCTTTTTACTCTAATTGAAGTGGTCAAGTAGTTTTCTGATATTCTATTTTTTAATTGCATTCATTTCGTGAATGATATGACTCAATGGATTTAATTTATCAGCAGTCACTCTTACTAACTGAATATATTTTTCTATTAATTGAATAGTCTCACTATCTTCAATCATTTCCAACTGAATTTCAAGATCATCAGCATATTTAAGCAGCTTCTCATGTTTAAACCAATTATCTGCATGTTCTTCAATGCTCTTAACTAAAGCTTCTTTTCTCGCCTGTCTTATTTTTTCTTGCTTCGCAAGGTTCTTGGCTTTTTCTTCATCTTGTAGTTCTTTTTGTAGCTGATCATACTTTACTGATTCTTTCTTACGATCTAGTTGGTAAAGAATTTCATTGTTGCAGCATTCTTCATAAACCTCAAGAATGATAGTCGAAATCTGTTTTTCTAAAGGATTTTCTTCAGAATCCATGTATGAAAAAAACCGCTCCCGATTTTTTTGTGTATTATATCCATATTCTGTGCCAAATAATTTCAAATCAAATGTAAGATTGCCATCGAATACCGCTTCATATGATGGCCTCAAATCATGAATTTCTGTTTGGTCGATCAAGTGTCGACGCTTTATTTTACCCTCACGCATATCAAAAGTAACTTTAGTTTTTAAAAGAGTTAAGCTAATGTTATCTTCTCTAACCGATTGATCTACTGTGAAATTTGCTTTTAGAATTCGAAATGATTTTATTATCGTATCAATGATTCTATACGAACGACTTTGCAGCTTGTTGGAAACTTCAATCGGCAGCACCGGTTCATTGTTTCGATTTTTTATTTTCATATTTGATTTCTGGATCATGGTATAATCATCTCGAAAGGGATATTCTTTATCCCGCATATCACGATATTCAAGTTCTAATTTGTGTTTAGAGATTAGATCATCATAGGTATTGATCCTGCCTGGAACAACTATCTTTTTACACCAATCAGAAAAAATTTCGAGTGAACCTGGGGTAAATAAATCAAATCCATGCATCATTTCTAACTCTTCAATTGACAAAACCTCTAGATCTAAAAGTTCAATCGATATTTTTTTGTCCTTTAAGTGAATTTCACCTGCATCATCAGTATTATTCTGACCATTTCTCAAAATTATTTCAACATAGGGTGGAAGTGGTGGTCTTTCAGAAACAGGTTTTCCCGCTTTAACCTTTGCCCAGTAACCACTTGGAGGCAATGGAATGTTTAATGCCTTGCATCTTTTTCTTAAACCACTATCGGACATATCATATTTCTTTGCAACGGCTGTCATTGGCTCAGTCCAAACCTCCTCATACAGCGTTGTTCGCAGCTTCTTTATTTCCAGAGTTTCATTCATTACTATTTCCTCCAGAACAAAACCCAAAACCACTCCGTAGGAGATTGTCTACTAGTACTTCCAGTTCATCATCGTTAGCTATATTCTTAGGTATCAAGTATCGTCGTTGATTATCATTAAACGTTACGCTGAGCATTGAGTAAAAGTCATCAAATATAGGATACCTATACTTATTTAAATAAAACACATCAGTCCCATCACTCATCGTTTTAGATTTTGGCCAATTACGGGTTTTTGATGTAACATTTGTAATATTCAGACACACAATGGAGTTCTTGTATTCTATCAATGCCCCGAATATCTCACTTTGATTATAGTTAGTATCCCTTTTGCTTGCAAATAAAAGTGGAAAATCAATAGAAAACTGCAACCGAATTTTCCTTTGACGCAATTGGTCTTTTAATTTTATGATATCCTCTATTGTGCTGATATAACTTACTGGCTTTGTTCTCTGGTTTCCTGAGCCGTTAACAATTGCAATTTTCACATGTGAATACTTCTTCATTTTCTTTTCAAGTAACGAGCAACATGAAAAGAAAATTTCTTCATCAAATGATGCTGTTTTTAATGGTGACGTAAACTCGAGAATTTTTGGCGGTCCATAGTTTATAATTGAAGTATCAATTTTTTCAATAAGCGTAGTCATTTCCTTGATGTTTTGCCACACAGTGGAATTTTCCTGCGTAGAATTTACTCTCAAAATGTATTCTTCTTTTGGGGGATTTTTCAAAATGCCGTCTGTTGTTATAATGTGTTCGGTTGAACATACGATATCCTCTGGATAATTTAGATTATTACTCGACACAGGCAGGAGGGCATTTACATTTTTTACAATACTCACTCTGCCTCGAGCGACACAAAGATTTACGTATTCAGGCCAGTAATCATCATCATATACTTCGTTAAATAGCCACTCATGCATAACCAACATTTCAAGCTCACCACGTTTATTTTCCAGAAAAGGTCTAAATTTATTTTCATCATAGATTCGTTCAATATCAAATGGGTTGTCATTATATCTGTGATTATAGTTGTTAATACGATAGTGCCTATCCGTCCATTCATTTCGCTCATATTTAACATATCGCTCGTAGTATGAATAAGCTAAATTTGATGCAAATGTATATAGATTAACTCCGTATTGACGATATGTCTCACGAACCCATGATACAAGATTATTATCAAGACGAATCATCTCAGATACACTAGGTGGTTCAGTGATATATTTTTTTATTTCAGCCATGAGCCTTGCAATGTCTTTGTTATATTGACTCAAATCAACATCTTTAAGCTTATAGCTTGTACAAAATGAATCTGCCAAAGAAGAAAAATCTTGATCTGAAAAGTAAAAATCTAAACAAGGTAACTCACTAAGCCAGTTATCAACCGCTCTATATATTCTGAACTTGTGTTTCAAATAAAAATCCAGAATAAAATCTTTACTCTCAGGATATTTGTTAGAAATTTCTTTTTCTAACTTATCTACAGTTTGTTTTAATTTTATTTCTTCAGCATCACATGTTTCCATGGTTAAGTATTCATTAAAATAGGACATCACATACTTCATAACAGCGGTCATATTCTCAGATTGTTTTGAATAATCAAATTCGTCGATCTTATTAGCCCTTTTCATTTTACCGATATATTCTTCTATTGTTAACATCCCATTTCCTCCTTAATTACATAAAAAATGTAAAGAAACGGCTTAGTTACTTTATCTCACTTTTGTAATGTAAATGTTTGATTTGTGTTGGAATGACAAAGTAGATTAATTTAGCCCAAAAGGGAATTCATATCATTTGTGTTATGAATTATTTTTTCTTTCCCAAAAACTCATGTTGTTCCACATTAACAATTAACTTTGAATCAAAAAGCAATGATCTGATTATTAATATAGTTTTAACAGCTCCTCCAAACAAATAGGTATTCCCGCTTGCGCTAATTCTTCTCTACGTTTTTTATACAGAGTTTCAATTAATTCCGCTGCCTCATTGCCGTAATGGATTTGGTTATGGCAATTACTGCAGAGAGAAATAATATTCGCTTCAACATCTAAAGAGTTGTCAAATGAGCCTTGATTAGCCATCGGAATTATATGATGCGGTTCGGCGTATTTTGTTTTAGAACTTCTCCTAATAAAGCTTGGATGGGTTTCTTCAATTTCACAATTATGCTTTGCCCTATTTAGTGCATTCGCAGCAATTTTTTTATCCCTTGGATAGGTTTTGTTTCCACCGTTAATGATTGCTTCAGATCTTTTTTTCGGTTCAGGTTTATAATTGACTTCTTGAGTTGGTAATGAAGAAAGCACTTCGTCAATCTCATCAATAAGTTCATTATCTAACTTGCTTTCGATAGTTTTATTCTCTTTATTTTTCAATAAATCCAATAATGCTTTTTTCTCATTATCGGTTTTCTGAACAGCAACAGTTTCATTTATAATATATTCAGACATTTCTTTATTTGATGAAAATAAATATCCTGTATTACCTCTGCCTATCCGGTTAAATGGGGCATTCTTTGTAGGTTGTAATTTCATTAATTCATTCATATGGTCCGAAGTAATAATTGGATTTTTAATCGTAAAATATTCAGTATCAACCCGCCATCCTTTGTTATTCCATTGATCTGGCAGTTCTAAAGGTCTTTCAGATTCAAAAACATCTCTTTTAGCAACACTAATAGCTACTATTTTTTTGAAAAAACTATGTATTATCAAATCGCCCTTTTTAACATTTTTCATTTCATCCCAATGTGAATTCCGCTTACCATTTTCGCCGAGTTGAGGTGCCCACAAATACCCTCCAGAATATTCTTCATCATAACTTTTATTTTGAAAAACAAAAAAATAACGGCGATCATTTATTTGTTTTAACTGGCTCGTTCGTTCCAGAATAAACTCTTCTAACTCCGCTGAAACCCTGCTTGGACCTTGCACGGCCTTTAAACCAAACCGTTTTAATGAGTCGTAACTAAGTAAACCATCATCGAATTTCTTTAGTAATTGCAACTCCATATATCTACCATAATTCTCAAAATTCGAACCGTCTATTACATATTTAGAATCATCAATCACTGCTTCTTTTAAATTCACTTCAATAACTTTTGTTTCGAATTTGATTTCACCGTATGGTTTTGTAACATAGATATATACGAGATCTCCTTTTTGGATATCAGTACTCTGCTTCCAATTGATATTTTCAAGAACATTGAATGTTCCAACAACATCATATTCATTTGGGTTGCATATAATTACCCACTTTCCCATGACAAACCTCTCTTCACTTATTAAAATTATTGCAGAAAATTTTATGCATTTTAAAATACGAATGACATAATATGCAAAAATGCGAAAACTAGGCCTCGCTATTTCTTCGGTTTACTACCTATGGATCAAAATATTCATAGCTTCATTATCTACCTTTTTTTAAAAATGCACTAGGATCTAGTCTCACCAGGTTGACCTACATTTATTTCCATAAGTTTTTAGCCAGATTTTCTAACTCTAGTTTTCTTTTTTTTGTCGCAGCAACATCAATTGTGATCTGATCATTATCTATCTCAAGCACATCGCCTTCTTTTGCGTCAACTGGTATTTTTGCTTTTTGAATATCAATCATTTTCCGATCCTCTTTTTCGCAGACAGCATAGTCGCCTTCAAATCGATCAATAATTACTTTCATGATTCGTTTCTCTTTTCTTTTTATGGATTGCATTTACTGCAGGGAGTCAATCCCTGGCTTAACGCCACTGATTTTAATTACGGGATTTTGCTACTACTTAAATAGCTGCATCGGTCTTTATGGTATTTTGTACCCGATGTTGTTTTGTAAACTGTATAATCTGTTGGTTCTACCGGTGTAGAATTGGTTGGAGTGGTATTAAATGTAATATTACTTCCATCACTGTTGGCTACAATCGTTCCGTTTAAATCTGTCCGGAATATTTTTATACCGTCATTTTGCAATAGGGTAATCGTACTTGCTGCTGGATGCCCATAGGTATTACCTGCACCAACACTGATGATTGCATATGAAGGACTTGTTGCATCCAAGAATGATTGAGTGGTGGAGGAAGTGCTGCCATGATGCCCAACTTTCAAGACATCTACGTTAAGATCATACCCCGCATTAATCATATCTTGTTCATTCACAGCTTCAGCATCACCCGTAAATAGAAAACTATTGTTAACATAATCGACCTTTAAAACAATTGATGACGTGTTTAATTCAGCCTGATCCCAGTTGATTGGACCTAAAATCGTGCAGGTTGCATCACCCAACATAAAACTTTTTCCTGGGGTTGGAGAATTAAACTGCATCCCTTTATTAGCGACAGCCGTTAATAAATCTTGATAGGTTTTTGTTGTTGCTGTTGCTTCAGGCAGATATATTTTGCCAATATTAAATGAATTAACGATATAATCCATCCCGCCAATATGGTCTTCATGGGGATGCGTGCAGATCACATAGTCCAAAACGCTGACGCCTTGATTTGAAATATAATTCTTTACAGCATCGGCATCATCGTTGTTTGCCGCATCAATGAGCATGGCATGATCACCTTGCTGGATCAAAATACTATCTGTTTGGCCCACATCAATATAGCTGACTTTTAAATCGCCAGTTGGATTTTCCGGCTCAACTGGTGCGTTTTTATCATAGAATGGTAAAGCTGTCGTTACAGTAGGCGCTCCTTGTCCAGCTGGGACAACTTGAATTCTAATCCCTTCTAAACGATATCCATAACCGGCGGTTCCAGAACTTTCGCCATTTTTAGCCCATCCAAGCCAACCGAAATTTTCAGCATGAACTTGATAATAGATGTCAAACTTAGCTGCATCAGCCCCGATTAGTTTTATTTGAATCGCTTCCAAGCGATAGGACAAACCTTCCGTCCCACTCATGGTGCCGTTACTTTTCCAACCTCGATTCGTATTAGCTTCCCAGCCAATATTCTGAATATGCGTTTGATAAGAAACGCCTAGATCATATCCTTGGTTATCAAGTTTGATCTCTATCCCTTCTAAGCGAAGGCTTCGTCCAGATGTCCCACTCATATCACCGTTGCTTTTAAAGCCTTGCCATCCAACATTTTGAACGTGGGTTTGGTAACTACAACCGGGTGTTGCTTGTGTTAGCACGCTTTCGTTGTTACCGTTTTCAGCAAAAGCGGTTATTGGCAGCAAGCCTGTCATTACAACCATTAAGAGAAATACAACAAGTCTGCTCAGAACCTTCTTTTTCATTTCTTGTCCTCTTTCATTTCCGATTATTGTATCTATGGTGATCCAATATAATACACTTTAACTCAAATTATACGCTTTTAATTATATCGTTGCAATAAATTATTTCTATTGCTCACTGCCATGGCAGAAATTCCCGGATAATCTCCCGCAATTTTTCAGGTTATTTTCTAAAATTTCTGATCTCGTCATCAGTATATTTTGCCAAAAAAGTCACATCCTTACTCATAATCAATTTCGTATAATTAATATAAACTGATTCTACACTTTAATGCATTCGATTTCAAGCCAGCAAGATGTTTTGGGCAAAAAAATAACAGTAAACCGTTTTATCAGTTTACTGTTATTGGAAAAATATTCAACATTTTATTCTTAGTTACAAACTAACAACCATAGATATATTCTTCAATTAGTTTTTCTATACTTTTTTCCATTTCAAAAATTGCCGTTCGCTTCGTTTCATCCCATCCATTCCATAACTCAGTTTTTTCTGCCATCATTTGCAATTTGAGGCTTTGCGTACTAAAAATATTTCGCCAGTTTGCCAGTTTTGCCAATGGATACAGATTGCCAAATGCTGAATTCTGACTAGCAACTATTAAGCACAGATTCCCAAAGCAATGCAGCAAATCATCAGGTAATTTAGATTTTTTTTCTGACTCGTTTGGGTTTTGCGGATACCAATGCTCAATTGAACGTCTGTATGTAAAACGGAAATCATTAAACGTAACTTTATTATAATCTGACCCTAACTTGACTCGGTTTTTCCACAACACATAGTCAGTTAAGTTAAAAGCATATACAGGTACATAATTTTCGTATCTTAATCTCTGAACGTCAAGCCCTCTGTTATTGCAGATTCTCTCAATCGCTGATCTCTTTGATAGCTCCTCCAAAAAATCGTAAAAATCCTTACCAAAATCATCTTCATTTGGTTTCTCTGCATTTTCAAATAAATATTTTAGTATTGTATACAGCCATTTCGTGTCTTTATAGGCCGTAAATGTTACGGCAAACATCGACTGCAGCATCAGGATTTCGTCATTATTTTCTGCGAAAGCGTTTTTATCATACCGCGTTTGAACATATAAATGTCCCCTCGCTTTTTCATTCTTGTCTTGACGGTATGCCTTTTGTAGAAACCATTCTCCCTCTTTACGGCGATTTGTAGTTTCTAGCGAGTTTCGGATAATCAAATTGTCAAAAATGAATTTTGCTTTCAGCAGGTTTTCCCCAAAATTTAATATCCATTGACTATCCCTTGATGATACTTTAAAAGCCGATACCAGCTTTTTATCATCCAGCTGAATTGAACCAGCATCTACGTTATCAGTCAAATACAAAGCATAATACAGAAAGGTATTAAAATTAATGATGCAACGATATTTACTGGAATCTTCATTCTCTTCAGCATCAATATCTGCACTATTATCAACGGTTTCTTTAATGGCCTCAATTAATGACTTTTTGCTTTCTTTATTAACGACAATCTTGGAATAAATGTCTTTTAAGCTATATCCATACTGCCAAGAATTTTTTCCTGGCTCATATTCGCTCCACTCGCAATTAAATACTTTTTCCCGCTCTTCATCAGCATCTGATCCTTTTGTCTTTTTCTTAAAAAACTTTATACAGGGGGTATCGAATTGAGAACAGGCATCCCAAATTTTCGCAAATTTTTGAACTTCGGTATAATCGACATCATCGGCTACAAGACGCTGCATAAGCTCGGCTTTTATAATTTCGTGGTATTCTAATTGCTCACCGCGCGAGTTAAATCGTTCAAAATACAGATTAACATCCAGATCTTTGGGCATTTCGCTAATAAAAATTTTCACCTGATCTAAGAGGTATCCATAAAAATCTTCTGTTTTAATATCTGGATAATCACTCGACCCGATATGCTCTTTCAGAGCACTCACCGTTTCATCATAACCACGTCTTAATTCGTTGTCAGTAATTCCAGTATCCATGTCATTTATAAATAAGCTCTTCAATGTTTCATTCGAACGTTTTCGCGCTTCAAAGCATAAGTTCATTTTATTAACGCGCTTTGTGAAGGATGATTCATTTTGAATGGCCAGAGCTATAAGCAGTATTGTCGTAAAGCGCTGCTGCCCATCTATGATCGAATAATCATTTCCTTTTTTACTTACGACGAGTGTCCCAATGAAATACTCAGAACGATTATCTTTGATCGAATCAAGCAAATCGATTATTAATTGAGTTATTTCCACATCAGTCCACGCAAAATTTCGCTGGTACAGTGGAATGGAATAGGTATTCTTGTTCAGCAATTCGAATATAGTCAATGGATTGTTCATCATTCTACCTCCCCATTAAGTTTATTGATAATATCTGCGGACGTTAGATTTCCCAGCAAATCAGTATCTATTCGGGCAACAAATTCACGCGGTGTAGCTGAAACCGCTAATTCCTGAAATAACTTTTGACATTTTCTCCGCTGAAATGTTCCACCTGCTGCATAATTTGCAAGTGTTGTGTCGTAAATCGCTTTTGCCGCAGTTCTTGGATAAAACGCCCAAACAAATACCTTTTCACAGACTTCCTGGTCAAGTTTTTCCTTTCCAAAACGATCAATAAATGTTGCTAGTAAGTTTGTATACAGATTGATATTTCGTGAATAAATACTTTTCTTGCTGTTCACTATACCTTTGATTTCCTTGGAATTTTTAATTTCCTCGGTAATAATTCCGTCTACTATATTGCCTTCATAAAAATTATTTTTGAAAAGCTCATAGGCGAATTCAATAAAATCAAAAAATGTATTCCCGTTAATGATAGGCATGTTAATAGAACTGGGAAAATCGATATTGTTGTTAAGTAATTCTTCATACAACTGCAAATATGGGTATTTCTCATTCTTTTGAAGATTTACACCCTTGAAATCATCGATGAAACGCTCCGTAAATTTCAACTCGCTGCCATGCTTTTTTTTGTACAAACCCGTATCGCCGTTAATCCAACGTCTTATTCTAAATAAGTGCTTGTCAAATAAATCGCGGAGATTAAGTTCACTATCATCAACGAATTTTTCCCACTTTTCTACCGTGCTTTCGGACGGCTTATCAATTGCTCTTAAATGATATGCTTTCAATAAATCGTGAGGTTCTAACGCCTTGCCACGGTTATTTTGCGAATCAAAAAGCTGGAAGGCTTCTGCCAGACATTCTGATGGCATTTCTATTACCGATACTTTACATTTGTTCAGCATATAGTTTCTGATGCTATCTAAATCGTCTTTAGAAATTAAGCCACAAAGAAAACACCATTCATCATAATTTTCTTTTGCGTTTCGCTGTGAGATGCCTACATATTTGCCTTTCAATAAGTTAGCAGCACCTTCAGGCAAATTATCTTGTGCAACATAATATAAAAATAATGAAATAGAAATCAAACGTTGCTGACCATCCACAATGTCTATGTTTTGATCATCTTTATTGTGCAAAATGATCGATCCGATTCGATACTCACTCACTTTATTTTCAAACGCTTCTCGTATGTCATAAAAAAGATTACGAATATGCCTGCGTTCCCATTTATAAGGGCGCTGATACTCTGGAATTTTAAGACTTCCATTTTGTAAAACATCTGATATTGATTTTACTGAAAAAGTAATTTGTTTCATCTTTTGTCTCCTTTATCTTCGTTGTCTTTTTATATTTTTTAGCTAATAATGTCGATCAATCAAAAAATTCATAATTTACAAAAATTTCTAATTTCATTCTCAATTTCATCAGTTATCTGATCAATATTCGGATAAACAACGATAAATGATTTGTAACTTCTTCCAGAACCCACTTTTACTCTTTCTTTACCATCTGCTAACTTGTTATCAACATTATCATTTCTGAAGGCAATTTGAATTCGATCGTTTTCTACGTACAATTTTACCAAAGTCCGACCATCTGCATCTTTAATGCTATAAGAGCCCTTTAATTTTTCAATTTTGATATCAGTATGTGGTTTGTTATAATATCTCTCTAATTCATCATATAATTTTTGATCCCAGTTTTTCATATCTGTAGTTGATATGGGGCGATCATTCGGATTTGCTCCCGTATTAGCAGGTAAACCAAGAAAATACCGTGCAGCCAGTTCAAAATAACCTTTACTTCTGTCGATCACATTATTTTGTTCCAGCATTTCATAAGATACAAGACCAAATTGATTTTTATCTTGCTTCCAGTTATCTTTCCCTATCGCAGGCAAAAGTGTTGGAACAGTAAAAGGCTTAAAATCTATTTTGTCATTCGTTAGCGCAATAAATAAAAACTCTGGATCTTTACCGAAATTGTCTGTACAAAGTTCAACAACTTTAGTTTTCTTTAATGCTCTCGCATTGTCATGGTATCTATCCTTTGCATTAATAGCATCTTCCTCAAAATATTTTATTTTTTCACTTAAATAGCCATTTTCTTTTAGTTTACAATGATAGTTTTTATTAAAACGATATCTTAGCGCCAACTGGATATTTAATTTGCTGGCGATTCCTTTATAAGAACTCGGTAAAAGATTTTCGTTTAACGCTATTGAATCATCTTCGTAGCTGTGTACTTTGGCTTCGACAAATAGCACATGTTTTTTTTCTTTTTCTTCCGCAATAATAATCAGATCTGGATCTCCAAATTGTGCAAATGAAGGTTCAACAATATAATGAAATTCTGTAACATTCTCAATCCAATTTTTTTCCTGTCCATCTTCAAATACAATCGCTTTTAAAAATTTCTTTTGCTTCTCTAAGTCTGAATCCATATCCAATAATATACTGTTCACGAGTCCCCGTTCACCATAAAATGTAATACTCACTTTTCTACCTCTTCCATCATTAAATATTATTTATATTCTTCTCTTCAAAAGCAATAAAATATTCAGGCTCTATTTTTTAATCAGACATTTTCATAAAGTTCTTTAATATCTTGCACATATACTAACAGTTTATCCCGCACGCGCTCCGGCGAAACAACTTTTAAATTCGAACCATGCTGCAAAAGCCAAAAATATAAACCATCTTCTTCATTAACACTGACGTGAACCTCATAATTATCTTCCGTTCCAATCTGTTTAAACACGAGGTCTTCACCAAAATTGTCAATCAGTACGTCAACCATATAGGCTTTCACATTCAGCACCAGTCGGATTTTCTCGCCACCATAATTGTACATACTTTTAGATATATACTCTTCAATTTTCAAAGAAGGATTATCACCAACCACCTCTTTTGCAGGTTTGACAGGCATATCGGTGATACAAAGATTTGCAATCCGATCCAGCCGATAATGGGCTAAGTTGTTATACTTATCATAATTGCAGATCAGATAATAACAATCCCCTTTCCATTTGAGCGCATAGGGATTAATCAAATATTCTTTTCCATCATATCTGCTGTGCCGCTCCAGATTTGTATCCGTATATTCATATTGAAATTTTACCTTACGCCCTTTTCGAATTGCAATCATCAGCATATCAATATGTTCCGCTACAGTTACTTTACTACTTTTGACATGAGATTTCACTGATATCACAGTCTGTAGCACCTTTTTGCTTTCAGCACTGGCAAGCATTCTTAACCGATCACTTAAGGACTTTGATTTTAGTTCAGTTAAAAATTTTGCCTGCCAGACAGCATCGATCAACACTTTTAGCTCCCAGTCCTCAAAACTACGACTATTCATATAATAACCTTTTCGGTTATCCTCCGACAACATGATTTCATAACCTTCATCACTCTCATTATTATAATATTCTTTTAAAATATTGATATCACTGCACACTGCTTTGCGACTTGCTTCAAGCCCTGCCAATTTCAGCTTTTCACAAATTTGATTTGATGTCAGTGGATGATTTTCATCCGTTTCTTTGAGAATATCTAATATTTTTAATAGTTTTAACTTTGTATCCCCCATAACAATCAACACCTTTCTCTTTTTCTATTTACTGCTAATTTTATTATAAGGACTATATGAGGTTATCTTTCTCATTTTGTATATTTTGATCCATTTCACCGGCCTGCTCATCGCTTTTTTCTTTTTGTTTTTGCGACAGGCAGATGAGGATCGTATTGATAATCGCTACCAAAAGCCACCAAAAACTATACCCATTTACTAAAAGCATGAATAAACTGATTACCAAAAAAAATATCGCTGATTTGTCAACATTATTTTTCATTTTTCCACCTTACCGTCTTTCTTTTAAATCTGCTGATCAATAAATTTCAATCACTTTGGAACAATATCTTTCATAACTGGTTTTCAACAGAATAGGTAACTTTTGTTCCAGAACTGAAAAATCAGAATATGCTAAGAACAGCTCTTTACTCAACTCTTTTGGAATGCTGACATCTTTGATAAAAATAATCGTCTCCGCGGTATTCTCACCCACATCAATATAAAAATCAAACAAAATTTCCAGGTCTTTGTTATCCAGTTTCCATGGATTGATTATATATGCGAATCCTGGATAAGCAATGATATCTGTAAACACATCCGCTAGGGATAGGTCGGTATCTTGTGGTAAATTCCTGACTATACTTTCCATTTCCTGTGGTTCTAAGCCAAACACTACTGCACTTCTCATTCTTCTTCCTTGTTTCTTAAAATTTGAAATACTACACAAAAGATTTTCGGATCGCTGCGGCTATCTTTCACCAATGTGTTTGAAAGCTGATAGGAAAACTATCATTATTAGAACTTCATCTAACAATTCTAGTATAGCACTTAAGGTATCCCAAATTTGTCATAGGTTGCTTTTATATTCTATTTTCTTATAATGAGGTTTCTGAATTTGATTTAAAAAAAGCCACCAGCATATGACTGGCAGCAATTTTAGTTGTCGGCAGTGAATAGGATCCGCCTAACGATGTTTTTATTTATCAAGTCACATACTTTAAATAATAGGTTCTCGTTTGAAGCACGTCGGTATCATTAAAATCTTACGTCATCGTGTTACAAATTTGCCTGATCTCTGCATATCTAATATTAGAGTATTTCAAATCTAGCTAATCTTTTAAGATTCAGATTGCATCAGATCTAAACTGATTATTTCCTGTTCAAGTTTTACGTTGTGATGGAGCATATACTGGATTGTATCTGCATATAGGATCATATTCTTTAATTCTTGTAATCTCACAACATCGGTGTCAGTTAATTGCTGAAGACAACTGCTGTATTGAGGCTGAGACAATTCAAATTGTGACATACAAAACAGTTTGAAATCAACGCCAGTGATGTCACACAGGTTATGATGTATCCAAAAGCCACCGGCATCAATATCCCCGAAGTGCAAAAATTGCAAATCTGGATTATCAGCATGAACCTTCTTTATAAAATCGCGCTGGTGCCGGTTTGCATAGCCGCCTAGGAAAAAAACTACGGTATCATCTGCAGAATATCGTAAATATGAAGTTCTGTTTTCAATCGTCATAAATTTGGGGGCATCTATACAGATTGTTTCAATGCGATTAAGGCTTTCTGTATTAAGTTCAATCCCTTCTGGCAAAAGACTTAAATCTAGTTCTTTTTCATTAATGATCAGTCGGTAGTTACCTTTAATACAGAATTTAAGTGGTTCTTTACTTATAGAGTACTTAACCAAGATTTCATCAATCTGTTGATCAGATTCACATGGCGTATTTTTATATTTTCGAATCATCAGGCAGACAGGCTTAAGCGTGTTTTCCTCAAAGTACTTTGAATTCCCATATACCTTCATAGAAACTTCACGGACATATAAGTCAGTCTGATTATTCTCGATAAATGCAACGGCCCCCAATATTTTAGGAATCAGCTCATAGTTGGCTGGTATTTTATTTGTTTCAGTTATTTGCTTCTGTAATCTATCACACTCATGTCTGCAAATATCTGATGCATTCCGGTACTGCTCAATAGTAGCAAGTAGTACGTCTTTCTTTACACGTTTTGGTATAAAAGAGAACTCTTTATGCAAATAATCTTCAACCTGATCGATTTGATCATCAACCAGATAAATGGATATTATGGATGTGCCGAATTTCTCACGTTCATAAGTCAAAAATCCCAGTTGAGAGAGGTTTTCGACTTCATCATTAATCGCTGAGATGATATCGTAGTCACCGTCGTTTGCATAATACTTTTTGTAGAGCATTTCAGGTTTAACCTGAGTTCTCTTAGTGACCTTATTGGTGTTACTATCTTTTTTACTATTCCGATATTTATCCACCAATATCTTCAGTATTTTTTCATCCCACTTGTTCATAAACCACATCCTTGAATTTAATAATACCAATTTCAATTGAATCAGCACTTGTTTTTAATACCGGTAGAATGACATTACATTCATTCCCGATGAGTTCCGTTTTATCCGGAGCACAAAATACCATCTGGAGCTTTTGTGATTTCATAAAATCAAGCATGATCTTGACATTTGAAGCGTCCATCTTCGCAAATGGCTCGTCGATAAACACCAATCTCGTTGAATTGAGCTTATTATTATAAACCATGAGAATTGCCGATAATAAAATCAGCAAATATGGAATTTGTACTTCAGCACCGGAGTTATAGCCAGACTGTCTTGACAATTTTGCTTTGGTTAAAACATCATTGGTAATCAGAATCTCATAAGTCATGTAATTGCGATAATCTGCGTATTTTTCTATTTCTTCCTTATCATTGCTGGCAATTATCTGGTTAATAATGCTATGGATATCCTTTTCCAGCTCAGCACCCATTTCGTCCGTATAGGTTGCAGATTCGGGCAGGTATAATGTAGTTTGATTGCTGGTAGTAAGTCCTAGAGCTTCACGCTCTTTTAGAAACCTAGCGTATTCAAGAATTTTTTCATATGCTGATCCATCTTTGACAAACTTTACTTCAAACTCATATTTCGAAGTAAATCTTAGTCTTGAAAGTTCGGTATTGATGAGTTTCAAATCATCTTGTGCGCTATCGCAGGACTTTAAGACAGTCAGAACAAATTCGTTTTTAAAAATTTCTTCATAGCGTTTCGTCTGCACCGCCAGCTTAGAAATGATCTCTTGATAGTCATCAATCCAAATCTGATTCTTTCTTTCCTCATAAGCAGCATACTGGTCCTCACCTATTTCCAGTCGGTTATCAGCCGGTCTTTTTGAGTTGTAAGCATACTGAGCAGCATGCAGCCCTTTGTCCGCGTCTCTTAGTTCTCGATCTCTACGACTTCGATCTCCATATGGACCACCATCACCAGTTTTACCTTTTAGTATCCATTTATTACAGTTAGCAATAGCTGCTTCATACAGTTCATAATTATGTTGCTGATACACTGCCATCTGACTCATGCACTCTTTAAAATCATTATCAGCTATTTTCTTTTTATCAACATTCGTTTCATACTGCGTTCTCATTTCTGCCTGTGACTTGTAAATATCCTGACGATAATTATTGTTAGACAGGCGTTCTTCTTCATACTGCTTAAGTAGTTGTATTAACGCAATATATTCCTGATTATGCTGCTGGGCATTTTTCAATCGTTTAAGTTCCTCATAAGCCGCATTATAGCGTATTAAAATATCATCGTATTTTTGGTTAGCATCGTAATTATATTTATCAAAAAACTTCAATGCGGTTTCCAAATAACTTTTAGCACTTTCGTATTGGCGTTTTCTTCCAAACAATTCATTGATTTCCTGGCTGATCAATTGCAACTTTTTTTCTGCTCGTACCCGGTTTAAGTCGATGGTTTCCTGGCCTAAGCTGTAAGACCGGATTCGGTTGAAGTCAAGAAAGTAACTGCTCATTGAAGCAGATACTCGGCCTTCCTTCGAAAGAGCGTCTTCGAAATTTCGAACTTCGTTTATATCAACTGCATGAATACGTCCCAGCTGATAGTCAAAGTACCGTTTGGCCACTGGATTAATGATCTCCAGATAATGAACGACTGAGTTTTCCTCGGGTATTCGCATATGCTTATTCATCAGCAACTTTGTATTAAATAAACGCGCGTATTTGTTTTTGGTGTGGTTTAAAACATCATCTGCAATAGTGTAATGTTCTGGATCAACAAGAATGGTATATCGTCTCTGGCCTAGAAAAGACTCAATAGCATCTCGCCAATCTTCATTAATAAGTGTTTTGACATACTCACAGGCAAATTTCGCTTCAGATTGAATGCCATTATTTTTAAAGACTTTGTTTATTTCCGATTTTAAAGCAACGAAGTCAGGAATGTCTGAAAAAACAGTCTTTTTGGCTTTATAGTCGTCGATTAACCGTTTTTGCCTGTTTTGTTCCTGATTATTTTTCTCGATATGTTTTTTTAATTCATCAATAATGATAATCAAGGCATCGCGTTCATCGTTGATCACATTAAAAAAAGCATCAACAGCAACCTGCTTCTGAGCGGCAGTATGTTGATCGGATGTGAGTGACAATAAAACATCATGTTTAGGGATCTCAATATTGCGGTTTTTAAGCCACTCAATCAATTCAAGCAACTTTTGCTGGAAAGTCGCTAACCGATCTTTTTCATGCAATAAACTGTTTTTCTGATTGGCCAGCTGACTGATCTGGTCCTGAGCTGCGTCAATTGCTTTAGTACAGTCCATTTCCTTTAAACTATCATTGACCTTCTCAAGCTTATTTCTGAGATCGATGTCTTCAGCGTTAATTTGCTTAAGGCGGTCTTCATCCACCACCAACTGCTGGCTGGCTACTTCAATTAGATGCTTTGCCTCATCTATGACTGCTTGGGTTTCAAGCGATTTGATATGCGCCAGTTTAACATCATCAGAAAAGATTCGGTCTTTGATATTCTGTAGACTTTCATATAAGGCACTAATAGTTTCGAGTTCCTTAATTTCATCATCGATTTTTTCAAAGGTCATCTTCAATGAATCGATGTTGTTATTGGCTTCGATTAATTTAGAGAAATCCACGATTTTTGCTTCAAGAACACTTTCCCTGATAAACTGATCAATTTTGGAATTCGGATCATAGGACATAATGCTGCGCAGTTTCCTACGAAATGGTTTAAGTTGTGATTCACTGAGACGCAAACCGGTTCGCTGCGTAAACTTAACGGTTCCGTCTGTGGCATCAAGTAACTTGAGACTATACTTTTTCTGAAGCTCCTTACCGTTATAGGACATAAGGTCGTTATTTTCGATATAGGTGTGTTCTAAATCACAGAGATTGACATCTTCAATAATATACCGGTTTGTTTTAGTGTTATTGGCAAGGTTAGTTTCAATAACGGTCCCAAGGACGAAACTTCTCTCCATTTCTTCTTCAAACATTTCCAGTACAACATGCGTGATAATCGTTGGCCATTGATCGGCAGGCCGGATGCAAGTGCCTGATGTAGCATCTTTAAAACCTCTAGTATAAGAAGGCAGTGTTCGGCTGCCGGTATTTTCCGTTGATTTGTTAAACACCGTATCCCCATATAATGCATATTTGATAGCATCCAGTAACACAGATTTTCCGTTTCCGTTTTGGCCAGCAATTAATGTAAAGTCCCCAATTGGCATCGTTACGTTGTTAAAACCATACCAATTAATCAGACGAACGGCTTTTAACTTAATCATTCTTCCTCCATATCTTCGATCTGTTCTTCAACTATGTATTCATCCTGATCGTCGCATAAACCTTCGCTATCTTCGTATGACGGCACATCATTTAAATATTGTGCCGATAACTCTTTAAACTGGACAATGTCCCATCCAAATTGGAGTGACGGATACAAAGTAATAATGGCTTCTTCTGTCTTATCCTTCTCATCGAAATTAATTAAACTGTATTTTTTAAACAGTGCCAGAGCTGTCGACAATTTGCGCTTATCAATATCAACAGCATAAGCTTTAATTTTGTCAATCAGATCGCCACGCATAACCAGATTTTCTTCGTTATATCCAAGGTTTTCCAAATACACAGACCAGAGCACTAATAGCAGATGGTACTGCTCTGTTGTAAAGGTGACAACATTACTTCTTTTAAGCCCCGTTACTTCAAGATCCGCTTCATAAGGTTTAAGCATAGCAATTTTGACATTTGTATCAACTAGTACATCAAAACCGGCCATTCTTAAATAGTCGGAAATATCCTTCCTGTTCGATTCTCTAGCGATAAATTTATAAAGTCGTTCGTCCTTTTCACCGACAATAAACGTCGAATCTAGGAGTTTCCGAACACACCGTTTAAATAAATCGATATTATCTTCTTTTATTGAAATTTCAAGTTTAATATCACTCATTTTCTTCAGTCTTCCTTTTTACACAAATATCGCTGATACTAGCAAAATCGGTTTCAATCATTCCATCCAAAAAACGGACGCTATAAGGGAAATCGTTTGAATTTGAATAGATAATACTGGATGCCATCATTAATACATCATCCTTGTTTTTAATTTTTACTTCGCTGGTGGTAAGGCAATTCCGATCCTGAAGCAAATTCTTAAAGTAATGGGCAACTTTGTCAACGCTATATCGGTCCTTGTTTTCTAAAACGTCCTGAGTCATTTTTATTTTTTCTTCCTCAGTTAAAATAGAAGGAATAATTGCCCCACGTTTGATATTGGGATTGCGCTTGCGTCTTCTCTCAATAGATTTATGCCCAATGTACTGGTAAGACAAAAGGTGATATCCTTCAGATATTTGAGAAAGTGCCCTTTGTCTGTTTTCTTTATCCATATCTTTAAGGTGCATTAGCAGGTCATTTAAGTAGGTTTGGATATTAGTATTGTTACTTAAAACCATTAGCATTCGCGTTGAATAGAGGTTGTAATAATTATTGATTTTTTTATCGATATAATCCATTTCATGAGCATAGTCATGATAAATAAAATCTCTGATGACATCAAATTGGCTATCGATTACCACCTTAGCTTGATACGAGTCAACATTTTTCAGACTCTCATATTCACTGATCATTTTGTCATATACGTCTATTTTAACAACCTGTCTCAGCATTTTTTCTATTTCAGCAACGTATCCAGGAATCAAGCCATCCCTTTTGATAAAAAAGTAATCCTTGAAAAAGATATTCAGCATTTCGTCTTTGATGAAAAATTGGCCAAATTTGTTGACCTCTGAAATATCGATGATGATTCGCATGATCGTCCGTATACTGTCTTTTAAGCTAAATAGTTCGCTTTTCAAATCAGAAACACTATCAAGAAGCGGTAATAGGATATTAGAATAAGGTCGAATGGTCCGACCATGATCACGTTCTAAGGCTGATTTTAAAGTGTCATAAATTGAAAAGATGTGATTGGTTAAGTCGCCGCGGGTTTCGCGTTTGAAAATGCGTTCAATCGCATCGATCAACTTTCGACAATAGGGCGTCACAGTCGCAATATTATCACCATTTCGCCCAATTTCCGGTTCAGAGATCCAGCTGCAATCCCGAAAATATTTTAAAATTGCACTGGCGTTCTCACTTTCGGTCCGATTGTTATTGAAGATGTCATCCTCCTGATCAACAGAAATGTTACTGTTTCGAAGATAAAGGATCAGGCTATCTCTGACATCTTGTTCATAAAGTAGTGATACTTGCTTTGATGTCTCGATGATCTTTAAAATACACTCATAATAAAGTCTCCGATTTTTACAGCATAGCGGATTAAAGAAACGGTCATATTGTGCATCTTCAAATAAAAACATTGTTTCCCCTTTCTCTGAATGTATATCAAAAATAACGAGCGCACTTTTACTCTTTAAATATCCCATAATTTTAAGAGCCAAAACATCATTTACAGCTTCTCTTAAATACACATCTTATTGATTTAATTACAACACTGACTATCTTCCACAGCTTTTGAAGTAGAAATTTTCAAATTGTATCCTTTATATTTATACTTAATTTTAAGCTTGATTGCATTCGATTTCAAGGTATTAATTGATTTTTGGGCAAAAAAAATAACAGCAAATCATAATGATGATTCGCTGTAAATTTTTAGATTATATATTTATTTTTCTTTACACATTTATGAGCATTTAATCTTTTTTTCATACTTTTACTCTACACTAAAAATCACATCTACTTCACTATTTTCATCGATGCAAATGTGAGCCAATGTATGTCTTATCACCTTTGGCCTGATTTCTTCTATCGTTCTATACACCTTAACAAACTCTTGTGTTCCCCTGCCCGATAATCTTTCAAAACATCGTAGCTCGGTTTTATTTCTTCCGTATGAGCTACCAGGTAATTCCAGACGTTGATGAATAATTCTTCAATATAATCGACTTTATTTTGATATCGGTACAATAAATTTCTATTTGTACTGGAATCAGCCAGAGCTGCAAAGCATATAACTCAGTCCAGCTCCGAAAACAATTCCCCATTTATTTCAAAGATATTCTCTGTCGGAATTTTGATTTTGTCCTTCATCACAATTATATGATCATAAACATCAATCTTTATGACTATACCAGCGACGGTGATATAGCTGCCACCGTCTTTCATCTCGTCCGACAGAAAGTATGTGATGGAGACTTCGGGCTGGCTGGCAATCTGTTTGGCCAGCAGATTCAACCGCAGTTCAATATCTGCTTTGGCATCCTCTGTCAGCTCCTTGCGATCCCGTGTGAGCCGAGCTGTTTCCACGATAGCTTCCCCATGTTTGGTAAGTGCTGCAAAGGGCGAAAACTGCGCCGCTCGATCGGTAATTTGCATACGGGGGCGGGTAGCCGAAACGTAATGAGGCAGGTGGATAATGTCATCATATGAACCCATTATGCTTTATGTCCTCCGATTTGGTCATTTCGATCCCTGGTGGTGGCTCCTTCTTGCAGATTCATGCCCTTGAGGATTGCGTTCTTGCCAAATTTTTTCTTGATGTCCAGGATGGATTTTTGCATCTCTTTCTCTCTTTCAAGCTCTAATTCTTCCGCTGCCTGCTGCTTTTCCAAGGCAGCATAATCGGTAAAAAGGTCGAGTTGTTGGTATGAAGCAGCTTTGGGCGCAGATACTTCGGGGATAACATGGTTTGCGGTTATATTCACTCGGCGCACCAGCAGTCGCTTATCTATAATGCGGTCAAAGAGCATTGTAACCGCATCAATTATGCACTTGGACGAGGACGTGTGCCTACCAAGATTCTCGGTGCCATGGGCATGTTTAGGGAGCTGCCGGCCATAGTGGTCTGTGGTGACTTCACCCTTATACGATTGCCTGAGTTCTGGGTCCTGCAAATTTTGGATGTCATAACCGGCTGTTAATACCAACTGATCCGTTACCATTTGCTTGTCAACCAAATTCAAGGCCAGAAGATCGGCCATCTCCCGTACGATGATCCTGGCTTTATCGACGGGATAAGGGTACTGTAAGACCTGACCGGAGCTAATGCTGTTAGTTGTTGGCTTATAGGCTTTAACATCTGCAATGGTGCATGGTTCCCAGCCCCAGGCATGATCGATGAGCAGCTCCGCATTTACGCCAAACAACTTGTAGAGCAGGGCTTCATTATAAAAATCCCCTGTTTTCCCGAGGGAACACCTGGCCACATCGCCCATCGTTAAAAGGCCGTGAGACTCGAGCTTTTTGGCGGTAGCCTTGCCTACTCGCCAGAAATCGGTCAGAGGCCGATGGTCCCATAGGGATTGGCGATAACTCATCTCGGTAAGCTCAGCAATACGAACACCGTTTTTATCCGGTTTGACATGCTTGGCTCCGATGTCCATAGCAATCTTGGCGAGATACAAATTTGTACCGATGCCCGCTGCAGCTGTGATGCCCGTGGTTTTCAATACATCCCGAATGATTTTCATGGTCAGTTCACGAGCAGTCAGCTTGTAGGTATTCAGATAATTTGTCACATCCATGAAAACCTCATCGATGGAATACACATGAATATCTTCAGGAGCGATATATTTGAGATATACATTGTAAATACGTGTGCTATAATCAACATACAGCTCCATGCGAGGCGAGGCTACGATGTAATCCAGTTCCAGTTCCGGTGATGATTGAAGTTCTGAATCATCATAAGAGGAACCGGTAAAAACGCGATTTGGTGCCTTTTGCTGCCGTTTGGCATTGGCTTCTTTCACCTTCTGCACCACCTCAAACAACCTTGCTCTACCGGAAATACCGTGGGTTTTCAGGGGTGGCGACACCGCAAGGCAAATGGTTTTTTCTGTTCGAGCAGCGTCGGCCACCACCAAGTTTGTGGACAGTGGATCGAGCTGACGTTCGATACACTCCACTGAAGCGTAAAAACTTTTCAGATCTATGGCAATATATGTTCTGTTTTTCACACTCATAGCCCCTTTTTTTTACTTTTTTAGGTTACATATTATACCACATTCTGCTTCAAATTATACCGACGAGAGGGGTCAATTGTCCCCCTATGAAGAAGGTTTTGAAAAAGTTTTTTATTTTTTCAAACCCTTCCCCCCAAATAAAAATATCACATCAACTTCGCCGTTTCCGCCAACGCAGATGTGATCCAATGTTTGTCTGACCAGCTCCGGTCTGATTTCATCAATCTTGCCATATTCCGCTAACAAGCGCTTAAGCTCCCCTGCCCGATAATCTTTCAAAGCATCCCGGCTCGGTTTTATTTCTTCCGGATGGTCCACCAGGTGGTTCCAGGCGTTTATGAATAGTGTTTCGATAAAATCGGCTTTTACTTTAACATCGGTACAATACATTTCTCTTGGAGATTGATCACTTAACCATCGGATATTTTGGGAACGATCAGCCCATAGCTTTCTCGGAGGCGGAGTATACAACTTCCCCTCAATCAGCGTTCCCTTTTTACCTTGAAAGGTTTTACATCGCCAGTATTTCTTACCTTCATTATCAGTTAGCTGCATAAAGGTACTGCCGCAGGTTCCACATGTGATTCTGCCGGCAAAAGGAAATCGATCACTTTGATTATGGTATCGACCATTTGTGATGTGATGATCTTTACAGTATTGTTCTTGCCGCATAAATTCAAGCTGGACCAGGTCCCATATTGGTTTTTCAATAATCGCTGGATGGGTATCTTCAACATAAGGTTTCGGTAATTCGCCCTGATTCTTGGCTCGTTTCTTGGTCAAACAGCAGGTATTGTAGGTTTTTTGAAACTGCGTGTCGCCTTTATATTTCTCATTGATCAATACTTTTTTAATATGGCTTGGACACCAGCCTTTTCCACCATAAGCCATTGGTACTTTTTCATCTGTCAGTCGTTTTGCGATTTGATACCCACCATAGCCGTCCAGAAATTCCTGATAAATGCGCCGGACAATGACCGCCTGCTCTTGATTTATTACCAGATTGCCTTCATCATCTTTATTGTAACCCAGAAACTTTCCACTGGGAATACTTTTGATGTTGCCCCGCTCATACTGCTTATGAATCCCCCATTTCACATTGTCCGATTGTGTCTGGCTTTCATTTTGAGCAACCGCTAAAATCAGGGTGAGTAGCACCTCCCCCTCGCTTTTGATGGTATGGATGTTTTCTTTTTCTAAATATACATCAATCCCCAGTTCACTAAGTTCCCGAATGCAGTTAAGGCAATCCAGGGTATTTCGTCCAAACCGGGAAACCGATTTTGTGATGATCATCTCGAACTTGTGCTCCCTGGCATCGGCCATCATTTGGTTGAAGGCTTCTCTTTTTTTAAGGCTGGTACCCGATATTCCTTCATCCGCATAAATCCCTGAAAAAATATAATCCTCATTTTCCTGCAGCTGTCGATTATAGTAATCAACCTGGGCTGCATAACTGGATGCCTGCTCATTGCTTCCGCTGGAAACCCGACAATAGGCGGCGACGTGAAGCTTCTTTTTAGTCTCATCTGCACAAGCCTCAACTTCTTCATTGCTCTTTGCTGACGGGTCTAAGCGAAAAATCTTTCTTGGTTTTTGGGTGATGGTTTTTTCCATGACACTGCTCCTCTACAATTATTTGCATTTCAGTATTTAATAAATTCTGGTCTTCCAAAAGTTCTATTAAAATCTTTTCCTTTGGCCGAACGCCCTTACAAACGGATTTTCCTTGATGCATATATGTTTGGCAAATCCAAAAGATTTGTTTCTTAAAACCTGTGACGCGAATCAGGGTTTGGAGACAATAAGGGCAAATGAATCGGCCGGAAAATGGGTAGGTCTTTTTTGAACGAGTTTTTCTTAATTCCTGTGCTTTAAACCAGTCCGCCTGATCGATAATTGGCGGGAAACAACCACGCACATAATATTTATTTTTTTGTCCTTTATTCCTTTTCTGGTTTCCTTTCTCATCAACAAACGATTTTTGAAGAAGGCAATCCCCCATATACTTTTCATTTGAGATAACCCGAAGGATTCTTTCCGAGATCCAAACCCTTTTAAATTCAATCGGTACTTTTTCTTCATTAAAGTCTTTCGCAATCTGAAAACCAGAAATTCCCGATAAATAGCGTTTAAAGATTAATCTGACAATGTCAGCTTCGTCGGGCTTTATCACAGGATTCCGATTCTTATCAGAAGTGTAGCCAAAGACACGGTCCGGACTGTGTAACGTCTTTCCTGCCTGGTAGTTCTTTTGAATGGACCACTTGATGTTCTGGCTTACCGATTTTCGTTCTGCTTCAGCCAGTGACCCAAGGACTGTCAGCATTAACTCCCCTTCAGCATGAAGGGTATTAATGTGGTTTTCTTCAAAAATCACACCAACGTTTAACTGTTTTAATTCCCGGATTGTTTCAAGCAGAAACATCGTATTTCTGGCAAACCGGGAAATGGTTTTTGTGATGATTAAATCAATTTTTTGATTTCTTGCTGCCTCCATCATGGCATTAAATCCTGGTCGATCATTCTTTGCACCGGACACTCCGGCATCTGAATAGATACCACAAAACTCATAATCCGGATGTGAAGTGATTAGACGTTTGAAATACTGCTCCTGGTTTTCCAATGAATTCAGCTGCAGATCGTGACCGGTTGATACCCGAATATAGGCGCAGACCCGCTTGAGCTGATGATGAGAAATCCCCTTTCTTTTAGTGATCGTTTTAACTTCGCGTGTTTCAGCCATATCATATTCCTTTCATTGGCCATTTTATCTCCGCTCCATCTTTAAACCGAAAGTTGACTTCATCTTTGGAAAGAACAACCATCTCTAAAATAGTCCGACGCCAGAGGGTTTCATCAAAATCTGTGAGTAGCTGGTCGCGTTTTTCAAGAATATCCAGAAAGTCATGAATCTGATTCTTCTGGGCCTCCCGTTTTCTGATTTCTTCAGTTAAGGCCATATGGCGATTGCGAAGTTTATCATAGCTCTCAGCATAGGTGTTGTACCGGCGCTGGTATTCCTCCTGGTCCATCGCTACCCGGGTGTTTTCACTGACAAAGGCATCAACCATCATTTCAATGGAGCTGCATTCCTCATCGACTTGCTTCAGTTCTTCCTTTAAATTCTGACAATCTGTTAGCTTCTCAATCATAAGGCGGTAATTCTTAAATATCTCTGTTTTATTTTTAATGAGGTGATTCATGACTTCCACGAATAGTTTTTTAATGGTTTCATCATACAAGTGCGGTGTGTTGCATTTGTCTTTTTCCTTAAACTTGTTATTGCACTGCCAGACAGTATGCTGATATTTGCTACCAGAATGCCAGACTTTGCTACCATAGGCACTGCCACAATCGCCGCAAATAATCCGGCTGGAGAAACAACTTTGACAAGCTGTATAACCGCCTTTTGATTTTCTTCTAGCAAACTCCTCCTGCACCAGGCCAAAGGTTTCTGGTGGAATGATCGCTGGGTGACTGTTTTCAACGTAATATTGGGGAACTTCCCCCTCGTTGGTCTTTGTTTTTTTAGTCAAGAAGTCCGTCGTGTAGCGTTTTTGCAGTATTGCATCGCCCTTGTATTTCTCATTTTTAAGAATGCTGATTACCGTTGACACTGGCCATTTTTGTCTTTTCGTTGGGCTTAAAATTTTTAATGCCATCAACTGTTTGGCAATAGATGAAGGGGTATGCCCTTCCAGAAAAAGCTTATAAATGAGTCGGATTGTCATTGCTTCTTCCTCAATAATCTGTGGTAATCCATTCTCCCCTTTTACATATCCTAAGAAGCTCTTGTAAGGTAGGGAAATATTTCCGTCGGAAAAACTTTTTCGTTTCCCCCACGTCACATTTTCTGAAATTGAGCGGCTTTCGTCTTGTCTAAGAACGTAAAAAATAATACAATTTAGCGTAATTCGAATTACGCTAAATTGTATTAGAACGCTAAAATGTGCGTTTCTATTAATAGCAAGATATTATTTATTTCTGATTAAAAACATTATTTGTAAAACCTGGCGCAATAGCTCTTTTTTTATCAATTTGAATTTTAATTCCTTCTAATCGATACCCGTAACCGGCTGTCCCAGCATCAGCACCATTCTTAACCCATCCCATCCAACCAACATTTTGAGCGTGTACACGATAATAAAAATCATATCTATCAGCTACTTTTCCTTAAGTTCCAGACATCTCTCCATTAAAAATATTATCCTGCAGCCAATGTCTTCTACATGTGTAGAATAAGCCGCCTCTACTCCTAAGAAAACATGTCAAAATATAATGTACACGCTTGTCAAGACACAAAATGAAAAAACGTTAGTTATGACTCCT
>NZ_JAIPPU010000040.1 GCF_026646375.1 Acetobacterium wieringae
CGATCATTGAAAACAGCATAGTGTATAAATAAAATTTTGAAATACAATTTCTTTAACACGAAAACGTAACATCAAAGAGGATCAAGAAGAAAAGAGCACAGGGTGAATGCCTTGGCAATCAGAGCCGATGAAGGACGCGACAAGCTGCGAAAAGCTGCGTGTAGGTGCACATAACCGTTGAAGCGCAGATATCCGAATGGGGAAACCCGGCTGGTAGAAGACCAGTCACTGTAACGTGAATCAATAGCGTTATGGAGGGAACCTGGGGAACTGAAACATCTTAGTACCCGGAGGAAAAGAAAGAAACATCGATTCCTTGAGTAGCGGCGAGCGAAAGAGGAAGAGCCCGGATTACATCAAATTGACTTTATTAGCTGAACGGCATGGGAAGGCCGGACGAAGAGGGTGAGATCCCCGTAAGCGAAAATAAAGTGAGTGGGTAATCGACGAGTACCACGGGACACGTGAAACCCTGTGGGAAGATGGGGGGCCCACCCCCCAAGGCTAAATACTACTGATTGACCGATAGCGGAAAGTACCGTGAGGGAAAGGTGAAAAGAACCCCGGAAGGGGAGTGAAATAGAAACTGAAACCCTGTGCTTACAAGCAGCCGGAGCGCAAGTGACGGTGTGCTTTTTGTAGAACGGGCCAACGAGTTACGGTATGTAGCAAGGTTAAGTACTTCAGGTACGGAGCCGCAGGGAAACCGAGTCTGAACAGGGCGACAAGTTGCATGCTGTAGACCCGAAACCGTGTGATCTATCCATGACCAGGATGAAGCTTGGGTAAAACCAAGTGGAGGTCCGAACCAGTGTCTGTTGAAAAAGGCTTGGATGAGTTGTGGATAGGGGTGAAATTCCAATCGAACACGGAGATAGCTGGTTCTCCCCGAAATAGCTTTAGGGCTAGCGTTGTAAAGAAGAGTGATGGAGGTAGAGCACTGAATCGGCTAGGGGGCGTAAAGCTTACTGAACCGTATCAAACTCCGAATGCCATACACTTATATACAGCAGTCAGACTGTGTGAGATAAGTCTCATAGTCAAAAGGGAAACAGCCCAGACCATCCGCTAAGGTCCCCAAGTCCAGATTAAGTGGGAAAGGATGTGCAACTGCACAAACAACCAGGATGTTGGCTTAGAAGCAGCCACACATTTAAAGAGTGCGTAATAGCTCACTGGTCGAGTGGTTGTGCGCCGAAGATGAACGGGGCTAAAATCTGGCACCGAAGCGATGGATTATGGTACTACCATAGTGGTAGGGGAGCAATGTCCCAGGGGCGAAGCTTAATCGTAAGGTTAGGTGGACTGGGGACAAGAGAGAATGTTGGCATGAGTAGCGAAAGTGAAGTGAGAATCTTCACCATCGAAAGCCCAAGGTTTCCTGAGGAAGGTTCGTCCGCTCAGGGTAAGTCGGGGCCTAAGCCGAGGCGAGAAGCGTAGGCGATGGACAACAGGTTGAAATTCCTGTACCACCTTTAATTGTTTGAGAGATGGAGTGACACAGAAGGATAAGCGAACCCAGCGGTTGGAAAAGCTGGGCCAAGCGTCAAGGCTGATCAGGGAGGCAAATCCCCCTGGTCTTAAGGCCAAGGCGTTATGGGGAACGAAAAATAAGTAGGGAAGTCGCTGATTTCACGCTGTCAAGAAAAGCTTCTATTGAGAGAGAGGGTGCCCGTACCGTAAACCGACACAGGTAGGCGAGGAGAGAATCCTAAGATGAGCGGGAGAAGTGTTGTTAAGGAACTCGGCAAAATGACTCCGTAACTTCGGGAGAAGGAGTGCCCCTTAAGGGGGGCCGCAGAGAAGAGGCTCAAGCGACTGTTTAGCAAAAACATAGGTCTCTGCTAAATCGAAAGATGATGTATAGGGGCTGACGCCTGCCCGGTGCTGGAAGGTTAAGAGGAGTGCTTAGCGCAAGCGAAGGTGCGAATTTAAGCCCCAGTAAACGGCGGCCGTAACTATAACGGTCCTAAGGTAGCGAAATTCCTTGTCAGGTAAGTTCTGACCCGCACGAAAGGCGTAACGATTTGAGCGCTGTCTCGACAACACACCCGGTGAAATTGTAGTACTCGTGAAGATGCGAGTTACCCGCGACAGGACGGAAAGACCCCGTAGAGCTTTACTGCAATCTGGCATTGAGTTTTGGTAGTACACGTACAGGATAGGTGGGAGGCTAAGAATTTGGGACGCCAGTTTCGAAGGAGCCAACCTTGGGATACCACCCTTGTACTATTGGAATTCTAACGAGTGGCCGTAATCCGGTCATCGGACAGTGTCAGACGGGCAGTTTGACTGGGGCGGTCGCCTCCTAAAAAGTATCGGAGGCGCCCAAAGTTACCCTCAGGATGGTTGGAAACCATCTTCTAGAGTGCAAAGGCAAAAGGGTGATTGACTGCGAGAGAGACATCTCGAGCAGAGACGAAAGTCGGGCTTAGTGATCCGGTGGTTCCGAGTGGAAGGGCCATCGCTCAACGGATAAAAGCTACCTCGGGGATAACAGGCTTATCTCCCCCAAGAGTCCACATCGACGGGGAGGTTTGGCACCTCGATGTCGGCTCGTCTCATCCTGGGGCTGAAGCAGGTCCCAAGGGTTGGGCTGTTCGCCCATTAAAGAGGCACGCGAGCTGGGTTCAGAACGTCGTGAGACAGTTCGGTCCCTATCCGTCGTGGGCGTCAGATATTTGAGAGGAGCTGTTCCTAGTACGAGAGGACCGGAACGGACAAACCACTGGTGCACCAGTTGTTCCGCCAGGAGCATAGCTGGGTAGCTAAGTTTGGAAGGGATAAGTGCTGAAGGCATCTAAGCACGAAGCCCCCCTCAAGATAAGATATCTCACCAGAAATGGTTAAGGTTCCTGATAGACGATCAGGTAGATAGGCTGGGTGTGGAAGTATGGTAACATATGGAGCTGACCAGTACTAATCGACCGAGGTCTTGATCCAAGCATTTATACACTGTGCTGTTTTGAATGATCATCCGGGTTTTGTAAAAACCCGTACTGAGCAAAGCGAAAGCGTGCGAAGGATGATGAGCATTCGGCATTTTTTAAGCATTCTTATCCGTAAGGACTAAGAAAAGAATGATTAAAAAATACCATCCACTTAAAAAGTGATCATCAAAGACATTTGATACAAGCAATCATAATTAAATAAAACTAACTAGTTAAACTAGTTCCGTAATGATGGCGGAAGGGCCACACCTGTTCCCATACCGAACACAGAAGTAAAGTCTTCCA
>NZ_JAIPPU010000041.1 GCF_026646375.1 Acetobacterium wieringae
AGTTTGATAATACTTTAAATTATCAGTTGATGACTTAATCATCAAAGATTTAATAACTTCTGGTCAAGTTATTAAGGGTGTAGGGCGGATGCCTTGGCACTAGGAGCCGATGAAGGACGCGATAAGCTGCGATAAGCTTCGGGGAGTTGCACGTAAACTTTGATCCGAAGATTTCCGAATGAGGAAACTCACTTAGAGTAATGTCTAAGTATCATTAAGTGAATACATAGCTTAATGAGGGGAACCCGGGGAACTGAAACATCTTAGTACCTGGAGGAAAAGAAAGAAATTCGATTCCGTAAGTAGCGGCGAGCGAACGCGGATAAGCCCAAACCAATGGAGCTTGCTTCATTGGGGTTGTGGACACATCATTAACGAAGCGGTTATTGTAGACGAAGAGATCTGGAAAGGTCCGCCACAGAAGGTTACAGCCCTGTAGTCGAAACGAGAAGGCTTTAGATGTGATCCAGAGTACCACGGGACACGTGAAACCCTGTGGGAAGCAGGAGGGACCACCCTCCAAGGCTAAATACTACCTAGTGACCGATAGCGTATAGTACCGTGAGGGAAAGGTGAAAAGAACCCCGGGAGGGGAGTGAAATAGAACCTGAAACCCTACACTTACAAGCTGTGGAAGCACATTTTTAGTGTGACCGCGTACTTTTTGTAGAACGGGCCAACGAGTTACGTTAAGTAGCAAGGTTAAGCACTTATGGTGTGAAGCCGTAGCGAAAGCGAGTTTTAACTGAGCGTTTAGTTATTTGACGTAGACCCGAAACCGGGCGACCTACCCATGAGCAGGATGAAACGAAAGTAAAATTTCGCGGAGGTCCGAACCCACGAGCGTTGAAAAGCTCGGGGATGACTTGTGGGTAGCGGTGAAATTCCAATCGAGCCCGGAGATAGCTGGTTCTCCCCGAAATAGCTTTAGGGCTAGCCTTGAGCTTAGAGATACGGAGGTAGAGCACTGAATGTCCTAGGGGGTATTGTACTTACCGAAGACTATCAAACTCCGAATGCCGTTATCTTTTACTCAGGAGTCAGACTGTGGGTGATAAGATTCATAGTCGAGAGGGTAACAACCCAGATCGTCAGCTAAGGTCCCTAAATGTAAGTTAAGTGGTAAAGGATGTGGGATTGCACAGACAACCAGGATGTTGGCTTAGAAGCAGCCACTCATTTAAAGAGTGCGTAATAGCTCACTGGTCGAGTGATCCTGCGCCGAAAATTTCCGGGGCTAAAACTTACTACCGAAGCTACGACATCATTTATGATGGGTAGGGGAGCTTCCCATACGGGTCGAAGCATGACCGTAAGGACATGTGGACTGTATGGGAGTGAGAATGTTGGCATGAGTAGCGAGATGTGGGTGAGAATCCCACAGGCCGTAAACCCAAGGTTTCCAGGGGAAGGTTCGTCCGCCCTGGGTCAGTCGGGACCTAAGCTGAGGCCGAAAGGCGTAGGTGATGGATAACAGGTTGATATTCCTGTACCACCAATAACCGTTTGAGAAATGGGATGACACAGTAGGATAGGCTATGCACACTGTTGGTTATGTGTGCCTAAGTACTGAGGCAGTCTGGACAGGCAAATCCGTCCGGATATTAATGCTGGGGTACGATGGGGAGCGAAATTTAGTAGCGAAGTAGCTGATTTCACACTGTCGAGAAAAGTCTCTATCGAGGTTAAAGGTGCCCGTACCGCAAACCGACACAGGTGGGTGAGGAGAATATCCTAAGGCCAGCGAGAGAACTGTTGTTAAGGAACTCGGCAAAATGACCCCGTAACTTAGGGATAAGGGGTGCCACCTTCGGGTGGCCGCAGAGAATAGGCCCAAGCGACTGTTTACCAAAAACATAGGTTTCTGCTAAGTCGTAAGACGATGTATAGGAGCTGACGCCTGCCCGGTGCTGGAAGGTCAAGGGGATCTGTTAGGATTTATCCGAAGCAGTGAACTTAAGCCCCAGTAAACGGCGGCCGTAACTATAACGGTCCTAAGGTAGCGAAATTCCTTGTCGGGTAAGTTCCGACCCGCACGAAAGGCGTAACGATTTGGGCACTGTCTCAACAACAGACTCGGTGAAATTGTAATACCGGTGAAGATGCCGGTTACCTGCGACAGGACGGAAAGACCCCATGGAGCTTTACTGTAGCTTGACATTGGGTCTTGGTACTACATGTACAGGATAGGTGGGAGGCTATGAAACCAGGACGCCAGTCTTGGCGGAGCCATCCTTTGGATACCACCCTTGTAGTACTGGGACTCTAACCATAGGCCATGAATCTGGTCTTGGGACACTGTCTGGTGGGCAGTTTGACTGGGGCGGTCGCCTCCCAAAAGGTAACGGAGGCGCTCAAAGGTTCTCTCAGTACGGTCGGAAATCGTACATAGAGTGTAAAGGCAAAAGAGAGCTTGATTGCGAGACATACAGGTCGAGCAAGGATGAAAATCGGACTTAGTGATCCGGTGGTTCCGCGTGGAAGGGCCATCGCTCAACGGATAAAAGCTACCCTGGGGATAACAGGCTTATCTCCCCCAAGAGTCCACATCGACGGGGAGGTTTGGCACCTCGATGTCGGCTCATCACATCCTGGGGCTGTAGTAGGTCCCAAGGGTTGGGCTGTTCGCCCATTAAAGTGGTACGCGAGCTGGGTTCAGAACGTCGTGAGACAGTTCGGTCCCTATCCGTCGCAGGCGTAGGAAATTTGAGGAGATCTGTCCTTAGTACGAGAGGACCGGGATGGACACACCTCTGGTGTACCAGTTGTTCTGCCAAGGGCATGGCTGGGTAGCTATGTGTGGAATGGATAAGCGCTGAAAGCATCTAAGCGCGAAGCCGACTTCAAGATAAGATTTCCCACCGCAAGGTTAAGATCCCAGGAAGACTACCTGGTTGATAGGTCGAAGGTGGAAGTGCAGCAATGTATGGAGCTTATCGATACTAATAGATCGAGGACTTGACCTGATTTTAGATGATTTACTAAATTATATATGTAGTTTTTAGAGTACTAACTCTAATTTAAAGATTATGTGGTTACTATAGCAGAGAGGATACACCTGTTCCCATTCCGAACACAGAAGTTAAGCTCTCTTGCGCTGATGGTACTTGGTGGGAAACTGCCTGGGAGAGTAAGACGTAGCCACGTA
>NZ_JAIPPU010000027.1 GCF_026646375.1 Acetobacterium wieringae
TAGGGGCTTGGAAAATTCCTTGCGCGTTTTGACTGAACTATTATTGACAATTCCATCATGTTTTAGATTTCGAAATTGAAGAAATCGCTAAAATTTGCTGGTATCTTCATCACGACATGTCTGTTGAAGGACAAGCAGTGTTTCCACATCAGGATATCTTATTTAATGATGGTATCTCCGGCTTTCCTGATACGGTTTCACACATCAAAAACCTATTGGTAACGTCTATTCAAACAGATGGCACATTCCTTGAAGATTTTGCCTGGAAGATGGAGGATTTACGTGTTGCGGTAAAATCTCACCCTGAATATATGCGATCCAATTTTTACTCGGCGGGTCAGCTGGTTAATCGTCTTGATGATCTGGTTGTTTATCAACAGCGTTTTTTTGAATCAAATCTGGAATCACAACCAATCCTTAAACGGTTTATCAGCCAGGATGAAATTGATCTGGATTTGCTTAGAAACACGCCAGTCACTGATGGCAAATATCGGATTTATCATTATTTTACCGAGAATTACTCAAGACAGGATAAAGCAAATTTTCTCAAAGACGAGTACGGCATTGGCGGACATGCCGGTTTAAATATTCTTTGCCGTAATCATAACAGCAAAGGGTTGATCTATTACCGGGGTGATCATGGCGACAGAATTGAAGTTAAATTTAATTGGCTGCAAGTTACCGACCGGATTGATCAATTAATCAAAGATGGCCGCTATCATCTTGATGGTTATTTTGCGGATGTAACCTTTAGAAATATCCTCATCCAAGAGACACCCTTCCCGGATCTTAAACAAGCGATCGCCACGACAGTGGAGGATCACACATTGGCAATTGGCGAAAAAGAAGAAATCATCAAGGCGTTGTACCGGATGGAGGGTGATTATTATACGCCTGAAAACGGTGAGTTTAAGCAGTTGTATTCTGACCGGGGCATAACTTTTGTTAAAAAAGACGATCCGGATGAAATACACTTCAGATCATGGTTTGCCGTTGTGTCAAGTGTCAGATTAATGGTTAGCAGTAAAAGCAATGCATATTTTCCTTCGCGTTTTAACGATCCGATTACCAGTGAGGATATACCAAAATCGATCGCTCAACCGGTTGTTTCGGGGACTTTATCGCAAATGCTGGAGACAGAAGAAGAATTAACACTGCCGTCAGCAACTGAGGAAATCAATCGCAATGATGATGTAGAAAGCGAAGAATTTCTCAACTTTGATGCAGAGCAGCTTAAAAATGAATTAGAACGGCGTGATTTCGAAAACGACACAGCTGCTGTTGATGAGATGCTATCCCAGGCACTGGCGCAATCCGTCGAGACAGAGATCCAAATTGGCGATCGCTACCAGATTAATGGCAGAATGTTTGTGGTCGATGAGGTTAATTCGATAACTGATACCGTTAATTTAATGGATATTACTTTTAAAGAAGGCAATGGTTTTCCGATTTTTCGGAGCGAAACCATTGCTTTTTTAATGCAATACGAAAAATTCACAGACCAGACGCAAGAGCCGAGGAAGTCCCAAGATACGCTTAATTTTAAGTTAAGCAATGAGGATTTCAAAGACGGGTCGCTGCGGGAAAAATTCCAAGCGAATATTTTAGCTATTGAAACCCTTAAAACCATTGAAAGCGAACAACGTCAGGCAACAGCTGATGAGCAAAAAGCATTAGCGGCCTATGTCGGATGGGGTGGAATTGCCCAGGCATTCGATGCAAACAATATTCACTGGCGCGAAGAATATGATAAGCTCGAAGCGTTATTAACGCCAGATGAATACGCAAAAGCCAGAGAATCGACACTAAACGCTCATTATACGTCCCCAACGGTGATTAAGGCCATGTATGGGGCATTGTCTGAAATGGGTTTTCGAACTGGGAATATTCTGGAGCCATCTATGGGGACGGGTCACTTTTTTGGGATGTTGCCAGAAAATATGAAGCAATCAAAACTTTACGGGGTCGAAATTGACAGTTTGACCTGTCGGATTGCTAAACAACTTTATCCGGAAGCTGACATTTACGAGGGTGGTTTTGAAAAAACAGACTACCATAATAATTTTTTTGATGTCGCAATCGGCAACGTCCCTTTTGGTGATTACAAGCTATATGATAAAGCTTACCAAAAAGAAAACTTCTTGATTCACGATTATTTTTTCGCGAAGTCACTCGATAAAATCAGACCAGGTGGCGTGATGGCGATGATCACCAGTAAGGGAACAATGGATAAAAAGAGTTCTGCTGTGCGCGAATACCTGGCGAAACGGGCAGAATTAATCGGTGCAGTGCGATTACCAAATAATGCCTTTAATCATGCCGGAACAGAAGTAACTTCCGATATCCTGTTTTTCAAAAAACGCGATCGGATGACGCTTGGCAATGAAGACTGGGTACACCTGGACACAGACGAAAATGATATTACCATGAATGCTTATTTTGTTTCCCATCCCGAAATGATCTTAGGTGAAATGGCTCTGGTGTCCGGACGATTTGGCGAAGAAACAGCTTGTTTGCCGATTGAAGGTAAAGATCTGGGCATTGAACTTAAAAAAGCACTTGCTCAGTTGTCTTATCACTTTCCGGAGGATTCGGTTGAAAACATTTTAGATGAAGAAATAGACAGTAAAACCCTACCAGCCGATCCGAACGTCGATAACTATTCTTACACGCTTGTTGAGAATGAGATTTACTACCGAAACAACTCAATCATGACACATATGGAGATGCCGGATAAAAAAGAAGAACGCATCAAAGGAATGATCGAATTGCGGGATACCGTCAGAAGCCTGATCCGCTTGCAATTAGACGATGCCAGCAATGCCGTCATTGAAAATAAACAGATGGATCTCAATCAAGTTTATGATCGATACACAAAATTTCATGGTCGGATCAACAGCCGCGGGAACAAACTGGCCTTTGAAGAAGACGGCAGTTATTGGTTGCTGTGCGCTCTGGAAAAAATGGATGATGAGGGAAATTATTTAGGAAAATCTGATATCTTCACGCAGCGAACGATCCAACCATACCGGGTGGTCACCGAGGTTGATACCGCCAACGAAGCACTACTGGTATCCATTGGCGAAAAAGCTTGCATTGATCTGGAATATATGAGTAACCTTTGCGGAAAAAGTCAACAGGAAATGATTGCCGATTTACAGGGTGTGATCTTTCACGAGCCGATTATGAATAGCTGGGTAACAGCCGATGAATATTTGTCGGGCAATGTGCGCCTAAAGTTGGAGCAGGCTAAAGCGTTTGCGGTTGATTCTGAGATGTATCAGATTAATGTTGATGCATTAGAGAAAGCCCAACCAAAAGATTTAGAAGCTGCTGAGATTGAAGTGCATCTGGGGGCAACGTGGATCAAACCACATTATATTGACCAGTTTATTATGGAAACATTTAAACCGGCAGCGCATTTAATTGAAAATGAATATATTAAGACTCATTTTTCACCACACAACAGCAGCTGGAACATTGAGGGTAAAAGCATTGATAGTTACAGCAATGTTATGGCAAATTCAACCTATGGAACCAATCGGGCAAATGCCTATCGTATCCTCGAAAATGCCTTAAATTTAAAAGATATGCGGATTATGGACACCATCTCTACGCCGGACGGCGACCGGCAGGTAGTTAATCGTGAAGAAACTATTCTGGCCAACCAAAAACAGGAACTGATCAAAGAAGCATTCAAGGACTGGATCTTTAAGGATCAAGAACGTCGTGATGCATTGGTTAAAGTATACAACCAAAATTTTAATGCAACCCGGCCTCGGGAGTATGATGGTCAGCATATCATTCTGCATGGGGTGTCTCCGGATATACAGCTCAGGGATTATCAGAAAAACGCCATCGCCAGGGCACTCTATGGTGGCAATACCCTACTGGGACATTGCGTTGGCGCAGGCAAAACTTATGAAATGACTGCCATCGCCATGGAAAGTAAATATCTCGGATTAAGCAGCAAGTCGATGTTTGTTGTCCCCAATCATTTAGTTGGTCAATGGGGTTCTGAATTTCTTTCACTCTATCCGGGAGCAAGAATCCTTGTCGCCCAGAAAAAAGACTTTATGCCTGGCAATCGAAAGAAATTTTGTAGCCGGATCGCAACCGGCAATTATGATGCCGTCATCATCGGGCATTCTCAATTTGAAAAAATACCACTGTCTAAAGAGTTTCAAGCAGAGATGATCAATCGCCAGATTGATGATGTGCTTCTTGCGATCAATGATGCGGTTGACGGTGGCAGTGAACAATACACGATTAAGCAACTGGAGAAAACACGAAAGTCACTCGAAGCCAGGCTGGAAAAGCTTAATGACACCGAAAAAGATCACACCGTATTCTTTGAAGAATTAGGGATTGATCGACTTTTTGTTGACGAGGCACATAATTTTAAGAACCTTTTTTTATATACAAAAATGCGAAATGTAGCAGGCGTTGGACAAAGTGAAGCCCAAAAATCGACGGATATGTTTAACAAATGCCAATACATGGATCAATTAACCGGTGGAAAAGGCGTTGTTTTTGCGACCGGCACACCAATTTCCAATAGCATCGCAGAACTATATACGATGATGCGCTACCTGCAATTTAACCGCTTGCAAGAATCCGGTCTTGGTCACTTTGATTCATGGGCCGGTAACTTCACACAGCAAGTTACAGCGGTGGAACTGTCCCCGGAAGGTACCGGATACCGATCCAAAACGCGCCTGGCCCGATTTTATAATTTGCCTGAACTAATGGCTTTTTTTAAAGACATCGCTGATATTCAGACCCCCGATATGCTTAAATTGCCGGTCCCGGAAGTTGTTTATGAGGATGTTATCTCTAAACCTTCAAGCTTTCAGAAAGAAATGCTCAAAGAGCTTGTTTCCAGAGCGGAAGCGGTTCGTAATCGCACTGTTGAGCCTTACGAGGATAACATGCTTAAAATCACCAATGATGGGCGAAAATTAGCCTTGGATCAGCGGTTAATCAATCCCTTACTTCCGGACAGTGAAGATAGCAAGGCTAATCTCTGTGTTGAAAATGCCTATAGCATTTGGAGTCAGACCCACCAGAACAAAGCGGCCCAGCTATTATTCTGTGATCTGTCGACACCTCATGGCAATGGTTGTTTTAATGTTTACGACGACATCAAAGATAAGCTGATTAAAAAAGGCGTACCAGAAAAGGAGATCGCTTTTATTCATGATGCCAATACAGACGTAAAGAAAATAGCATTATTTAACCAGGTTAGAAGTGGCCAGGTGCGTTTTTTGCTGGGATCAACTCCAAAATTGGGAGCCGGGACAAATGTACAAGATCGGCTGATTGCTTTACATCATTTGGATGTACCGTGGAAACCTTCGGATATTGAGCAGCAGGAAGGGCGGATTCTAAGACAGGGAAATATGAATCCGAAAGTCAAGATCTTTCGCTACATCACCGAGGAAACCTTCGATGCATATTCGTGGCAGCTCATTGAAAATAAACAAAAATTCATTGGGCAGATTATGACTTCAAAAACACCAACCCGATCCTGCGAGGATGTGGATGAACAAGCTTTATCTTTTGCGGAGGTTAAAGCTTTGGCAACTGGCAATCCGCTCATAAAAGAAAAAATGGATCTTGATATCAAGGTCATGAAATTAAAACTTTTAAAAGCGAATTTTATTAGCCAACAATATAAAATGGAAGATAAAATTGCAAAGGTCTATCCGCAAACCATCGGCAATCTCAACGAACTTAAAAAATCACTGGAAGTCGACCAGAAAGCTGTGCAAAAAGCCGATCTGAAGACGGATATATTCAGTATCACTCTATTTGATAAACAGTACACCGAAAAGAAAGAGGGTGGTCAAGCCATCATTGATGCCGTTTCAACACTTAAGGCCAATAAACAAAAAGTTATTGGTGATTATGCAGGTTTTAAATTATTGTTAGCAAACAAAGAATTTGATGGCATTGAATTAATTTTAAAAGGTCAAACAAACCATCACGTTCCACTAGGGAAAGATCCGCTGGGGAATGTGACCCGGATCAACAATGTTCTCGAAAATATCACCAATCGGATAAAACTGTGCGATCAAGAAATATCCGATGCCCAGGAGCACCTGAAAAATGCTCAAATCGAAGTTAAAAAACCGTTTACCCAGGATCGGGAGTTATCAGAAAGCCTGATGCGTTTAAAAGAGCTGGACATGCTACTCAGTACCGATGGACCTAAAGAATTGGAGTCAACATTTGTAATGGAAGGAGAACAACAGGACGAATGGCAAGAACAGGCAATATAAAATTGAGGTCGCCCATGAGCGAGATGAACCGAAGAATTTCTTTTCAATAACAAAGGGGTGTGTAGTAGTCGTGTGATTGCTGCACACCCTTTTTGTTGTGCTTAAAATTTGATTTAACAAGGATCTGACAGGTAAATATTGAGGGTGGGGACAACGTTAGACCACTGAAAACAGAAGCGTGGTGTGGTAGAGCCTAAATAATAAATCTATTCGGCCTTTTAATGTGCTGCTGCATTAAAATGTCGTCATTGGGGATGAGAACGTAAACCCAAGTAAAATAATCACGGTTCGGGGGAAACTTCGGGAGAGATTTTGGATTCGTTAAGGTGATAGTCACCTTTGTAGTTTGGACGAAGGATAATGAGAATCCAGTGGTCATGAAAAAACCACCTATCCAGCAGACTTTTTTAACAAAAGACGTAGAAATAACAAGCTTTATGCTTTTTTGATTTCAGGATTTCTACGCCCTTTTTTAGTGATTGAAAAAGAAAATAATCACATTTGACTTTAATCAAATAATAGTATATATTTGATTAAAGCAATATTTAGTGAAAGTAGGATAAGCATGAATAATTATCGTATCTGGGATAATGAAATCCACGAGAAATATGAAACATTTATTGGTGATGCCGTAGATTATTTCATAAATCTTGATTCGATTATCAAAAATCTTAACGATGCAGAAAATGAAAAAATAAAGACGATTGATTATTTTAGTGAGATGCATACTTTAAATGAAGGTGTAGCTGATATTTTATTAAACTTATTGCGCTATGCTGATCGTGCAGTTTTTCAGTATTTGGTTCCAACACATAAATTTTTAGATGACATCGAAAGTAAATTGCGAAATGAATCGTGTTCAATTAACATGGATGTATTTATATGCTATAAAAGTGTAGTTATGGGTGATATAAAATGAATTTGAATTTAATAGAGCAATAAAACTGTGACAAAAGCGTCGCATTGCAATATAATATCTTTTTTTGAGCCGTTTACTCTTTGATTCGTAATCAGTGGACCAGATAAAGTTCATCATTTAATGATGTGAAATAATTTATTTAATTATGTGCGGTAATTATTTAGCAAACAACCATATTAAATTCAATTTATATGGCGATAATCAGCGAAATTAATTGTCACTGTGAACTGGTACGGTTCACCTCCACCAATATGAAACAAAAGAAACAAAAGAAACAAAAGAAACAAAAGAAACGCATTGAATGGCTGATTAGTGATAATTGGCTATTTTTTATATTCAATTACGGTGAAGTGTAAATTAGATTGATAATATTGAAAAATAATAGCGTTTTTAGACGGGAGTAAGGTACGTTTAACTGAGAAATAACTTAGCAGATTGCTCTTTCTCAGTTCTTTTTGATGGGTTCCTTTAAATCAATACTTCATCGGCAATGTAGTACAGTGCCTTGGCCACGGTGATCCCGTCAACATCACCCGATACCCAAACAAGCTGTTCGGTATTCCAGAAGCAATCCTATAAGTGCGCAAGCGGTCAGACAATGCAATAATCCGGCAGACAGGCAAAGCCACCGGTGGTGGATCGGCCAATGATCACCCGTAGCGATGATCGGCTTTCAATGTGTATTTCATCGTGACTGCCATGGTGTTCAAGACTGATGATTCCGCCGTTCCAAACATCCTCTGTGCCATCGTGATTCCAGCTACATGTAAAATTCATTGTGTCACCGATCTTTCTATGATGACAACTCGGATTGAATGATCAGTTTCACTATGTGATCATCAATCAGGCGTTTTTCCTGCTGGGTACCGAAAATCAGGCTTTGGGTACAAACCTTATTGACCAGTCGGGCCAGGCCGACGCTGAACTTAAAAATCTCTTCAATGGCGACAGCGGTAATGATGTACAAAACTTTAAAAAGAGTCCGGCTCATTATGTTTCTTCATCATAGCTTGCTTTGTTACCATTACAAACCTAAAGATGCTAGATGAATCCTTAGGTATGCTCCTCTTGTTTATAGTTGTTCTAGTCAAGCAAAATTGTAATACCGAAAGCTAGTTTGAATGCCTCATTTCGAATGGTGTTTTACCGTCATTAAATGAATGAGGACGACGGTAATTATACCAGTCAAAGATGTATTCATAAATACCCTGATTCAAATCTTTATCAGTTTCAAATGAATACTGATAAACGAATTCTGTTTTCATCGTATTATAAAAACGCTCCATTGGAGCATTATCGTATGGATTTCCTGCCCTGCTCATGCTTTGAGTAATGTCATTTTCAGCACAAAAGGCAATGAATTCTCTGGATGTATACTGAGAACCCTGATCACTATGGAGGATCAGCTGATTGTTAGTCGAATTGGATTCTAAAGCAATCGCCAGTGTTTCAATGGCAAGATTTGAATCAATCCATTTACTGTTAAGGCTGGCAACGATGCTCCGATCATAGAGATCGATTATGCTGCAATTATAACGTTTTGTACCATTTTTTAAATTCAGGTATGTGAAATCGGTACACCAGACCTGATTCGGTTTTTCAGTCGTAAAATTCTGTTCAAGCAGATTATTAAATATATGATGCTGATGGCCTTTTGTATATGGCTGCTTTTTACGTCGGACAATGGCTTTGATGCCCATTTCACGCATATAGGAATAAACGGTACCGTAAGAACACTCAATACGTTTGCGGTTCAGTAGATCAGAGATCATTCGGTATCCAACCGTTCCATTCAGTTCATAATATGTATTTTTAATGTGCTGCTTCAATGCTTCTTTTTGTTGACGATAGGCTGATTTCCGGTCTTTAAGGTAGTTGTAGTAGTCATTTGGGTAAAGGTTAAACCGGTTTAGCAACCAGTTAACACCAAACTCCAGGTGATACTCACGGATAAACTCATATTTTTTTAGTCGATTTTCTTCGCAAAGAATGCTGCTGCCTTTTTTAAGAATTCATTTTCCTTTTTGGCTTCAGCAAGTTCTTTTTTCAATTGTCTGATTTCAAGCATTTGATCTGTTTCATTTTGAAGTTGAGGATTTGTTTTGCATTCTTTGCGGTGCTTATCAAGCCAGTATCTGAGGGTACCACTACCTAAGTTGTATTCGACTGTCAGACTTTTAATGGTTCAGCCTTCCTCTAGATGAAGGCGAATGATTTTTTCCTGAAGGACACGATCATATTTTTTATTTGACATGTTTTGTAACTCCTTTTCAAGTTTGAATTATATCATCAAACTCGCTCCGGGTGTTACAATTTCATTGTAGCAGAACACTGCAATTATCAGTCGCGAGGATTGGGAAAAAGCGCGAGTACTAAGAGAGCAAAAATTTAAACCCTATTCCTTTTCCAGGCTTTTGAAATGTCCCTACTGTGGTGCTTCCCTGGTACATACCAAATGTAAACGCTGGGTTTACTGGCGATGTAACACGACAATGGAGTACACCAAAAATGTTTGCAAAGGAATTAGTGTACCTGAGCGATTCATCATAGAACTCAATGAACAAACACCAATTACTGAACCAATGGTGGTAGTGGAGGATATTAATGAAAAAGAAAGCAGAAAACGACACCAGAAAAGTTACCGTCTTATTCCCGCAACCGAGTACGAAGGCTATTCAAAGTGAAGAAAAACTTAAAGTTGCCGCTTATTGTCGGGTTTCAACAAACAGTGAAGAACAATTATCAAGTTATCGTGCACAGCTTAGTTATTACGAAAAGTTGATTAAAGAAAATGAAGCCTATTGTTTTGCCGGTATTTATGCAGATGAAGGGGTATCTGCATTCACCAACATAAGACGCGTCGCTTTTAGTCGGATGATCGACGATGCAAAAGATGGAAAGATTGATCGGATCATTACCAAAAGCTTGTCACGCTTTGGCCGAAATACCCTGGAGTGTTTAAAAACGTTACGACTTCTGAAAGAGTACACTGTCGATGTCTTCTTCGAAAAGGAAAATATCCACTCCCTGCAGTATGAAGGCGAAATCATGATCACTCTGCTATCAGCTGTAGCCCAGCAGGAAAGTATTGCCTTATCTGAAAATATAAAATGGGGTAAACGACGTAAATTTGAAAAAGGCGATATCAGCGCGATCCCATGGAAAAACATCACCGGCTATGACAAGGATAAGAATGGAGAAGTGGTTATCGTTGAAAATGAAGCTGTTATTATCCGCTATATTTTTCATGAATTTTTACGTGGTAAAGGCACGAAGCAAATAGCCAGGGAGCTCGACCAGAAATTTCACTTAAATAAGTACACCGCAAGGCAAGTTTACAATGTCTTGGAAAATGAAAAGTATAAAGGTGATGTGCGTTTTGGACTTTCGATTACCCTGGATCCTTTCAGAAAAAAACAGATTCCAAATAAAGGCCAGGCGCCCCAGTACTACGTCAAGAATTCACACCCGGCTATTGTGACGCCTGAAATATGGGAACTAGCCAATATGGAGCTTAATCGGCAACGGAAATTTTGCAGTGAGCATCACATGCAAAAATATCATCATACAGAAAATCAAGCAATGACATTACCTCTAACAGGCAGGATCGTTTGTGGCAATTGCGGTCATGCATTTAAAATAAAAACCTCGAATCGTCTTATTGAAAAAGGACAACGTTATTATGGCTGCATTAATCATCAAACTGGCTATCTCAGAGAAACTGGACCTGATAACTGCTGTAACGGTACAAGGATATTTGTTGAGGATGCGCACCAGCTGTTCATAAACGCCTGGAATCACCTGGTAGACCATCCGGAAGAAATCAAACCAAGTGATGATCCTTTGAAAGACTATCGGGCAGGGGAGATGAAGCGCTTGTTAACCGTGTATGTCAAGATTGATAAAATCGGGCCGAAGCTGGTTAGGCAAACATTGGATCGCATTTGCATCGATGAAAATGGTGATGCATATGTGATTTTTTTATGTGGGGTGAGGATTTGAACTAATATTATATTTTATTATATTTACATATAACATCTGCTATAGTATTATAACATATGTTATATGGAGGTGCTGATATGGAATTTTCTGAGGTCGTAAGAAAAGTTAGAGAAATTCTTGATTTGAGTCAATCTGAATTAGCTGACGCCCTATGCGTTAGTTATGCAACCGTTAATAGATGGGAAAACAAAAGGGCAATTCCGAGTAAACTTGCACAAAAAGCTTTTTATGAATTTTGCGAAAATAGCTTTATTGACATCAACAATATTTAAAGAAATTATTTTTAAAAAGTGGATAAACGGGGGTAAAAACATGGCTAGAGCAGATTTGCTTTGTGATTTAATCAAATATGGATTGACGAATGACACTATGAATTTTAAAAGAGCTGCAGAGGCTATTTGTGCAGAAGAATATTCTAAACAGCACAAAGTATTAGGTAAAAAAATAGAAGACTTATTAAAAACAACGAAACCTGGAATAAAAGAAGTGAATGGGCCAGTAATTATTAACAATGGTACAAATGAGCAAAATTTAATTTGGGAAAAATATCCACAAAAAAGAATTTCTGAACTTCTATTGCCGAAAAATGTTTTAGAGAGTTGTAACGAAATAATTGAAGAACAGATGCGTGTGGATATTTTAAGATCATATGGTATAGAGCCAAGAAATAAAATTCTACTAGTTGGTCCTCCTGGCAATGGTAAAACATCTTTAGCTGAAGCTATTGCAGAATCATTATCTGTTCCATTATTAACGGTGAGATATGAGAGTATTATTGGTTCATACCTAGGAGAAACAGCGACTAAGCTATCTAAATTGATTGAATACGCAAAATCCAGACAATGTGTTTTATTCTTTGACGAATTTGAGACTCTAGGTAAAGAGCGAGGGGATATGCATGAAACTGGTGAAATAAAAAGAGTCGTTAGTTCGCTATTGTTGCATATTGATTCTTTACCTAGTTATGTTGTAGTAATTGGTGCGACTAATCATGAAGGACTATTAGACAAAGCTGCATGGAGAAGATTTCAAGTAAAGCTATTTTTACCAAAACCGGAACAAAACGATTTAGAAAAATGGTATACTATGTTTGAAAAGAAAAAAAATTTCAAGTTTGGAATATCTCCTCTAAATTTGGCTAAAAGATCACTAGGTTTAAGTTTTGCGGAATGTGAGGAGTTAGGCCTTTCCATATATAGACAATATATTCTAAATTTACCAAATGCAAATAACAAAAAAATAACTGAAAAAGAATTAGAACTTTGGGATACTCAAATTAAAAAACCTGAAATAAGTAACTTGGAAGTGAGTGAATAATTATGAGCGAAAGACCATTACTATTATTTCCAGAACCACAGATAGCAGATAAAACCAAGGGCCATCCATTTCCACCAGGAAAAATATTTAAACCAACTGCTCAAAGACAGTTTAAAAGACTTGAACCGGTTTTTACTGAGCTTAAAAAAGCGTTTGACTCTAAAAGCATTAATTTACAAAAATCAACTATTGGAATTAATCCAGAATACGCGTTAGTTTTTGAGGTGATCGGAAGTGTAGATAATTTTTACAAAGCTGTAAAAAAAGTCGATGGTCTTGAATGGATGTTTGATCACGTAACTAATGATATTGAGCCAGATGAAGATTTCTATAAAAAAAATGATTTAGGTGAAAAAGATGACCATTGCTTAAACGGCCGAGTGTATTGTGTTATGACCAATCAAGTAGCAATGAAACAGTTGATCTCGATGTGGAAAAAATTCAGTGCTGGTGAAGAAAATGTTTTTCCACGTGGCACCACACCTTTAAGAGATGTATTTCAATTACTGAAAACGATTAGAGTATGGGGCGCACAAGATCGAATTTATGAAACAAATGCACTTGAGTACTGGAAAGAAAATCTAGAATTTGATGGGGAAAAGCCAGTACCATTTGAAGTGGAACTTTTTTGTCGTAACGAAGAAAGAAAACGAGATTTAGCTGTTGAAGAAGTTAAAAATGCAATTACTTCAATGGGTGGGAAAATTTTACAAATATGTTATATTGAAGACATACTTTACCATTCTTTGCTTGTTAATTTGCCTAAGAAGGAAATTGAGCACCTTGTTAAAAATTATGAAAATATTTCCCTTGTTAATATCGATGGTATAATGTTTTTTAGACCCACATGCCAATCGTTTTTTCATAATGAAGATTCCAATAATTTATATGAATGCGAAAAGGAAATAAAGGAAACCAATAACTCGTTAGATCCAATTATCGCAATTTTTGATGGAATGCCAATGCAAAATCATGGACTATTAAAAGGGAGACTTGTTATTGACGATCCTGACGAATATGAAACTCAATATCAAGTTAAAGATAGGAAACACGGAACATCGATGGCCTCTTTCGTAATACACGGAGATTTAAATAATAATTGTCCATCTCTGCATAGACAAATATACTTTAGACCTATCCTAAAACCATATGAACAACTTGATGGATCAATAGAAATGGTTCCTGATGATGTCTTGATAGTAGATTTAATTCATCGTTCAGTAAAAAGGATGATTGATGGCGATGGCAACGAAAGCGGTGTAGCGCCAACAGTTAGAATTGTTAATTTTTCTATAGGTGATTCTTGCAGGCAGTTCGCAACAACAATGAGCCCTCTCTCGAGACTACTTGATTGGTTAAGTTATAAATATGGTATTCTATTCATAATCAGTGCTGGAAATCAAAGCCGTTTTGAAGATGTCTTCACGGAGACCTTCACTAATTTTAAAGCCTTAACAATTGAAGAACGAACAAATAAGGTTTTTGAGACTTTATCTGATAACAAAGGTTATTTGAAGGTTCTTTCACCTGCAGAATCGATTAACAATTTAACAATAGGTGCAACGTATTCAGATTTTTGTGACCTAGATGAAAATCAAAGACAAGCATTTGCTGTTCAAAAAGGGTTTCCGAGTCCAATATCAGGATTTGGATTTGGATATAATAATATAATTACACCTGATCTTTTTTTCTTTGGTGGTAGAAAATTTTTAAGAGAAGATATCGTGAAACAAAAAACTAAATGGGTTAATAATGTAAATGAACCTGGATGTAAATCAGCAGCTCCTTATTTAGATGGAACATCTGATGGTTGTAGCTTCACTTTTGGAACGAGCGATGCAACAGCTCAACTCACACATGAAGCTGGGATTTGTTATGAAGTTTTATATGACATTTTTGTTAACGAAAATGATATAGAAATGCCTCCTAGTCATATAGCAACTCTAATTAAAGGGATGCTGACGCATGGTGCATCTTGGGATAATGTCGGAGAAAAACTATCATGTTGTGTTTCTGAATCACAAAAAAAGCTTAGTAGATGGCTAGGAAATGGAATACCAAATATTCAAAAAGTTCAAGAAGGCGCTAAAAACAGAGTAACTCTGATTGGCTTAGGGGAATTATCTCCTGACGAAGCACATGTTTTTAGATTACCATTACCTTTTAATTTTTCAAAATCGAAAATAAGTCGTAAATTAACAGTTACATTATCATATTTAGCACCAACAAATCCTTCGAAACAAAAATATAGGTCTACACAACTTTGGTTTGAAATTGAAGACTTAGAAAAATTGAAATTAGTGCGTTGTAACAGTGATTGGCAAAATGTAAGAAAAGGAACTCTTCAGCATGAAATATTCTTTGGTGAAAGTGCAGTTGTTTGGGATGAAAACAATGTTTTATTAATAAAGATAAACTGTAAAGATGATGCTGAAAAGTTAAAAGAAAAAGTAAATTATAGTTTATTTGTTACCTTTGAAACAGCTGAAGCTTTAGGCTTGGAAGTATATGAAAAAATTGCGAATAAAATTAATACCACAGTTAAAGTACAGAATAAAGTATAATAAAAAGCAATTTTCTTTCATATTACTGATTTAACAAATAAAGTCTGTATCTGATAAATAATGTTCAGGAAGGACATTACTATAGGGGTTTACTGTCAAAAACAGGAGATTATTATTAACCAATCGATTAATAGGATTTTGCAGATAAATGATATTCCTACTCGTTAAATAAACCATAAAAGAAATTATTATGTGAGGAAAATAAATTATATGATTTCAGATGAATTAAAGAAAATAGTCGATAAATTCAATGAACAAGGGAAGATGGCATTCCTCCCAGAAACAACAGACGATAAGATATCGGATTTTGAAAATAAAAATAACGTTATGCTGCCACTTCAATATAAAAAGTGGTTACGCTTTTCGGATGGTGGAGAATTCTTCTTACCTGCCGGACTTCAGTTATACGGGGTAGATCATAAGCCAATAATTGATGTTGATGATAGTGACAGACCCAGTGACAATTACATTGTAATTGGTGCTTTAGCATCCGGTGATCCTATTATTTTTGAAAAAGAAACTGAAAAAATAGCTATCTACAATCACAAGGCTGGCAGAATAGAAGATGATGAAATATACGATGACTTTTTTTCTTTCCTGATAGATTTATATGATTTATTAGGTATAGGAGACTGACTCTATGTCTAGAAGAACCTCTGAAGCCAATAAAGCTATTTGTAAAGCATGGAATGATGAGCAACAATTAATTCAAGAAGGAAAAGGCACTAGAGATTGGACTCCTGAACAACAGAAGGATATCCTTGAAAAAGGAAAAGCATATGATGAAACAGGAAAAGCTTTCGAAGGCCATCATATGCTGAATGTTGAGAAATTTCCTGAACACCAAGGCAATCCACTGAACATAGAGTTTTTATCGAGGCCGGAGCACTTACAAGCGCATGATGGAAATTATCAAAACCGTACCTGTGGATATTTTGATTATATCACCGGGGAAACAAGCTTATTTGAAAATGATAATTTAGAGCCATGTAGTGTTATTGAATTAAGCAATCCTATTATCAATACCAGTGATCTACCATCGGGAACAGTATCTGATAAAAAAGCTGTTTTTGATGAAGAAAAAGTTGATGATGGTGTAATCATAGACAATTCAGAAAAAGACGATAAAACTGATAATCAAATATTGCTTGAAAATACAGCAGAGCCAATTACTCCTAAAAGTAAAGTTGAATTAAAAATAAAATCAGGTTTTGGAGATAAAATTCTGCGCGCAGTAAAGGGCGTTCGGGAGTTTCCCGTGCGACACCCTGTTGCCATAAAAATAATAACGGTTAGTGTTCCGGTTGTTATTGGAGTAGTATCTGACGTTGCAGCAAAAAGAAGTAATAGTGGGAAAACACAACTAAAAGTACCGACAAGGCAGAATCCAAGGATTAATTCACAGAGTAATACATTAGAAAAGGCGAATAAAGTTGTTGCACAAGCAGAAGATGTAATTAAACGCAACTCTCCAGGTGAGCATAAGGTCGGTCCACATAAACAGAGATATAAGGGTGTATGGAAAGAAAAGGCAGCATACTCACGTGGGGGGAAAGAATAAAAGTCTTATACATTGTAACGATTGCTCAAGACTACCGTTGAATGGTCCTGCTTGAATTTTTCCAGCAGCACCTTTATGATACTGACTGATAATGAAGGTAAAAAATACTGGCGGTGTAAAACCTTTCAAGGGAAAAAGGGAACGCTGATTGAAGGTATGGGATATACACCACCATCACCCAAACCCCGGGTCAACACTCCTAGAAATATTAGATTAAGGAAAAAACCTGTACCAAGAGAAATGTATTGTACCGATATCAAAGTAAAAGCAGATTTTATTGAGAATTTGTTCATAAACGCCTGGAACCGCCTGGTAGATCATCCGGAAGAAATCAAACCAAGCGGGGATGCTTTAAAAGCTTATCGGGCGGAGGGAGATGAAGCGCTTGTTAATCGAGTATGGCAAGATTGATAAAATAAGAACGGAACTGGTCAGACAAACATTGGACCACATCTACGTTGGTAGAAACGGTGAGGTTGATGTGATTTTTTTGTGTGGGGTGATTGTTTGAAAAAAAATTTATTAATTAATTTATATTATTTCAGCAAATCGTTAAGTCGGCTTGCTGCTATTTTTTTGTCTAAAATTGTATTGATACCTTGAAATCGAATGCATACAAGCGTAAAATGAATCTAATGTTATGCGAAATTGATGAAAATTTACAAAGGAAAATAATAATCTTGTATGATTAAAAGTATCCTTATTTCAAATGATACTTTTAATCATATAAAATTTAAAGAATGAGGTAATGAAAAATTGAAAAGAAACAATTTATTTACATTTGCAACAAGTGAATTATCCCAGGATGCCTTTATTTGTTGGCTATTGAGCTTTGCGCATCAAGATCACATAAATGAAGATCATACTCTTACAAAATGTGCAAAGGAGCTGCTCCGTAAAATAGTAAATACTGAAGACGACTTGTTTGTAACAAAATTGAAAAAGCAGTATAAAAACATTGATGTATTTCTTCAGGTCAATGACAAATTCAATATTATTATTGAAGATAAAACATTTACTCATCAGCATGGAAATCAGATTGACCGATATAAACAAACGTTAATTGATGAAGGGCTTACAGAGATTATCTGTGTTTACTACAAAATCGTTGAGCAATCACGTGAGGAAATTACAGATGTTAACATCACCCGAAAAGATCTTTTAGAGTTATTTTCTAAATATAAAGATGAAACGGATAATTCTATATTTTTAGATTATTATGACCACCTTCTTGCGATTGATGAAGATGTAATGGGCTACCAAAATGCTCCAATTGAAAAGTGGCGTGATGAATATCGGCATGCTTATAAAGGTTTTTTTGATCATTTAATTAAAGATAAGATTGTGAAACTAAACAAGGACTACGGTTGGGGTTATGTATCTAATCAATCAAAAGGATTTTGGGGATTTTGGTGGTTTTATTTGAGTGATGAGGAATTAAAAGCATGTAACTTGGAGCAGTACTTAATTGATGCACTCTATATTCAAATCGAAGATAATATAATTGCTATAAAAATAAGAGGTAGCCATGATATAACACAGGAAATTCGATGGAGTTTGCATAATTATTTCAAAAACAAGATTCCAGATTTAAAAAAGAAAACATTCCGCAAAGGAAAATGCATGACTTTAGGTTATATCGAGTATAATGAAAAAAACTACCGCGAAAAGATTAACCAAATGGAGGAAGCAATGAATTCGATTACAAATGGTGGGTACGTATTTAACTTAAGTTATTAAAAAAATAAAGAAATGATAATAATTATTAAAGGAGACACTTATGAAGAAAAAAGAAATCGATTGTAACAATTATATTTCACTAAATGAAATAGTTGCTAAGCTTTTTCATGATAGCCAAAATAATTGTTATATCGTAAATATTCCTTATTTTAATTCGACTAAACCAAAACAAATAGAATATTTTGATTTGTTATACCCAATGGACGATATATTAAATAGTCAGAACACAACGCCAAATGATAAAATGATTGAAGCCGATGATATCGAGTACTTTAAAATGATTTCTGAACCAGCAATTGCCTATAATAGCACATTAAAAACAAAAATTTACAATGGATATTTTAATACCGAGACTAATAAGATCCCGATTGAGTTCAAAGCTAAATGCAAAAAAATATTTACAGAGAATGACTTTTACTACTATTTTTTATTAGAAAAAAAAAGCGATTCACTTCTTGAAAAAGCAAATATTCAGCTTTTTCATGAATTTTTAAACACTTTATTTGATTCGAAAAATGAGTATTATTGTCCTTCAGGTTTAAAGAATCATATTAACGGATGGTTGTATACGAAAGAATATTCTAAAATTTTGTCTCATCTTTTGCTTTTAGTTTTAATGGGAGATTATACTGATTTTTTTGAATATGACTTTACAAATTACATAAATAAAAAGTCAACTCGTAATATAAGTAATTTGATAAATTTGGAGCGAATCTTTAGAGTTGAGGATGCACAAGTTTTTTCAAGTTGTGGAAAAGAAAGTACAATCATTTCAAAAGAGATATACAATAACGCCCTATGCGTTGCATTAAATTTTGAACCAACTCGGATACGAAGTGAAATACCTGATTGGAGTAGTCTTGTTTTTATGGGTTATCCTGAAGATATTACTAAATTTGAATTTCTGCAATTTGAAATACGGTCAACAGACACTTCATACAATAAAATACAATTGGAAATTAAACCTTTTGAAAAAAAATGGATGCATTTTAAAAAAGTAATTAAACTAACAGATCATTGGAAGATCGAAAAAATATCTCTTGAGAATGTGGAATTACGTACTCGTAAAATATTCGAAGAACTATGTTTTGTGACAAAAGTGGAATATTTATCAGATCATATGCTGCGAGGATCATACGAAGTGAGGGATATTAAACTTATTTAAAAGATCAGATCACTAATATATATATTAGTTCAGACTGTCAAAAAAGTCAGCGAAACAACGCTGGCTTTTTTTGATATAATAGAATCAACAAAAACAAAGGTGGATAAGAAAAATGTTGAAGCGGGAAAAGCTGGAAAGAGATATTGTTGAGCTTGTCAAAACAGACTTATTGGTTCCATCGGATCATTTATTGAGAAAAATCGATGGAGCAGTTGACTTCACACGCATTTATGATTTTGTGGAAGACTTATACTGTGCCGATAACGGACGCCCCAGTGCAGACCCGGTGGTGCTGATCAAAATGGCTTTGATTCAGCATTTGTACGGCATCCGTTCCCTCCGCCAAACCGTTAAAGACATTGAAATGAACATCGCCTATCGCTGGTTTCTGGGATATACCTTAAATGAAACGATTCCTCATTTTGCCACTGTGAGCTACAATTTCAGACATCGTTTCAAGGAATCGGTCATTGAAGATATTTTCACCTGGATTCTTTATGAAGTGGAGCGAGCCGGCTATCTTAAACCGGAAGTGGTTTTTGTGGACGCCACTCATATCAAAGCCAATGCCAATCTGAAGAAGCGTATCAAAAAGGCGATTCCGGGAGCAGCCCGAACTTATGAAGACCAGTTGATGGAAGAAGTCAATGCCGATCGAAAGGAACATGGGAAAAAACCATTTGATGATACAAAACCACCAGAAGACCGGAATGTGATAGCGTCCACAACCGATCCGGATTGTGGCGTCTTTTATAAAGGCGAACATAAGAAGTGTTTTGCCTATGGTGCCCACACCGTGTGCGACCAGAATAATTTTGTTCTGGATGTGGTGGTAACGGCGGGAAACCATCATGACAGCCAGGTCTTTGATGCTCTGTATAAAAACGTGATAAAACGGTATCCGCAGATCCGGATCATTACCGCCGATGCCGGTTATAAAACGCCATGGATCTGCAAGACGATTTTTGATGACGGCCGAATTCCTTCACTGCCATACAAACGCCCCATGACCAAGCCGAATTATCACAAAAGTTATGAGTATGTCTATGATGAATACAATGATTGAGTGATTTGTCCGGAAAATCGAACTCTCTATTATGCCACAACGAATCGACACGGTTACCAGGAGTTCAAAAGCATACCATTTAATTGCGAAAGTTGTCCAACCAGGCATTTATGCACCCAGAACAAATCCTGCGAAAAGACGGTGACTCGACATGTCTGGCAGGATTATCTGGAAATGGCTGAAGATATACGCCATTCTCCGATTGGTAAAACAACCTATGCTCTCAGAAGCCAGACGATCGAACGGGTCTTTGCAGATGCCAAGGAAAAACACGCCATGCGTTATACGCTTTACCGGGGCTTGAATTCAGTTGCCAGTTGGGTTCGGCTTAAATATGCTGCCATGAATTTGAAAAAGCTGGCACTTTGGAAATCCAAAGCTCAGCTTTTTTTTTGGCTATTCACGAAAAGAACCCGATTTTCAGTTTGAAAACCGGGTTCTTTGACAGTCTGCACTAATATATATATTAGTTCTTATAGCGGTTCAAATTTACTTTTTTCTTATTCGAGATAAGAAGAAATGAATTGAACATATTTTTTTCAGAAGGTCTTCTGCGCTTATTGGAAGCTAGAAAATAATTCTGATATTAATGTATGATTATGTTTATTCGAACACATAAAGACAGAAAGATTGTATTATTAATGAGTTTTAAGATCCCAGCTCCATCCGCTGATGGCGAAATAACTGGGGTAGAATTATCAACTTATTTCAAGTATCCGCCGGAATTAAGAAAGCTGATTTATACCACCTATGCGATTGAAAACTTCAACCGTCAGCTCCGAAAAGTGACGAAAAGCAAAACCGTATTCCCGACGGATGACAGTCTCTTTAAAATGCTGTATCTGGCCACCATGGATATCACCCAAAAGTGGACGGGCCGGAGAAAAGACTGGGGCCAGATTCACTCCCAACTGGAAATCTTTTTTTCTGAGCGGCTGGATTAATCCAAAAACCACATCAGGGCATTCCAGAGTTAGATCCAGTCTTGCTTTTTATTGACATGCAATCAATTCGGACTATAATACAGTTAAGGGGCAAGCGTCATTTAAATGCCCTTGCCCCTTAATTAATTGCTCTGTTCTACATCAATTTTCGCAAATACACAAAACTTGAAACGCTCCCGAATTGAATTTTTTCTCTTCAATTCGCGTTAACAATTTTTCAATTTTATATTTTTCATTAATCTGGAAATCATGAAAACACAAAATATTTTACACTACATAAATGAATTCTGTTTTCATTATCCTTTAACCAATTTTTATATCATTATTCGCTTTTATTGCCATTGCCTGCATAAATGCTTTTACACTAGCTTCATCCAAATATGCAATATCTGCCAAACGAACATCCCCTCGACCATAAAACAGTTGCATTGCCACATTCACTAAAAATGTTTGAGAATCACTATAGCCTCCTGCCTTAATAGCTTCAAAATCTATCCCATGTTCAGATATGTGATTATTTGTTTTAGAATATATCCCAGGAATTGACAGTAAATATATCGCAGATGCATAGTCTAAAGACGTTTTTTCATTTCCAACTTTATTCAGCAATTCTCCTACATTCATTTGATGTGCAATACTCTTAAAATACATAACACCCTCCTTTTAGTTGATTTAGTGAATTATCATAAAATCATTAAGATTATACGCTTTGTTGCTAATATTAAATTTATATCCATATAACTTCAAGACATGGATCTTATCTTTACTATCTTTTATCACTATTAGTTCATTGACACCATGTTCAAAACATAAAACTTTCAATGGATAATCATTAGTGCTTACAGCAATTGCATCAAGGTTCTTCATTTCTTTTTTAGTGATTCAGCTTGATCCATTCTTGCCTTCAATTTTTTCAAAACAAATCCCTAAAAAGGATTCGTTGATGGATTTTTATAGTTTTTTCTGATATAATCGTATTTATTTTTGCTAAACTCTTTCGCTCTTGCTTTAGTTAAATCACATACAGATTTGGGTGGTTTTTCATATTCCCCGGTTGATAATTTATTCAAGGCTGGACAAGGGTTGCAAATAGAAATATTTTTACAACTTCTGCATTTGTAGTCTTTACTCGCCTGAATAGAACTATACGTTGAAAAATCATTCCAACCATCATCAAAACCGCAGACCTTTAAATTGAATTTATTAATTCGAATTTTATTGCATGGATTTAAAAAACCTTCTGAATCAATTACGAAATTTGATTTACCAATGGAGCAAGTATATAAAGGAACATTCTCAAGTTTTTCCAATGGGTTGGTATCACAGATATTTAAACTCCAAACTGTTGTTGCTATTTCAATATTTTTTTCTAAGTTTATAATGTCTTCTGTATTTATTGAATGTTCTAATACTTCAATATCGCCTTTCAGAGTCGGAAATAACTCAAAAGTGAACGAAAATTTTACATTTAATTCTTGTGCTAAACTCTCGATCTCTTTAAATTCCCTATAATTTTCTTTCATTGCAATAAACTTAATTTCGAAATTAATATTATTTCTCCTTAACAATCTTAGATTATTAATTACTTTATCAAATTGTCCCGCAGATTTTGTAACATCATTATATGTTTTTTCATTTGCTCCGTATATACTAATGCTCACAAGTGCTGGTGGTAATAGCCTGAATGTTTCAATCAATTGTTTATTTAGTAGGCTACCATTTGTCAATAATGACAAAATAAATCCTTTGTTTTTGGCATATTTATATATTTCGATAAAGTCTTTTCTTAGAAATATCTCTCCACCAGTGAAGTATAAAAACAAAACTCCTCGGTAATACATTTTATCAATTATTTGCTTTATTTCGTCTGTAGTAAGATCAGTGCTGGATTTCATGCCTTTTAAATAACAATGTACACAGTTGAAATTACATTTTGAAGTAATTTCGAAGCCTCCATTAAATGGGTGATTTATTTTGTTCCAATGCTCAAGCTGGATCTTCTCAATTGATCCAAATTGTTTAGTATCTGTTTTCATCTTCTTTTACCTCATATTCTAGAATACTCTGATTTATCAAATTCTTAATATAATCCTCTAAATCAGCTTCTATTTGTGCTCTTAATTCATCCGTTTCGTTGTTAATGTTTAAAACCCTGAGATAAGCATTAAATACTTCTTTTAGATTAATCCCAGGCTTAGTTTGAATAATTTCAATAATAGTTTTACCAGTTGAGTTAATCGAAATTAATTTTTTCCCTTTGAAGTATGACTCCTCAAAAGTATCAATTAAAAAATATATTCCGCCAATGTCTCGTAAAACGTAGTTGTTTTTTAAATTATACATTTTACTTATTCCTTTCTAGAATTCATAGTACAAATTAATTTTCAATTCATTATTATTATCAATACATAAAGCGAATCCAGTAAAACTTATATGTGAATTAAGGTATTGATCATACTTAGCTAAATTAGCTAGACTTTCATTTTGTAATATAACCCCATAAATAGAGTTTGACAGAAAAGTAATTATATCAGATAGAGTCGAATTAATAGCAGTAAAATACATTTTATACTTAACTCGTTTTTCGGAAATATCTAAACCTACCAAATGGATATTCTCATTCGTTTTTTCACAAAAATCAAAGCCAATTTGAACAATTTTGGAGAAAGGGTTTATGTTTTGATTACTTAAATAATCAAAATAATAGTTATTATTTTGTAACACTGTTTTATTAATATACATTCTCGTCATATAGTACAATTTTAAATTGATTATTTTATTTAATTTTTCTTTAAAACCTAAATAGTAAAGCGCTGAAATCGAATTTTCATCAGTTCTAGTATTACTAACTTTCATTTTAGATAGATTAATTGCTAAATCAAAATTCTCATCACATTTAAAATAATCTAAGGGAAAAGATTTGAGTAATCTTGAAGCTTGTTCTTGGCTCATTTCTACCAATCTTGCTGTAAAACGATTAAGATTATCATCATCGGCCACTTTATTTAAACTAACAAAATAATTATTGTAATCGTTTATTTCTGATTGAAAATCAATACTTGCCAAATTTTTTAGATTCTTTTTATAGTAAATTTTAATCTTGGGTTTATCTTCATTAATAACTATTCCTAAATTAGAGGTATTGGAAGCATTTAATCTGCCAGATTTGATTTCTTCGATAATATCTTCTAGGAGTTCCATTGAATTATCCTTTCTTCATTTTTAGATAAAAAAGGAATCATAGATGATTCCTTTTTTATTATCTATATTCTACCAATCACTACCTTGTGCGTAGCAGCAGCTGACTCCACAACCAGAGTTTGTATCTGTTCCAAATTCTCGCCTGTGTTGGTTTCGATTTTCTAAAGAAATATCAAAAATTTCTGGTCTTGAGTATCCCATAAACATATCACAAATTTCTGGCCTTGAATATTGCGAATATTTATCGAAAGTTTCTGATCTTAAATCTCTCACTTTGTTCACCTCCTCACAAAATTAGTAGCACTTAAGTACATTGAATGTTGTTACAAATATTTGTTGTCAACATATTACCACGTAAAAAAAAGTTTAGAAATTATTATGTAGTTATGAAAGACTTATTTTTTTAAAAAAGTTGATATGGGTCCAAATATCCGAAGATATTTATTTTATGATGTACACAAGAGGTTGGACACAGAAACCTAAAAATAAGTTATAATAATAGTATGAGTAAAAAAAGAAGAACATGGTCCGCCCAGGAAAAATCGGAAATCGTTCTGGAAATACTTAGAGAAGACCAGACGCTAGCCGAAATTTCTAAAAAATATGAAATAGCCCAGCCTGTGCTTAGCCGCTGGAAAGCCGATTTTATAAATAACATGGCTGCCGCATTCGACAAAAAAGGTGAAAATGTCGAAAAGATCAGAAAGCAGCATGAAGAAGAAAAGGAGGTTCT
>NZ_JAIPPU010000028.1 GCF_026646375.1 Acetobacterium wieringae
TGCCAGCCTGTCACGCTGGAGGTCGAGAGTTCGAGTCTCTTCCAGGTCGCCATTTTGCGTTTTATCCAATTTTTTCAACTCAACATGTCAATACTTTAATTTTTAAGCTGATGTGGCTCAATTGGCATAAGCAGAGAACCCAAATCTTTGATTTGGTGTGAATCGCTTAGTTATCTGTAGCTGATCAGGGTAAGTAATTTAATATGTCAATACATTTTTATTAAGCTGATGTGGCTCAATTGGCAGAGCAGCTGATTTGTAATCAGCAGGTTAACGGTTCGAGTCCGTTCATCAGCTCCATTTTTTTGTCAAATTTCGGATGGGAGAATGCCCGAGTGGCTAAAGGGGGCGGACTGTAAATCCGTTGACGACGTCTACGATGGTTCGAATCCATCTTCTCCCACCATTATGACCCATTAGCTCAGTTGGTATAAGTAGAGAGCCCAAAATTGACGAGAGTAGCGAGTCAGAATTTTGGTGCGAATCACTTAGTTCAGGCAAACTTGAGTATTGTGCAAACGTCTGAAGACAAATATAAACTAAATAATTTCATGACCCATTAGCTCAGTTGGTAGAGCATCTGACTTTTAATCAGGGTGTCGGGCGTTCAAGTCGCCCATGGGTCACCAATTTCTAATTTTAACCGCAGATCATGCGGTTTTTTTGTGCCTGGTTTTAAGGCGTGGGCTGGAAAGTCTGAAATTTCCCCTTTAATTAATTAAAAAATACTGTTAAAAACCAGATGTTTCCATTTTAATTTCTTCTTAAAATGATATAATTGCTTAATAATATTAAATGAATATAAGACACAGAGAAAAGGAGGCGTTTTAGTGGAAAACATTTTAAATATGAATGATGGAAAACTGAGAATTATTCAGGAAACTGTTCCAGGTAAGCAAGTAACATTAGCGCATGTTATTGCCAGCCCGGATGAAATTGTTTATAAAAAACTGGGCTTGAATCCCAGCGTCGATTATCAGAAAGCAGCCATCGGGATACTGAGTATGACGCCGTCAGAAGTATCGGTTATTGCCGGAGATTTGGCAATTAAAACATCGGTCATTGACATGGGTTTTATTGACCGGTTCAGCGGTACGCTGATGTTCACTGGCAGAATATCAGAAGTCGAATCAGCTATTCAAAATATTTTGGCATACTTGCAGAATACCTTAAAATTCACAATTTGCGAGATTACAAAAACCTGAGAATGAAGGCATAACATGAAAAAAATGATATTAGTTGGCAGAAGTGAATGTGGAAAGACCACATTAAGACAAGCGTTAAAAGGAAAAGAAATTAAATATGAAAAAACACAGTATGTCAATCATTATGATGTAGTCATTGATACCCCTGGGGAATATGCGGAAAATAGTAGCTTAGCAAGAGCTTTAGCTCTTTACTCGTATGAATCAGATATTGTAGCCTTATTAATCAGTGCTACTGAACCTTATTCTCTTTATCCGCCATGCGTAACCGGGGTTTGTAATCGTCCGGTTATTGGCATCGTTACTCAGATTGATGCACCGGACGCAAACATTAAACAGGCTGTAGATTGGCTTGAATTAACAGGCTGTGAAAAAATATTTGAGGTCAGTTCGTATACCGGGGAAGGGATCTGGGAAATTCTTGACTATCTCAAAGAAGAAGGTGATATTCTGCCCTGGGATAAAAAATCAGACGCTGAAAAACCAAGAAACATTCTGTCAACTAAAACGATGTAGTTGAGAAAATGTTTTAACTGGCGGAGTGTAGTATTTAGTTTACATAATATTAATTACATTATATAAACTAAATACTTGCAGAATGATAAATTAATTGTTATAATAATAGTGTTGCGGAAGTGGCTCAGTGGTAGAGCACTGGCTTCCCAAGCCGGGGGTCGCGGGTTCGAATCCCGTCTTCCGCTCCAACAAGATAGTCACTAAAACGTAAGTGTAAAGTTGTGTATAACAATTTTGCGCTTTTTTATTTTTCTCTTATAATATTTTAAAGAGTCTTTTATAAATAGGAAGTAAACCACAAATTATTGTAAAAATTATCAGTATTAGCGGCTAGAATTTAGATAGCTATAAAAAATTTGTAGTAGTTTAATCAATAGTCATTTTTAAACGTCGGAAAATTACTCGGTATTATTGGTATTTTCCGAAGTCGTATTTTACGCGTATTTAATTTTTGTTAGTTAAATCACAAACATATAATTATCATAAATTCAAGCTCAAAATATTACTGTGAAAAGCTTTGCATAATCGCACACTATAGGGATTTCAAGTGATTTTATTAAGCGGATAAAAATGTATTTCTTAAATGATCCGCTAAAAGTATCATTTAACCAAAAAACATCAATGACAAATTAAAAGTTATAGAATATAATGGAGTCCTAAAAGAAGGGAGAAATGTATTTATGGTTAATTTGACAATTGATGGACAAAAAGTTAGTGTCGAACCAGGAACGACAATACTGAAGGCAGCACGTTCCATCGGGATCGACATTCCGACATTATGTAATTTTAAAGACTTCACACCGGAAGGCAGCTGCCGTATGTGTCTAGTTGAAGTCGTTGGAGCAAGAAGACTTGAAACTTCCTGCTCAACTCCAGCAGTGGAAGGTATGGTGGTTAATACCAATACGCCGGAGGTAAGAGAAGCCCGCCGATTTGTATTAAAAATGCTCATGTCAGACCACACCTTTGACTGTATGACATGTTATAAATATGGTTGTTGCGAATTTGTTGAATTCAATGCAAATTGCATTGAGTATGATGCGGTTAAGGCGTTTGGTACCGAACGGGTAATGACAAAACCCATTGATGACTCCAATCCGTTTTATACCTATGATCCCAATAAATGTGTCCTTTGTAATCGATGTATCAAAGTCTGTGAACACCTCCAATGCAACCACATTTTAGCCAAATGTGACCGTGGTTATGAAACCAATATCAATCCGGTTTTCGAAACGCCCAGAGGAAAATCAGAATGCGTCAGTTGTGGTAACTGTATCGCAGTTTGTCCGACAGGTGCATTGGCTCCAAAACAGTTTAAACCCTTTGCCTATGCCAAAACAGTTCAGACTGTTTGTCCATATTGTGGAGTGGGCTGTACCTTGAATTTAAAGATAATCGATAATAAAATTACGGACATTTATAGTACAGAGGGTAATGTTAATGACAATCTATTGTGTGTCAAAGGACGCTTTGCTTATGACTTTGTCAGCAGTCCAGATCGATTAACGACACCGTTAATCCGTAAGAATGGTATTCTCGAAGAAGCAAGCTGGGAAGAAGCCTTAAACTTAGTAGCTGAGAAACTAAAAGAAGCTAAAGCGGAAGGTCCTCAGGCGGTAGCAGGATTGTCTTCTGCCCGATGTACGAACGAGGATAATTATGTCTTCCAGAAATTTATCCGTACAGTTGGTGAAACCAATAACGTCGATCATTGTGCCCGACTTTGCCATGCTTCAACTGTTGCTGGTTTGGCTAAATCCTTTGGTAGTGGGGCGATGACCAATAGTATCGATGAAGTGGATTTAATGGATGTCATGTTTGTTACCGGCTCCAATACTACCGAAACCCATCCGGTTATTGGCGCTAAAATAAAACAGCGACAACAAAAAGGGGCAGTTCTGATTGTAGCCGAACCACGAAAAATCGAACTGGCAAAATACGCCGATGTATATTTACAAATTAAACCAGGAACCAATGTCCCATTGCTTAACGGAATGATGCGTGCCATTCTGGACGCAGGTCTGGAAGATAAGAACTTTATCAATGAACGGACTGAAGGTTATGCAGAATTCAAGGAATTTATGGATACCTTAACTGTTGAAGGGTGTGCCAAAATCTGTGGTGTTGATCCTGAAGATTTGCGTAAAGCGGCACTTCTCTATGCAACCAAAGATAAGGGCGGAATTTTTTATTCCATGGGTGTTACTCAACATAAAACCGGTACCGATGGTGTAATGTCAACCGCCAATCTGGCGATGCTGACCGGAAAAATCGGCCGCGAAGGATGCGGTGTTAATCCATTGCGTGGTCAGAATAATGTTCAGGGAGCCTGTGATATGGGCGCATTACCAGGCGATTTGCCAGGTTATCAAAAAACCGCCAATCCGGAAGTGGTGGAAAAATTCGAAAAAGCTTGGGGTGTCAAACTGCCAGAAAATGCCGGCAAAACACTGACAGAAATTATTAATGGTGTTGGTGACGGAACCGTAAAATTCTTATACGTCATGGGTGAAAACCCAGTAGTTTCCGATCCGGACACAAATCATGTTAAACATGCTCTTGAAAAAGCCAACTTTGTTGTAGTTCAGGACATCTTCTTAACCGAAACAACAGAGTATGCGGATGTTGTCTTGCCAGCTTTTGTATATGCTGAAAAAGATGGTACATTCACCAATACGGAACGTCGTATTCAGCTGCTTCGAAAAGCGGTAGAAGCCCCCGGAGAAGCTAAGAATGACTGGGAAATTATTTCCCTCATTGCTCAGAAGTTGGGCGCCAAAGGCTTTGACTTTAGCAGTGCAGAAGAAATCATGGATGAGATTGCTTCTGTAACACCCAGCTACACCGGGGTTTCTCATGAACGACTCAGAAATGGTGATCGAATTCAATGGCCATGCCTGAGTAAGGATTCAGAGGGGGCAAAATTCCTCCATGCTGAAAAATTCACCCGCGGTTTAGGAGCCTTTATGATTGCCGATTATATCCCACCTGAAGATCAGGCTGATGAAGAATACCCACTGATCTTGATGACCGGTCGTATTTTACAGCACTATCATACCCGAACCATGACCATGCGAACTCCGGGAATCGAGGAAATCGCAGGTGATCCATTTGTCGAAATCAATCCTGAAACAGCTAAAGAATATGACATCAATGAGGGTGATTTTATTACCGTTACGTCGCCCAGAGGCAGTGTTTCTGCAAAAACCCGTTTCAATAAGGGGGTTATGGAAACAAATCTGTTCATGCCATTCCATTATGGAAACAGCGGTGCCAATCACCTAACCGGCGGAGAATTAGATCCAATTGCTAAAATTCCACCATTTAAAGTTGTCAAAGTCAATATCAGTAAGTAAATAAGTCACAAACCAGAAAGGGTGCGTATAAGCACCCTTTTTCGATTAAAGGAGGATGGATTTGAAGAAGTTTGGTACCGCAGTAATATTGACAGGGGGCCTCAGTCGACGGATGGGATATGACAAAAAAAAATTACGGATTGATGGCGAAAATATCATCAATCGCATTGTTAAACAGCTTTCCTTTGATTTTGAAGATATTATTATTGCCGGATCAAAACCAGAAGATCTGCCCGAAATTGCGGGGATTCGCGGTGTGTATCCAGATGCTGTGGAGTTGTCAGCATCCCTGGTAGGTATTTATACCGGTCTTTTGCATGCCCGATCTGAGTATCTTTATGTAACAGCTTGTGATATGCCGGTTTATAATCATGATTATGTGGTATACATGAAGCGACTGATTGAGAACAATCCTGGGGTAGACGGTTGCGTTACCCGTTTTGAAGAGTGGATCGAACCTTTTAATGCGTTCTATCGTGCTGATCTTGCCCCTCGCGTAGCTTCTTTTCTGGCAACAGGGCGCAAGAGCATTTATAAATGCTTTGAGCATGAAAACCTCTATTATATTGATGAGAAAAAAGGGCGAGAGTTCAGTCCCGATTGGGACATGTTCTGCAATTTGAATACCCCCGGTGAGTTGAAAAATCATATCAAAAAAAGGCGAGACTTGATTTAATCGGTATAGTACGGCATAATATGAATCTGAAGGTCATAATGGAAATTGATTCGGATTGGTGGCCTTTAAAAAGGAGTAGCATGAGTTTTAATGTATCACTGATTAGTTTTTTTGTCCTGATTATTGCTTATTTTATCCTGGTGGAGATATTTACTGTACTTTTTCGGCTAACCGGTCTGCGTGAAGATAAGGCTCGTTTTCAGGCGGTCTCCTGTATGACAAACAGCGGCTTTACCACGAGAGAAAGCGAATTGATCCTTAATTCGGCGGCGAGGCGTAATTTGGCTCGAGTGATGATGCTGTTTGGCTATTTGTTTGCGGTTTCCGGTGTTTCGCTTTTAGTTAATTTATTTATTCGTTCTTCAGGGGATCAGATCAATTGGATGACGATTCTTTATTCACTGATTTTTCTTGTTGTAATTCTAGTGATAACCCGATCAAAGTGGATCATCCGAAAATTTGATGAACTGGTGGAGCGTCTGGCCAAAAACAAAACAAAGGGAGCATTTTGTAATAATGTTCGAATTCTAGAAATGTTTCACGACAAGCTCATTGCTGAGGTGTTTGTAACCTGTATCCCCCCGGAGATCAAAGATAAAACCTTATTGGAAATGAATTTTCGTCATACCTATAAATTAAATGTTTTATTAATCAAACGGGAGAATATAATCTTGAATCATGTTATTGCTTCCGATGAAATTAAACAGGGCGATCGCGTTTTGATCTATGGTTCAAAGCATAACATAATGGAATTATTTAAAGATAGTATATAAAATATAAAAAAACTTCAAAGTGGGTTGACAAAGCCTACGTATTTTGTTATTATAATCAAGCACGTTACAGATGACAGCATTGCTTAGCGGATGTGGCGGAATTGGCAGACGCGCTAGACTTAGGATCTAGTATCGAATGATGTGGGGGTTCAAGTCCCTTCATCCGCACCAATTATAAGCGGAAGTGGCTCAGTGGTAGAGCATCGCCTTGCCAAGGCGAGGGTCGCGGGTTCAAATCCCGTCTTCCGCTCCAAAATTTAATAAATCTGAATTAATTTGGAGCTCTCCGAATTATTCTTTTTTAATCTACTTATGTGCGCCCTTAGCTCAATTGGATAGAGTGCCTGGCTTCGAACCAGTAGGTTGGGGGTTCGAGCCCCTCAGGGCGTACCATAAACGTGCTTAAACAGTCATTCGTGGCTGTTTTTTATTTACCCGAAAGTTGTAAATGGCATCGGGCCAAACGTAATTAGAATAGGAAATTAATATGAAACCAGAAATCAGTATTAACAAAGCAATTTTACATGTTTTGGATACCAATGCAAGTATCCCGGTATTATCGGACATGCTCCTTAATATGACGGTGGTGGTCAAAGAATACGTCGAAAAACATGTGTCAAGATCGCTAAAGGATCCGGAAATTAAACGAACTGTGTTTCGTGTGGGTAGTCCTTTCAAAGAGCGGATCATTGATTATAAGAATAATCCCCACGAGCTGACCCGAGTCAGCTGTGAAATATCACAGTTGTTTTTTGACTATATGCTGGAAAATATAGAAATACCCTCTGCGGATCTGATTTTTGTGGATTTTAACATCGAACATGAAAACTATCTGGGAATTTTTAAATTTAATTATAAACAGGGATACATCCACTACGTAAATACTGACAGTGGTCTGACGAATGATATTCTGGTTCAACCCTGTGTATTACCAACGGAAAGCCAGAAACTGGATGAGTTTATTCTAATCAATCTGTCCAGCGAGGAACTGCTTGTTAAGGAAAAACAATATCTGATCAATAATGAGAAAGCCTATTATATTTCCAGTCAATTGATTTTCTGCGAGCCGGCAATTTCCGAAAAAGAGGCTTTTGACATTGTTGATAAAACAGTCAAGGAAGTGATTGTCAGAGAATATGGCGGTGATTATGAAAAGTTGAATGCAGTTAAAACGGTGCTGGCAGGTGATTATGAAACCGAAAACGAAATTGATGTCGATAATCTGGCCAAAGTCGTTTTTGATGGGGATTCGACCATTCAGGATCGTTTCAGATCGTCGTTGGAAGAAAAGGGACTTTATGATAAAAAGATTCCGGTTACCTCAAATATTGAAAAGAAAATATACAGCAAACAAAAGTTTATTACCGATACCGGTATTGAAATCAGTATCCCGACGGATCAGCTGAAGCGAAATGATATTATCGAATTTAGAAATAATCCCGATGGTACCATTTCGGTGGAAATCAAAAATATCGGGCTTTTAAACCACAAGTAACGGTCTGCTGTCACCAGGATGGTATTCGCTACGATGAGCGAAAGATTTGGAAGGAAGAATTTTATGGATAGGCAAAAGACATCTAAATTAATTGAAAAAAACACCTTTACCTCGTGTGTTCCATTGATCAGCACCAATCGCAATGAGCTATTGGCTGATGTCGAAGTGGGGGTAGCAAATGGCTGTGATTTTCTGGAGTGGCGTCGGGATCATTTTATGCCGGGAGAGATTCTTACCGTTGCAGACGAACAGGAATTGTTAAGTGAAATGAAAATCAGAATGCCTGATCAGGGGTTGATTTATACTTATCGCAGTCATTGTGAAGGTGGTGTTGTCGAAACTTCCGATGAGATTCGAGCAGCTGCGGTGATTGCTGCAATAAAAAGTAACCGGGTTGACTATGTGGATGTGGAACTTAACAACGAGGCTGCTTTTTTGACAAGGATCAAAGAGGCTCTTAAAACAAGCGAGACTCAGTGGATTGTATCATACCATGATTTTGGGAAAACTCCGGCTTCAGCTAAGATATGGGATATTTTTACAGCCATGGAGGAGGCCGGTGGAGATCTGCTTAAGTTGGCAGTAATGCCCCAGTCAATGGACGATGTTCGCCGTCTGATGCAGGTAACACTCACCTATAATGAGAAATTTCCCAAAGCGATGATTGCCATTGCCATGGGAGTAAAGGGATCAATAACGCGCATCGCCCCCGAACTGTGTGGTGGTTCACTGACTTTTGTGGCTGGCGCCGGGAAAACTGCCCCTGGACAGCTTAGTTTGGAAGAAGTAGTGGATATAAGGAAAAAAATGGCTCTGATTGAATAATCAGAGCCATTTTTCAGTCCAGTAGCTTATGCATCCAGGGGGTGTCGGAAAAACGAAAAACCAACCACCGGGAAAAAAGAGCACAGAGGATGCCAATGATAATCCCGGCCAGAACATCGGTGGGGTAATGAACAAAAAGGTAAAGCCGTGAAAAACAAACCAGCAGAGCGAAACCCAGAAAAATCCAGCGTATTCGGTCTTTACGGGTAATGAGATATGCCCAGACAAAGGCAAAAACGGACGAGCTGTGACCGGATGGAAAAGAAAAATCGGCCTGAACCGGTAACAGCATTTCGATCTCGTACAGGGTATAGGGGCGGGGTCTGGCCACCAGTGGTTTAAGTGTTAGATTAACAATCAAAAGATTTAATAGGAGAGAAATGGCAATGACGAGACCCGTTAAACGGGTTTCTTTTTTTATTAGCAGAAACAGTGTAAGAATAACCGTTAGAATACCATCGCCCCATAAATTAGTGATAAAAATAAAAAAACCGTTAAGCTGTTCAAAAACCAGATGTTGATGAATCCATATTAAGATAGAGAGATCCATTAGCGTGCTCCATTGGATATCTCAAAATCCTTAATGCACCAGTTGATGGGTGCGATTCCCTGGGCTTGCAACAGCTGGTTGGTTTTGGAAAAGGGCCGACTGCCAAAAAAACCACGGTGGGCTGACAAAGGGCTGGGGTGGGCGGATTCAATAATGGGATGATGATGGTTGGTAATTAAAGATTTTTTGTTTTGGGCATCCCGGCCCCAAAGAATAAAAATAACCGGTTGAGTGCGGTTGTTTAATAATTTTATGATCTGACTGGTAAAAATCTCCCAGCCTGCATTTCGATGAGAACCTGCTTCACCACCCCGGACGGTGAGTACGGCATTGAGCAGCAGCACCCCCTGTGTGGCCCAGTCGGTCAAACAGCCATGGCGGGGAATTGGGCAACCCATATCAGCTTCCAGTTCTTTGTAGATATTTTGTAGGGAAGGGGGGATTGGCACGCCCGGTTTGACTGAAAAAGCCAGACCATGGGCTTGTCCGGGACCGTGGTAGGGGTCTTGGCCAATGATGCAAACCTTTGTTTGCGACAATGGCGTCAGGTGAAAAGCATTGAAGATATCATGCATGGGCGGATACACGATCCTGCTTTGATATTCTTTAATCAAAAAATGTCGCAGGTTCAGATAGTAGTCAGATTGTAATTCGTGTTGAATGGGTTGTTCCCAATCGTTGTCGAAATGGATAGCCATCGTTTATTCTCCTAAATATATTAATGATGAGTGGATGTTAGAAACGTTAATGTCTTGATTATACACTATAAAATTGGATTATAACCATGATTTTTATTTGATTAAAGAAGGGACTGTGTTATAATGAATAAAGTATACAATATTATGAGTGCAATGTGAGGAAAGATGAATAGGGTTGTGTTAAAGGCCAAAGCTAAAGTGAATCTATCTTTGGATGTTGTTGGCATCCGTGAAGATGGTTATCATGAAATGAAGATGATTAACCATTTAATCGAACTGGATGATATATTGACCTTTGAATCCTGTGCGGCGGGAATCAGTTTAACATCCAACGAAAATACCATTCCCCTGGATGAGCGAAATCTGGTGATCAAAGCAGCGCATAAACTCCAGCGTCAGTACGATGTCAAACAGGGCGTTAAAATTCATCTGGAAAAGCGAATTCCAGCTCAGGCTGGCCTGGCTGGGGGCAGCAGTGATGCGGCAGCTACCTTAAAGGGTCTAAATAGTCTTTGGCAACTGGGGCTAACGCAATCGGAGCTTTTATCAATCGGCGTTACCATTGGGGCAGATGTACCTTACTGTCTGGTTGGTGGTACGGCTCTGGTAGAAGGGATCGGCGAAAGAATCACTCCGCTAAAAGACCTGAGGAAAATGACGGTTCTGGTGGTAAAACCGGATATTGATATCGCTACCCCCTGGGCTTTCAAAAAACTGGATGAATCAATAATAAAAGATCATCCGGATATTTCGGCGATTATCAAGCTGTTGCGTGATGATGCGTATGATAGGTTAAATATGAATTTGGGAAACGTTTTTGAAGCGGTAGCTTTTGCGAAATATCCTGAAATAGAGACGGTTAAAAATCAAATGATGGAACGGGGGGCTTTGGCCGCCATCATGACCGGTAGCGGGTCGACGGTCATTGGGTATTATCAAAACCAGGAATTGGCGGAAAAATCCTGGCGATTTTTCAAAGAAAACTATACAATGTGTTTTTTAAGTAAAACTGAAGAAGGAGAAAACGATGTGGGACGATAAAAAGGGCTTGAGTCTTGATATAAGTTCCTGCAAGCCATTGCGGGAAATTGTTTTTGAAACCATCCGCTGCGCCATTATTACCGGTGAACTCCAACCGGGACAGCGTTTAATGGAGGTTCAGTTGGCTGAACAAATGGGTGTCAGCAGGACTCCGGTGCGCGAATCCATCCGGAAACTTGAACTGGAGGGGTTGGTAAAAATGGTACCAAGAAAAGGTGTCTATGTGACACCAATGTCCGTGAACGATCTCAAAGAAATGATGGAAATTCGCCGGGCACTGGAAGGGTTGGCAGCTGAGCTGGCGGCCATGAATGCCACTAAAGAGGAAATCGGCAGGCTCTATGAAGCTAATGAATTGTTTGGAGAGTCGGCGTTGCATAATGATGAAGAGGGAATTATTAAACATGATATGTATATTCATGAAACGATCTATACTGCATCAAAAAATGTCAAATTACAGGCAATGATTAATAGTCTACGGGAGCAGATGCAGCGGTTTCGGGCTGAATACGTCCATCGCATTGAAGATAAAACGCCGCTGGTCAATCAGCATATGGAAATAATCAGACAGATCGAAAAGGGTGAGTGCCGAAAAGCCAATCTGGCCGCCTGCGATCACATCTATACGACTGGCGACAGCATGCTCAGTTTGCTAAAAAAGAACGAGTAGACAAAAAAACGCCTCACCGGGATAAAACAGCTTTTGTTTTATAACTGGAGAGGCGTTTTGTGTTGCTACCGTTTTTTTATTGATCTACTCCAGACTACCAAAGTCATTGTTTTCCAGAAAATTTTTATTGGTGAACAACGCAATGACAAGAATAATGCTCCCACACACCACAAAGATGTCGGCGAAATTAAAAATCGCAAATTTAATCGCCCGAAAATCAAGAAAATCCACGACAAAATTCAGACGCAGGCGATCCAGCAGATTTCCGGCAGCACCGCCGATGATAAAGGCAAGAGAGGTTTTAATGACGCGATTCTCCCGGATATCCGGTATCTTGATTAAAAAATAGATGAGAACACCAATAAAAACCAGGGTCAGCAGTATTAGAAAAATCTGTTTATTTGTCATCAGACTGAATGCAGCACCAGTATTTTCAACATAGGTTAGATGAAAAACATCAGGGATTAATGGCAAGGTATCAATCGGCTTTATATGGGCAACGACCAGGTATTTTGAATACTGATCAAGAAATATAGCAAAAAGTATAATAGCAATATAGATCATGATTTCTCCTATAAAAAGAATTAACTATCAAAATATTATGATAGATTTCTCCAAAAGACAAGGAAAACTTTCAAATACACGTGTATTAAAGGGGCTTTGTTTAATCATAATTTAAGAAACTATCTGAAACTGCTTTAATTTTTGTTGGTTAAATGTTAAGATATAACTCGAATTAAAAACAGTAATGGAGGAGCGTTTGAAATTTAAACTAGATACGGAACTTGTTAAAAAATACAGCTACCTGTTAGTGGGGATTCTTATCCTGATTTTGACATATAAATTGTTGGATAACTTTGGTGTTGTCACTGAAACATTAAACGGTATGTTGACTCAAACCCTGGAAGTGCTGATGCCTATTCTGTTGGGTGTGGTTTTAGCTTATTTTTTATTTAGACCCATGCGAGGCATCGAAAAGTTCATTTTCAGGATGATTCCCGGCAGTCAAAGTAAGGAACGTGTGATTCGCTTGCTTTCAATTCTGATTGTCTATGTGATCACTATTATCTTAATTGTATTATTCTTTTATGCTACGATTCCATCGGTCATAGAGAGCCTTACCGGTCTGATTGCGCAGACTCCCGAGTACTTAACAATCATTGATAATTTTCTGGGTGAAAGTCTGGCAAAAGGTGGAGCCGCACAGGATATTTTAACTGAGCTGAAGGTAGCAATAGATAGTCTGCAAAATATGACGGCAATGGATGTGCTCAATCAGCTAACCACATACTTTGGGGCTAATCCGGACTCCATTAAAAATATCGGCAATTTTGCCTTTGTCTTTTTAAAAGGAACCATTGGCTTTGTCATCAGCTTCTTTATTGTTTTTTTTGTCGGACTCTATTTAATGCTGGATAAGGAAAAAATCAGTGATCAGGTCGATCGCTTTGCTAAAGCGGTGTTAAACAAGACTTTATACAATGGAAGTCACTGGGCGATCCTGACCATCGATGAAATTTTTTATAAATATTTCACTGGAAAAATTCTGACGTCAATGTTGATTGGTTTTTTGTTTTATCTGGGACTTTTGGTGATAGGCGTAGATTATGCGCCCTTATTTGGTGTGATTGTTGCCGTTACCAATGTAATTCCTTATTTTGGCCCAATTATTGGGGCGGTACCGGCCATCGTCATTACCTTTATCGATGATCCAACCAAAGCCCTTTGGGTGGGAATATGGATTCTTATTGTCCAGCAATTTGATGGGAATGTTTTAGCACCAAATGTATTGGGAAAAATTGTTGAACTCAATCCCTTCTGGGTATTATTCTCGGTTATTGTCGGGGGCAGTCTTTTTGGCCTATTGGGGATGTTTGTGGCGATCCCGATGTTTGCGGTGATCAAAGTCTTTTTTGAAGAAGGGCTGACGCGTTGGGAACGCCAAAAAGAATCACTTGAAAAACTACAAGGATAAACTGTAACATAAATATTTAGAATAATTGCGGGGAAAACCCCTTGCATAAGGAAAGGACAGAGATAAATGGAAAGTGTATTTGACGTACTACAGGAGCGGGGCTTTATTGAACAATGTACTCACGAAGATGAGATAAAAAAATTACTGGCAGAAGAATCCGTTTCTTTTTATATTGGGTTTGATCCAACGGCTGACAGTCTTCATATTGGACATTTCATTCAGATTATGGTGATGGCTCATATGCAACGTCATGGACATCGACCGATTGCGTTGATTGGAGGAGGAACCACGATGATTGGGGATCCTTCTGGCCGGTCAGATATGCGTCAGGTGATGACGTTGGAACGGATTGTTGAGAATGGTGAAAAATTTAAAAAAGTCTTTGAAAAATTTCTGACCTTCGAAGATGACAAGGCGGTGATGCTCAATAATGCCCAGTGGTTACTTCCGCTTAATTACATTGACTTTTTACGGGAAATTGGAACCCATTTCTCTGTTAACCGGATGCTGACGGCAGATTGTTATAAATCGCGGCTCGAAAAAGGACTGACCTTTCTGGAATTCAATTACATGCTGCTCCAGGCCTATGATTTTTATGTGCTGCATAAAGAACAGGGCTGTAAGATGCAGTTTGGTGGCAATGACCAGTGGTCAAATATTATTGCTGGCGTTGAGCTGGTTCGTCGCAAAGATGCAAAACAGGTCTATGGCATGACTTTCTCACTACTGACCACCAGTGAGGGTATTAAAATGGGCAAAACAGCCAAAGGGGCATTGTGGTTGGATCCGGAAAAAACATCGCCCTATGAGTTTTACCAGTACTGGCGAAACATTGCCGATGCCGATGTGGAAAAATGTCTGGCGCTTTTGACCTTTATTCCGATGGACGAGGTGCGGCGTTTGGGAGCGCTCAAAGACTCAAAAATCAATCAGGCCAAGGAAATCCTGGCTTACACAGTCACCGAGATTATTCACGGAACAGAAGCCGCCCAGGAAGCTCAAAATGCGGCGCGCAAGCTTTTTGCCGGAGATCAGGGGGATGCTGAAATTCCAAGTGTGGATTTATCTCAATCCGAGCTGGGTGACGGCATGGATATTCTGTCGATACTTGAAGTGGCAAAGTTGATCCCGACCCGCAGTGAAGGTCGTCGTTTGATTGACCAGGGCGGAGTGCTGCTAAATGGTGAAAAAGTATCCGATTTTAAACTGCTGGTAACACTGGCAGATTTTAAAGACAAGAAAATTGTTCTCAAAAAGGGCAAAAAAGCGTTCAAGCAAATAAATCTAGTATAGAAGGTGACCAGATGATCAGTTCAAAACCTGTGAGAGGTACCCGGGATATTTTACCCGAGGAAATGAAAATTCGGGATCGGTTGGAACAACAGATTTTGTCAGTCTACCGTTCTCATGGCTTCAGCCGGATTGAAACCCCGGTAATGGAAAATCTCGAACTGCTGTTGGGCAGTGATGGTGGCGAGAACTTAAAAATGCTGTTTACCATATTAAAACGTGGCGAAAAGCTGGATTTGAATCCGGAAGCCAGTGTAACGGATCTTTGTGATATGGGTCTTCGCTTCGATCTGACCTTGCCCCTGAGCCGATTTTATTCAAACAATCAGGAAGTGCTGGAAACACCGTTTAAGGCAATACAGATTGGCAATGTCTTTCGGGCGGAACGACCGCAAAAAGGTCGGTTTCGGGCCTTTAAACAATGCGATATCGATATTATTGGCGATCCTACCGTTTCAGCTGAGATTGAGCTGATGGATACCACGGCCAAAGCGCTGCTGGCAATGGGGTTTGCCGGGTTTACCATAAAAGTGAATCATCGTCAGCTCTTGAGTGAAATCATTATTAAAGCTGGATTTGCTGCGGATCAGGTCGGAACCGTTTGTATTGCTCTGGATAAACTGGATAAAATCGGAGTTGCCGGGGTGACCAGTGAATTGCTGGAAAAGGGACATGCGCAGGAAAAAGTTGACCAGTTGATGACCTGCGTGACCGGCATCAATCTGAACAATTTGGAACAGTGGGTGGAAGATGCTGCGGCTGTTGGCCAATTAACCGAGGTGATTAACACCGTCAAAATCCTTGCGAAAGAACAGTTTGATGTTGTTTTTGACTTTTCGCTGATCCGGGGAATGGGTTATTACACCGGTCTGATTTTTGAAGTCAGCTACGGCCCCTATGGTTATTCCATTGCTGGTGGTGGCCGTTATGACAATATGATTGGCAAATACAATAAAGTTTCGGTACCGGCAGTGGGCTTCTCGATTGGCTTTGAGCGAATCATTACGATTCTTATGGAAGAACAGAAAGATGCCCGGCAAGTCGATTCGGCAATCATTCTGTTCTACGATCCGCAGAGCAGCAACATGGCAGAGGTTATCGGTGAAGGCGATCGCTGGCGGACAAAAGGGTATCGGGTCAATCTGGTGGCCATGAAGAAAAAATTTGGTAAACAGATTGCCGCCTGGGATAATGGACAATACGAAGGCTTTGTGGTTTTTGGTCGTGATGAAGCGATAAAAAATTTTTAGAAGAACTGATTTTTACTGCCCCAGACACCAGTTACGATGCGTGTAACGGTGTTTGGGGTTTTATTTTTATAAAGACACAATTTTTTAAGAATATCTCGAATTCTTGTGTTATAATGTACTATTGAGAGTTAACAATAAGACCCAAAATAACGATAAAGGAAAAATGAATGCCGAAAAAGATAAATTTAATTGCCACTGTAGCTTTTGGAATCGAAAGTGTGGTAAAAGACGAAATAAAAAAACTGGGCTACGATGTAACCGAAGTTGAGAACGGAAAAATCCGTTACTCCGGGCCGCTAGAAGCCATTCCCCGATCTAATCTCTGGCTTCGCTGTGCTGATCGGGTGCTGCTGGAGATTGGCCGTTTTAAGGCTGAAACCTTTGATGAATTGTTTGAAAAAACGAAAGCGCTACCATGGGAAGACTGGATCCCGGTTGACGGCGAATTTCCGGCGGCTAAAATCACCAGTGTCAAATCAACGCTGTTTAGTAAATCGGACGGACAGCGAATTGTCAAAAAAGCGGTGGTGGAACGCTTGAAATCAAAATATCAGGTCGATTGGTTTGATGAGAATGGAGGCAAGTATCCGATTCATATTCAAATTCTTAAAGATGAAGTCACGCTTTCTATCGATACCAGTGGCTCCGGTCTTAATAAGCGGGGGTACCGCCAATATGGCAACGAGGCGCCGCTAAAAGAAACGATCTCAGCGGCGCTGGTTTATCTATCCCGATGGCGACCGGATCGGGTTTTTCTTGATCCGCTTTGTGGATCTGGCACGATTGTCATTGAAGCGGCACTGATCGGTAAAAATATTGCTCCGGGGCTGAAACGGGATTTTGTTTCGGAAACGTGGGATGCCATTCCGGCAGAACTATGGGAACAGGCCCGACAGGAAGCCAGAGATGCCATTAACGACAAGGAATTTCTGCTACTGGGATCGGACTGTGATGCCAATGCGCTTAAACAAGCCAGAACCAATGCTGAATTGGCCGGTGTGGCTGATCTGGTTGCTTTTCAGAAATTGCCGGTTCAGTCTGTTTCCACCAGAAAAAAGTATGGGGTCATTATCACCAATCCGCCCTATGGTGAGCGAATTGGCGAAGAAAAAGAAATTCAACGCCTCTATCGGGATATGGGTAAGGTCTTTCGCAGTCTGGATAGTTGGTCTTATTTTATTATTACCGGTTACGAAAAGTTTGAGAAATTTTTTGGGGAAGTGGCAACCAAAAATCGAAAATTATATAATGGCGACATCAAGACCTACTATTACCAATATTATGGGCCATTGCCGCCACGAAAACAAAAGTCGGCGGAAGAAACGCAGCGTACGCTTATCGGGTCTGAAACAATTGAGACCGTAAAGTAAATAAACTAAAAACAACAAATTCAGAGATAAAACGAATAAACTAAGAATAGGTGAAAAAATGAAACGAGTATCAAACAGTCGCTCAAATAGCAGTAAAACCAGTGATAAGCCCAGAGCCAAGAAAAATGACAGCACTTTAAAAGGCGATAAAAAGCCCCGTAAATTTGAAGAACGTGGCGATAAGGACGATAAAAAAATGCGCAGATTTGACAGCAGAGGGCCAAAAGAGGATAGAGGATTCCAGCGCTATGATAATCGGAAACCGCTGCGTAAGCATGATGGCTTTAATCGTGAAGATGATGGTGTAACCGAAGAAACCTTTATTGTTGTGGGAAAAAACCCGGTAATGGAAGCGCTTCGTTCTGGTCAGGAAATCGATAAATTATTGATTTTAAAAGACAACACCGACCATGTTCTTAAAAAGATTACCGATGCAGCGAAAAAACAGAATATCATTATTCATTCGGTCGAAAAAGCCAGGTTGGAGTATCTGGCCGATGGTCAGGTTCATCAGGGAATTGTAGCGTTGATGGCGCCATTTCCCTATAGCAATCTTCAGGATATCTTAAATCATGCCAAAAGCAAGGGTCGAGATCCCTTTATCATTATACTCGATCATCTGACGGATCCCCATAACCTGGGGGCGATAATACGGAGTGCAAATATTTGTGGGGCTGACGGCGTCATCATTCCCAATCGCCGCTCGGCATCGTTGACAGCAGTTTCGGTAAAAGCTTCATCTGGAGCAGTATCCCACACTCCGATCGTCAAGGTGACTAATCTCAGCCAGACGATTGAAGAGCTCAAGAAAAAAGGATTCTGGATCATGTCGACAGATATGAAGGGCAATCCCTATTATAAAGCAGATTATAAGGGCTCGTTGGCCATTGTTATCGGTAACGAGGGGAGTGGAATCAGTGAAAAGATCAAAAAGCAATGCGATTTCACAGTATCGATTCCTGTCCATGGTGAGATTGAATCCTTTAATGCATCGGCAGCAGCAGCGATTATTTTTGCAGAGGCTGCCAAACAGCGATTTCAATGAAAACCATATTAATTGTGGATGGTTATAATGTCATTCATGGTTCAGATGATTTAAAACGCCTTTCTGAAATTCAGTTGGAAGAGGCCAGGGTAAAACTGATCGATGATTTAAATGGGTACAGTGGGTTTAAAGGATGGGAAACTATCCTTGTTTTCGATGCCTATCAGCAACAGTCATTGGAAAAACGGGAAGAAATCCATGGCCGGATCAAGGTAGTGTTTACTGAAAAGAATAAAACCGCCGACAGCTATATTGAAAAGCTTGTTTATAGCCTGCCCAAAGCCTACAATGTTCGGGTGGTAACCTCAGATTTTACCCTTCAGCAAATGGTCATGGCCAACGGCGCCGAGCGGGTTCCGGTGCGGGAGTTGATTCAGGACATGGAAGCGTCGTTGAAGAATTTTCGGGATGATAAGCGAAAAAGCGTCCCGAAACAGGGGCTTAAGCTCAGTGATTTTTTGGATGAAGAAACCCTGGACCAATTTAACAAAATGCGTGTTAAAGAATAATGCGAGGAAAAAATGGTCAAGCTAAGCAATAATAAACTAGCGGAATCGGAAATCGTCAGGCGCGCCCAGCAGGGAGACAAAGAGGCAGAGGAATATCTTCTGGAAAAATATCGAAAAAATGTCCTGATTCGGGCCCGTTCTTATTATCTGGTTGGTGGTGATCACGAGGATCTGATTCAGGAAGGGATGATTGGGTTACTAAAGGCCATTTGGGACTTTCGCCCGGATCGGGAAGCGCAATTTTCCACCTTTGCCAATCTTTGTATTGAACGTCAAATCCAAACAGCGATCAGCTCGGCAAATCGTCAGAAACATATGCCACTCAACAATTCGGTATCAATTTATGCGGCTGTTTCGGAAGAAGACCCTGAAAACACGATTTTTGATCGATTGGCAGCCCAAAAAAGTGTGGAGCCTGGAGTAGAATTAATTAAAGAAGAAGAATTGGAACAGCTGATGATTGACGTTAAACGGGAATTGTCCAGCTTTGAGAAAAAAGTTTTGGCACTTTATATCCAGGGGGCATCCTACTACGAAATTTCCAGACTATTAACGTGTGGAAATAAATCGGTGGATAATGCGTTGCAGCGAATCCGAAAAAAAATCGGCAAAAAAATTTAAAAAACAGTTGACAAAAATGGCAAAACAAACTATTATAGAGAAGCTGAATTAATAAGCACGTGGGAGAATGCCCGAGTGGCTAAAGGGGGCGGACTGTAAATCCGTTGACGACGTCTACGATGGTTCGAATCCATCTTCTCCCACCACTTTATTATAAGCCCTCATAGCTCAGTAGGTAGAGCACCACCATGGTAAGGTGGGGGTCTCCGGTTCAAATCCGGATGAGGGCTCCATTTTTATATCATAAATTAAATTTGACATAGTGGTTAAACGATAATATTTAGATTTATAAGGAGAATACAAATGGCAAAGTCAAAATTTGAAAGAAATAAGCCCCACGTAAATGTTGGAACA
>NZ_JAIPPU010000042.1 GCF_026646375.1 Acetobacterium wieringae
ATTTTACCTCATTTCCTTGCAATTTGGGACTGCACTTTTATGATAACACTCCATAAAATGAATTTTTGCTCAAGATATGGCAATACATCAATTGGTGTCAAATCATCCTCAAAAAAGACATCGCCTTTTGATACAAATTCTTCCGGTATGACAACAAAATACCAGGTACCATTCTCATCAATGATGATGGCTTTCCCGTCAATATAACCAACAATATCGTGATCCAGTTGTTCATTATCTAAGTACGCACTCATTATTACCTCCCAAAAACTACATTTCATAATTCAAACCATCTTCCGACAGCAGGTCATCCCAATCTATTTCAGAAGCGGGAGCCTTGGTGAATAATTTTGTTGTCTCAGACTGGCCGTGATAGCCAGCGGCGGCCCAAACAAACAACATCCCCTGTTCAGCACTGCCGTCATCTATAGCTATGTTACCGTTTGGCAGGCATTCATATGGGCAATCCAGTAAATTCCGAAACTCCTTATAGCCATAATGGGTAATCCGATCATCTACACCCCAGACAAACGACATAGCCATTTCCTCATCACCGATAATCAATTCACAATCCAGCTCCACGCCCGAATTTAGAAATTCACCGAAGGTTTTATACTCTGATGCCGGGATATCCGAAAAGTTTTCGTAATATTTTCCGAAATTCCACTGTAAGCCTTTTTCATCCAAATAACAATGATTGGCTTCAATAAACTGTGTACCTGTAAAAAGCAAAGCATTATCACCCGAAACATCCAGGACGATCGTTTTTTTCGACGCAGCGGACTTAAGGATATCACCTTTTTTAATCTGGTTTTCAAGTATCGGCGGATCAAATTGCAACGCTTGTTCCAGATCCGAGTCGATAACCCAATCCGAATAAAACCCGATCCCCTCAAAAATAATCGGATTCGTCTCGTCTGATACGGCTAAATCATGATCCATCGAATTATCGAACGGAAACCATTCACGATAGGCGATTGTGTCGCCGCCTTGGAAGATATTAATATCCCCACCTTCGCTGCATGTCCATTCATCAGCTAACAGCATTCCTTCTTTGACGTTATCGACCGCAACAACCTTACCCTTGTATAACACGTTCAAGGCGTTGCTGCTGTTTGTTAAATTATAATGCCCTGGCGTATGCGTACGCATTTCGACCGTCTCAATCAAGCCGCCTTTACTGGAAGCCATCTCATTTTTAAAGGCGGTTACATCATTTTTTAAGGTGTTTATATTTAACTCATCGACAAGCACATCTACCTTTTGGATCAAATTATTAAAAGAACTCCTGAAAATTAAAATCACCAATGAATTTTTTAACGGTTTGCCCGGATTGGTCTTTGAGAAAATCAAAGATTACATTGTTTTTTTCACTGGTTAAATAAATAAACACATCAATCAGCTCCTTTTATTTTAAGAATAACAGAAGGATTAACAAGATATTTGTTTTTTAAACGGTCGGCCTTTCGTCGTTGATACCGACCTTCTTTTCTTTCTTTGCTTGTCATTTTAAAGCATACCTCGTACAGTGATGTTATTTTGCGTCGTGATTCTGTGAAGGGTACTGGCCATGAAAACTGATTTACGCATTGTTGTCAGTCCATGCAAGAAGCGTCCGGCCAACCGCATCAAGGTATATATTTACCAGTTAAGGAAGGTTATACGCTCCTTCTGTGAGAATGCTGATTTCGCTTAAAAAAGCTACTATGTCTGATATGCACACAATCCGAACGCAACGCCATAGTTGTTGTTGGCGTTGTTGTTGTTGTAGCTGCCGTCGTTGTTGACCAGAGTGAAATTGTTGTTGTTGCCCGAATACGGAGAACGACCCCAGTCAGGAAATACAACGGAAGTACTAAGTTTTCAGTATATAACCTATGGTTCAATAATTAACTCCGCAAACCTTTATTGCGGAGCAGTGATTAAATCTTTGTAACGTTCCCGGTCGCTCTTTCTTACTCCTTTCAGCAGCCGAAATTCATCACTGATGAATTTCATCAGTGTAACAATAATCTTAGAATCGATACTAAACACTTCTTTGGCGATTTGCAGTTGAGATATTAAATTTTGCAGATCGCACATGGCTTTATTCAAGTAATCAATCCGGATCTGCAATTCATGTTGGTTAGTTGGATAAATCGTGTTGGCACTTTTTGCATTCTCGTGACAGCTCGTCGCTAACGCGACGAGGTTTTGAGTAATAAAAAAAGTGTATCGTTTTGGAAATTTTACCGCTTGCTTAATCATGCAAACTTGAAGCTCATATGCATTTTCCAGAAACAGAATTGCACTTTCATCCCGCTTGTTTTTTAATACTGCCATTATTTTGTTCTCCTTATGTCATAAACTTATTGTGTAATAACCGCCCCATTGCGGGGCGGATAGGTTAGATTCCTAGATGCAGAAGCCGAACGCAACGCCACAGGTGTTGGTGGCGGTGATGTTGTTGTAGCTGCCGTCGTTGTTGACCAGAGTGAAATTGTTGGTGTAGCCCGAATACGGAGAACGACCCCAGTAGTAATTTACTCCCCCGGATCCGTTGCTCATCTTCTTGACTCTGCTCGCATTATCGGTAAAGATTGAATATTTAGTACCTTCACCTGCAATGGAGTAATAAGTCGTTCCGTGTAATTCCACTTCCGAGAAAGCAAATATTTTGTCTGTGGAAGTTACCAGTACATTATTGTTGTAGCCACCAGAAGTTAATTTTTTGACTGGTTTGATGGCACTTTGAATTTCAGCCGGTAATTGAGAATAAAGTGATGTGGTTCCACTCGTGTAATTTGTGCCGGCATATTGTGTGCTGATTCCGTTCATCCATCCTCGGATATCAGAGCCTTCCCAACCATAGTAGTTTGTGTTATTACCAGGATTGATCGCTCGATTATTTGCCATCAGATGTTTAGTACCGAAGGTGTGGAATTGTCAATAATAGTTCAGTCAAAACGCGCAAGGAATTTTCCAAGCCCCT
>NZ_JAIPPU010000003.1 GCF_026646375.1 Acetobacterium wieringae
TTTTACAAGATTAAAGCGTTTGGGGTTAGGAGGTACTTATTATGCAAATCAATACTAAAAATTTAGTTTCGATTACCGAAGCTAACCAGAATTTTTCGAAGGTAGCCCGTCTTGTTGATGAAAACGGCGCAACCATCATTTAAAAAAACAATCCCCCCGCTATGTCCTGATTGAATTTAGCCAGTTTCAGGAAGAAGCAGTGGTTAACGATGACGCAGTTGACGGCATTGCCAAACGAATTCTTAAAAAACATCAGGCCGCTTTTGAGGAATTGGCTAAATGAAGCGGCTGACCCGTCAGCAGGTGCTACGGCTTCACACTATGCAGATTAACGAAACCGGCGGCAGTGATGGCCTCCGGGATGAAGGGCTACTGCCTTCACAAGGCTGACTTATTCCAAATAAGTTTATAATTTGGTGTCAGGCACAATTCCCTTTTAATATGTGTTGATCACTATTCATCAATTCTCCTAAATATCTTTCCATTTGAACGACATCAAATTCATCTGCCTCTAAATAAATCAGCTTCTTGTAAGCTTCTTCTTTACCTTCACTCTGGATAATTCCGGCTACTGTAATATTGGCTTGTGATTGCCGATAATTTCTTTTACTTCTTCTAAGTTGTTCATTTAAAAAAGAATCCAAGGTTTGAAATTTCAGTACATTAATCTTGATCCGTTCAAACAATTCCCCCGAGTAATAACGAATATACTTATACATGGGTAAACCGCCGGTATTCCTTTTTAATAATTCTGGCAGGTATTCTTCAACCACCAAAACAGGATTAAAAAACTGATTATCAAAAACAATATCTTCATAGATCTGTTCTGCTTTAACAAGATGACCATTATACTTCTGAACACCCACTCCAAGGATAAACAGCTGACCTTCTTCAATTTTATCAAGCTTTTCAAAACCTGTTGCACTGATTCGCTCCGTTGGATGTGTTTCATTTGCAAGTTCATAGACATCATGTCGGAGTTCTCTGATTATTCTGGGATTATATTTCGATTTGACCTCATAAATCGCTTCATAAATCGGCATAAAATCCTGAGTAGCAACTTTGGTCATTGCAATGCTTTTGCCATTTTCAAATGTTTGGGTGTATTCCGAAATGATATTCCCCTCTGAGTAGTCAACAAAGACAAATCGCCGTTTAAGCAGTTCCAGCTTATTCTGAGGCAGACATTCAGATATCGTTCTGAGAATATTTCGGATGTTGCGATCTTGCAGGGAGTAGCCTAGAAAGATGATCGGATACTCAAGAAAGATGGTGAGTATTTTGGCAATTAGATAGGATGCCATTTTTTCAAACTGCTGATAATCTTCAGCGGTAATGACAATGCTCTCAGGCTTCTGAGCCGATCCATGTATTTTATAAATTTCACCGCTTTCAGCAAGATTTGCAAAAATCAATTCATCCTGACCCGTAAAAGTCTGAAAACCATCAAAAATACTTTCCAGAAAGAAATCATAATTTGTCGTGATGATTCCTGAAATACTTCTTATTGACAGTTTCTTCAGTAAATCCAGCTCTTTGTCTTCTCGATCGTATGCAACTTTTTTAAACCTTTCCGCAAGGGCAATTTTAAACGGCGAAATACCAGCTTGAATTTCTTTACGATGCATCTGCTTGAAATCGATGAACCGGTTATCCGAAAACACTGCCAAATTATAATCTTTCTCTAAAAAACTGGCGATCTGAGGTTGCTGTCCATAATAATCCTTTTCGTCAGTCCGGGCCGCATAAGCATCGTATTTGAACTCATCCTGGCTAAATTCCTCACAAAAATGTCTAAGCAGCTCATCCCATTTTTCGGTTCTTATATACCGTCTGGAAAACCCCGCTCCAACAAAAAGAAATGGATGATGGCCCGTTTCATGGATGATCTGTTTAAGTTTGTTTTTGATTTCCATTTGGTCTCCAATCTTTGACTTTTTTATACCAATAGTAAACAAGAAGAGCAGTATGATTGCGTCTATTTAATCGCTACGTCTGGACAGGAGTAACTTTCCACCTTTTTACCGCAAAAACCTTGCGGATAACGTTTGTTGGTAAAAACAGCATTATCTCTGATTGTTTTATAAGTTAAGTGTGTCCGGCTCAAGAACTTCTGATGATTAACAAAACCGACGGCAGTGATGGCCACCTGGATGAAGGATTACTAGTTTCTGCTCTTGATCATGTCTAACTTATTCCGAATATGTTTATCAGTTGGTGTCGGGCACAGTTTCCTTATTCGAAAATTTCGAATAACTGAATTTTCCATCAATTCATTAACAGCAAAAATCTTTTTTAAATGGTAATTAATTGTATGTGTTTCAACAGCATACAACACACCCATCATTTTTTGGGATAACCAGACATCTTCATCGGCATAGATCGTATTGACGTCACTTTCGCCGGTGGCGGAAATGAAGGTCAGATATTCTGCGGCAGAACTGCGGATCATGTCTTTCTTTTTATCCATTTTGTCTCCTTTTTTTACAAGATTAAAGCGTTTGGGGTTAGGAGGTACTTATTATGCAAATCAATACCAAAAATTTAGTTTCGATTACCGAAAGCAACCAGAATTTTTCGAAAGTTGCCCGTCTTGTTGATGAAAACGGCGCAACCATCATTTTAAAAAACAATCCCCCCCGCTATGTCCTGATTGAATTTAGCCATTTTCAGGAAGAAGTAGTGGTTGACGATGACGCAGTTGACGCCATTGCCAAACGAATTCTTAAAAAACATCAGGCCGCTTTTGAGGAATTGGCTAAATGAAGCGGCTGATCATTAGTGTGTGGGCCTTAGAGGTGCGCAATCTCTCTGCTTCCATGTTTTAACATTTTTTTTAGTAGAAGATAATTTCTGAACCTTCTTTTTTTGCGTACCCCTCATAAAGAAGTATTGCCCCAACATATGATGCTGTGGCTGTCGGTGTCACATTTTCTTGTAACCAATCTCCTAGGCTCCCCTTTTCAGCGGTATCTCTTGATGACCCAATATTAATTCTTTTGCTACGAAATACCTTGAGTAATTGATCAAATTGATTTTTTGTTATTTCAACTGCCGAGGATTTACCAAACGATAACCTTACCCCAGTTGCTACATTTCCTAAATATGAAAATACACTACGACCTGCCCATGTTTCTAATTCTTTGGCTGTATTTTCGAGCAGAATAAATCTATTCCCTCCTAAATGCAGTAATGGTAATTTGAACGGTTCTCCTTTTTTCCATTTGTCCATGTTATTTTTAATCAGGTATTGCCCAATCATCTTAGATCTGACTTCTGGACAAGTTGTCCAAAACGTAGCATTTATTTTACATTCGACTTCCTCACCATTTTCACCGAATTGCAAAAGTAGTTTCGTGCAGCCAAGCTGCTTTAAAAAAGGCAGGTTTACTTTTGAAAAACGAATGCCGTAACCATTTCCATCATTACAAAATTCCCCGTTATTCCATGTTGTTACAATCAAACTACACCTCCAAAATCATCATGATTTAGAATCGTTAAATGCTCATAAATTATTCTCAAGCGTGTGTGAATAACACCACCGGCCCCTTGTGGCCCACGTTATTGAGGATAAACAACATATCGTGTGCTCAATTTTATGCCATATTTTTTCTCAATCGAAAACTGAGAATATTCCCTATCCAGCCTTCTCCTTCTTTGGCGAGATACTTTAATTGGATGGATATCTTTTTCAATAATAATATTTTTTCCACAGAATTTCGCATTAATAACTTTATCCCGACAAACTGTTTTATCTTTGAAATAACTGCCCTTTTCGAAAGCATATTCAAATGCTTCATCTGAAAAAGTTGTCGCTGTTCTAATCTGATCGATAATATCCTGAAAATTTGATAAACCTTCATGTGGATATATCTTTTTGCCTTGTTCCATCATAGCGAATACATCTCTTGAAAGTTTTTCATTATGTCTAAATCGTAGTTTTTCAAAAATAATATCTTGTTGCAATGGGTACTCTTTTTCCATTTTAATGCCATACCCATACTGCATATGGCAACGCATGAATGGTTGAAAACCAATAGGTAAAATACTGTTTATCAAGATTTGATCTTCTTCATTCTGAGAATCCATAAACATTTCTGTAAGGTTTCTCAATCCAACCTGCCACTGAGGACAATGAAAGATCATCCCATATTTTGTACTCTCATTTTTTTCAGTTTCATTTTTCGTTAATGGTTTCCAAGCCCTTTCATGCAGGTCAAAAAAACAGGTCGCAAAAAATAACGCTACGTTAAAATCATTAGTGATATCAAGCCAATCCGTTTCTAACCCATAATGCTGAGCTAAAGCATCGAAAAGTACCGTGCAATATTTGCTTTCCCACTCTTGCACATACCCAAAAGAAAAAAGAAATATTCCAAATTCCGCGATGCGCATATCGGCAATTAATTTATAAATTTCTATATCTTCCACTGAAGTAATTTGGCTTAACTTTCTAGTTAGAGTAGGAATACTACTTGTGTAAATTTGATTCTCCCCGCGATAGTAACTATTTCTCTCTGCCTGGGTTATTATAGTGCCATGTGGATATTCCATAATGAAACCTGCGGTCTTTTTATCTCTATACAAAACTTCTTTGTAAAATGCAAATCTCTGATTATCTTCGCCGTATTCATCATAATAATTCTCATTTCGATATGAACTTTGGGTTACTTCCGCACATTCTTTTTCATCTTTGATGTTTTGATTATACAAATTGACAATATCCTGATAAGAAATATCGATGACGTTATTGTCTAACTTTTCTTTGTATTTTGTACTTAAATATTCACTCATCTATCCGCCTACCCATAAGTTTTTTTCGAATTATCTATGCTATCTAATAAACTACGATAGCTCACAACTCATTGAAGCCGTCTAAAAACGGCACTCTAATCTCACCTGACATCAGCCTGGGCAGAAGCTCATCACGGATTCTAGTCAACTTTCTCGATTCCATCTCTAATGTATAGATTTGTTTATCAATCAATGAAACAACTTTTTCAAATTGACTGATGACATCATCCGGTGCCTTGATAATTTTTAGACTACACAGATCATTTTTATTGATCGAACCGAAAACGGTACCTTCGCCGTTAAAAATATCAAATTTTTCTTTGAGCTTAAACATCGTGCAAAGCAAATACGAATCAAAACCTTCTTTTGATCTAAGAGCCCCAAGGCCACGTCCGATACAACAGTCTTCATTGGCAATATTCAAGTCACCCACTGGTGCTCTTACGCTCAGTAAAATATCCCCCTTTTTAGCGATTCGCTTTGGTTCAGTTGTAAAGAGCCTTCTTAGCGGGAATCGTTTATTAAAATCCGTTCTCCCTTGATAAAAAACCATCCCTTCACCCGTCTCATTATAACTGGTTCCTTTTGGAGACTGACCCATCGTAATTTGCGCAACGTCTTGAAGTTCAGCCACCTCCCACCCCTTCGGCACCAACCCCAGCTCACTTTCCACCATTTCCCCGCCGCTGGACTGGTAGGGTTCGCCGTCTTCATTGGGAAATTCAAAATCCACAAACCATTGCTTGAAAATGGCCTGGGCCATCTTTTCCAGGGTTTTGTTGATCTGGTTGTTGACTTCGATTTTTTCGTCCAGTGTTGAGAGGATATGAGCGATAGCTTTTTGTTCGGTTAATGATGGTATTGGGACAGGTATTTTTTTCAAGGCTGTCGATGCTTGCGCTATCGCAGGCACACCAACCTGAGAACGATTCATTAATAAAAAATTCTGTCCCATACTGGAATTTAGATAATAATATAAGAACTTGCTAATTATTTTATTCTCATCACAGGTCAATTTCATTCCACTTTGCGACACAATATATTTCTGAAATTTTGATCCTTCAGGTATATAGCCAACTTGCCCTAATGTACCTCTGTGGGTGATTACAATATCCTTTCGTTCGACAAAACTAGATTTCAATTCCAAGGATTTTTCTTCAGTCACAAATACAAACTCATCCTCATTAAAGTAAAACGGTTTTAGATTTGTGCCTCTAATAATTGGTATTCCAGAAACTACAAAACATTCTTTCTTAATTTTCGAACCAAAAGGTCCCATAGAAATTGCATTTCTTTTATTGGCTTTCAGGTTGTCTATTACATCTACTTTCCAATCAGCAGGTAAAATCCCTACCAGAGTCTCCCTAAAACTCATACCCGATCCCTCCCAGATTCTTCCGGATCTCCTCCTCCAGGTGCCGGGACTTGGCAAACAGTTCTGCCAGCTCGGCGGTCAGGTTTTCCATTTTTTCCTCAAAAGGGATGCCGTCATCAATGGCGTCTTCAATCCCTACATAGCGCCCCGGGGTCAGGACATATTCATGCTCCTTAATCTCCGCCAGTTTGGCGGCTTTGCTAAAGCCCTTCATATCCTCATAGACCCCATCTTTTGTGCGCCACTGGTGGTAGGTCCCGGCGATTCTTTGCACATCGGTATTGGTTAAAATTTTGTGACGGCGGTCGATCATTTCGCCCAGCTGGCGGGCATCGATAAACAGCACCTCGTGGTAGCGGCTGCGAAAGCCGGGGTTATCGGCCTTGTTGCGGTTTAATATCCAGAGAGAAACAGGTATCCCGGTAGAGTAGAAAAGCTTGTCCGGCAGGGCCACAATGGCGTCGACCAGATCGGCTTCCAGCAGGTTCTTGCGGATCTCCCCCTCGTTTGACGTATTGGAGCTTAAGGAGCCATTGGCCAGGACAATCCCGGCGGCTCCGTTAGGGGCCAGATGATAGACCATGTGCTCCAGCCAGGCATAGTTGGCATTTCCTGTCGGCGGCGTGCCGTATTGCCAGCGGACATCATCCAGAAGCTGGGCCCCGCCCCAGTCACTGATGTTGAAGGGCGGATTGGCCAGAATAAAATCGGACTTGAGGGTTTTGTGAAGATCGTTGTGGAAGGTGTCGTCGTGATGGCTGCCGAGGTTGGCATCCAGACCCCGGATGGCCAGATTCATCTTGCACAGCTTCCAGGTGGTGGCGTTGAGCTCCTGGCCATAAATGGACAGGTTTTCGATTTTGCCCTGATGATCCTCCACAAATTTCTCACTCTGGACAAACATCCCCCCGGACCCGCAGCAGGGGTCGTAAACCCGGCCCTGATAGGGTTCGATCATCTCCACCAGAGTTTTGACGACGCTGGTGGGGGTATAGAATTCGCCACCCCCTTTGCCCTCGGCGCTGGCAAACTGGCCGAGAAAATATTCGTAGACCCGGCCCAAAAGGTCTTTTTCGCCGCTGTCATGAAGTTTGATGGTGGAGATCAAATCAATCAGTTCCCCCAGCCGCCTCTTATCAATTTCCGGCCGGGCGTAGCGTTTATCCAGCACCCCTTTTAAGGAGGTGTTTTCTTTTTCGATCAGGATCATGGCATCGTCGATATACTCGCCGATTTTGACATCCTTGGCGTTATCCATAATAAAGGCCCAGCGGGCTTCTTTGGGCACCCAGAAGATATTCTCGGCTTCGTATTCGTCCCGATCCTCTTCAAAGCTCTCCCCTTCGGCCACCAGCTCGTTATATTTGGTTTCGAATTTGTCGGAAATGTATTTCAAAAAGATCAGCCCCAGCACCACATGCTTGTATTCGCTGGCATCCATGCTGCCGCGCAGTTTATCGGCTGATTTCCAGAGGGTTTCTTCAAACCCGATGTTACCTGTAGTTTCCATTGTTCCTCCGTGTCTTTGATGGTTGATTTTATCGTGCTGATCGCCCAATGGTCGTCATTACCGCAGTTGGCTTTGGCACTATTGGCATTGACGTATCTTTTTAATTATAAACTTTTTCCCCGCCACTGACCAGCGTAAATTTCACGTTTCAGGCAATGCTGCTTCTTTTAATTCACTTAATCGATCAACCTCCCTGCCGCCACAATCGCCCTGATTTGAGAATAACACATCCATCTGTCCAAATGTGGGATCGGTCAAAATCTAGTCAAATAAATCGGTCTGGTCACAGGCATTGATTCGGATTATTTACCGCTTTTTAAAACTAACCATAAGAATTATTAGAAAGCTACATAAATACCTTATGAGCCACATTTTAGTTTCCTTTCGATCACCCTGTTCTAGTCTTTCCGAAGGGATCGAAGGGGTTTAGGGTTAAAAAAATCCATATCTATATTTTATTCTTTTGTGTTCTTTATAGCTGAGTTTGAGAAAAACCCCTTCGACCCCTTCCAATCCCTTATTAAAGCCGTTTGATCCCTTCTCAACCCCTTCGCAACCCCTTCGTTTTTGAGGTTTTTGAGATTATGATTTCGCCTCATTGTATCAATATATGCATCTTGGTATTAAATCACTAAAATATTCGCGAGTAAGATCAACATAAATGGTTCGATGGGTGACTTTTTTCTTAATTTTTTCGTCTTTTCAAAATATATCATTTAACGCTATTTAGAAGCATTTATAACTGCAGGCAGATCGCATAAGCGATAGGCGCTTTAGCCAAAGCCTACCGGCTCCCCCAGGGCTAGTGGAAAATCGCTGTGTGGGAGCCGGTCAGCTGATCTTTGAGAATGTCGATCAACGACCAAAAAACCCGGAACCGCCTGAATCTTTCAGGGTGTTCCGGGTTTTGAATAAGCTGTGATCCCACTGATAGGATTATCAGTGCGGGGGCCACTTATTTCTTGAAATAATCCAATCGTTCCTGCACCTTTTCCATGGTTTCCTGGAATTTTTTCTGTTTCTCCCGTTCAGCTTCAACCACCTTTTCCGGGGCTTTATCGGTAAAGCCTTTGTTCCCCAGTTTCTGGGTGACCCGGTCAATTTCCTGCTGGAGCTTCTTTTTCTCGGCTTCCAGTCGGGCAATTTCTTTTTCCTTGTCGACCAGCTCGTCGAGGTTGATATAGATTTCTAAATCCTCCACCACGGCCGAGACATAGTTTTCCTGAATGTCGGCTTTGGTAATTGGCAGAATCGTCGAGACTGAGGCCAGCTTCTGGAAATAGTGGAGGGAGTCGGCCATCAATGTCAGGTGCTCGGGATTATCACAAATCAGAAATAACTGGGTTTTCTTGGAATTGGGCACATCCATTTCGGCGCGGATATTCCGGATGCTGCGGATCGCTTCCATCAGGAACTCGACCTGTTTTTCATCCTCCGGAAAGACCAGCGTGTCATCAAAGTGCGGCCACTGAGCCACCATGATATCGCCGGTGGTGCCCGGCAGATAGCCGTTGATTTCTTCGGTGATAAACGGGGTAAAGGGATGCAGCAGTCGCAAAATGGTGTCCAGTACCACCCGCAGGGTATACTGGGCGGCGACCTTGGTTGTTTCTTCCTCGCCGTAGAGCCGTGGTTTTACCAGCTCGATGTACCAGTCGCAGTATTCGCTCCAGGCAAAATCATAAATCTTGGAAGCGGCAATCCCCAGTTCGTACTTGGTCATGTTGTGATTGACTTCGGCCACGATGGTATTCATCCGGGACAGAATCCATTTGTCGGTGTTTTCCAGATGAGCGATGGCCGTTTCTTTTTTTTCCATGATATCGTCATCCAGATTCATCAGCACAAAGCGGGCGGCGTTCCAGATCTTGTTTAGGAAATTCCGGCTGGACTCGACTTTTTCATCCTGCCAGCGGATATCATTACCGGCTGAGTTTCCGGTGATGATGGTAAAGCGCAGGGCGTCGGCGCTGTAGGTCTCAATCAGTTCCAGCGGATCGATGCCGTTACCGAGAGATTTACTCATTTTGCGGCCCTGAGAATCCCGCACCAGACCGTGGATATAAACGTCTTTAAAGGGGGTTTCGCCCATTTCGAAGAGGCCCATAAAAATCATCCGGGCAACCCAGAAGAAGATAATATCATAACCGGTAACCAGCACCGAGGTGGGATAGAATTTCTTCAAGTCCTCGCTGTTTTCCGGCCAGCCCAGGGTTGAGAACGGCCACAGGCCCGAACTGAACCAGGTATCCAGCACATCTTCATCCTGGGTGAGGTGGGTACTGCCGCATTTAGGACAATGGTCGGGGGCCGTCTTGGCAACCACCATCTCCCCACAATCGGCGCAATAATAGGCCGGAATTCGATGTCCCCACCACAATTGCCGTGAAATACACCAATCCCGGATGTTTTCCAACCAATTGTAATAAATTTTGCTGAAACGGTCGGGGATAAAATCAGTTTTGTGCTGACGCACAGCATCGAGCGCCGGGCCAGCCAGTGGTTCCATTTTAACAAACCATTGTTCCGAGGTCATGGTTTCGACGGTGGTGGAGCAGCGGTAGCATTCGCCGACGTTATGCTGATGGTCTTCGATTTTTTCGAGCAGTCCCAGCGCTTCCAGATCTTTGACCACGGCTTTACGACAGTCGTAGCGATCCATGCCGGCATATTTTCCGGCCAGTTCGTTCATCGTACCGTCATCATTGAGTACCCGAATCTGCTCCAGATTGTGGCGCAGGCCGACCTCGTAGTCATTGGGGTCGTGGGCTGGTGTCATTTTAACCACCCCGGTACCAAAGCTCATATCGACATAGTCATCAGCAACAATAATAATTTCTTTATCAAGCAGGGGCAGCATCACGGTTTTGCCGATTAAGTGCTGATAACGCTCGTCTTCGGGGTGAACGGCTACGCCGCTGTCCCCCAGCATTGTTTCCGGCCGGGTGGTGGCCACCACCAGATAGCCGTCGCCGTCAGTTAGCGGGTAACGGATATGCCAGAGATTGCCCTGGTGTTCGGCGTATTCCACTTCGGCTTCAGAGAGCGCCGTTTTACAGGTGGTACACCAGTTAATAATGCGGCTGCCTTTATAGATCAGACCTTTATCATAAAGATTGACAAAGGCTTCGTTGACCGCCTGGCTGCAGCCTTCGTCCATGGTGAAGCGTTCGCGGCTCCAGTCACAGGAAGCGCCCAGTTTTTTAAGCTGATCGGTGATCCGGGTTTTATAGGTCAGGGCCCAGTCCCAGGCGCGTTCCAGATAGGCTTCCCGGCCAATCTCCTGCTTGGTTTTGCCTTCTTCTTCCCGGAGTTTATCAACCACTTTAACCTCGGTGGCAATCGAGGCATGGTCGGTTCCCGGCAGCCACAGGGCGGCATAGCCATCCATCCGTTTGTAGCGGGTCAGAACATCCTGGAGGGTGCCGTCAAAGGCGTGGCCCATGTGCAGCTGACCGGTGATGTTAGGCGGCGGCATCACAATCGTAAAGGGTTTACCATCGGGATTGACTTCCGGCTTGAAATAGCCCTTTTGCTGCCAACTGGCATAGGTTTTATCTTCTACTTCTTTGGGATCATAGGTTTTTGACATTTCTTTCTTCATATATGCACCTGCTATTCTTATTGGTCGTTAGGCAATTGCCAAGGTTTTGTGAGTTTCGCTGCCAGTTTGCACGAAACAGTTTTTACACTGTACGGCGGACAGGCTATCGCCTGTTCGCCGTACAGTGTAAAAACTGTTTGTGAAACTGTCAGAAAAACACTAATTGTTTATTTTTTTCGCACTTGCCAACTATTGGTCTTTTATTTCCTTAATTTTGTAGGGGTCAAAGAGGGCCGGTTGGGGTTCGGGTAAGGCTTTTTTCTCGATATAACCGGCAATCAGACGGTGACACAGCTCGATGGTTTTGGTCATCGAGCGTTTCTGGGCCTCCTCGGACATATTCTCTGACATCCGTTTGATGATGTATTTATTTTCAAACAAAAAATCAACCATCGAGGTTAAATCTTTGATCTTGTCCACTTTGATGGCCATTCCCCCATCCACCAGATAATCGGCGTTTTCTTCTTCCTGGCCGGGGTAATAAAAGGGAATGATCATGGGAATGTTTTTTACAATCGCTTCGGTGGTGGTCAGGCCCCCGGGTTTGGTTATAATGGCATCGGACTGATCCATCAGCTCGGAGACGTTATTGACAAAGCCGTGGATCTCGACAAGTTTATTGTCGGTTTTTTCCCGGGCATAATGGGCCCGGATTTCTTTTTCGATCCGGGCATTATTGCCGCAGACCACAATGATACGAATTTTTTCCTTGACCTTCATCAGCGAGGTAAAGGCTTTTTCCATCTGTTTACTGCCCAGACTACCGCCCATCAAAAGAATCGTCCCAGCGACATCGACAAGTTCCTGACGCTGCAGATGGTTGTTTTGCAAAAAAGTCTGGCGGATGGGAATCCCGTAGGGATAGATAATGTCGGCGGACACCCCTTTTTCGACCATGGTCTCTTTGGTATAGTCGGAGCCGACAATATAGGCATCGATCATTTTTTTAAGATAAAGGGTATGAATTTTATAGTCAGTGACAATCGACAGTACCGGAACATCAAAGGCATGGTGCTCCTTCAGGGTGCCCAATACATTGGTCACAAAGGGATGGGTGGTAATGATCAGATCGGGGTGACCGGACTTGATCAGGGGCACGATGTCGGGGTTCATCACCCGGGTCAACACCTGAAAAATACCCTGCTGAAAGCGGTTCATGTTATTAAACTGATTATACATCTGCTCATAAAGCTTGGGTACATTCACCACCATCTGCTGATACCCTTTGGTAATCAGGCGATCCAGGGTGACGTTGGTTTCTTTAAAGGCATCATAAACTTCGGTTTGATAGCCGGCTTCATCCAGAGATTCCTTTAAGGACTGGGCGGCCAGATTATGACCGGCACCGGTTGACGCTGTAAAAATAAATACCTTTGACATGGCGGGCCTTAGTCTTCGAATTCTTTGGTAAACTTGTAATTAACCCGCATCAGTTTGCCGCCCATGGCTTCTTCTTTGCGTTTTTCAACAAAATAGATGCCACCAAAAACCATTAACATTCCGGCCATTACGGCCGAAAATCCCACTAATATTTTCTTTAACATAAGAAACCTCCGTATTATTTTTTTATGTACTGACAATAACTAAAGTACCGTGAGCTTCGCTGCCAGTTTTGCACGAAACATTTTTTACACTGTACGGCGGACAGGCTATCGCCTGTTCGCCTACACGTTACAAAAATGTTTTCGTGAAGGCAATGAGCCAATCACAAGCTTGCTTGTAGTTGGCGACTGCCCGCGAACAATAAGAAATTCGCATAGCGATTTCTTATTGTTGTGAAAACTGACATCAAAGCACTTTTTGTTCGGTGCTTGTCTTTCCCAATTATCGGCCAGTTTCATTTTTATTATTGTTGTGAATCACTTAAAAAAATCGTTCCGATTTCTTCGCCGTCAAGAATTTTATAGAGCACCTTGACGTCTTCCCCAGAGGCGATTATCATGTCGATGCCGCAGTCGGTGGCGTATTTGGCGGCGCCCAGCTTGGTGATCATGCCGCCGGTGCCAAGACAGGAAGCGGTGTTGCCGGCGCTTTTCATCAGCTCATTATCGATCTTATCAACCGTCTGGATCAGTCGGGCGTCTTTATTGACGGCCGGGTTATCATCGTAAAGACCATCCACATCCGAAAGGATGATCAGCAGATCGGCATCGACCAGGTCGGCGGTCATCGCCGAGAGGATATCATTGTCGCCAAAGCATTCCTCCTGAATCTCATCGGTGGCGATACAGTCATTTTCATTGACAATCGGAATGATCCCTCCGGCGATCAGGGCCTGGAAGGTGTTCATGGCGTTGTTGCGCTTAATGGTGTGTTTAAAGACATCCTTGGTCAGAAGAATCTGACCAACCGTCTGATGGTATTCATCAAAAAACTTATGATAAACCCGCATCAAAAGCCCCTGGCCTACCGACGCAGCGGCCTGTTTTTCTTTTAGGGTTTTGGGCCGTTCGGTCAGCTTCATCCGGTTCATCCCGGCACCGATGGCTCCGGAGGAAACCAGCACCATTTTTTTGCCGCTGTTTTCCAGATCCGTCAGCACCCGGGCCAGGATCTCCAGCTTTCGCAGATCCAGGGTGCCATTTTGGTGGGTCACCGAGGTGGTACCCATCTTTACTACAATGGTGGTGGCGTTTTTTATCTTTTCTCGCATCTTAATCTCCTAGTTTGGTTCCAGTTGGTCATTGAGAAACGAGAATTATAAAGAACGAACCTTAATTGCTGGGGGGGCAGTTTCCACAAACATTTTCGTAACGTGTAGGCGAACAGGCGACAGCCTGTACGACGTACAGTGTAGAAAGTACGCGAAGGCAACGAGCCAATCACAAGCTTGCTTGTAGTTGGCGACTGCTCGCGACAAAGAAGAAATTCGCTTTGCGATTTCTTCTTGTGTTTCGTGGGAAACTGAACACACAGCTCACAGTACGTCGATAAACGCTTTATTCCCAATGGCCAATACATCCTAGTTAATTATTATATCAAACAATGCGAAAACCGCAACGATTTTTTAGCTGCAGCCGGTGGTAGTGCCGCAGTCGAGGCAGAGCTTACAGGTGCCGTTTTGCATCATCCGGTCACTGCCGCAGTGGCTGCAGGTTTCTCCGTAGAGCACTTCCCCGCCGCCATCCTTGTTATAGTCGGGCGTGGCCTCACCGGCGCTGACGCTGCGAACCAGGTTTTGTTTGTTCATCAGGGTAAAGTTTTTGGGTTTGACCTGGCAATTGGAAAAGTCGCCGTGTTCAATATCGATAACCTTACTGATCAGATCAGAAATAGATGAGGCAAACTTGATATAGGGATGCCGGGAAACAAAACCTGAGGGTTCATATTTCTGGCCCCGCAGCATTTTAGATATCTGATCCGGCGGGATATGATACTGTAGCATATTCGAAATTGACTTCGACAGCGAAGCCAACAGCCCCTTGACGACTGTCCCCTCTTTATCGGTGGAGACAAAAATCTCAGCAATGCCGCCGTCTTCATAAAAGCCGATGGTGATATACAGTTCAATATCGCCAATTTTGGCGGCATGGGTGCGACTGAGCCGCATCCCTTCCGGACGGACCCGGTTTAAGGCCTTGTTTGTACCTTCCTTGACCAGTGCCAAAAGCTCGGCATAGCTGTAGTCATCGACACTGCGATCGACATCTTCGGCCATCCCGGAGCTCAGCGGCTGGGAGGCTTTGCAGGCATCCCGGTAAATGGCAATCGCCTTGGTGCCGGTGCGGTACGCCAGCAGATGGATGTTTTCGACATCGGCCACAGTGGCATCATGGGGCAGGTTGACGGTTTTTGACACTGAGCCGCTGATCATTGGAGTAATCGCTGAAACCATCAGGACGTGCCCCATCGGGGAGATGGTATTGGCGGTGTCAAAAATCGGCAGATGTTCGGGCTTAAGATGGGGTGCTCCGGCCACTCCCTCATGGAGAAAATAGCCCTTGGCGTCTTTTTCCAGAATATAGGTGAGAATATCCCCCACTTCTTTTTCGTTGTAGCCGAGGTTGTAAAGCGCTTGCTCCAGCACTGGATTGACAATTTCCATCGAGCCGCCGCCAATTAATTTTTTAAAGACGACGTGGTTGTAAAAAGGTTCCACCGAGGTGGCACCGCAGTCCATCGCAAAGGAAATCGTCCCGGTGGGGGCAATTACCGATACCTGGGCGTTGCGGTAGCCGTGCGCTTCGCCGGCTTCCTCCGCCAGTTTCCAGGCGTTTTTGAGCTGGCTGCTGATTTCCTTAAAGCCCATTTTTTGAAGCAGCTTGTGGTTTATCTTAATCGGTTCATAGTGCAGCGCCTCATAGTCATCGGTTCGGGCGCCGGCCACCCGGCTGTGGTTGCGGATGACCCGCCCCATATACGGTTTATTGATTTCGTATTTGGGGAAGGCACCAATTTTACCAGCCATGAGCGCCGACACATGGTAGGAGGTTCCGGTCATGATCCCGGTGATTCCGGCGATCAGGTTGCGGCTTTCAGCTGAGTCATAGGGATAGCCCAGCGCCAGCAGCAGTGATGCTGCATTGGCAATCCCCAGTCCGGTGGTGCGAAACAGAAAACTTTTGCGGGCCACATCCGGGGTCGGAAACTGGCCGTGATAGATGGAGCCTTCCAGAGCACATTGAATCAGACCGACCAGATGAATAAACGACTCGATCTCAAAACTGTTGTCTTCGGGATTATAGAATTTATAGACATTGATCGACGCCAGATTACAGGCAGTGTCATCCAAGAAAGCGTACTCAGAACACGGATTGGTGGCATTGATACGGTTTATTTTAGCCGTCAGGTCACCATCTTCACCACCCGGGCAGGTATGCCAGGCATTGAAAATATCGTCAAACTGAATCCCCGGATCGGCACATTCCCAGGCGGCCACATTGAGATGCTGCCATAATTCCTTGACCGGCACTTCCCGATCAACCCGGTCATCGACCCGACCCCGCAGTTTCATTTTATGATCGGGTTCACTTTTTAAGTTTAAAACCGCCTGCATAAATTCGGCATTGAGTCGCACCGAGTTGTTGCTGTTCTGGCCGCTGACGGTCTGGTAGGCTTCGCCATCCATCGAGGTGTCATAGCCCATTTTGCCCAGAGCCCGGACTTTTTGTTCTTCCTTGACCTTCCAGTTGATAAAGGCATCAATTTCGGGATGATCAATATCAACAATGACCATCTTGGCCGCCCGGCGGGTGGTGCCCCCGGACTTAATGGCCCCGGCATTGCGATCCAACCCCTGCAGGAAACTCATCATCCCCGAAGACTGACCGCCGCTGGTCAGGCCTTCATTGGCCGCCCGGAGGTTGGAGAAATTGGTACCCACGCCAGAACCGCCTTTAAACAACTTGGTTTCGCTGACATAGTGCTCGGAAATGGAATGATCCCCCAGCAGCCGATCCTGAATTGAGAGGATAAAGCAGGCACTGGCCTGGGTGCGGCTGTAGCGGTCAACCGATTCCAGCACCTGGCCGCTTTCTTCATCGTAGTAATACAGATCATCCTTGGAACCGGCAATGTCATAGCTGCGTTTCAGACCGGTGTTAAACCACTGCGGCGAGTTGGGGGCCCACATCTGCATCAGAAAGGCATAGACCAGCTCATCATAGTAGATTTGCCACTGCTCGTCGCTATCAATCAGTCCTTCCGCCCGGATGGCGTCGGTCCAGAAACCGACCAGTCGGTCAGCAATTTCACGCATGCTGTGTTCGTAGCCATAGCCATTGGGCACACCTTTGCGGCGGAAATATTTGGTGGCAATAATGTTACAGGCATTTTGCGAGTAATGCTCGGGGAATTCCAGATCGGTCATTTCATAAATAATCTCTCCGGTCTGATAGTTTTTTAAGATCACGTCGACGGTCTGCCACGAAAACAGATCGTAGACGGTTTTATCGGAACCTTCCAGTTCTTTGGTAAAGACCCGCGTAAACAGCTGATTTATTTGATTCAATTTCTTTGTTCCTCCTTGTAGATAAAACATACGGCAATTGCCAAAGTGCCGTGAGCTTCGCTGCCAGTTTTGCACCAAACACCAGAAGAAATCGCAAAGCGAATTTCTTCGAGGTCGCGGGTAGTCGCCAACTACAAGCAAGCTTGTGATTGGCTCATTACCTTCGCGAATTTTTACACTGTATGTCGTACAGTCTGTCGACTGTTCGCCTACACGTTACAAAATCGTTTGTGAAAACTGACATCAAAGCAATTATTGTTCGACTTCATTGCATCAATGTAAAATGTTTGTTATACACCATCTTGCGATGCACCTCTAATTATAAACATATATATAGTGGCATACAATGTATTTTTATGTTTTTCGCCGATAATTTACCCGCCTGGCCGGGCGCAAATAAAAAGGCTCATGCTTGAGCCTTGAGTGTTTTAATTTTTCATCTTAACTTTTTGTCCCAGCTTGCTTTCTTTGCCCTGGATGATCCGGCCGATGTTTTTGCGGTGCTGGTAGATACTAAACAGACAGAGCACAAAGGCGAAAACAACTTCGGCCACCGAGCGGCCAAAAAGCAGGGTGAAAATTGGTAGCATCGTCATTCCCACCATCGAGGTCAGTGACACCATTTTCCAGATTGCCAGCACAATCAGACCAATCATAATGGCGATGACGGCGACTTCCCAGTCATAGACCAGAAAAACCCCCAGCGAAGTAGCGGTACCCTTGCCGCCACGAAACTGCAAAAAGACGGGCCAGTTATGGCCAGCGACAACCGCGATCCCGGCTAAAACGAGAAACACCTCATCGACATTCAGGGCATAGCGGCCAACCAGAACCACCAGAGTGCCCTTTAAGGCATCCAGCACAAATACCGGAATAGCGACGTTCTTCCCCATGACCCGGAGGACGTTGGTGGTGCCGGCATTACCGCTGCCGTAGTTTCGGACATCTTCATTCTTTAAAAATTTTACCAGAATATAGGCAAAGTTCAAGTTTCCAATTAAATAAGCCGCCACAACAAAAACAATTCCAATAATAATCGACATCACACTACTCCTTTATCTGATTAATTTTAGCTGTTCTGAGTTGTTCAATGAGGGTTCCCAGCTTTTCCAGCATCGCATCAAAATGCTCCCGCTGATGGGGAAAATTACAGCCGCTACAGTTTTTTATACCCTTTTCGGTATAGGTAAAACTGCCGCCGCAATTTTCCGCCAGGGCATAAAGCGGACAATAGCAGAACAGACAATTAAAATCGGCTAAATCGTCAATCGGATGGCAGGGAAAGTACTCACAGGTGGTATGCTGAAAAAACTTAAAATTTGAATCGCCCTTTTTCATGCTCAGACCGCGTCCATTCCGGCCTTGAGGGCTTTAACATTGAGTTCCTTAAACTGCGGTTTGACGTTTTCGGCAATGATCGCTTCCCAGTCAATATCCGTCAGCCCCATTGATTTAATAATCGAACCCAGAAGAATCACGTTCATGACCTTGGGGTTCCCCAGGTCTTCAGCCATTTTGGTGGCGGCCATCACCCGTAGATTGACCTTGCTTTTAATTTCATCCAGAATATTTTCCGGATAGGTAGTCGCCCCAATGATCACCGACAGCGGGAAAATTTCGGTGTCATTGACAATCATTTTCCCGGACGGTTTTAAATATTCCATGGAGCGCAGCCCTTCCATTTTTTCAAAGGCCACAACAATGTCTGCCGAGCCGATTTCAATCACTGGCGACTGGACATCGTCGCCATAACGCACCAGCGATGAAACCGATCCGCCCCGCTGACTCATGCCATGGATTTCGCTCATTTTAACATCATAACCGGCGGCCATTAAACCACTGGTCAACAGTTTGGCGGCTAAGATGGTCCCCTGACCACCAACACCAACGAGTACAATATTTTTAGTCTCCATTATCTTACCTCCACAGCGATCGCCTGTTTGGGACAGATCTGGGCACAAACACCACAGCCAACACAGGTTTCTTTCAGAATACCGGATTTTTTATTAGCCCGGTCAAAAGCCAGGGCCGGACAGCCGGACTTCAGGCATTTTTTACAGCCGATGCAGGTATCTACATTGACAGTGGCCACCATTTTAAAAGCGGTCGGGAATTCTTCATTATCCTGAGCCGAGAACTTTTTAAGCACACAGGGCCAACGGGTGATAATCACCGCCGGGCCTTCGACATTTAAGCCCCATTCAATCGCTTCGGCAACAATTTTAAGATTATTGGGATCAACCGAAATCAGGTTTTTAATGCCACAGGCTTTCACCATCGCTTCAATGTCAATGATTGGGGCGGCGTTGCCACTTAAATCAAAACCGGTGCCGGGATTTTGCTGATGGCCGGTCATTCCGGTAATCCGGTTATCAAGAATAATCGTTAAGGTATTGCTCTGGTTATAGGTTACATCCATCAGACTGGTGATGCCGGAGTGGAAAAAGGTCGAGTCGCCAAGAATCGAAACCACTTTTTTACTGTGATCGCCCTTGATGTCAAAGGCTTTCTGCACCCCATGACCGCCACTGATGCTGGCACCCATGCAGATCATCGCATCGGTGGCATTATATGGTGGCATCAGCCCCAGAGAATAACAGCCGATGTCACTAAAGATCATCAGATCCTTGCGGCGGCCCAGCTCGTAGAACACGCCACGGTGGGGACATCCGGCACAGAGGGCTGGCGGTCGGGGCAGCACCATCTCAGGGTTGGGATTGATTACCTCGGGTGTTTCATCCAGCAGCGCCTGACGAATTCGATCCGGGGTCAGCTCACCCATGGCCGGTAGTTTTTCCTTGCCAACACAGGCAATGCCGGCTGCCTTGATTTCTTTTTCCATAATCGGATCATTTTCTTCGAAAATATAAAGTGTTTTTTTGCCTTTGGCAAACTCGGCGATTTTTGCCATCGGTAGTGGATAGCTAAAGCCAATCTTTAAATAGGAAACGCTGTTACCAAAGACTTCTTTGGCATAGCGGTAGGCAACGCCCGAACCGATAATGCCAATCTCGGCGCCATTATCTTCAATGTAATTAAAGGGCGTGGTATTGGAATAATCTTCCAGCCGGGCAAAGTTATCGGCCAGCTTAACCTGCATCCCCCGGGCAAACGCCGGCAATGGACAATATTTGCGGATATCTTTTTCATAGGGTTTATCGGCTACTTCCTCCCGGTCACTGCAGGAGACAATCGATTTGGAATGACAGACCCGGGTGGTCATCCGGAACAGCACCGGCATATCGTAGGCTTCACTAACAGCATAGGCTTCCTTGATCATGTCCTTGGCTTCCTGGCTGTCAGAGGGTTCAAACATGCAAACCTTGGCATGACGGGCATAGTTGCGGTTGTCCTGCTCGTTCTGGGACGAGTGCATCCCCGGTTCGTCGGCGGTAACCAGAACCGCTCCGGCGTTTACCCCCAAATAAGCCAGGGTAAAGAGCGGATCGGTGGCAACATTGACGCCGACGTGTTTCATTGCACAAAGGCTGCGAACGCCGCCGATGGCCGCCCCGGCAGCAGCTTCCAGGGCAACCTTTTCATTGGGTGCCCATTCCGAGACAATCTCCGGATAGGTGGCGACGTTTTCTAGAATTTCAGTACTGGGCGTTCCTGGATAGGCAGTGGCAAACTTGACCCCCGCCTCCCAGGCCCCCCGGGCGATGGCTTCATTTCCTGTCAGTAATAGCTTCATTTAATGCTCCTCTCGTAATTGGTGACAATTATCCATTCTCTGGGTCAAAAAAGCCCCGAGAATAATCGAATTTAATTTATTTTCAAACGAATCGGATCGGGAGGTCAAAATAATCGGGACACAGGCCCCCATCACAATTCCTCCCAATTGTGCCTGACCCAAATGGGTCATCACCTTGATGACGGCGTTTCCGGTTTCAATGTTGGGCATGACAATGACGTCAACATCACCAGCTACCGCCGATTCATAGCCCTTAATCCGGGCCGCTGTTTTAGAGATCAGCAGGTCCATGGCAATCGGGCCTTCCAAGAGCACATCCTGGCCAAAATAATTGGCTTCGGCCAGCTTTTTTAAGGCGGCTCCGTCTACTGTGGCTGGCATTTTGGGATTCACCTTTTCCTTGGCCGCCAGGCACCCCACCTTAATCGGGTTAAGCCCCAGTAGCCGGGAAAAATCGACGGCATTATGAATAATGCCTTTTTTCTTTTCCAGATCCGGTGCAATAATCATCCCACCATCGGAGAGGATCAGAAATTTGTGATAGCTGGCCATCCGAACCATCATAATGCTGCTAAGCAGGCGGCCAATCAATAGGCCGTCGGTCTTATGGATGACGGCTTTTAAAAAAATTGAGGTATCGACTAGCCCCTTCATAATAAAATCAGCCTGGCCCTGACGAACCAGGGCCACGGCCTGTGAACAGGCCGTGGCCAGATCGTCACAATCAACAATCGTCATCGTGCTTAGATCAATGTGTTCCAAAACGCCGATGCCCTCAATCTGGCTGCGACTGCCAATCAGAATGATGTGATCCAGATATAATCCATTCGCGGCAGAAAGCGCCCGCAGCAGCTCGCTTTCTGCCGCAGCTGCCACTACCAGGGTACCTTTGGGGCCACCCTGCACCGTCTGGCCAATCTCTTCAAAAGTATTGTACATCTTAACCTCATTTAATTCATCTGTAATATTATACACTAATTCTAACCCATAATAAAGACACAATTTTGTTACAATTGCCTCGCCGCTAAAACGAAGTTCTTCATGAAAAATCAGCTACGTTCTGGATAGCGACACGATCAAATTAAAATAGTCTTCCTGATTTATTCTAGCACAGAAACGATCAGAAAGACTATTAAATATTCGGAGAGATTTTTACGGGGCGTCTGAGCCGCCGTCTATACCCTTAGAATTATTGGCGCTTATCCAGTGGTTCGTATTCCCGACGTTCGCTGACATGCATATAGGCCGGACGAATAATCTTCCCGGCATTGATCAGCTCTTCCAGGCGGTGCGCACTCCAACCGGCAATTCGGGCAATTGCAAAAATCGGCGTAAACAGTTCCAATGGCAGGCCCAGCATGCTGTAAACAAAGCCGCTGTAGAAGTCCACATTGGCACTGACACCCTTGTAGATTTTACGTTCTTCACCGATGACTTCCGGTGCCAGTCGTTCCACCATTGAGTACAATTCAAACTCATCGTGAAGGCCTTTTTCCTCAGACAGGCTTTTGACGAATCCTTTAAAGACATTGGCCCGGGGATCTGATACCGAATAGATGGCATGACCCATCCCGTAGATCAGTCCAGCATTGTCAAAGGCCCGTTTATTGAGCAGATCCACCAGATATTGGCGCACCTGTTTTTCATCAGTCCAGTCATCCAGGGTTTTTTTCATGTCTTCAAACATTTCCACCACTTTGATATTGGCACCACCATGTTTGGGGCCTTTTAACGAACCCAGTGATGCCGCAATGACCGAGTAGGTGTCAGTGCCCGAAGACGACACCACATGAGTGGTAAAGGTGGAGTTGTTACCACCGCCGTGTTCGGCATGAAGCACCAGGGCGATATCGAGAATCCGAGCTTCGAGCTCGGTATACTGACTGTCTGGTCGTAAAATGTAGAGAATATTCTCGGCCGTTGACAGATGGGGCTGTGGTTGGTGAATAAACAAACTTTGGTCATCGTGATAGTGTTTATAGGTCTGGTAACCGTAAACCGCCAGGAGCGGAAACAGAGCGATTAACTCCAGAGATTGCCGCAACACATTGGGGATCGAGACATCGCTGGCATTATCATCATAGGAAAACAGAGTCAGGACACTGCGGGCCAGGGTGTTCATCATATCCGAGCTGGGGGCCTTCATGATAATGTCCCGAACAAAGCTGGTGGGCAGGCTGCGATAATTACCCAGCACGGTCGTAAAGCGCTCCAGCTCATCCGCATTGGGTTGATTGCCAAACAGCAGCAGATAAACAACTTCTTCAAAACCAAACCGTTTTTCTTTGACAAAACCGTCAACCATGGCTTGCACATCGACACCCCGATAGAATAGTTTTCCTTCGGTACCAATTTTTTTGCCATCTTCAAAGATGTAAGCCTGGATTTCTGAGATTTCCGTCAGTCCGGTTAAGACTCCGTTGCCGTCTAAATCCCGGAGGCCTCGGTTGACCTTGAATTTTTTATATAATTCCGGCTCAATGGTGCTATTTTTTACGCATAACTCGCTATACTCTATAATTTCAGGGGTAATTTCCGAAAACACACGATTCATCATCAATCTCCTCTATCTTTCTTATTTTTGGGCCATAACAAAATGCAGTGGGTTTTGTCTGGCTAATCGTCCATTTTGTAAGGGCTTCATTTATTGTTAGTTATTATACCTTAAAAGCGCTGTGAGATAAAGTTAATTTATTATTTTTTTATGCTTTTTTGAAAGACACTCTTTTACAATATCTTTTTAGTGTTTCATTTTCCGTAAATACAGGTGAAATTATTATATATTTGAAAGTTTAAATATATTTCTTGCATTATTTAATAATTCCAGCGTTTCAGGCCGAACCGTTTTGCACTCCAAAGCCATCGCAATTTTTGATATAAAAAAACTTCGATTCATCGAATCGAAGTTAATTATTTTTTTTGGCAGGGGCAGAAGGATTTGAACCCTCGGCACGTGGTTTTGGAGACCACTGCTCTACCAACTGAGCTATACCCCTACAACAGCAACTACTATATTATAAGTGCTACTGTTATTTTTGTCAATATCTTTATTAAACTTTTGGCAATTTTATACTTTTAAATCAATCTTGCTGAGATCCAGTAGCTCCTGATTGGCGTCAAGTACCGGGGCCACTTCCTCACGGATAAAATCATCAACCTGCTGGGGCGCCCGACCAACATAGAGGCTGGGGTCCATCAAGGCATCAACATCCTCGGCTTTCAGATTGAAAGACGGATCATTAAGGATTCGTTCAATCAAGTCATTGGGCTTCCCTTCCACCTTCACAGTATGGCCAGCTTCCATCGACAACACCCGGATTTTTTCGTGAAGATCCTGACGGTCACCGCCCCGCTTGACTCCTTCCATAATGATATTCTCGGTAACCATAAAGGGGAGTTCGGCATCGATGTGCTGGCGCACCACCTTGGGATAGACCACCAGGTTTTCCGAAACATTCATGGCAATCATCAAAATGGCATCGGTGGCCAGGAAGCCTTCGGGAATCGAGATCCGCTTGTTGGCTGAATCATCCAGGGTTCGCTCAAACCATTGTGCTGAAGCGGTCAAAGCCGGGTTCAGGGCGTTAACGATGATATAGCGGGCCAGCGAACAGATCCGCTCCGAACGCATGGGGTTGCGTTTATAGGCCATTGCAGATGAGCCGATCTGGCTTTTTTCAAAGGGTTCTTCGATTTCTTTCAGATTTTGAAGCAGACGGATGTCGGTGGCAAATTTGGTCAGAGTCTGGGCGATGCCGCTTAAGACACCAAGCACCTGAGCATCAAATTTCCTTGAATAAGTCTGACCACTCACTGCAAATGATTTTTTAAAGCCCATTTTTTCGGCCACCAGAGTATCAAGCTTTTTAACTTTTTCGTGATCATTGTCAAACAATTCCATAAAACTGGCCTGGGTGCCGGTAGTGCCTTTAACCCCCAATAGCTTGACGTTTCCCAGCAGATGATCAAGGTCGGCCAGATCCATCAGCAGATCCTGAATCCATAAACAGGCCCGCTTACCAATGGTGGTCAGTTGGGCTGGTTGAAAATGGGTAAATCCGAGGGTCGGCAAATCTTTATACTGGGCGGCAAAGCGGGACAGATGGTTGATCAGATTAAGCACCTGCTTACGGACATGAACCAGGCCCTGGGTATAGACAATCACATCGGTATTGTCCCCGACATAGGCACTGGTGGCTCCGAGATGAATGATCCCTTTGGCAGTTGGACATTGGGCGCCATAGGTATGGACATGGGCCATGACATCGTGGCGCAATTCTTTTTCTTTTTGGGCGGCCAGCTCATAATCGATGTTGGTGATGTTGGCTTTCAGTTCGGCAATCTGGGTGTCGCTGATGTTCAGCCCCAGTTCCTGCTCGGCTTCGGCCAGAGCCACCCACAGCTTCCGCCAGCTTTGAAATTTATTGTCCGCCGAGAAAATATGGAGCATCTCCTTTGAGGAATACCGCTCAATCAGGGGGTTTTCATAGTATTCTTTCATAATTTATTCCTTTCATATTTAAATCCGTGAGCTTTGCGTCCAGTTTCGCACGAAACAATTTTTACACTGTACGGCGGACAGTTCTCTGAACTGTTCGCCTACACGTTACAAAATTGTTTGTGGAAACTGCACCCAAAGCACTCATTGTTCGAAGTTTTTAATTTTCCATTTAAAACCGGCCCTTACTGGTCGGTTTCGTAGGTTTGATATAATCGAGTGATGTGCGTCACTTTGTTTTCAAGTTCATCGATGGTCAGAATAATCCCATTGATCTGAACAGCACCAGTGGCTGTCACAAAACGGCTGGGTCGTTTGGTCAACATGGTGTCAAGAATGATCTGGGAATCCACCCCAATCACGCCATCAAGCGGTCCGGTCATCCCAATGTCGGTAATATAGGCCGTACCACCGGACAAAATTCGTTCGTCTGCCGTCTGGACATGGGTGTGCGTGCCAAAAACAGCGGAGGCGTAACCGTCCATAAAATACCCGAAGGCAATTTTTTCCGAGGTAGCTTCAGCATGAAAATCAATCAAAACCAGATCGGCGGCGGCTTTTAAGGACTCCCGAAGTGGCGCCATCATATTAAAAGGGCAGTTTAAGTTTGGCATAAAAATCTGACCGGACAGATTCACCACCGCAATTTTTTTGGTGCGGCCATCTTTTAATGTACAGTTAAAAAAATCATAACCCTTGCCGGGACACGGCTCGGGATAATTAAGCGGCCGAATAATCTGCGGAAAGTCAGCGATGGTTTCAAGCAGTTCTTTTTGCTGCCATACATGGTTCCCCATGGTGATGACATCAATCGGCAGGTTTAGCAATTCTTTGGCATTTTTAGTCGAGAGGCCATTGCCCCCAGAGGCATTTTCGCCATTGACAATCGTGAAATCAATGGCCTGTTCGGCAATGATTGTGGCTAATTTGTCTTTTAAAATTTTTCGTCCGGGGCGGCCATAGACGTCCCCCAGTATAAGTATCTTCATCATTTATCCTTCTGCGTTAAAAACTGACTAAAAAAAGGGGAGAATCTCTCCCCCTTTAGACTATTTAGCGTAGTCGCTCGCGCGTGTTTCACGAATCAGATTAACCTTAATGTTACCGGGATATTCCATTTCAGCTTCAATCTTCTTGGCTATATCTCGGGACAGTAAAATCATTTCATCATCATTGACTTCATTTGGTTTAACCATAATTCTTACTTCACGTCCAGCCTGAATGGCGTATGATTTCTCAACACCATCAAAGGACATGGCAATGGTTTCCAGTTCCTGTAACCGTTGGATATAAGAAACCAGGGTTTCTCGTCGGGCACCAGGTCGTGCTGCTGAAATGGCATCCGCTGACTGAACCAGAACGGCTTCCATCGTCCGGGCTTCAACATCACCATGATGAGCTTCGACAGCATGAATAACGTTTTTATTTTCTTTGTATTTCTTTAATACATTGACTCCAATTTCAACATGGGGCCCTTCGACCTCATGATCAATCGCTTTTCCAATATCATGTAATAATCCTGCTCGCTTGGCAATCTTAATGTTTCCATCCAATTCGGCGGCCATAATGCCGGCCAGATGAGATACTTCAATGGAATGCTTTAATACATTTTGACCATAGCTGGTACGGTATTTAAGCCGTCCCAAAAGCCGGACAATTTCCGGGTGCAGGCCATGAATGCCGGTATCAAAACAAGCTTGTTCACCGACCTCTTTGATATGGTTATCGACTTCTTTTTGAGACTTTTTGACCATCTCCTCAATCCGGGCAGGATGGATTCGACCATCAATAATCAGTTTTTCCAGTGACAATCTGGCCACTTCCCGACGAATCGGATCAAAACCAGAAAGAATAACAGCTTCCGGGGTGTCATCAATAATCAGGTCAATCCCGGTAAGGGTTTCCAGGGTGCGGATATTGCGCCCCTCCCGACCAATGATACGGCCCTTCATCTCGTCATTTGGCAAGTTGACTACAGTAATGGTTTGTTCCGCCACATGGTCGGCGGCACACCGTTGAATCGATTGGGCAATCAGTTCTTTTGCTTTTTTATCAGCAGTAGCTTTTGATTCGGCTTCAATCTGACGAATCATAATCGCAGCTTCCTGACGGGTATCTTTACTGATGTCTTCAAGCAAAATTTCTTTTGCTTCTTCATAAGTAAGCCCGGAAATTCGCTCAAGTTCCTTGACCTGCTCGTCATACATGCTTTCAACTTTTTCTTGCTTCTTTTCGAGCTCTTTGCTTTTTCGGGCCAGAGATTCTTCACTGCGCTCTAAATTAGTCAGCTTCTTCTCAAGATTTTCTTCTTTTTGAATCAAGCGATTTTCAAGTTTCTGAAGCTCGGCTCGTCGTTCACGATTATCTTTTTCAAGGGATTCTTTCAATTTCAGGGATTCTTCCTTGGCATCAAATAGAATTTCCTTTTTTAAAGTTTCTCCTTCTTTGACGGCATCATTCACAATGGTTGTGGCGGTTAATTCAGCATTCTTTATCTTGCCTTCGGCAATATTTTTGCGTACCAAATAACCAATCCCAAACGCAACAATGATACCAATGAATAAAATAATTATTAGTATGTCTATAATTTTCACCTCCTTATAAACGATTTGCTATGTTTTTAATCTACTCATCATGATCTATATTTTATACTCTTTTGAAAATAGTGTCAAGAAACAAAGAACACCGCCAGGGGTTATTTTTAAGAAATCAAAAAAAGAACCGTTAAACGGCTCTTTTTTTATGGTTTTAATGATGGTTTGCTTATTCAATCTCTTCATCTTCGAGTAGGTCTGATTCAACTGCTTCAGGTTCAGCTGTTATTTTGCTGGCCGCATTTTTGGCCCGGATTTCCGCTTCGATGGCATCAGCCACATCGGGGTTGGCAATCAAAAACTCTTTGGAATTATCCCGGCCCTGTCCCAGCCGTTGTTCATTATACGAAAACCAGGAGCCGGACTTATCAACGATTCCAAAATCGACGCCGACATCGAGGAGATCGCCTTCCTTGGAAATACCCTTACCATACATGATGTCAAACTCAGCCTGTTTAAAGGGTGGCGCAATTTTGTTTTTGACAATTTTAGCCCTGGTTCGGTTCCCAATAATTTCGGTGCCTTTTTTCAGGGATTCAATCCGGCGGACGTCAATTCGTACTGAGGCATAAAATTTAAGGGCCTTCCCGCCGGTGGTGGTTTCGGGATTCCCAAACATTACCCCGATTTTATCTCGCAGCTGATTAATAAAGATGGTGGTGGTGTTCGATTTTTTAATGACCCCGGTCAGCTTTCTAAGCGCCTGAGACATCAGTCTGGCCTGGAGACCCATGTGGGAATCCCCCATTTCACCATCGATTTCAGCCCGGGGTACCAGAGCCGCCACCGAGTCGATGACAATGACATCAATGGCATTACTGCGCACCAACGCTTCAACAATTTCCATGGCCTGCTCGCCGGTATCCGGTTGGGCTACCAGCAGATTATCAATATCCACCCCCAGAGCCTTGGCATAAGTGGGATCCAGCGCATGCTCAGCATCGACAAAGGCAGCATTGCCGCCAGCTTTTTGAGCTTCCGCAATGATATGCAGGGCAATGGTGGTTTTCCCGGAGGATTCCGGGCCGTAGATTTCCACGACCCGGCCCCGGGGTACGCCGCCAACACCCAGCGCCATATCCAGTCCGATGGATGAAGTCGAAATGACTTCCACATTCAGTTTGGCAGCTTCGTCACCGAGGCGCATTACCGAACCTTTGCCAAAGCTCTTCTCGATGTTTCGTAAGGCTGCATCCAGCGCCTTTTGTTTATCGGTTAATTCTTCACTATTTATTTTTGATTTTTCAGCCATATGTAACCATCCTATCTTTATTAAAACATTTGTTTTTGGAACGTTCGTTCTTATTTAATTATAACGATTCAATCAGACTTTGTCAACTATGGTTTTACGGATCAGATGGAAGACCTTATTGGCGGTTTTCTGCTGCACGACTTTGCGTTCGCCGTTAAAATGATAGCGATATACTTCGGTTTGATCATCAAAACAGATACCAATATAAACCAGCCCCACCGGTTTTTCGTCGCTTCCGCCGTCTGGACCGGCAATCCCAGTTACGGACACATTAAGCCGGGCTCCGGACAGTGTTGACAGGTTTTTGCACATTTCGCTGGCGGTTTCGGCACTGACTGCCCCATAGGTATCGAGGGTGTCTTTTGAAACATTCAACAGCTTCATTTTAGCTTCATTGGAATAGGTCACCAGTCCGGTTCCAAAAATTCTGGAAATTCCCGGGTGTTCGGTCAACTGAGCGGCAATCAGGCCGCCAGTACAGGACTCGGCGGTGGCTAGCGTGATGGTATTATCCAACAATAGTTTAGCGACGGTTTCCTGGAGTGATGCTTTGGAAAAGGTGAAAATATGATCTTCAAAACGGGACAACATAATCCCTTCATAGTGATCCAAAAGCGCATTGATTTCATTTTCATCATTGCCATTGGCAGTAATTCGAACCAGCACCTCACCCATCTTGGCATAGGTGGCAATGGTCGGGTTGACCTGCGTATCAATCAAATCCAGCAGCCGATCTTCAGCGGCCGATTCGCCAATATCTGAGAGATTGTAATACCGTGAAATAACCAGTTGATTATGATCCTGCTGTAACACCGGCAATACGGCTTCTTCAAACATTCGGGTCATTTCCCGGGGTGGCCCTGGCAGCATGATAATGATTCGACCCTGCTCCCGTAATAAAATCCCCGGGGCAGTGCCACAGGGATTAAAAAGAATCTCGGCACCTTCGGGAATAAAGGTCTGTTTGAGGTTGTTGGGGGTCATGGTAAACTCCCGGTTGGCAAAGTACTGCATCAAATCATCTTTGGTTTTTTGATCCTGAACCAGCTTTTTGCCAAAGATTTCAGCAATCACTTCTTTGGTTAGATCATCCTGGGTGGGGCCCAGTCCCCCGGTAGTAATAATCAGGTCACTGCGCTCAAAAGCAATGCGCACCGCTTCTTCCAAACGCTGGGGGTTATCCCCCACAGTAGTATGATACAAGACCCGGATTCCCAACTGGGACAGTTCCCGGGATAAAAACTGAACGTTGGTATTTAGGGTATCCCCAACGAGTAATTCCGTTCCGACAGAAATCAATTCACATTTCATTGGTCATTTCCTCTCAAAGTTTGATTATGAATACGTATTGATGTAACAAAAAACATTGTCTTACTTTCGGCTTTAACAGACAATTGTGTAAGAAAAAGGCGAGCTGGTGATAGCCGGTACGCCGCGAGTGTAACAATTGTTTCGTTAAAAACTGAAGCCAAACGGCCGACACTTTTTTACTACATCGAACGAAACACTTTTTTATTCAGAATCAGATAGTCAATTCCAGAATACAGGGTCAACAGGGTGGCAACAATCATCATCCAGTCGGCCACTGGGACATTGAAAAGTGAAAACGGCCAGTTGTTAAAGAGAATCAGAATGATGGCTGCCATCTGCGAAATGGTTTTAGCCTTGCCCCATTTACTGGCAGCAATGATGATCCCATCGGCCGCCGCCAGGGAGCGTAGCCCGGTGATGGCAAACTCCCGGGCGATGATAATAATCACCATCCAGGCTGGTACCGAGCCCAGCTGGACAAAACAGATCAGAGCCGAGCAGACCAGTAACTTGTCAGCCAGAGGATCCATAAACTTACCAAAATCGGTAACCAGGTTACGGCTACGGGCCAGATAACCATCGAGACTATCGGTTAATGACGCGATAATGAACAGAGCCGCCGCAATTGGCTGGTGGTAGGGAAAATCAATCAGCAATGCAGCAATGAAAAAAGGGATCATGACCATTCTGACTACAGTAATCTTATTTGGTAAATTCATTTTCAATATCTCCTATCAAATCATATTCGAGGGCTTCTACTATCTTAACGGAATAAAAATCTCCGATTGTTAAGGGATCACGGCTGTCGACAAAAACGGTACCATCAATTTCCGGTGCATCACCATAAAAACGGCCATAATAAGACCCATCCTCGGCACCTTCAATCAGTACCATCAGGGTTTTGCCGATAAACCGTTGTTTCTGATGATAAGAAAGCGCCTGCTGGGTGATCATAATTTCGTCATAACGCTGTTCTTTTTGGGTCTCAGAAAGCTGATCTGCAAATTCAGCGGCGGGCGTATTTTCTTCCTGTGAATACTTAAATACCCCTAAATGATCAAAAGGCAACACTTTTATTTTATTTATCAGATCCGCATGTGCCTCATCCGTTTCGCCGGGGAAACCCGTGATAATCGAGGTTCGCAGCACCGCCTCAGGCAGGGTTTGGCGGATCTTTTTTACCAGTTGGCAGATCTGCAAAAAATTCATCTTTCGACCCATCCGTTTTAAGACCTCATCATTGAGATGCTGCAGCGGAATATCAAAATACTGACAAATGGCCGGATGGCGCTTGACCACCGCCAGCAGCTTATCGGTTATACCTTCGGGGTAAAGATACATCATCCGGATCCAGGTAAAATCAAAATTGGTGGCAATTTGTTCAAGCAGTGCCGGCAAGTCCAGACCTTCATCCAGATCCTGGCCATAAGGCGCAATGTCCTGACCAATCAGGATGATCTCCTTAATCCCCTGCTCCCTCAGGTACTGAAGTTCAGAAAAAATTTCCTGGCTGGGGCGACTGCGGTATTTTCCACGGATCTTGGGGATGACACAGTAGGTGCAGCCGTGGTCGCAACCCTCGCTGATACGGACAAAGGTGGACACTGTCCCAGGTTTGAGATAGCGCCTGGTCTGGATGATGGCTTTGTCAATATCGCCAAAATACTGGGGCATAACGGGGCTGGCCGGATCGGACGCCGGGCGTTCCAGCGACGTGATCAGATCGACGATATTGTCAAAATGGCCCACCCCTAAAAAGCCGTCGATTTCAGGGATTTCAATGGCCAGTTCAGTATGATAACGCTCGGCCATGCAACCGGCGACAATCAGCAGCTGACAGGAGCCGCTGTTTTTGTAGCCAACATAGTCAAGAATATACTCAATCGATTGCTCCTTGGCCGACTGGATAAAGCAACAGGTATTGACAATAATAATCGCAGCTTCCTGGGGCTCATCGATTATTTCGTAGTTTTTCTCGGCAATCAAACCCAGCATCATTTCTGAATCGATGGTGTTTTTATCACAGCCCAGAGTGGTCATGTGGATAGTCTTCATTTATGCTAATCTCTCCTATTATATTCATCTTCAGTAATCAGAATTTGCCGGGGTTTACTGCCGTTGGGTCCGGAAATGATGCCTCGTTCCTCAAGGTCATCGATAATTCGGCCGGCTCGGGCGTAACCCACCTGCAGTTTTCGCTGCAGCATCGAGGTTGACAACTGGTTGTATTCAAAGGCAATATTCAGGGCATCTTCCAGCAGCACATCGCCTTCCCGACTCTGTGGTTTTTCCTCCGGTTCCTGGGAAATGGCTTCTTCAATGGCGGCATCATACTGATGGCCCTTTTGGGGTTTGACGGCGTCAATCACGGCATTAATCTCGGCATCAGAGACATAGGTGCACTGAACCCGGGTCGGCTTGGATTGCCCCACCGGGTAATAGAGCATATCTCCCTTACCAAGCAGTTTTTCGGCCCCGCCGGTATCGAGAATCGTCCGGGAATCCGTATTAGAGGCCACCGCAAAGGCAATTCGCGAGGGAATATTGGCCTTGATCAAACCGGTAATAACATCCACTGACGGCCTTTGGGTGGCAATGATCAGGTGAATCCCACAGGCCCGGGCCAATTGGGCGATCCGGCAGATGGCATTTTCACATTCTTTGGGCGAGGTAATCATCAGATCGGCCAACTCATCAATGACAATCACGATCCGGGGCAGTTTCTTCTGCCCGGACGAAAGCATTTGTTCATTGTAGCCTTCAATATCCCGAACTCCGGCATCTTTAAAGAGCATATAGCGGTCAGTCATTTCTTTTAAGCCCCAGTTTAGCGCATAAGCGGCCTTTTTCGGATCGGTCACCACCGGAATCAGTAGATGCGGAATGGCATTATACTGATTGAGCTCGACCATTTTGGGGTCGATCATAATAAACCGCAATTCTTCCGGTGACGACTTAAAGATCAGGCTGATAATAATACTATTGATACAGACACTTTTTCCCGATCCGGTGGAGCCGGCAATCAGCACGTGGGGCATCTTGCCGATATCACCAATAACATTTTCCCCTGACAGGGTTTTCCCCAGCGCGAAGGTCAGCGGACTTTTGCTGTTTTTAAAGGGCGGGGTGTCAATAATTTCCCTTAGTCCAACGATTTCTGATACATCGTTGGGAACCTCAATGCCGACCGCCGCCTTGCCGGGAATTGGGGCCTCAATCCGGATATCTGATGTGGCCAGACTCAATGCCAAATCCGAGGAGAGATTGACAAATTTATTAACCTTAACCCCCGGATCAAGCTGCAGTTCAAAGCGGGTTACGCTGGGGCCGACATTGACCTCGACGATTTTTGCTTTGACGCCAAAATTTTTCAGTGTTTCTTCGATGATCCGGGCTTTTTTGATGACATCATCTTTTTTTGATTTTTTTTTAGTGGCTGGTGCATTTAACAGTTCCAGCGTCGGAAAGGTGTATTCTTCAACTTCATGTTCAAAGCTGACTGCTGACAAGTCTAAAACCTTTGTTTCATCGTCCGTTTTTGTTTCTTTGTGAAAATCCTTGGCTTTTTTAGTCGTCCCCAAATCGTCAAAATTGGCCGGTTTGAGGAAATTCTCGTGAATCTTCATCGGGGTTTCCGGTTCGTCGGCATCTTCTTCAATGAAACCGAAGGGATCCTGCCGGGTTTTCTTTTTGGCTGTTGGAATCACCCCGGTAACTGGTTCAAATAACGGTTTTTCTGTGGGCAGAACGGGTTGACTCGATTCATTAATCTGGTAGGGCTCAAACAATGGCGCATTTTCGTCAAAATCTCCTACCATCGGAATCAGTGTAGTTTCTGAGGTTCGTTCTTTGGTCGCCTTAACCTCTTTTCGGATCTGCTGTTTTTCCTTAAGCATCGCCAGTCGGTCTTTCAGCCGATCTTTAACCGGCGGGGCATTGTCGCTTTTTTCTTTAATTTGATTTAAATATTTTTTTAACCGGTTACGGAAAATAAAAATTAAAATAATCACCGAGCTGACAACAATCAGCAACAAGGTGCCTTTGACCGCAAACAGCTTGATAAACAGCACCGCCAGCAGGATCCCGATAATCCCTCCGTATTGGCCATATTGTGCCAAACTGAACAGCTCCAGAAGGCTGTAATCCATCAGATTGGGGGCATAAATGGTAAAACCGATCATCATGTTGACAAATAGTAAGAAGGTTAGCACAAAGGTGGTAGCCCAATCGGTTATTTTATTCAGGCACAATACTACTCCCAGGGCGCAGAGATAGAGTGATACAAAAATCGTCAGGGCGCCAAAGCAATAGGAAAAGGCCTGACTGACAAAGTTGCCTACCATCCCGGCGTTAAAGTCGATGTAGGCATAAATTGAAAAAACACCCAGGATGATTAAGAAGATTCCGATGGCCATGTTACTGATGGAAAATCGTTTGACTGCTTTTGGGGCCGGCTTTTTTTTGGTTTTACCTTTATTTGATTTGTTATTCGATTTGGTTTGATTTGGTTTCTTAGTTGTTGCCATGTTGCTCCTCTGTTTAAAAAAAGAAATCGGTAATTGTGGAATGAAAAAATATCGAACAATGGTTGCTTTGTATACAGTTTGCACTATGAATTTGTAATGCGTAGGCAACTGCATAAAAAATGCCATTCGCCTGGTGTAGCTATTGTATCGTGCTAAACTGGGCGCAATGCTTGCGGCAGTTTCTCAATTACCAAATAAGAAATAATAAAAGGTGCAGGAATACCTGCACCTTGAAATTGTGTTATGGAAGTATGATTGGAAAGCGGTGCAGCAATCAATGAAGGGTTCATGACCTCAGCGTACTTTTTAACAATACCTTTATTTTCCTGAATGACCAAAGCCACCATCGCCCCGCTTACTGGCGGCTAATTCGTCGACGCTTGAAACTTCCACAAAATCGGCTTTGACATATTCCGAGAAGACCATCTGGGCAATTCGTTCGCCGGGTTCCAGCTGGTAGGGCTTATCGAGTAAGTTTATCAGAATTATCTTAATTTCTCCCCGATAATCAGCATCAATCGTGCCGACACCGTTAACCAGCGATAAACCATGTTTAAGTGCCAAACCGCTACGGGCTCGAATCTGAGCTTCCACCCCAATGGGCATTTCCAGAAAAATACCGGTGGGAATCTGATAGACCTTATGGGGCATGATGATCATTTTTTCATCCAGATTAGCCCGTAAATCGACCCCGGCTGCGCCTGGGGTCTGATATTCCGGCAGTGGAAATGGTGATTGACTGAGTATTTTAATTGAATATGTATTAATCATGTTATTCCTTTGGCAAAACGGCCTTCCGTGACAGATTAATGCGTCCCTGTCCATCAATTTCCATGACCTTAACGGTGACCTCATCGCCGATTTTGACCACATCTTCAACCGCATTGACCCGTTCATGGGCCAGTTTGGAAATGTGAATCAAACCGTCTTTACCACCAGGTAGGGATACAAAGGCACCAAAATTCATAATCCGAACGACCTTACCAGTTAAGACCTCACCCACTTCCACTTCACGGACGATGTTTTCGATAATTTCTTTGGCCCGATTACCGGATTCGGTATCCACAGAGGCAATGAAGATCCGGCCATCATCTTCAATATCAATTTTAACGCCGGTATCATCGATGATCTTATTAATGACTTTACCGCCAGAACCGATAACGTCACGGATCTTGTCGGGTTTAATCTGGAAGATAATAATTCGTGGCGCATAGGGTGATAAGTCTTTGCGGGACTCAGCAATTTCGTCATTCATAATGCCCAGGATATGCAGGCGACCGATCCGGGCCTGTTCCAGTGCTTCAGTTAAAATCTGTTTGTTGATACCATCGATTTTAATGTCCATCTGAATTGCAGTAATCCCCTCAGCAGTTCCCGCTACCTTAAAGTCCATATCTCCGAGGAAGTCTTCCATTCCTTGAATATCCGAAAGTATCGCCAGTTTATCGTCTTCTTTGATCAGACCCATGGCAATCCCGGCAACTGGTGCTTTTAAGGGTACTCCAGCCGCCATTAATGAAAGCGAGCTCCCACAAACACTGGCCTGGGAGGTAGAACCGTTGGAACTTAACACTTCCGATACCACCCGGATTGCATAAGGGAATTCATCTTCGGATGGCAGCACCGGAATCAGTGCCCGTTCAGCCAGAGCACCATGTCCGATTTCACGTCGGCCTGGCCCCCGGGAGGGTCGGGCTTCACCGACACTATAGGCCGGGAAATTATAGTGGTGAATATAGCGTTTGGAATCTTCATTGGATAAACCATCAAGCTTTTGGACATCACCTAAAACACCAAGTGTGACGACCGACAGTACCTGTGTTTCGCCCCGGGTAAATAATCCGGAACCATGGGGTCGCTCAAGATAGTCTATTTTAGCAGTGATTGGACGGATCTCATCCATTTTTCGATTGTCCGGACGAATCCGATCCTCGAGAATCATCCGGCGGATTTCTTTTTTAACCAGTGAATTGAGGATTTCGTCGATATCATTACTCTGGTTGGGATAAGCTTCGGCAAAATGTTCTCTGACCAGATTTTTAGTGGCTTCAATATTATCCAGTCGTTCTAGTTTATCGGCTGTTTTAACAGCCGTTGACAATTGATCACCCAAGAAAGCCACTACTTCGGCTTTGATTTCTTCAGCCGGAGTAAACAAGGTATACTCCTGTTTTTCTTTGCCCACAGCGGCGACGATTTCTTCCTGGAAGGCGACAATTTTTTTAATTTCTTCGTGTGCCAGCAAAATCGCTTCGAGCATCAGCGTTTCGGAAACCTCATTGGCACCGGCTTCCACCATCATAATCGCGTCTTTCGTTCCGGAAACAACCAGGCTCAGCTCGCTGATTTCACGCTCAGCCTCATTGGGATTGATAATATACTTTCCGTCAATATAACCAACAGCAACCGCACCGGTGGGGCCATTGAAGGGAATGTCTGAAATTGACAGCGCAATTGAAGAGCCAATCATTGCAGCAATTTCAGGTGCATTATCCTGATCTACTGACATAATTGTGGCAACCACCTGGACATCGTTGCGGAAGCCTTTGGGGAATAGCGGTCGGATGGGTCGATCCATCAGGCGGGAATTTAAAATTGCCCGTTCAGTGGGACGACCTTCACGTTTAATAAAACCACCGGGGAATTTTCCCACGGAGTATTGTTTTTCTTCGTAGTCACAGCTGAGTGGGAAGAAATCCATGCCTTCCCGGGGCTTTTTAGAAGCTGAAGCAACCGCCAGAACTTCTGTTTTGCCATATCTGATCATCGCTGCACCTTTTGCCAATTGTGCCACTTCGCCAATTTCCACGCGGAAAGGGCGGCCAGCAATTTGAGTTTCAAAAATATTCATTCTTTTCTCGCTTTCTATTATAATACGCCAAAAATGGCAGATTTATCGTTTGTCAGCAATCAGGATCACAAGCCTTGTTAAGGAAATTAAGTGCTAACCTTCAGGTAAAAAAAAAGGGCGGAATACTCCGCCCCAAATTATTTTCTTAAGCCTAATCTTTGGATTAGTTCACGATATCGTGTGATATCTTTGTCTTTTAAATAAGTTAATAATCGTCGTCGTTGACCTACTAGTTTCAGCAGACCGCGTCGTGAATGATGGTCTTTTTTATGGATTTGAAGGTGTCCATTAAGGTCATTGATACGGGCTGTTAATAATGCGATTTGAACTTCTGCTGAACCGGTGTCACCCTCAGCTTTTTGGTAGTCGGCGACAATCTGTGCTTTTAATTCTTTTGTGATCATGTAAAATCTCCTTGTTTTTTTAATTCAGCCATAAACCGAGTATTTTGTTGGAGTTTCAAAAAACTAAGTGAATGGTAGTAACTTAATGAGTATATCATAAACATTTAGGGTTGTAAATGGATTATTTGATAAAATCCTTACGGATCTGGTCAATATCCATTCGGATCTGACCGATTAGATCATCAATGGTATCAAATTTGATTTCGTCCCGAATTTTTTTAATGAATTCGATGGTAATTTCGTGATTATAAATATCCGCATCAAAATCATAAATATAGGTTTCAATGCTAAACGGGTGTTTCTCAAAAGTCGGGTTAAATCCCAAATTGGTCAAGCCATGCAAACATTGTCCCTGATAATGGACATGCGTATAATAAACGCCGGTATTTGGCAAAATTAATTTTTTATCGAGTTTGATGTTGGCAGTGGGAATGCCATACTGGTGTCCCAATCCTTTGCCCTGAACAACGATACCACTAAGGGCATAATTTCGGCCCAGAAACGTTTTGACTTCATCCACCTGACCGCAGCTGATCAGCTCACGGATAAAGGTGGAGCTGATGGGATGGGTATTGATGATAAACGGTGGTAGTATTTCTACGGCAAAGCCGTATTTTTTACCCAGTTCGACTAAAGTGGCTGTGGTTCCGGCTCCCTTATAACCAAAATTATAATTAAAACCGACAACAATGACTTTGACATTGTATTTTTTCAGCAGATAGTCGGTGATAAATTTCTCTGGGGTTAGCTTCATCAGTTTTTCCGTGAAGGGATTCAAGAAAACGAAATCAATGCCATCTTCCTGAATCATGGCTTCTTTTTGGGCATTGGAGGTGATCAGCCAGGGGGTATAATTGGGGAAAATCAGTTCCAGGGGGTGTTCCTTAAAGGTCATGACCCCGGTCTTATACCCGAATCGCTGACCGAGTTCTTTCGTTTTTTGCAGTAAGGCCCGGTGTCCCAGATGAACACCATCAAAAAAACCCAGGGCTAATACCATTTCTTCGCCGTGATACGTTTTTGCTGTCATGTTTTACCTCACAGTAGTTTCGTCGGTTTAATATAGTTGCCTTCGTCATTCGTTACATATCTGCCCATCCCTATTAGCTGATTTCCATCATACAGCCGCAGGGTTTCGCCGGGATAAAAATCATCCAGTGATTCCTGAATGTTCCACTGAAACAGTTTATTACCATTGAGTAAAAAGCGGCGGCCCTGATCGGTGGCAGAAACCTTTCGATACCGATCCAGTGAGTACTCCAGCGGATATAACAGTGATTTAGAAGCCTCCTCACTGAGGCATTGTTCAATCTCTGTTAGGGTTAAGGCATCAGTTAGCGTAAAGCTGCCAACCTGATGGCGGATCAGTTGCCCCATACACCCCAGGGTTCCCAAGGCTGCCCCGATATCTCGGCACAACGACCGAATGTAGGTGCCTTTTGAACAGTTGACCATAATCCGGGCTTTTTGGGCTTCTTCATCAAAATTCAATAAACGAATTTCGGCGATATGAACGGCCCGTTTCGGAATTTCAACCGTTTCACCGTTTCTGGCGTAATGATAAAGTTTTTTACCATTAACCCGAATCGCCGAGTAAATGGGCGGCTGTTGGTAGATGTCACCGGTAAATTGGGGTAGCATCGTTTCAAAAGAGATCCCATCAATCTGCTTTTCACTTTTATCAATGATGGTTCCTGATAAATCACAGCTATCGGTTGCCAACCCCAGAATCACCTCAGCCTCATAGACCTTGTCATGATCCGTGATGTATTCGACCATTTTAGTAGCTTTACCGACACAAAGCACCAACACGCCCTGAGCATTTGGATCGAGGGTTCCGGTATGACCGATTTTTTTTGTTTTTAAAATCTTCCGGGCTTTAAATACCACATCATGGGATGTCATCCCAGGTTCTTTATTAACATTGAGATAGCCATCAAGGCTGTTAAGCTTCTCCATTTTGATTTGCATAAACCTCCATCAAGTCCTGCTTAAGTTCCCCGACATCGCCACAAAAATTAAAACCGGCGGCCCGTTCATGACCTCCACCACCGTATTTTAAAGCAATTTCGTGAATATCATAGGGATATTTGGCCCGTAATGACACCCGGTATTCACCGGGATCGATTTCTTTTAACAGGGCCGTAATGGCCACACCGATGGTATTTTGACCCAAATTGGCCACATCATCGGTAATGTTGATGGTACCACCAAATTTAACAATGGTTTCGTGATCCAGAATCATCAACGCAATTGGCATGCCATCCAGAATTTCCAGGGAATGGATCGCTGCCCCGGTCATTTTCATCTGATTGATGTTCTTTTGGGTATGAAGTCGTTTGGAGAGATGGGCATAATTGGTTTTGATGGCATATAATTCACTGGCAATTAAGTGGGTGTCGACAGTCACATTGGAAAATTGAAAACTGCCGGTATCAGTGGTAATTCCGGTAAAAATGGCATCAGCCATTTCCTCATCAAACACCACATTCAGTCCTCGGAGTACCCGAAAGACGATCTCGGCAGTTGCACCGGTAATTTCAACAAAGTTCAGATCACCATAGTGGGCATTGCTTTTATGATGATCAATCACCAGTCTGGTTTTTGCTGTCGGCATTTCCGCCGGAGAAAAGGCAAAACTGCTACTGGAGCAGTCAAGATAGATAATTACATCATAGTCGTCCTGTAAGGTTTGGTTAAAATATTGAATTTCTTCAAAAAATCCCAGCTTGTCTTCAAGGGGTAGGTCGATATAATAATCAACGGTTTTATTCAGCTGCTTCAAACCTTTTCCCAAAGCCACTGCCGAACCAATTGCATCACCATCCGGTTTTTGATGAAGCAGAATCAAAAACCGTTGATTGTTGCAAAGACAATTAAAAATCTCATCAGGAATCGTGTTCATTCTCATCCTTCATTTCTTTTTTATCGTCTTTCAAACTTTGTAAAATTGACTCGATATGCATGCCATACTCAATGGAATTGTCGATTTCAAAGCTGAGCGACGGTACCGAATGAACAGTGATGACCTGTCCCAGGCTCGATCTTAAAAAGCTCTTGGCATTATTTAATAATTCGAGGACAACCTTCTTCTGACGATCATCACCGAGAATGCTGACATAGATAGTGGCAGTTTTTAAGTCGGGAGCGGCTTTAACCTTGGTGATACTGACATTGCTGTCTTTGATCCGGGAATCCTTCATTTTATGAATGATGATTAAACTCAATTCTCGCTGAATCAAGCCATTAATTTTTTCATTACGATGCGATGCCATTTTGTGTTACCTCCTTGCTGGGAAAGATAGGCTTGAGCTTATCTTTCAATTTTTTCCATGGTAAATGCTTCAATGTTATCGCCAACCTTTAAATCGTTATATTTTTCAATGCCAATACCACACTCGTACCCGGTGTTAACTTCCTTGACATCATCTTTAAATCGCCGTAACGAGGCAATTTTTCCTTCCAGTATGACGATCCCATCTCGGATAATTCGGACGTCATCATTCCGGTTGATTTTTCCTTCGGTAATGTAACAACCGGCAATAGTGCCAACACTTGGGATCTTAAAGACTTCCCGGACTTCGGCATTACCCATGACCTTTTCCTGGAATTCTGGGGCCAGCATCCCTTCCATGGCTTTTTTGATGTCTTCAACGGCATCATAAATAACCCGGTAGAGCCGCATGTCCACTTCTTCGGTTTCAGCCAGCTTGACGGCGTTTTTATCCGGTCGAACGTTAAACCCAATAACAATGGCGTTGGAAGTTGCGGCCAACATTACATCCGTTTCATTAATGGCGCCAACCGCTCCGTGAATAATATTGATGCGAACGGCTTCGTTATCCAGTTTTTCCAGGGATTGTTTGATCGCTTCGATGGAACCCTGTACATCCGCTTTAATAATAATATTGACATCCTGAATATTGCCGTCCTGAATCTGACTAAACAGATCGTCCAGCGAAATGTTGGAACGACGCTGACGTTCGCCTTTTTGCATCTCTTTTCGTTTTTCTGCTAATTGACGGGCTTCTTTTTCATTTTCCAGAACAATAAAATCGTCTCCGGCAACCGGAATATCGGATAGTCCAGAAATTTCCACCGGTGTTGATGGGCCGGCCTTTTTAAGACGTTTGCCTTTATCATCAATCATCGTTCGGATTTTACCATAGGTGGTTCCCGAAATAATCGAGTCCCCAATATGCAAGGTACCCTGCTGAACCAATAAGGTAGCAACGGCTCCTTTACCACGTTTGATCTGAGATTCAATCACACTCCCTCGAGCTTCCCGGCCAGGATCAGCGGTGAGTTCTTCCATTTCCGACATCATGATGATCATTTCCAGCAGGGATTCAATCCCTTCTCCGGTTTTTGCTGAGACATTAACTGCAATGGTTTCTCCCCCCCATTCTTCAACAACCAGATTATATTTGGTCAGCTCCTGCTTAACCCGTTCCGGGTCAGCGCCGGGCTTATCAATTTTATTGATCGCCACCAGAATCGGAACGCCAGCAGCTTTGGCATGATTAATCGCTTCGACGGTTTGAGGCATGACCCCATCATCCGCTGCAACCACCAAAACAGCGATGTCGGTGATCTGCGCACCACGGGAACGCATGGCAGTAAATGCTTCATGACCCGGGGTATCAATAACAGTGATGGCATGGTTATTGATATTAACGGTATAGGCCCCAATGTGCTGGGTGATTCCGCCTGCTTCCCCAGCAATAACATTCGCTTTACGGATTCGGTCAAGCAGCGATGTTTTACCATGATCGACGTGTCCCATAACGGTGACAACCGGCGGTCGGGGGATTTCGTTTTCGCTTTCTTCTTCGTCGTATTCTTCCAAAATTTTTGAAACGACGTCTTCAATTTTGATGGCTTCCACTTCAAAACCCAGCTCTGCTGCTACAATCGCAGCTGTTTCAAAATCGATTTCCTGATTGATACTGACCATGGTTCCGGCCAGCATCAGCGTTTTTATAACCTCGGTAGCGCTTATTTCAAGGACATCAGCCAATTCACCAACCGTTAAGACCTCCGGTATTTCAAAGGTCTGGTTTAACTGTACTGACTTCTTCTTCTCATCCTTAATGCGCTTGTAAACACTTCTTGCAGTTTTTTCTTTTTTGCTATGATCTCGCATCTTGGGTTGTTGACCTTGGTTATTGGATACTGGTCGTTTTTTATCGTCCGTTTTTTTCGGTCCATTCCCCCCAGTTTTGGGTTGTTTTTTTTGGGGTGGTCTGGTTGGTTTCTTTGTTTCAGGAGTCACCTTTGGGGCAACTTGATTTGAACTGGATTTGGCCGGTTCCTTCACTGGGGCCTTTTTCGGCTCAGCTTCCAGCTCTGCTTGATACTTATTTTTATCGAATTTTTCTTCAAATTCAGCAATTTGTTGATCAGTCAGGGCGCTCATATGGTTTTTTACAGGAATATTGTACTTATTTAAAATGCTTACGAAATCTTTGCTTGGAATATCATATTTTTTAGCTAAATCGTATACTCTTAATTTTGACATAGTATTCCTCCCTTCAATATTTTATTTATTTCATTTGTTTTTTCTCTGACAGTTGCTGTCGAACAATTTCGACAACATCACTTTCTACTTTTCTTTTAAATGCCCGTTCCAAATAATTTTTATTCAGGAATTGATCAACACAGGCATCGGACTGGCAGACATAAGCACCACGTCCATTTGCTTTTCCAGTGGGATCAAAAAAAATTTCGCCAGATTTATCTGAGACAATCCGAAATAAGTCACGTTTATCAAATTTGGAATGGCATATAACACAGGTTCTCTGTGGAATTTTTTTCATTTTACCTCCCTGACATTGTTTTATCTAAGTATTATAGCATAAAAAGCTATAATAGTGATTAAACCTTTAATTTTCAAGATCTGAAATATCGTCAAAGACAGAGTCTTCTTCTGTTAATGACGAATTCATCAACTCCAAAGTCTCAGCAGATTCAAGCTCTTCTTTTAGTTCCAGCAAAATATCCTCGGTTAAACCGCTATTTTGGGTTTTTGATTCGCTAAGTTGGTTGACATAGTCGATTTTACTTTTGATGTCAATCTTCCAGCCTGTCAGTTTTGCGGCCAGACGGACATTTTGACCTTCCTTGCCAATAGCCAGAGATAATTGATAGTCATCAACTATCGCCACTGCTGATTTTTCATCTTTATTAGCGATGATTTCAACAACTTTCGCTGGGCTCAGAGCATTGGACAGGTATTCTTCAACCGAGTCACTCCATTTAATGACATCTATTTTTTCACCCTGCAACTCATTGATAATATTTTGAACTCGAACCCCTTTTTGACCGACACAGGCACCAACCGGATCAATACTGGGGTCATTGGCTTTGACGGCCACCTTGGTGCGCGAACCGGCTTCCCGGGAAATGGAGACAATATCGACGATTCCGTCAAAGATTTCCGGGACTTCGGATTCGAACAAGCGCTTGACCAGCCCAGGGTGTGTTCGGGATACATTGACTTGGGGTCCTTTGGTTGTTTTTTTGACCATCAGCAAGTACACTTTTAAGCGTTGGTTCAGTGTATATGTTTCGCCAGCCGTTTGCTCAGATGGCAACATTACTGCCTCTAATTTACCAATTTCCACATAAACAATACCTTTTTCAATTCGTTTAATAATCCCGGTTAGAACTTCATCTTGTCGTTTGAGGTAATCGTCGTAGATGATGTTTCGTTCTGCTTCTTTAATCCGTTGGATGATTAATTGCTTGGCATTTTGTGCAGCAATTCGGCCAAAATCCCGGGGTCGGACTTCTTTTCTGAAAAAATCGCCGACTTCGTAATTGCTGTCAACTTCCCGGGCTTTTTCCAACGAAATCTGACTGTGATCATTTTCCGGAACTTCGACAATTTCTTTTAAAGCAAAGACTTGAATATCGCCATTTTCACGGTCAATGCTGATCTCAACATTGTGTGCATTGCCATAATTCTTTTTATATGCGGTGGTAATAGCAGCTTCAATTGCTTGAATTAATTCTTCTTTATCAATTGATTTTTCTTCTTGAATTACATCCAGAGCGCGTATAAACTCCTGATTCATAATGGTTTTCTCCGCCTTCCGTATTATTCAGCTGATGGAAGAGGTTTAAAATTCAACTCATCCAACCGATTTGCTTTTGCAATTTTACTGTTTTCCAGTGTCAGTAGTTCACCTGTTTCCAATTCGAGGGTTAATTCATCTGTATTATATGATTTTAATACCCCCTCGATATCTTTTTTCCCATCCATTGGTGCGAAAAGATGAACCGCTATTTTTTTATCAAGATTTGACAGATAATGTTTTTCTTTTTTCAATGGACGATCCATTCCAGGTGAAGATACTTCCAGAAAATAACTTTGTTCGATGGGATCCTGTTCATCAAGCATTTCACTGATTGGTCGGCTGACTTTTTCGCAATCATCTAATGAAATGCCATTATCCGAATCGATAAACAAGGTCAGATACCAGTCCTTTCCTTTTTTTTCAAAGGTCAGATCAGTTAGTTCATAGCCCAGTGATTCGACCACTGGGGCAGCTAATTCTTCTAATAAGAACTCTTTTGATACTTTTTTCATACTTATTCCTTCTAATTTTTTATTTATCTAAAAATATGGGGTCGGATTTTCTACAGCAGCCATCATTTTGATACCGACTTGAAAAATAGTTAAGAGTGGGTCTCCCCACTCTTAATGAAATACTATATAATTGAATGAACAATTAAATAAATCATATCCCGAAAAACAATTATACCTCTAAAATTTCCGTTTCTTTATCTTTTAGAATGGTATCAATGTTTTTAATCTCTTCGTCCGTTACCTTTTGAATTTCTTTTTCACCTTGTTTTAAATCATCCTCAGTGATCAGACCTTCTTTTTGTCCGTCCTTCAGTTCCTGAATGGCGTGACGACGAATGTTTCGCATGGCGACCTTGCATTCTTCACCGTACTTTTTAACCAGCTTAACCAGCTCTTTACGACGCTCCTCGGTTAACTGGGGAATCAGTAAGCGAATGATTTTACCATCATTGGAGGGATTAAAGCCCAGATCAGACTTGAGGATGCCTTTTTCAATGGCCGGAATAGCGGTAGCATCATAAGGGCTTACAACGATCATGCGTGGCTCAGGCGTACTGATGTTTGCCAACTGATTCAAACTTGTCGGCGATCCATAATAATCTACCATGACCTTGTCGAGAATTCTTGGATTGGCGCGGCCAGCCCGGAGACTTCCCAAACTTTCATTAAGATTTTTAAGGGCTTTATCCATTTTTTCATTTGCTGTGGCTTTGATCTCATTAACCATCTTCTATACCTCCTGAATAATTGTTCCGATTTTTTCGCCCATAATTGCACGTAAAATATTTTTAGGTTCATTTAAACCAAACACAAGAATAGGGATGTGGTTATCCATACATAATGAGGTTGCTGTCGAATCCATCACCTTCAGGCCCTGATTCAGCACATCAATGTAAGATAATTCAGAATAGCGGACTGCATCCGGGTTAACCAGGGGATCTGAATCGTACACCGCATCAATGCTTTTTGCCAAGAGGATAATTTCAGCATCAATTTCCGCTGCCCGTAGGGCAGCCGTTGTATCGGTTGTGAAAAAGGGATTTCCGGTGCCGCAGGCAAAGATAACAACTCTTCTTTTTTCGAGATGTCGAACGGCTTTTCTTCGGATATAGGGCTCGGCAATTTGTTTCATTTCAATTGCAGTTTGAACCCGGACGGGCACGTCCATTTCTTCCAGAACATCCTGTAAACCGAGGGCATTGATGCAGGTGGCAAGCATTCCCATGTAGTCGGCGGTAGATTTGTCCATCCCTTCACCGCTTCGTCCCCGCCAAAAATTACCACCACCGACAACAATGGCTATTTCTACTCCCAATTCAAAGACCTCTTTGATCTGGCTGCAGATCGATTGTACCGTCGGCGTATCAATACCATGGCTGGTTGTACCGGCTAATGCTTCTCCACTTAATTTTATGATGACACGTTTGTATTTCGGTTCCAATAAAACTCCCCCTTTCATTTTCTTTATTATATCGTAATGTGAAATAATTTACAATCGAATCAACGGTAAAAAAAGAACACGAATGTGTTCTTTTTCAGCGTTTATGCGTTTAATTGCTTCGCTACTTCTTCGGCAAAGTTTTCTTCTTTTTTCTCTAAACCTTCACCCATCTGGAACCGAGCAAAGCGACGGATTTTGACATTTTCGCCGATTGTCATAATTTGCTCTTTAACCAGATCTTCAATTGTCAGATCTGGATTCTTAACAAAAGGTTGTTCCAACAGACAAATTTCTTTGTAATATTTGCTGACGCGGCCTTCAACCATTTTATCAACGATTTTTTCTGGTTTGCCTTCATTGAGCGCCTGAGCTCGAAGAATTTCTTTTTCTTTTTCAATTTCTTCCACTGGCACTTCTTCTTTGGTTACATATAAAGGATTGGCTGCGGCAATGTGCATTGCCACGTCTTTAACAAAATTTTTGAATCCTTCGTTTTTAGCAACGAAATCAGTTTCGCAGTTAATTTCGACGAGTACGCCAATTTTTCCACCCATATGGATATATGCTTCAACGATTCCTTCAGCGGCAACGCGACCAGCTTTTTTGTTCGTCGCAGCCAGTCCTTTTTCCCGCAGATAAACCATTGCGTCTTCGATATTTCCGTCTGTTTCAACAAGCGCTTTTTTGCAGTCCATCATTCCGGCACCACTTTTAGCGCGTAATTCTTTTACTAATTTTGCGTCCACTTTTCTCCTCCTGATCGTAATTATAAATTATTCTGCTTCAGTAACTTCAGCAACTTCTTCGACTTCTTCAACGTCGCTGACAGCTTCTTCGACGACAGCTACCGGTGCTGCTTCAATTTCTTCTTCGACTTGTTCGCCCTGACGTCCCTCAATAATCGCATCAGAAATAACAGAAAGGATTAAAGCAACCGCACGAATCGCATCATCATTACCAGGAATGATATAGTCAATTTCATCAGGATCGCAGTTTGTATCTACGATACCGATAATTGGAATACCCAGTTTTTTAGCTTCAGCAATCGCAATTCTTTCTTTCTTTGTATCAATAACAAAAATTGCTCCAGGAACACCCTTCATATCTTTGATGCCACCCAGGAATTTTTGTAATTTTTCACGTTGACGTTTCAGCTGAATAACTTCTTTTTTAGGTAGAAGATCAAAGGTTCCATCTTCTTCCATTTGCTCTAGTTCATTTAATCGCTCGATTCGTTTGCTGATGGTTCCGAAGTTAGTTAGAGTTCCACCTAACCAACGGTGATTCACGCAATAGCTGCCGCTTCGTTTTGCTTCGCGTTCGATGCTTGTCTGCGCTTGTTTTTTGGTTCCGACAAAAAGAATTTCTTCACCGTTTTCAGCCAATTCTTTGACAAAAGCATAAGCTTTTTCAATTCGTTTCACAGTTTGTTGCAAATCAATGATGTAGATACCATTTCTTTCTGTGAAAATATATGGAGCCATTTTTGGATTCCATCGTCGTGTCTGGTGCCCGAAATGCACCCCTGCTTCTAATAATTGTTTCATTGAAACACATGCCATAATTCGTTCCTCCTTGGTTTTTCCTCCATCCTCATCAATCAAGAACATCGACCAGTAACCGGCACCTGATGTCTCTGAGAGAATGTGTGTAATACATACCGATATATATTAACATAATGTTTTGACAAACACAAGATATATTTTTTAAAGTAAATATTTTTGATAATTATCCCGCTTTTCAGAGATATTGAAGACGCGTTCCACATAATGTATATCAATAATAAAATCGTCCTGTTCGTAATCTGAAGCATAAAAGGATATTTCTTCGAGTAATTTTTCCATCACGGTGTGCAACCGTCGAGCCCCAATGTTTTCGTCTTCTTCGTTTTGAAGATAGGCGATTTTAGCAAGATATCGGACTGCATCATCCTCAAAAATCAGATTGACATCCTCGGTTCGGATCAACTGTTGGTATTGTTTAATGACCGAGTTTTCAGTATGTGTCAGGATCTGAATAAAGTCATCTTCAGTCAAACTGTCCAACTGGACACTGATCGGGAAACGGCCCTGGAGTTCCGGAATCATGTCAGAGATTTTTGACACATGAAAAGCTCCGGCTCCAATAAACAGAATAAAATCGGTTTTGATCGGACCATATTTGGTATTAACCGTACTGCCTTCAACAATCGGCAAGATATCCCGTTGAACGCCTTCACGTGACACATCAGGTCCGTGGTTGTTGCCGTTACCAATAATTTTATCAATCTCGTCGATAAAGATAATGCCGTTCTGTTCAGCATCCTTGATGCCCTGCTCATTGACCTGATCCATGTCAATCAGCTTTTGGGCTTCCTGATTGATCAGGATTTTTCGAGCCTCAGAGATTTTGACATTTTTCTTTTTTTTCTTTTGAGGCAAAAAGTCGCCGAGAATATCATTCATATTAAATGACATACTATCGCTGTTCATTCCCTGCATAATACCAATGGTTTTTGAACCATCATCATCCACTTCAATCTCAATCATCTGATCTTCCAGGCGACCGGCAGCCAAATCCTTTGATAGTGCTTCCCGTTTTTCTTTTTTGGTCTGTTCTTTTTCAGCATCCCCTTCCAGCTCCGATAGTGTTGGGGTTGTCGGCGGGGATGGTTTCATGAAGATGTCAAAGGGGGTTTTTAGGGTTTCTTTGACTTTTTTTGAGGGAACCAGAATATCCAGAATAATTTTATTGGCATTTATTTCGGCTTCGGCATAAACTTCTTTCATTTTTTCCTGTTGGACGTTTCGGATGGCTGTATTGACCAGATCCCGAACCATCGACTCAACATCGCGACCAACATAACCAACTTCGGTAAATTTAGTGGCTTCAACCTTGATAAATGGCGCTTTCACGAGTTTTGCCATTCTTCGGGCAATTTCGGTCTTCCCTACTCCGGTGGGTCCAATCAAGATGATGTTTTTGGGCGTGAACTCATCAATCAGATCAGTGGGTAACAATGAGCGGCGATAGCGGTTTCGAATCGCCACAGCCACAGCTTTTTTGGCTGCTTCCTGACCAATGATATAACGGTTTAGTTCAGTAACGATTTTTTTAGGTGTTAATTCTTTCATTAGCATTCTTCCGTTTCTATAATACTTCAACAGAAATATTATTGTTGGTAAACACGCATATTTCTGAAGCAATTTTTAACGATTCAAAGACCATTTCTTCGGCACTAAGATTTGAATGACTTTTTAAAGCTCGGGCTGCAGCAAGTGCATAAGATCCACCCGAGCCTATCGCCGCAACATCATCATCCGGTTCAATGACTTCGCCGTTTCCTGATAATACCAGGGTTTCGGCCTCGTCCATGACGATCAGCAGGGCTTCAAGTTTTCTAAGAATCTTATCCGAGCGCCACTCCTTAGCCAATTCAACTGCGGAGCGTTTTAAATTACCATTGTACTGTTCAACCTTATGCTCGAATTTTTCGCACAGGGTAAAGGCATCGGCAACCGATCCGGCAAACCCCACCAGGATTTTATCATGATAGATTCGTCTGATTTTCGTGGCTTTGTTTTTCATGATTGTTTTTTCGCCCATGGTTACCTGACCATCTCCAGCTATGGCGACTTGACCGTTATGACGGATTCCTACGATGGTTGTTGCATGAAACATAGTTATTCTCGCTTTCTTAACACTTTTTCTTTAATTTATTCGGCAGTTGGTGCTTTATAACCGCAATCTTTTTTATCGCAATAGATCGATTTACGTTTTCCCAGGCCTTTTTGAAACAGCGTTGATCCGCAGACCGGGCATTTCTCGGGAATGGGCAAATCCCAGTTCATATAGTCGCAATCCGGGTAATTATTGCAGGAATAAAAGGTTCGCCCGGTTTTTGAGGTTCGTTTAACAATATCCCCGCCGCAAACAGAACAGATCCCCCCGGTTTTTTCAAAATAAGGTTTGGTATTTTTACAGTCCGGAAAGCCGGGGCAAGCTAAGAAACGGCCATATTTACCCTTTTTAATGACCATTCGGCGTCCACACAATTCGCAATCCACATCGGATTCAGGATCAGCGATGGTTACCGATTCAGCCTTTTCCTGGGCATTGGTCAGTTCTTTTTCAAAACCCTGGTAGAAGGTTTTTAGCAATTCAACCCAGTCAGTTTGGCCATCTGAAACGGCATCAAGACGATCTTCCATTTCGGCGGTAAAGGAAATATTAACCACATCACTGAAATATTCCTTCATCAGATGGGTTACCATGACACCAAGTTCGGTCGGCTTAAAATGTTTATCTTCCACTTCCACATAATCCCGGTTTTTAATGGTTGCAATGGTCGGGGCATAGGTACTGGGTCGACCAATGCCCTTTTCTTCAAGGATTTTAACCAACGACGCCTCGGTATAGCGGGCTGGAGGCTTGGTGAATTTCTGCTCTTTTGTTGTCTTAAGCCGTTCAAGCGCATCACCGATGACCAGTTCCGGCAAGATGCTGTCATCATTTTTACCAGCACCTTTACTAACCCGGGTAAAGCCATCAAACTTTTGGGTTTCACCTTTGGTTTTAAAAATCAGATTGCTGCAGGCGATATCGACATCGGTAACGAAATACTGGGCATCCGCCATCTGACTACAGAGCAGTCTTTCCCAGATCAGCTTATACAAGCGATACTGATCTGGCTCCAACGAATTGCGGGCCTCTTCCGGAGTCAGCATTACGGATGACGGACGAATGGCTTCATGGGCATCCTGGACATTTTTCTTCTTTCCGGCTTTTTTTTCGGTGCCCAGATAATCATTGCCAAAATGCTGTTTAATATATTCCTTGCTCTCGGCAATCGCTTCGTCGGCAATCCGGGTTGAGTCGGTTCTTAAATAGGTGATCAAACCCGTCAGGCCGCTGCCTTTAATATCAACCCCTTCGTAGAGTTGCTGGGCCAGACGCATGGTCCGTTGGGTGGTAAAACCCAGGACCTTATACGCTTCCTGCTGAAGGGTGCTCGTGGTAAAGGGGAGCGGTGGCTTTTGATAACGGATCCGCTTTTTAACATTTTCAACAACAATCGGATGGGCTTCCACTACTTTTTCCAGCCGAGACGCCTCTTCTGCATTGGTAATGGTCTTCTTTTTGCCATCTTCTGAATAGAATTTGGAGATGAACGTTTTATCGTCATCAGCTTTTTTTAAAAGCAGTTCCAGATTCCAATACTCTTCAGGAATAAAAGAGGCAATCTCCTCCTCCCGATCGACAATAATTCGAGTGACAACGGATTGAACCCGACCGCCACTAAGCCCCTTCTTCACCTTTTTCCACAAAAAAGGACTTAGTGAATACCCAACCAGTCGATCCAGAATTCGTCTTGCCTGTTGTGAATTGACTAAATCGATATCAATTGTTCGTTTGTTTTCAATGGCCGCATTGACCGCTTTTTTGGTAATTTCATGAAACTCAATCCGACATTTTGTCGCTAAATCGATGTCCAGAAAATTTGCCATATGCCAGGATATTGCTTCCCCTTCCCGGTCGGGGTCAGTGGCCAGATAGACCTGATCGGCTTTTTTGGCCGCATTTTTCAGTTTTTTTAGTAATTCTGCTTTGCCCCGGATTTTTATATAGTCCGGTTTAAAATCTTCTTCTATATTAATACCAATTCGGCTTTTGGGCAGATCAATGACGTGTCCCATCGTCGCTTCAACTTCGTAGCCTTTTGGTAAATACTTCTTAATCGTTTTTGCTTTTGCCGGCGATTCAACGATAACCAAGGTTTTACTCATTGAATACCTCCTTCTCTTTTATATAGTAACGACGCTTTTTTCTTTAAATAGCAACATTATAGCAAATCTTTCCACAAAATACAAACTTATGCAGTCGAATATAACGCATTGTCCTTAAATTAGCAGGATATTTCCGTATTTAATTTGAATGATCTCTGTTATTTCCATCATCGTCAGCAGACTAGTCACCTGATTGATGGGTAATCCGGAGCCTGCCACCAAATCGTCAATGGTGCGATAACCCTTTTTAATCAGATCAAAGAGTAGCTGTTCATCTGGATTGGCCAGTTTTAATTCAGTCTGCTTATTATATGGATCAGTCTTTGCTTCTGAGTGATCCGTGTATTGATTGAATAAAACATAATCTTCTAAAATATCGCTGGGATCGGTAACAAGTTTTGCACCTTCTTTTAGTAATTGGTTTCCGCCAGCCCAGTTGCTGCTGCCAATGTCCCCAGGGATTACATAAACATTTTTGCCCTGTTCCAAGGCATGGTTGACTGTGATCAGTGAACCGCTTTTTTTACGGGCTTCAATCACCAGAACTCCCTGCGAAAGCCCACTGATGATTCGATTTCTTTGCGGAAAGTGATATGGCAGGGGTTTTTCACCCAGATTAAATTCACTGAGCAGCAGACCTTTTTGGGCCATCAAATCGAATAACTTTTGATTGACTCGAGGATAGCAGATGTCCATGCCGGTTCCTAAAACGCCAATCGTGCTTCCCAATTCATTGATGCTGCCCCAGTGACTCTTGCCATCAATGCCATCGGCTAAGCCGCTGACAATGGTAATTCCGACTGACGAAAGAGACTGTGAAAATAATTTGGTGTATTTTTCGCCGGCTATCGTAGGGTTGCGGGAACCGATTATTGCAATCGATAGCGGTGCTTGTAGCAACGACAAATCGCCTTTGGCATAAAGCGCCAATGGCGGGGTGTAAAGATTTAAGAGCGATTTTGGAAACTGAGGGTCATGACGCAAAAGCAGACTAATTTTATTTTTTTCTAAAAAAGATAAATCCTTAGTTGCCTGCACCAGCGAACGGGACTGGCAAAAATCATTGACAGTCGTTTCATCAATGATTTTCGTCTTTAAAAGGGCTTCGGGTTTTAATGAATAAATCACATCAGGAGACATAAATTGTTCGATCAGCATATTTTTTTGTTTGAGGGATATTTTTTCAAGACGCAGAAACCATAACCAATAGATTAAATCTTTCACCTTTTTCTTGTTCCCTTCGTATTTTGGATCACGTAGTGTATCATCATTATAATGGCAAAGAAAAGTGTTGGCAATCAAAAAGACCCGACGCTGACATCAAATCTCAGCGTCGGGGATCTTTTAACAATTATAATTATTCAATGACTTTTAATTCGGTATTGATATTCTGTGTGACATCCTGGCCAAACCATTTCATGGATAGCTCGGTTAATTTTCCGTTTTCTCGTAATGCATCCAGTGCCGTATTTAACTGTTCATTGAAGGCTGTGTCGGCTTTTCTTACGGTGATGCCGATGGGTTCATTTGATAATACATCGGATGAAATTGTGTAGACATCAGGTTTTAGTGTTGTGTAGAATTGAGCGACACTGACATCAGTCATAATATTATCAATTTGCTTTCCTTCCAGAGCGGCGAAGGCATCAAGCATAGCATCATATTTATTTATAGTATATTCGACGTTTTCCTGGGTTTTTAAAGCCTCCGCAGCATAATCAGCGGTGGTTTCAATTTGAACACCGACTGTTTTTCCAGCAAGATCCTTAGGTGTTTTTGCTGGTGTTGCATCTTTACGTGAGACAATGACAATCCCATTGGCAAGATAAGGATCGGTCATGTTAAACCCGCTTAAACGCTCTTCTGTAATGCTGGTTCCTGATAAAACAATATCATATTGATTGGCGTTTAAGCCATTGAAAATACCATCCCAAGCTGTAGGAACCCATTTAATCTCAACCCCGAGTTCATCTGCCAGGGCCTGACCCAAGTCGATATCGAATCCGACCAGTTCATTGTTTTCATCACGGAACTCCAATGGCAAATACATATCATTGGTTCCGGCAGTTAATACTCCATCAGCTAGTGGATCTACGTTACTGGTAGATTTACTACCACAGCCGGTTAAAAACAAGGCAACTCCTAACACAATTGTTATGAATACATAACTTTTTCTTTTCATTTTTTCCTCCTACGATATAAGTATCGTCTTTCATTATATTTGGCCATGCATAAAAATTCAAGTTATATTTCCCGAAATTAAATAAACAGCTGAAATTCAGGGTTTCATTTCAGCTGTTTATCGTTTTTTTACTAAATTTTTCTAATCTGCCCGACTGCCGGGAATTAAAAGAACCGAGGCCGAAGCATGACGAACAATATTATGGCTGACACTGCCCAAGAAAATTTCTTTAATAAAGCCTCGCCCCTGGGTGCCCATCACAATCATGGGAATTCGTTCCTCGTCAACCAACTTAATAATCTCTGATGTGGGTATGCCGTAACGGATCTTTATTTCTACTTCAACGGTATTGAGTAATTGTAATTCATCTTTAAGCTTTTGGAGGCGGCCATTGTCTATTTCATTAAACTCAACCAATCGATGGAGCAGATAAGGGTTTATTTTGGATTCATCTTGAATATGAAAAATCGTCACCTTATTGACGCCCTGTTTGACCATCGCTTTAACATATTCAAAGGCAATATCAGCATTTTCAGAAAAGTCGGTGGGAAACAGGATATGATCGATTTGATCATCTGAATTTCGGACAGTTTGATCCTGATGATTGTCCTTAACGAGCAGGATGGGTTTTGTAGAACCATAGATAATATCGTAAGCAACCCCACCTAAAAAAAGGGCACCTACCATGGAGTGCTTCTCAGCTCCGACAACAATTAGAGCGTAATCACCGTCTTGGGCAATCTGATTGATTTCACTTTTCAGATTGCCAGAAATAATTTGAGTTTTTACGGTAAATCCCTGCTCAATTAGGAGCTTGGACTGATTTTTCAGGTTCTCATTAAATATGGATGTTAAATAGGAGGAAACGCCAGAGTCAACGTCATGGGGATTAAAACATTGAAGCAGTAAACATTCCGTCGCACCCAGAGCACGAAGACTTCGGATACATTTCACCATCTCATTCGATGCGTTGGAAACCTCGGAAACAACGATTATCTTTTCAAACATATCAATCCTCCATAATTATAAAATAAAATTGTTATTCTATTTTATAACCTTTTGCGAATTGATTAAACGCACAATCAGAAATTCATCTCTATTTTTTACGGACTTTGAATCGTCTCGTCCAGTAGCATATTTTTTAGTGTTACGAAGTCGTCACCCTCTGTCTTAATCAGGTGTAACGAATTGGTCATGTTTTCTGAGAGTTTTCCCAGGGTTATCTGATGATTCTTTATAAACGCATCTGTCTTTGACTGATACGCAGTTATTGCTTGCTGAATCTTCTGATTGGTGGTTGACTCGAGTGTTGCTATGTGTGCTTTGAGCAGCATTATTTCATCGGATAGCTGTTCATTCATTTTAGTTAAATCATTATTTTCTGTGAGTAACGCACTGCGTTCCTTAAGAATGTCCTCATATTGATATTTTAGGACATCTTTTTTGGGCAGATTTTGGTCAGTTGAACAACTTTGCAAAGCTGTTTCGGCCGGATTTTTGGTGGCATAGGTTTCAAGTTCAGTACTTAACTCCCGAACCATCGATTTAAGCTGATCCAGTTGTGCTTTCATTTCTTGGCTTTCCTGTTCATAGCTCAAGTATTCTTCGAGTTTAGTTTGTGCGTCGATGACGGCATTGCCAGGATGTTCATCAAGCGCTTCAACCGGTTGTGGCCCTGGGTTAATACTCAATTCATTAACCAGGCGATTCAATTCGTCATTTTCTCTTTTTAACGCATCAATTTGATTTGACATTTCACTTTTTGAACTCTTACAGTGATTATACATTTCCCCATATTGATCACGTTCCTGTTTTAACATTGTTATCATGGCAGCGTATTCTTCAAGTCGATTATTAAAAGACTCTTCGGCACTGCTTAAGCTATCGGTTAGATTGTCAATATACTCGGTGACCTGTTTTTTGTTGTATCCGCCCATTTCTTTTCCAAAAGATAATTTTGTTTTTGATTTTACTGACTTATCTCTGAGTTCATCTAAGGTTAATTGTTCGGATTTTTTTGCCATGATTAATCATACCTTTCTAAAATTATTGCCTAATGACAAGACGCTGCGTGATTTCTAAGTTGTATTTTTGGCAGGAGCCAGACTTAAGCTCCAGTACCCAGTATGCATTTTTGACATGGGGACTGACTTTTCCTGGTGCCATGTCGTGTTGCAGATGCACAATTTCACCTTCTTTAGAGATAAAAATCACATCAATCGAAAATTTCATCCCAAAGGTATGAACCTGATTGCATTTTTTGAGTAAGAGTCCCTGATTATCAGCTAATCCGGGGGTTCTTAATAAACCGACCAATCGGGTGACGAAATAATCCGCGACTTGTATTTCACTAAATAAGAGTGTATCATTCTTAAATATACGACATGTTTTCATCTATTATACCCCTTAACCAAACTGTTTAACAAGCTGTAAAATTGTAGGCCCTAAAAGAACGATAAACAGAACCGGAAGAACGAAAAATACCAGTGGAATCATCATTTTAACCGGTGCTTTCATGGCTTTTTCTTCGGCTCGTTGTCTTCTTTTTATCCGTAATTCTTCGGATTGTGCTTTTAAGACATGATTGATGGGAATACCCAATTGTTCAGCCTGAATAATTGAACCCACAAAGGTTTTCAATTCTTCAACCGAATTACGATCAGCCAAGCTTTTGAGGGCATCTTTACGGGGCTTCCCATAATTAATTTCAGAATGAACAATATTCAGCTCGGCCACCAGAACACCACTTAAGCGTTCGCCAATTTTAATCAAAGCCGAATCAAACCCCAGTCCAGCTTCCATGGTGACACAAAGGATGTCCATAATATCCGGTAGTTCATTAGATATTGCCCCTTGACGTTTGTTTATTTTGAGTTTTAAAAAAACAACTGGTGCGATAATCCCCAATAACATACAGACAAATACGAATAATAATTCATTTAAAATATTCCAACGGGTGAACAAAGTTATAAAAAACCCGCCAATAAAAAAACCACCAAAAACAACAATCCGGATCGCATTATACTCATTGACGGCAAGCTGAAGTCCGGCGAGTCTGAGATTTGTCTCGGTTTTTTTATTTGTGGCGCTCCCTTTTTTAGGAAACAGTGATGATATTTTTTTGATTAACGACTGATAAATGGGCAGAATGACCCGTTGAAAAAAAGGTTTCTCAAACTCATCATCAAGATCGTTTTTATTTCTTTTTTTAATCGAACCAAGTCTTTTCCTTTTGGTATCGGCAATGCTCGCCTGATTGTAAAACATGATTAGAATCAGGATAAAAATCAGTGATGAAACACTGATCACCAAAAAAACCATCTGCGTCACCTCATTTCTTTACGTATTTAGTCGTCAGAATTTTATATTGACGATTCTTCGGATAATCAAGTAGCCAATCACTTCCATGATAATGGCAATGACTACCATGGCAATACCAAGATTGGATTCAAAGAATATGGTTATATAATCGGGATTAAATAGCAAAAATACAAGAATAATTACCAAGGGCATTAAACCAACAACCAGGCCGGAAGTTCTGGCGGTCGCTGTCAAGACTTTGATCTCATTTTTAATTTTAAACCGTTCTTTGATCGTTCCCGAAATATTGGTCAAAATTTCGGAGAGATTGCCGCCGGTCTGACGCTGAATCAGGATTGCAGAAACAATCATCATAAAGTTTTGGCTGCCTATTTTATCGGACAGCCGGGTTAAAGACGTTTCAATGGAACTGCCTAATTTTAACTCCTTAACCACCCGACCAAATTCTTCAGAGATAGGGTTTGGCATTTCAGTTGAAATGCTGACCAGCGCCTGCTGAAAGGTGAGACCAGCTTTTAAACAACTGCTCATAATACTGATGGCATCAATTAATTGCTGTTCAAACAATTCGACCCGGGCAGCTCGTTTTTTGTTCACATAAAGCGGTGGTACAAGCAGTCCAAACAATAACAAGATAATTGAAAAGACAATATTTCCACCCATCATAAAGATCAGCGTTGACGGAATCATCGCCAAGCCAATCCAGATAAGCAGAAATTCAGACGGTCTGATTAAAATTCCGGACATGGACAAATCATTTTCCAGTTTTTTAAGCACCTTGTGTTTAGATTTTTCCCGATTTTTCCGGGCTTTTTTTAAATTTGTCAAGTCGGCGGTACTCAGGTTTGTCAAGCCGTTAAACCGCTTTTGCATCTGGCGCTGATCCGCTGAAATGGCATAAAGTAACAGCAATACCAGAAAAAATACAGTCAGCATAATGAGAAAGGTGATAATTATTGCATTCATTGCATTACTCCAATTAAGATCAGTTACTCAATAAACCAGTCGTCATTGATCATCACACCGTTATGGGCAATTTTCTCTAAACATCGAGGCTTGATCCCCATGCTTTTGAAGCGCCCTTTGAATTTTCCATCAGTATCCAATTGTCCAGTCATTTCATAGCTGAAAATATCCTGCATTACGATGACATCCCCTTCCAGGCCAGTAACCTCTGTTATATTAACCACTTTTCGGGTCCCATCCCGGAGTCGGGACTGTTGGATGATGATGTCAATGGCTGAAGTCGTCTGATCCCGGATTGCCCGTAATGGCAAGTCCATACCGGACATCAAAACCATCGTCTCAATACGCGACAGAGAGTCTCGCGGTGAATTGGCATGAATGGTGGTCAATGAACCGTCGTGGCCGGTGTTCATGGCCTGAAGCATGTCAATGGTTTCTGCCGAACGAACCTCTCCGACAATGATCCGATCCGGCCGCATTCGCAGGGCATTGACGACCAGTTCCCGAATTGAAACTTTCCCCCGTCCTTCCAGATTGGATGGCCGACTTTCTAGGGTGATGACATGATCCTGTAATAACCGAAGTTCGGCCGAGTCCTCAATGGTGATGATCCGTTCGTTATCTGGAATAAAACTGGAGAGCACATTGAGCATGGTTGTTTTTCCGCTGCCGGTTCCCCCTGATACAATAATGTTTAGCTTGCCCTTAACACAAGCTTCCAAAAACGACAGCATTTTTTTTGATATCGAACCAAACCCCAACAATTGATCCGTGGTAATTGGTTTTTTGGAAAACTTTCGAATGGTAATAACCGGCCCGACCAGAGAGAGCGGTGGAATCACCACGTTGACCCGGGAACCATCCTTTAACCGGGCATCCACCATCGGACTGGACTCATCAATATGACGGCCTACTGAAGAAACAATTCGGTCAATGACATTCATCACATGTTGATTATCTTTGAAGACTACTGGTGATAATTGAATTTTCCCCTTTTTTTCAATATAAACCCGGTTGTAACCATTAACCATGATTTCGGAAATATCCGGATCTTTTAAAAGTACTTCCAGTGGTCCATAGCCGATAATCTCATTGAGCAATTCTTCGGTGATACGGCTGCGATCCAGACGGTTGACATTTTCCGCTTCAACCGCCATAACATTTTCCAGAATTCGCAGGATTTCAATCGGATTCTCTTTACCAACAGTGTCAACTTTGCTGCTGTTTATTTCATTAATTACTTCCTGATGAACCCGATTCTTCAGATCTTGATGGATATCAACATGAATAATGTCCTTTTTTCCTTCTTCCTGGGTCTTGTCTTTTTGTCCCAGCCGTTGTTGTTCCATTCTTTCCAGCAATCCCATTTTCTTACCTCATTTATTGATTCTTTCTTAATTAACTGACTCGATGGTCAATGGTATGGACGATATGTTGGGCGAGTTTTTTTAGGTTTTTGCTAATTTCCGATTTAGGTGCGTCCAAGACAATGGGGATTCCCTTGTTATGAGCTGTCGTCGCTGTCTTGAAATCAAAAACGATGGTGTTCTTTGCAGGCTCATTTAAAACTCGCTGCATATCTTTTAAGCTGATCAACCCCTTTGTTAGCCGATTGATCACCAGTTCTGTTTTCTCTTTTTGTTGCAGGGACTCAAGAATATTAAGGGTAATTTTGGTATTGCGCAAAGTTGAGATATCCTGAACGGTAATCAGGAGAATCAGGTTTGAATTCTCAATGGCCGCCATGGTAATATCGCTGAACACCGGTGCCGTATCAATCAGAATATAGTCATAGAAGGGGCGCATGGTATTAATCATGGTTTCAATGTTTTTAGGGGTCACATACTCTGCATACTCAGGGCTTTTGGGGGCACAGACAATGCTGACCCCAGAAAAATGCAAGGCCATCATCCGTTTGATGGCATCAATATCGCCAGCATCATTACCCTGAGATAATTCAGAAATGGTATCCTTCGGGTCAATGTCAAAGTAAACATTGACATCGCCAAATTGAAGATCAGCGTCGATAACTGCAACCTTTTTGCCCATTTTTGCCAGCGATACTGCTAAATTTATCGTTATCGTTGTCTTGCCAATCCCGCCTTTGGCTCCGAATACTGTGATAATCCGGGATTGCATATTATTGGATGCTGTGATATCCGCATTTTCCAATCGGGATTTTTCCATGTAATGGGCCCATTCAATATTATCCATCAACGAATCGGCATCAATGGGAAATTGTAATACTTTGCGGATCCCGGCCAGCATGACTTTTTCAATCATTCGCACGTCAAAACTGTCACAGATGAGAATCACTGCGCATCCAGGAATACGAATATATATTTTTTCAGCCAGATCAATGGCTTCTTTGTAATCATCTTCACATTGAATAATCAACACATGGGGTTTCAGGCTGATGGCTTTTTCCAGAACATTTTCATCCTGTTTTGAAAAACCGATAAATGCTACATTGTCATTTCGCAGCAAGCTTTTAATTTCATAGATCCGATTGTCATTGTTACCAACAATCATTACCTTTATCTTTTCCATAGAATTTACCCCATTTTTTTATCATTTATAAATTACTAGACGTTCATTAAATCAGTTTACTGGCATGAAGGGCTTTGGTCCTATAATGGCCTTATCAACCGGAGATCGGAGTACCAGACGATATTTGGGAGTTTGATCGATATTTAGTGCATAGGTGATTTTTTCAACCTCGGTTGCCGGAACCGATACCGTCACTGAAGTGTACTCCCCCCCTTTATCGCCACTGCTTTTAGGACCTATTTCCAATATTTCAATATTTTCGACAACATATTCACCAACAATTGTTTTATCCTGTTTAATCCAAATCGTCACAAGATCAACATGATCTCCTTTGACTAAATATCCGCCGACACCTTTTTCTTCATCGACCAGAATTGTCAATGCCCGATAATTCGGTTCAATGGCATAGGATAAATTATTGTTTTCCTGATTGGTATCACTGAGACGACTGGTCAGGATCTGTTCATTGGCTTCAATGTTTTCTTTGGTGATCCGTCCCAGAACATCTTCCTGATTGGCAATTGACAGTTGATGCACCATCTCAACGGGGATTTCTTCTGTTTTTAACATCTCTTTATCAATAACGGTCCCCTTGGGAATGGCCTGTGCTGCCATAACAACCGGTTGTGTTTCCTGATCCTTACCTTTTTGCAGGGATATTGCAAATTGAAAAACAGCAAATCCGGTGATCACCGATACGATCAACGCAATTATTACGAGTTTTTTCATCGATTTCTCCATTCAACTGATTAGTGGGTTTATAAGTAATACTTACCCACTAGGCAGACAATTATTAATTATTCTGAAAGGATCAAATTATATAATCCAAAATCCCCATCGGTTCCTTCTCCAACATTGCTTCCGGAAGAAGCACCATTTGATACCATGTTTAAAAAAGAACCGGTGATGTAACCATCATTCGTCTGGTTTTCCAATAAAAATGCTGCAAAACCTTCGACTACGACTGTTTTTTTATCGACACCATACGAATAAACCGGAACCTTGACAATTCGTGGACAAGTGGGTTCAAAATTGTCTGAAGTACAACCATCACCGCCGCTAAGGGCTCCAAAATGGGTGCAGGCTGTGTATCGTTCTTCAAACCCCTGATAAGTCGGGCCCACCATATTTCCACTCTCTTCAAGCAGTACATCACCAACACTGATTTCTCCGGCGTAACCCTGCGTAATCCAAATCCGATAATCGCTGGCGCCGCCCCCTTGACCATCCAGATCCAAAGCACCAAAGAATGACGGCGATTCGTCCGGCGTACGATCTTGAACTCCATATTTCAGGGTGACATGGGTCAGGTTATTGCTGGCAATTCGGGCATCCATTTCATCTTTAGTTAAACCAATCGGTGCAACTCCTGTGGTTCGGATAACAGGTGACAGTTTGGCTACAGCCGTTCGCGAAAGATCAAGGTAATCAATCCCAAATATTTTGGCAAAATGCATAGGCACGGCATTATCGACGGTCACGCGTATTTCCGTATACTGACCATTGCTTATCTTTCCTAAAATGATGTCCTCCTGGGTCAGATCATTAAATCCGTTCAGACTTGCATAATTAATTGAACTGTTTTTTATCTGATTAATTTTTGTTGTATTTCCCGTTTCGATTGGTAGTAAGCGTCCCGCTGAATAGACGGCAGCATCTGCAGCTTTTTGTTGCTCTCCTGTGCTTAAAAAAGCCAAACCCAGATCAATTACTAAAGCCAGCATTCCCATAATAAATACCATCGAAACGGCCACAATAATCAATGCGTCACCTTGTTCAGATTTTTTTATCCATCTAAAAGGAAATTTTTTAAGTAGGTTAATTATCTTTGTCATTACTCCACCTTCATAGTACAGGATGAAGAAAGATTCATGGTCTCACCCTGAACAAAGACGCCAACAATTGGGGTCAATATATTCACATCATCACTGATAACGATAATTACATCACCAAGGCGGGGGTTTGATGTGTTTGTAAATGTAATGCTAATGTTCATCGTGTCAGCAATATTTTCCGGGGCAATTTCCCGGACATGCTCTTCAATCGCGGTTTTGCTGGCTGAATGAACGATCGCATAGCGCGCGCCTTCTCTCGAGCAATAATCAATACTGTTTTGATTCATAAACAGCCAACCAAAATCGATGATTGCGCACAAAATCATAATCAAAATTGGCAGGGTGATTGCAAGCTCAACAATCGCTTGCCCGTCTTCTTTTTTTATCCTCTTGATTATGTTTGCAAACATATTTCCTCCCTGATCATTCATCCTGAAGATCTGATTTATTTAATGTAACTGGAGTAGATCGTTTAGCCGATTAAAAAAGGCATATTGATTACGTCCGGCAGAAATCTCCACTTTGACGTTGCCAATATGCCACTGGTTTCTTCACAGTAAACACAATAACTACCTATAGTCTTTATGCTGCTAATTGGGTTCCGATGTCTGTAAAAAATTGACCAATTTGTGGGCCCAGCAACCAGATGGCAGCAATGGCAGCCAATGCAATCCCAGCAATAATCAAACCATACTCAACCATGCCTTGTCCATCTTCTTCTCTGATCATGCGTGATAATACGTTTTTCATTTTGTTTTCTCCTTTTATTTAGTATTCTCGGTATATTTCTATTAATCGATCGTTTAAGCTGCTAATTGAGTTCCGATATCGGTAAAGAACTGTCCAATTTGTGGACCCAGTAACCAGATGGCAGCGATGGCAGCCAATGCAATCCCGGCAATAATCAAACCATACTCAACCATACCCTGTCCATCTTCTTCTCTGATCATGCGTGATAATACGTTTTTCATTTCTTTCTTCTCCTTAAAATAAATTTATTGAATCGTTGCTTTGTCAGGCTATTATTTATGCAGCCATTTGCGTCCCAATATCGGTAAAGAATTGACTGATTTGTGGTCCTAGCAGCCAGATAGCAGCAATAGCAGCTAGTGCAATCCCGGCAATAATCAAACCATATTCAACCATGCCCTGCCCATCTTCTTCTCTGATCATGCGTGATAATCCGTTTTTCATATCAAATTCTCCTTAATGGATTTAATATTTGTTAGTCTAACTAACATGTGTTATTATGCTGCTAACTGGGTGCCGATATCTGTAAACATTTGCCCGATTTGAGGCCCCAATAGCCAAATGGCAGCAATGGCAGCCAATGCAATCCCGGCGATAATTAAGCCATACTCAACCATGCCCTGTCCATCTTCTTCTCTGATCATGCGTGATAATCCGTTTTTCATTTTTTCTTCTCCCTTTTTTATATTTTTTTGTAGTTGTTACATTTTCGCTGTGGTTTAAAACAACATTCTAAAATCCATCAGATAATTTGTATTGATAAGATTTAGAATTAATACAGATACAAAACTGGAAGCCATAAAGGGTCCCAGGGCTACCTTTGATTTCAAATTACCTTTTCGTCTAATGATCAAGTAAGCTGTGTAGATCATCAGAAAGAAAGTCATTATCATAATCGCAGATATTATTCCATAAACACCCAAACAAAAACCAACTGCAGCAGCATATTTTACGTCTCCCCAACCAGCGCCCTTTCCAATTATTGCCGGTAAAAAGAATATAATAAAACCAATTACTAAACCAACGATATTGATCCCGATACTGGTAATGGGTTGTCCGGTAATGATGAAGGCACCTCCTACGAATAACGTCATTAATACCAGCTCATTGGGGATTTTTTTGATGCTAATGTCTACCGCAGAAAGGATGACACAGATCGAAAATAGTAACATACATTCCAGTGTTTTTGGTTCAAGTCCGTTGAGCTTTACAAAGACCAACCATATGGTTGCGTTAAGAATCGCCCAAAAGATTGTTTTTGTAACACTGCCGGACAACTGATGATTTGTCAAAGTCTTGACTCTCTGACTGATCAAATAATCAGTCGTTTTTTTCATCAATACGCCGGTTACTGCTCCAGTTATAAAAACTTCTACAGCTATCAGTAAATGATCCATCAGCATCCTCCATTAATTTTTTGTAATAAAAAAGCAACGATTTGCTCGTTGCAATAAAGGCGAATTAAATACACCTATAAACTGCAACTGGCTGTCATGTAAATACTTATTTAGACCCTATAGCTTTGCGTCCTTACCTTTCGATAAGTTTGCCAAATATTAAATTGATCAACACCTAAATTATATAGAATAAAAAAACAACGCATTGACACGTTGCATTATAATCATCATAAAAAGATGAGGCTGTGCAACTGGCTGTCATATAAATAATTACTTAGACCCTAAAGCTTTGCGTCCTTACCTTTCGATAAGTTTGCTAAATATTCTATTGGCATCATAATAAGGCATATATTGTCAATTGTCAAGCGAATATTTTGATTGTTATTTTTTTATTTTATTTATAGCAGTAATATTTTGATCAAAATGTTTTAGATTATTTCTGAAATTAAATACAAAATATTCATTATATGCGTCGATGTTTCTTGTGCATCAATCGTATTTTGATTAATATTGTTGTTTAGTTTTGTGATATTATTATCAATTATCTGTTGTATTATAATAATCTAATGTTTCTGCCATATTTCATCTGTCACTTGTCCACTCGCGAAAACCGTTAATCAATACAGAAGAAATACAAAAAACAGTTGAGTTGATATATGCGACATAATATATAGATATGCGCTTCATCATCAGCCACCAATGTCCAATAAAGATTTCTTAATGATTGTTTAATAATAATTGACAGAGGTCATAAATTATGCTAGTTTATATGCAGTTAGATATATCTAACACGTAAGAATGGAGGGCACCTAATGAGCATCGTTATTATTGGCGGAAATGATCGCATGATTTATCAATATAAAGATCTGTGCAAAAAGTATGATTGTCGGGCTAAAGTTTTCACCCAAATGCAAGGTACACTGAAAAAGAAAATCGGTGTCCCAGATTTGATTGTGTTATTTACGGGGACAGTTTCTCATAAAATGGTAAACTGTGCGACCGATGAGGCAAAAAGACTCAATTTACCCCTGGCACGGTCACATAGCAGCAGTTTGGCTGCATTACGAAACATTTTGGAAGAGCATTGTTCTCGCTGTGAGAATTGTGAAGGATGTGTTTTAAAACCACACATCCGAAAGATATAGTCATGAATAAATTCGAGAAAGAATTGATACGCCACTGCTCGCCTACATTAGCTGGTATGAAAACCGGAAATTTATTCAGTTATCCCTTTACCAGTTATTGTCAACTTGCAGAACAGTTGGATCAGTGTAATGATATGTTGAATGCTCGCGGGGTCTATCTGGAGGTACTCAGAGTAAATTCAAGTCGGGTTTTAATCTATGTTTATCGTCAAGGTCGACTGAGTAAAGACTTTTCTTGTCCTCGGGTAAGTAGCTTTCTTCAGGATATTGGCTACCATACCAACGATTTGAAGACCTGTCTGGAGTTTTTATCCAAACGGATTCAGATTTCCAACGAATTTCCCCATGAGATCGGCTTGTTTTTAAGTTATCCCTTTGAAGATGTTCAAGGATTTATTGAACATGAAGGAAGAAACTGTAAATATTGTGGTTGCTGGAAAGTATATGGTAACGAAAATGAAACAATCAAACTTTTTAACAAATATAAAAAATGTACACAAACTTACTATCAACGGTTGCTCAGTGGATCATCACTTATGAGATTAACTGTTGCTGCCTAGCTGAAAAATTGACTGTTGTGATTGCTCTGTGAAAGGCCATCCATCTGATATTAACTAAAATGAATGGCCTTCTTAAATGGTTTTTGGGTTAATCGATCATTTACAAGTTTATTTTTCATCAGTTATTTCAAAGATTCGATTAAAAATGCTTTCTGCCACTACAGAATCCAGTGGTTTACTGAAAAGATAGCCCTGAATATAGTCACAACCGCCGCGTTTTAATTCCCAATATTGATCCCAATCCTCGATTCCCTCTGCGGTAATTTCTAGCTTTAGACTGTGTGCTAATGAAATTAGACTATCCATAACATGATTGTTTTTGAGATTCAGAAATTTTTCATTGATGGATTTATCCAACTTAACTTTATCAACCGGTATATATGTCAGATAATTTAGCGATGAATAGCCGGTACCAAAGTCATCCAGGGCGATTTTAAAACCAGCATCTTTTAATCCCTGTAAAAAAGACATCGTTTCAGTATCATTCTCCAACAGAATGCTTTCTGTAATTTCGAATTCAATCATTTCTGGTTTAACTGAATAAGCCGTTATAAGTTGCCCCAGATATGCGATAAAATCTTTATCCTTCAATTGCTTACTGGAATAATTAATCGCAATTATTTTTTCTCCGAGCCCCATATCTCGCCATTTAGCAAATTGTTCAATAGCAGTTTTAGCAACCCAACGGCCGATATTAATAATCAGACCGGTATCTTCTGCAATTGGGATAAATTGATCTGGTCGGATGTTATGATCTTTAAATCGCAATAATGCTTCGAACCCATGGATTTGAGCTGAGCGCAAGTCGACTTGTGGCTGATAGAGAAGTTTGAAACCATCTGTTTCTAAGGCTTCTCGAATAATCGCTTCTATTTCGATTCGAGTATTTATAATATCTTTCATTTCAGAGTAAAAAAAGATGTAGTTGTTTTTGCCGCTATGTTTAACATGATACATCGCTGTATCGGCATTCATTATTATTTGATTGATATCACAACTGTCTTCCGGAAAACAGGTTAATCCCATACTGATATTGATATTATTGGCTTTGTCGTTGAGTACAAATGTTTTGTCAAAGGCTGCTTTTGTAGTTTGGGCGAATTTTTCAACTTCCTGCGTTCCATTAACATTTTTCAATAAAATCAGGAATTCATCACCGCCAAAACGGGAAACAAATGTCTTTTCGTTGGATATGTTACTGAGTCGATGGGCAATCATCTTTAAGATCTCATCACCATAGACGTGACCCTGGGTATCATTGATCGCTTTAAAGTTATCGATATCAAACAATAAAACGGCTCCAGGTTTGCCAGAGTCCAATGCATCAGAGAGTTTTTCTAAAAAACTCATTCGATTTGGTAAATCGGTTAAAAAATCATGGGTAGCAAGGTATTCAATATAGTCTTCCTGTTCCTTCATTCGTGTCGTATCCATAAGAATTCCATGAATTTGTTTAATAACACCATTTCCCTGGGATATTCCTCTGCCCCGGAATAATATCCATTTCACTTTATTATTCTCATCGTTAATGGGAATCTGAATATCAATCTCATTTTTACGCCCATCACAGTACGATTGTATTTCAGATAATAATCTGTTTTTGTGTTCCGGATCAGTTAATCGACCCAATAAATCTTCAAATTTTTCATTTTCATTGAGGATTCGATTGACATAAGAAATGTTATCAGATATCAAAATTTGGTTGGTATCTAAATCCAATTCCCAAACAGCACTGTTTGTAATTTCTGTAGCAATGGCATATTTCTGGTTCAGGATTCCGACCTCCTTGAGACTTTTTTCGATAACCTCATACTGTGATCTTAATTTGTCTTCTGTTTTTTCAAGATCATCATTGGTTATTTTCAGTTTTTCATAACTTTCCTGTAATTGTTTTTGAATGGCACGCCGTTTTAAATTATCGACGATAAGAATTAATGAAACAATCAAAAGAAAAAGTATCAGAACCCCGATGCTAACAAAAAATTCCCGGTATTTTTCCAGGAGCGAAGGTTCTTTATTAATTAATACCGCATTTTGGGGAATCAACGTCTCGGGAATATTGTATTTTTTAATGAGATCATAATCAAATATATAGTAATAGGGTGTATCCTCAATGAGACCCATTGACTCCACGGACTTGCCATTTAATATATCCATGATCAAATTACCAGAGATCCGTCCAAATCCCTCATAGTCAATCAGTTTTCCGCCCAATATGCCTTCGCCAATACCGCCAATACTGGTTCGATAGACCGGTATCGTGGTATTATCTTTTAAAAACTGATATTGATCACTTAAGTCTTTGACAACACCGTTTTTGTCCTGATTCATACTCAGATATAAAAGAATTGTATCGTTATCCAGATTTTTAAGCACTTCCGCAAACTCAGCAAAGGTATAATCCGATACGTTTAAAACTCGAAAATCAAGATCGTTGAATTCACTTTGAGTAGCCAGAAATTGCCCCTGATCACCTTGTCCGGTCAGGGATGAGTCCACAATACCAATAACTTGTGAAGCTTCGGGATTGAATTTATTGGCGATTTTAATCGTTTCGACCATTGAAAATTTTTCGAACATTCCGGTAAAGTAAGGGCTTTCAGCCGCTGACTTTCCCCGATCGAAGTCATTGATTCCGAAAAAAACCACTGGTGTTTGGGGAAACAGCGTATCGTGATAATCAATCATAAACTGCAAGGCATTATCATCTCCAACGAGTACGGCGTCATAAGGCGGTAGATTTTTTAATTTATAAGCAAGATTTTCATAAAACAGTTGTTTGTTCTCCGCAGTATCCAGCCGTTTTGTATCCATATATTCGATATCCAGACTGACTTTCTCATCAAGGGCAGATTGAATCCCCTTGATTTGCAGCGGAACCGTTGGGAAACTTTCACTGTATGAACTGATAAACAACACCCGTTTATTTTCATTAAGGGCATGGCCGATCATTGGAAAACAGAGCAACAAAATCATGCTTGTAAAAGCGACTCCCAATATTACTGTAATGATGATTTTTTTTAATTGAATTCTCATGGTGAGCTCTCCTTTGTTTTGATCACTTTGTACTTATCCGGTACAAATCAGGATTTGATTAGTTCTATATCCCAATATGACGATGCGTTATCTATTGCTGCTTTTTTAAAATAAACTGCCGACTAAGTGCAAATACTGCTGCCAATAGCAGTAAGATAAGCGATGCGATCATAAATTTAATACTCGGATCTTGATCAGGAATCTGGAACGCTACCCAATCAAAGATTAATGGTGAGACAAACATTCCTAAATTGACCGCTGCCGTTACCAATGCAATGGCAGTGGATTGTATCTCTTTTTTTACAGCGTTGGCAGCCAGATAAATTCCGGTTGGCATAACAACACCTATTCCAAAGCCGATAAAAAGAGCGGCGACACAGATGCTGGCTAACGACCCCAGAAAAAATATTAGTCCCATCCCCAGTCCCACAACTGCGATTCCGACGGTTATGGTCATTGTTTTTAGGCGGCGAATGATATGGCTGTAACGAAAACCAGTGATCATTCCAGCTACTGATACCAGAGCATTGATAATGCCACTGAGCGTCGCATCCCCATAACCCTTGCTCACTACCAGCAAGGCTATGTTAGTCTGAAAAACAAAAAAGCAACTACCAAATAAAAAGATGATCAGGGAAATAAAATAGACAGCACTACTCAGTTTCTCAGAGCGATTTGCTGCTTTTGGATGGGTTGATGAAAGCGGCTGGTCATGTGGCAGGTATTTTATTACGATCAGCAGAATCGGTAGAAAAACCAGATAAACCAGATAAGCTGTATTCCATTTTATATTTGCCAGTAGGCCGGAAGTAAACAGCAGCACCATGCTACCGCCGTTAAGAAACGCCGATTGGAGTCCCATCATCGTTCCGCTTTCTTCGCCAGAAAAATAAACTGTTATTAAAGCAAGGGTCATGGTTGCATTAATTCCTTGAGCGACACCAATTACAACACTGGAAAGCCATAAATATTCAATCGCCAGCGGCCCCAGGATCAAACCCATTAATCCGCCAGAGAGACCGCAAGTTAGACTAAAGATGACAAGAGTCTTTTTTGAGATCCGCATCGATAGTGGCCCTGCCGCAAATGCAAAAATCAGACCCATTAATGCAGGCAGAGTCAAAACCAATTGAATCATGGTTTCTGCCGCATTGGGATAATACTCTTTGATATCGGCAAGAATGGCGGAAGCGGTCATTGATATCATTAAAAGTGATGCAACTGATAAAATAGCCAGTTTAATTTGTTTTTTCTCCAATAGCGACTCCATTTTTCAGTACAGATTTGTTTCTTGTTTCAGTATGATTCTTACCCCCGATATACGCAAATATTCGAAGGCTCAAGTTTCAATGTCCAACAATGTTTTTCATGACGGATGATAACGATCGTGATTTATAGCTTTCATTCACTTAAACAGTATTTCGTTTTGAACAAAAAAAGAGAGGTTTTTCCTCTCTTAATTATGGCAAATTTTTAATTGCGGATAATTTCAATTTTATAGCCGTCCGGGTCAGTAATAAAATAATACCGGGGTTTACCATCGCCGCTTAAACCTTTTGGCTGTGTGGGTTGATAGCCCTTTGCGTCGTGCGCAGCCCATGATGCCTCAAGGTCATCAACCATGACGGCTAAATGACCGTAGGCTGTACCTAAATCATAGGGAACAACCTGACCATAATTATAGGTCAGTTCCAACTGATGACCATTGGGATTACCGTCACCTAAAAACACCAAAGTAAACTCATAAGTTGGTTCGTCCCGTCGTCGCACTTCCTCAAATCCCAGAGCCTCTTTGTAAAACGCCAACGAGCGGTTTAAATCCAATACCCGAATCATCGTATGTGCCATTTTGTAGTTTCCCATCATATTCTCCTTTATAATTCATATTTATGTTATCGCAATTTTCCCGACTAATTTAGGGGTTGAGCATGGTTTTATAAAATGCATAGGCTTTGGAAGATTTCCCGATGCAATAGCTGATATAATGATCCAGTAGATCACTAAGTTTTACGGCTTCTGCTGGGTCGATCTCTCGGTCTTTGAGCTGTTTAATCGGTTGTTTTAAAAAATCCCGTAGCAATTCCAGCATGGCTGGGCTTATCTTATAGAGATAGCCTGGGCTTTGCTCCCGGCAGTTCCAGCAGACCAGGCCACTTTGATCAATGCTAAAGTGGCTTAACGCCTGATCATTTTGACAACCCATACATGTTTCCAGAACGGGACGATAGCCTAAGTAGCTGACCAGCTTCATCTGAAAGGCACCGACCAGAACCAGGTCGTTTCTGGCTTTGCCACCGGAGATGTAGAACAACACATGGAGCAGCAGTTTTAATATCTCCGGACTTTTCTGATAAAATTCGTAGGCGTTATACATCAAGTCCAGTAAATATGAAGCCAAGGCCATTTTGATTAGATCATTCCGCAAAGGATAAAAGGCTTCGATTAAGTTTGATTGATTAATAATGCCAAAATTTTTGCCTGGATAATAGACAAATTCACTATAGGCAAATATTTGCGTGCTGGCTAAAAGACCGCTTTTCTGACGCCGGACGCCTCGAGCGATGCATTGGATCTTACCCTCATCTTCGGTGAAAATGGTCAAAATCTTATCCTGTTCTTTGTAGGGCTGTTCTTTGATGACCAAGCCCTTTGTTTTAATCAGTGCCATATTGCTCCAAATAGAAAGATTTATTCAAAATAGCCTAAATCCTTCAGATCAAAATTCTTATCCCGCCAATCTGTGCGAACCTTCACCCAGAGCTGCAAATTGATTTGGGTTTTGAGGAAAAATTCAATATCTTTACGGGCTTGTGAGCCAATCTTGGTCAGCATCGAGCCGCCCTTACCGATCAGGATACCCTTGTGCGTTTTGCGTTCGCAGAAAATGGTGGCTTCAATGTCAATGATATCTTTCCCTTTTCGGGGTTTCATGGCTGTCACTTCAACTGCAATACCATGGGGCACCTCATCATTTAACAGGTTTAGGATCTTCTCCCGGATCAGCTCCTGGACAATCCAACGTTCGGATTGATCAATAATCATATCGGCCGGGAAAAACATTGGGCCCGGACTGAGCAGATCGGTAATCAGATCCAGTAGTTCTTTGACACCATCTCCCTGAGCCGCCGATATTGGAATGATTGCCTTTAAAAAATCGTATTTCTGATAAGCCGCAATGGTATTTAGAAGTTCTTCTTTGGGCAGAAGATCAATTTTATTAATGACTAAAATAACTGGGGTCTTGCTGGCCTTGAGTTTTTCCAAAATGTACTGATCGCCCGGCCCGATTTTTGTTTCGGGTTCGACCAGGTATAAAACCACATCTACATCAGCAACGGTATTTTCCGCCGCTTTTTGCATGTAGTCTCCTAACCGGTTTTTGGGACGGTGCATTCCCGGAGTGTCAATAAAAACCATTTGGGCCAGCTCATCGGTATAAATACAACGAATCGCATTGCGGGTGGTTTGGGGTTTGGCTGAGGTAATTACCAGCTTCTCTCCCATAATATTATTAAGCAAGGTCGATTTTCCGACATTCGGACGACCGACGATGCTGATAAATCCGGATTTAAAGTTTTCATTCATGATTCACATTCTTTCTCTGGTTAAAAAAACCAATTGATAATTTTGGGTAAAAAGATAATCAGCCCCACGCATATTGACATGACAGCCGCCACCATTACAGCGCCGGCGGCAGTGTCTTTAGCAACCTTGGCCAGATGATGATATTTTTCGGTATAAAGATCCACCAGAGTTTCGATGGCGGTATTGATAATTTCGAGGATAAAAACAAAGCCAATTACAATCACCAGAGCCAGCCATTCATAGCTTTCGATTTTAAAGATAAAACCGCAGGCCACCGCCAATAAACCGATGCCAACGTGAATGCGCATATTCGGCTGGGTTTTGAAGGTATGTAAAATACCTTCAATGGCAAAGGAAAAACTCTTTTGTAGCTTTCGTCTGATCGTTCCCACCTCCCGATTCATTTGCTTGATGAAAGGATGCTAGTTGAGCGCGGCGTTAGTTGTCACCCATGATTTCTTTTTCAATACGACGCATCACCGATTTTTCATCATCTTCCAGATGATCATAACCCAACAGGTGCAAGACACTGTGCACCGACAGATAGGAAAGCTCCCGGGTCAGGGTATTCCCGTATTCTTTGGCCTGAGTTTCAGCCTGTTTAATGCAGATAACAATATCACCAAGTAAAAGGGGCAGAAAAGGATTCTCTTTGATAATTCGCTCCCGATTATGCATGAAATCTTCATACATTGGAAACGACAGAACATCGGTGACACTATCTTTATCCCGGTAGTCCCGATTCAAATCGTTTATTTCGGAGGTACTGACAAATGAAAAACTCACTTCACACTCCACTTCAATTTCCTGGTGAAGCAGCGTTCGTAACATTGCATCTTCGACCTCTTCCAATACCGTTTCATCTATTTCAAAACCACTGCGGTTATCATAAGCGACTACTAGCATTTTAGTTCCTCTCTGAATTTTGTTATTTCTTTTTTATGTGGGCTGCTTTAGCTTTCGCTTCGGCTCGTGCTGCCGCCCGCATGGCTGATTTTTTGGTATCCGTCAAGGGGGTTGGGTGTGGGATCAGTTCATCATAGGGTGGGGTGGTCATATGGGATAGCATCCCAAAGCCGTGATTATAATCAATCATCGTGATACTACCCAATTTAATGTCGAAATGCCATTTACAGTCCAGCGGCAGATTCAGCATATTGGTCAACATGCCGTGAATAGTACCACCGTGAGCCACCATCAAAACCGTTTCGCCTTCGGTTAGTTCGGTTAAAAATTCGGCGCAAAGATCATGATATTCCCGTTGGCTCTGACCCTGGGGAACTTTGTAATTTATATAATTTGACATCCATTGATCCCATTCTGACTGAAAAATTTCGATGCATTCGTCACGGGTTTTTCCTTCAAAGATTCCGAAGTTAAATTCCCGGAGGCGGTGATCGACTTGAATCTCTTTCCCGGTTACTGCTCCCACTGCTTGGGCAATTTTGTAAGCCCTGGTTGTTGGACTGGCAAAGATTTTATCAAATGACAGTTTCTTATCCAAGGCAATTAATTCTTCCACCAGAATTTCTTTCATGGCCTCGCCTCGGGGCGTATAGTCGGATTCGGTATGGCCATTGAGGCGATGTTCCACATTTCCAAAAGTTTCTACATGTCTAACTAATACAAGTTTCATTTATTCGTCCTTATGTGATTTATATACTTCTTCTCTATTATAACTCATTTTAATCAGGGAAACCAAAATATTTTTGCCATCCTCGATCTTTTTAGTTATAATTAATCTAGTACCTTAGAAAGGACGTCACCATGGAAAAAATAAAAAAACAAGCGCTTTACGCTGATCTGGGTCTGGTCGCTGTGGCATTTGTATGGGGCAGCGGTTTTGTTGCTTCAAAAAATGCCCTGGACTCCATGTCACCGATGATGCTGATGGCAGTCAGATTTACAGTTGCCGCCCTATTATCCGGATTTATCTTCCGAAAAAATTTACAGAATCTCTCTAAAGATACCTTCAAGGCCGGTTGTGTGATCGGGTTTTTTCTGTTCACAGCTTTTGCCGCCCAGATGATTGGTCTGCAATATATGCTGGCCGGAAAACAGGCCTTTTTAACAGCGACCAATGTGATTATGGTGCCTTTTATTTATTGGGCTGTTAAAAAACATCGGCCAGATCAGTATAATTTTGTAGCTGCCTTTATTATGCTGCTGGGACTGGCCTTGTTGACCATCGATTTTTCGGTTGGTTTTTCCTTTAATCCCGGGGACGCCCTTACACTGTTGTGTGCCTTATTATACGCCTGTCATATTGTCGCCGTGGGGATTTACTCAAAGGAACATGATCCCATCGCCTTGACAGTGATTCAACTGGGTTTTGCGGCAGTCGTATCCTTAGCCTATGTTTTACTAGCTGGTGAATTTACTCTGGCGATCCCACTAAACGGTCTTCTCAATGGCTTTTATCTTGGGATATTTTGTACATTCCTCGCATTTTTGGGACAAACGGTGGCCCAAAAATATACTAATTCTACTCATGCCGCCATTATCCTTAGTCTTGAAGCAGTCTTTGGCAGTCTGTTATCCATCATGATCCTTGGCGACGATTTTACGTTCATGATGTTTTTGGGTTGTCTGGTTATTTTTATGGGCATCCTTACCGCCGAAACCAAGTGGTCTTTTTTAAAAACAGTATTTCTTAAAACAAAACGGGATAATCCGGAAAAAATTACCGAGATTTAGCTTTTTCTTTACAGATTAATTCTCAATATGCTATGATTACCTCCAATCGCAAAATAATTGCAAAGGAGGTTTTTTTTTGAAAACTCAATTTCATATTGGAAATCTGGAATTTTCCAAACCGATTGTTCAGGGAGGCATGGGGATCGGTGTTTCGCTTTCCAGTCTGGCCGGACATGTCTCAAAACTTGGCGGGCTCGGTGTTTTATCGGCAGTGGAAATGGGTAGTAATTACCCTGACTATATAAAAAATCCCAAGCTGGCAAATCGTCAAGCAATGATGGATCACTTTAAACGGTCGAAAGAAATATCCGGCAATCGTCCCATCGGAATTAATATTATGGTGGCCTTAACCCAATACGAGCAACTGGTTAAAGATGCCGTGAAAACCGGATACGATATCATTTTTGCCGGTGCTGGCCTACCCTTATCCCTGCCGGAATTGACCCGAAATTCCTTAACAAAAATTGCTCCAATTATTTCGTCTAAGCGAGTGGCCAAGCTGATCTTAAAACACTGGTGGCGTCACTACGAAGTTGTTCCCGATGCCATCGTTCTGGAAGGTCCCCTGGCAGGCGGTCATTTAGGGTTTAAAAATGAAGATCTGACTCCACAACGGTTGGCTGAGCAAGCGCTACCAGCGTTAATTCCCGGCGTATTGGAAGAAATAAAGCCCTACGAAGATCTGGTTGGACGACACATCCCCCTAATCGCGGGTGGTGGAATTACCACAGCAGCCGATGTCCGGGAAACGCTGGCAGCTGGTGCCGATGCCGTTCAGATTGGTTCTCGCTTTGTCGCCACCAACGAATGTGATGCCTCGCAGGCTTTTAAAGAAGCCATGGTTAACGCAACTGCGTCCGACATTGAGGTTATTGTCAGTCCTGCTGGTTTGCCAGGCCGGGCCATTCACAACCGTTTTCTTGAAGAAGTCAAAGCTGGATTGCGGCACCCCAAAACCTGTCCCATCAACTGCATCAAGAGTTGCGACTACAAAACGGCACCCTACTGTATCGGTATGGCACTGATTGCCGGTAGAAAAGGTGATCTCGATAACGGCTATGTTTTTTCAGGGGCCAACGCCTACAAGATCTCTGAAATTTCCACCGTGGAAGCCTTAATGAACGAATTAACCAGTGAGCTTGATTAAAAAACTATTTTTCAGAGAGTTGAAATCTTAATACCGCCTAAGAAACTGGCTTGTGCCAGAGCTTTTCTTGACAAATATTTTTTTAGCGTTATAATTAGTTAGACAATCTAACAAAAATGGAGGTGACCCTTTGGACTCTTTTTCTTCCCAACTCAACGCCGTTCTGGTTGATACATTCAATAATATTTTAAAGTTTGAAGAGGATTTACTCAAGCAATCGACAAATATTGATTTATCAATTAATGAAATGCACCTGATTGAGCATGTGGGAAAAAATAAAAATGACGGAAGAACCATAAGTGATCTTGCTCAAAGTCTAAGTATTACCCTACCATCAGTAACTGTAGCCATCAATAAACTGGTCAAGAAGGGGTATGTAAAAAAAGAGAAAAGCAATACCGATGGACGGGTTGTGTACGTCCGTCTAACCGACAAGGGCTTGCGGATCGATAAAATTCACCAGTATTTTCATGTGAAAATGGTGAAAGATATTTCTAAAGAAATGACTGATGAAGAAAAAGAAGTTTTAATTCATGGCATGGAAAAATTAAATGGTTTTTTCAGAAAAAAATTATCAAGACTCGCAGATGAAAATGAGTCGTCTGAGCCTTGATGTTTGGAGGAACAAATGTCCTTTACAATTATCGGAACCGGTTCTGCGTTGCCAAAAACAATTCAGACCAACAAAGACCTCGCCCAGTTTCTGGATACGTCCCATGAGTGGATCGTTTCTCGAACTGGCATTGAAGCCAGGCATATTTGTGTCGACGAGTCCATTTTGGATATCGCCCTGGAAGCCAGTATGAACGCTCTGGCAAACGCTAAAATAAAGCCAACTGAACTCGATCTGATTATCTGCCCCACTCTTGGCGGCGATACTGTCACCCCATCCCTGGCTTGCCTGATTCAGGAACAACTTGGTGCTACTTGCCCCAGTTTTGACCTTAATGCGGCCTGCTCTGGCTTTGTCTATGGGCTGGACGTGGCTGATGCTTATTTTTCCCGCAATGATGATATGAAAATTTTAGTCATTGCTGTTGATGCGATGTCCAAACTGGTGGACTGGCAGGATCGGGCCACCGCCGTTCTTTTTGGCGATGGTGCCGGTGCGGCGGTGTTGACCAGTGGCGATAGTCTTAAAGCGATCCAACTGACTGCCGTCGGAAATCAACATGCCTTAAGTATTCCCTGGCCCAAGGGCAACCATCCCCTGACCAACGATCAGAACAATCCGCCTCCCTATCTGCTGATGGATGGGCCGGAGGTTTATCGTTTTGCAGTAGCGGCCATCTGCAGTGATTTACGCTCTGTGGCAAAAGCCGCTGGTATCGAACTGGCCGATCTGGATTTTATTATTCCCCATCAGGCCAACCTGCGGATTATCGAAGGAGCTGCCAAGCGTCTGAAGTTATCAATCGACAAATTCGTTCTGCGGGTCGACGGCTGCGGCAATACTTCAGCAGCCAGTATTCCGTTGGTGCTGGATGAACTTAACCGTAATGGTTTATTCAAATCCGGCACCCGAATTGCCTTAACCGCTTTTGGCGGTGGACTGACAACCGGGGCCTGTGTGATTGAATGGGCCTGATATGGTCTAATCACAATTATAATTACTAAAGCAACAAAACCAATCTCAAGTTAAAATTATAATCTTTAGGAGGATTAATCAAATGGTATTAGAAAAAGTAGTGGAAATTTTACGGAATTACAAAGACGAACAAGATCTGGAAGTAACAATGGATTCGACCTTCGAGGAACTGGAACTGGACTCACTGGATACGGTGGAACTGGTTATGGAAATAGAAGAAGCCTTTGATACCAGCATTGAAATGGATGGTGAACTGACAACGATTGGTGATGTGGTAGAGCTGATCGAAAAAGCAATCGCATAGGATCGCATAGGTGAAATAGGATGATTAAAACACCACTCTGCGATCTATTAAACATTGAATTTCCCATTCTTCAAGGAGGAATGGCGTGGATATCCGATGCTCAGCTTGCAGCTGCCGTGTCAAATGCAGGTGGTTTAGGGATTATTTCTTCAATGAACGCCGATGAAAATTGGCTTCGCAATGAAATTCACAAAGCAAAAAGCCTGACCGCCAAACCGTTTGGAGTCAATGTCATGCTGATGAATCCCCATGTCGATAAAATTGCCCAGGTACTGATTGATGAACAGGTACCGGTGGTTACAACTGGAGCCGGTAATCCTGGAAAATTCATGAAAATGTGGATTGAAGCTGGTATTAAGGTGATTCCGGTCGTTCCTTCCACCGGTTTAGCCCGGTTTTCAGAGCGGGCTGGTGCCACTGCAGTAATTGCCGAAGGTGGTGAATCCGGCGGACATGTCGGTGAAATGGCCACCATGGCATTGATTCCCCAGGTTTGTGATGTGGTTTCAATTCCAGTCATTGCCGCGGGCGGTATCGGCGATGGCCGGGGAATTGCTGCGGCACTACTACTGGGGGCGGTTGGTGTTCAACTGGGTACCCGTTTTTTAGTCGCCCACGAAACCAACATTCATGAAAATTATAAAGACAAAATTATTAAAGCCAAAGATATTGACACCATCCTCAGCGGCCGATCTCTGGGTCATCCGGTACGATCTTTAAAAACAACCTTTTCAAAAGATTTCGTTAAATTGGAAAATGACCCAACTGCGCCACCAGAAGCTCTGGAAGAATATGGTCGGGGCGCCCTTCGCATTGCCGCTCAGGAAGGTGACTCTCAAAAAGGTTGCTTTATGGCTGGTCAGATTGCCGGCATGATTAAAGAAAAACAAAGCGTGGAGGAAATCATTTTAACACTGGCCGAAGAAACCGAAACAGTATTAAAAGGAGGCTTACAATGGGTAAAATAGCACTGCTTTTTCCGGGACAGGGATCTCAGTATGTTGGTATGGGTAAACCCCTCTATGAACATTGTATATCTTCACGGATGATTTTTGACCAGGTTGATGCCGTTCATCAAGGCACCACGTCCCTTTGTTTTGAAGGGCCGTCCGAAGCCCTCAACCGAACCGAAAACACTCAACCCTGTATTTTTGCTGTCGAATTGGCCGCTCTGGCTGCTTTGCGATGTGTCGGTATCGAGGCCCAGGGAATCGCCGGATTCTCTCTGGGCGAAGTCACCGGGTTAATTGCAGCCGGGGTTCTATCGATGGACGATGGTTTGAAGTTTGTTAAAAAACGTGGCTGGGCAATGGAAGAAGCCGCGCAGATGACGCCAGCCATCATGATAGCGGTTTTAAAACTGGATAATACTACGGTGGAGACACTCTGTAAGGAATTCAACCAGTGTTACCCGGTTAACTATAATTGTCCCGGGCAGCTGGTTGTCGCACTTTTAAAGGCCGATCAGGAGTTATTCTTAACCCGGGTAAAAGAGCTGGGTGGTCGAGGGATTCCCCTGACCCTGTCCGGTGGTTTTCACTCGCCTTTTATGACCTATGCCACCAAACTACTGGAAGAACGGATTTATGAATTGGGCTTCTCTGAAGCTTCAATTCCCCTTTATTCCAACGCCTATGCCAAACCCTACCCGGTCGCTCCGGCTGATATCCGATCCTATATTCTGCACCAGATTAATCATCCGGTGTTATGGGAACAAACCATGCGCAACATGATTGCCGATGGCTTTACCACCTTTATTGAATGTGGCCCCGGCAAAACATTGAGCGGATTCTTAAAAAAAATCGACAAATCGGTAACCTGTCATCACGTTGAAACCGTGTTGACTGATTATCTGGAAGCCAAAAACTCCGGAAAGGAATGGACTTTTATATGCTAACAGGAAAAACTGCACTTATTACTGGCGGTGCCAAAGGAATTGGCCGGGCGATTGCTTTAAAGATTGCCGAAGCTAATGGCAATGTCGCTATCATCTATCGCGGTAGCAAAACAAATGCCGAAGCTACCATTGCAGAATTGCTGGCTTTAGGTGTTCAGGCCAAAAGCTATCAGTGTGACGTGTCCGATTTCAACGCCACTAAAGAATTAGTGGCCCAAATTATCAAAGATTTTGGCGATTTGGATATCCTGGTGAACAACGCCGGGATTACCAATGACAAATTGTTAATCGCAATGAAGGAAGACGATTTTGACAGTGTCATCAACACCAACTTAAAAGGTGCCTTTAATATGACAAAACACGTTGGAGCCTATCTGCTTAAGCAGCGCAAAGGGAGGATTATTAATATTTCTTCAGTTTCCGGTCTGATGGGCAACGTCGGTCAGTGTAATTATGCAGCTGCCAAAGCCGGATTGATTGGTCTAACCAAGTCAGCTGCAAAAGAAATGGCGCTTCGGGGAGTCACCTGTAATGCCATTGCCCCCGGTTTTATTGACACCGATATGACAAAGGAATTAAAACCCGAAATAAAGACAGAAATACTCAAACAAATTCCCTTAAAACGTTTGGGACAGGCCGATGACATTGCCAATCTCTGCGTTTACTTAAGTAGCGATTTATCCGGCTATATTACAGGAGAAGTCATTAAAGTTGATGGCGGTCTCTATATTTAGGAGTTATTTATGAATCGACGAGTTGTTATAACAGGATGCGGTGTCGTTTCTCCAGTGGGTAGCACTGTAGAACGTTTTTGGGAAAACCTGACAAACGGAAAATGCGGCATCGACTTTATTAAAAAGTTTGATACCACCGACTTAAAAGTGAAAATTGCAGGTGAGGTTCATGATTTTGAACCCCTTGACTATATTAAAAAAAATGAAATCCGCAAAACTGATCAATTTACCCAATACGGCATCGGTGCCGCTGTTCAGGCGATGGAAGACAGTGGTGTCCAGGCACATGTCGATCCCACCCGACTGGGTGTTTTTATTGGTTCCGGCATTGGTGGTATTCATACCTTTATTGATGAATGCCACAAAATGGATGAAAAAGGTCCCAGTCGGATTTCACCCTTCTTTATCCCGATGATGATTTCAAACATCGCTGCTGGCACCATTGCCATTCGCTATAATGCCCAAGGTCCTTGCCTGCCAATTGTTACAGCCTGCGCCACTGGTACCCATTCTATTGGTGAAGCCTTTCGCAGCATCAAACACGGTTATGCTGATGCGATTATTGCTGGCGGTACCGAAGCCAGTATTTCGCCACTATCAGTGGCCGGTTTCACAAATTTAACGGCGTTAACAACCGTTAACGACCCGGCCCGGGCCTCGATTCCCTTTGATAAGAATCGCAGCGGTTTTGTCATGAGCGAAGGCGCTGGCGCCCTGGTGCTGGAAGAAAGGGAATCGGCCCTGAACCGGGGCGCTAAAATTTATGGCGAAATTGTCGGCTACGGCAATACCTGTGACGCCTACCATATTACGGCCCCCCACCCTGACGCCATCGGCGGAACCCGGGCCATCCATCTGGCGATGGACGAAGCAACCCGGAGCGGTGTCAGTTTCGAAGAAGCACAAATCTATGTAAATGCCCACGGTACCAGTACCCCCCTTAACGATAAATCAGAAACCATTGCCATCAAAAATGCCCTAGGTGAGCATATCAGTCGCACTCTGGTCAGTTCAACCAAATCAATGACTGGCCACATGTTAGGCGCTGCTGGTGCCATCGAAGCGATTGCTGCTGTGATGGCGTTAAAAGAGGGGATAATTCCCCCCACTATTGGTTATCAGGAAGCTGATCCAGACTGTGATCTGGATTATGTTCCCAATCAGAAACGAACTGTTCAAAGTGATCTTGCCCTATCGATTTCACTTGGATTTGGCGGTCATAATGCGTGCCTGGCTTTTGTAAAATAGAGGAGAATAAGTAATGGAATTAACTATTGAAACCATTCAGGCCCTGGCGAAAATAATGTCAGCCGAAAAGCTGACCAGTCTGGCATTGGATCAGGGGAATCTGAAAATCGAAATAACCCGGGAAAACAGTTTAACTTTCTCGGAAGAACCAACTTCTTGTGAACCTCAAATAAAAATCACTGCCCCACAACTCCCACAAGATCTGACTGTTCAAGCCGAAACCCCTAAAGTCTCTGACAGCACTCACTGGAAAGAAATCAAATCCCCGATGGTGGGAGTTTTTTACCAAAGCAGTCAACCGGACAAACCACCCTACGTCACCAAAGATCAACACTTTGCCGACGGCGATACCCTATGTATCATTGAAGCAATGAAGCTGATGAATGAAATTACTGCTGAAACCGCTGGTACCATTATGGAAGTTTGCGTCAGCAACGGCCAGGTGGTGGAATTCGGACAGGTTCTCTATCGTATTGTAGAAGATTAATTTTTAATATAAACCAATACCGTACTGATCTCATTTGGTACGGTTAAAACTTGTTGTGATGAAAGAATTGCAACAACGAATTTTAGAAAAATTCAGAAGGAAATCAGAATGAAACGTGATGAATTAAAGAAGATCCTGCCTCACCGGGAGCCGATGCTGCTGATTGATGAGGCTGAAAAAATAAATGACAATACCGCCACCGGTCGTTATACCGTTACCGGCGATGAGTTTTTTTTGCAGGGCCATTTTCCCGGCAACCCAGTCGTACCAGGGGTTATCCTCTGCGAAATTATGGCCCAGACCAGCTGTGTCTTACTGGCTGAGTTGGAAGGTGCTAACAAAACACCCTACTTTACAGGTCTGAATAAAGTAAAATTCAAAGAAAAAGTCCACGTTGGTGATACCATTGAGATTACCTGCAGTTTGACAAAATCCAAACCGCCATTTTATTTTGCCAGCGGTTCGGGTTCGGTAAATGGCAAGGTGGCAGTGGTCGGAGAATTTTCGTTTGCCCTGATTGAGTAAGGAGGCTTTTGATGTTTTCAAAGATACTGATTGCCAACCGGGGCGAAATTGCGTTGCGAATTATCCGTGCCTGTAAAGAAATGGGCATCGCCACTGTGGCTGTCTTTTCCACCGCAGACGAAAACAGCCTTCACGTCAGTCTGGCCGATGAAAGCATTTGCATTGGTCCGGCAGCAGTGACAGATTCCTATCTGAATATTTCAGCGATTTTATCAGCCGCTGTATTAACCGGAGCGGAAGCCATTCACCCCGGGTACGGCCTATTATCGGAAAACCCCAAGTTTGCCCGACTCTGCACCCAATGCGGGATTGCCTTTATTGGACCGAGCTGGGAAATCATTTCGAAAATGGGCGATAAGGATCAGGCTCGGGCTACAATGGCGGCAGCCGGTGTTCCGATTGTTCCCGGTACGGATATTATCAGTGAGCCCGATGAAGCCCATCGCAAGGCCGATGAAATCGGCTATCCATTATTAGTCAAGGCCCGCTCCGGCGGCGGCGGCAAAGGCATCCGGCTGGTCGAACGAACCGAAGATTTCTTAAACGAATACTCGCTTGCCCGGCAGGAAGCCCAAAATGCTTTTAATGACGATGGGGTTTATCTGGAAAAGTTTTTAACCCGAGTCAAACATATCGAAATACAATTACTCTGCGATCAGCACCAGCATGTGGTGGCCTTAGGTGAACGGGAGTGCTCGGTGCAGCGAAAGAATCAGAAGTTGCTAGAAGAAAGCCCTTCCCCATCCCTGACCCCAGAAGTCCGCACGGCGATGATGGAAGTATCGCGCCAGGCAGCGCTCGCAATTGGCTATGAAAATGCTGGTACCATCGAATTTTTAATGGATCCTCAGGGTCATTTTTACTTTATGGAAATGAACACCCGGTTGCAGGTTGAACACCCAATAACCGAAATGGTGACTGGAGTTGATATTGTCAAATGGCAGATCCGGATTGCTTCTGGATTGCCTCTGACCTTTGGCCAGGAGGATGTCCACATTCAGGGTCACGCCATCGAATGCCGAATCAATGCCGAAAATCCACTACTCGATTTCAGGCCCAACTGCGGTACCATCGACTTTCTCCATGTACCGGGCGGTCCCTGGGTACGTTTCGATACGCTGCTCTATCAGGGTTATGCAATTCCTCCCTATTATGATTCGATGGTTGGTAAACTGATTGTTCACTCTAAAACCCGGGAGCTGACGATCCGCAAAATGAAGGCCGCCTTGTGTGAGCTGGTAATTGAAGGAATTGACCACACCAGTCAAGTGCAGTTGGATATTCTTAGTCAGCCTCTATTTATTTCGGGTGATTACTTCACTGACTTTATGGAAAATGAATTTGGCAAGCCATTGCCGGAATAGAAAGGGAGGTTTTAAATGCTTAGTAAAGGTCTATTTAAAAAACCGAAAAACGAACTGGAAGCGCAGCACCGAAATAAGCGTAAAACAGATCCGGCGATTCCTTCGGAACTGTGCCGGAGCTGTCCATCCTGTAAGCAGTTGAGCTTCACCTCCGATTTAGAAAACAACTTCCATGTCTGCCCCAAGTGCGGCCATCATTTTCGGATCAATGCTCGCCAACGTCTGAATATGATTATTGATCAGGATACCTTTGTAGAGCAATATCATGATCTGTCCTCAAACAATCGTCTGGAATTTCCTGGGTACGATGAAAAACTTGAGCAGGCTACCCTATTTAGTCACGAAAGCGAAGGGGTTATTATCGGCACTGGAAAAATTGACAATCGCAAGGTAGCGCTATTCGTCATGGAAGCCACCTTTATGATGGGCAGTATGGGGCAGGTTGTCGGTGAGAAAATCACGCTGATCTTTGAATACGCCTTAAAGCACCAGCTCCCGGTTATCGGCTACACCGTTTCCGGTGGCGCCCGGATGCAGGAAGGGATGTTGGCACTGATGCAAATGGCCAAAACCAGCGGTGCCGTCAAACGTCACAGTGATGCTGGTCTGCTTTACCTGACCGTCCTTACCGACCCGACCACTGGCGGCGTCACTGCCAGCTTCGCCATGGAAGGCGATATTATTCTGGCTGAACCGGAAGCTTTAATTGCCTTTGCCGGTCCCCGGGTGATTGAGCAGACCATTCGTCAGCGTTTACCCAAAGGCTTTCAACGGGCAGAGTTTTTACTGGAGAAAGGCTTTGTCGATGCGATTGTCCCTCGCAGCACCCAAAAAGAAACCCTGACGCAATTATTAACCCTTCACGGGATTCCCAAAGGTGGTGATCAAAATGGAAGCATATAAACGAGTGGCCCTGGCTCGGAAAAAGACCCGTCCAACCGGACAGGATTTTATTGACAATCTTTTTACCGATTTTATTGAATTGCATGGCGACCGCTGTTTTGGTGATGATCCGGCAGTGATTACCGGTCTGGGCCAGCTAATGGACATGCCGGTAACAGTTATTGCCCAGGAACGGGGTCAAAACACCAAATCTCGTGTCAAACGCAACTTTGGTTCCGCTCACCCGGAAGGCTATCGAAAAGCCCTGCGACAGATGAAACTGGCCGAGAAATTCAATCGCCCGATTGTTTGTCTGATTGACACCTCAGGCGCCTTTTGTGGCATCGGTGCCGAAGAACGGGGACAGGGACTGGCCATTGCAACTAACCTGATGGAAATGATGAGCTTAACGGTTCCGATTCTGTCGGTTGTGATTGGCGAAGGCGGCAGTGGTGGTGCGTTGGCCCTGGGAGTAGCCGACGAGGTCTGGATGCTGGAAAATGCCATCTATTCAGTGATCTCACCGGAAGGGTGTGCCAGTATTCTCTGGAAAGATGCTTCCAAAACTAAAGATGCGGCTAATTGCCTGAAATTGACCGCTCATGATTTACTGGAGCTCCAAGTCATCGATAAAATTATTTCGGAGAACCATCGCGATTTCAAAAACGTCTATCGGGAACTGAAAATCGGGTTATATAAAAGTTTTAAAAAGAACCAGACCCTCGATAGTGACCAATTAACCATCAACCGCTATCAAAGGTTCCGCAAATACGGTGCCATTGAAAGTATCGCAAAATTATAAGTTCCTGATCATCCAATCCGTCTCAAAAAGCAGATAACTACCCGTAGTTCTGCTTTTTTTTTATTGTTCCAACACAAAATAAATGCTATTATAATCAATAAGTAAATTTTCACAGAATTCACAAAAGGAGATGATGCCATGACTGGAGATCGAATTAAATGCGAACTTGTTTATAGTAAATTGCTTACCGCTGTTGAAGACATCATGTTAGAGGAATTTGAATTGCCGGAGGGTTGTATTGACATCGGGATTTTTACCACCCAATATGATGGTGTTGGCTACTGTGCAGCCGATGAAGCCACTAAAAACTCCAATGTTGAGGTTGTCTACGTAAAAACCCTCTATGGAGCTGGTGCCGGTCTCAATGACGGTCAGGTATTCGGCGTCATTACTGGGCCAACCATCTCTGACGTTGAAAATGGACTACGATACATCCGCGACTACGCTGAGAATAAAGCCAGTGTTTACAGCGTCAATGAAGATGACAGCAACCTGATTTATGCTCAGTTGGTACCCAAGATCGGCAAGTATTTTTCGAAAACCTATGGTCTGCCGATGGGTTCCTCAATTGCTTTTCTGTTTGCTCCAGCTCTGGAAGGCGTTGTCGGCATCGATGAAGCCTTAACCGTTGCTGATGTTGACGTGGTTAAATTTTTCGGACCACCAACCAATTCAAACCTCAGTGGCGCCATTCTGACGGGTACCCAAGCTAATTGCCGAACTGCCTGTGAAGCCTTTAAAAACGCCATTATCAGTTGTGTCGAAGACCCTGTTGATTATTGAGTAGCGTTAATCATGAACGTAAAAAGAACCGTCGCTGACGGTTCTTTTTTTTATCGGTGTGAATTTTAGTAATAATACATTGACTGCATCATCGATGCAATGATGGCCATTACGATGCTAGAGAAGATAATCGAGAGGACAATGCCGATGCCCATAAAGATCAAGGTTGCCCAGGCAAAGTGCTTTTTAGTGGTAGCCGTTTTTGAATCAACACTCCAGATAATCAGCATCACAATATTGACAATTGGAATGTACAAAAGCAGCAGGGTCAGCATCCAGTCACCCAGAGTCATCGGGGCTTCGACATTATCAGGAGCTGCCTGAGATTTCGGTGGAGCTTGATATGATGATCCGCTCTGGGTCGATTCTGGGGGTGTCGTCGTGATGGTTTCTGAGATAATAACTGCTTCCTCGACAATACCATTTGCAATGATCTCATCGGCAACAATTTCTTGAGATAAGCTTTCTTCATCCGGGGTATCCCCAGGAATCTCTTTTCCGGAAACATCATGAGAAAGATTTTCATTGTCGAAAACACCTGCTGTGAAATCTTCAACCTCACCAGGATTTTCCTTCAAAACATTACCACAGTTACCACAAACTACATCTTCGGAACTGATTCCGGCGTAACATTTGGGACAATACTTTGCCATTGCGCTCACATCCTTTTTATTTTATTTTATCATAAAAGCAGGATGATTTCAAAATATAATTCAGGACACAACTTCAATTTTTTTGATAATCTGATCGTTGTAGGGTTTATCGGATCGATCCCGATCTACCGCCACAATCGCATCAGCTGTCTCGATGCCAGAGATCACCTTGCCGAAAGCGGCATACTGGCCATCTAAAAATGGCGCATCATCTACCATGATAAAAAACTGCGAACCAGCTGAATTTGGCATGCCGGAACGAGCCATTGAGATGACACCCTTGACATGTTTTAAGTCATTGACAACGCCATTACCGGAAAACTCACCTAAAATAGTGTGTCCTGGACCGCCCATGCCAGTCCCCTGGGGACATCCGCCCTGAATCATAAAACCGGGAATGACCCGATGAAAAATTAAGCCATTATAGAATCCGTCATTGACCAGGGTTAAAAAGTTTTCAACGGTGATAGGGGCAACTTCGGGATACAGTTCTACTTCCATGGTCTGGCCATTTTCCATTTCAATTTTTACAATTGGATTTACTGTTTCTGACATTATTTCCTCCAAATATTTCTGATAATTTTCATTTCAATGTAGTATACACCAAATGTAATAAAATGAAAAGAGGTGATCTTCTGTCTTAAGTATTTTGATTGCGAAGCTCTTTAGACCGCATATTTGTATTCACCCGTTTGTTGATCGAGATCATAAAAATCAGCAAAGCTTAAACTAAAGACATCTTTGTTTTTTCCAGAAATATCAATTTTATTTTTGATCAAATACTGCCAGAAACCAGTTCCACCAATATCGCCCTGCATGATTACGCCCAGAACGATGCCATTTTTTAGCACCACTTTCTGATAATTGTGGCGATCTTCTCGAATAAGGATCTCACAGTTTTCTTCCGGCTCGGGGTTGATGTTCCCAAGCGATAAGGTAGTCAACCCATAGAAATTAACGGTGTTTTTAAGGGCATAGCGATCTTCGTATAATAATTTTTCACCCAGCATGTTAATCGCTGCGACACGGCCCTGTTTCATGGCATTTGGCCAGATCCCCGCAATCCCGGTAACATCTCCAGCAGCATAAATATCTTTTAAATTCGTCTTAAGATCGTCGCCCACGAGAATCGCGTGGTTGGTTTTTATCCCGGATCCTTGCGTAAAGTTAAAGGCAGGGCGCACTCCAGCTGCAATCACAATAACATCGGCAGGAACAGCTTTACCACTGGCCAAATGGATTGTTGTGCCACGACCGACATCATTGACATCTACCGAAACAACCTTATCTTCCAGAATAAACTCGGCTCCAGCTTCTTCAAACAGCTGCTGATAGGCCCTAGCAGCCTGGTGATCCAACTGTAAACTCATTACATCCTTAGTCATTTCAATCACGGTGACGTTTAACCCCCGTTCCAATAGGGCCACAGCGGCATCCATCCCCACCAGACCGGCACCGATTACCACTGCATTCTTAGCAGTTTGACATTCCCGATCTAAAAGTTTTGCATCGTTTAGATCCCGGAATCCATAGACATTTTTCGACTCCCGCAGTCCCGGGATCGGCGGAATGAAGTAGGCTGCCCCGGTGGCAATTAATAATTTGTCATAGCTGATTGTCTGATTGTCATGGGTTGTTACGGTTTTTTTGTCAGGATCCAGGCTGATCACCGTGGTGTTATTAAGCCAGGTTATTCCTGCTGTCTCAAAGAAATCATCGGCAATAAAGCTGATTCCTTTGGCATCCCGTTGATGCCCCAGAAATTTATGCAGCATACAACGGGAATGAACACTATCTTCCTTGGAAATAATGACGACTTCTGTTTCCGGCTCTGAGACTTTAATGGTTTTGGCCGCACTGATGCCAGCCGCACTGGCTCCGATGATTACGATTTTCATAGGTTTACCTCTTTCACTACGATGGCCTGTTTGGGACAAGCTTTGACACAACTGGGTCCATCTGGCTTATCATCGCAGAAATCACATTTTATGACCTTAGTCCGGTTTTTTTTATCTGGCTTTAACACCCCAAAAGGGCAGTTCATCACACACATATAACAAGCAGCACATTTGTTTTCATCATATTGTACATGGCCGCTAACCGGATCTTTTTCCAGCGCCCCACTCATACAGGAGAGCACGCATTCCGGCTCGTCACAGTGGCGACAGAAAATTGGTAGATAACCCTTCCCCACATCGAATTTGATGAAATTCCGGGTTTCGGCATCAGGACTTTGCAGGTTGACGGTGTAAAAATTACTACCTTCTTCATGGGCACTGATACAGGCGATGTTGCAGTTTAGGCAGCCATCGCATTTTTCACGATCAATGATGATTCGTTTCATGATTACACCTCCTTAGATGTTTAATTCCTGACGTTTCTTTTCGATGATAGAATCCAAAGTTTGGGCGGCTGATTGGGCATTGTCATCAATGATCAACTGTCCCCCAGTGAGGTTTAGCATGTCCTGAGTAAATACCTGAACCGCCACAGAACTACCGGTTACAAACGGTGGTAAGCCCAAATGAAGTGGTAGACCAAGAGCTAAACCAAAGGCACCGTCTGCAAGGGCTTGTTCTTCCAACCATTGCGGCGCTGATAAAACCAACGGTAATTGCGGCAAATCGACGCCGATGGCTTCGGCCAGTTCAGTGGCAACCAATTCCAGTCGACCAATTGCCAGACAGGGACCAAAGTTTAAAACCGGTGGAATCCCCAGGCTTTCACAGACAGCCCGCAGTTTTGGTCCGGCCAGAGATGCCGCTTGAGGAGACATTAAGCCAACATTTTCCAACCCACCGGATGAACATCCCGCCGACAAAACCAGAATATCTTTGGCGATCAATTCTTTTACCAGATTGACTGTCAGCACATCATGACCACCAGCTGTTAAACTTGAACATCCAACTACCCCGGCAATCCCTTTAATTTCTCCTTTGACAATTAAGTCAATCAACGGTTTCCAGGTTCCCCCCAGAAATGATTTTAAGGAGCCTTCACTAACGCCAGTTAAGGTATCATCATTGCCGTGTTCAGCATCAAGATTCAAGGCAACCACTCCTCGTCTGGCCTGATACGCTTCGATTACAGAAGCAATAATTTCATTACTTTGGCTTTCCTTTTCTTCGAATACAAAAGGCTTCATTTCAGCGTTCGCTTTTTTGGAAACATCGTCTAAGCAGATTTGCTTAATTTTTAATTCATCACAGATCGGCTCAATTCCCGGTAGGGTACAGTTGAACTCGGATAATACCGCATCAATAGCCCCAGTAGCGAGAATCGCTTCACTGGTAAAATTGTTTCCGGCATGACCGTTGAATACGTCTTTATAATGTTCGCCACGCAATTGCAGGTCTTGACCGACACAGGTACAGCCAACCAGTTTGAACCCTTTGGCCCCAACTGCTTTGGCTTTTTCAATGACATCCTCCTGAATCAACCGCTCCTGTAAGTAGGCAAACATTGAATGTTGATGACCCGTGATCATGATATTGATATAGTCGGTGTCAATAACTCGTAAGCCCACCGGCGCCAAACGGATAGAGGGTTCTCCGAGCATCACATCATTTAGCAGATTCGTTAGTGTTAAACCATAGAGACCGGTAGAAATACCCAGTTTCAAGCAGTTCAGGTACATATCGACGGGATCTGAATTGAGATTAGTAGACGTTTTGACAACCCCAGCAAACACTTCCGACTTTGCCCCGCCTGGCAGGATTCCCAATTCTTTCCAACGATCAAAGCGGGGTTTATAAGCCATTTTCTCAACCAGTTCCATTTTGATGTAGTCAGGCTTATATAAATCAGCTAGAACCAGATCGGCAATTTTTTCAGCACAGACGTGTTCATCGGTTTCATTCACTTCAAATATTTCTGCCAGTTTGGCCAATGCAATCTTTCCCTTAATTGCCCCTTTGTTGGCAGCGGTCTTTTTAAGCAAAAGAGCTGTATTTTCAACGATATGTATATAACATCCCGACCCGGCTGAAACCGCACGCAGGAAATTTCGGGCCACGATGGTGTCAGCCGTAGCACCGCAAACCCCTTTGGGTCCGTCTGGTGTGATTCGACATGGACCATTGGAACAAAGCCGGCAACAAATTCCCTGTAGCCCAAAACCACATTTTATACTTTGCCCTTCCATCCGATGATGCGATGTATCCACGCTGAGATTGGAAATGAACGTTTCCAGTTTTTTATCCGCACTTGCACAGGTTTTACAACTAAAATTTGAATTCATATGATACCCTCCAGAAATTTATATTTGCTGTCGATATTAATTTTAACCGTTTCCTTAAAAGAATTGTTCCTATTAAAATCTTATATAGATTATATGTCTAGAATAAATATTTGTCAAGAATGGTTCATGATAAATATTTGTCATAACGCATCATCACAAAAAATTCAAAAGTCTGATACCAAGGCATCAGACTTTTGAATTTAATAATTTATTTTTGTAAAAGTTGTATGGTTCTTAAAAACGATCAGGCAAAAAGAGAGACTTCCATGCGATTGAGTGAAACATCTCCTGGCAGCTTATTTTTAAAATAATCGGAAAGCAGAATTTCCAGTTCCGGATCATAGTAATCGCAAATACCGTTGTTTTCTTTATTATAGATATGTACATGAAATTGGGTATTAGCGTCAAAACGCATCACTTCCTGATTGTCTTTTAATTTTAAGATCAGACCTTTTTCTGAGAAGGTTTCAAGAATATTATAAATCGTCCCCACTGACATCACATAACCTTGATTTTCAAGGGCTTCCATTAACATATCAGCACTGGGATGGGAGGTCATTTCTGACAATACCTTTAAAACGCTGATCCGTTGGGGCGTAGCTTTTAATCCGACACTACGGATCATATCTGTATACATTTGGATCTTTTTACTTTTCATGATTAAGAACAACTCCTAACTAATAATTTAATTTTAATTATAGTATGATTTACTGATCTTGTCAAACTGCTTTTAATTTTTCTATTAAAAAAGTGTCCGATTTCACACGATCATACAATTACATACCTTGTCATTGACAAGCTTAGTAATTATATCAGTGCGACACCGGACACTTCCTCATCTTCACAAATTGCTTTTGATCAATCTTCATTTAGTCATCTCTCGCCTTCACAACTGCATTGATTTTGGAAGATTTGGACGATTTTTATTTGCCCAAAATCCATCAGCTGTGATTTCATCTCCAATCATTTCTTCTGCAAAAAGTTCATCATTTGTGGTCAGGATTCTAGTTTCTACCGCTGGCATCATTTCCCGCCCCTGATCCAATAATCCTCTTGATAAACTTTCGACCTCAAAAGCTTTTTCCGTCTCATCACTGAACCATTTATCGCCAATAATTTCATCAGCAATCAATTCATCTGTCAATGCCACATCATCTGTTTGAAGCTGTTTTGTTTCTCTGGCAGGTGTCATTTCCCTGCCACCATCGAGAAATTCCCGTGAAAAACTTCCGCTTTCCATCATTTCCTCTTCAAGGAATTCATCAGCGATCTTCTTATCAACAACGATGCCCGTTGTTATCACCATGCCGCAAAAACTGCATTTTGTATCGTCAATACTCAAAATGTAAGTACATCTGGGACAATACTTCGGCATTTTACTCACTTCCTTCCATCTGTATTTTATCATAGGTTCAGTATTTTTACAAATGAAAGAAATCATAATCGCTTCGAAACTATTTATATAAAGCTTTGATTAAGCAATGTAAACAGGCTGTTACAGAAATATTTATCCTGAAACAGCCTGCTTGGTATTTTATATAAAATGGTTACTAATACAATTCTTGTTTATACAAATAAGGTGGTTCCGGCATTCTCATTACTGGCGATATAGGTTCCGACGCCTGCAAACTCAATCCCATCAATCAGTTCTTCTTCCTTAATACCCATCAGATCCATACTCATCGTGCAGGCAATAAAACGAACTCCAGCATTCTGAGCTTTTTTAATCATTGTATCAAGGTCATCAACGTGTTTCTTTTTCATGATTCCCTTGATCATCGCCGGACCGGCGCCCAACATATTCATCATTGACAGTGGCAGTCGGGCAGCTCCCTTTGGCATCATCGCTCCAAACATTTTTTCGATAAAGGTTTTATTTTGACCTTTGCCATCTCGTCTTCGCAATGCATTGAGTCCCCAGAATGTGAAAAAGAGGGTGACATTTTTCCCTTGGGCTGCGGCACCCTGAGCGATGATCATTGAGGCCAAAACCTTGTCCAGTTCCCCACTAAAAACTACCAGGGTGGCATTCTTCTGCGTTGATACAGCGGGCATCAGGCTACAGGTTTCGCCAGCATTACCTTTTCGAATCACGCTGATAAAGCTTTTTCCCTGGGTTTCCTGTGATACCAGCGTATGACCGTTGGTTTCGCACCAGCTTTTAATATCGCTGACAAAACCAAAATCAGTGGCGATGATTTGCACCAGCTCCCCGGCGTCAACACTTTGGATCGCCTCATACGTAGCCATTAACGGTCCTGGACATTGCAATCCGGTGACATCCACCTTTTTCGCAATCACTTGGCTTCCGTCACCGCCCTGATCGACATCACCATCATCGTTTTCGTCTTTTTTGGGTATACATTCGCCAACCGTGAAATCTGGCTGAGCCAGTTGATAGTGGGCGGCTTTGTAGGTACTGTAGCCACCCGATAAGTTATAGACATTGGTGAAGCCATGGCCTTTTAAGATACGTATTCCCAGATACGCCCGCTGGCCGACCTGGCAACTGACATAAATGGGGGTGTCTTTGGCAATGGGTATTTCATCGATGCGATCTCTTAAGGTATCGAGTTCAATATTGACTGCGCCCTTGATGGCACCGGCGCTAAATTCAATTGGCGTCCGAACATCCAGCAGAAAGCCACCGTTTTTAATAATCTCATCAATCTCAAACCACTCTACAGTTTTATAAACTCCGGTTTCAATGTTGCTTGCGATATAACCCAGGATGTTAACTGGATCTTTGGCTGATGAAAAAGGTGGTGCATAACATAATTCGAAGTCCTGAAGATCTAAAACCGTCGCACCGGTTTTCATAGCGGTGGCAATAACATCAATCCGTTTTTCAGTGCCGTCCTGACCAACCGCCTGGGCTCCAAAAATTTGAAGACTCTTTGGATCATAAAGCAGTTTTAAGGCAATATTGGTGGAATTGGGATAGTAACCGGCATGATTAGCCCGATGCGCAATGACCACCTGATAATCGATTTTCTTCATATCCAGCTGGGCGGCATTATTGCCGGTGGAAGCAATTGTTTTGCCAAAAACTTTAGCGACAGCAGTGCCCTGAATTCCCTCGTTTTTCGTTTTAATACCATTAATATAATCGGCTACGACCCGGCCCTGACGGTTTGCCGGCCAGGCCAAGGGAATGGCGGTTTGGTTTTTAGTTACAAAATCCTGGACTTCAATAGCATCACCAATGGCAAAAATATCGGGATTAACGACTTCGGAATCGGCATTGATGACTTCATAGTTTTCAGTTGTGATGATATGACCCCGAGGCCCGCATTTGAAAGCAGCATTTTTTGCTAATCCGTTTTCCGGAACAACACCGATGGCTAAAATAACCAGATCAGCCTGCAAAACCATGCCGCTCTCGAGAACCACTTCGGTTCCCTGCTTTTGAAAATGATCCACACCATCTTCCAAAATCAGATTAACGCAGTTGGCATTAATTTCCTGATGAACCAGTTGAGCCATTTCAAAATCTAAAGGTTTTAACACCTGATTCATTTTTTCGACCAACGTTACGTTAATTCCCAGCTCCTGCAGGTTTTCAGCCATTTCAACGCCGATAAATCCACCGCCAATGACGACCGCCCGTCCGACCTTGCCGCCATCGACAATGGCTTTGATTTTATCGGTATCAGGAATGTTTCGGAGGGTTAAGACATTTTGGGCTTCTGACAAACCGGGAATCGGAGGTGCAATTGGTTTGGCACCCGGAGATAAGATAAGCTTATCGAAACTTTCAGTATATACTTCATCGGTCTGGTGGTTTTTAACTGCCACGGTTTTGGCGATTGGATCAATACTGATAACTTCGCTGAAATTTCGGATATCCAGATTAAAACGTTTTGACATGCCATCAACAGTTTGCACCAGTAATTTTTGACGATCCTTAATCACATTGCCGATATAATAGGGCAACCCACAATTAGCAAAAGAGATGTACTCATCCCGTTCAAACAAAATAATCTCGTCGTTTTCATTTAAACGACGTAGTCGTGCAGCAGCCGTCGCACCACCGGCAACGCCTCCAATAATTAATATCTTTTTCATGATAAATCCTCTCCATACAATGCCTTAATAATATTTTGAGCTGGTTTACTGATGACTTCGTAATAAATCTCATTTCCTGTTCGGTAGCCCTTGACAATGCCGGCATTTTTCAGCTTTGATAAATGTTGGGAAACCCCTGATTGGGAAACTTCAAGGCACTCTTCCATATAGGAAACATTGCATCTGCCATTGGCGATCAATCCCTTTGTAATACATAACCGGACTGGGTGTCCCAGTGCTTTTAGAATTTCTGCCGTAACCTCATGATCTTTCAAATCCATTTCCATGAAAAACTCTCCTTGCATCAACATAATAAATCAGCCTATTATTATTATATTAGACTTTTCTAATATGTCAACTCTTTTTTATTTTGTTTTACTTACAGCGCTTTTATTCGTAATTCTGTCATCGAAAATTCTATAGACTCGTAATTATTCTCAAAGACGAAAAATGAACAGTTGTGCCTGCTTTAAGTTAACAGTCAAGGAATGTTACTCCTTAAACTGGTTTTTAATTGCTAATTACATACACATTACCACATTCTAATACTTTAATCAAGGGGATTGTTTTGTCGTTTTTTTTAAGATATCATGAATTTTCTGATTCACTGTACAAAAAATGCTCAGTTCAATTCACTGAGCATTTTTAATATTCTTTTAAACCAAATAAATTGGGCTAAACCCATAAAAAGGTCGACGTGTAATGGATCAATGTAAATTATTTAATTGCGTCCTAATAATTTATATAATATATGGTACAAGGTAATTGTTTCCTCTTGGGTGATGGGTAAGCATTCTTTAACTTTACCTGGAATCTGACTGGCAGGTTTTTTGAGGGCTTTGCCTTTTTCGGTGAGTTTAATGATCACGTTTCGTTCATCATTGGGATCACGGTTTCGCTCAATTAATTCGATTAATTCAAGACGTTTCAATAACGGTGTCAAAGTCCCCGAATCCAGATAGAGATATTCTCCCATTGTTTTTACGTTGATGGTTTGATGTTCCCACAGCACCATCATGGCTAGATATTGGGTGTAGGTTAGTCCGATTTCATCCAGATAGGGTTTATAGCGCTTAATCACCTCTTTTGCACTAGCATAAAGCGGAAAGCACAATTGGTTTTCCAGTTTCAGTTGATCGTTGTTCAAGTCAATCACTCCTTTGAAATAATATACCAAACATTATACATCACAATTCTGTTGCAGGCAATTTTTCACTGGGGACTATTCGGCTAATAGTTTCTTGATATCATTCTCAATTTTTTCGGCCACATCGGTTGGAGCAAATCGTTTTACAACCTGGCCGTGTTTATTAATAAGGATTACCACTCTTTCGAGCCGTTAAATGAAAACTGCTCAAACAGTCTTTATTCCGCTACCGATATAATGAATATTACGGAGACTGTTTTTTATTTCTTCAGGTGAGCAGACATGGACACTATGGGGTAGATAGTTTAAAAAATCTCTGAATATAATCACTATTCCAATTTCCTTGACAATCAGTTTTTGGATGTTCTGGTTCATCTCATTGAGCAGGATAAATTCAACGGTCTCTTCATTGATAGAATAACGAATGCACAGGTTTTTTGCGGTACCAACCAAGCCGTCCCGTAGTACCGAAATATTAGATTGTTGAGTGATACCCGTCTCCAGCGGTGCGATTGTGGTAGAAACCTTCTCTTCTGGATTAGCGTTTTTATCCAGGATCATTTCAAGCTGATCATAAGCAATGAACTTTTCTGAGATGGTACTATTTTTTACTTTTTCGAATACCGGAAGAGTGCAATTAATCCATTGTACTGATTCTTTTTCAACAAAAGGCATACATTTTCGCAGAATCATCTGGGATTTTTTCTGGTAATAGTCTAGAATTTCAGGATCTTCATAGATAATCGCACTTTCAAAATCCCGGTCAATGGTGATTACCTGCTTTGACGTGATAAAATAATTGGGAACAATAATACTGATATCATCATATATTTTGGTTCCTGAATAGAAGTAGTACGGTTCATAATCAACATTTGGGAGACTTTTCAGCAATAGAACGGTTTTGAGGATATCAAGATTATTTCCCAGTTTCTTCTTATTGACTAGAGGGATAATGTTCTGAATTTTTCCGCAGCGATGATTATGACAACTGATCCGCATAATCAACTCATAAAGAAAATAGTGTTTGAAATTGATTGACATGATGACATGGGCATCTTCATTCCGCCCCATTTCTTCCATAAAACAACTTCGGATAATTCCTTCAATTTTTACCTGTCCTTTGATAATCCGGGCTTTTTCTGAAGCTAACTGGGTTTTTACCAGATATTCTTCTGTTTCAATCAACATTTTCTTCTGGTTTGCTTGAGCACTGATTTCGTTATAAAGAACAAAGATATCATGACAGTTTTTAAGAACTTCGCAATCGTCATACTCATTCTCATAAAGAGCGTATAATATCTTTTTTTTATCTTTGCTCAGGTTTAAAGCCACCATAATTTTCTGAAGATCCTCCAGATTTAAACGGCGCTTTCCAGATAAAAAATGCTGAAGGGTGGAACGATCGACCCCCACTTCTTTAGCAAGTGAAAAAATCGTCATATTTTTTTCTTTTATCATTTCTTTTAATACATTACCGATTTTCTGGCTCATTCTTTCCTCCGTCTTCCGCCTTCATCTGTGAATCTTGATGAAAAGGGGTAACTTTTAACAAATTGTATTTTATGATAAATAACGTTTGCATATTGATGCTTTTATTTTAACATCATGATGCAAAATAATCAATAACAAAGAGCTACTATTCATTAATGATTGGCATCACTTGCTTCTCGTCAGCTATATTTTGAGCGCAAAAAAAGCGCACGTCAGCCAGATGCCGCGCACGCATGATAAAAATTGGTTTGAAATGATTTGAGGGTACCTCTTTCTGTAAGTGTGTCTGAAGTTTACTAGATATAATCAAGTTCTTTCTGTCGTTCCAATTGTCGTTGTGCGGCTTTGATGACCGACTCCGTATTATCCGATTCATCGTACTTGGTATAAAACCCAAAAGAAACCGACAGTTTAATGGATTGAACCTTAACTTCATCAAGACTCTTTCGGAAGCGCTCCAAAGCCCGTTCAACCTTGGCGCCTTCAGTTCTGGGCATTAGTACAACAAATTCATCGCCTTCATAGCGGGCCACCACATCATCACCCCGAACACCATACTTAAGAACTTGAACTGCTTTTCGCATGAGAATGTCGCCAACGGCGTGACCATACTCATTGTTGATCTTGGACATGCCATTGATGTTCATAAAAATGATCGATAGTGGGTAGTATTGCTCTTCGTCCATACGTTGAAGTTCTTTTTCATAGAATTTGCGGTTGTATACTCCGGTTAATTGATCATAAAAGGATAAGGACTCCATGTTCTGATCAAGACTGTTTTTATCTTTAAGCATCTCCTTGATGAAACTCCGGTGTTCGGTGACATCCTGCATAAAACAGAGGATTCCGATAATTTCACTATTACTATTTTTGATTGGCGCCCAATGATTTTTGCCAACAATGACATTACCACTTTCACTTTCGTACTCTTCAAGGGAAGAAAACTGCTCACCGGCCAGCACCCGATCAAAAAAGCCTCGTAGATTTTGCCGTTCTTCATTATTGTTAATAATATCCAAAATACAGGTTCCAATCGTAATATTGGCCCCCCATTGATCTTTTGCCATCTCTTTATAGCGATTATTAAAGCTTAAATACCGATAGTCCCGATCCAGACCAAAAACAAGAAACTCATGAGTGGTTTCAAGCATGGTTTTTAACAGACTATTTGCCAACTCCAACTTCTCAGTCAAAGCTAGTACGGCTTCTTCAAATGACTGTTCTTCAAGTTTTTTTCGGTTATCTTCATTGATGGTCTCAATATTTACAACACTCATATTTTTACTCACTAAGCCTCAACCTCCAAAATTATTTAAATCTTAGATTTAATTAAAATATTCCTGTATTATTCAGAAATATTTATATATTGTAACATTTCTAGCGTTAAGATTCTACTTTTTTTGCCTATAATTTTTGCATCATTATTATTTATAACGCAACCGGACTGAAGATATCCTGTAATTTTTATCATCGCCAAAACTTTAGACTAAAGGTTAACTCCGTCTGGAAATCCTACTGAAAAGCCGGGTTGTTTAAGGAGCTTATTATTGGAGAAGTCGACTTTTTTCAGTGCGTTACAGCCATAGAAAGCGTATTCCCCGAGGGTTTCCAATTCATCAGGCAGATGAATTGCGGTCAGATTGTCACAGCCATAAAAACAGCTAATACCGATATGCTTTAGCTGATTTGGCAGGATCATTTCACTGATCATGACGCAATCTTTAAAGACATGGCTACCTAATGTTTCCAGTTGACTATTATCCATAAATGCAACTGATTGGAGTTGTTGACAGCCAAGAAATACCGCTTCTTCAATTTCAATTACAGCATCAGGGATAACCAGTTGTATTAGCGAGCGACACCCTTCAAATGCAGAAGTGCCAATTCTTTCCAGAACTCTGGCACTGTCCAGATTAATGCTTTTCAACGACTCACAGCCATAGAAGGCAAAATCTTCAATAATTTTCAGGGTGCTCGGAATGATTACACGTTCCAACTTCGTACATTGATAAAACATACTGCGTTTGATAATCTCAACACCTTCAGGAATAACCACAGATTGTAGCTCAGAATCATGGCGGTATCCATGACTTGCAGCTGTTTGAAATTCAGCAAAATCTTTAAAAACAAGTTCTTTTGTATCATCCACCTGATCAAGACCGGCTTCATTGCCAAAGCTAAGCCCTGGATTTTTGAAAAAAGGCTTTGGCTCAGTTTTTGAGAAAAATCCCATTTTCGTTTCACTCGTTGCATTTAATGAGGGGGCGTCGTTAAAAGATTCTGGATTGGGTTGATAATTTGTGACGCTTGATGAATGCTCATCCGTTGTTGTATCAGGTGCACTTTCCGTAACAAATGCTTTGACACTGTGTTCTGGTTCAGTTATTTCCTGTTTAATGCTGGCAAATTCATTCGCTACGGGCTGCTCGGGGCTATTAAATTGTTTTAGCACCGCTTCTTTTTCTTGAAGTGCCAGGCTAGCCACAAACATCTCGTTTTTGAGATTATCCAATTCTGTCCGTAGCGGCAGTCGTTCCGTTGCTATGGATTTTTCAACAGCTTGGTTTGCGTCAAGTTCATTTTTGGAAACTAACAATTCGTCCTGGAGAATTTCCAGTTCTTTCTGGGCTTGGCGGATTTTCTCTGTCAGTGTTTGAAATTCGGTTTCGGCATCAAATAGGTGCGCTTTCACTGTATGGAGTTTGTTGCGGGATAAATCGAGATCCTGATGACTGCTCTCCAACTCCACTGTGATCTTAGTTAGGGCTGCTTTTTTAAATGTTATTTCATCGTTAATCGCTATCAGTTCCTGATCAACTGGTTCTACACCATCACCACGTCCCTTACTGGCAATGGTTTCAGCCATAGGATTCTGTTCAAAGATGACCAAATAAAAATCTTCTTTCTGGCCAGCGGAGGTTTCTTTTAAGAGAGGCAACACCCGGATGATCAGCGCCTCGTTAGCCTTTATCCGCCGTACTTCAATGATTGGAGAATTAACCGCCGAACGACGGGTGATGGCCTGATAGAGCGTTGTATTCAAATCACGACGTAGTTTTTTGCGAGCCATTTTTAAAATGTTATTGACCCCGGCATAGCCCTGTGCCGGCTCTAAAAACAACCCGGTATGACCATGAACATAGCGAATCGTACCTCGTTGATCCACAAGCACTGCCACCGGGGCATAGGTTTTTAAGAGTGTTTCCCGAGTCAGTTCCTCAACCGTTTGCTCAACTGAGCGAATTCTGCGGGTAAGCGTGAAAAAGAAAGGCCATTCAAGGGCCCCTGCTTGAGATAAAACACGATCTTTAACCCGATATTTTTTTGCAACGTTCATTTCAACTGTTATTTTATTTGGTTGTTCCATAACCGATCCTCCTCTACGTGGTAGCATTAATTCCGGGTGGTGATAGCAAGGTTAACACGGCTTGCGATACACCGCTGGCATAATGAATTTAAAATTAGTCTGTTTCAGATTAAGGGACTCGGCATGACCAATGAAGAGATAGCCGCCGGGCTCCATATAATTGTACATCTTTTCGACTAGACGATCTTTGGTTGCCTGGTCAAAATAAATCATCACATTTCGACAGAAGATAACATCAAACTTTTTCTTAAAGACGAAAGTGGGCGTCATCAGATTGAAACGACGGTAAATCACTTCGTTTTTAATCTCATCCACTACCATCAAGTGATCACTGTCAAAGCTCTGAAAATATTTCAATTTCCAGTTGGGTGGAAGTACCTGCACCCGATCTTTTTCATAGATGCCTTTTTTTGCGATATCCAGAACCTTGTTAGAGATATCCGTTGCCAATAGTTTTTTGTCCCAGAGATGGGCCTCGGCTCCGAAAAATTCGGCCATAATCATCGCCAATGTATACGGCTCTTCGCCGGTGGAACTGGCGGCGCACCACAATCGGATATCATGGTTATTTTCGGCTTCTTTTTTTTTCTTGAGATAAGGTAATACGGTATTCTTGAAGAACTCAAAATGCTCCGGTTCCCGCATAAAAAATGTATGGTTGGTGGAAACCTTATCAATAAGCACCGAACTGGCTTCTCCGGTTTTATCAGAGATTAAATAATGATAATAGTCGGTAAAACTATCAAAACCTAACTCCACCAGTAGCTTATGAAGCCGCCCCATCAGTAGAAGTTGTTTTTCCTTTTTTAACTCAATACCATATTCACTATGAATATATTCTGTTAACATGGCAAATTCTTTTTCGGTGATTTGAATCATTTTTCCACATCCTCAATCCTGTTATATGTTCAGCCATCGTTTGACTGTGCCTGACAATGGTGAATACTTAGACTAGTTTAACTCAGACCAGGACTCTTGTAAATACTGAATTTTACCGTCATTGCTGATGATTTTTCTGAATTAATCATACTCATCTGCAAATTATTTTCTTGTCAATCGTTTTGAAAAAGGCTATACTAGAATAAATCTAATTTAGAATGGAGAATGAATATGGCTATCGAATGGACCCCAGCTCTGTCAGTGGGCGTTGACAACATTGACTCACAACATAAAATCTGGTTTGAAAAGGCAGATCAGCTTTTTGAAGCCGGTAAGACCGGAAAATCCAAAGAAGTTATTGCGCAAATGTTTGATTTTCTTGACGATTATACCAAGCAGCATTTTAAAGATGAAGAAGCCTATATGGCCAAAATAAACTATCCCGAAATTGAAGAACAAAAAAAATTACACAAGGCGTTTATTGAAGAGCTGGCCAAACTAAAAAAAGATTATCAAGAATCCGGCGGAAATATCACCCTTATTATCAGTGCAAATCAGATGATTGTAAACTGGCTAACCAAACATATTTCGAATGTTGATAAAAAAATAGGCACCTACGCCAAAACGCTATAAACCATCAAACCGCAGTCGTCAGTGATTGCGGTTTTTTTTGATCATGTTTTTCAAACAGCGCCCAAACGGGAAATCCCATTTAAATAAATCCGATTTTACCTAATACTGCTGTCAATTTTTTCATGTCGAGAGGTTTTGATGCATAGGCATTGCAGTTATAATCAAAGGCGGACTGAACAACCGGGGTTTCTCCCAGGACGGTGGTCATGATAATTTTGCAGGTTTCATTTTCTGTGATGCCATTCTGTCGTTCCAGATCCCGGATGGTCTTTAAAACCTGGATGCCATCAATTTTTGGCATCATCACATCCAGACAGATCAGATCATAGGGCTGGCCATCCTGACTGGCCAGGAGATAGGCATCAATGGCTTCCAGCCCATCTACCACCATATCGCAGTCGCCATAGCGGCTTAAAAATTTGGCAAGGAATTTGCGACTGACCATATCGTCTTCCACAATTAAAATTCGTTTCATTTCAATTCTCCCCGGCAGCTCCGGCATTCATTTCAAACCAGATTGCTGCAATTTGTTCAAGGTATTCACTGACTGTTCCGATCCGGCTTTTACGGATTTCTAGTTCCATTTTAAAAACCAGATTTTTTAATTCGTCCGCATTCATTCGTTCAAATATTCCTTTAAGTTGATGGGCAATCACTTCCATTAACTCCAGATTTTTCTGATCCAACAGCTGATGTAATTGATCAATTCGTTGTGTAACCGCCTCCCGCTCCTGTACAGTTGACTTGGGTGGTTCCATTAAAGCATCTTCTTGCATTAGCCGCATTTGCACATCAAAGCTACTGGTCACTAGTGGCACAGATTGATCCTTTGATTGTTGCTTCGTATCCAGATATTTTTTTAGCAGGCTCTGCATTTGAATGCGATCTACCGGTTTTGACAGATAGCCATCCATCCCGCTGGCTTTAAATGACGCTTCATCTCCCTTTAGAGCAAAAGCAGTCAGGGCAATAATGGGTGTCTTTCGATTAAGTTGGTTTTCCGGTCGATATAAATTCTCATCAGAAGGATTATTTTGTTGCCCACCTCGGATGATTCGGGTTGCTTCGAGCCCATCCATCTTTGGCATCTGAATGTCCATTAAAATGAGATCATACTTTTTTTTGGACACTGCGTCAATTCCCGCTACGCCATTGCCCGCCACATCGACAACGGCACCCATACTTTTAAGCATCTTTGTTACGACAATCTGATTGACCCGGTCATCTTCCACCAGTAGGATCTGCTGTCCAGAAAAACTGGTATCTTCCTGGGGATTCCGGGCTGATTGACCTGGTTTTTTAGTTACAATCATCGGCAGAAAAACAGAAAAAGTGCTCCCGACCCCCAATTGACTACTGAAAGTCACACCCCCCCCATCATTTCCAAGAGTTGTTTGGTGATCACCAGACCCAAACCGGTTCCCCCGTATTCCCGGGTATAGGAACCGTCAATTTGGGTAAAGCTCTTGAAAAGCATGGAATAGTCTTTTACGTCAATGCCGATCCCGGTGTCAGCGATGGCAATTTTTTGAATAATTTCATCGCTCTTTTCGGGAACTGTCTCCTGACTGACTGTGATTTTTACCGAGCCGATATTGGTAAATTTGATGGCATTACTGAGCAAATTATTGATAATCTGTTTAAGGCGAATGCTGTCACCGATGACAAAATTTGAAATGATGCTGTGATAGTCAACCGATAACTCAAGGCCCTTTTCCAGGGCATGTTTTTTATGGGATTTAACCGTCGATTCGATCAGATCCATGAGATTAAAACTCATAGGATTAATCATCAGCTTTCCGGCTTCCATTTTGGCAAAATCAAGAATGTCGTTGATAATCCCAATCAGTGAGCTGACACAGACCTTGGCAGTCTGCAGATTATCCTGCTGCTCTTCGGTCAGCGGTTCCAGAGCGGTCAGATCAATCATCCCAACAATTCCATTGAGTGGTGTTCGTATTTCGTGGCTCATGTTGGCCAGAAACTCGCTTTTGGCCCGATTGGCTTCTTCGGATCGGGCAATGGCCTGTTTAAGTTTGATTTCGGTTTTTTTCTTGCTGTCCATGTCGGATGATAGCACCGCAATATAGCCAGCTTCAGGGCTATATATGGAAGCTTCCACCCATTTTTTTAGCCGGATCATATAGTATTCTTCCAGTTGGATGTTTTCCCCTCGACTGAGAACCGCCTGAAAGCGATTGAACAAACCCTGACTTTCTTCGGTTTCCAGAAACCCCATTTCCGATAATTTATGGCCGATAACCTCGTTCCGCTTGATGCCAAAGAGTCTTTCTGTGGCCAGATTCATTTCCACCAGTTCGGCATCAACCAGATTTCGACCTTCATCATATAGCGCTTTAAAATAGGAAATACTACTATCCATATATTTAAACAACGAGTAGTATTTCTTCTGACTTTTAATAAACAACTCTTCGGCAGAGCGTTCGTCATGAATATCCAGAAACATCCCAATCATGCCAGCATAGTCCTGATTTTTGCCATAAAAAGGCCGACCCATTCCCCGGAAGGTGCGATAGGTATTGTTGGGGGACAATAATTCCAGCTCCATATTGAAGTTGGATTGTTCTTCCAGCGAATCTTTGAGAATCTCGATAAAGCGAGTCTGATCCGCTTTTTTCATATGACTCTGAATATCTTCCATAAAAGATTCCCGGGCAATGTTCATAAAGGCTTTAAAGGTCTGATTGATGAAATCGCAGCGATGATCGTGGTCGATCCTAAAAATCATTACGGGCAAGCTGTCTAATATAGAAAGGCTGGACTCCCGGGCTTCCTTTAAACCTTTTTCATAGTATACCTGCTCAGTGATATCATCTAGTGTAATAATATACTCAGCGTGATTGGAGGTGACAATTGGCAGCACATTAAGGTTAATATAACGTATTTCCTCGCTGGCCTGGTGGAAGAAATTAACTTTAATGGACTTATCGCGCACCATGGTTTTGTCAGTAATGGCCTGGTTGATAGTCCGTCGAAACTGACAGTTGCTACAATTTAATGAGTAGCCACAGCCACCGCTGACACTAAATACGCAGCCTAAAGCATCGCCAAAGGCTTTCCCGGTGACCTGGCGTTCCTCCAGCATAAAGGTTTTGAGAAAGGCCTGGTTCACCCGGGTGATTGATTGTTCTTCATCAATTACCAGCATACTGGTTGGTAACAGATCAAACATCATTTTAAGATTGTTACGCTCTTTTTTGATGGTTTTTTCAGCATCAATAATCCGGGAAATATCCCTAAAGACCACAACCTTCCCCAGATAGTCTCCCACTTCTGACAGCAGTGGTGACAAATGCGCCGACAAATAACTTTTATGGCCGTCTGGTCGGATATAATAGCTGCGTCGGGGCAATCCCACAGCTGTCATGACTTGATTATTTCCACCAGATTCCCAAAATTGAATCGGTTCCTGTTGACCATCCCGATACAGACACAATACGTCATTTAGTGATTTGCCCAGAACGTCTGACAGTCGCCGCCCCAGTATTCTTAGCGCTTCAGCATTGGCAAAGTCCAGCCGATTATCCAAATCACAGGTCAAGATCGCATCACCGGCACTATTTAGGGTTGACACCAACCATGCTTTATCCTTGTTTTTGAGATGCAGTCTCATTTCATCCATCTGATTACTCCGTCACATTTTTTCTGAAGTCATAGCCAAATCCAGTGGCTGACTGTCAGTATTTACCATACTCATCGTCACTAAGGATGATGGTTTGAGGAACCGGTGTATGGTTACTCTGACCCGATCTCTTTTTAACCGACTGGCGGTTTTGTTTTTTCATGGTTTCGAACATCCGCATCATTTCCGGACTGATATTTTCATAGCTGGCCGCACCCATGAAGCCGCCCCGTTTTAGTTTAAATCGATCCACCTGTTGTTTTAGAAGTTCTGCCTGACTGGCCAATTCTTCGCTGGCGGCAGCCGTTTCCTGAGAAGTCGCCGAGGTACCCTGAACAACATTGGCAATCTGGGTAATGCCCTGATTGATTTGTTCCACACCAATCGCCTGTTCATTGGAGGCCACTGAAATATTATTAATCAACCCGTAGACCTGTTCTATGGAATCCACAATCGAGACCAGGGCTGCAGCCGTTTCATTGGCTATTTTAGTACCACCTTCCACCTTTTTGATGGAACCTTCAATCAGTGCTGTGGTTTCCTTGGCAGCGCTGGCGGATCGGGCCGCCAGATTTCTAACTTCTACAGCGACGACTGCAAAACCTTTACCATTTTGTCCGGCTTTCGCCGCTTCAACTGCCGCATTCAGAGCCAGAATATTGGTCTGGAAGGCGATTTCATCAATTACTTTGATAATCTTGGAAATATTATTGGATGATTCGCTGATGTCTTCCATGGAGCCCAGCATTTGTTGCATCCGGCTGTTTCCCTGGTTGGCATTTTCTTTGGTATTTTCAGCCAGCTGATTAGCCTGCTCGGCGTTTTCGGCGTTGAGCCGAGTCTGATCGGCGATCTGTTCAATCGATGCCGTCAGTTCTTCAATCGAAGAAGCTTGCTCCGTGGCACCCTGAGACAGCGAAATGCTGGAGTCAGAAACCTGCCGGGAGCCTGAGGCGACCTGCTCCGTGGCTTCGTTAATATTAAACATGACCTCATTGATATTGGTGGCCATCCGATTAAAGGCGTTGGCAAGATCGCCCATTTCATCTTTGGTATTGATATTAATGGCGACATCCAGATCGCCATCGGCCATCCGTTTGGAAGCATCCACCATTTGATGCACTGGCTTTTTAATGGTAGCGGCAATAAAGATTCCCAGCAAGATCGAAAGTACCATCCCGATGACAATTAAAACAATAGTCATAACAGTTGAGGAACTGGCAATGACGGTATTCGCCTCGGCCGTTTCGCCAGCTACTTGAAGTTTGATTTCTATTATACGGGCAAAGTCGCTATCCATCTGGGTAACAGCATTGGCGTAATCGCCATTTTTCATCAGTGCAATCGCTTCGGTCTGTTTTCCTTGTTTAACCAGGGCAATAATCTCAGTTACAGCTTTGTCCATCTGTTCTTTTTGAGAGAAGAGGCTCTCCATCAGTTTAACGCCTTCATCAGACACAAGCGTTGTCTGAAAGCTCTTTAAGTTGGTGTCAAACACTGTATTCTGTTCCTGAATACCGGCTTCCAGCCGGGCGATCTCATCACTGTTTCCAGATAGAATAATGTCCTTAACATTATTACTGATTGTACTTATTGCTTCAGTGATATACAAAAGTTCACCTAATGGCGCAGTCATTCTTTCGTAAAGATAAGTATCCTGGCGATCCACTGTTCGGATGTTGATGACACCCATTACCCCAATTCCGCCAGCTATCAATGCAACTACAATAAAACCGAGAATCAACTTTGTACCAATTTTTAGATTATAAAACCATCTCATCGTTGTACCTCTCATCCTTCTGATTGATTAGAATTTCCACTTCCTGACTAGATAATAACTTGTCACAGTCCAGCAGTTGTTTGACCTCATTTCCCACCTTGCCGATGCTCTTAATAAACTGATTGGAAATGCCCGAACTGAGCAATGGTTGTTCAATAATGTCTGACGCTTCAAATGAAATCACTTCTGAAACACTGTCCACGATCAAACCAACGGTATTTTTTCCGACATCAATCACAATCACACAGGATCGTTCATCATAGGCGACAAATTCTTTCTGAAACCGCAGGCGCATATCCATCAATGGAATGATCCGACCCCGAAGGTTAAAAATCCCCCGAACATAGGCCGGTAGTTCCGGTACTTCAGTAAACGGTAGGATGCCAATAATCTCGGTCACATAACCAATCCATATCCCGTAGTACTCATTCGCCAGCTCAAAGGTTAAATACATCCCCTGTTGATCATCGTCCAGATCAAATTCTTCGGTTACTTCTTTTATCATCGTATCACTCCTATCAACACATATATTCGGTAATTGTGAAACTGCCACAGGTTCTGTAATTTATAGTTAATTTGAGCCATCATGGCTATTGAATCCGCAAACCCGTCAGACCGCTGATATCCATGATCAAACTAATACTGCCGTCAGGCAAAAGGGTACAACCTGCCAGTCCCATAACTTTTTTCATGGTATTGACATAATTGGGGAGCGCTTTAACCACCACCTGTTGTTGCCCCAAAAGTTCATCGGCAAATACGCAAATCACCTTTTCGTCCTGTTCCACCATAATCAAAATCCCCTTGGTCAAATCAGTTTCAGCATTTTTTATCTGATAATGCTTGTGGAGTCGAAGGATCGGGAAGCATTGCCCCCGTACCATTACCATTTCGTTGTTGTCCGGATCCATCATGCAGTCCTTTTGATTGGGCCGGAAGGATTCAGAAATCGTCGTTATTGGGATTGTATAACGGGACTTACCGACCCGGACATTCATCCCCTCGACAATCGCCAGAGTCAGGGGAATTTTCAGGGTGATGGTGGTGCCCTGATCTATTTCACTGTCCACCAGCACCGTGCCTCCGATCTCTTCGAGATTTTTGCTGACTACATCCATACCCACGCCCCGTCCGGAAAATTCGGTAATGCTTTCCTTAGTGGAAAACCCTGGCAGCAAAATCAGTTTGAAAATTTCCCGGTCGCTCATTTCCGCTTCGGGCTTGGTCAGGAGATCGTTTTCCCGGGCTTTTTTAAGAATGCGTTCCTTGTCAAGACCCCGGCCATCATCCTTTATAACAATCAGCACATCACTACCGACGTTTTTGGCTTCAAGAATGATCCGCCCGGCTTTTTCTTTACCCTTGGCCAACCGTTCCTGCTCGTTTTCAATGCCATGATCAATGGCATTGCGAATGATATGCATCAGCGGGTCGGAAATATGTTCGATGATATTTTTATCGACTTCGGTTTCTTCGCCATAGAGATCGAGTACCACTTCCCGGTTGAGTTTTTTACACATGTCCCGGACAATCCGGTTCATTTTGACAAAGGTGGTCGATAGCGGCACCATCCGAATCGACATAACCATGTCCTGAAGCTCCATCGTTATTTTATGAAGCTCAATGGCCGCTTTATGAAAGTTCTCTGATTGAATAATTTCCACTTCCGGACATTGGGTAACCATCGATTCGGTGATCATCAGTTCCCCCACCAGATTCATCATATTATCCAGTTTGTCCACATTGACACTGATCATCTTTTGGGTGACACCTCCGCTGCTTCTGGGAGTTTCCTCAGAAGCAGTTTGAATGCTGGTGGGTGATGCCGGTATAGCGAGTTCCTGATCCGGTAGGACAAAGTTTTCCGGCGGTGCTGTCAAAGCTTGCGGTTGCCTGAATAGATCCAGCTGTTCATCCTCAATTTCCCGAAGTAGAAGTTGCTCCACATAGATAATATTTTCAAAATGAGATTTGATTTCTTCATAGCCCAGTTTGGTTGTAAAATAGATTTCGAAACCATTCTCCCGAATATAAGCCGCTGTGTCGGGATTCTCGGCAATGTCGGCCGGCAAAAAATAAACCTCCTCGGCCAGCTCCGCCAACCCGAAGACCAGCGTGTATGCCCGGATGTTTTCCATCGTGCAGTCGTCTTCATATTGAATAATCACCTGGTAACAGGAACCCGCAACGCTCCCTTCGGCGTACTCATTCGGAGACGCAGTAGCAGGGGGCTCCGTTTTTTTTTCTTGAGGGATGTAATACTGCTGTTTTTTTTGCTGGCTCCGGTTTTGGCTATCTTCTTCGCCAAAACTTTGCCGCAAATCGCCTAGAAATACTTTTAAGGATTCAATTAGAAAAGCGGGGTCACCGTCGGCGTCATAACTATTGGTTATTTTTTCGATCTCTGCTTTAATAAAATCCACACATGACAATACCAGATCAGAAACTGCTGAAAAATCCAGATCTGAGGGTTTTTGCTCACGGATATAGAAAAAAATATCCTCCATCGCATGGGCCACCTTTTCGATGTTATCAAACAGCATCATTGCCGATGATCCCTTGATGGTATGCATGAATCGAAAGATTTCGCTAACATCATCCGGGGTGAAACCACCGTTTTTTTCACTACAAATGATCACCTGCTCCAGCTGCTCAAGATTTTGGATCGTTTCAAAAATGTAGACTTCCACCATTGGTTCGTTTTCGAAATTTCTTGTCACATTTGTCACCTCACGTACTTCGATTTTTCTTTACCTATCTTTTGTCTACCACACACTAAATTCTTTCGACCTGATCGGCTAAAGCATCCACTTTTTTATAATCTGTTGCAACATCATTACAGATTACCCAACTAAGGCCTATTCCCTGTCATTTATACACCGATTTAGTGAATTTAAACAAAAAAATGATTTGCATTTAATATTTTAAACAATTCCGTCTTTTTATCTATTTTTACTTAAATCAAAAGGCTTGTTCATCATTGAGTATACCTTACACGGTTTCGTAACAAAAAAAGACATTGTCCAACCAGATCCAAACAATCCGGTCGTTCAACGTCATTAATACAATCGTTTCTTTATTTTAAGGCAATCCCTTGATTGTGTCATAACAACCCAAACATCGCATTAGTTATGTAACATTTATTTTATCAGCTACTGCAGAAACAGGTTAATCTGTGACCAGCTCTGCCAGCATATTCTCCATTTGTTGCAAAAAATCAATGACACTGCAGATAATGCTGGATTTTTTGCTCATTTTTAGATTAAGTGTGTCGATTTTTTCACCAAACGAATCAACGACCTCTGAAATCGCCCCAAACCCTTCTGCCGCACCATTGATGCGCTCGCTAGTCGAATCAATGCCGTTAATGATCTGTTTGCTGAAATTCTTAACCTCATCAGTACACTCACTAACTTGGGTAATATTACTTTTTACCGCATTAACTTTGTGCAGGTTTTCCATACTTGCAGACTTTGACGCTTGGATTTCGATATTGACATCTTTGATACTCTTATACAACGCTTTGACACTGTCATCAATACCATCAACCAGTTCTTTGGTCGATGTCGATAAAACCCGCATTTGTTGGGCAACTACGGCAAATGCCCGGCCTGCCTCACCAGCCCGCTCAGCTTCTATGGAGGCATTAAACGCCAACAGGTTGGACTGCATAGCAATACCATTAATACCGTTGGACATATTTTTAATGTTGGAAAAGTCCTTTTCCAGCTGTTGAAAAAACTCGGCAATGTTATCAAGTTGATCATAGGTGTGCAAAATATTGTTCGCCAATTCGGTTACATTTGTACCGGTCTGACTAATCATCATATCCGAGTTATCGATAACCGTATTAATCTGATTGGCATAGGAGCTGAAGCTTTTAAAATCGTCATTAATATTGGTTGTCATTTCACTGATATTGGTGATTTGCGAATAGGTATTAGCCACATCATCCAAATAGTTTGATACTTCCACCTCTTCCTGCATCAGCAATTCGATTTTTTCTTCAATATGCTTGACGCCAAACTGAATGCTCTTTTCCATAGTTTTATCACGTTTTTGTATCATAAAGCCAGTTTCATTTATCACTCTGCCGTCCATACAATTCTTATCTAGCACGTTCATCTCTCTCACCTCTACTCAAATACAGCCAGCACCATGGTCTGGTTAAAATGCTGCTGATTCAGCTGTTCGCCATATCCCGCAAAACCGACATAATTTCCCAAGGCGTTTCCTACAGTGGCGGCAAACTGATTTAACTCGCCATTGGATTCAAAAAGAATCGAACGGGCCAGACAATTGACCATCAGCGTTAAACTGGGGCAGCCGCATTCCTGCCGTACCTTGTCAAGCGTTTGTAAAAGCACGGTTTGATAATCATCAGGCTCCAGCAAAACCATCTGGGAATTATTATAGATCCGGGCATGATACTCCATGCCACTGCCGTTGACAACCTGATTGTTGGCGACAATAAACATTTCATTGCCAATAATCCGACCCAACGGATAGCTGTCCAGATATTTGGGCAATTCACTGACCTTGACACCTAAGGCAGCGGCCATTACTGAAGCGGCTGGTTTGTGATCATATTCATAAACAATCCGTTTGCGCACATCTACCTTGGTGGATTTAAAATAATGACGGGTCGGTTTATAGATATTCTCCCGGTATAATCGGATCTTTCCACCCAGATTTTCAATCATCACAAAGGCGCAGGCGTCTTGATACACCTCGCCGTTTAATGCGATGATGGTTTTTTCAGCCCGTCCCCGATCACCTGAAGAGCCGCCAAAAACTGGTATCTTCTTTTTTGACAACACCGCATTAAGGGTTGATAAAACTAATTCCTCACAGCTGATTAAGGCGCTGGAAAACTCCAGGCAGATGGTATTTTGTGATTTTGTGAACCGTGCCGCAGCTTTTTCAACTTGATCCACATATTTTAGCGGATATTTATCTGCATCTTTTAAAAGACCCGCTTCACAGATGATCCCATCTTCAAAGCCAATCACTAACAGGCTGTCTTTGTACGCCCCATCTTTACAAAAGGCCGCAAAGGTGGTAGCACCCATCGAAACAGCTTCCGGGTATCGAGCCTTTATTTCTCTGGTATATGCGGTAAAATCGTCCACTCCTGAAAAAAACAGAATCAGCTGGGGGTTCTTCAGCTGACTGGTCGCCTCGGTGACGGCGGCATCGGGATTGGCTTTAGAGCTTTTTCCTATCTTATAATTCATCGTTACTCCCTTTCACAGAACTAAAATGTCCATTTCTAAGTCATAGTGACAATACTACACCACGAAAAATATTAATTCAAGCTAACTTTTGTAAAGTTTTTCAAAAAAACAAAACCCAAATAGTCGAGATCTGTACCGTCTCGAATTATTTGAGTTTATCTTTAACCAGCATCTTATCTACTTTTCAATTGCTGTTAGCCACCTTCACATCCCAACAACATGCCGGTGAAATGAAAGAACGAGGTTGTTGATGATCATACTTTAATCAGGCGATTCATCCCTAAAGGTGCGGCAATATCAAACTTTTCTATTCAAGATATCGCCTTTATCGAAGACTGGTGCAACCAACTTCCAAGAAAAATTCTAGGTTATTAAAACACCTGAGTAATTATTTGATAAATCTCTTGATGTTATCATTCGAGTTCTAGAATTTAATCTTTAACAGGGTTAGTTCAATTTGTTATTACAATTTAGGACATAATAAAATTATACCTCAGAAAAAGCCCAGTAATACCGGGCTTTCCACACATCGTTTATTTTTCTCTTGACATCAATACTACCGTCTCAACGTGGGTCGAGTTTTCATTATTGATGTCTCCGTTCTTAGAAATAAATCGACCAATTACTAAGTGTTTTCACGAAAGATCAAGTGTATATCGTCAAAACTTGCATCTTCGTCTCCGATTTTTCTCATGACAGCATTGACTTGCAATAAGAAGTTCAGAAATGAAATTGTTGATTCAAAACGTTCATTCGCATCGTCGGATTGCGCGTCGGACACATTAATCATTTTATTATCTTTCAAGATATCGATCAACGATTTTTTATAGCATTTCACCTTTTTCTTCTTTTTGAAATGAAATTTCCATTAACTCTAGTGCAATGTCCTTGCTTAGCACTCGCATCAAATTATCATCTTCTTTTTCTCCTGACAGCAAATTCATGCTGCCGTACCACACAATTTCTTCATCGATGACGGCGTAATGCTCGTGCATCACTGCCCGTTCTATAACTTTGATACCGACTCCGACGAGTTGCCCGATCAATTCTCTTGTCTTATCAATTCTTTTTTCTGGATAACTTTCTGGAGATAAAGTTAAAACCATAACCGATATGCCTGCTTCCTGTCTTTTCTGCATCAAAGTAACCAATTGCTTTACTTTTCTCTCGTTGATTCCGGGACTGGAAATGATCACATTTTTGTTTGATTCTGTTAAGTCCTTTAAATATATTTCCTGATACGATTTCTTATCATAGATTGCATTATCATTTTGCTTTTTATCTATCAGCGCCATACATATTTCATAACCAATCTTCTTATAAGCTCTAAGTCGCTTGTGATACATTTTTTCCAGTACACGAATATGCGAATCCACATAGTCATAAATAATAACTTCCAGTTTCCCTTCAAAGTCCCTATGAAGCCTACCGGCATATTGTTCTACATTGCCTTCCCAGGCGATTGGCGTAGTCAGCATCATCGTATCCAATCTTGGATAATTAAAACCTTCACCAATATACTGTCCAATGGCAACAAGGATAATCGTTTCATTTTCAGGAACTTCTTTCATTTGTTGTCTGATCAGGTCTCTTTCTTTAGCTCTTTTACCGCCTTGTAAAAGGTAAATATGATCAGCACTGTCTATTAACATGTCGAATAAAATAGCGGCATGTTCTTTAAATTTTGTCAATACCAGTGGTGTTCTTCCATTTTCCAAGCATATTGAAACATCAGCAACTATCTGATTATTTCTGATTTCACTTTCTCTTGCCAGTTTATAGTGCGGGCTGCAATCAAAAATGCACCGACAACTGTTTTTCCAAAGGCAGTTGCAGCTCCCAAAATTCCTATATCATGATTAAGGATTTCTTCAGAAGCCTCCCTTTGTTCTTGGCGTAGTTCACCAATAAAAGTAACCGCTATTTTTCTGCCATTTTGCCTGCGCTCTGTCTTTTTGTAAGCTATACCTGCCTCTTCAAGTTTTTCTACCAGCTTTTTTTCGCAGCCACGGGGTATACACAGATATTGATCAATATCCCGGCTACAAGATATAATTCTAGCCGTTCCTCTTGTCCCAAATCTCATGGCTTGATTTTTGTAATACTCTGGATTACTAAAAGCAGCCAATCTTCTGATTTGATTTTGTAACCTTGGTTTTACATTCCTCGTATCAATATATATCTGATTGGCCATTGTAATATCCAATATACCTTCTGCATCCGCAAGTACAAAATTTTTATTTTTCTTTTCCCATGGCTTGGAGATGCTATTGTCACTTTTTTCTGTCGTTCCGCTCATATCTTCAGCGAGCATTCCCAGCAAACCATCGGCAGACCATTCATTTATTTTTCCTTCAATGAATGCTTTTGATATTTTACTGGTTGATTTAAGTACTTGCCACTGATCAGGATATGCATTCCAGTTTTCATCGATAAAAGCACTATTTCCATTTTTTAATGCCTGTCCTTGTAAAGGCAAAGCAACAAGATTTCCAAGTCCACCCTCTGGCATATGATCTTGTGCTGGAAGCATTCGGTCATAGGATTTAAAACTCTTTTGATTTACAGACTCTGCGCCTTTTGTAAGTAAGGCAGTTCCGAATTTTCTAGCAGTAGCTGCCAGAATAGGCTCTTCAAAAAGCAGCCATATATGTGCGCCTTTGCCAGATCTCGACCGCTCAACTAAGACGTTTACATTATTGAACTGACAAATAGACCGCATTGCATTCACTTCATCAATCCATTCATCATCTGTATTGGCAAAATCGTCGACCTTGCTCTTTTCATCATGATTGTCAAAATCAAAAACAAGAAAATTACAGGTTTCATCCTGCAACATAGGATACAATCCTATGACATCAGATCCATCTTCTTTTTCTCCAATCAGATGCTGCATAATCACTTCGCCTCTAAGTTGTTTGTAATTTTGATTTCTGCACTCACCACATTTTATCTTCTTCGCATTCTTTTTAGGACACAGCCCATCTTTCCAAAAATTCCAGCATTGCGTATAATAGCCGGTTTTTCCTGTTTTTAGGTTCGGTTTACCCCCACGCTTGCTATACACGTCCGTTCTTCCTTTGAACATGGAATAGAAGAATCTGAAATGGCTCCTTGTTATTTCTTCCTTTATAATGCGAGCCCCCTGATTATTATCACTATCAGCAGTTCTACTCTTTGTTTCATTATTCAGACTCACTTCATAAGGGATATTCGCATTCAGCAAAATCCCCTGAAGATATTCAACTTTTGACTCAAGAAGAAGTATTTTTTCTTGTAACTCGCATATAACTTTATCCTTATTTTCCATAGGAATTCACCGTTTACAGACCTTTCTTCTATATATCAACCAACATTCATTCAGAATTATCGTCTCATCTTCCACAAAGCCATTGGATGATTTTTGATTCGATCCAAAATTGTTACGTCTTCAAACAACAGTTCAGGAATATAATCACCGTTTTCAAATCTATTCAAAAACTCTTTCTCATCATTTGTTAGAACCATTAAATCAGCAATATAAGCTTTTACCATTTTCTTTGCCGTTTCCAATTCAAAATCCTCTTTTCTTTTTATCACCGGCAAGAGATCAGTCTTTATTTTTTGTTTTGTGATGGAGTCAATTGCACTGGTATCAAAGGTCTTGTTAATCACTTTTGCAGATATTGCTGCATAAAAGACTACTGTCTTTCTTAGAAGTGCTTCTTCCGATTCGTCAAAAAGTTTAAAATGAATCATATTCTTTGCATCATATAAGTCTCTTGCTGCAGCCCTACTTAGCAATGCATTGATTTTGCTTCCATAAATTTCAATCGGAGAAAGGGTTTTAACTCTATATTCACTTAAAAGATGCTCCGTGATGATTGGCCTTTCTTCTGCTGTTAATAAATGAGCACGCAGAGAATAGTTGATTTCAATCTTTATATTATCTTTATTACCGCTTGCACCAATATAGTCATACACCCAAGAGTCCAAACTATGGGGATTTTTCGTTTTCTCATTTTTTGTATAACCTTGGGACAGCATGTATAGATCAATCATGCTGTTAATTAACTCACGGTGCTCAAGCATTTCTTCTCGGCTATTATTGTTCAAATAATCCATAGCGATATCTACAGACAGCCGGGGTAAATTAAAAATAGTCAGATTAATTGCAGTACCACCTTTTGGCGCAAGACTTTCTTTGAGAATCGGATTTGTATTCAGATATTCCAAAACATCTGCAAGCCTCGTCACCTTCTCAAGAGTATCTCTCACAAACCCTAGTTCTTCTGCTTTTTTACCAAGATAAATAATGTCATACCTAGACAAGAAGATCACCACCTTGTTCTGTTATTTCAAATAATCCTTCCGGTATCATCAATTTCCACTCGCGATTATAAATGTTCTGCTGATTGGTCTCATTTAGCAGGTACCGCCTGCTTTTCCCGATTTTCTCTTTACAACATTCTATAAAATCATTTGATAATTGCATTTCTTTTTGATAATGCTGCAGCAGATAACCTACTCTTTGATAAAGACCTTGAGTATTATAAATTGCTAAGTACCTAAGAAGCTTTTCTTCTTCTAGAAAATGGATTCCTTCAAGGCAATTCTGAAGCTCCTCAAAACCGCCAATTTTATTAAAGTCGCGAATGCTATCGATCACGGTTCTTTCCAAGTCACTAACCCGAACGCCTGTCGTATTCTTCGCTTCTACAATTCCTTCCTGTATTCTTGAGGCAACATATTTATATGTCACATGATCGTACTCAAAAGCATTAAATTTTGATTCTGAAGAAACATAGAGCTCATAAAACACTTGATTTGCAAGTCCATAGTACTCAAAAGCACTGTGGTGAGAAATATAAGCAGTATCCGTTATCGCACAGGCTATTTGATACCGCGTGGCTACAATTTGTCCAGTTACCGGATTTACAGCAGAATAGATGTTCTTCCGAACTTTTTTCATCAAACCCTTTTTTATCAAGCGATCCAGTAGGGAGTATGCGGTATTTGAATTCCCAGTTAACAGTTCTACCTCAGTTATTGTAAAGACCGGATATTTTGCCAGTTGATTATAGATTTCCACTTTTTTTACCTCATTTTATTTTAATATCGGAACGTTATTCTTTATATTTGCATAATAAAATTCCAATATTAAAATGATAGTTTGTTTTAATTTTAGCATGTTATTCTTCGTAAGTAAAGAAAATCGTGACAAAACTAAAATTACATGAATCTTATTGACCTCTATCCACGTAAGTAAAGCCATTGAATGCAATCTATACACATCGCATTCAATGGCCAAAATCTTTGTTTCCCTGGCTATAAAGGATCTACCTAATCACATTATTATAGCGGTCTCCTCCTTGCCTCGATGATGTCGATAAGACCCATTAGTTCCTTGGCGATAGAGTAATTTTTCAAAAAAGCTCCACAATAACTCGTTTTTTCGAATCCTAAACGCCCCTCTGTCATTAAAACAAAAATCAAGGAACTTGACACTGGACTGAGAAAAAGGAAACGCTCCCGCAATATGTCACTGTGAATTTCTCATTTTGCTCATTTTGGGGAACATATCGACTTATATTATATCGCTTTTCCCAAGATTGCATTTTGAACATAATGTTTGCAAATTATCCATTACAGTTTCTCCACCCTTTGACCATGGAACTATATGATCTACATGTAAAACTACAGATTGATCTTTCGCTGGTGAAGCACCGCAGGCACAACATTTGAAACTATCACGTTGCATTACTCTGAATCTCAAACGAAGATTGATGTCTCGACTTGTTTTATGACGCGATGTAATTTCTTCTTTAATATTTTCAAATAGCTTCTGTTCTTTATTACTATTATCGACTTGGGTTACCTCTTGTTGTACGGTATTCTTATAATCCTCATCATTATTTATATTCTCAACAAAAGCTAACAATGCAGCTCTCCACCCACCAAATCTACGACTATAAGTATTTAAGGAATATTCAGATAAGCCATTCTTTACGTCTGTTGTGGTCGGTTGTTTGCCTTTTTGAATCCACATTCTTTCAATTTCATCGAACAAATCTTTATCGCTTATCATCTTGAAGCTGGTTTGCTCAAGATCAGCTTTTGTCAGTGCTTCAGACCAAGTTGAAAATCTAGAAAGAATTGTTTGTACTTTATATTTTCCATATTTACTATAATCATTTGTAGAAATAGATTCAGTATTTAATCGTCTTGATACCAATAGCATATCTTTCAATAAATCTTCATCTGATATGCGTAAGAAATCTTCTCTACTTCTAATCGTTTGAAGTCCCGCTTTTTCGCAAGCAGCCAGCCATGAACCAAAGGTACTAATATACGGTGTTGCCGAAAATTTGCCATTCTTCTCATATTCACTTCGGGAAAGATAGCTTTTATTCAACTTTTCAGCTACCATACACAAATCCTCTAAGAGATCTTCTTTTCTTATATTTTTGTGATACTGATTTAACTCAAACTTCATAAATTCACCCACTTTCATGCCGCTATCTATATTGGCTTCTCAACCTACCCGACATCCGCCTCATCCACTATACCTAGTTGATTTGCCGATTTAGATGTTGTCGATATGTTTCCATGAACGCAAAAACACACTATAGGTCGAATAGTCAATTTAGATGTTACTCAAAAATACAGTATTTTGAATGGTTTTCGCATGTCATCCTATTTGTCTTATCAATGTAATCAATTATTGATTAGGCTATTCCATTTTTTGAACTATATTTTTTGAACTATATTTTATGAATGCTATTCCGTCAGCAAAAACGAGAATTGGGTGCTGATATCACTCAATCCATCAAAAGACATTGCCAACACTTATAGCATTCAATGGTCACTGGGCCTGTAATCATCGGTGACTAATCATCAATGACACTTATTTTCAGCATGATGCTTAGCCTATTTTGCAACAATTCTGTCAACTCAACCTACCCGAAAGTAATTCTGTCTACTCAACTATCCGAATTTAATCGGTAGATGAGTCCCTTCAAAGTGGTTATTCTACAAAGGATTCTGCAATTCCAGCGAAGTTGGAACTGCAGAATCCCTTTATTTCAGCACTTTTCAGCGGTTTATTTTTATACCCGTGACATCAATACGACCGTCTCAACGTGACCGGTTCCCGGGAACAAATCCACCGGTTGAACAGTTTTTATGCTATAACCGGCTTCGGTCATAAACTTAAGATCACGGGCCAGGGTTGAAGGGTTGCAGGAGACATAAATAAGCTTGGGCGTATCCAACTTACTGATGGCTTGCAGCAATGATTCTTCGCAGCCTTTACGGGGTGGATCAAGAATGATCAGATCGGGATTGATCCCTTCTTCTTTGGTAATCTTGAGCATTTCATCTTCGGCCCGGCCCAAATAGAAACGGGCATTTTCAATCTGATTGAGACCGGCGTTTTCCCGGGCATCAAGAACTGCATCGCCAACACTTTCAATCCCAACGATCTGCTTTGTTTGAGACGCCAGATACAGGCCAATGGTGCCGGTACCGCAATAGAGATCAAAGACGGTTTCAGTCCCCTTCAACTCGGCAAAGGCTCTGATCGTATCATAGAGCTTCTTCGTCTGTTTTGAATTGACCTGAAAAAAGGAGTTTGGTGAAATCGAAAAACGAAGTTCCCCGATCTGCTCCACCAGCCGAGCTGCGCCATAAACACAGAGGCTTTTTTTGCCCAGTACGACATTACCTTTTTCACGGTTGATATTGACATAAATACTTTTAACATTGGGAATTCCAGCCAGAATGCCCTCAATAATGGCCTGCCGTTGACTTAACTCTTTACCATTAATGATCAGGGTGATCATATTTTCGCCCTGGAGGTTGGTACGCTGCAATACACCCCGGAGATAACCCTTATGGGTGCGTTCATCATAGATGCTTAAATTCAATTCCTGAACCAGCGCATTGATGGTTTTGATGGCCGCCGCCGTTGATTCTGGCTGGTTCAGACAGTCGTCAATATGAACCAGCTGGTGGGATTTTTTGGCATAAAAGCCCATTCCCTTGCGATCCAGTTTAAACTGCGCCTTATTGCGGTAACGTAACGGATCGTCCATGCCAATAATCGGTGCCACTTCGATTTCTTTAAAGCCCCCAATTCGTTGGAGTGCATCCCCCACCATTTTGGCCTTAGCCTGAAGTTGGCCGGGATAACTCATATGGCGGATCTGACAACCGCCACATTGGTCAAAATAGGAACAATCCGGGGTTACCCGAACGGGTGATGCCTGACTGATTGACAGTAGTTTTCCCTGTGCGTAGGTTTTTTTGACATTCTTAATTTCCACCTCCACCACATCCCCGGGAAGGCCGCCGTCCACAAAGACAATCATGTTGTCAAGCCGACCCACCCCTTCCCCGCTATGGGTAATATCGATCAATTCCATGGAATACTGTTGGCCAACTTGTAACGGGTTGCTTGTTTCGTTCATTCTTACTTCCTTAATTTTCTTATTTTTTACTGCGCGAGATAAGCCTTCATTTTTTCGAAGGTTTCATCCGAGATAACATGCTCAATACCACAGGCGTCCTGTTCCGCATTAGCCAGGGACACATCCAGGGCCTTCATCAAAAACTCGGTAATCAGCCGATGCTTTTCGTAGACCTTTACCGCCCGGCATTTTCCGGCTTCAGTGAGATAGATCTGGCCATAGCGCTCATGTTCGACATAGCCCAAGTCCTTCAGTTTGCGAACCGCATCATTGGCGCTGGCCTTACTGACCTTGAGTTCCAGGGCGACATCGGTAATGCGCACCCCTTTGCCGTGTTTTTGACTCTCCAGATAAATGGTTTCGATGTAATCCTCAATGGATTCTGTTAGTTTTTTTTCCATTTTTACCTCTGCTTTTATCTTTTTGATTTATTTTTGATTGCTTTGTTGTAGTGGGTCTGGCTTTTTTTCCCTTTGTGTTCCGGCTAAGATTTGCCTGCGGGGATTGACGATCGCCACTTTTTACCTTGGTCGGAATTAATGCTTTCTTGCCACTTCCGATCAGATCGTCCCGATAGGCCATTGTCAATGCTTCGTGCACCAGCAGATAATTTTCCCGTTTGTTATACTGCACCAGTGCCCGCTGCATGTTTTTTTCCCGGCCCTTGGGTACATAAACCGCTTCCATTGTCAGCGGGTTGACACCGGTATGGTACATGGCGGTTGCCACTGAACCCGGAGTCGGGTAAAAATCCTGTACCTGTTCCGGGAAAAAGCCCATCTCCCGAATGTATTCAGCCAGTTTGACAGCATCCTGAAGGGTACAACCGGGATGACCGGTAATGAAATAGGGCAATACAAACTGGTTTTTGTCCAGCTGCCCATCAATCTGCTTAAACTGACGTACAAAGTTTTCATAGACGTTAAAGGCCGGTTTGCCCATGTGAGCAAGCACCGTATCGGATACATGTTCCGGAGCGACCCGCAGCTGGCCGCTGATATGGTGCTCCACCAGTTCCCGAAAAAAGGCCTTGTCTGAATCCAGCGCCAAATAATCATAACGGATTCCCGAACGGATAAACACTTTTTTGATTCCCGGCAGATTCCGAACCGCCCGAAGCGTCTCCAGATACGGCTTATGGCTGGGATCAATGTTTTTGCAGGGAGTTGGCGCCAAACACTCCCGATCGTTGCAGTAACCCCGGGTGGCCTGTTTTTTGCAGGCCAGATGAGAAAAATTAGCCGTCGGTCCGCCGATATCGTGAATGTAACCCTTAAAGTCCGGCTCTTTCGTCATTCGCTTGGCTTCCCGGACAATTGAATCACGGCTGCGCATCTGGACATATTTACCCTGGTGAATGGCCAGCGCACAAAAGGTGCAGTTGCCGTAACAGCCCCGGTTGGCAGTGATACTGAACTTGACTTCGCTAAGCCCTGGTACACCCCCGACCGGATCATAGGCCGGATGCCAGCGATAGGTAAACGGCAGATCGTACAGATCATCAAACTCCGCCTGGGAAAGCGGTGGTTGGGGCGGATTCTGCCACAGATAGCGATTGCCAGTGGGTTGAATATATGCCTGGGGATCATAGGCATTATTACTCCGATAAATCAGGGCAGTAGCCGTGGCATAGGCCTTTGTATCGGCGCTGACCAGCTCGGTGGACGGCAACATAACCCCTTCCCCGGCTTCCCGGCTGATCACCGCGGTGCCCCGGATATGGGTCAGCTGGTGTACCGGAATTCCGGCTTCCAGGCTTTCGGCAATTTCAAGTATCGCTCGTTCGCCCATTCCATAGACCAACAGATCGGCCCGGGAGTCAAAAAGAATCGGCCGTCTCACTTTCTCCTGCCAGTAATCATAATGGGCAAAGCGCCGCAGACTGGCTTCAATCCCACCGATGATCAGGGGAATTTCGCCAAAATTCTCGCGGATCTTACCGCAATATACAATCGTTGCCCGATCTGGCCGCAGGCCGGCTTTACCGCCAGGGGCATAGACATCTTCCCGACGGCGCTTTTTGTTGACGGTAAAATGATTGACCATCGAATCAAGGTTGCCAGCGGTAACCAGAAACCCCAGCCGAGGGGCCCCCAGCTGCTTAAAGTCGGTGTTTTCCTGCCAGTTGGGCTGGGCAATAATCCCCACGGAAAAACCCCGGGACTGAAGTACCCGGCCAATGATCGCCGCCCCAAACGAGGGATGATCGACATAGGCATCACCCGTTACGAGTATAAAATCGCATTGGGTTATTCCCTGGGCCTGCATCTCTTTTATCGACATTGGCAGAAACCCCCGATTTTCTTTGGGGGTTTTATCGACTCGGGCTTTTTGCCCGGAATCGTTGCTTGACTTATACATTTATACCCTTTCTTAATAATTTTTCACATCTATTTGCTGCAAACCGCTAAAAAGATTTAGACACTTTGACAAAACCTTTGTACGCTTCACAGCCTGTTTCCTATAAACATGTGTTACGCAACACGATGAACAGACTGCCACCAACTCGTCGACACGTTCACATATGTAGTGAAGACAGCCATCAAAGCAACCATTGTTCGGTCTTTTTCTAAAAAAGTTTAAAATAAACTGGAAAGTTAATCAGGATGATCGCAAACACCACCATAAAAAAGGTTTGGTTGAGTTCGATGGTCATCCCGATGGTGTCGCCAGTCATCCCGCCGATTTTATGCTGGAGATTTTTCATCAGCAATAGCGCTGGCAATAGACAGATCACCGCCGTCAGCAGTCCGGGCAGACCCAGAATCAGGGTGGCATAACCCAGGAGTAACACCAGATAAATAATAAAATGGTGGAGTTGGGTCATTTCCACAAAGCGTTTACCCAAACCACCGCCGCCAGGCGCATAGGTAGAAAAGCAGGTCGACATGATCGCAGCTGTCCGGCCAAACACCGGCATCACCAGCAGGGCACTGCTGTATTCTGGCAGAATCATCGTAAACGCCATCCAATTGGTTAAAATAATCAGAATCAGTCCAATGGCGCCAAAGGCTCCTAAACGACTGTCTTTCATGATTTCCATCATCTTTTCCCGATCCCTGGCCGAGAACAGCGCATCGGTGGTATCTGCAAAGCCATCCAGATGAAGACCGCCGGTGAGCCAGATATAGGTAATCACCATCAGTAGCGCCTGCAGCTGAACAAAGTGGATCAATGAAAACAGCTGGGCCGCTCCATACAGCACCACCCCGATAAAAACCCCCACCAGAGGAATCAGAATCATCGACTCATAAAAATCCTCGGCACTGACATCATTAAGCTTAATCGGGATGCGGGTAAAAAATGATATTGCAATCAGTAGTTTTCTCATGTTGTTCTCCAAATATACTCTTAAAAATTCATGGTTTTTTGTGGTTTTAAAAATAAACACTGAGCTTACGCCAGTTTTGCCCGAAAAAAGAAAAGCATGAATTTGCATTCATACTTTATCCGGCCATGGTTTCTGAATTTTCGTTTTTATAAGACATAGATCATCTTAAACTTCATCCACAAAATCAAAACGATTTTCAATCATTTGTTTCAATTGTTCAATGGCCCGTTTTTCATCATCGCCATTCGCTTCGATTTGTATCTCATCACCTTTTTGAACAGCTAAAATCATCACACCCATAATGCTTTTGGCATTAACCCGGGTCGTTTCTTTTTTGATATAGATTTCGCTTTTAAACTCATTTGCTTTTTGGACAAAAAGAGAGGCTGGTTTTGCATGGAGTCCGGCCTTGTTATTAACGATTACTTTATCAACTATCACAATAATCCACCCCTTTACTATAAAATTCCCCTATGTTAGTATTATAACCTTAGACTGCAATTTTAGCAAGTAAACGACTTTTATTTCTTTTTAACTTGTAAAATCTTTTTTTAAGTTTTATAATGTATCATATGTCAAATGTGATTAACACTTTGCGGAGGTGAAAAAAATGAAAGTTACTAAAGATATGGGTATCCTTGATGCCGTTAACGCATATCCGGATTCTGTCAACGTCTTCCAGGCTTATGGCATGCATTGCTTTGGTTGTATGGCAGCACGTTTTGAAAGCATCGAAGAAGGGGCATTGGCCCACGGCATTGATGTCGATGCCTTGATTAAATCAATTAATGACGCCATTGACGCTGTTGATTTAACAAAATAGTTTAAGGTTGTCGCTAAACTCCCGTACCGACCAATTGTTAATCTGTTGTCCGCTCCGATGCGTAGGGTCTGACCCCTAGGTCACAACATGATGTAACAATTGTCGGTACTGGGTTATCTTTTTTGATAGTCTGAGCAACGCATTTTAATCAATGCGTTGCTTTTTTTATTTTTTTGTCAATACCCCTTGAAATAACCAGGAATAATTGTTACAATAATCAGAATCGAATATTACGATAGAGGTGCGGACTTTAAGATTAACGGCGGTGACCATGGCTAGTGGGATGACGCGTTGTGAAAGGAAAGCTCGCCGAAGGACAATGTTTTGCCAGCATTTTTCCTGGGCTTACTGTTAAGAGCAGTGAGACTGTCATCATTTTTATGATGGAGTGCTATCTAAAACCCAATGAAAGCTTTTTTTGAGTGTTTCTTTGTTTTTTAGCCGGTACCCGTTACCGGCTTTTTTTTAATTTCAAATGGACGATTGCGAAACTGCTATACTGCCGTGAGCTTCGCTGCCGGTTTCCCACAAACACGTGTTACACTGTACGGCGGACAGGCTACCGCCTGTTCGCCTACACGTTACACGCGTGTGTTGTGGAAACCAACATCAAAGCAATGAATGTTCGCTGATGTAAATTTTGCAATTAACTATAATTTCATTTTTTGGAGGACTTATGAAATCTTATAATGTTGCAGTTGTTGGTGCTACCGGGATGGTGGGACAGAAAATGCTTCAGGTATTGGCGGAACTTAAATTCCCGGTCAAAAACCTGTATCCGATGGCGTCCAAACGCTCGGCCGGCAAAGAAATAAGCTTTAATGGAAAAACCTACGTGGTGCAAGAGCTTTGTGACGAAGCCTTTGACCAGGATATTGATATTGCCCTGTTCTCCGCCGGTGGCGACACCAGCGAACGCTTCTCGCCAGTGGCAGCCGCGAAAGGTGTCATTGTCATTGACAACAGCAGCGCTTTCCGGATGGATCCCACCGTGCCCCTGGTGGTTCCGGAAGTCAATCCCGAAGATCTGGACTGGCATAAAAATATCATCGCCAATCCCAACTGCTCTACCATTCAGGCGGTAGTAGCCTTAAAACCGCTCTATGATGCCTTTGGCATCGATCGAATAGTCTATTCCACCTACCAGGCGGTATCTGGCTCCGGCGTCAAGGGCTATGTCGATCTGGAAAACGGCATCAAAGGCGAAGCCAATGCCTTCTACCCCCACCCGATTGCCTATAACGTGCTGCCGCACATCGATTCCTTCCTTGACAATGGCTACACCAAGGAAGAAATGAAGATGATCAACGAAACCCGGAAAATTCTCCACGACGACAGCCTGCGGATTACCGCCACCACCGTCCGGGTGCCGGTTTTCTACAGCCACAGCGAGAGCGTCAATGTTGAGCTCAAAAAACCCTTTGAGCTGGATGGCGTCCGCACGATTTTTAGCAACGCGCCAGGGATTGTACTCCAGGATGACCCGACCAACAACGTCTACCCGCTGGCCCGCACCGCTGAAAATACCGATGAAGTATACGTCGGCCGATTGCGTCGTGATGAGAGTGTTGATAATGGTCTAAACCTCTGGGTTGTCGCCGATAACATCCGCAAAGGCGCCGCCTCCAACGCTGTCCAGATTGCCTTCGAACTGGCTAAACGGGGCTTGATCTAAACTCAAAAATTAAGTGCCGTTGGCTTTGCTACCGCCATGCAGCAAACAGTTTCTACACTGTACGGCGTACAGGCTACCGCCTGTTCGCCTACACGTTACGAAACTATTTCTGAAAACCGGTACCAAAGCAATCAAGGTTATTCTTTTTAAAGAACAATTATCTAGAACACTAACCCAGTACCGACAATTGTTTCATCATGTTGTGACCTAGGGCTCAGACCCTACGCATCAAGGCGGACACGGCGCTAGCCTGTCTGAGTTTTCGCGAAGGCAGTCGCCAATCATAAGCTTGCTTATAGTTGGCGACTGCCCGTGAACCAAAGAGAAAGAATCGTAGCGGATTTCTCGTGGTTGTGGCGAACAACAGATTAACAATTGGTCGGTACGCTATTATACACAAAAACTACAATCAAAGGAGATTGAAATGAGTATTTTTACAGGAAGCTGTGTCGCACTGGTGACCCCGTTTAAAGATGGGAAAGTTGATTTTGAACGCTTTCATAAACTGATTGATTGGCAGATTGAAAACAAAACCGATGCCATTCTGATTGCCGGCACCACCGGTGAAACCTCTACCCTGACCGATGATGAGCATCTCGAACTGCTCCGGGATGCCGGCAAGTACATTAACGGCCGGGTTCCTTTTGTAGCAGGAACCGGCAGTAATGATACCGCCTATTCGATCATGCTGTCCAAAGAAGCCGAAAAGGCTGGCGCTGATGCCTGCCTGATTATTAACCCCTACTACAATAAATCCACCCAGAGGGGGATCATTGCCCATATCACTGCCATTGCCAATGCCATCACGATTCCGGTGATTATTTACAATGTCCCCAGCCGCACCGGCATGAACATCTCGGTGGCTACCATTAAAGAACTGAGCAAGATCCCCAACGTGGCGGCCGTTAAGGAAGCCAGCGGCGATATCAGTCAGGTGACTGAAATTGCCCGGGTCTGTGGCAACGATATTGATATTTACAGCGGCAATGATGACCACGTTTTGCCGATTCTGGCCGTTGGCGGCAAAGGCGTGATTTCGGTCTCTGCCAATATTATTCCTGAAGATATGCACGCGCTGGTCGCCAGCTTTATGGACGGGGATATCGAACGAGCCCGGGAACTGCAGTTTAAAACCAACCTGGTTAATCTGGCGATGTTCTATGAAACCAACCCGATTCCGGTTAAAACCGCCATGGGCCTGATGGGTCTGGATTCCGGAGAAATGCGGCTGCCGCTGATTGAGATGGAAGAAGCCAACAAAGAAAAACTGATTGCCGATTTAAAAACCTACGGCTTGCTATAGGAGGCCGCTATGATCAATATTTTACTCAGCGGCGTCTCCGGTGCCATGGGCAGCACCTTACAACAGATCATTGCCGCCAACCCCGATACTCAGGTAGTGGCCGGATTTGATCAGCAGGCGCTGACCACTCTGCCCTTTCCGGTCTACAATGATCTGACCAAGTGTAGTGAGGCGGTCGATGTAATTATCGATTTTTCTCATTTTGCCGCCTTTCCGTCAATTTTCGGCTTTGCCCGGAGCCGTAAAATCCCTATTGTTATCGCCACCACCGGCCTGTCTGAGGCGGATCTGGCTGCTATCGATGAAGGGGCCAAGGAAATTCCAGTTTTTAAAACCGCCAATCTGTCTTTGGGCATCAACCTGATTGCCAAGATGTTAAACGAAATGGTTGGCAAACTGGAACAGGGCTTTGACATTGAAATTATTGAGAAGCACCACAATAAAAAGCTCGATGCCCCCAGCGGTACTGCCCTGCTTTTAGCCGACGCCATCAACGACGGCCTGGTCACCAAAAAAGACTACACCTACGGCCGCTACGGCCGGGACGCCAAACGCACCGAAAACGAGCTGGGCATCCACGCCATCCGTGGCGGCACCATCCCCGGCGAACACTCGGTAATCTTTGCCGGCAACGACGAAATCATCGAAGTCAACCACATCGCCCTGTCCAAAAAAGTTTTCGCCGAAGGCGCCGTCAAAGCCGCTCAATTCCTGGTTGGCCAGGCCCCCGGCCGCTACGACATGGCCATGGTCGTCAACGACTAGTTGACGACCATGGCCCTCAAGGCGCTTATATTAAGTACTGTTAGCCTAGCTACTGGTTTTCATAAAGCAATTTCTACACTGTACGGCGTACAGGCTATCGCCAGTTCGCCTACACGTTACGAAATTGATTATGAAACCCGTATCCAGGCAATTGAGTCTAGCTGTAAGCGCCGAAAAACAAAGCACGCACCAGTACCGTTAAAAAGAAAACACTGTTTTTAATTCTTACCTTGAATCGTGAAACGTTTTGTATTATACCCAAGTAGTACCGACAATTGTTACATCATGTTGTTCGCATCGGAACGAACAGGTTGATAAACCTGTCCGATTCCGCAGCGAACAACAGATTAATAATTGGTCGGTACGGTATTAAGATGCAACCCCCGATCTTAAGACCTCCGTGTAAGAATTACAGAGAATCGTATCGGTATGGTATTTCACATCGCTCCCCACACCATTAACAGAAAGGATCACATAACAGTCGACTTATCATAACTGCTACTGATTTAGAGGTTCATTACATGAATATTGTTGTGCAGAAATATGGTGGAACCTCGGTAGGTTCCACCGAACGGATTCAAAATGTTGCCATGCGCATCATTGCCAAAAAACAAAGCGGCCATCAGATTGTCGTAGTGGTTTCTGCCATGGGCAAAACCACCGATGAGCTGGTCAAGCTGGCTTATGACATCAACCCCACTCCTCCCAAGCGGGAGATGGATCGGCTTTTATCCACTGGCGAGCAGATTTCCATTTCACTGCTGTCGATGGCGCTACAGGCCATGGGTCACGATGCCATTTCCTTTACCGGCCCCCAGGTCGGCATCCGCACCAGTGGCCGTCATACTAAATCCCGGATTGAAGGGATCGACACCACCAAGATTTTAGAATCATTAAACGACGATAAAATTGTCATTATTGCCGGTTTTCAGGGCGTTAATGAAAATGACGATGTCACCACCCTCGGCCGGGGTGGCTCGGATACCAGTGCCGTGGCGCTGGCCTGTGTGCTTGAGGCCCCCTGCGAAATCTACACCGATGTCGAAGGTATATATGGGGTCGACCCCCGCCTTTATCCCCAAGCCAAGAAGCTCGACACCGTATCGTATGAAGAAATGCTGGAAATGGCCAGTCTCGGCGCCGGAGTTATGCATCCCCGGGCGATTGAGTTGGGCAGCAAGTATGACACCCCCATCTGGGTCGCCTCCAGCGAACTGGAAATACCCGGTACCATCATTACAAAAGGAGAAAACAACATGGAAGGACAATCCATCACCGGCGTGGCCATTGACAATGACGAAATTATGATCACCATCCGTGACGTTCCCTTTGACCGGAACATCACCTCCCAATTTTTTAGTCAATTTGCCACCAAAAGTATTAACATCGATATGATCAGCCAAAGTGCCCCCATCGATGATCTGATCAATATTTCCTTTACCGCCCCGGCTTCCGATCTGGAAGATGCCAAGAAAGTCCTCAACGCTTTTCAGGAAAAACACCCCGGCATCGGTGTGATTATCAACGAGCAGGTTTCCAAGCTGTCGGTGGTCGGCATCGGGATGCGCAGCCAGTCCGGCGTGGCCGCCAAGTTTTTTGCGCTACTCGCCGATAACAACATCCAGATGATGATGATTACGACCTCCGAAATTCGGATCAGTTGCATCATTCCCGAAAAAGATAAGGATCTGGCGGTGACAGCCACAGCCGAAGCCTTCGATTTATAAAATTTATCGGATCTTAAAAAATAAGCCAGCATTTCAGACCCTGAGGTTTGAACTACTGGCTTTTTATTGTTGGGTAACGGTTTATGCTTGTTTGGGATGACGGGGGTTTTTTGAGACGATATCAATAGCCCGAGTTAGCTCGCTGGTCAGATCGGCCTTATGCTGGGTCGTCATTTCATCGATTTTGGAAAACAACAGCCCTTCGTGGGTTACAAAATAAGCGGGTTTTAGCTTGTTCAGGGCAATCGCTTTAATATCTTCAATGCAGAGCTCACAGCGGCAAATATCTGGATACTGTTTGAGCATGTGTGGTAAAAATGAATCAACCGCATCCTCCATGTAATTTTTTAACATCTTTTCCCTCCAAAGTTTGTCGATTTAGTAATTGATTTTATCGATTCAGAAAAACACTTTCCTGACATTAGTATACTATTAAAACAGCGCTATTTCAACCGTTTTCAGTTCACGGTTCGATATTTATTGTAAACATGACTAAAATTTCGTTTACTCGCATCCTGATTGCTTTTCAAGCACCTTGTTTACAAAAACCCCGGCGATGGTCGGGTCAAATTGGGTGCCAGCACCATGAACGATGGCATGGAGTGCCTGACTGGGAGACAATGCCGGACGATAGGGATAGTCGCTGCGCATCGCATCATAGGCTTCAGCAATGGCAATGATCCGGGCGAGCCGGGGAATTTTTTGGCCAATTAGGCCCTTGGGGTAGCCACTGCCATCCCACCATTCGTGATGACTAAGAATCGCCAGGGCGATTTCGGCCATATCGGCGGCAATGTTGGTAATATGATAGCCAATTTCCGGATGCCGTTTGATCGCCAGCCATTCTTCCGGGGCCAAGCTCCCGGTTTTATCAAGCAGTCCCGAGGCCAGGGTGACTTTGCCAATATCATGGAGTTGGGCCGCCCATTTAAGCGCTGCCAGCTCTTTTTTGCTGAGCTGCAAGGCTTCTCCAATTTGCCGAGCATAATCGCTGACGGCGTCGCTATGGCTTTTCTCAGCCCCGCATTTCAAATAGAGCGATGCCATAATCAGGTGGATGGTCGTGTCCCGAACCTGAGGCTTCATCTGCAGTTTGTGCTTGTACATGTAGTTTTCAGCGTTCTTAAATACTGTCAGCACATCTTCCGACAGGTTTTTTTTGGTGTCCCAGCCAAAGGCCATCGAGAGCATCCCCTGATCGACTGGAGCCAGGGCCACGGCCTGGTTCATCCGCTCGACGATTTTCGCGGTGGTTTCCGCATCGGTATTGGGCAACAGCAAAACAAATTCATCTCCTCCCCAGCGAGCCGCCACGTCGTTGGGCCGACAGAATTTCTTAATCATTTTGCCGGCGGCATAGATCACCTCATCTCCGGTCAGGTGGCCAAAAGCATCATTGATCATTTTTAAGCTGTTGATATCACCCATAATAATTGATAGTGGAAAATGACGACGGCCATCGATCCGTTTGAGTTCTTCTTCAAAATAGCGGCGGTTATAAAGTCCGGTCAAGTGATCATGGTAGCTGAGGTACTCAATCCGCTTATTTTGGGCCATCCGCTCTGAAATATCCCGAAAGATCAGAACTACCCCGGTGGTGGCCCCGTCTCCGTCCTTCACTGGGGTAGCACTATTCTCGATATGAAAGCAATGGCCCTGACGGTCAGTGATCGCGGCATGGTGAGATGAGACGATACTGTGATCGGTTTTTAGAACCTCATCTACCGGATTTGAAACCTGATATTCGGGATTTTCATGGGACAGCTTAAAAACCAGCTCGAACCGTTTTCCCCGGGCCTCGTCACTTGCCCAACCAGTCAGTTCTTCAGCCACTCGATTGAGTAGCGTTACCCGCTTCTCCAGATCGACCACGATAATGCCATCACCGACGCTTTTCATTACCCGATCCAGATTTTTGTGACTGCTTTCTAACTGGCTGATCAGAAAATAAATCCCTGATGCGACAAACAACAGGATGCCGGCCCGCAGAATTGGTGCCATCAAAAAAGCCCCCTGACTAAGAAAATCCATTATAATATGGAAGCCCCCCAGAAAAATCGCCACCTGAATGACGTAGCGCTTGTACCAAAGACCGACCAGTACAATCACGACATAAAACAGGTGGGAGTAAACCACATCAATCCCTTTAAAGTAATTAAAATACACTGCCACAAATATTGTTCCCAGAAGACAAAGACCAACAATGGTCATCCGGATTTGCTGATTGGCGGTTATTGACTGCGATCTTTCCATAAATGTAACCTCTTTTCATTTTGGTTTATTTTTAGGGACAGTCACAGCTAGGTGCTTCTGTCGATGCTTTTTTGTTGTTTTGTCCCATATATTTCGCTTTTTTTACTACTTTAACTAAATTTCTTTCTATTTTACCATAATACCCCACCCCTGAACAGACTTTTAATCAACAACCATATCCTTCAGCGCGGGGGCTTTCATTAAGAATCAGAGCGATCCATCTAAAAATAGTCTCACTAACAAATGTTATGGTATAACAACAACATAAAAATTACAAAATCAGCCAATCACCATCATTTTACGAATTTTCATCAAAATATCGCATCGAGGAAGGAATAATTTCCTCATGATTGATCTAAACGACAAACAAGCCCCGCACAGCGCAATCGTTTTTACCTTCGACGCAGCTACAAGCAGCGAGAGTTCTCGCTATTTTACCGGCATTTTTGCGGACTGGAAATTGATTCCATGCCGATTTATGACTTTTCCGAAAACCTCAGCCGCACGGCTGTTCCTTCGGCCTGGGTCGGCAGCGATTTTTCCCGCAGCTTTGCCCCGGCGACGATCACGGTCCGGCTGACTGCCACCGGGATTACTGCCCAAGTATTTTTTTAGCAGTCTTTGCCCACACTTTGTCCAAGTTTAGCAGCCAGGACGAGAGTTTTTTTGTATTTTACCCGGTAACAAGCCGACGGCATCTTGCCTGTATATCTTAAACCGGATCGTCCACCGTTAGCTACTGACCAACGAAATTTATCTGCATAAATCCTTACAGTCTTGAATGAGCTGGATTTCTTTGATACTGAAGAGAATTAAATAAAAAACCGGCTAGCTACCGCTAACCGGTTTTTTCAATAAACGCCGTTTCTGACCACCCGTAAACTGGTCGATCAACGTACAGGCGACCCGCTGAAAAAGCTCTTCTAACGCAGGTTGGAGCCAGGCTGTCTGTTCTGACAATCTGAAGCATATTCCCCGGGCTCAGCTAAATGAGACGCTTGACACTGTGCTCCAACCGCTCCAGCGAAATCGGTTTTTTAATGAAGTCATCATAACCGAGATCACTCAGCAGTTGAGCATTTTCGCCCAGGTTCTTGACACTGATGAGAATAACCTTGACCTGCTTTTCGAGCTCCATCCGGCGGATTTCCTGAAGAACGGCCACGCCATTTAAATCCGGCAGAATAATATCCAATATCAGAAGATGCGGTTTAAACTCTGAAAAAACAGCCAGAGCCTCGGTGCCGGTTGAAACCACCTGGGTCTCCAACCCTAAGCGACTGAGTCGGCTTTTGATCAAGCGGCTGACAGTTGATGAGTCGTCACAAATCAGGATGCGGCTTTTTTCAGTGCCGGTATCCAGAGCATCGTAGATAAAACTGGTACACGCCCGGCCCCGTTCTTTGGCCCGATACAACTGGCGGTCGGCCTCTTCAAGTACCGCTTCCAGGGTTTTATCGCCACCGTTAAACTCGGTAATACCGGCGCTGAAAGTCAAATAAAGCTGATGTTTGCAGTCGGGTGGATTAAAGGCTTTCCGCTGAAATCTCTGGCGGATGCGTTCAACCACCTTAAACGCTTCAACCGCATTTGTTTCCGGTAACAGCAGCAGGAACTCATCGCCGCCAAACCGCGAGATTTGATCAGTTGGCCGGAAACCTTTTTTAAATTCCGACACAAAACTTTTAAGCACCGTATCGCCAAAGAGATGCCCATAGCTGTCATTGATTTCTTTGAAATGGTCAATATCAATAAAAACCACAGAAAAAAACCGTCCGTCCCGCAGATATTTAGCTTTTTCCTGAGCAAACCGCTCTGCAAAAAAACTGCGGGTATAGGCCGATGTCAAGGCATCTTTTAATAAGGCATTTTTATGTTTGTGCTCTTTATTGAGCAATTTTTCGACATTGGCCACAAGCACATCCGCTTCAAAGGGTTTGCGTAAAAAATTATCAATCCCTTCCTTCAGTGCCAACACATGATCTTCGGTATTGGTGGAGGCTGTCAGTACGATTGTTGGCAGGGCAATTTTTTCCTGTTTCAATTGCCGATAAAAATCGATGCCGCTTTTACCTGGCATAACAATATCCAGAATCAGAATATCGGCGTCATGGGCCCGTAGTATCTCCAGCGCCTGATCGGCATCATTAGTAACCAGGACATCATAGCCGCGATTCCGTAAAACGCTTTCGATAATATTAAGAACCACCATGTCATCATCAAACACCAGAACACGTCCCAGGGTGAGACAACTGATCGGATAGTTTTGAGCCGCGAGATTGATCACCTCACGAGTCGCGACACAACAGACTAAATTCTCCGCACCGCTTTCCTGATAAGTTGCCACCGTTAGAAGATTTTCCAGGGACTGGGTAATCTCGCCAAATCCTTTTGCCAATTTAATCAGATAGGTACTGTCATAAGAAAGTTCACGCTCGTTTTGCTTGATGAATTCTTCACTCTTAAGACAGAGATACCCCAACTCACGAAAATCATTTTTAATTGCCAGCGCTTTAACATCCGAGAAAAAGGCTGCCATCATCTGTAGCCTGATGGTGTTTGGTTCAATACTAAACACCACAAAATTTTTTAGTGCTTTTATAAGCAACGCGTCAATTTCTGATAATATGGCCAACTTGCTTTGTTCAACTGTGTCCATTTGATACTCCGTACTCATGATAATTTATATAACCTCAGCATCAGATCAATCCCGTCACAGACCAGTCTGGCCGTAAAGCTGTCGGTTCGCTTTTTTACAACAATGTTGATCCCTTCACCAGCTATCGTAAAAGGAACCGATAAGTAAAACTTGTAATTGCTGGCTTCCAGACGGGCCCGGGCCGATCCGCCCACCATATTGATCAACTCGGTGATCCCGTCATTTAACAATGCATCATCCAGGGCGGCGGTTTCAATGCCGGTCATAAATGAAACCAGCGGGGCGGCGCTGCACTTATTGGTTTCCAGGGTCAACAGTAAGGCGTTATCACCCTGGAGCACCATTGCCCCGATAATTTCGTGAACCGGCACGGTGTCGGATTCGTTTTTCACTACGTTTAAAACAAAGCCACTCATCCGTTCCACGCTTTCTCGTAAAGCAGCAACAAAAACCTGTCCAGGTATTCCCTCATAGGTCGTGTAATCCGGTTTTTTATTCATTAATTGACCTCCCCGCCCAAACTGTCAATGATTTTTTTCATCAGTTCTTCAATCGAAAAGGGCTTGGTGATGTATTGGGACACTCCTGCCCGAACCGCCTCGATAACGCTCTCCGGCATGTTTTCGGTGGTTACCATCACCACCGGAATGTGTTTGAACTGATCATTTTTTTTGATCGTTTTTAAAAACTCCAGACCGTTCATCCCCGGCATGTTCCAATCCAGAAAGATTAGCTCAATGGTTTCCGGCCCATCCAACAGATTGAGTGCATCCTGGGCGGACTCCGCCTCCAGACAGTCATGACCCAGCACTTCCACCGCTGCCCCAATAATTTTACGCACAACGGCCGAATCGTCGATCGTCAACATCTTCATTTGGTTGCCTCCTTCACTGTAAAATAAGTCCCATCACTGGTGAGATTTTTATCAAAATAATCATCCATCGCATAATAGATCTCGGCGGCGCCGATGAGCAGAACACCTTCCGGTTTTAGTATCTTGACCGTTTTTTTTAACACATCACGGCGCAATGCGTCGGTAAAATAAATCAGAACATTGCGGCAGAAAACCAGATCAAAGCTGCCCAACAGCAAAAAGCTGTTTTGCAGGTTGAACGACTCAAAGCGTACCCGCTTCCGGTAGGCCTCATCCAACACCCAGGAGGTACCCTCGCGCTTAAAATAAGCCTCGCGGAGATCCGCTTTTAGGCCACGCATGATGGTTATCGGGTCATAGTGACCGCGTCGGGCAATGGATAAAACACTGCTTGAAATATCCGTCGCGACAAATTCAAAATCATCGAGTGTCACTGTGGTAATCTGGTTGTTTTTTAAGTACTCACATATGTGGATGACAAGTGAATAGATTTCCTGGCCAGTTGATGCCGCAGCACTCCAGACCCGGATTTTTTCACACCTGCCGGCCTGAAACGCCGCAATTTTTTGCGGCAGCCAGACCTTTGTAATCATCTGCCATGCGCCCGGATCGCGAAACCAATAGGTTTCATTGGTGGTAATGGCATCAATCACCCGGGTTTCAATATTGGCATCAGAATGGTTTTGCAGCAGTAAAAACAGTTCAGAAAAACTGTCACACTTTGCATCAATCAAGAGCTTAGCCAACCGTGATTCGACCAGATAGGCCTTGTTCTCATCCAGCGCGATCCCGCATTTTTCGGCGATATAGCGCTGAAACAGATGATATTCCTGATCTGACAAAGCAACCATCTTATTTCTCCTTTCCGGCCAGCACAGATAGCCTTGCGGCGATTTTTGACAGTGGCAGCACTTCATCGGCCAGTTCCGCTTCGACAATGCGTTTTGGCATCCCGTAAACGGTACTGGTTGCTTCATCCTGAACAAGGCAGTAGACCTGCTTTTTTTGGTGCAGGTGCGTTAAGCCAGCCAGGCCATCGGCGCCCATCCCGGTTAAGATGACCACTACGATACGCTCGATAAAGAGATTCTCGGCTATCGACCACAGCAGCACATCGACAGCAGGGCGAACGCCATTAATCTGCGCTTCATCCGAAAGTGCCAGAACCCCTTTGCGCTTCGGGTTTAATTTCAGATGAGATCCGCCCGGAGCAATATAGACGTATCCCGCTTTTAAGCAATCTCCATCCCGGGCTTCTTTGACTTCCAGTTCACTCTTGCGGTTTAAGGCCTTGGCCAGAGCCGCAGTGAAGTGCTTCGGCATGTGCTGAACCACCACAATCGGAATTGTAAAATCTTTTTGCAGTGTCCCAATTATCTGCTCGAGTGCCACCGGGCCTCCGGTGGACGCCGCCAAAATCAGGAGTTCCGGTGAAAAACCGGTTTTGGGTTTATTTCTGTTCATGGGTGCATCACGTTATAATTTAAACTGCGAAACGGATTCGCCCAGTTTCAGTGATAAATCAACTAGACGGCTGGCGGCAATCGAGGTTTTTGATGCCCCCTCGCTGATTTCATCCGAGGCTTTGTTAATCTCCTGGATGCTGTGGGAAATTTCGACTGCGCCCTTGACGGTTTCATCGGTGGCACGGCTTAACTGGGTCATACTGACCGACATCCGTTCGGTGTTCACTGCCGCATCATCAGCGGCACGTGCCAGCTCTGCGGTACTTTTGGCAATCTCGCTCACTGCCTGTCCGGATTCTTCGGCACCACGTTTGACTTCACCGGCTTTCTTATCAATTTCTCTGATTTCAAGAGTAATGGTATCCAGGCGTTGCGAAGCCCGGATCGCCGCTTCGGAAATCCCCTGGGTTGAGGCATTTTGTTCAGTGATTGCCGTGGCAATTAAGGTGGTGATCGTCGTCACTTCATCTACAACTGCATTGATGCGCGCCACGGCCAAAACCGCCTGCTCCATATTTTCCTGCATACCCTCGATCTGGTCAGCGATTTCGTCGGTGGCTTCTGATGTTTGCTTGGCGAGTTCTTTCACCTCATTGGCAACCACGGCAAATCCCTTGCCCGCTTCACCGGCTCCGGCCGCCTCGATGGCTGCATTCAGGGCGAGCATATTAGTCTGGTCGGCGATGTCATCGATGATTTTAACGATTTTATTGATTTTTTTGGACGACAGATTCAGGGTGCGAATGATCTCCTCAGTGTTTTTGGCCTCGTTGTCGGCCACCTGGGTTACTTTAAGTGATTGCTCACAGCTCTTGTTAATTTCATTGACCGACAGATTCACTTCTTTGACAGCATCGACCACCGTATTGACTTCGGCGTTGACATTTTCCGCCGATGTGGACACCTCACGGATGCTTTGAAAAATCTGGCCCATCAGTGAAATAGTCTGATTCACGCTTAACGCTGTTTCTTCCGAGGCCGCCGCCAAATTTCTGGTGGTGCTGCTGACTTCTTCGATGGCTGAAGCAATTTGATTGGTATTGTCTGCCGTTGTCAGAAGGGTAACATTGAATTGTGTCATGCTGGCCGAGATTTCTTCAACTGCTGCACTGACTACATTAATTTTTGCGCTGGTTTCTTCAGAGCCGACGGCAATGCTGCTGGCAACCCGATCCATCGCATCCGCCGAATCGTTTAATACTTCAGTTGCCTGAACGATCTCTTTTAATGAGCCACTAATTTTTTCTACCAGTTGATTAAAATCAAGACAGAGTTTGCCAATTTCATCACTACTCTCAAACTCCCCGCGAACCGCAAGGTTTCCCTGTCCGGCCTCGCCCATCAATGCTGAGACGGTCTTAAGTGGCTTGGTAATGCGTCGCGATAGAACCGATACGATGGCCACACTGGCGACAATGGCAAGGAAAAGCACAATCAGCACCATAATCTGCAGATCTTTAACCGGAGCTAATGCCTCAGCTTCATCGTCTTCGATAATCATACCCAGTTTGGTTGCGCCAATTTCGACGAAGGACGCTGTTCCCAATACTTGTTTGCCGCGATAGTTCTGATAAATCCCGGTGTACCTAAAATCATTGCTGTCACTGTCAAAATGCGAGTTGAGTTGATCCACCGCCGTCGTTGCGATGGTGGTTGTAAAGGCCTTTGCTTCGGTTTCTCCGCCGATACTCGGGTTTGTATTGAGCAAGCCCGTCTTGTCAACCAGATAGATATTACCGGTTGCACCGATATCACTGATCCCTTCATTGAGTATTTCTTCAATGCTGTCCATTAAAATAAGCGAATTGACGGTACCTATAATGCTGCCATTCTGGGAGCTGTAAAAAGGTGCCGACAGGGTCACATAATATTTATTGATGATATCCGAATATTGGATCGGGGTCACACTGCTCTGCCCCTGCATGGCCGCCTTGAAGTAATCCCGGGACGACAGGTTGGTTCCTTCCAGGGTCGCCTTCAGCTGACCCGATGCATAGATGCAGTTACCGGCTGTATCGGTCACATAGATACTTTCGATCTGATTGGCGGTCTGCTGGGCCGGTAGCCCGGCTTCAACCCGGGCATAAGTAGCATCCCATTGTTCCCCTTTGGCGCCGCCTGGTGGCGACTGGGTCAGGAGGTTTTCGACAATTGCCAGATTTGACAAAATATTGCTGGTATAAAAGGCTTTGTCGGAAAATTCCTGGATAAACCGGGTCTGGGTGACTTTGGAATAAAGGGCCATCTCTTCGAGTTTCATCTCGGTCAGACTGTTACGGGCCTGGTTGTAGGAAAGCCCGGCAATAATCGCAATCGGGATCAACCCGGTCAGGATAAAAAAGATGATTAACTTGCTCCGCATTTTTGCATTATCAAAAAATTTAAACATTTGACTCCTCACTCACTTTTATTAATTTCTCTTTATCAACGATAATCAGCAGCTGCTGCGCCAGTTTGGCAATGCATTGAATGGTTTGGCCGTAGTGTTTTTCCAACTCTGGTGTGGGTTTTTCACAGATCATCGTATCAACGTCAATGACATCGGCAGCTTTTTCAACCAGTAAAGCCATGACATCAGGGTTACCCACTTCTTTTTTAAGGACAATCGAGTGTTTTTTCTCCTCCGCTGCCGGAATTCCCATAATTGCCTCAAAATCCAGCAGACTGACGACCTGCCCTCGTAGATTCATCACCCCGGCTACCGTTTTCGGGGCCAGTGGGATCGAGGTAATTTCGGGATTGCGGTTGATTTCTTTAACAAATCGCGTTTCGATACCATAAAGATTATCTCCTGATTTAAAGCTCAGTACTTTTAGCATCTTTTCACCTCTTTAGGCCTTCCTGATGAGTTCGTCGAGGGTTCTAAGCAAACTTTCCCGATCCAGTTTATATTCGTAGCGGTCAAACCCGCTGGCCAGGCCCTTCTCCCGATTCAACGCCCCAGTCAGGGCACTGATGGCCACCACCGGGATGCGATCATAGGCTGGCTGCTGCCTGATTCTTTGAAGCAGCTCGTACCCATTTAACAGCGGCATCGAAATATCGGTCAAGACCACATCGATCGGCTCATGCTTAAGAATCTCGAGGGCCTCCAGACCATTAGCTGCCAACGCTACCTGGTAACCGCCGCTTTCTAAGTAATTCTGCTCAACCTTTTGAAAAAACGGCGAATCTTCAACCAGCAGAATTTTGCACCCGGTTACCTGGGGTGAAGCAATAAAGGTAAAGGCTTCCGGTTCAACCCGTTCCAACAGGGCGTAAATATTAATGATTAGGATCATTTTTTCGCGATAGACCGCCGCCCCAAAGATCCCGTCCATTTTCAGCTGACTGGCATCGATGACCGGCTCAAAGTTGACATTTTCGATGATTTCTTTTGCTAAAATTCCAATCGGCTGGGGCACCAGTTTGGGCGTGATCACATAATAGTCGTCGCAATCACTCGGGTTGCGGTTAAGCGCCAGGTAATCCTCCGGTCGGATGACACGCAGTGGCTGCCCACCCCGGGTGATGTAGGTGCGGTCGCCGATTTTTTCAATATCGGCTTTTTTAATTTTGTCAATGCGTTTGATCAGAGCAATATTGAGCGCCAGCGTTTCATTTCCGGATCCTTTAAACAACACAAAATCCTCGCGGTCATCCCCGGCTACCGCAGTCAAGCCCGGGTAGTCGGGGACGGTTTGAGACTTCATCTCGCTCTCATTTACCAGGGCCGTTTTTCGGGCTATTGCAGCAATGTCAAGAATCGGGGCAACTTTGCCGTCGCCCATGATCGTCAAACCGGAATAAATGCCGCACGCTTTAAGAACCGCCGGCAGCGGCTTAATCAGCGTCTCTTCGATACCTAGCAGCGCCTCAACCAGTAACCCGAATCGCTGCTGCCCAAACTTGAGCACCACAATTTTGGAGTCGAGTAGAATCCGGTTTGCCGGAGGCGGCTGCCATAAGTCACTCAGGTAGACAACTGGCAGTAGCTCACTACGGAGCCGATAGAAATAGTTGCCATTGATCGCTTCGATTTTTTGATCCAGGGATTCTTTGTTGATCTTGATGGTCTCCTGGACATCAGCCTGGGGAATGACCATTTTTATTTTACTGGATGCCACCACCAACGACTGAATAATCGAGACCGTCAGTGGCATCATCAGTTTGATGCGGGTGCCCTGGCCAAGTTGGGTTTTTATTTCAACACTGCCACCCATTTTTTCAAGATTGGTTCGAACCACATCCATGCCGATGCCACGGCCAGATACTTCACTTAAGTGGTCTGATGTTGAAAAACCCGGATCGAAGAGGATGTTTAACACCTCTTTTTCGGACATCTGGTCGAGCTCTGTTTCGGTGTAGAGCTTTTTTTTCCGGGCGGTACGGGCGATTTTGGCCAAATCGATCCCGGCGCCGTCGTCACAAATTAAAATATTCACCACACTGCCTTCATAGCTGGCCGTAAGGCTGATGGTGGCAATTTCACTTTTGCCGTTCTGTTTGCGGATCGCCGCATTTTCGATGCCATGATCCGCAGCATTGCGCAGCAGATGCACCAGCGGATCGCTTAACCCTTCAAGAATCGACTTATCAAGTTCGACATCGCCGCCTTCAATCTGCAGCGACAACTTCTTGTTGAGCTTTTTGGACAGATCTCTTATCAGGCGCGGGTAACGGTTAAACAGGCTTCCGATCGGCTGCATTCGGGTTTGCATGATTTTTTCCTGAATGCTGCTGGTGAGCCGATCAATATTCTGTAGCACCTGAGGGAGCTCTGAAATCCGTTTCTTTTCGGGTTCCAGAAGAGTCAGCAGCCGGTTACGTCCCAATACCAGCTCGCTGGCCAGATTCATCAGATCATCCAACAGCCGGATATTAACCCGAAGGCTCTCTGATATTTCGCTGCTTTCCGGCGGGCACCGGTCGGAACGCTGTGACGCGCCAAGATCGGGCTCGCTACCCAAAAAGCGCAGCGGCTCGACCACCGGCGTGTCGGGATTCTCGGTCAGGACGGTGATACAGCTGGAGGACAGACCCAGCACCTTGAGTAGCAGGCTTTCTTCGAGAATACTTGAAGAAAGAATCCGGACAAGCTGATCATCAGCCGAATCTGCTGCGAGGTCATCCCAGCCAATTGGCTCACCTTCCGGGCTGGTGATCAAAATAACGTTGGCAACCGCCGTGAAATTATCAATAAACGCCGCCAGCCCGCCGCTGTTCTTAAGATACTGCTCGGTCAGGGGCAGATTGATGGCATAAATATAATGGCCGAATTTTCGGTAAGCGGCAATTTTTTCCTGTGTCTGCCAATCAAAATCAAACCAGTCGTCATACTTTGTGTTATCCGGAAACGCCTGTTCTGATACAGCAACCGGCTCAATTGCAGCCTGCTTTGAAATATCCGCCTCGGCGACGGTCAGTTTTTCCAGAAGATCGTCGATGGGATAGGTTTCGCTCTGTTTGACATCATTTACCAGAACCTTTAATCGGTCCTTGGCTTCCAGCAGCAGGTCAATCTCAACGTCGCCAAAAGGAATCTTTTTTCGATTAACGAAATCCAGAATGGTTTCCATCGAATGGGCGATGGCGACAATCCGGGTTAAACCAAAAAAGCCAGCGGTGCCTTTGATGCTATGTACCGCCCGAAATGCATCGTTGATCTGGTCGGCACAGAGTTCGGCCGGATCCGTCAGCAATGCCTGTTCAAAATTCTCGAGATGATCCCGGGCTTCGTCAACAAATTCCTGAATAAAATCTTCGTTTTTAAGCAACGCTATCCCTCCTTTTCGCTCGTATTCGCCTGTTCGTGTTTCTTAAGGCCTGCGGTTATCTGACGTCGGTTATACATCGTGGTTTTTTTATACCACTCATTTTATCGCGCACGGAAAAACCCCAGGGAACCTGCTTCCAAAGATCAGCGTTCCGTGGGGTCAACCACTTTGATCATTATAACAAACTATCCGGCGTACGACAACGCACAACTCAATTTTTTACACCTTTTCGCCAAAAACAATCAGAAGGCCACTCCAAAGATCGCTCCGGAAACAAAGGGGATCAACCAGATCACACATCATCATCCTGATATTCTAAAGAAACCTTTATTATTGAGCTGATGTTTTTTCGCCAATCACCCTATTGACAAAAACAGCGACGATTTCCGGGTCAAAATGGGTGCCGGCACATTGTTTAAGCTCGACGATCGCTTCTTTTTTTCGTAAGGGATCGTGATAGGTCCGTTTTTCAGTCATCGCATCATAGGCATCGCAGATCGCAATAATCCGAGCCATCAAGGGGATTTCTGGGCCAGTCAAGCCGTTCGGGTAACCGCTGCCATCATAACGTTCGTGATGGGAACTGACAATCTCGGCGATATCGCGATATTCCCGGGTTGTTGCCAGTATTTCTGCACTTTTAGATGGATGATGTTTCATTATTTCCCACTCCTGGGCATTGAGCTTACCGGGTTTATTGAGGATGGCTTCATCGACACCTATCTTTCCGATATCATGCAGGTATCCAGCGACGCGAACCTTATCAATCTGAGACTTATTCAATCCGAGTTTTTCAGCAGTTTTTTCACACAGCTTTCCAACCCGCTCGGAATGTTTTTTCTCCCGTTCACTCTTAATAAACAGCGTCTGCATAATGACATTAATTGTTTTACTGCGGATGCTTTTCTGATTGTAGAACTTACGGTTATTCATAAAGGTTTCGGCTTCATCAAAAATCTTATCTAACGGGTCCTGCGGTTTTTTTTGGATGCTATACCCCCAGGAAATATCAACCATTTGATACTTTTCGTGGTTGATAAAATCAGCGACCACATGATGATTGAGCGTCTCCAGATATTGTCTGATATCAGCTTCATCCCGGCCGGAGACGAGAATGGCAAAATCATCGCCGCACATCCGGGCGAGAATATCGCTGTCGCTGAGGCAGGCCGTAATTCGTTCGGTGATCGTAACTAAGAGCTGATCACCGGCCAGATGCCCATAGGTGCTGTTGAATTCATTAAAACCATCGATGTTTCCCCTCAGAATTGCGACCGGAAAATCGCCACGGAGGACTCTGCGGTTAAATTCCTTTTCAAAAAAACGGCGGTTATAGCTGCCAGTCAGATAATCGTGGTAGGCCAAAAAAGCATTTTCTCTGGCGATTTCTTCTTTTTCCAGCAAATCGGCTTTGCTTTTTGTGATGTCATCGATCAAGCAGAGATGCATCGTGTGTTGATAGGGTAGCCCCAGCAGCGGAGCCACCTTCATATTGGTCCAGACACTTGTTCCGTCCGGCCGGATGAACCGTTTTTCCATGGAATATCCGGGAATGACGCGCTTCGTGAACAAATCAAATTTTTCCAGATCTTCCTTAAGATCCTCCGGATGGGTAATTTCGATCCATGTCAGTTGCTCGAGATCCTGGCTGCTTCGGGCCAGAATTGTTTCAAACATTGGATTAATATTTACGCGCCCCAGTTCCGATTGTGATGAAAAGCTTTTATCGCTCATGATTGCAATACCAACCGGGGTCTGATCAAAGACACTCCGGTAGAGGGCTTCATCCAATGCGATTTTAGTGACCAGTTTTTTGATGCTGCGATTCTGAAACGAAATATACAGAATCGCTGACAATAGTATGATCATAAATAAAACAATAATCAGATCGGGGATCATTTTTTTTAAGAGGGCGGTATTCCACTCCTCGGCCGAATAATCAAGCCCGAAAACGGCTATGGTTTCGCCGGTGACAGGATCTTTTACCGGCACCAGGGCACTGATCCAGTTGCCCCATCGATCACCGGTCGGCTCGGTAAGAACGGTTTTACCGCCAGTAAAGACCTCCCACAAAACCGCATCCGCTTCATCATAGACCTGCCCTGGAGGCGAGTAATCTGGCGAGTCGGGTTCTTCCGAATCGAGAAGAAAGATAATCTGGCCATCCTTTTCCTGCATCAGGTAGGCAAAATGAAACGGATTGGTGGCTGCCACCAAACGGACAAAGCTGGCCTTGGTCATGATGTATTCGGGAAGCGAAAGATCAGTGGTCGCTCCAGTCAGTTTGGCAATATGTTCGGTGTGCAACAAAGCTTCCACCGATTCGGCGAGTTGGATGGCTTCATTTTTCGCCATTTCCTGGTAGCGGTGCCATTGAAACCACAAAAACAAACCACTCAGACCGATCACACAGAGCGTGAGCAGTGCGACTCCCCAAATTTTTTGTTTTTGGTTTATGTTAACGGTAAACTGCTGATTATCGTTACCCAGTTCTCTCTGATTTTTAGTTTTCACGATGATTCCGTTCCCTTCTGATGTTTAGCCAATCGCCAAATCGTCGGTAGTTCCGCTATTTATTAAAAAAATTACTCCCTGCCTGACGCAGCCGGACAGACGACCTCGATAAAGACCTCAACGAGCCAGGGGTCAAATTGACTGCCGGCATTTTTTCGCAGTTCATCGCAGGCCTGTTGATCGGTCCGTTTATTGCGGTAACTGCGATCACTGGTGATGGCGTCATAGGCATCGGCAATGGCGATCATACGCGACTGAAGCGGAATGCGGTCGCCTATTAAACCGCGGGGGTACCCTTTTCCATCCCAGCGTTCATGGTGATTAAGGACCACATCAGCTATTTCTGCCATGTCATTGACGGTATTTAAAATACGGTAGCCAATCTCCGGATGTCGCTTCATCTCTTCGTACTCAGCGTCAGTCAGCTTCCCGGGTTTATTGAGAATCGCTTCGTCGATGGCAATTTTTCCGATATCATGGAGCAAGCCAACAGATTCAATTTCCTTCGTCTCCTGTTCCGAGAAATGTAAGGCCTGGGCAAATTGACGGCAAAGCGTTGAGACCCGATCGGAATGCTGCTCTTCCCGTTTATTTTTTTCGTTTAAAGTTGAGATAATGGCCTGAATGGTGTTACCCCGAATGCTCGGGCCTTCAAAGAGTTTCTGCTTATACATTTTTGTTTCGGCAAGCTTTAATACCTCCTGAACATCTTGATCGATGGTCGATTTGATGCCCCATCCCAATGAGATTGAAAGCTGGATCGAACCGATCTTTTCGCGGGCACTCAGTTTTTGAATCCGCTCAACGAGAAGCAGCGTCTCGTTGACAGTACAATTGGGCACCAGAATGATAAATTCATCACCGCCGATTCTGGCGATTATGCCCTGCAGACCACAGGCTTTTTGTAAGACTTTTGCCACCCGGTTTAGCAATTGATCGCCGAAGGCATGCCCAAAGGTGTCGTTAACCAGTTTAAGTCCATTGACATCGGCCATCATCAGGCAAAGCGGCAAATTCCAGGGATGATCCAGGCGTCGTAACTCAACTTCAAAATAATGGCGGTTATGGAGTCCGGTCAGTTGATCGTGGTAGCTTAAATACTCGATTCGCTCCAGAGATAATTTCGCCGCAGTAATATTGCGGGTGATGCCGATCACTTCATGCTGATTATTTCTGACCAGCCGCATTTCAAATATCTCCCTTTGGCCATCGATAAACCGTTCATATTCAAAGGTCTGCAGCTGTTTTGTGGCAATTGCCGTGCTGATTTTTGCGAGCGCTTCGGCCGCAATATCCTGCGGAAACACCTCTTTGAGGGATTTACCCAGATATCGCGATACTAAGTCGGCCTGAAGCTTTTCATCACTGGCCTGACACTCGAGATAGCGACCGTCGTCATTGATGGTAAAGACGATATCCGGCAAGGCCTGAACGATTGAGCGATTCTTTTCTTCACTGCGTTGCAATTGGGCCTGACTGGCCTGGAGTAAATCGTATTGCTCGCGAATCGAGGACTCCATGGAAATTAATTCGCTCATCTTGTCTTCCAACTGAAGATTAGCCGCTTCAAGCTGTTCCTGATTGGCCTGCAGTCGGGCATTCATTTCGTTAAGTGACCTGGTTCGGATCGTAACCATCCGATTGAGCAGCAGATTCATTGCTCCCAATATCAGGATGATTGCCAAAACAATTGTGATTGGCCAGCGATATTCTTCAATCAGGGTGAAAACCGTTTGTTTTTCGTATACGCCAAGCCAGCGCTCATAAATCTGATCGTATTCGCCGGTGGCTTTGATGATCTGTAAGCCACTGTTTAAGGTGATCAGCAGCGTTTCGTTGTCTTTGGCAACCGCCATACAATAATCGTTGGGGGTCAAAACCAGATTTTGGGCCCGAAGATTTTTAAGATCCATTTGTTTGATGTTGTAGAGGCCTGGCAACTTCAAAACACCAGCATAGTCATAGTAGCCCTCGGCAACCAATCTCAGCGCTTCATTGACGGTGGCAACCTCAACCAGGTTAATGTTTAAATCCAGTTGGGACAGATACTCTGCAACGATATCTCCCCGCTGAACCACGACGGTCTGATCTCGCAAGGCATCAACCGTTTCGATTACGATATCTTTGCGGGTGAAGATATCCCCATTTGTGACACTGTGTTTGGCAGTGAAGGCATAGGTTTCCTTTCGCTCATCGGAATAAAACATCCCGGCAATGGCATCAATCTCACCGGCTTCCAGCGCGGCCCGGGTTTTGTCCCATTCATCCAGCCGGAATTCGACATCATAGCCCATCGCCGCTGCCACCGCTCTGGCCAAATCGATGTTAAAACCAGTCGCATTTCCATTGGCATCACGAAAGCTGTAGGGCGGATAGTTGATGTCATCGCCGATGATCAGCACCGGTTTTTCGGATACTGATTTACCCTGAGAAAAAACCGTCACGATTGGCAGGCAGAGCAGGACGAAGAGGATCATCATGAAGACTTTTTTATTTGTTTTCATTGTCTGCCACCATCCCTTCGTTAGCGCTTAATGTATCTACATTGTATAAAGCGCGACTCCAAAAGTCAAGCGTTTCACACCGTCAACCCTGTTGATCCGATCAGGGCTATTTAAGCGTATTTCCCAGGGCACCCACCTGCTCAGCGAGTGCTTCACCAGCCGGGGATCAAACCGGCTGGCAGTTCCCGACTAGTTGCGATGGTGGGAATCCCGGCGATGGTTTTGATCCGGGGGGCTTTTAACAGAAACTGCGCCGTTAAAAGGCGACCCCAAAGATCGCTCCGGAAACAAAGGGGATCAGCCAGATCAGCCAGACAATCAAACTGAATTTGTGAAAACTGGCCCGGGCTTTGTGATCATTTCTGACCAGCACCACCGTGGCCCAAATGGCGTGAAAAAGCATCAATAGAATCGCTAACAGGCCGGTGAGTCCATGGAAGCTAAGCAATGTGACACCGCCTGCCAGCTCACCCATCAGCATGGTACCGATGGTATCACAGACCAGACCAAGATAAAACACGATCAGATGCCACACTTTTAGTTGGCCCTGAAGCTTCTCACTCCAGACCCCGATCGAATAGAAAACCAACGCCATCGTAATGGCGGTACTTGCATAAACTAGCATTAATATTCCTCCTGACTATTTTTAGATTGTGCTAAACTAAATCGAGCTACTATCTGAACAACGTTCATTTGATATTAAAAATAAAATCACATCAACGTGATATGATTTATTCCAGTAGCTGTGCAAGAAACAACTCAAACGATTGATACCGAAATGACGGCATCTGAACCATGGTGATGCAATTTAGGACGATGAATTCTGCTGTTTCCTGTGCACCCAATCTGATTCGGATGGTATTGTCCGCCGCTGCGCGGGTCAACTCTCCGGCAATCAGGTCAATCAATTGGTCGATTAAACGATGATCCGGTTGTATTCCTCCCTTGCGATACGCCTGATCCCCGTAGAGCGCCGGAGTCAGCCAATATTGCTGGAAGTTGCTGATAAAGATTTCCAATTCATTAAAAACCTGATTCAGCTTCTGATAAATATCAGCATCTGTTGCAATGATTGCAGTAACGGCATCAAGGAAGTGCTGCCAATAGTCGGTCATCATTTCAAACACCAGGTCTTTTTTGGTCGGATAGTAATTATAGATGGTACCGAGAGCGATGCCGCAGGCTTTTGACAAAGCCCGCATGCTTAACTTTTGGTACCCCTGTTGATATAAGATCTCCTTGGCGTGACTTAAGATAAGCTGTTTGGGATTTTCAATGACCCTTGCCACGATCCTCCCTCCTTCCGTTATAAAATGAACTACGTTCATTCTAAAATATCTTACCGGGATTGTCAAGCAAGTCGTTCGTACCAGAAATAAAAATAGCGGCCAGCCTGACCGCTATTTTTTAACTGTGATCAATCACGTTTTGGGTTATTACAAGGTTTAGAGATCAGCCAGGGTAACATAGGCCAATGGATTGGTGCCTTCACTGCTGACCACGGTGCCTTTGGGAACAACCTGAATCCGGATTGCTTCCAGTCGCAGGGACTGGCCTTCAGTTCCGGCCGGGTCGCCGTTTTTCGCCCAGTTTAACCAGCCAAAATTCTTGGCATGGACCTGATAATACACATCATATTTTTCTGCCATGGCCCCGGTTAAGCGGATCTCGATCGCCTCCAGACGGAGCCCTTCTCCAACCGTACCACTAATTTCTCCGGCACTTTTAAAGCCCGGTTCCCAGCCCTTATTTTGAATGTGACTGCGATACTCAATGCTGCCGGTTTCCGGGAAACCATCAAGGTTTATTTTAATCGCTTCCAGTCGCAGGGCTTGGCCAGTGGTTCCGCTGATGGCCCCATTGGTCACCGCCTGCTGCCAGCCGATGTCCTGGATCTGGGTGCTGTAACTGACAGTACCGACGGGGGTGCTGTCGGCAATGGTTATCTGCTGAACCGCTTTACTGGTATCATTTTTATTGTAGGTCGCCTCGTACACGGAATATTTATTTTGGGGCTTGCCCAAAACCTGATGCGCTTCAAGGCTGGCCTGATTGAGGGTGGCCTGACTACCTGCCGGCAAAATAAACTGAGCCTTTCCGGCTAAAGTCAGGGCCACGGCCTGATAGGCCGGATCATAGTCCTGGCGGGTGTCGCTGGAAGTCAGATAATTGGCCAGGGGCAGGCCATTGTCATAGCCGAGAATCTGGGCATTGACACGACCGCCTGCCCCAGTCAGATTAATATTCATATGCTGAGCACCGAGGCCAACCACTTCAGTATCGCTGGCATCAAAGCGTCCGGCGCTGTTATCGATTACCGTATTAACGACGGCATCGTCGATACTCATTTGGTCACCAGCAATTGCGCTCATGACCAGATTGGAACCAGCAACGTTTGATTCAATGACCGCCCCATTTTTAAAGCTGACATTGTCGCCCTGGAGACCAATCACGCCCCGGCTATTGGCCGATTTATCAAGAATTTCCGAACCAATCGTCACCGACCCGCCATCAACCACCAAATCACCGGATACGCGGATGCCCTGCTGAAACTGAATCTGTTGATGATTGGTACTGAGGCTGGTCTCCAGCTGACAGTTTTTAAGATTCACATCACCGGCGCCCGGATCTGCTGTCTGCGAGCGGCTTGTCATCAAACCGACCACAATAATTGGATCCTCATTGACAGGCAGATCCGTGGCACTCATTTTGCCCTCCAGCTTAATCGTCGCTGCCTCAGCATTCACCTGGCCATCGCCGGACACGGACACCACCGGACCCATCTTGGCCTTGGCATCCAGCACGGTCTCCGGCTTCAGGGTCAGATTGCCGGGCGCATTATTTAATTTATTGATCTCCAGGCCACTGTATTCGGCTGCAACCGTTAAGGTCGTCTTTTCATCCATGACCAGCTCGGCGCAGCGAATGCCCACAAATTTATTGCTGATAGTCACCTGGGCCTGATCTGTCAAACGTACAAAAGCGGGGGCATAAATACCATAATAGTCGAAGATATCGCCCGCCTTCTGGGTCGGGCTGTCCAGCCGCAACTGGCCACTGCCGCCAATTTTGAAGGTCATCAGATCGGCGTTTAGGGAATTTCTTTGTAAAAACTTCAACCCGGAAAAACTCGGGCGGATGCCATCCCCGGTGCGGTAGCTTTTTTCGGTGTCGGCATAAATGATATTCTCACCGATTAATTCGACGGTTACTGCATTGTCCTGGTCATCGGCAGTTGACACATACTCAACCCCAAGGCCCTGATAATCACTGTTGAAATCACTACTGTAGCTGACCGTGGCGTTTTCCAGGGTCAGGGTTTTGCCATCGCTGCTGAGCCGGGCCTGACCACCGCCGGTCAGATCAATGGTTTGTCCCATTTCCACAAACTGGTCGCCGAGGGTGGCATAATAATCCGATGGCTCGCCGTCCTGGATAAAAGTGGCCGCATCCGAGACGGTCACCTTTGACGCATCGCTTTTACTGGTCACAATACAGCGGACGGTCTCGTTAGAGAGCAGAAAACCGGTTATTTTGTATTCCAGGGTCGCCCGTTGGGAGCCATATCCCTCAAAATCAAACCATTCATCTTCTTTCCCTTCTTGATGCAGACGCCATTGCCACTGAAAATCGCAGGCTTCCGGGTTCTCCACCGTAATGGACATACTGGCCGGGTGGGGAATGTTGAAGCTGACGTCCTGGGGCTGCTGGACAATGACCGGCCCACCAGCACTGGAAACCAGGTTACTGGGCTGGCTGGTGTCCCGACTGGGCTGACTGTCCGGCCAGTCAGACGGCACACTCCAGACCCCGTCACTTTTTTGCCAGTTTTCGGTGGCTTCCTGGGCCAGCACCGGACTGACTCCGACTACGGCCGCCAGCAATACGATAAAAAGTAGACATTTCAACTGTTTCATAAAATACTCCTTTTTCGATTTATTTTAATCTGGTTATACCCGATCCAACCTCAAATAAAAGCATCGTTTTCACATTTTTCATTCTTTTTTATTCATTATTACTGATTGTCTGTAAGGGCTTTAACTCTTTACAAGGCTACGGCTTGGCTGTCGTAAGCATCACCAGTGGGACACCTGGTCAATGAAACGGTCGACCAGGCGGGGGTCAAACTGGCTGCCGGACTGTATCTGTAATTCCCGGATGGCGTCTTCATGGGAACGGGCCGGCTGGTACACCTGATCATGGGTCATCACATCATAGGCATCTACGATAGCCAGAATCCGGCTGTTGAGGGGGATCTTCTCGCCACTGAGCCCCGAGGGATAACCGCTGCCGTCCCATTTTTCATGATGATGGAGGATTTCTTCGGTGACCACATGAAGTTCCGGCACATTGCTGGCAATCCGATAGCCGATTTCTGAGTGGGTTTGCATGATCTGCCATTCTTCCTCGGTGAGGTGCCCGGGCTTGCCAAGAATATAATCGGGAATCCCCACTTTGCCGATATCATGGAGCATCGTCAAAAGGATCAGGCGGTTTTTGGCTTCGACATTCAGGCTAAGCTGCTCGGCCAGCTTCAAGACGTGGTCGGACAAGCGCAAGGTATGGGCCTTGGTTTCGGCTCTTTTTTCGTCGAGGGCCGCCAGCAGGGCGTTGATGGTGGTGCCCCGCATGCTTTTGCTTTCGAGCAGCTTGATCTGATACATCATTTCTTCGGCTTTTTTAAGAACTGCCCCGGGCTCATCATCCCGGCTCTGTTTGAGCGCCACTCCAAAGGAGACACTGGCTTCGATGGTGCCATTTATACGAATGTCCTGGAGCTGCTCCTTAATCTGTCTGACCAGCCGTTCGGCATCCTTTAAGTCCGAGCCGGGCATCACAATCATGAACTCATCGCCACCCCAGCGAATCACCTGATGGCGGGCACCGGCTGCATGCTTAAGGGTGACGGCAATATCTTTAAGGAGTAGATCGCCGATGGTGTGTCCAAACACGTCGTTGGTCATCTTCAAACCGTTGACATCGCCCATAATAAAGGCCATCGGATGGATTAGCCGGATCTCCTTCTGACTGAAATACTGCTCATAAAAGCGGCGATTATAAAGGCCGGTAAGCTCATCGTGATAGCTTAAGTATTCGATGCGGCGTTTCTTTTCCCGGGACAGGGTAATATCCCGAAAGACCATCACTACCCCACCGATGGTGCCGTTTTTGGTGCGGATTGGGGCAAGGCTGGTTTCGATGGGAATCATCACGCCATCCTTTTTAAACAGCACCGTGGGCTCGGTGATTTCTACGCTCTGGCCACCAGCCAGCACCCCGGCCACAAGCCCGATCAGCGGTTCTCTTGTATATTCATGACCCATCGGAAAAATCGCCTCAAAGGATTTACCCAACACCTCGCCAGCCTGCCAGCCGCTGGCCAGCTCAGCCGCCGGATTGAGGTAGCTTATGTTACCTTCGGCATCGGTGGTGATCACCCCGTCATGGATGGCATCCATGGTGGTTTTTTGAAGTTCCTTTTCCTGATAGAGGGCGGCAGCATTCTGTTCCCGTTCGGTGGCATCGGTGATGATCGAAAAAAGATACGGCTGACCGTCAAGCTCCAGCGGACTGGAATGAACATCGACCATCCGGATTTCGCCGTTTTTAAGCCGGTGCGGAAATAAAAAGTACCGTTGCTGCCTCGACAGCGCCTGCTGCCGCAGCTGCTCAACCGCCGCCGAAGACAGGGTGTTGATCTCGTCAATGGTCATTGCTGTGAGCTCTTCCAGGGTGTAGCCGTAAAAAGCCAGCGCCGCCGGGTTGGCCTCGACAATGCGCCCGGATGACGGTTCGATCAGCAGCATGGTGGCGGTATGGGTCTGAAACATCGCATCGAAGCGCGTTGTGGCCAGATGGTTTTTAGCCATCCAGTCCTTTAACGCTTTGGTATTTAGCTCAATCACCACAATATAGTCCTGGTTAGCAACGGTAACCGGGGTCATGCGGCACAGCCGCTCTTTGACTTCGCCATTCCAACTGGCCGTCCCTTTAAAAAGAACGGTTTCCCCACTTTCCTGGCACCAGTCAGCGTTTTTTTCGTAGACTTTAAAATAGGCTTCGCCAAGCACCGTTTTTAAACTCTGATTGCGAATCGCTTTCTGGCTGTACCCGGTTAATTTTTCGTGTTCCCAGTTGTTATAACAATAGACCCAGCCAGTGGTCGTTTTATAAAGCAGCGCCATCGCCTCGGAGTTATACTCCACCATCATCTCCAGATAGTCCGCTTCGCCCAGCCGTCGGCGCCAGCCTTTTTTGACTTTAGGGGCAATCACCGTGGCCGGGCTTTCGGTGCTTTTCTTTTTGGCAATCCGTTTTAACAAAAAGTTATCATCATTCTGTTTCATCGTTTTCCCTCTTTCTCCCAAAAGATAGTTGATTTCGAGCCTTTTGTAACCGTATATACCCCGGTTTGTCGGTTTCTATCTTTTTGGGCAGTGAGCGGGTTTGCCAGTGTTTTTTAAAAAAACGGCCTTGCGCGTCTTAAATAGCGAGCGGTCATCCCTTCGGCTTAGGCATCTGGCCCCTGATAGCGGGGGAATTTGTGGGGATCGGTTCGGACGCCATCGATCGTGATGGCGCCGGTGGGACAAAAATTATAGCAACGCATGCAGGCGGTGCAGCCGGATGAAAAAACAAACTGTTTGCCTTTAAGCCGAATGCTGCCGCTGGGGCAGTTCTCAACACAGGCCATGCAGTGGGTGCAGAGGGTGCTATCAACACCAAGGGTCTGATAAAATTTGGCAATCGCCTCGGGGATTTTTTTGCGGATCATCGCCCCAATCATCAGCTGCGGCCCATGGCCCTTGATCCGCTTGCGACCGGCGATCAGGCAATCGGCCAGGCGATTTAGTTCTTTTTGGCCCTTGACCATCCGCTTGGCCAGTTTGGCCCGATCCAGCGGTTTGCTGCCGGTGACATTATTACACAGCCCAAGATTAACGTAGGCAGATAGTAAAAGCCCCGAACCATCCAGCAGCTTTTGCATCTCGGTGGGGCCAAAGGCATTGACATAACCATAGGTGTTGATGGCATAGGCGCTTTTAGCCATTTTCTGCGGCCCGATCTGATCCACCACCCGGCTTATAAAGGCCCGCATGATCGGCGGGATATCGCCACCATAAATGGGGTTGGCAAAGCCGATGGCATCGGCATCGGCAACAATTGCCCGGATCTGCTCGTCACTGAGCCTGGTCTGGATATCGATGGATACCACGTCGGCCTGATGGCCTTTTTCCCCGACGATTTGGGCAAATTCATAAACGGCCCAGCGGGTGTTGCCCGTGCCGCTAAAATAAAAGGTTGTAAATTTCATTTTATCTCCTTCTCAATCATCACACTATTTGGGCCGGGTCGGCAGGCATTTTAATTCACAGCGGCGTCGTTATCATAGCCCCGCTTTTCCCAATATCCTTTGTAGGTTTCATCACTGGACAGTTCGATTTCACTGACCCAGCGAGCCCACTTATAGCCCAGTTTATCTTCAGCCACCACAATAAACGGAAATCCCATTGATGCTGGCAGGGTCACGCCATTGGCCGCATAAGCCAATATGATCTCCTGGTCTTTAATGGTCGCCAGGGGCAGCGAGGTGGTATAGCCATCGACACAGTGAAAAATCACCGTGGTGGCCTCGTCTTTAATGCCGGCATCAGCCAGCAAATCGGTGATCTGCACCCCTTCCCAGAGCACCGTGGCCTGCCAGCCTTCAACACAATAGAGGGTGATCAGGCGCTACTCCGGCGCTTTGGCCAGGACCTGGTCATAGCTGAAGCTGACCGGCGTCTCAACCAGACCGGTCAGCTTTAGCTGATAGCTGTCAAGCGCGACGGTTTGAATCCCGGCGATTGAATTATCCCGGGGGCCGATGGCCGGGTCCAGCCGAACCCCCTGATAGTCGCGGATTTCTTTTTCCTGATAGCGATCGGCTGTCGCCTGGGAAACCCCATCTGGTGTGCCCTTGTTATTTTCTGAAAACAAGTTCATCGTACTGATCAGGTAAACGGCGATCCCCAGGACAATCACCGCACTTATTATACTAACTGTTCGTCGCATGGTCTGATCTCCTTTTCATTTTTTTAGCGTCCACCTGACAAATTTACTTATATTGTATCCACTCCACGCCGTTGTAAACAGGTAATCGCAACAGTCGCCTTGTTTTGTTGGCAATTAGTCCGTTTCATGGCCAAATCACTCATTCAAACCATCGGGAAAAACTCAAGGGCGGTTTTTTTGAGCAATTCTCAATGCCTTTGCAAAAGCCAAACACCCGTATCCCAGGCCTAGGATGAGTGCCAACCTGAAAAAGGATCGGCAGTATCAATCTCGTTCCGATCAGGACCGGTGCGTTTTTCTTCACCAAACAGGCTTTTAAAAAGAAAGAAACCAGAAAAAACCGGTACCACATTACGCAATAATTCCAGAAACTTTGAGTGCGGGAAACTCATAATAACAACATTCGGATACAATCCCAAAAAAGCCAGAACCATCCAGGCGATGGCAATCAGAAAAAGACCCTTTTTAAAATGAAAGCTGGGACGATCGTTCACATTAAGAAAAGCGAGCACCACCCCCAACAAGAACCATTGGAAAAAGTGGGTCAGCGCAAGCTTTACCCCCAATAGCCGATAGAAATTTTCGTCCAAAGACATTATTGTATTGGGCGAATTTTCAAGGTTGGTAAACAGCTCCTGCATCAGTAAAAAAAACAATAGATAAAGAATAACTGCGGCGATTTTAAATAATTGCATTCGATTGATTTTCATTTTTACCTGCTTTCAAAGGAATTCATTGCGATCCGGGCTGACCTGCGTGGGCAAGCAGCCATCATTCTTAACCGGGCCAAAGACGGAAACTTCCCGCAGGTTTTTTGCGATCATTTCGGGGATTGGCGAGGATGTCAGCTTGGGGAGGTCTCCTTAAGCCTTATTTAACGCGACACACATTTAGATAATCCAGGAAAGCCCCCTGGCGATCCGGTCGCGGGTGTTGTCGAAATGGTTGCCGGGGTTTTTCTCAAAGATCGTCTTAGCACCCAGGCTTTGCAGCCGCGCTTCAATTTTTATGGTGTGTTCCTCAACCCGGGCCATGCGTGGGTTACGGGCGATCTTTTCGCGGTCACCCAAGGAAAAATAGACCCGCTCCAAAACCACAGGCGGCTGGTTATTTAAGCAAAATTCGAGAAAGTCATCGTACCATAAGGAGCCGGAGATTGACGCAATGCGCGTAAACAAAGAACTGCGATAACCGGCATACAGGGCAAACAGGCCCGCCAGCGAATACCCGGCCAACCCCCGGACGGTCGGGCTGATGCCCAGAGAAGCTTCCACCGCCGGAACGATGGTGTCGGTCAGTTCCGCCAGATAGGCGTCAGCCCCGCCGCCAAAATCTTCGCCACCCCGGAAGGCCCGTTTTGCCGGCCAGGGGGTTAGCTCACGGTTCCAGTCGACGTGATCGATGGCCACCAGAACCGCCGGCTCACCAGCTTGTTTAACGGCCAGATCGGATAGCTCCGCCCCCACCATGTGGAGGTAGATAATTGGGCCACATTTTGCTTTTGGGTCAGCCATCACCGTAACGTGTCGTTTACCAATTTCGATAATCTGTTGATTCATCCTCTTCTCCTTTTTAAAACACACCTGTCCAATGCCAGGTCATATGGAAATGCCTGCCCGTTCGGGGCTTAGCGCGACCGTTTAGGGGAGTGCCCAGAAGTGAGACTCCTTTTTTTGCTATTTTTATTGGCCTATAATCGGACGCGGCTCTACGGATGACTGGTAATATAAAGTATGGTTAGAAATTTCAACATAGTTGTTTTAAATTTTCTTAGTAAAGCGGCACTTCGGGTAATTACTACAACCGATAAAACGACCATATTTTCCATTGCGATTGACCAGGTTTCCCCCACATCTGGGACAAACATTATTGGCAATTTTGAGATTGTTCTTTTTTAAATTACTTTTGATTGTTCTGTTGTGTTCAATGCGGTTTTCTTTGCTGTCAATATTGTTTTTGATTAAAACTTCACCCATCTTCAGAACTGTTTCAAAATTCATCATCTTTACTGTATATGATCCAATTCGGTCTTTTAATTGCGAAAATGTGATCACATTTTCTGAACTCACATTGACCTTCAGCTGACTTCTACCTGAAAAAGCGACAATCGGAATGATTTCTAATGCATCAATGTCCGAAAAAATACGCTCGATGGCTTTGACATGACCATAATTTTGGCGAATCGGATTCTTAAACCGGGTCTTTTTTCCATAGATATTCTGTGTCCAATAGTCATCTCTTTCATTTCCAAAAATCCAACCTTGATAGTTTTTAGTTTCAATGACAAATACACCAAATACGGAAAGAACAATATGATCAATTTGAGTCGTTCCATAATCGGATTGAAGCAAAATATTGTTGTAAACGACATACTGATCTTTTGGCAACGTAGTAAGGATTTTTTCAACCGCCTTTTCACCAAGATAACCTTTCAGCCTGACTTGATGAATTATTAATGCGACTAAACCACCAATTAACAACAGATCGAGTAATATAAAAAACATAACCCCTCCCCAAAGCAACTGTTTAGAAAAAACGCATCCTCTATTTTAATAAATCGATAATTGCAGCCCCGTATTTTTCGACCTTTACCGGACCAAAACCGGTTACTCCCAGCAGTTCATCTGCGGTTTTTGGCATCTTGTTTAGTAAATCCTGCATTTGTTTGTCGGTGAATACACAATACGCTTTGATATTCTCAGCCCGACTTTGTTTCAGCCGAAAGTCTTTGAGTTTGCTGACCAGTTCATCGTTTGCAGCAAGAGCGGCTAGTGGCAATGGTTCAACCACCGGTTCTATCGCCGGTTGTTTGGCCGCCGCAAGCGGTTGGACGGGTTCTGCTTTTATGATTGTTGCTGTTTGCTGACTGATCAGGTCTTCGAATTTTTGGACGTAGTCAGTTTGGATCGGTCTGTGCAGGGTTAAAAGACCTTCTGCGAGCGAGCGCATCCGTTTATCATTACTACCCATTTCTTTTGATCGTTTTTCTGCATTTTTTAGATAGGCAATCAGCTGATCGGCCCGGATCACCTGATCTTTGACTTCTTTTGGGGCCGATTTGGCATTGAGCACCGTCTTGGGATTAGCCAGTACCACAACACTTTTATGAAAGTCCTCAAAACTCTTATCATAGAGCGTTTTTGTGAGAGCATTATTGCGGTTCGATCGCCCAATTTGTTTGAGCACTTCTAAATGCCGCTGGTTCTGGGTAATTGGTGAATAGATCCCTTCCTTGACGGTGCGACCATTCCAGGGATAGCTGCGGACAAAATTGCCCTGGTCATCAATGTCGATGTTGCCATAAAGGTTTTTGCACTCGATAAAAAAGATCAGCTTGCGGGTGACCACCACATAGTCAATCTGGGCGGACAACTCTTCAAACTCCAGGCGAAGATCGTGGATAATAACCATCGGCATGCCGGAGTTCTTCAACTCAAAGGCAATGTTTTTCTCACCGACTTCGCCATAGCTGACCAGGGATAGCTCCCGGGCTATATCATCTTTGAGCTTGCCGGTGGCCTGCTCATGGAGTTCTTTTAGTCGGGCAATCTGCTGGCTGGTATCGGAATCTTCTTTTAAGAAGATGGGGGTGGTGTTGGGGGTGAATAGGGACATGGGCGGGTACCTCCTAATTGAAACTTTTTCTCTTTTCGTGATTTATATTTTTAAAATAATTAAACCCAAATATTTAAATCAAACTTTTCTTCGCTCCGTTCTTTCAGATGAGTAGCTCCAATTACTATTCCCACGGATGTTAACGTAAGGTTTTTCATACTAGAATTATCCCAGTCTTCAAATAGTTGTTTCATATCAGGTACCAAATCACATACAGTACTAGTAATCTTTTCATTATCCATAACATTTGAATTAAATAATGTGACAGTACGATTAATTTCTTCTTCGTTCATTTTGTATTCTTTTAATGCATTTACCAGAGAATCTTCATTTATAGTATTAAACTGAATTAATTCGACATCATTCAAACAACTTGTGAATAATTGAGGATACTTACTTGACAAATCTTCTATCTCGTGTTTAGTATAACCATGTAAAAAAAGACCTCTATATCTTCTGCTGAAAATATCTGACAGTCTATTTTCAGCTAATGTAATGCTACCGCATTTTGCATATTCGATATGTTGATATAGTGATTCTTTTTTATTGAGGCCTATAATCTGTGGCAATAAATAATTTTTACAATAATTCTTAAAAGTCTCCTTTGAAACAATAGTATTATTTATTGTATATCTCAGTAAAAAAACCAACGCAAGTATGTCAAACTGTTCAGGCAAAAGTAAAGGAACAACTGTAATCGCTTCATTCAATGCAATTTGTAAAAGAGTTCTCTTATTTTCTTTTATTCTATCCACCATCAGTCGTGTTAATATTTCTTCCATCTCGGGTGTGCCAGTTCTAATAAACGCTTTTTGCGCATTGACAAAACAATGCTGTGTGTCCGGATTCTTAAATTCCTCTAAGACTATTTCATTTGTCAGTTTTTCATCCTTTAAGCGTAAAATGAAATCATCCAAAAACTTTTCATTTCTTCTATGTGCCTCTATTTCTGCCTCATTCTTATATATAGACAACTCATCACTTATTAAATCACGGCATAGTTCTTTAGTTTCTGTATAACTCAATCCAAAACTGTTAATCGTTCCTACTTGAATATTATTACTTTCTCTACCGTTTTTTTGATACAATTTCTCGTCCACTTTTCATTCTTCTTTCCTATCAATATTTAAATTAAATTCATTTATTTGTATATTTTTTGAATTTTTCTTGTTATTTTGTTTCATTATTACATGATCATTTTTAGAAACACCACTTTTAAAAAATCTTTTTATAATAAATACAACTATGCTTAATAGTGTTAAGCCTAAACCACTGAACAACCATTCTTTATTTTCGTTTATCCATTGCATAAATAACGATCTCCTATCTTAAAACATTAAAAGAATTTGTGAAATGCAAAACCCAGCATTATTGATATGTTTTTTGCGAAACTATGCAAACTATAAAATAAACATAATTTTAAATCTTCGTCATAATCCCAATCCCTCTCATCACTTCCCTAGGCCGCCTCCTAAACTCCGTAACTGCAAACTCTAATTCACGCCCATCCTCCGCAAAGAGGTGAATCTTGCCATCCCGGATCACAACGCAGTTATTACCAAACAAAAATCCTTGTACTTCACTATTCTGTTCTTGAATCGAGATATCGGTGATCCTTTTTAGTTCGTAGTAGAGGCGGTATTCTTCCTCCGTTTTTATATATAGCTCTGCTACGTGGGTGGCGTTTTCTAACAGGTACCGGTTGGTGTAGGTATTGACAAGCGGCCCGATTTCTTTTGGTTTGATGGGGGTTGACAGTTGCAACCATTCTCTTACGGTGAATTTATAGTAAACTTCATCAACATTTTGTTTGCTAGGAATTTCGGTAATCTGTTCACGTTTTATCGTTTCATAGCTGACCACTTCGCCATAATAGCAAATACCTGATTCCTTTTTCCCAAACGCACTAATGGATTGATACAAGGCAATAGTATGAATCGGAAAACGTTTTTCAGCCACGCTTCTCTGAGGGATATGATAAAAACAGTGGCTTAGATTGGCGGCTAATTGCTTCTCGTCTTTAACCACCCCGACTAAAACATCCCGGTGGCTAAAGTCAACCTGCTTTAATTTGTTCTCAATGCCAATGGGCAAGAGCGCTCGTTCAAAGGCTGATTCTGCCGATTCATCGATCAGCTCTGCCAATTGTTTTTCGACCAAGTTAGTTGCCGATGGTAGAAAGGGTAAGCCACCGATGTTGACCGTTTCAATACTTTTATAAAAACGGTGGTGCAGGTATTCTGTTTCGTTGTGATAGGGAAAGAGAATATAGGCACCAAACATCCCTTGTTGGTATTGGTGGCTGCCGGTGGTTTCATAAACCACGGCATCGCGGTAGCGGTGCATTGTATTGATGTCATCTTCTTGTGGGCCGGGGTTTTGATAAATCTGCTGATAGGCGCTTCCGGGAAGGGCAGTATTGATGCGGTATTTGGCATCAAAGATATATTTATAGGTCAAGCCGTTTTCTTTTTTCTTAAGGGTCAGGACATTATCAGGCTTTTGGGTAACCGTTGGTAAGGCGTGACTTTTGGGGTTATAGGCTAAGAACAGCTCTTCCCCATTTCGTGGGTTGAGATAACGAACCCGGGACTCAGCCCCTTTCTTTAATGTCACAAAAAGACGGTTTTTATGGACCTTGATGATATTTTGGGCTTTCAGTTCATATTTTGTTTTCAAGATCGCGTTTAATTTAATAAAACACCAATATTCATAAAGGGCTGGCAAATCTTTTGTGGAAATATGGAATAAATCCCCAGTTAAGGTCAACCCCTGATTGAGCATTAAATAATAATGATAAAGACTGTGATAAGCTGGAGCCATCATAAACACCAACGACATGCTGGTGCGACTGTCAAATTCCCCCACCCGATTGAGAAAATCTGAATACAGCCGGACATCGATACCGCGGATCATCCCTTGGAGGGTATCCAGTAAGGCAGGGTCAGCGGTACGGGCTAATTTTTCATAATGATTCTTGACATTTTGAATGCGTTGTCGAATGGTGCTTACGATAAACTTGACAAAGCGATTTTCCATAGTGTCGTAGGTGATTTCTTTTTTGACTGTCAAAGCTCGGTTGATACAATAGCCGCTATCTTTTTTTGTGATCTCCCGTTGATTTTTACGCAGCCATTTGATGGTGTCGCGGTTAGTTCGTTTGACCTTGTTTGCCGGCACGACCTCACTCACCTTATGAAGCTGATGATGGGGACGCAACATTAACTGATCGAGGGCTTGGATAAAGGGGTCATAGAGTTGTCGCAGGATGCTATAAAAAACCGTAGCATCTTTGTTTTGTTTCTGGTTGAGGCTAGCGCCTTGGTAGGTTCTTTTGATAAAATCAAAAGCTAATTCATAAACCTCATTGGTGACGTCCATCATCAGCTCATTGTAGTCTTTGCGGTAACTGATCTTGGTCGGAAATATCTCAATGGTAAGGTTGAGATTACGTTTGCCATCCAATAGAATTTCAAAATCGCTATAGCCAATTTCACCGGCTAAATTGACAACCCCCGTGTAAAGCTTTCCGGATCGCCCCAGCGGTTTGATCTTATCACGGATCAAAGGACTTTGATGCCAAAATTCCAAAACTTTACCCGATTCATTTTCGATGATCATTTCATAGCTCTGGTACTCAAAAAATAACGGCTGGGTGCTTATAAAGAAACGCTGTTTGGGTTGAATACTGGCGGTTTTTTCGTTGTCTCCTTCATTGTAAGTGAGTTCGCCATGATCCTGGGCAAAGACTTGGATACTCGCATCTTCAGCTTCTCCACTATAATGATACAAACAATTTCCGGGATTACCACGAATGGTTACCCTAATCTTTTGATTCGTGAATGACAAGAGATCCATATTTATAACCAGTAAGATGTAAAACCATCTTCTTCTAAGCGCTGTGTCATAAAGGCAATTTTTTCAGCACTCTTGCGATAAAAAATATTCTTTACTTGCAAATATTCAAACATCTTGGTGCTGGCATTGTCCCTCTCAATTAAAACATTTGATGTCCCAGCGCAGATTGCAAATAATGAAATCATCACGTCCTTAATATTCATGCTACTCCCTTGAATACGCGGTAAAATCTTTTGTAGGATGCAATAATCCATAGCAATATTCTGTTCTAAAATTTCATTATTCTGGTTATTGACCATGTAAAAACAGATTTCATCACGTACCCGATAACCAAATTGGGCAAAGCCGGCACCCAGAACCGCGTTTATTTGCTTGAGGGTCGAAATGGTTTCGAGCAAAATGTCTTCACAATCCTGACATTCATTAAGGTAGAGATATTCTGTTTTTAGAAATGTATTGGGAACAACATTAAATACCGGGCTTTTTTGTTGTCCAATGATCAAATCCAAATCGACATAGGATAATTCAATGGTGTTAGCCCGATCGAGAACCTTTTTGCTAAAGGGAAAGGTGGTTTCATCCATATTGACGGTACCAATAAGATAAAGATTTTCGGGAATGTGGAGCCCCTGATACTGACTACGGGCGGCTTCATCCTGGCCAAAGAGATTGGGGTTTAGTAATTCCGTGGATTTTAACCGTTCATTTGACTTTTCTCTGGTTTCCATGACCGAGAGGAAATCACTGAAATAGTATTCAACCCGAGCGAGATTCATTTCGTCTAAACAAAGGATATAGGGTTTTTCTAAGTCGCCGATGGCGGTACAAATAAAATTAGTAATCACCCCGGGGACAAACTTGCCATTTAAATCAAGATAGCCTAATAAATCCGACGAATCCGACCAATCAGGGCGCACCGGTACCATTAGATACTGGCCGTTTTCTCTGGTCGCGCCAATGGCTTCACCAAAAAGTTTAATCAGTTTAGTTTTACCGGTACCTGAGGTGCCGGCTAAAATCACAAATGGCTTGGTTTTGAGACTCAGGTAAAAATTTTCAATCATCCCGGCTTCATAGGAAAAGCCTCTGGTTTTGATATAATCACTGATCCGAGCTAATTCGTCGGTTACTGATATGTCATTTTGATCTTCAATATATACTTCTGGTAAACTTTCAATCTCAAGGCCAATTTTCTCTGGATGTTCCACAAATAATGTATGATACACCTGATAAAGACCCATAATTTCTTCCAAATCCGTTGCTAATTGCGAATTGTCAGGCAGTTGACCTTTCTTGTAAGTTTTATGAAAAATCGTACTTGCATAAAGAGAGTCTTCGCCAGTTAGTAGATTGTTGTCTGTACTAAAATTACGGGGATTGATTTGACTACGGATTGCATCTCTAATTTCTTCTAGTCTTCGTAATGCACCTTTTGGCTTTAGCTCCTTCTGTAATGCGGTAACGCCTTGCATGAGAGTTAGGTAAAGGCTTTCACCATCAACTGAAAAAGTATAGACGATATAAACTCCACTATGCGGTGTTTTTGTTATTGTCTTATCAAAAATCCCAATCCAGGGTGACACTGCCCAATTGCCCTGTCCAATACTACCTTTTATTAAATATTTTTGGCCATCAAAAAAAGGCAACAGTTCAATTGCTTTCGGGATTTTTTTACGCATTAAGTCACCTAATGGATTCTTTGTGAATGGTTCCGAATTTCGCGCCTTCGCATAGTTTTCCAACATGGTATTAAGTCCGTCGCGCAGCGTTAGGGTTTCATCACGTAGTTTGAAATATTTGTTGAGTTTATAATCGAAAGTTTTCTTAAGCTCATCGATGTCAGTTGAATCTAGCTCTGCAAGCAACTCAGGATTGAGACAAAAATAATCGACATCATTTATTGTTTTATAAGAAATATAGCCTTTTTCATTAATCACTCGGTAGGGATTATCTTTAATCACAGCAAGGATTTGTTCAATTGAAGACTCTTTAACATTACGAATACGTGACTCAACATCAAAATCTGGTTCTTTTCCGCTGTCAACACGAGCTACATAGTAACTTTTAAAGGTCTCGGCTATCTTGGCTGCCGAAACTTTTCCTTCTTGATCCATGTTTTCAAAGATTGCTTTTAAAAAAACTAATTTATACGATTTCTGATAATTTGCTAAATTTTCTTTATCTCCGATATAATCAAAAAACTTCTGTTTCATATTCTCCCCAAATTCTTGTTTATTTTTTTCTTTTTCCAATCACATTCAACCACTTCTCCGCATCTCTACCTTCTCTTACATCTCCAGTCACAAAGGTCTCCACAACCTCCAGCCCCGCCATCGGCTCCAGCAGCCCCAGCAGCCGTTCTTCGGTGAGATCGGTAAAATACCGGCCGTTGCGTTCCCCTTCAAAATCACCGTATTTAAAGGACGCGTACAGAGTGCCGCCGGGACGTAAGGCCCGAACAACTTTTTCAAAGATGCCGGTCAGTTCACCGTAGGGCACATGCAAAAGCGAAGCACAGGCCCAGACGCCGTCAAAGGCATTCACAAAATCGAGTTCGTCAAAGGTCTGACAGAGCACCGGCTGGCCGATGTAATCGCCGGCCAGTTTGCAACAGCCGTCGGAGCCATCCATCGCAGTAACCTTATATCCGGCATCTATAAACGCCTTGGCATCCCGGCCGGAGCCGCAGCCCAGATCGAGGATGTGGGCCTGGATTGGCAGCAGCTTTAAAAAGAGGCGATGCAGTTTGCAAAGGTCAGCATCAACGGTGCCCTGAACAAAGGTGTGGGCGGTATGGTTATAGTAGTGCAGCGTTTTATTAGGATTGTGAGACATCTTTTTCTCCTGATCGGTGGTGGCCCCTTTGGGTATTTAAATGTGTTAAAAATGCTTATTTTCGTAAATTTTAGTCTTACCTTTCTATTATACGCCCATTCCCCCCTAATGCCAAACCTTCCCGCGAAAATTATTGCCTTTTTTATCAACTACCACGCCCTGACAGAAAGTCAGCCCTAGAAAAAGTTGACATCTGCTAAATTTAGCGGGCGGCTCAGCGCGCCCGAGCTCTTATTTGCCTCGCACACAGCCAAACGAAAAAGCCGCCCCACCATTGCAGTAATGGAGGGGCGGCTTGGTAATGTCCGGAGGCTATCGGCGACCGTTTCCTGGATCGGCGGTGCTTATGATTGCTCGCTTTGGTCACCGATTATGGTCAACAGTGCCCGGGCTTCGCTTTCGTGCCCCGCCGGAATCAAAAGCAGCACCCAATCGTCAAACTCTGCCTTGCCATAGCGCATCCGCTCGGTACTGTGATAACAGACCTTGAGGTAGTGCCGGCCGTTTTCGCTCAGGTAGTCGGCGGCAGTGACGACCAGCGTATCGCGTTCATTAAAGACCGGACGGACATTGCCCCAGATTAAAAAATGGCGGCCGATTCGGGTTTCGCAGGGGGCTCTTTTAATCCGGTGGCGCAGATAGCCGTGATAGGCCCCCCGGACAACCCAGGGTAAGCCTGCCGGCACTACCAGCAGCAACCATTGCCACAGCGGCCGGTCGGGAAACTCCAGATGCAGAATCACCGCAAAAACCCCGCCGAGCAGCGCCAGACAGCCGGCTGTAAACGGCACCAGCCAGCGGTTACGCTGCCGCTGCCAGGCCAGCAGATCGCGGGCCACCTGGCGGGCTTCATCGGGGGTGTAGCGCCAGGTCGCCAGGGCCGGGGTTTGGTCAACGCGCCCCAGCCGTCTGGCCCGCATGGCAATAACCGGCACCAGCATCATAAAAAACAGCAGAAACCCCAGGCCCAAGCCCCAGAGCAACTCGTCTTGGATAAACAAACCGGCCGCAATCGCCGCCACTGCCAACAGCAAAAGCAACACCAGCCACCAACGCAAACCCTGTTTAATCATCAAACTTCCTCTTTTCTAACGTTTAAGCACCGCATCACAACAGCCGATGCTCCAGAATCTGGTGCACCTCAAAACTGTCGATGCCGTCAACGATGGCCCGGGTCCTGACCCGCTGGCGGTGGCCTTTGTGGGGGGGTTTATCCATTGTCCTTCCGTTTCTGCCTTTTGCCTCACCCGGCCTTGACTGGCGGATGGCCCGGCGCTTTTTTAATGCTTTTATTATACGCCGTTTTTAAAATAATTCAAAGGTTTAAAGCGGTAAATAATCGCCTGACCCATTGAGCTTCGGGTTTTACATTGAGCCCAAAACTGGCCTGAACTCTGTCAGATCCCCGCTTTGTCACAATGATATGTTATCGATAATCATTATTAATTATTTTTATGGAGTGCTTTCACTTGATGAAGCGTGATGCGCTTGATATAATTAAGGCATAGAAAACGTTTATCGTTTAGGAGAAAGGGAGAAGTTGAGATGAAAACGGTTATGCAACCCAAAAACAGTGACAAGGTTTTTTTTACTTATTCACTGGCGACGATTGTTTCGTTTATTTTCTTTTTTATCATTTTTTTATGCAGCCCAGGCACTGTATCCGCCAATACCGACGATGTCCCTGCTGACGCAAATACATCGATCGGGATACAGTATCGCGGACACATTCAGAATTACGGCAATATGCCCAAGCCTGAAGGGACGATGCTGATCGGGCCGGATGCCATCGGGACGCGCGGCCAGTCCCTCCGCATTGAAGGCTTCTGGATCGAAATGACCGGTGCCATCCCCGAGGGGGCCAGTCTTAAGTACCAGGTTCATGTCGAGAACCTGGGCTGGCTTGATCCGGTCAGTGATGGGGCCTTTGCCGGCACCAGTGGCCGCGGCCTGCGGGTTGAGTCGATCAGAATTTGGCTTGAAAATCTTCCCGGGTATGATATCTGCTATCGCGGTCATGTCCAAAACCGCGGTGATCTTCCCCTAACCGGCGACGCTTGGGGTTGGGTTGAAAATGGGGCGGAGCTGGGAACCACCGGTTCTGGCCTGCGTCTGGAAGAATTGCAGGTTAAACTTGTCAAACAGGAAGTCAATCTAAGTCGCTATCAGACGCTGCTTGACACGATCGCTCAGTTACAGGAAAACGACTACGCCGCCGATACATGGCGTAATCTTCAGGCGGTGCTTGCCGAAAATGCGGTTTCGAAAGCCAATATTCAAGCTGAAATTGACACCGCAACCGCAACAATTCAAAATGCCTATGCGGCTCTGGTTACCTTAAAGACTTTTGATCAGGCCGGTACTTATGGACCGGAAATTGGGCTCGAAACACTATCCGGCGACGTAACCATAAAAGCCAGTCGGGTTGTCCTACAGAATATGCTGATCAGCCGGAATCTGACCATTGCCGAAGAAGTCGGTGATGGTGACGTAACGCTCAACAATGTCACAGTTTTAGGGCAAACCTTTATCCGCGGCGGCGGGATCAACAGCATTCACATCAATGCCGGGCAGTACCATGAAATTGTGATTGAACGCACCCCAACGGGCGCGATCCGGGTTGTGGCAACCGATTTAACCGGCGCAACCGTTATTATTGACAATACCACAGCCGGCGAAGAAGTGCTTCTGGAAGGAGATTTTGACCGAGTCAGCATCAATGCCTCAGACGTCATTGTAAAAACCCGCGACGGACTGATTGCTTCAATGACTGTCAGCGATGGCGCAAAGAACTGTGAAATCCAGATGGATTACAGTTCGACGGTTGGCCAAATGGTCTTTGATGAAGCAGCCGCTGTAAAAGGACAGGGCACAATTAACCAGGCTGATGTCAATGCCGATGGTGTCACCTACCAGGTCAAGCCCGAAAATCAAACCGTCGATCCCGCGGTTACTGAACCGCCGGTTGTTGTACCGGTTGCGCCTGGTGGTGGCGGCGGAAGCAGCACCACCCCGGTCACGGCGATTGCGATTACCGGTACGCCGGTAAACGGCCAGAACCTGACCGCTGAGCCAACCCCCGCTGCCGCAACGGGTAGCTATCAGTGGCTGCGAAGTGATAGCGAAAACGGGGTTTATTCGGCAATTCCCGGCTTGACTGAGAAAACCTATTCACTCATTAGTAGCGACGCCGGAAAATATTATAAGGTTCAATTTATTGGTGCCGGCAGTTACAGTGGCACCGTTACCAGTGCCGCAACCCACATTCTCTCCTTTGGCGCAACTCTGCGAACTGTTTTTGGGCAGGTCGTTTTGACAGGTTTGGGCACCGGGACACCAATTAGCCCCATCCAGGTGAATCTGGATGTTGAAAATAGTCAAAATACGATCCAGCTTGCCGATATCACCGCCGATGTTGGCGCAACCGTTAAGCTCTTTTCAGACAGTAACTTTGCAACCGAGACTAGTCCACTCACCTTGACTTCCGGCAGTGCGACAAAAGCGTATCTGAGAATCACCTCTGAAGACACCACCTCGGCCAGGCATTATGAACTGACGATCAACCGGGCAGCGACACCCACCCTTGCCGGCGTCCAGATTGCTGATGACAGTGCCAGCAGTGATAAAACCAGCATTACCATGCCGGCCCTGCCGTCTGGTTCAGCTAAATTTTTGTATCTGATCAGCAGCGATGATCAGGCTGTCCCGACCCCCGATGTCGGTGCCGACTGGTCTGCCCATGTTGCCAATCAGCTAAATCCGACAGCCGCGAATTTAGTCACCGCCGCCAACGGCAAAAACATTGGCATTGCCGCCGTCGACAGCGCTGATAAGGTGATCCAGTTTGTCAACATCTCTGCCGTCGTTGCGGTGAACTATACCGCTCATGTTACCATCACAATTGATGGAGTCGCGGCAAATCCAACCAGTGTCGCTTTGGGATCGTCGGCCGATACCCCTGCTCCGGTTGCCATGACTGCAAGCGTTAGTCCCGGGGTCTACACCCTGACAGCGCAAAGCGGGACACGCTACCTCTTTGTCAACGGGAGCTACACCGGCCAGACCATTAATGATGAAACAACTTTAACCAGCGCCCACTTTACGGTCAACTACACGACTGCTGCCGACAATGGGACTGGTTCCTGGGGGACCGTCAGTGCTGCCTATGCCTCCGATCATCCGGTGATCCCGCTACGCAATACGCCAATCGCCCCCGGCAGTCTGGTTGTCAGTGGGTCAAAGGTCAGCTTCAGCATCAGCAAAACCGTTGCCAGTGATACGGTCACCTGGAGCGGCACCACCTTTGACGATTCAAGTCTGGAAACGCAGGTGATCACCTACACCAGCATAATAACCGGTCCCCTGACGTGCACCACAACGGCCGCGATTGTGGCGACACCTGCTGTCAGCCCGGCTTCCGGAAAAATCGGACCGGCGAAAATAATCGAACTGACAACGGCTACCAGCGATGCCACCTGTTATTATAACGCGGCCATCGGAACAACGGTAGCCGAGCCCACAACTGCAAGCACATCAGCGACCACAGTAGACTTCAGTACCCTAAATCCAAACAATGGCAACACCCTTACCTTAAAAGTCATGGCCGCCAAAACCGGCTATACCAATAGTGCCATCACTACCGCCACCTATACCTGGGATAGTACTCCCCCAGAAGCCTTTGTTTCGCAAGGCGATCATCTCAGTGTCCATTCCGGGGTATCTGTCAATGTCACAAGCAACGAGAAAGGCAAGGCTTATCTGGTTTTGGCGAATTCGGGCATCACTACCCAGGCGGCAGCAGAGTTGGCAGTGACAAACGGTGCCGCCACCGCAGTGGCCATTACAGCAAGTTCTACGGCAACGGCAATTGCAACAACCAACTTAAGCGAAGGGGCCTATAAGGTTGTCGCCGCCGATGAAGCAGGCAACTTGTCGGCCATGTCATATCATACGATAACCATTGATGATACCCCCCCGGCAGCACCAACAGTACCAACACAGACGGTAAATGTTGGCACAGCGATTACCGGCGCCCGGAGTAACGAGTTGGGCAGGCTTTATCTGGTCATCGAATCCGCAACAGTTACCGATAAAGCGTCACTGGATGCGCTAGTCACTGCAAGCAAGGCAACCAGTGCAGCGGTAAGCGCAATTAACACCGATATATCGATAGCCACTGCCGGGCTTAGTCCCGGGACTTACAAAGTTTATGCGGTCGATTTGGCGGGAAATGTCTCTGATCCTTCTATCAATACCGTTACTGTACAGTGAAGTTATTAATACTGATTGGTGGTTTGCTTTACGCAAATAAAACCGCCGCAAAAAAACACCACCGCCCTTCCTCGATCATGAGGGGGGCGGTGGTGTATTCTTTTAAGGCACTTCTTCCTCTCCCAGTTCGGCCACCACCTGTTTTAAGCGTTTGGGGATGGGCACCCCGAGGACGGCCAGATTTTCACAAATACTCAGACCCTCGTTGGCGAGGTAGAAGAAGATCATCGCCGAGCGCAGTGGTGCCCCGGTGCGTATCAATTAGCGGCTTGGCCAAAGAGATGGCGGAAAGTTCTCAAGCACGTCCCATTTTTCGGCTCGTCAACACGCAAAAAACCGGATGTTCACAAACTTCTGGGCCACTTCCCAAAATTTGTGAACATCCGGTATTTTAGTCACTCTGCTTAAACAGGCGCATCTTAACTCAGTATTATTTCACATCGTCTCTGTTTAGTATTTTGTTGCTGGTCCGACCTTTAAGCCAAACCGTCTAGCATTTCTTATTATTCAATCGGATGGGAACTCAAATGTCCATCACGGCCACATTTAACATCAATGATGGTATTGCCAGAGACAACCAGATAATCGATTATCTTCAGACTAATTTAGAATGATTGAAATCGTTTTCTCGTTGTGATAAAATAAATAACAGCGCTTCTGGCTATTTCTCAAGGAATGGGGGTAATCACATGTTAACCAAAACAATGACCTTAATTAAGCAGACTTCCCGGATTCTGATTGTCGATGACACGCCAGCCAATGTCTTTTTACTGGAACAATTATTAAAACTCAGTGGCTATACCAATATTGTCACCCTAACGGATTCCCGGGAGGTGCTTAGCACCTATCAGACGTTTCAGCCGGATCTACTGCTATTGGACTTAAAAATGCCCTATCTTGACGGCTTTGACATTCTTAAGCAATTAAATGCGCTAGAGAACGAAGACTATCTGTCGGTGATTGTGATTACCGCCCAGAGCGATAAAGAAAACCGCCTCAAGTCGCTGGAGCTGGGAGCCCGGGATTTTATCGGTAAACCCTTTGATCATACCGAAGTGATCATGCGGGTCACTAATCTACTCGAGATTCGCCTGCTCCATAACGCCACCAAAGAAAATAATCGCCTGCTGGAAGAACGGGTCACCGAACGTACCCGGGAAATCGAAAACATCCAGCTGGAGCTGGTCAATAAACTGCTGATAGCAGCCGAATTCCGGGACGACAACACCGGCAATCACATCCTTAGGATTGGTCAGTATGCTGCCGTGCTGGGTCAGCTATGGGGGCTTGATCAAAGCGACTGTCTGCTCCTGTCTCAGGCGGCGATGATGCATGATATCGGAAAAATCGGCGTCCCTGACGGCATTCTGTTAAAACCCGGTCCTCTGACTGTTGAGGAAATGGCAATCATGAAAACCCACACCCAGAAAGGGGCCGATATTTTAACCGGCAGCGCTGCGACGGTGCTGCAGCTGGGCGAGGTTATCGCCTTGAGTCATCACGAAAAATGGGATGGCAGCGGTTACCCGGCCGGATTAGCGGCTGATGCCATTCCGCTTGAGGGTCGAATAACGGCCATCTGCGATGTATTTGATGCGCTATTGTCAGAACGCCCCTATAAACCGGCCTGGACGATGAACAGCACCCTGGACTTAATGGCCCGGGAAGCCGGGCATCATTTTGATCCGGAGCTGCTGCAGCTGTTTTTGGACAATGTTGACCGTTTCATTAAAATCTATAACGAGTGTACCAATTGATCCGGAGCGCTTAGACTTTTTTAGTAGGCACTTCTAACCATCACCAAGGAGACTGGAGAAATGAAAAAAAATAATACCGAACCGATCTCGGTCTTTAAGTGGATTTGGCAATCCTATCTTCGCACAGCCCTGATCCCGTTGGTGGTAGTCGAGCTGGTTTTTGTGGGGATCTATTTTAGCGCCAATAACTGGTCCCGCTGGGAAACCAAAGCGGCTCTGGAGGAATCCGTAAATCTTGAACTCAACCTGCTGGCTGAAAAAGAAGCCGAGCTGATTAATAAACAACTTTACGATTTCGCCCATGTGGCGGCTCTGTATCAGCAGCAAACCAGTCAGGCTCTGGCAACACCGTCGGCTTTAGACAGTGACGATGCTGCCCGACTGGCCTACGCCGATAACGGCGCCTATGTCACCACAAGCGATACGGCCACTGGCGGGGCGGCGGTTTTTTACAGCGGCGTCATGCCAGTTAATGCCCCCGAACGGGATAAAGTCGCCCGGCTACTGGCGCTGCAACCACTGATGAAAGACATCATTTCTACCCATCCGTTAACGACACAAGTTTATTTTAACAGCTTTGATTCCCTTAATGTCATCTACCCCTATTTCAATGTGCTGGAACAATACCCGGAAAAAATGAACATCCCGGAATACAATTTTTATTATGAGGCTGATTATATTCACAATGCCCAGAAAAAAGTGGTCTGGACCGATGCCTATCTTGATCCGGCCGGTCATGGTTGGATGGCTTCGGCGATTGCCCCGGTTTATAACGGCGATTTTCTAGAAGGGGTGGTCGGCATCGATGTCACCATCAGCACGATTGCCAATCAGATCCTCAACTGGGAATTCCCCTGGCAGGGCTATGGCATCCTGGTCGGTAAGGATGGCGCCATTCTTGCCCTGCCCCAACAAGGTGAGGCCGACTGGGGACTGCGGGAATTAACCGACCATCATTATGAAGAAGCCATTACCCAGGACACCTTTAAACCAGACGATTTTAATGTCTACAAACGGCCGGAATTTGCTGCCGTGGCCGAACAGTTAAAACGCTCTCAAAATGGCGCAACCCAAATCACCTTAAACAACCAACCACAACTGGTTTCCTGGAATACTGTTTCAGAAACTGGTTGGAAACTATTGGTGATTGTCCCAAAGGCCAATGTCTATCAGCATACCAATGCCATTAACCAGTCACTGATTCAAATCGGGCTGTTGATGATTGCCGGGTTGATTCTGTTTTACTCGGTGTTTTTTTATATTTTATCCAAACGTTCCTATGCCATGAGCAGAAATATCTCGCAGCCGCTCAATAAAATCAATGCCGTTCTGGATCAGATCGGTCAGGGTGATTATTATCAGCCGGAACCGCCAATGCCGGTGACCGAGCTCGAAGAAACCGCCCACAACCTGATTGCCATGGGCCAAAAATTGGGGGATGCCTATCAGGCCCTAGAAAAAGCCAATCGGGCCAAATCAGAATTTTTGTCCCAGATGAGCCATGAATTGCGAACACCGCTTAATGCTATTCTGGGCTTTTCCCAGCTGATGGAAATGAATCCTCAGGAACCGCTTTCCGAATCACAGAGGCAATATGTCACTGAAATCATCCGGGCTGGGGATCATCTGCTCAATCTGATCAATGAAATTCTCGATCTGTCCCGGATCGAATCCGGACGCTTTTCCCTGTCCAATGAACCGGTTGATCTTTTTACGCTGGTGGATGAAATCCTTTCGCTGATGCAACCTTTGGCTGACCAAAACCAGGTCACACTGAGCTTTGAGCGCCCGGAACCGGCTACCCTGACCACTGTGACTGATCGAACTCGTCTCAAACAGATCCTGATCAATCTGATCTCCAATGCCATTAAGTATAACCGCCCGAACGGCCAGGTAACCATCCGCCTGGAAAAAACCGTCGATCACCTGCGCTTTGACGTCATCGATACCGGTCTGGGCATTCCCGCTGACCAGCTAACCGCGATTTTTGACCCCTTCCTGCGGCTTCCCGAAACCAGCGCCTCCGTCGAAGGCACCGGCATCGGCTTAACCCTGGTCAAACAGTTATGCCAACTGATTAGCGGAAGCATTGATGTGACGAGCACCCCTGGCGAAGGCAGTCATTTTTGTCTGGAAATTCCCTTTATGGAGCGGACTGATAACTCAGAAAAAACCGACCAGATCGCTTCTGATCTCCTCCAGACGCTATCTGGCCAGCTCTACCTTTTGCTGTATGTAGAAGATAATCAGACCAACCTGAAACTAATGGAAGCAGCCCTTGCCAAGATTCCCAACATTGAGCTTTTAACAGCAACAAGCGGCGAGCTGGGACTTAAGCTGGCCCACAGCCAAAAACCGGATTTAATTATCCTGGATATCCATCTCTCCGGAATGGACGGCTACGCGGTGTTAAAACAGCTAAAAGCTACTGCCGAAACCCGCATGATCCCGGTGGTAGCCCTCAGCGCCAGCGCCATGCCAACCGATATCGACAAGGGCATTGCCATGGGCTTTACCGATTATTTCACCAAGCCCCTGAACGTCCCGCTGTTTTTAACCCGAATTCAAGCGTTGTTAAGCCAGACGAAATAAAGCGTGCCCTCAGGGCAAAAAAAGCACCAACCATTTTGGGTTGGTGCTTTTTTGATCGGCCCCTCACAAGACCCGGTTCTCGGCAAAACTGTAATAGCCATCCCCGGCTACAATGATATGATCCACCACCGGAATGGCAATGGCCTCGGTGGCCTGCCTGATCCTCCGGGTGACATCAAGATCGGCTTGAGAGGGCCGCTGGCTGCCGCCGGGATGATTGTGAGCCAGGATGATGCTGGCGGCCTGATGCCGTAGCGCCGTTTCGACAATCAGCCGGGGGTAAACCGGGGCTTCGTTGATGGTGCCCTCGTGAAGCAGGCTTGCCTGGTTGACCTTGTTCTGACTATCCAGACAGATCACATAGAAGGCCTCGTTAAGCCGCCCGGTAAATAACGACACGACATATTCGCCAGCGGCGGTGGTACTGCCAAGCACCGCCTTGGGTGCCAGCTTGCCCTGCTGGTAGCGGCGGGCCAGCGCCGGGATTAGGCTCAGTAGCAGAGCGGTGTTTTCGGTGACCCCAACCAACGCGCAGAGATCCCGGGGATCGGCGTCAAAAACCCCGGCCAGCGAGCCATAATGGCCGATCAGCCGATGGGCCAGGGCATTGGTGTCCTTCATCGGGATGGCGTAAAACAGCAGCAGCTCCAGAATCTGATGGTCCTCAAAATTGTCGATTCCTTCGCTGATCACCCGGGCTTTAAGCCGCTGGCGGTGACCCTGATGGGGGTTTTTAGGCTTTTTATCCATAGCGTCTCCCTTTCCTGATGCACCGTTTGCCGTTGGTGTGCATTGCTTTCATTATAAGCCATCTACCCTCGGATGCAAACATAAAATTGGCCTGATGGCAATTTTTGTGAAGCGCAAAAAAAAGCAGCCCCCTAGGAGCCGCCTTTTAATGCCCTACTATTTTATCCCCTTCTTATTCGATCGGGATTTCTTTTTTGCTTTCGGGAGCCTGGCCTTTGGGGGCGGTGATTTTTAGCACCCCATTTTCAAAGCTGGCTTTGATCTGATCTTCCAACACATTGGGGAGATAGATGCCCCGCTGCATGGAGGAAAAGGATCGTTCCCGGTGAATATATTTTTCACCTTTTTCTTCCTTTTCTTCTTTTTTCTCAACCTGAATCATCAGGTTTTCATTGTCATAGCAGATATGAATGTCACCTTTTTCATAGCCGGGGACTTCCGCATCGACCATGAATTCCGTGTCGTTTTCTTTTACGTCGACTTTAAAAGTGTCATTTTTCAAGCTCATCATGGGAAATTGCCGGTCGTTGAAAAAGTTGTCAACCAGGTTGTAAAAATCCACGACATCGCCGGTCTGGGCTACCTCATTTTTCTTAAACGGTGTAATTCCAAACATTAAAAAACGCCTCCTTTAATTTGTTTGATCACTCCGCCCGGAGTGACCTGTTTCGTTCTTTGTATACCCATTGACCAGACGAATAAACGACTGCGTCAAATTTTTTACCATCCCGCCGGAAGCTTGTGTCGTCACTGACAAAACCGGGGCTGAATCTGGTCGCCGCCCCCTAGACCGGGCCAGCCACAAATTCCGACCCGACCACCAGACCCTGGGGCAGGTTAAGATAAACAACCGCATAGGAGCCATCGGGGTTGAACCAGCCCAACCCGGTAACCTGCTTGGTACTGCCGGCTTCCGGTTTGCTTAGGCTGACTTCAATGCCATCACTGCCCATCACATCCTGAACCTCGTAGAAGGGCATTCCGACGGCCATCCGATAAGCCTGTTTGTCGGTCACCGGAAAGGGGTTGAGTGCGGCCAGTTCCGGGGATCGGCCCGCCGGTAAAAGCTGTTTGGCAAAAACGGCATCGTCTTCGCCAAAGCGGATCAGAACCCCATAGCCGTTTATCGGATCCCGATAGGCCACTTGCCCATCGGCCTGGACTTCCCCGGGCACCGCCAGCATCGCTTCAAGCTGGGCCCGGGGCAGATCCAGGGCCACTGCCAGATAAAATTTCATGGCAGCTTGAGCTGCCGCCGCATTGGCCGGATTAACCGTAGTGGTGACGGTGGGTTCTGGTATTTTAGTCGGATTATTGGTGGCGGTCGTAGCGGTACTGCAGCCACCAAGCAGCAGCCCCCCCAATATCAGGGTGGCCCCCAGCAGCACCATTTCGTATTTTAAGGATCGCATCAACAGTTCCCCCTTTTTAAAAAGTAACCGGGTTCATTGCGAAACGGTTCGGGCCAGTGGGCCCTGTTTCACAACAACCGACAAATCTTTCGGTTGCCTCTATTGATACCCCCACCCCGGTATTTTAATCAACCAACATCGCCTAGCACTAAAAAAAGCCGCCCGGAGACAAGCATTTTTCTTGCCTCCAGGCGGTTTGACTGTTGATTGCGAGTCTTTTGATCAAGCGGATGGCTATTGCTGAGGAGCCCGTCGGCCCACCAGCAGACCGACAACCTGGCCACTTTGTTTAATCGGCGCAACATCAAAGATAACCGCTTCGTTGGTGACCTTACTGATCGTCTCTTCTGAAATGGCCGTTTCGCCCTTGAAGCCCGCCTCATACCAGAATTCACCCCAGGCATCAAACTCGCCACCACCGTTGATGTACTTGGCATGACCGCCCAGATCCATGACTGCGATATCCTGATACCCCATTGGGACCACTTCAGCAGCAATCGTGTCCACCTGGACTTGCCAGTTCATGGTGATGACCGGCGCCTGCTTGGCCATTTCAGCCAGTAACAGCAGTGCCTTGTTATCGTCCTCGGTACTGGTTTGTTTGATGCTCTTAAGTTTAAAGCTACTGATCATTTGTTTAAGTATTTCAGCCTGGCCGGAAAGCTCTTCAGCCGATGCGGCACTTTCTTCGGCAGTAGCCGAGTTGCTTTGGACAACAACGGAGACCTGCTCGATGCCTTTGGTAATCTGGGCAATCTCGGAGGCCTGATCATTGGAGGCCCGGGCAATGTTGCCAACCAAACCTGTCACTTTTTCAATTTCATTGAGAATTTCAACCAGACTTTCGGCGGTTTCATCGGCAATCCTGGTGCCCGCCGCTACCTTGTCGATGGAGCCTTCAATCAGACCGGTGGTTTGCTTAGCCGCTTCTGCACTGCGGGCCGCCAGTGTTCGGACTTCTTCGGCCACGACCGCAAAACCTTTGCCATGCTGTCCGGCCCGGGCGGCCTCGACTGCCGCATTGAGGGCCAGAATATTGGTCTGGAAGGCAATATCATCGATCACCTTGATAATCTTGGAAATATTTTTGGAGGATTCGTTGATTTCGACCATGGCCGATACCATTTTGGCCATTTGCGAATTCCCCACTTCGGCATTGTTGCGCACCTCCTGGGCCCGCTGGTTGGCTTCGTTGGCATTTTTGGCGTTGCGTTTGGTTTCCGCCGCCACTTCTTCAATCGACGCGGTGAGTTCCTGAATCGAACTGGCCTGTTCGGTGGTGCCCTGGGCTAAGGCCTGACCGCCATCCGATATTTGGATGGCACCAGCATTAACCTGTTCGGCGGAATCATCAATTTCCTTCATAAATCCGCTTAAACTGGTGGTAATACTATTGATGACCAGCTTGGCGGCATTAAAGTCGCCATGATAATAAGCCCGGATTTCCTGGGACAGATCGCCCTCACCGATCAGCTGCAGCAATTCGGTAATGTCCGCCACATAATTTTTTAAGAAGTTGATGGTCCGGTTCATGTTTTCTTTAATTTTGCCATGCTGCCCTTGATACTCGCCAGTCATGGTAAAGCTCAGATTTCCTTTTGACAGTTCATCCAAGGCTTCCGCAGTCGCCTGGATCGGTTCGATCACGGCATCCAGGGTCTGATTGAAGCCGGCAATGACCTTGGCATAATCACCACAGAACTTGGCGGGATCACCACGATGATCAAGATCGCCGGCAATTGCCAGTTGGGTCATCTGATCGGCTTCTCTGACCAGGGCATGGATATTTTCAATCATCTGAATCAGACTGGGTATAAACGCATCCGCATCACAAAGTTTTCCGGTGGCTACCAGCTCATCGTAGTCCCGCATATTCCCATTGGCGACATTGTTAACAATGGCATGAATATGGTTGAGCTTATCGTGGATCTCATTGACCGATATCGCCAGATCACCATAGATGCCTAAATAGTTGCCTTCAACCCGGGCTGAAAAATCATTGAGGCACAGGCGCGAAATGACATCACCGGTTTCGGTCAAGGCTCCCAGTCCGTCAATGCAGGCGTTGATATTACGTTTAAGATCGTTGAAATCACCTTTGTATTCGGTGGTGATTTTCGGTGGAATCACCCCGTTGCCGATCCGTTCAATCGCCTTATTGGCAACCTTGAGCGGTTTAACAAAGGTGTTGATGACATTATTCAAAGAAATAATCATATCTTTATAGCCACCCGCATACTCATTGGTATTGCCCCGGTAGTTCAATTGACCGTCGGTGGCGGCATGCCCAAATTTTACGATGGCATCGTGAACCCGATTCATTTCCTGGCGGACCGCAATCATCGACGATGCCAGCACATCATCGGCTGAACGGGGGATGATTTCCACGCCAAAATCGCCCTGAGCCATTCGTTTGGCGGTTTCTGCCAGGTCTTTATTGTTTTGAATGATGGTTTCAAAAGTCTTCATTAAATCACCCAGTTCATCATGGGCGGTAATTTCTAAATCCAACTCAACCTTTCCCAGCGCCACCTGATCGGCCACTTCTTTGACTCGGGTAATCGGTCTGCAAAACGTGTGTGCTATCACATAGGCGCAGGCTCCGCCAATTAAAATAATAACGAGGGCACTTAATAAAATCTGATTGCGTAGATTGGCAATCGTAACCTGTACATCGGTTGTGGCTGGATCGGTTAAAGCCGATGCCCCCAGATTAATGGCCAGCATCGCCAGCACTAGCACCGCCAGACCAATCAAGGCGGTTGTCAATAACAGCAGCTTGGTGGATATCCGCGATTTGCGATGAGCTGCAACTGGCTGCGCCACCGTTACCGGTCCGGCATCGGCATCGGTCACCGGATGAATCATTGGTTTTTGTTTTTCGTTCATACATAATCCCTTTCCATGTAATCCTTTGCTGTGCCCTGGAAAATTTTTTTGATCTATTCATGCGGTCATTCCGGATCGCTTAAGCAAGTATAAGGTCTACATTTGTTAAATTTTCTACAATCTATATTATATCCCTTCTCAGCGCAAATATCTATCCTTAAACAACAAAATATTACTGTAAATTTTAACTGAAATTTCCAGAAATCCTGCCTGTACTGGCTTGCTTTGTACAAAATAAAGACAAATATTTACCATAACGATACCCCACGTTTTTGTTGCGAGCAAGAATAAAACCCCAGAAAGGTGGTATATCACTAATAACAATCCTTCAATACACCACGTAATCCTTCGTTGCCATGCCCGATTCATTCACACCTGATTGTTTGGACATTGTGAAATGAAAAACACTAAACACTGGCTGCTTTGGGTACAGTCTCCACAAACGCTTTCGTAACGTGTAGGCGAACAGTTTTAAGAACTGTACAACGTACCGTGTAGAAAGTGTTTCGCGAGAAACTGATCGCAACGCTCACGGCAGTTTTGCAATGACCCAACCTGATCGTGTATGAAAGAAAGGATGATCAAAATGAAACGGCGGGTCAAGCACGCTTTGACCGTATTCCTCATTGGTCTGGCCAGTTTTTTGATCGTCTCGCCCGGTGTCTGGGCAGATGATCCCCCCACCCTCACCCAAGCCCCCGCAAACCCTGAATTTGTCCAGTATCTGTCTGATCTGGAAGCCGGATCGATTCCCACCACTACCGCCACCGGTTATGGTCTGGGCTATATTCCCGAACCGCTTAACCGGGCCGAAACGGTCACCACCGACAGCATCGACACCGCCAGCTTCCCGGCCAGCTATGATCTGCGCTTAACCGGCCGCCTCACTGCTGTTAAGCATCAGGGTACCTTAGGCGTCTGTTGGACCTTTGCCAGCCTCGGTTCGCTGGAATCGACGCTGCGGCCGACGGTTACCGCCGATCTGTCCGAAAACAACATCCGCTGGAATCACGGCTTTGACAACGGCCCCGAAAGCGGCGGTAATGCCAGCATGTCGCTGGCCTACATGGCCCGCTGGAACGGCCCCGTCAGTGAAAGCAGCGACCCCTACCCCACCGGCCAAAAAACCGGTCTGACACCTGTTTATCACATCCAGCAGGCCGAGTTCCTGCCGGAATCCGACGCCGCACTCAAGCAGGCACTGATGGATGGCGGCGCTGTGTTTACCGCCCTTTACGCCGGTGCCATTGACAACCCGTATTACTTTAACCAAAACACCTCAGCCCTCTACTACAACGGTTCAGCCAGCACCGATCACGCCGTGCTGGTGGTCGGCTGGGATGACAACTACGACCGCAGCAATTTTGCCACCCCACCACCGGGAAACGGCGCCTGGATTATCAAAAACAGCTGGGGTAGCGATTGGGGTGATGATGGCTTTTTCTACCTCTCCTACTACGACACCTACGCCACCCACGCTTTAACCGCCTTTAACAATGCCGAAGCCACCACCAACTACAACCGCATCTACCAGTATGATCCCCTGGGCAGGACGGCATCCCAGGGCTACAACACCCCCGACGGGTCAGCCTGGGGGGCCAATATCTTTACCGCCGCCGCCAGTGAAAACCTGACCGCCATTTCCACCTATTCAGCCGGCCCCAATACCACCGCCGAAATCCGGATCTATACCGACGTTTCGGCCGACAACCCCAGCAGCGGTCAGCTGCGAACCACCCAGACTGCCACTTTTGCCCATGAAGGCTATTACACCGTTGATCTCAACACCCCGGTGGGACTGACCGCCAATCAGAAATTTGCAGTGGTCATCAAGTACACAAGTCCCCAGGCCAGTTCGCCGATTCCGATGGAAACCGTCATTTCCAATTATACCAGCAGGGCCAGCGCCAATGCCGGCGAAAGCTTTATCGGCTATGACCTTAACAGCAGCTGGTATGACACTGGCGCCAAAGATGGCAACAATGTCTGCATCAAGGCCTTTACCGGCGGCCAGAGTGCCATCACCCTGACAAGCATTGCCATTACCAACCCGGCCACCAAGCTGGTCTATCAGATTGGCGAGTCCCTCGATCTTTCCGGTCTGGTGGTCACCGGCAGCTACAGCGATGGCTCCACCCGCACCGAAACGGTCACCGCCACCAATGTCAGCGGCTTTGATTCCGCCAGCGCCGGTACCAAAACCCTGACGATCACCATCGGGGGCAAAACCACCAGCTACACGATTACCGTTAAAAGTGCCCAAACCACCGGAGTAGATGTCTACTATCGCACCCATATTCAGAATATCGGCTGGCAGTATGACTGCAAAAATGGCGAAGTCTCCGGTACCTCCGGCTACGGTTACCGCCTCGAAGCGATTCAGATGCAGCTGATCCAATCCGGCTACGACCTTGGCATTGCCTATCATACCCATATCCAGAACATTGGTTGGGCACCCTGGCGCTATAACGGCGAGGTCAGCGGCACCTCCGGCATGGGTCTGCGGCTGGAAGCCATTGAGATCCAGCTCGTTGGCAATGATGCCAACCAGTTTGATGTCTATTACCGGGTACATTGCCAGAATTTCGGCTGGATGGGCTGGGGTAAGAACGGCGAAATGGCCGGCACCTCCGGCTACGGCTACCGCCTCGAAGCAATTCAGATCGAGGTCGTGCCCAAGGGCACCTACTTTAGCGTTGACGCCGCCGGGCAACCGGCTTATGCGGTAGCTAATTGAGCACTGACCGGGCTGAATTTGATGCACAATACCGTACCGACCAATGACCAAGGGGTCAGACCCTTGTTAATCTGTTGTTCGCTGCGATGCGTAGAGTCTGACACCTAGGTCACAACATGATATACAATTGTGGTACTGGGTTAGTTTTTTGAAGTTTGTAGTATCAAGACAAACCAATGAAAGTGAGGTAAATAAAATGAAAAATAAATTCGACCGACTCCCGGGCATGCTGCTGGCTTTTCTGATGCTATTGATCCTGGCTCTGCCTCAGAGCATTCTAGCGGCAACAGAACCGATCCCGGCTGAAACCATCGACACCGCTACGCTGCTGCCCACCGCCACCTATCGCACCCATGTCCAGAACATCGGCTGGCAGGACTGGAAAAGTGCCGGCCAGACCAGTGGTACCTCGGGCCAGTCGCTGCGGCTGGAGGCCATCGAGATAACCCTAAATGATCAGGGCTACGATCTGGGGGTCGCATACCAGACCCACGTCCAGAATATCGGCTGGCAGGAACTCAAATACAATGGTGAAACCAGTGGCACCTCCGGTCAATCGCTGCGACTTGAAGCAATCCGGATCTTTTTAAGCGGCAACGATGCCAATCTCTTTGATATTTATTACCGGGTTCACGCCCAAAATCTGGGCTGGCTGGGTTGGGCGAAAAACGGCGACAGTGCCGGTTCCGCCGGGCTCAGCTACCGGCTGGAAGCGATTCAAATTGTGATCGTTGCCAAAAACGGGGCGGCTCCCGGCTCGACCCTGCGACCCTTTGTCAGTGTCTACAACATGGGCATTGCAAAAACCCAGGATCAGAACTATTATGACATCGATACCCTGCGTTGGGTTTACGGCTCCCGCTACGAACGGCCGGTTTTTTACGACAACAGCCTGGTGCAGATGAAACTGGACGTCTTTTATGAAGCCCTGGAAAACAGCTGGGTGCAGGCCAACAACGCCGACTACATGAGCTTTGTCCAGTCCTACACCACCGACCCCAGCTTCCGCCAGAACCTCATCGGCAAATACGAAAACAATGTCACCGCAGCAATAACCTACAATAACAACAACATCATCTCGGTAACCCAGGAACAGTACCGCTATAACGGCGGCGCCCATGGCAACAGCGAGCTCACCGCCCACAGCTTTGGCACCAAAACCGGCGATGAACTGACCCTTGGCGATGTGCTGGTGATCCCCGATAGCCAGATCAGCGCCAAGCTGACCGCCGAATTCCAGCAGCTGAAAAACAGCGACCCCAACTACAGCGACATTGACCTCACCGCCATTGCCAGCAAGCTGGGGGCCAACTCTCCCTACTATCTCACCACCACCGGGGTTTGCGTTTTCTTTAACCCCTACGAGGTCGCCCCCGGCGCCCTCGGCCGGGTCGAGCTGCAAATCCCCTACACCCGCACCGATCTGGTAGTGGATGTGGAAACCCTGATTTAAACGGAGTCCGCCCGGTTTTCGTTTAACCAAAAATCTGTATAAAAATAGCGGCCAACGGCCGCCATGGTACCCTCCGTCCCAGCAAATAGCAGGGGCGGGGGGATTTTTGATTACTATTTAGACCAAGTCGCTGTTCCTGAATTATACGTATAGGTGCCGGCATCATTTAATAGATATGCTAACAGAAATCCGGTGCCATTGGTTCCCATGGTTGTGGCATCCCCATAAATTCCCGCCCCGGTAGGCAGGGTTATGGTGGTCAGGGGCTGGTTTTTAAAGGCTAATGGCCGAATAATTACACCGTCGCTGCTCTGAATGGTCAGGGTTTCCAGGCTTGACAGATGGGTTGAATCCTTCATTTTTCCTTCAAAGGCATTTTCACCGATATAGGTTACCGTCGCCGGAATCGTCAGACTGCCACTTAAGCAGTTATTATAGAAGCTGTAATTACTGATGACTCTTAACTGACTCGGCAGCGTCAGGCTGGTTAGCGGGCATTCGGAAAAACCATCTAAATCAATGCCGATTAACTGTGAACCGTCGGAAAAATGAACGGTTATCAAATTATTACAATTATGAAAAGCCCCTACGCCAATCCTGGTAACAGTAGCAGGGATGGTCACTTCGGTCAGGGTTTTATTATTGTAAAATGCCTCTTTACCAATCGCCACCACCGGGTTCCCGCCAATGGTCTCGGGGATCGAAACAGTCGTTGCACTCCCCCCATATTCAGTAATGGTTAATTCTGTTGTTCCGCTGGTTTTATAGGGCAATACCGTTACCGTGCAGAAAGCGTCTGCACCACCGCCATCGGCGGCAGTGGCGGTAATCGTTGCGGCGCCGGCACCTACGGCTGTCACCTCACCGGTGTCGGTATTCACCGTGGCCACAGCTGTATTACTGGTCGTCCAATTCAGGTTCCGGTTGGCAGCATCGGCCGGTTCCACGGTCGCCGTTAAGGTCTCACTGCCGTTTGCACTCAGTTCCAGGCTCGGTTTATTCAAGGTGATGCCCGTCACCGCCACAAGGGTATTCAGATTGACCACTATTGACGGCCCAGGGTTATCGCCGCCGGTGATCAACAACCGGAAATCATAGCTGGTGTTGGGGGTTAGCCCGGTGGCTGTGGCCGCATCGGAGCTCTCATTAAGGGGCGCCGTCGTTGCTGGCGTCCAGTCGCCACCGACGGTTTTCTGCTGCAGTTCCACCGCCGTCGCATCGGTCTGGGCGTCAAAACTGAAGCTGGCCGAATTGATGGTCACAGCGGTCTGTGACAGGCTGGCATTGCGCAGCACTAAATGAAAAGCGCTATTTTCCCAGGGATCCCCTGTAAAGCCAGTTTTACCATCCCAGTAGGCAAAAGTCGTCCCGGGGGAGAAGAAAGGGCTGAAAACCGAACTCGGGGCATTGCCATCAAACCGCAGCACCAGATTCGCCGGGCAGTTGGCAAAGGCATCTACCTCGATGGTGGTGACCGTTGCCGGAATCGTCAGACTGGTCAGGGCCGTACAGCTTTCAAAGGTAAAACTAGGAATCTTAGTCAGTCCCGGCGGCAGGGTCACGCTGGTCAGCTTGCCACAGCCTGCAAAAATCCCCCAGTAAGGAAAAGTAGCTTTAGAGTTGTCTTCAAAGGTCACGGTTTCCAGAGCTGTACACCCCGAAAATGTATATCCAAACAGGTACTGGGGATTGCTGCCACCGATAAAGTGCACCGTCTTCAGGCTCGTACACGCTCTAAACGCCTGGCTTCCAATGCTAGCCACGGTATTGGGAATGGTTAAATTAACCAATTTTGTGCATTCATAAAAGGCGTTTGCCCCAATGATCTCAACGCTCCCCAAATTTAAATCTTTCAGAGCTAGACACTGCAAAAATCCGGATGCCCCGATCGTCTTTACACTAGCAGGGAGACTGACACTTTCCAGTTTTTGACAGCCCTGAAAGGCTTTGTCGCCAATGGCCGTCAATTGTGAGGTTCCCGCAAAAGTCAGACTTGTCATGTTGGAACACTCCATAAATGCACCGTTCCCGATGCTAGTCACCGTTTGGGGAATTGACACCGATGTCACGTTGGTTTGGCCTTTAAAGGCATTGGCGCCAATCCCGGTGACCGCAATACCATTGACCGTCTCCGGTACCGTAACGTTTCCGCCGGGGCCGGAATAGGCGGTAATTACCCCCAGCTCAGTTGTTTTGTATTGATCAGTCGGTAAAAATTCAGCTGTGATCACCAGCGACCCGGCGTCATTGGTGGCAGTTGCCCCAGCTACGGCAAAGAAGTTAGCCGGGATATCCGCAGCACTATAGGGCGCTTTCATGGTCAAATTAATGGTGGCCAGATAGCTGCTGGTGCCAACAAACTTCTCGCCCACCGCCAGTGGGGTCAGGTTGCTGCCATCTTTTTTCTGCCAGCTGACCGTGCCACTAAATTGGCTGGTTGCGGTGATCGCCGTCACCGGGGATTCTCCGGCAAAGGGTACCGTGATACCGGCAATGGTCTGTTGCAGGTCTTTAACCGTAACCACACAGGTGGCACTTTTATGGCCGTCCTGAGTGGTCACGGTGATCGTCGCCTGGCCCTCGCTCAGCGCCGTGACCTTGCCGCTGCTATTAACCGTCGCAATGGTCTCATCGCTGGATGACCAGCTTAGTGCTTTATTGCTGGCCGCTGCCGGTGCCACCGTCGCAGCTAGGGTGTCCACATCATTAACCGCCAAAGTGCTGGCGGTTTTATCGAGACTGACCCCGGTCACCGCCACCGGCCCTGGCGGGGTATACCCCCCGCCACTGCCGCCGCCATTGTCCGGCGTGGGGAAGACCGGCGGAATCACAACCCCCGGCTCCACCGTGTAACTGCCCGGTTTCTTATCAAAAACCGCACCGTCGGCATTGACTTCGGCCTTGACCACCGTACCCTGACCTTTGACGGCAGCTTTGCCATCAAGCACCAGATCACTAACCGTGGTACCGGGATTCACGGTCACGGTACTGCCCGCCCCTGCTTCTCCTACCGTCATTTTGCCAATAGTGGTGGTATTGCCCTGGGTGGTCACAGTCATGTTGGGCGCGTTAACTTCCACGCTATCAAAAGCACCTTCCAAGATAATCGTCTCACCAGTGGCATCTTCGGCTATCACCACATCTAGACCATCCACGTCCTTCGCCACAATCCGCACCGCTCCGCTGGCGGTTTTTTCCATCACAATGCGACTATAGCTGCCACCATTAATATGTATACTGTTGGCACCGCCGCCCCGAACCAGGGTATCTCCATCCACCGTCACATTGTTCAGAGTCACGGTGCCGTTGCCAACCGCCTCACTGATTAACAGATCCCCGGTGATGACCAGATTCTGAAGGATCACCCCATCGCCATCTACCGTCACATCGCCATTAATGGTCTGGGAACCGGAAGCTGGGCCATAGGTACCCGTTTTAGCATAGACCGTCGGTTCGTTTTTCAGTCCCTCATAAGCCGCCTGGATCGCCGCTACGGCCGCATCCACCTCTATCTGCGGCAAGTTGGCAGTAACAACATGTTCTGTTATGGCTGTTTGCAAAGCTCCCCATGACTCGGCTGTAAAATCATCTTCATTGAGCTTGGCAATCTTTGCCACCAGAGCGTTGTAAGCCGTCAGATCGGCATTATTCTTAACCACCTTCACCAGCAGGGCTTCGAGGCGCAGCGAGCTTCCCACGGTCCCCAGCTGGGCACCATCAGCCAGCCAACAGTCGGCCGCCTGGGGCTGATCACCAACGTTTTGAACATGGCCCCGGTACTCGACACTATACCCCGGCACCGGTTTTCCGGCGCTGTCAGTCAGCACAATTTTAACTGCTTCAATCCGCAGGCTTTCCCCCCGGGTCCCGGCATAGGCCCCATCCCGAGGCCAGTCCGTCGGGTCATTTTCGTCATAGAGCCAGCCCCTATTCTGAACATGGACATTATAACGCAGCTCCATCGTATCGGCCGTCTCGCCTGTGAGTTTAATCTCAAACCCCTCAATCCGCTTGCTTTGACCGACCGTGCCAATGATCTCAGGGCTGTCCACCCAGCTGCCGTCAAGCGGATAGTCCCCCCGATCCTGAATGTGTCCCCGGTAGGCGACCCCCACTGGCTGTTCCGCCGCTGCGGCCGACAGCGGCACCACAATAAAAATCAATGCCCAGCAGGCACACCAGTATACGAATTTCTTCTTCATTTTCTTTTCTCCATTTTTTTAACATCGAATCCATTAATGGTTTAATCATATCACAGAGTCGATTCTCAAAAAGGCGTATATTTCTGTTCAAATGGCGTATTTTTTTTAATTCTTCCTGCCAATCCGACCCGAAGCCACTGTACCAATTTGGCAGATTCTGTTATACTGGAAGCATCACAACAACCGTGTGAAAAAGGCTCAATTGCGGGCCTTTAAACCAGCCGATTCAAGCCTTACCCGCCCCGAGATCAAATAACCTGTACAACCAAATTTCCAGGTAATTGCGAAATGAACAAACATCGAACAATCGTTGCTTTGGGAGCAGTTTCCACAACAATAAGAAATCGCAATGCGAATTTCTTATTGTTCGCGGGCAGTCGCCAACTACAAGCAAGCTTGTGATTGGCTCGTTGCCTTCACGAAAACAATTGTGTAACGTGTAGGCGAACAGTTCAGAGAACTGTCCGCCGTACAGTGTAACAATTGTTTCGTGCGAAACTGGGCACAAAGCTCAGAGCAGTTTTGCAGTTAGCTAAACCAAATTTATTGAAGGAGCACCTCATGAAAAGAAAAAAATGGATTCCCCTGGTGGTTTCTCTGCTGGCCCTGATTCTTTGCGGTTGCACCGCTGCCCAGGACAAAGCCCCCCAGACCGAAACGTCGGATGCCATTGTCCCCACCGACTACAGTGACAGCGCTCACTGGCTTGCCCTACCCACCGCGCTTGATAAGGATGTCGATGTTTTCTATCTCTACCCCACTGCCTGGGCCAGAGCTAATGCCGATGCCCCAATTATCAGCACCATTGATGATCCGGTTATGATCACCAATTCCAATCTGGCCTATGCCCGTCAGGCCACCGCTTTTGAAACATCGGCCAATATCTATGCCCCCTATTATCGGCAGTTCGATGCGTCCGCCACCGCCAACATGTCCTATGACGAACAGCAGGATGTCTTAAAAGGGACCACCTTAACCGATGCCACCGCCGCCTTTGACTACTACATGGAGCACTACAATAACGGCCGCCCCTTTATTCTGGCCAGCCATTCCCAGGGCTCCAATGTGATGATCTATCTGCTGTCAGACTATATGAAAGCGCATCCCGAGGCTCAGAAGCAGATGGTGGCAGCCTATATTATTGGCTATTCCATCACCGATGACTATCTGGCTGATAATCCCAACCTTACGTTTGCTACCGGATCCGGGGATACCGGGGTGATCATTTCCTACAATACCCAGGCCCCCACCATTGAAGGCACCGATTTTGTGGTGCTGCCCACCGCGCATGTCATCAACCCGCTAACCTGGACGACCGATGAAACCCTGGCACCAGCCAGTGCCAACCTTGGTTCACTGCAGATCAATGCCGATGGTACCGTGGCTAAAAATCCCGATGGCAGCAATGTCAAAGTGATGAACCTTGCCGATGCCCAGGTCAATATCGAAAAAGGCGCACTGATTTGCAGCACCGTCGATGTGGACACCTACGCCCCCGGCAGTGCCGCCTTTGGCAAAGGCGTCTTCCACAGCTACGACTACCCCTTCTATTACTACAATATCCAGGCCAACGCCGAAGAACGGGTCGCCAACTACTTAAAAGCCCACCAGAAATAGCAAAATACCCAATAAAAAAACCGCCCATTTAAATGTGGCGGTTTTTTTTACATCAGCACAATCAGGCTCAGGGCCATGATCATCATCCCGGCAATCAGGCCGTAGATGGAGAGGTGGTGTTCGCCGTATTCCCGGGCCGTGGGGAGCAGCTCGTCAAGCGAGATAAAGACCATAATACCGGCGATCCCGGCAAAGAGAATCCCAAAGACAGTGTCGTTGAGAAAAGGCAGCAAAATAAAATAGGCGGCAATTGCCCCAACCGGCTCGGCCATCCCCGAAAACAGCGACCAACCAAGAGCCTTTTTTCGGGATCCGGTGGCACAAAACACCGGAATCGCCACTGACATCCCTTCAGGGATATTGTGAATCGCCACCGCAATGGCAATGGCCAATCCCAGGGACGGCTGCTGGATGGTTGAAACAAAGGTGGCCATCCCTTCAGGAAAATTATGGATGGCGATGATTACAGCTGTAAAAATCCCGGTACGCAATAGTTTCTGGCTACCATCCGCCGGACAGGACGCCGTTTCTTCGAGCATCCGGGTTTCGTGGGGGTTTTCATAGGACGGCACCAGCTTATCGATGATGGCAATCAACAGCATTCCCCCGAAAAAAGAAATGACGTTGACCCAAACCCCGGTCTCCGCACCCAGATTGGCAATCAGGAGCCGCCGGGACTCAAAAAATAGCTCCACAAAGGAGACATAAATCATCACCCCGGCCGAAAACCCCAGAGCGATGGATAAAAGTTTGGTATTGGTCTTTTCAAAAAGCAGCACAATCAGCCCGCCGATACCGGTGGATAATCCGGCCAGCACCGTCAGCAGAATGGCTGCGCCTAAATTAGAAAAATTCATGGTTCACATCCTTATGGGTAACTAATAAAATAGCGCAACAAAAATAATATACCACGAATCGCTAAAAAATGAAACAGTAAAAAGTCATCACACTTCGGAAACAGGCATAAAAAAAGAAGCGTTCACCGGATGATAGAGATCCGGCCCGGAGCTTCTTTTCGGGATTATGCTTGTCTATCTAAGCATTAAAAATGCAAGCATTTAAATAATACTGTTGGTGGCCTTGCGGCGGAGCTGACCGGCGGCTAGGGTTTGCAGTTGCTGACGTTGCTGCTGCGGAGATGGCGGGGTCGGTAGAACGGATGATGTCAGGTCGGCCGCCTGAGGTGACGCTGCAGCTTCTTTCTCCTGGCGGTTTTTGATTTCGGCATTATAGGTGGCCATGGTAATCTTACCCGCTAAAACCAGACCCTTCAGCTCCGAATTGGTGTAGCTGCTCAACTGATTGCTGGCAACGGCCTCGTCCTCGGTCTGCTCGGCTTTGGCAGCCTGGCGGCGGTTGTGTTTCTCCTCGCTGGTATCGTCGTCATCGCCGGGGATGCGCTTGAGCTTCTGATCAATGGTGGAGGTCTCCTGGTTGGTATCACTGTTTATGTTGCTGTTCTCGCTTTTCATCCGGTAACCAACATATTCCCGGCTCAGCTCCATGCTGTCAAACTTGTAGTAGGAATTGGCTTCGTTGGCGGCCTGCTGGGGGTTAACACTGTCAGCGGTAGGCTTAACGGTTACTGTTTCAACTTTCTTGGCCAGCGAACTGGCGGCAGCCTGTGGCGCAGCGGCGTTAAGAATTATTGGATCCATCCTGATTCTCCTTTCCCGGCATTTTTCTCAGACCCTCTGACTCGGCATCTGAAAATGATCGCATTATTTTTTTGTATTATACCACAGATCGTTGCAAATTTCATCAATTTTCGTAAAATCACCGGCATTTCTCTCATAAAAAAACACCCCAGCGAGCCAGGGTGTTTTAATCATTTATCGGTTAAAACTTTTTGTATGCTTTGGCACCGGCCAGCACCTCAACGACTTCTTCAAAGGAGGAGCCGATGGATGCTTCCACCGAACCAAAGATGGTGCCTTCGACAATCGGTGCATCGATGATCTTGACATGACTGCTGTCATTAAGCATTTCCATGGCCATTTCCGAACTCATCACCGCACTGCCCAGATCTACCAGAATCACCACGCCATCGCCTTCTTCTACTGCTTCGATGGCGGCTAGAATTTTGGAGACATCGGTGCCGATGCTGCCATCTTCCATCCCACCAGCAGCGGCAATTCGAGCTTCCGGCGCCATTTGCCGGGCCAGTTCCACGGCTCCTTCAGCGACTTTCTGACTATGTGAAACAACTACGATTCCAACCACTTTTAGTTACCTGCCTTTTGCGCCACTTCGTTAATGGCCTGAAAGGCATACGCCATTGAGGTTGCCCCGGGATCCTGATGCCCGATGCTGCGTTCTCCCAGGTAAGAGGCCCGGCCTTTAGTAGCAATGATGGTTTTGGTATACTCGACCCCGTTCCAGGCAGCACTTTCACCCGCCACCAGAGCCTCGGCCATGGTTTTGCCATCTGCCAGACTGGCTTTAATGGCGTTGATGGCAGGAATCATGCTGTCGAGAATGGTTTTTTCACCTTCAACTGCTTTACCCCGAAACTGGATACCACCCACTGCTTCATCCAGCGCCAACAGAATATCTTCATTGGACAATTCTTCTTTGCCTTTGACTGCTGCTCCAGCTTTCATAAATGCCGTTCCATAAAGCGGGCCGGAAGCCCCGCCAACGGTGGAAACCAGCGTCATCCCCACTGCTTTTAAAATATCATCGATATTTTTCTCTTCTACCGTCGGTAATTTTTCCATGACCGCCTTAAATCCCCGGCTCATGTTAATGCCATGATCACCATCACCAATGGCCTGGTCATAATCGGTCAATTCTTGTCGATGTTCAGCCATCTTATCCGCATAAACCCGGATAAAATCCAGCACGTCTGCCTTTGTTGCCATGTATTTTCCTCGTTTCTATTTTTGGTCTTTTTTAGTACATTTTAAAGCCGATGGTATCAGCTTTTGCCAATAAAAGGTCTTTGAGTTCGTCATCCAGTTTTAACAGCGTGATCGAAGCCCCAGCCATATCGATGGAGGTCATGAAATCACCAACGAAGGTTTTAAAGACTTTAATGCCTTTGTCAGCCAGAATTTGCTGCACTCGACGGTTTAAGATATACAGTTCCATTGGTGGGGTTGCGCCAGCACCATTGATCATGACGGCTACTTCGTCGCCAGCAGCGGGATTCATATCGTTTAAGATCCGTTCCATCAGATAATCAACGATTTGGTCAGCAGTCTGAATCGGTTTACGTTCAGTTCCCGGTTCGCCGTGAATCCCGATGCCCAGTTCCATTTCTTCTTCAGTCAATTCAAAACCCGGTTTTCCGGCGGCTGGCACGGTACACGGTTTTAGCGCAACACCCATGGTGCGGACATTGGCAATAACCTTTTGGGCCACGGCTTTAACATCGTCCAAACTGGCACCGGTTTCCGCTTTGGCACCGGCAATTTTATGGACAAACACCGTTCCGGCCACGCCTCGACGGCCAGTGGTGTAAAGACTATCTTCAACGGCAACATCATCATTGGTAACCACGTTGGCAACCTTGATGCCTTCGGCTTCGGCCAGTTCAGCGGCCATTTCGAAGTTCATAATATCCCCGGTGTAATTCTTGATAACTAATAATACCCCTTCACCGGCATCAACCGCTTTGATCGCTTCAAATACCTGGTCAGGTGTGGGAGAAGTAAAAACAGAACCGGCAACTGCGCCGTCAAGCATCCCCGTGCCGACAAATCCGCCGTGAGATGGTTCATGGCCGCTGCCACCACCGCTGACTAACGCTACCTTGCCGACTTTTTTGTCAGCTCGGACCAGCACGTCAAAACCTTCGAGACGGGCAACATATTCAGGGTGAGCCAGAACGATACCTTCCAGCATTTCATTTTCCACATTTTCGACATCGTTAATAAATTTTTTCATAAGACTTCCTCCTATAAACATTATTAGTACTCTAAACCATACTATAACATGTTTTTACCCATTTGGCAGGTAAAAAAAACGATATCAACTGATTTATTTTGGCCAATGCTGCGTCATTTCAGAAAAACAGCTGATTAAATCTGCAAAAAATCGATCCGTCAAGATGGTTGGAGCAAATAATATCTCATTTGTGTTAATCTTTTGTAAATTCTGTGCAGTGTATAAGTCGTTTAATGATGGATAACGCTATATTTAAACCCTTGCGTTTTTGCCGTAACAAAGCAACGCCGCCTTCATCTTACGAATGTAGGCAGCGCTCGGATTCTGAAACGGAAGTAGTGTTTGAAAACAAATCCAGTACCGACACTTATTATATCATGTTGTACCCAAGGGGGCAGACTCTGCACCTCAAAGCGAACAGTTGCGAAAACGCGTTGTTGCTCCAATAAAAACTGAATACGCAACTGTCAGAATTGTGGGCATACAACACATTAACAAGGATCTGACCCCCTGGTCATTGGTCAGGACAGCATCTCACGCCAACCTCTTTCCCTATACCAGCGCCGCTTTCATCGTGCGGACGTAGTCACTAAGAATCGGAGTGGCGGCAGCGCCATGCTCGGCAATGATCCGGACGATGGCGCTGCCGACGATGACCCCATCGGCAAGCTTTGAAATTGCCGTGGCCTGTTCCGGGGTGGCGATCCCAAAGCCCACTGCCACCGGGGTTTTTGATACCTGGCGGATGTCGTCAACGATGGCGGCCAGATCGGTTTTTATCTCGCTGCGCACCCCGGTAACCCCCATCGACGACACCAGATAGATAAACCCGGTGGCGTCACGCGCCAGCATCTGGATGCGATCCTGAGAGGTCGGAGCAATCAGGGTAATTACGTCCAGCCCATGGCCACCGGCAAGCTCCCGGATCTCGCCCTTTTCTTCATAGGGCAAATCGGGAATAATCACCCCATTGATCCCCACTTCCTCGCAGGTGGCAAAAAAGCGTTCCCCGCCATAAACAAAAATCGGGTTCATGTAGGTTAAAAACACCAGCGGAATTGCTGTTTTCTCCCGGATCCGCCCAACCATGGCAAAAATCTTATCGGTGGTGGTGGCGGCCCGCAAAGCCCGTTCGTTGGCGGCTTCAATCACCGGCCCTTCGGCGATGGGATCCGAAAAAGGAATCCCGATTTCAATCAGATCGGCCCCGGCCGCTGCCATTGCCAATATAAATTCTTCGGTTTTTTGAAGCGATGGATCACCGGCTGTCAGAAACGCAATAAAGGCCTTCTGATCGGCAAAGATCCGGGATATTTGATTGACGTTGTTTGGATTACTCATGGATATCTTCCCCCTTATATCGTGCAATTGCCGCTACATCCTTGTCCCCCCGACCGGACACATTGACAATGATGATCTGATCTTTTGTCATCGTCGGCGCCAGCACCATGGCGTAGGCAATGGCATGGGCCGATTCAATGGCCGGAATAATGCCCTCGGTGCGGGATAGATATTCAAAGGCCGCTACTGCTTCATCATCGGTGATGGGGACATACTCGGCCCGTTTGGTATCATGAAGATGGGCATGCTCCGGACCGATACCGGGATAATCGAGTCCGGCGGAGATCGAATATACCGGGGCAATTTGGCCGTATTCATCCTGACAGAAATAGGATTTCATGCCGTGAAAAATTCCCAGGCTGCCCCGGGCGATAGTGGCGGCATGTTCTTCGGTTTCCACCCCTTTACCCGCTGCTTCACAGCCGATTAAACGGACGTATTCATCCGGAATAAAATTGTAGAAAGCACCCATGGCATTACTGCCGCCGCCCACACAGGCGATCACTGCATCCGGCAGCTTGCCCTCTTTTGCAAGAATCTGCTCCCGGGCTTCACGACTGATGACACTTTGGAAATCCCGAACCATTTCCGGGAAGGGATGGGGCCCCATCACCGAACCCAGCACATAATGGGTATCGTCCACCCGGGTCGTCCATTCCCGGAAGGTTTCGTTAACGGCATCCTTTAAGGTCATGGTACCGGAGGTGACCACATGTACCGTGGCGCCCAGTAGGCGCATCCGGAAAACATTTAAGGCCTGACGGTCGGTGTCTTCCTTGCCCATAAAGATTTCACATTCAAACCCCATCAGAGCCGCCGCCGTGGCCGTGGCCACCCCATGCTGACCGGCGCCGGTTTCGGCAATCAGTCGGGTTTTTCCCATTTTCTTGGCCAGCAATGCCTGACCCAATACGTTATTAATTTTATGGGAACCGGTATGGTTTAAATCTTCACGTTTTAAATAAATCTTGGCCCCACCCAGATCAGCGGTCATTTTCTTGGCATAATACAACCGGGAAGGCCGCCCGGCGTAGTCATTTAACAGCTCGGTGAGCTCGGCCTGAAAAGCTGGATCGTTTTTATAGTGTTCATAGGCTTTTTCCACTTCGATAATGGCATTCATCAGGGTCTCGGGGGTGTACTGCCCCCCGTGAATCCCGTATTTTCCTTTACTCATTTTCTTTCTCCTTATTTTATATCTAAACTGCCGATAGCTTTGCTGACGGTTTTATGGAACAATTTTTGGTGAACTTAAGGTTGGCACTTCGCTGGCGTACCGACCAATTGTTAATCTGTTGTTCGCTGCAGGATCGGACAGGCTTCGCCGTGTTCGCCCCGATGCGTACAACATGATGTAACAATTGTCGGTACTTGGTTATGTATAATTACTATGTTCGTTCCTTAACTCAACAAAATTGTTTTTTTGAACCGACAGAAAAGCAATGCTTGCTTTTTTATATTTCTTTAATCAGCTATTTTTCTTATAATATCCACTATATTTATAATCTTATCCCGGTCTTTGACCCCATCGGTTTCGACGCCACTGCTTAAATCAACACAGTAGGGGCGCACCTGGTTGATGGCAGCTTCAATGTTGCCGCAATTTAAGCCCCCGGCCAGAAAAAAGTCCCCAGTAACGCCGTCCAGCAGCTCCCAGTTGAAGGTCGCACCGGAGCCGCCGTATTGGGTGGGATCGTAGGTATCAAACAGCCGGTAATCAGCGACCGTTTCGTTAATATCAGTCGGGCTACTGATCCGGAAAGCCCGAATCACCGGCAAACCGGTTTGATCCTGCAGCAGCCGCACCGCGGCTTCATCCTCATCTCCATGCAGCTGAATGATGTCGATAATGCCCTGGTTGGCTAGCGTGATGATCTCGGCTACCGGGTGGTTGACAAAAACCCCCACCGCAGCAATGCCCGTATCAAGCGCCGCTTTTAACATTCTGGCGGTGTCCTTATCGATCCGGCGTTTGCTTTTGGCAAAGACAAAGCCAATATAATCCGGATGAGCGGCGTTTACCGCTTCAATGTCTGCCAAGCGGGTTAGGCCACAGATTTTTATTTTTGTCATGGTAACCTCCTCGTTCTTTATTACCCCCGCAGCTGATCCAGCGCCGCTTTCTTGTCCCCACTTCGCATCAGGGTTTCGCCAATCAGCACCGCATTGGTCCCATTTCCCCGAAGTTTCTCGATGTCTTCCGGTGTTTGTATCCCACTTTCTGATACAAACAAAATTTCCGGGGGCACCAGCTGACGCAGTCGGATGCTGTTATTTAAATCTACTTCAAAAGTTTTAAGGTTGCGGTTATTGACCCCAATCACCCGGGCACCGGCCGCCAGCGCCTGTTTAACTTCCGCTTCGTCATGGGCTTCCACCAGAGCCGATAAGCCCAATTCATCGGCCAGGGCAAGGTATTCCCGAAGCTGTTCGGTGGTGAGAATTGCGCAGATCAGCAAAATCGCATCGGCGCCGATCTGGTGGGCTTCAACAATCTGAATCGGGTCGATGATAAAATCCTTACGCAGCACCGGGATACTCACCTGCTGTTTTATTTCGGTCAGAAATGCATTGGCCCCCTGAAAAAAATCCGGCTCGGTGAGCACCGAAATGGCATCGGCGCCAGCGGCCTGATAGTCCCGGGCAATCTCCAGATAGGGAAACTCCGCTGCAATCACCCCTTTCGACGGCGAGGCTTTTTTAACCTCGCAGATAAACGCCATCGCCCCGGCATCCCGGCGTCTGGCCAGGGCTTTTTCAAAAGCAAACGGTTTTTCTGGTGGGTGTACCTGGCTTTTTAAGTCCTCCAGACTGGTCGTTTCTTTTAGCGCCGCCACCCGCCCGGCGGTAGCCGCGACAATCTTCTCCAGTATCATGCCAGCACCTCAATGGCCAGTGCATTGCTGCGCTTGACAAAGGCATCCAACTTATCCTTGGCCTGGCCGGAGTCAATTAGATCTTCAGCCATCTTGACACAATCCCGGAGAGTGATATTGTTGTGGGACATATACAGGCAAAACGCCGAGTTCATCACCACTACATCCCGTTTGGGCCCTTTTTCACCGTTTAAAATGCTTAGTGCAATGGCGGCATTTTCTTCTTTTTCACCGCCAATCAGATCACTAAGCGAACAGCGCTTAAGACCCAATTGTTCCGGGGTAATAAAAAAGCTGTTAATCTTACCATCGGCAATTTCGCAGATGGTGGTGGTATCCGTCAGGGTGATCTCATCCAGACCATCGTGTCCGTGCACCACCATCCCCCGCTTGACGTTGAGCTTATTGAGCACATTGGCCAGTGGCTCCACCAGATTTTCATCATAAACCCCCAGCAGCTGCATATTGGCCCCGGCAGGGTTAGCCAGCGGGCCAAGAATATTAAAGATGGTCCGAATTCCCAGTTCCTTGCGAACCGGCCCGGCGTATTTCATGGAGGCGTGATAGGTGGGGGCGAACATAAAGCAGATCCCCAGCTCGTCGAGCAGCACGGCGCTTTTTTCGGCCGACAGTTCAATGTTTACACCCAGCGCTTCCAGCAAATCAGCCGATCCGCATTTACTGGAGACACTGCGGTTACCGTGTTTGGCCACTTGAACCCCACCAGCCGCAATCACCAGGGCGGATACCGTGGAAATATTAAAAGTGGCCACCTCATCGCCGCCGGTACCGACAATGTCCAGCACATCGGTTTTAGGATGGATTTTGGTACACTTGTCACGCATGACCATGGCGCAGGCGGTGATCTCATCGATGGTTTCCCCCTTCATCCGCATGGCGGTAAGAAATGAACCCATCTGGGCATTGGTGGCCTCACCGTTCATAATCTGATTCATGACCTCCCGGGTTCGCTCCAGCGAAAGGTCTTTGCCGTTGACAATATCGTATATGGCTGATTTAATCATTTTTCGCTTCCAATCTTTAAAAAGTTCTCAATCATCTGGTGACCGGCCTCGGTAAGAATTGATTCGGGATGAAACTGCACCCCATAGACATCATAGCTCCGATGTTTCACCGCCATGACCTCGCCCTCGTCGTCCTCGGCGATAATCAGCAGCTCATCCGGCAGGGTACTCCGCTCGGCACTGAGGGAGTGATAGCGACCGGCTGCAATAATCGGCGGCAACCCCCGAAAGATCGGGCTGCCGTTGGCGATATGAACCGTACTCTGTTTTCCGTGCATTAGGGTACTGGCATAGGTGATGGTACCACCAAAAACTTCGCAAATCGCCTGATGCCCCAGACAAACCCCCAGAATCGGGGTTTTATCTTTAAAATAAGCAATCACCTCTTCACAGACTCCGGCATCGACTGGTCGTCCCGGCCCCGGCGAGACAATGATGTGATCCGGCTGCAAGTCAATAATTTCCGGCAGACTGAGCTCATCATTTTTGATCACCCGGATATCCGGATTGATGATCCCCACATATTGAAACAGGTTATAGGAAAAGCTGTCGTAATTGTCAATCAGTAAAATCATTATTCCACCTCCTGAGCCCGTTCCAGGGCTTCAAACATCGCCCGGGCCTTATTTCGGGATTCGTTGTACTCTTTTTCGGGGATGCTGTCGGCGACGATCCCGGCCCCGGCGGAGACATAAACCGTGTCGTTCTTTTTAACCACCATCCGAATGGCAATGCACATATCCATGTTGCCGGAGAAGTCGATATACCCCACGGCGCCACCATAGACGCCCCGTTTCTGGCCTTCTAACGCATCGATAATTTCAATTGCCCGCTTTTTGGGTGCCCCGGACAAGGTTCCCGCTGGAAGCACTGCTCCCAGGGCATCCAGCTGATCCAGCCCCGCTTTCAGGGTGCCGGTAACGGTCGAGGAAATGTGGGAGACATGAGAGTAGCGAACCACCTCTTTATAGGTTTCTACCTTGACCGAACCAAATTCACTGACCTTGCCCAGATCGTTGCGACCCAGATCCACCAGCATGTTATGTTCACTGAGTTCCTTTTCGTCCTTTAACAGCTCGGCAATCAACGCCTCGTCTTCGGCCGGGGTGGCGCCCCGGGGACAGGTGCCGGCAATTGGAAAGGTCGATAGCTGGCCGTTTTTCAGCGATACCAGAGTTTCCGGCGAAGCCCCGGCCACCTGAATCCCATCAAAGTCGATATAAAACATATAGGGTGATGGATTAATCGTCCGCAGCACCCGATAAGCCGATAAGAGATCACCGGAAAAGTCAGCTGCCAGCCGATTGGAAATCACCGCCTGAAAAATATCCCCCTGATAAATGTGTTCTCTTGTTTTTTCCACCATGTCACAATAATAGTCTTTGCTAAACAGGGAGCGGTACTCTGAGGTCACCTGCCCCCGGAAGGCCGCGGTGCTGCTTCCGTTTTTAATCAGCGCCTCAATTTCCTTAAGCTTAATGACCCCGTCGATATAGTTTTTCTCAAAATTGTCGGTTTTAATATTAACGATGATCACAATTTTCTGACGCAAATGATCATAGGCGATGACCTTGTCAAAGAGCATCAGATTCAGGTCATCAAAGTCTTCAGTATTTTCATTTGTCAGCACCAGATTGGTTTCGGTATATTTGACAAAGTCATAGGCAATATAACCGACAAACCCGCCGGTGAACACCGGCAGAAAATCGAGCTTGGGGCTTTTCCAACCGGCCAGAATTTCCCGCAGCACCGTTCGGGGATCATCGGCCAGGGTATCCTTGGTCTTGCCATTTTTGACCACCACCTCGCCATCCAGACAGGTGACAGACAGGGTTGGGTCAAATCCGAGAAACGAATACCGCCCCCATTTTTCGCCTCCTTCAACACTCTCCAGTAAATAACATTTTTTGCTGGTGGTTTTTAAAATTTTAAGCACCTCGATCGGTGTCTTGATATCCGAAAACAGCTCCAGACTAATCGGGATGCTCTGATAATCATTGCAATACCCTCTGGCCTCTTCCATCGATGGTTTAATCATAATCGTATCCTTTCCTTCGTTGGTTTTGTCTCTACTATTTATGCGTTTTTTTAGTAATAAAAAACGCCCGTCCTTGATTAATAAAAAATTAATCAAGGACGAGCGTAAAAATTACAAACCCGCGGTACCACCTTAATTTACAGAGAAAAATCCCTGTACACTCTGCAGGATACTAACATATCCCTCGCAACTGACGTATGCGTCACGTCGCAGAATACTCAGAAATTACTTTCCTTTGACTGCGCCCTCAGTGGTCCATTTGATGCTCTGCGTTGTGCGAGGCTCTCAGCCTTCCCCGCTCTCTGTAACTGCACGATACACCGTTATCTCCACGTCAACGGTTTATTGATGTATTCAATTAAATAAAGCATAATCGATATGACCGCTTTTGTCAAACTAAATTTTTCTGATAACGCCTTCATTAAGAATTTACCATAGGTAAATGTCTTAACTGGCTTTTAGAGGCAGTTGCAATTCTGCCGTGAGCTTTGTTCGTCAGCAATCACTGACCGTCAGTTTCATCGGTATAAAGCGGATGCCGTTGTTTTCCTGTTCTTCGGCAATGTCCACAAAGCCAAAGCGGTGATAAACTGCCACTGCATAGGGGGACGAATTTACCGTTAGAACAAAGGGGGCTGCCGGGTGCTGGCGTTTTAGTTCGGTCAGTACCGTCTCAAAAAGCGCCCGGGCAATGCCCCGGTGGTGATAATCCTTGTCGACAAACATCAGCGAGATATGAAATTCATCCCGGGTACCAATCACCCCGACAATCCGGCCGTCCTCATAAAACCCCCATAGAATTTTATGGCCGCTTTCGAGATCTTCGTTCATTTCCTCCAGCTTGAAGTCCAGATAATTGGTAAAAGTCTGGCGGCCTTCTTCGCTGTAACCATCGGCAATAAATTCGCTAAAAACCTGATTGGCCAGATTCACTGCAGCTTCTAAATCAGTATTGTCAATTTTTTTAATCATCTAACCCTCTCTCCTTGATGTCTATTTGAATAAACCCGCTAATTATTTTTGATTGAATCGGCCAACGCCGTCAAATTAACCGGCTCTGGACAGAAACCCGGGCTATCCATCCGCAAGGCATTCATGTAATTGATATCCTGCTCACCCAGTTTCTGGAAATAACAATTGATCCGGTGGTTTAAAAACAGATTATTCAGCTGAAAACCAATCGGCACCGGCGCATCGATGTGTTCATATACCAATCCGGTTTCGGTAAACGGCGGCGGATATTCGGCCGCTGGCAGGGTCGGTATGAAATCATGGACATTATAAATCCGATAACTGTTTTTGACCTGGCTGTTGTATGCCCTGGCAAAAACCCTGTCTCCGGGTCTCCCGACGGCATAGGTATAGACAATTGCATCCGGTCTGGCCGCATTGACAGCAAAATCCAGGGCCGCCAGAATCGACAGATCCCCACCCAGACTGTGGCCGGTGATATAGAGTGACTTATCCCCGCAGCGACGAATCAAGTCGATTACGTCCTCCCGCAGTGACTGATACACTCGGGTGATGCCCCGGTGACTAAAGCCAGCGTTTTTTACATAGGGATAGGGAATCTGAAATAGATCCAAATCCGAATCCAGATTGGGTGTAGAATCCGATCCCCGAAAAGCAAGTACCAACCGATCTGCTGACTCAGCAATAAACCCAAAATTTTCTTCACTTTTTTCGGTCACCCCGGCCTGACCCTTAAATGATGCGCGCAACTCAAAACCCGCCGGCAGCGAAAGCTGCTGCTGATCAAAAAACGGATAAGTTTGATAACAAAAACCAGCCATTAAAATGGCATCCTGTTTACTGTACGCTTCCGGCAGATTATCTTGCTTCATCGTCATTCTCCTTTGATTTCATAAAAGTGTGCTAGCGTTTGTTTTTATTCTTCGCCTGGCGCATCAGCTGTTTCATTTCGCCTTTGCTGCCAAACATTTTTTTGATCTTTTCAGCTTCCAACTGCCGGGAATTGAGCCCTTCATAGTCCAATTCCTTTTGCAGTTTGTGATAATTTTCCAGTCGCTTTTCAGACAACAACCCGGATTCAACGGCGGCTTTTACCGCACAGCCTGGCTCACCACGATGGCTGCAATCGCCAAAGCGGCATTCCGTGGACAGGCTTTCAATATCCTCAAAGGATCGGGACAAATCAGCACTGTCCAAATGAAGCTCCCGCATCCCCGGGGTATCAATAACCACCCCGCCACCGGGAAGTTGCAGCAACTGCCGATGGGTGGTGGTGTGCCGACCCTTGTCATCGCTTCTTAAGCCTTTGGTTGCCAACACCTCAGTCCCAATCAGATGGTTGATAATGGTTGATTTTCCAACCCCAGATGAGCCCAGAAAGACAATCGTTTTGCCCGGGGCCAGATAATCGGCAATCTGTTCGTAACCACGGTTATCGACACTGGAGCAGACCACCACATCAGTGCCGACCCGAACCGTCGAAATCTCGCTAAGCCGGGCTGCTAAATCATCACAGAGATCGGCCTTGGTCAGGACAATCACCGGCCGGGCCATGCTGTTCCAGGCAATTGATAAATAGCGTTCCAACCGTCGCAGATTAAAATCATTGTTGAGTGACATGCAAATAAACACCAGATCAAAATTAGCCGCCACAATCTGGCTGACGCCACTGGTACCCGCCGCTTTGCGCTCAAACAACGACTTGCGGCTTAACACCTGATGAATCACTGCATGTCCAGAATCTGCCTCGGTACGATCAATCATCACCCAATCGCCAACCACTGGAAAACAGGTACTATCCCCGGCATCAAAGGCAAACTTCCCCGATACCTCGGCCAACAGTTCACCTTCCTCAGCCACTACCTTATACAGTTCCCGATGCTGTTCCGTCACTCGTGCCACAAACAAATTGCTATATAAACTGGCTTCCTGCAAAAAGCGCTGGTCCAATCCGTAATTTTCCAAATCGATTTTATTCATTTTTATCCTCCAAATTTTATTGATCTAGATAATTGCGAGACTGCCGTGCGCTTCGCTGCCGGTTTGCGGAAACCGACATCAAAGCAACTTTTGTTCTTATTTTCAGCATGACGCAACCACCTATATAAATTTCATCCGATTGGAGGGCTAAAGGCCTAGTATCGTACTTTGCCCTCCGGCGTCACGACACGATCCATTTGATTGATATTTTTCATAAATTCTCCATTCTATTTAAATTCAAATTCCAGCTTGTTAACGAGAGCCTATCCCAGTACCGACAATTGTTACATCATGTTGTACGCATCAAGGCGAACAGGTCATCGACCTGTCCGAGCTTGTGGCAAATAACAGATTAACAATTGGTCGGTACGGTAGCACTGCATATCTCGATTAACACACGCTGCCATCATTGTATATGATTCTTTTTAATCAAGTCAAGGTAAATAAATTGCTTTTTAATGGAGAATCTTAAAACTCCCCAAGAAAACAAATGCATTCCTATCTAAAATCGGATAAAATAGAACTTAATACTATATGACGAAAGGCTTAAACACAATGAGAACACTAAAATACGCCATCCTCGGCTTAATTAACCGGGAAACCATGACTGGCTACGATTTAATGAAAGTCTTTAATATGGAGCTGGTCAATTTCTGGTATGCCAGACATAGCCAAATCTACCCGGAACTCAAAAAACTCACCGACGAAGGGTTGATCACCTACGAAATTCTACCAGAAGACGAAAAGCTCCGCAAAAAAATTTATTCGATCACTGAAAAAGGCCGCCAGGAATTTCATAACTGGGTTTTACAGCAGGATCTGCTGGAGCCCACTCCCAAGGATATTTTTCGACTGAAAGCTTATTTTATCGAATCCCTGTCCCGTGACGAAATCCTGTCACACTTCAACTATCAGCTGACCCAGCGCCAGGAGAAACTGCACAAGCTTAAGCACAATATGACGGTACTGTTGGACACCAAAGACATTTCCAAAATACAGAGCCCGGAATACGGTGACTACATTGTCCTGAAGTCAGCCATCAAACGTGAAAAATCCTACATTGACTGGCTTTGCGAATGCATCGAAGAAGTCACCACCAACACCCGTATCTATGGTGACGAAAGGAGGTCTTTATGAGCCCAATTATCTGCCCACGATGCGGCGGTACCAACACCAGTCCGGCGACCCAGCTGGTTCTGTATTGCCAGGATTGCCAGTCTGAATTTGGCGGCGATCACCAGGAGCTACTGGCAACCACCCGCCAGATCGTCCTGAACACCCATCAGCATGGCGCGGCCAGCCAGAATCTGACCTTTACCCGAACCCCGGCCGGGGCCACCATTGAAGGGCCGTTTCTCTGTTACTACCCGGATCTGCCGGAGATTTACATCGACCCTCAACAGTGGCAACAGCTGCTGGCCGATTTTTATCAGCTTTATATCTTGGATTGGCAACCCGAGTATCGGGACCATGACAGCGAAAAAACCGTTAGCGCCTTTGGCTGGGATCTAAAAATCAGCTTCGATCACCAGCAACCCTTTTATTCCCGGGGCCAGGGGCTATACCCGCCCTACTGGTCGGCTCTGATGGATCTCTTTGCCAGCTTTGGCCTGCCCAACATCGGCAAAGCCCTGGGCCAGAATTTTTTACAGCTCCAGACTTTCTAAAATTTAACCGGAATTTTATGGAACTCTCGTTTAGTATGCGCTAAAATGTGGTATAAAGAAAGCGTCACGAAGGAACTTACGAACAATGATTGCTTTATTTTCCACAACCAGCAGAAATCGCTATGCGAATTTCTACTGGTTCGCGGACAGTCGCCAACTACAAGCAAACATGTGATTGGCTCATTGCCTTCACGAAAACAATTTCGTAACGTGTAGGCGAACAGGCGATAGCCTGTTCGACGTACAGTGTAGAAAGTGTTTCGTGCGAAACTGACCCTAAAGCTCACGGCACTCGCAACCCCAACAGTACTTACGTACTCTCAAAAAAGAAAAGGCGGAAATCACAATGAAAATTTTAAACAAGCATTCCATCGGTAATAAAATCACCTCGATGGTGATTATTTTTGTCGCCCTGGCCCTGCTGGTGATTGGCATCACCGTCACTGTCTTAAACATCACCACCGAAAACCAGCAAATTGAAGAACGGATGAATCTGCAATTAAACCAGACCATCACCGAGGTTGAACAGGCGCTGGACAATCACAGCAAAGTGGTTGAAAGCCTCGGTACCACCGTTGGGGTCACTGGCATCCAGATGACTCCGGCCGAATACAGTACCCTGCAGACCCAATTTGTGGCCCTGAATCCCGATACCTATGGGGTCGGTGTCTGGTATGACTATAACGGCTATCAGCCGGGAATGAAGTATTTCGGTCCCTATGCCTATCGGGATGGCGATAATATCAGCTTTGCCGAAGCCCTGTACAGCACCGACGACTACGACTACCCCAACCAGGAATGGTATCTGGCCGGGAAAAACGACAGCAAAACGGTGGCCTGGTCACCACCCTATCGGGATGAAACCCTAGGAATTTCCCTGGTTACAGCCACCCAGGGCTTTTATGACAGCAACCAGCAGTTTAAAGGCGTGGTCACTGGCGACATTGATCTTTCCAATCTGCAACAGATGATCAGTGAGATCAAGGTCGGTGAGACGGGCCGGGCCTTTCTGGTGGATCGGGACGGCCTTTATATTGCCGATGCCGATACCGCCAAGGCGATGAGCGTCAATCTGCGGGACGATCCCAACACCAGCCTGGCAAGCCTGAGTGAAAGCATCCTCAGTGGGAGCACCGGCTCCGGAGCGTTCACGGATGCCGCCGGTAAAAACAACATCTATTATGCGCCAATTCCCGCCACTGGCTGGACGCTGGCCATTATGGAACCCCAAAGCGAACTCAACGCCCCAATTACGATGATGATTTTCCAACTCATCGGTCTATTTTTACTGACTCTGATCGTTCTGAGCTTTATCATCATCAAACAGGTCAAAGGAGTGGTCAATCCGATTGTCTTAATTACCGAGCTCTTCCATAAAGCCGAACTGGGTGATTTTGACAGCGAAATCCCCGCCGACATTATCAACCGTCAGGATGAACTGGGACAACTGGGGCTATCCTTCCAGAAACTGTCGGAAAATATTCAGGAAAATATCGCCACTCTGGAACAGATTTCTCAGGGGAACCTTAACGTCACCGTCGATATCAAATCCGACAAAGACATCGAGTCCAAAAGCCTGATCGAGGTGGTGGACAACCTTAAGAACCTCGAAACCGAAGTCAACCTGTTGACCCAATCGGCCACTGATGGTCACTTATCAATCCGCGGCGATGCCAATAAATTCCAGGGCAAGTTCCAGGATATTGTAGTTGGCATCAATAATACCCTGGATGCCGTGGTTGAGCCGCTTAATATGTCAGCAGACTACGTCGATAAGATCAGTCGAGGCCAGCTGCCGGAAAGAATCACCGCCACCTATCACGGCGATTTTAATACCATTAAAGAAAATCTGAATGCCTGTGTCGATAATATCAAGGCCCTGGTATCCGATGTCGACATGCTGGCCCAGGCGGCCACCGCCGGTCAACTGGAAATCCAGGCCGATGCCACCAAACATAGCGGTGACTACCGTAGTATAATCGAAGGCTTTAACAACACCCTCAACTCCCTGCTGGCACCGATTAACGAAGCCCGCCAGGTGATGACTAAAATGGCCGCCAATGATTATACCCTTTCCATGACTGGCCATTATCAGGGCAGTATGAATGAGTTTGCCGCCGAAATCAATCTGGTTCATGCCCGACTCCTTACCGTTCAGGATGCCTTTATTGATATTTCCAATGGCGATACCAGCCAATTGCCCGAGTTTGTGGCTGTCGGAAAGCGTTCTGATAACGACAAGCTGATCCCTTCAATCATTGCCACCCTGACCACCATCGATAATCTGATTGCCGAATCCCGAAATCTGGCCGAGGCCGGAATCAATGGTAATCTGGAAGTACGCAGCGATGCCGCCCGCTTTTCCGGCGGTTATCGGGACATTGTTCAGGGCTTCAACCAGACCCTGGACGCCATTGAACAGCCGATTAACGAAGCCGCTCTGGTGCTGGCCCAGATGGCCGACGGTAATCTGACCCAACCGATGGAGGGTGATTATCTGGGCAGCTATGCGATTATCAAGAATTCCTTAAATGATACGATGAATTCGCTCAACGAGATCCTTGGCAACATCAATCATTCTGCCGATGAAGTCGCCTCCGGTTCAAGGCAGGTTTCTGATGGCAGTCAGGCCCTGGCCCAGGGTGCCACCGAGCAGGCCAGCTCAATGCAGGAGCTCAATGCTTCCATTGAAGAGGTGGCCGTCCAAACCCGGGAAAACGCCATTAACGCCAACCAGGCTAATCAGCTAACCCTCACCGCCCAGCAGAATGCTGAAAACGGCAATCTGCAGATGCACCAAATGCTGGATTCAATGGCCGAAATCAATGCTGCCTCAGCGAAGATTTCCAATATCATCAAAGTTATCGATGATATCGCCTTCCAGACCAATATCCTGGCCTTAAATGCCGCAGTTGAAGCGGCCCGGGCCGGACAACAGGGCAAGGGCTTTGCGGTGGTTGCCGAAGAGGTCCGGACCCTGGCCGGTCGCAGCGCCGAAGCCGCCAAAGAAACCACAGCGCTGATTGAAGGCTCCATTGCCAAGGTTTCCGAGGGTACCCGGATCGCCAACGATACCGCCGCATCCCTCGAGGAAATTGTATCCGGCGTGGCCATGGTCGCTGATCTGATTAGCAAAATTGATGTCGCATCAAATGAACAAACCGCCTCCATCAATCAGATCAATGTTGGGATCGATCAGGTGGCCCAGGTGGTTCAAACCAACTCCGCCACCGCCGAAGAAAGTGCCGCTGCCAGCGAAGAACTCTACAGCCAGGCGGAGCTGCTTAAAAACATGGTCAGTAAGTTTGAATTATCCAAGTAAACAGTATACGCTCGACCTCCGTGATGCCGAATTCCAAGACGGCATCACGTTTTTTTATTTTGCAAATAAAAAAAACACCGTTAAAAAACGATGTTGGTTTTTAAAGCATCTGTAGTGCCGACAATAGTTACAACTTGTTGTGACCTAGAGGTCAGTCCCTCTGCATCGGGGCGAACCTGGCGATAGCCTGTCCGATCCTTCGCGAAAGCAACGAGCCAGTCATAAACTTGCTTATAGTTGGCGACTGCCCGTGACCAAAGCGAAAGGAGCGTAGCTGATTTCGCATGGCGCAGCAGACAACAGATTAACAAGGGTCTGACCCCTTGGTCATTGGTCGATAAGGTAGCTTAGCAATAATCTGATTAATCCAGCGCGACATTGATTTCAATCTTAATGCCATCGACATCAAACTCCACACACATGACCTGATCCCTACTCATACTCAGCTCAATGCTTTCACCCGTCAGCATCGTTGGCGGTGAAATATCAACGACGATATTATCATTGGAAAAATTAATGGCAGCATTGGCAGTCAGCATATTGGACAGCTCGGAAATAGCACTCTTGGCCATATCATCGAGTTCCTCCACCGGCATCCCCATCATCATAATTGAGGCAATCTGTTTTGCCCCTTCCGTATCGATGGCATAGGCGACATTGCCTTTCTTATCACCAACAATCCCCAGCGTTAAAACAATCCCGCTGGCCACAATTTTTTTTGTTTTTTCGCTTTGCTCTTTTAAATTAATGTTCTGAAAACCCAGTTGTGGCATCACATCAGTAATTGAAGCGATAAAAGGGTTGATAATTGTTACATCCATTCGACAACCCCCTTTTGAAAACCAACATTCATAAAGACTTCCCCGAGATCGGTTTTAATCACAAAGGACTCACTCATTATATCCCCAATTGAAATAATGATATCCTTGCCTCGAAATACGGTTGGCGGTGAAACCCGCAGACCAAAGGAACGATTAAGGCCATTTAATAGGGAACAGGCATTGCCGCCAATGACATTGGTAAATTCGCTTAAAAAGTTAATCGCCTCATCGATCTGCTGACCATCATCCTGTAATATTTTTCGGGTCATTGCCAGCGCTGTATCTTCAGACATATCCATAATCAAGCGACCATCATGACGACCAATGATCCCAATGGCCACTGAAATTCCCGAAGAACAGGTAGTCATCGGATGATCTGCGACCTTATCAATAACCACTTCCCCGCCAATTTCCCGTTTTAGAAAACTAAAAATTGATTCTTTAAAGGCTTCTTCGAAATTATTTTTTAGGATTCCATACAGCTCATCACCCTCAAAAAGCCGTTCAATGGCAGCATCCAGATCGGTCTGATCCACCGGTTTCTGCAGATAGCCTTTGATCCCGGCTTTTCTGGCCCGCTGAATGATCTCCTCATCCATCATGGCGCTGATAGCAATTATTTTGGTGTCCTGTAAATGGTTTAAAATTTGTTTTGAGCATTCGATGCCATCACCATCCGGTAAGGTCATGTCCATTGTTATCAAATCTGGTTTGATTTCCTGTGCTTTCTGGATTGCTTCGCTCATATTCAGAGCCGTGCCCACTACTTCAATTCCATCTTTTTGGAGCATCCGCTTAAGCACTGCTATTGAAAAAGTTGAATCATCGACTATCATCACTCTAATATTTTCCATTAATCTACCGCCTTTTCAATCGAATCAAAAAATTCCTATTTACTAATTTTACTGGTTATATGCAGCGTTCGTCAAGCACTATTTAATGTGCAGTCAATCTTTTGATACCCAGATTCACCCTAATTATTCAGGCTCCTGCGATTATCTTTTTGCTTGTTTTTGCTATAAAATCGATCCCGCTCTTTTTTGCCGCCACTGTCACCATGGCTGCGCCGATTTTTGGGGGCTGTTCCCTGATGGCCGGGCAAGCGTCGGGATGCACCGGGATTGATTTCTACTGGGTCTGGTACCAGTGGAAAGGGATGGACGGCCACAACAGGAATGGATTTTAAGGTCAGTTTTTCGATCCCTGCCAATAAGGGCATTTCATCCTGGTCACAAAAGGAAATGGCGCCCCCCCCAGGCCCGCCCGACCGGTTCGGCCAATCCGATGGACATAGGTCTCCGGCACTTCTGGCAGGTCATAATTAAAAACATGGGACAGTTCGTCAATATCAATCCCTCGGGCGGCAATATCGGTAGCCACCAGAACCCGAATTTTGCGTTCCTTGAAGTTGTTTAAGGCCAGTTGCCGGGCATTCTGGGATTTGTTGCCATGAATGGCCTGGGCCTTGTACCCGGATCGCTCCAGAAGCTTGACAATCTTGTCCGCCCCATGCTTGGTCCGGGAAAAAACCAACGCCGAAACGATTTCCTTGTTTTTAAGCAAATGAATCAACAGATTGATCTTATTGGTTTTATTGACATGATAAACATTCTGCTCAATCACTTCAACCGTGGATGACACCGGAGTAATCGTAACCTTGACTGGTTTATTTAACATCGTTCCTGCCAGCTTGGCAATTTCCGTCGGCATGGTTGCTGAAAAAAGCATATTCTGTCGCTCCACTGGCATATGTTTGATGATTTTCCGGACATCCTGGAGCATCCCCATATCCAGCATCATATCCGCCTCATCCAGAACAAAAGACTCGATCTGGTTCAAACGGATATATTTCTGACTGATCAAATCCAACAGTCGGCCTGGAGTGGCGACCAGTATATCAACCCCGGCGGATAAGGCTTTGGTCTGGGGATTCTGCGATACACCACCATAAATTACCAGGGTTTTAAGCCCCAGGAACTTGCCATAAGCTTTAAAGGAATCGCTGATTTGCAGAGCCAGCTCCCGGGTCGGTGCCAGCACCAGTGCTTTAATCGGGCGGTTACCCTTAAGATTTCGCTGTTGATAGGAAAGCTTTTGTAAAATCGGGATCGCAAAGGCAGCGGTTTTACCGGTACCGGTCTGGGCGCAGCCCAATAAATCATTACCTTCCAACAACGGCGGAATCGCCTGCTCCTGAATTGGCGTCGGCTGGGTATAACCTTCAGCTTTTAAAGCCTTCTGAATCGGCTGGATAATATTTATATTTTCAAATTGCAATCGGTTCTCCTTTTTATCTATACTCTATGGGTGATCCGTAATCGAACAACCCTGATCATAAATAAAGAACGCCATTCGCGTTCTTTAGAAAATTTCTTTACTTGTCGAAGAAGCCGCCACGCTTGGTCGTTTTAAAGGCTTTTCGCTGGCTGATTCTGGTTTGACCCGCTTTGTCAGTCTTGTTGGCTTGCTGAGCACTCTGTTTTTTCTTCGCTTCAATAATTTTTTTCATTGCTTCAATGTTATTCATTGACATAAAACCCCTCATTTCTCAAGTCTTTAACGGTAACCTCAGGGCACGTGCAAAATAGATGACAGGATAAAAAAAAACTTATGCCATTTTCAGGCATAAGTTTAAACGTTCATGTTACTTAAATAACTTGAATATTTTCGGCTTGTGGGCCTTTTGGTCCTTGTGTAATTTCGAAAGAAACTTCCTGACCTTCTTCTAATGTTTTATAACCGCTCGATTGGATTTGTGAGAAATGTGCAAATACATCTTTACCATCTTCTCCTGTAATAAAACCAAATCCTTTTTCTGCATTAAACCATTTTACTGTACCATTCATCATGCGTACCTCCTAATTTTATTCCCTAAATCCTGGTAATACGGATAACAACTACATTTCTAAATTAGGATAATACTGTAAAGCATAGTACCAATTAAAAATAAAACTGTTAAATTCATTTACTGTTAATTTAAGTTCTTATTCATAATAACACGAAATAATTAATTATGCAAACTATTAACGCAATTATTTTTTAGCTAACTTAAAACACTTAATTAAACGCCCCCTTGTTCCACTATTTTTTCTTCGAAAGGATGGCAAATCGTTCTCTAAAATGGTACAATATAACAACTGTTTCTAAATTCTTACTGAACATTAACAGCCTGGAGGCTTTTAAATTTAAGGTGGCATTTAGCTAGTATTTTTTCTTAGGAGGTTTCATATGCGTTTAGTTACTCGTTCAGATTTTGACGGTTTAATCTGTGGCATGCTTTTAAAAGAAGCCGGCATTATTGACGATTGGATTTTTGTACATCCCAAAGACCTGCAGGACGGGCTCTTTTCCCCCACTGAAAATGATGTGCTGGCCAATGTTCCCTATGTTCCCGGTTGCGGGATGTGGTTTGACCATCATTCATCCGAGCAGGATCGGATGGGGTGGCACCCCGGAGTGGCCGGTGAAAGCCGTCTGGCTCCCTCAGCCGCCCGAATCATCTACGAATATTACGGCGGCGCCGAAAAATTCCCCCATTACGGTGATATGATTGTTTCTGTTGATAAGGTGGATTCCGGTAATCTGACCCGGGACGAGATTTTAAACCCCACCGGCTGGATTCTGCTGGGCTTTATCTCTGATCCCCGCACCGGCTTGGGACGCTTTCGGGATTTCCGGATCAGCAATTATCAGTTAATGGAAGAACTGATTAACCTGTTTCGTAACCTGTCCATTGAAGAGATTCTGCAATTACCGGATGTCAAAGAACGGGTTGAACTCTACAACGATCAGACCCGCCTTTTTACAGAAATGGTTCATGCCCATACCCGCATTGAAGCAAATGTGATCGTCACTGATCTGCGGGACGTGGAAACCATCTACACCGGCAATCGTTTTATGATTTACAGCCTCTACCCCGACCAGAACGTCAGCCTTTGGATTGTCGATGGCAAGCAAAAACAGAATGTTTCGATTGCCTGCGGCTACAGTATCTTAAACCGCAGCTGCACCGCTGACATCGGTAAACTGATGCTCAAATACGGCGGCGGCGGCCATCACATGGTCGGCACCTGCCAGGTTCCCTACGCTGATGCCGATGCCACCATCACCGCCATTGTCGACGTGCTAAAGGGCGCATAAAAAAAGCGCAACCGTTACTGGTTGCGCTTTTGTTATTTCGCTGGCCGGAATTCAAAGACCTTCAGGGAGCCCTTATATCCCTGAAAAGTCAGGTAGGCCACCGAGTGATCGGGATTAAACCAGGCCATCACCGAATAGGAGTTGGCGGGATCCTTTTTGTTATAGGCTGAGTTGATTTCGGTTCCGTCGACGCCGCCCATAATGGTCTTAACTTCTTCATACGCCATTCCTTCTTTAAGAGAATTAACCTGATCCGCCGTGACATTGGCATTGACCAGACCGTCCAGATAGGTATCGTCGGGCACATAGAGTTGTTTGAAAACAACGATCTCCGGAGCTTCTTCCGAATCGGACGTTTCAGCCCCGGTGGTGGCCACCGTATCATAGCTGACGGTCACCCCATACCCGGTATTTTCATCAATATAGTTAAAGCCTTTACCCTTGGCTGAACCCTCAACCGCCAACGTTTTTTCTGCTTCGTCTTTGGTCATTCCCACCAGCACCTGATTATAAAGGTTAAGGGGATCGGTGCTGATCTCTTTCTTGGCGCCACCGAATATTACAAACACCACAACAGCCACAACAGCTAAAATAATAAGCGCAATACCACCAAACAGTAGTGGTTTGGGAATTTTTTTGTTCGCCATTGTTGGAATTTTTAATTTCATCAAATCTTCTCCTGTTTTATATTCAATAATTGTGTCAACACGGGTAGAGCGTCACGACCCGTTGCAAAAAAGTGATATCATACGTCTCTACAATAACACTTTTCACTGAACTAATTCTAAACAAAAGCGATACCTTTGTCAATTCTAAAGAACACATCCGCTTTAGTTCTCCCATAATCGCTGTCGTTTTGACGTCTCACGATCCCAAAACAAAATATTCTTCCTTTACTTTTAGAATCTGCAATTATTTCCAGATTGTAGTTGATATTTTTTCACTCAATTCATTTGACAACGTCTTCATCTCATGATAATGTTTGCATATGTAAACAAACCGCCGGGATGTATGTAATATTTTCAGTTCAGTGGGATCAATCTGTTTAACTGATGGTCTGGTACTCTCATCATTATGGATGGTGTGATTTGTTCTGAAATGACCCGGTAAATAAAAAGGAGGCTTTTTTTATGGCAGCTAAAATTTTATTGGTCGGTAGCGTAATGATGGATCTAATTCTTCGGTGTGAACGGGCACCTGAACCCAGTGAAAGTGTTTTAGGACACGATTACCGCAATGCGCCCGGTGGCAAAGGCAGCAATGCCGCAGTGGCAGCCGCCCGTACCGGCGCCCAGGTTTCTGCTTATGCGACCATCGGCGATGATGCCAATGGTGAATATCTGTTAGATTGCTGGAAAAAAGAAGGGGTTGACACCACCTTTACGATCACCAAGCCTGGTGCCAACACCGGTTTTGTGGCCATAACCCTGGAAGACAACGGCCAGAATCGGTTGATCATCTTCCCCGGAGCCAACATGCTGACTCCTCCCGATGAACTGGAAAAAGTATTTGAAAATGATTTTGATGCGGTTCTGCTACAATTTGAAATTCCCCTGGAAACCAATGCCAAAGCCATTGAACTGGCCAATAAAAAGGGTATCATCACCGTGCTGGATGCCGGTCCAGCCCAGGATTATCCACTTGAAAAACTACCCCCGGTCACCATCCTATCTCCCAACGAAACCGAAACCAAGGCTCTGGTCGGTATCTATCCCGCCGATCACGCATCCTGTCGAGACGCTGCCCAGAAACTGATGGAACGTAACGGCTGTAAATTCGTGGTTCTGAAACTGGGCGATCGCGGCTCCTATCTCTATGGCGACGGCCTTGATGTGATGATCCCCCCCTACAAAGTTGATGCCATCGATCCCACCGCCGCTGGGGATGCTTTTACGGGTACCCTGGCGAAAGCCTATGTGGAAATGGGGGATCTGGTTACCGCGGCCAAATATGCCAGCGCTTCTGGGGCTCTGACCTGTACCCAGTTAGGCGCCCAACCATCGCTGCCTACCGCTGCCGAAATTGATGCCTTCCTGGCCACCCAGAAATAAGTCATATAACGCAAAAAGCAACAAGCCGATTTAAGGTTTGTTGCTTTTTTAGTATATTGTTTGTTTAGCAGCACGACCCAGTACCGACAATTGTTACATCATGTTGTACGCATCAAGGCGGACACGGCAACGCCTGTCCGAGCTTGTGGCGAACAACGGATTAACAATTGGTCGGTACGGAAGTATTCGCTAACCTCAGCAACAAACCACCATCGCAATTTGTTGCTTTTTTTGTACCAGTTTTTATGCCAGTTCCAGCCCGAAATAGCTTTTCAAGGCCTCTTTGATGGTGGCCTCGCCGGTGATGGTGGTTTCGGTCATGGTTTCACCGTCAATGATCTTTAAGTGGCCATCGAAATAGGTAATCTTACCGGTTTCGGTGACCAAAGTGCACATCAGTGCCTGCCGGAAAAAGGATTCCTGATAGGTGGAGGTATAATGATTGGCAATCAGATAATCGGCCGGACTGCAGTTTTCCCGGGTAAAGGCGTAGATTGGTTCAAACCCGCCTGGGGTCTTAAATTCCACCCGGTAACCGTAATCCGGATCGGCCATCACCCGATGGCAGCGGCCCAACTGCTCCTGCTCCAAACCTTCTTCAAACAACAGTGGCGCCACCAGACCATTGCCGCCAAAGCCCACGTCACAGAGCCATGCTTGGCCATCGGCTTTTACCAGCAGCACCCGATGGGTTTTTCCCGAATGCTCAAAACCACCCTGATAGACCCGAGCCAGATGGCTGCTGACCAAAAAGCCCATTTCGGTCAACACCGCTGCAAACAATCCGTTCATCTCAAAACAATAGCCCCCACGACGATTGATGACAATTTTTCTAAAGAGCGCATCAAGCTCCAGAGAAATGGGTTTTTGGGCATAAACATCCAGGTTTTCAAAGGGAATCGCCATCACATGGCCAAGATGCAACTGTGTAAGGGTTGCCGCCGACACCTCGGTGCCACCGCTGTAATGAATCCGTCTAAAATAGTCCTCAAGGTTAAATAATTTATCTGGCATCGCTTCTCCTCTTTATACATTTCAAAGATATGGCTAGTATACCAGAATTACCGGAAAAACAATAGCTAATTGAGCTCACCGCCGAACAGCATCACCGCCTGGCTAATAATAAAGATTGCCAATAAAAAACAGCACCACGATATGCAACGGATAAAAAACATAGAACAGGTATTTCAGTCCCCGCCCCTTTTCACCATTATAGGACAGCATCAGCGGCAGGGATGCGATCATCATCCACTGATAATTATTGTAAAGCAGTGCCGTCGGCCGGGGATCAAGGGACCACTCCAGCCCCAGGAAAGCCAGACAGAAAAGCCCATAGGACAGGATCAGCCGCTTCTTGTCGGTGCGGTTAAAATAGATCAGCACTCCCAGAAAGACAAAAATGAAACTGCCTTCATTAAAAATCAGATTGCCGGTGATGGCGCCGACAAAACTCATCATCCCCATCAGCGGCACGACCTGCGCAATCACGATACAAAGAATCGTTGTCAATACCTGATAGCCGGCGAACAAAGCCAGATAGCGGTTGCCTTTGGACTTTTCGGTTTTTCGCAGCTCAATGAGCCAGACAATCACCGCCACCAGCAGCAGGGTCACAAAAATATTGTTGGTCATCATGGCGTAAGGATCAGCCACAATATTATTACAAATAAGGGCGATCATTGCCATTCCCACACCAAAAAAATACATCCGCAGTAGGTATTTCCTGCGGTCATGGGTGTAATAAAAGCCCCAGGCCATACAAAACATAAAGACGGGTGCTGAAATCCGCCCCACCCAGTGGAGCCACAGCGGCGTGCCCGGAATAAACTGTCCGATGTGGTCCAGCAGCATCAAAATCAGGGCAATCAGTTTTAAACATGTCGAGTTCATTGCTTCTCCCCTCTACTGCAAACCATTTTTTTGGATCACAATTTTAATTTCCGCGTAGGAATAGTGCTCCGGCAGCGCTTCCTTGATCGGCCGCAGAGCCTCCAAGCCGACGGTGCCGATGGCGTTGATAATTGCCACTTCTTTTTCGGGATCAACCAAATCCGTCCAATCAATCGTCTGACCTTCCTGATCACAGCGGATCAGGTGACCCAGGACGGTGTTTTCGGTCAGCTCCCGCTGTCTGGCGATCTCGGCAATCGACAGTCCCCCGGCGAATAAATCGTAGCTGATTTCCCAGGAAGGGATCTTTAGCTCTTCTTCGCCCGCTTGTGGCCGGGCCACTCGGGGTTCCGACTCAGCTGGTTCCGGCCGGGACCGGAGGGTAATCGGATTGTTATCGGCAAAACGGCTAATCGCTTCGATAAAGACCGAACCATAATGATCATAGCGGGCCTGGCCGACGCCGGTGATGTTTAGAAAATCGGCTTCGGTTCGGGGAAAATAGGCGGCCATTTCCTTTAAAGCCGCATCGGGAAAGATCACATAGGGCGGCAGTCCTTTATCCGTTGCGATCTCCCGTCGCAAGGCCCGCAGTTCGGAAAACAGGGCATCATTGTAATCCACCGGGACAGTGCTTTTACCGACGCTGCGGGTTTTGGTGGTCGTAAGATTAAGCAGGCGTTTTTTATGATAGACGGTTTTTTCGCCTTTTAAAACCCGGCCCGCCGTTTTAGTCAATTTCAGTACCGGGTACTCGTCGGCGGTAACAACGATGTATCCTTTGGACACCAGGGTCATAATCAGTTCCCGGAGGCTTTCGGCGCTGTGTTCGGCCATCAGGCCATAGGTGGACAGCCGATCAAAGCCCAGCTCCAACACTTTTTTGTTTTTCGATCCCCGCAGCACCGCAATCACCATATTCAGGCCAAAGCGATTTTTCATCCGGTAAATACAGGACAAAATCTTCTGGGCGTCCCGGGTGATGTCCACCATTTCGGACTGATCCAGACAATTCCCGCAATTGCCGCAGCGCTCATAATCGGCCTCTTCGCCAAAATACAAAAGGATGCTTTTTCTGAGGCAGTCATTGGTATGGCAATAATCAACCAGATACTGGAGGTTTTCAAATAGCAGCGTCTGCCGTTCCGGTGAGGTCTGATTAAGCCCAATCAACTGCTTCTGCTTAACAATATCCGCCGGCGAATAAAGGATCGTGCAGTGACTGGGCTCACCATCCCGGCCGCCACGTCCGGCCTCCTGATAATAGGCCTCCATATTCTGGGGCATGTTATAGTGGATGATAAAGCGCACATCCGGCTTGTTGATCCCCATCCCAAAGGCATTGGTGGCCACCATGATCGGCAGCTGGTCATTGATAAAATCCTGCTGATTACGCTCCCGTTCCTCGGGACTCATGCCGCCGTGATAAGCGCCGACTAAAAACCCCAAACCAGTCAACCTGGCCGTGAGGCTTTCGACGGTTTTGCGGGTGGCACAATAGATAATCCCCGACTGGCCGGGAAAGGTTTGCGTGATGGTGTCTGTGACATAGCCAAACTTATCGCCGGTCTTAACCACCTGATAAAGCAGGTTGGGCCGGTCAAAGCCGATAATTGATTCCACCGGATCACGCAGACCAAGCAGCGTTTTGATTTCCTTTATAACCGGGATCGTGGCGGTGGCCGTATAGGCGGCTACCACCGGTCGGGGCGTAAGACTCCCGATAAAACCGGGAATCTCCCGATAATGGGGCCTAAAATCATGACCCCACTGACTGATACAATGCGCTTCATCCACTGCCACCAACGACACGATAAGCGCTCCCATCAGCTCAACAAAGCCCGGCGCACAGAGCCGTTCCGGAGCAATATAGAGGAGCTTGTAGCGATTGGCCCGAAGCTCAGCCAGCCGTTTTTGATAGCTTTGCTCATCAAGGCTGCTGTTTAAAAAGGTGGCCGGGATACCCATTTCCCCCAGCGCATCGACCTGATCCTTCATTAGTGAAATCAGCGGCGAGATCACCAGTGTGATACCGGGCAACTCGATGGCCGGGAGCTGATAACACAGCGATTTTCCCCCACCAGTAGGCATAATTCCCAGTACATCCTGGCCATTGAGGACGGCGGTGATGATTTTTTCCTGGCCCTCTTTAAAGGTATCGTAGCCAAAATACTGGCTCAAAGTTTTTTTTAGCGTCACTAGTAACCTCCTCATACATCCCGATCACTGTCTTGATCATTTCACCGGCTTATCTAAGTATTTATTATAAGATAAAAAAGCACCCCTGACAAGGAATGCAGTGTCTTCATAAACTCCTGCAACGGCTCAATCGAATTAATCTCCATCGGCACTTCGAAATAACGTTTTGGCAATCTTCACAAAAGCTTAACATTTTGTTCAAAAGTCCTTAACAAATTTAGTCTATACTTAAAAACAGATCAGCAGTCGATCTGTTACACACCAAATAAGCAGCGAAATTTTTCGCTACTTTTACAATTGAATCTTGTTTAACGAAAGGAAATAACAATGGTACAGTCACGATTTGCAACTTATTATGAAAACCATCCAGAGACTAGCGATATTTCACTGATTCTAAAAACATGCAAAAATCAAACGATCACCCCCTGTCACACCAGCACGCCTTCAAAAAATGAAATTGCTTTAGCTAAAAAGCAACGATCTGATGAATGGGATTATCTTAAAAATAGCATCGAAATGAAACTGGAGTTGGCTTTTCTCTATCTCAATCGTTCCAATGCTCATCTCCAAACCTTATAACAACATAGGTAACTGCGAAACTACCATGAGCTTTGCCCCCAGTTTCGCATTTACCTACTATAAAAATACTAAAGGAGCTGTTGCCCATCGTGACCGGCGGCAACAGCTCCTTTTTATTTTAACAATCGTTCTTAATTACACCCTTACAGATCAAAATGGGCAACCCGACGATAGTCTTTATTATCTGAATCATCCTGAATAAAATGCCAGTTGGAAGGGAAACTCATTTCTTTAGCCAGACCCTCCAGGATAAACAGCATGATCCCGGCATCAGTATAGTTTTCTTCCTGCTCCGGATTGACCACACACAGTTCTCCATAACCATCTTTAAGAATCAACCGGCACGGTTGAGCATTTTGATAGGAGGGTGAGTTTCTGACATAATAGAGTAAATCCAACACTCCCCGCTTTTCCATTTCTTCGTAGGGAGCCACATTTCCCCAGGTCTTAAGAAAAATGGTCTCAACCACTGACAACCGACTTTCATCAGGTGTGGAAATAATTGCCAACCCATACGGATCCTGTTCATACTTGGCATCACAATTAACAATCGTTTTATGTTTATCGCCTTTGTTCTCTTTTTTTTCGGGTTTACCAAACACCAGTAAATGCTGGATGATCCCCGGTTGACCAGCCAGTAATCGTTCTACTTGAGACGGTATGATTCCATCAACAGAGATCCAACAACTGCCCAGATCCAGGTCATAGAGCTTTTTAACCACGGATTGCAGGTAAAACGCTCCATAAACTTCAATTTCATGATCAAGCCGATCCAGCCGCAGAGCAATATAATGAGGGCCCTTGATCATTACCCCACCATAACCACCAAAACCTTCCAGATCCTCAAAAACATCAGCGCCGTTTTCCAGTAGGATCAGAGAAAAGCCCTTTTCTTTTCCGATCGTGCTGTTAAGCTCATCTAAATAGGCTTTAATTACCCCGATATCCCCTTCGTTCACACGTTCATCCATAAATTCTCTCGTTGAGTGATTATTTACCGTAAATTCTCTGAATTTCATAAGTTAGACCTCCTTGTATTGGCTGCTTATTATATACCCCCTTTGACAGGAATTAATCGGAGGAATCCTAAAAGCGCCGTGAAATCCGATTAATTACTAAGGCGGTAACTAAAACGCCAAGCAACGACCCGGCCCCATCAATGAGCACGTCCCGGAACTGACCGGAGCGACCGGGCACAAACAATTGATGGAACTCGTCGGAGATGGCGTAAAGCAGGCAGATCACCAGAGCCAGATAGACCGGTTTGGGAGCAGCGCTTTGAAGCAGCGCCAACAGCATCAGAACGGCAAGTATGAAATATGCGATAAAATGCGCATTTTTGCGGATATAAAAATCGAGACTGGTAATTTCCAGGGTTTCAATGCCTGGGATAAAATGTCCCAATACCCCCAGTAATTCGTTTTTAACGCCGGTGCTGAGATGCGCCGACTGGGTAGCTGGCTGACTCGAAAGATAAAAGATGACACCCATCCAGATCAGGGTAGCCGACCAGGTCAAAACTAACATTAATCGCTTTTTATTCATTTCGTGACCCTTTCCTGACCGTATCATCAGATATCATTTTTTTATCCGATTCTTTAATTTATTTAATCACTGGCAATCCATTATTTTTTTCATCACCGTCCCCCTTTTAGCTGAAATTATGGTAAACTAAAGAAAAAAACTGGAGAATGCCATGAAACGACATGATTATATTACCTGGGAAGAATATTTTATGGGGATTGCTCTGTTGTCGGCCCGCCGCAGCAAAGATCCCAACACTCAGGTAGGAGCCTGCATTGTCAATAAGGACAATATTATTCTATCCACCGGTTACAACGGCATGCCCAAAGGCTGCAGCGATGATGTCCTGCCCTGGGAGCGGGACGGTTCATTTCAGGAGACTAAATACGCCTATGTCTGCCACGCTGAATTAAATGCCATCTTAAATTCTGATGGCCGCTCGCTGGTTGATTCGATTTTGTATGTTACCTGTTTTCCCTGTAATGAATGTGCCAAAGCAATTATTCAGGCCGGAATAAAAAAGGTGGTCTATCTGGAAGACAAATACCCGGATGCTGATGCTACCCAGGTTTCCAGGAGGCTCTTTAAAATGGCTGGCATTACCCTGAAAGAATTTTTAAACCCCACCTTCTACAGTGACTTGTCGCTGTATTAACAATCCGTAAAATGATTCAGCAGCGAATGGCCCCGGTCAGTGCCGCTACTGTGCTATCTTTGTAAAATCCACAGTATTTTTACCTGATGACGGGGGTATTGCTAAACTGCGGGTGCCAAAAAATTACTGGCTGGCGATCTGCGTGAGCAGTTCGCCAAGCCGGCGGTTGAGTTTGGCAATCGGCAAGCCAACGATAGTGTTGTAGTCGCCTTTTATCCATTTAACCCAGAGACCGGCTTCTTCCTGAATACCATAGGCACCAGCCTTATCCATTGCTTTGCCGGAGGCCACGTAGTCCGCCACCTGCCGCTTCATCTGGTGATCCCAGGGATAAAAGCGGATCGTCGAGGTGGCAACAAAACGCTCTTCATGATTCCGGTAGCAGATGCTGACCCCGGTTAAAACCTGATGTGTATTTCCAGCAAGCGCTTTAATCATCTGGTAGGCGGCTATTTCGTCAGCTGGTTTTCCGAGGATCTGATCACCCAACACCGCCATCGTATCGGCACCAACCACCAACGCCCGGGGATTAATTTTCTGGATTACCCGGGCTTTTCGAGCGGCCAGCTCACCAACCAGTTTTTTGACTATGTCCGGAAAATCTTCATCACACTTTTTTAAAATTTCTGCTTCAATCCGTTTTTCATCAATTTCGGCCGCCTGAACAGCGAATTCTTTTATGCCATGACTGCTGAGCACCAGCTTAAACAGCTCCTGGCGACGGGGAGACTGGCTGGCCAGAATGATTTGGGGTTGCAAGGGTTACCTCCGATTTTTTAAAAGATAACGCTATTGTATCATTTTTTCATAAACAAAACCACCCATCGATGTTCTTGTCTTCATCGACGAAAAATCATAAGCAATCCCCTGAAAAAAAACAATCAATTACGTTTATTTCGGTTAAAATAGTCTATAAACACAATAGTTTTGGATTTTTCACACGGGACGACTAAACAACGGACCACAATGTTGCCAAATCCCGTATGTTCAAGTGTAAATAATGAAAGGATCAGGATATGAACAGAAAAATAATATGGATTGGTTATTGTCTTCTCATCGCCGGACTGGTTCTTACCACCACCAGCTGTACGACAAGTGGCTCAGCAGCAAATAAAGAATCGGCGTATCCAGAAACCATCACCGCCACCCGAACCGAAATATGGCAGGCGATCTCTGCCGGTGGGGCGTCAAGCGCCGCCGTAGCAATCTGTGAAGACGGTACGATCGTCTACGAAGAAGGTTTTGCAATGGCCAACCGCACCGCCGCTATTCCAGTTGACACCAATACCCAATTTAATGTCGGTTCGGTCAGTAAAATGTTTGCCACCATGGCGGTGCTTAAGCTCTGCCAGGACGGCCAGCTTGATCTCGATCAGCCGGTAACCGGCTATCTGCCGGAATTCACCATGAAGGATCCCCGCTACCAGCAGATCACGGTGCGGATGCTGCTTAATCACACCTCCGCGTTAAACGGCACCTACAGTTATGACACCAGCACAACGGCACCCAGCGCTGAATTCATGGACTATTTTCTGGCCAATTTAAACGAGTCCTCATTAAAAGGTGATCCCGGAATCATCAGCATCTACTGCAATGACGGTTTCACCCTGGCCCAGGCCCTGGTTGAAAAGGTTTCCGGTATGCCTTTTGCTGATTACCTGAGTAAGAACATTTTATCTGTCGCCAACATGAACAACACCAGCTGTTACTTCAAGGAAGGCAATGATAATGTGGCCCTGGCCTACACGAGTGACGGCACTGCGGCCGCACTGGAGTATCTCAACAGCCTTGGTGCCGGGGGGATTGCCTCTACCGCCCATGATCTGGCTGAATTTGGAGATGCCATCCTGGCTGGAAAAATCGTTGAGCGCAAATGGGTGGACGAGTCTTTCACCGCCCAGTATGGCAGTCAGACGGTGCCCAGCGGTACCCCCAAGCTAGCCTTCGGACTGGGCTGGGACAGTATTAGTGATGAAGCCTACGAAAAACTGGGGGTTCGCCTGATTTATAAAGGTGGCGATACCAGTTATTATCATTCGATGCTCTATCTGCTGCCCGATCAGAACATCACCATCGCTCTGACCTTTGCCGGACCGGCGGACACCACCGCAATCACTGATGTGATCGCAAAAACCCTCCTCGCTGAAAAAGGCGTGATCCCCAGTGGATCAACAACCATCACCACCGCACCACGAGCTGCAGCAGTGCCGGAGCAACTGCTGGCCTATGCCGGATATTACACGCTCTCTGGCAATATTCTCAAACTCGACTTTAATCAAACCGCCGGCGTGATGAATCTCTACAGTAATTCCGATGCTGGCTTTACCCTCGTGGATACGCTCAACTATAAGGATGACGGCTATTTTTATGGCACCGACAAACGCCTGAAACTGGAAGAAAACTTTGGCACCAAGTTTCTGATGCATTATTCGCTGACAGGAGAAACCGGCTCGATCAATGCCACCATGCTGCCAACCCGAACCGCCGGCATCAGCCCGGACCAGTTTGCCAATAAACAATGGATCACCATCAATACCCTGCCAGAGGATGCGGTTTTTCTGGCCGGTTCAACCTGGATGATGGATGAATTTCCCGGCGATGTGCTGTTTGGCGGTAACGGATACTATCTGATCAATCAGCTCATTGATGAACGCACCACCCTGCCCAATCTGAAATATACCCGGGATACCATGGAGTTTAAACTGATTGAGGAACAGGGCCAGACCCTGCTCGATGTGGGCAGCTTTAAACTGATCAATACCGCCACCGTACCAGAGCTACAAACTGGCGAAGTGATCACCATTGGAGCACAGAATGTCTGTCGCAAGCTACCATCAGACGGCCTGATCAAACCCCGTGAGGGACGGCTTGTGGTGCTGAGCCCAACCCTTGAAGGGCATTATGACAGCCTGCTTAACGGCCCCGAGGGAACGGCTGTGACCGCCGGTTCCTATGTAGTCTTTATCGGTGATGACGGCGATACGATCAGCTATGATTACCAGATTTAGTGCGATAACCTACGTTTGCAAAGATCTGTCGTGGATCTTCCAATGATGAGATCTTAACAAAGTCTATTCAAAGAAAGGATCTAAAATGAAAAAAAGTATGTTCAAATCCCTTACCGGCCGTCTTGTGATTCTTGTGTTGATGCTGTCGATGATTTTTACCACCGGGGTTTTTGCGGCGGTGGACGTTAACAGTAATGATTCAAACGATGGTGCTGCCATTGATACCCAAGCCACGGCAGACATTGGTGTTCAGTATCGCGGCCATGTTCAGAATAAGGGCGATGTACCGCTGCCGGTTGGCAGCTTTGTTACGGGTCCCGATGAACTGGGCTCCCGGGGCGAAGGACTCCGTCTGGAAGGCCTCCGAATTGAGCTCACCGGAGATGTCCCGGCCGGTGCTGGCATCAGCTATGATGTTCATGTCCAGAATAAAGGTTGGCTGGGCCCCGTGGCCAACGGTGCTTATGCCGGAACGACCGCCCAGGGACTGCGGATTGAAGCGATTAAAATCAACTTGACGGGCCTTGATGGCTATGATGTTTATTACCGGGGCCACGTCCAGAACAAAGGCGATATCCCGGTAGTCGATTCGTCCTGGGGCTGGGTTAAAAACGGCGCACAGCTGGGAACCACCGGTGAAAGCCTGCGGCTGGAATCGATCCAGATAAAAATTGTTAAAACCGAAAACTACACTGCCCTGGGCGATTCCATAGCCTATGGGATGAGTGCTACGCCGGGTTCCGGTTATGTTAATCTGTTCTATAACCATTTAACCAGTCAGACCGGAAATGAAAATCTACAGCTGGTCAATCTGGGGGTACCCGGTTATACCTCCAGCCAGCTGTTGAACCAGCTCCAGAACGATCCGACCACGATTGCGTCACTACGTCAGGCTAAGGTCGTTACCCTCAGTATTGGTGGAAATAATATTCTCGGACCCGTGATCGCCGGTTTGGCCGTCGCTTTCCAGCTGGATCCCAGCTCACCAACTTTCGCCGCTGATCTCGCCACCGCTTTAGCGCAACCCGGAGCTGCGGATATCATCACCGCTGCCCTCCCCGGGATCCAGACTGCGGTCACCGCCAGTGTCACCCAGTTTGGCAGTGATTGGCCGCAGATTATCGGAACCATCAAAACGCTGGCTCCTGAGGCGGATATTGTCGTGACAACCCTATACGATCCGATTTCACCCCAGGATCCCCTCTACGCCGTATTTGATCCAGCCATCCAGTCCATCAATACCGCCATCACGACCCCCGGTGCCGGTTACAAAGTAGCTGATGTCTACACCGCCTTTGCAACCTATGAAGGCAGTGAACCCCTGGTCAATTTCAACTGGTACACCGGTAATCTGGATCCCCATCCGACTACCGCTGGCCATAACGTGATTTACCAGTGCCATCTGAGTGCCGGATTTATTAATTAGGACGGCATCAATAATTACCAGTCTATCTGATCTACCTGCGGTGCGTGTTGTTTGAGATTTGATCAACATAATACCAAATAAAAAAGCGAAGCGGTTTTCACTGAGAACAGGCTTCGCTTTTTTTTACATCAGTGGCGCAGTTATTCTTAAAATCGATCGCCCACTATTTTGGGCAATAAAAAAACGGCTCGCTACGAGAACCGGTTTTTGAGGTGATTGTTTATTCTTCGGATTCTTCCAGGGTCGCACTTTCGATGTAGTTGATGTGACGACGCAGCTTCCTCGATTGCTCGATGGTGATCTCACCCGACTCATACATCCGCTGAATTTCCTGACGTTCGCTATCCATCGCTTTAATCCGTAATTCTTCTTTTAGTACTTCATTTACTTCTTTGCCTTCTGCGCGCTCCCGACCCAGCCGCCGAATCATTCCCTGATAGCCCAGAATGACGGCGGCAATAATCTCACCATCGGCCTGGTTTTGCGCCTGTTGCTGCTCCAGCAAGAGACTGGCAATCGCGGCCTCAAACGCATTGATCTGGAGTTCCTTGACCGTATTGATGGTCGCCTTTAGTTTTTCCGGTTCCTGTTTGAAATGACGACGGAACTGATGCCAGAGCCGCAGGGTTTTGGCCAGAAAATACCGTACGCTAAAACGGACATCACTGGACAGGGCTTCCTCCCGGCGATCCAGAGTGGCTTCAAATTTTTCGTAGATAATCGGATCAATGCGATTATTTTCCCGGGCGTTACGGAGATAGTCAGCTTCAGCCCGAAGTCCCTTGTACTTCATTTCGTTGAGCTTTTTCAAATACGCCTGGGTTTCGGGAGAGTTTTCTTCATTTTGAATCCGCTTGACCATCTGTTTGTATTCGCCAATCAGTTCATCGGCAACAAACTCGTTTTCCGGTGTGATTTCCTGTCTGATCCGCTTGATTGTCACCAAAAATATTCGCATCATGGCGGCATTGAAGTCCAGTTCCCGGGGAACAGTGAGCGGCTCCTTGGCAGTTTTACAAAGTAGTGGTAAAAACAGGGTAGCCGCTAGCAAGGTCACCAGGATTACGCCAGTGGCGATAAACAAAATCAGTGATCGCTGGGGAAAGTCTTCACCACTGGCCAGCAACGTCGGCACCGACAATACTGCGACCATCGTCACCGCCCCTCGAACCCCGGTGAGGCTGATTAACAGACTGGTTTTAACACTGGGAAGCTCGGCCCCCTTACGTTTTGCAAACCAATATTGGACTGCCATGGAGAGATAGGAATACACAAAGCGAATGCCAAAAATTCCCAACCAAATCACCAGAACCCCGGCAATGGCCAGCCCGGTGTTGATGTCCTCACTGGCCACCGCCGCCCCCATTGATAAGGGGATGTTTAAGCCCAGAAGAATAAAAACCACCCCATTGAGGACAAACAACAGCACCGACCAGACATTTTCAGAAATCACCTTTTCTTTGGCCAGCATTGTCGACGTGTGTTCGGTGATGGCGGCGTGAGCGATTCCCGCCACGACCACAGCAATGACCCCGGAAGCATGTAATAATTCTTCCGTGACGATATAAATGATAAAAGGGGTTAAAATCTGCAACAGGCTGTGGAAGGTGGCATCCCGAATCCCCTTTTTTCGGAGAATAAAGCCAATCCAATCAATTACCAGACCCAGCGTCAATCCCAGAACAGCGCCAACAATAAACATATAGGTGAAGTTGAGCGCTGCGTCCTGCAGCGAAAAATAACCGGTAACCACTGCCGCAATGGCATAGTTAAAGGCGACCAAGCCTGAGGCATCGTTGATCAGCGATTCTCCCCGCACCAGGGTCAGCACCTTTTGGGGAATATGCACCCGTTTGGCAATCCCATTGACTGCCACCGGATCGGTGGGCGAAAGCACTGCCGCCAGGGCAAAAGCCGCTGCCAGTGGCATATAGGGCATCAGCCAATGAATAAAATAACCACCCAGAATGGTGGTCAGCAGCACCAGAATAATGGCATTACCAAAAATCGGTTCCCGCATTTTCCAGAGATTTTCCCGGGAGAAATGGCGGCCATCATCATATAAAAGTGGGGCCACAAACAGAATCAAAAACCATTCTGTTTCGAGTTCAATGGCTCGGCTATGCATGATAAAGGCAATTCCCAGGCCCAAGCCAATCTGGATCAGGGCGGTGGGAATAAACGGGATAAAATGACTAATCACATCTGAAATCAGTAAGCACAGCAGTAGCATTAAGATAATAAGCAGTAAATTCAAGCCAATCTCCTTCATCCCTTTTTTTATATTATCTTACCGCATGATCCGTTTTTTCTCAAGAAAATCCTGATGCTCTCATTAAATTATACGGGCCGTATTGCTTCGCTGCCATCAGTTTTTTTCATCCATTTCTTTGTATATAAATTCATTCTGTGCTATAATACATTGGAATTTATTTGAGGAGGAAAAGAATGAGTACTGATAACATCCAAATACTGATTGCCATGATTATCTACATTGTGGCAATACTCGGAATCGGCGTCTATTTTTTAAAGATCGCCAACGAGAACAGTGACAATTATTTTATCGGCGGCCGTTCCCTGGGTCCCTGGGTAGCGGCAATGAGTGCAGAGGCATCCGACATGAGCGGCTGGCTGCTCATGGGATTACCGGGGGTGGCATACTGGTGTGGCTTTAGTGATGCCTTCTGGACCGCTTTAGGCCTGGCCCTGGGCACCTACCTGAACTGGAAGATTACTGCTAAACGATTGAGAAATTATTCGGCCATTGCGGGGGACGCAATTACCATACCCGAATATTTCAGCAACCGTTTCAAAGAAAAAAGCAAGGTCATCATGCTGATTGCCTCAGTTTTTATTCTGGTTTTCTTTACTGTTTATGCCGCCAGCTGTTTTGTTACCGTCGGCAAGTTGTTTAATTCACTGTTTGGCATTCAATACCAGGTCGTCATGATCGCCGGTGCATGTTTTGTTATTTTATATACCTTACTGGGCGGTTTTTTGGCGGAAAGTGTTTCTGACTTTCTGCAGGGGATCATCATGTTTATTGCCCTGGCACTGGTACTGATCCTCGGCGTGACAGCAGCTGGCGGTGTCAGCGGGGTAATGGAGAACATCCAACGGATTCCCGGTTTCTTTGATTTCTTTGGCATTGCCAACCCCACCGTTGTAGACGGTACCCAACAGGTTCTGGCCGGCAACCCAGTTTTTGGACCTGCCTTACCCTACACCTTTTTAACGATCATCTCAACAATGTCCTGGGGTCTGGGATATTTCGGAATGCCTCAGGTTCTACTGCGGTTTATTGCCATCCGCGATGCTGCTGAAATTCCAAAAGCTCGACAGATTGCTACGACATGGTGTGTCATTTCACTGTTTGCCGCCGTTATCATCGGTCTGATCGGTCGGGTTCTTTTCCCCACCGAACTGCTCACAGCCAGCCAGGCGGAAAGTATCTTTATCGTCTTGTCTACTAATCTGTTGCCACCATTACTGGCCGGTTTTGTAATGGCCGGAATTCTTGCGGCAACCATGAGTTCCTCGGATTCCTATCTGTTGATTGCGGCTTCGGCGTTTTCTAAAAACATTTATGAGGGCATCCTCAAAAAAGATGCTACCGAAAAACAGATCATGCGAGTGTCCCATCTGACCCTGATTGCTATTTCAATCATTGGTGTCCTACTGGCACTTGATGAAACCAGTGTCATCTTTACAATTGTCGCCTTTGCCTGGGCCGGTTTTGGGGCAACCTTCGGTCCGCTAATGCTTTTCTCGTTGTTCTGGAAACGGACCAGCCGCGAAGGCGCCATTGCCGGAATGCTTGCCGGTGGCGGGATGGTCTTTATCTGGCGGTTATTGATTAAACCAATGGGTGGCGTCTTCGGGATCTATGAACTGCTGCCCGCCTTCCTGACCTCCTGCCTCTTTATCGTGGTGGTTTCCCTGCTGACCAAAGAACCATCTCAGGAAATTCAGGATGAATTTGAGCAGGCCAAGGCCGCTTCACTCTAATAAATAGCTTTCCATTTAAAAAGCCAGCGTCACCGCTGGCTTTTGTTTTGGGCTCAATTTTGTCACAAAATATATTTTTGCGACAAAATAATAACTTTTTCTGGCCGTTTCGCTAACTGTTGATCACGGTCTTTTTCTCAATCTCGGTGACACAGGTGGTCTTGATGGTTTCAACCAAAAACTGTAGGGCATCGATGACCCGGGGCCGGATATCGCCACCGATCAGCACGACCATGATGTCGTCGCCAACCGCTAGTTCCCCATCAGCCAACCATACCCGAACATGAAAGATGCCCTCTCGCACTTTGGTGGCAGCAATGGCATCGGCCACTTTTTTTTCGTCGTAGCTAAAGGACATACCGGTGATCTGAGAGCCGTCATCGAGCCCTTGACGCACCTGCGCCTTGGGAGTCTGGCGAACCGTGCCGTTATGAACCAGATACATCCCCTCCTGCCGGGCTTGCGGGTCAAGTTTGGCTTCTTTCAGCCAGGCATCGATAGAGGGTGGGGTGTTCTTTTTTTGCATTGTCATGAGTTCTATCTCCTTTTAGTGAATAATGTAGGCAATATTACCGGATTCGGCCCAGGCAGCGGCAAACTGATCAAGTCGGTATTTAACCCGAACAGAAGCATTACTGGACGCTGCCGGATCATTGATAATGATATAATCAGTGCCGTTTTCTCGGGCGAAACCACAAACCACAATCAAGTGACCCGGAGTCTGGCGAATTGGGGCGCCATCGACCACCGGCAGATTGCCGCTGACAGATGCACTATTTTTATAGGCTACCGCCACCGCCACTGGATGCCCTCCGGCAATCTCTCGTTTGAGCCCTTCAATTGTTGTATAATCGACATAGGCCAGATGCCCGAGACTGGCCGCATAGGCAGTGTTAAAAGGCCAGTTGCCAAAATCCTGATAGCCATAATCATAGGCCCCCCAGGCCGCCGTTTCTGGGGTCACCGCCGTGCCATTATAAGCAAGCATCATTGCTACACTGGTAGGACTGCAGATGGAATCAGCAATGGCCGGATCCCGAATCATCTGAGAGAGTTGGGGTACATTGAGCACTGCCAAATTGGTCAGATCGGGCGTGTCATAAAAAACCTTGGTAATCTCTTGACCGGGGTTCTGATTTCTCAGAGCCAGAGCTACCAGTCGCAAGGTCGGACTGGCGCCGGGGCTGCCGGAGTGAAGAATCACCCGGTATTGAATCTTGTTGGCGGTTTTACCATTTTTAACCACCAGCGTATCGACGTCCAGTTTGGCCAGCGGGCTATCGGTCGTTCCGATGCCGGAGGCTCGGTTGATACTGGTTCCCCAGTGTCCCCAGGAGAGCCAGTCAGACCAGTTTTCGGTGGACTGACCGTTGGCATCAACTGCATTCTCGCAAACCCGGGCTTCCACCTGAATCAGGGTGCCCGCTGGCGTATCAACATTCCAGGACAACACCACCTTGGTAAAAGGGCTGGTATTAAAGACATTGGAGGTATAGACCCCAGCCTGATTCCCAGCCATGAGGACAATGGCCCCGTCACCGGAACTGGGCGCAATCTCAACCCGATCCAGACCAAGAGCATTGCCGTTAAAGTCACTGGCGGTGGTCTGGATTAGCAGATTTCCGGGTACTGACTGGCGTTCGATAAAAGGCATCAGCTGATCCACGATACCAGTTGGCGGGCTGCTGCCCTTGGGTAGAATAACAATATGGATTCCTTCCAACCGATAGGAATAACCAGCGGTACCAGCGCTTTCACCGTTTTTGGCCCAGCCCAACCAGCCGATATTTTGGGCGTGTACCTGATAGTAGATATCAAAGTCATCAGCAGCACCCCCAGTTAGACTGATTTGGATGGCCTCCAGACGGTAGCTAAGTCCTTCGGTACCGCTCATCGAGCCGTCATTCTTAAAGCCTCGCTCCGTATCCGCTTCCCAGCCAATATTTTGGATGTGGGTCTGATAGCGGACCCCGAGGTCATAGTCCGCAGCTTCCAGTTTGATTTCAATTCCTTCCAACCGCAGGCTACGGCCGGCGGTGCCACTAAGGGTGCCATCACTGACAAAATCCTGCCAGCCGTCATTTTGAACATGCGTTCGGTATAGTACCCGGGGGGCGGTCATCGCCAGCATGGCGGACGGCAACAGACCGGCCAATACAGTGAGGGCCACCAACAGCAGTAATTGCTTTACTAAGCGTTTTTTCATAAAATTCTCCATTTACTCTGTGATCATTCAGCTTTTGGCGCATAACCGTTTGAGCGCCACTCCGAGTTAGTACATCAGCAGCATCCTATTCTGGATCAGCTAAAAGTAAAAACTACAGAACATCCCACAGATTTTTATGTTCCGCTTATAGGGAATCACAAGAATGTGTGGCACCAGTACTATTAATCATATTATATGACAGCCGCCGGATTCCGTAAAGACCAAAAAAAGCGCCGAAACCGGCGCTGAGGGTGGTTGGATTGAGAACTGACACCCAGTTAATGCATCCCGATTTCCATACAATTGGAGCAAAACCAATAAAAAAAGTCCACTGCATTTACAATGAACTTTTTTTGTTTAATTTAATTAACTGGCCTGTTCATAACTAACAAAGGTCACATAATCGTATTCACAATCCATCCGGGATTCATCACCTTTGGGAATGGACTTAATCCCACCCACTAGTTTGCCGCCTCTTTCAAACGCCTCACTGAGTTTTCGGTGAAAATCCCGTGCATTGCTGCTAGTAATAATACTTACCTTACCCATTTTTTTACCCTCCTGTGTTGTCTCAAAGTTTTCACCCAGTATAGCACAGTAAATAATTGTTAAGTAGTAGTAATTTATCTGCAAACCTTTACCAGTTCAAATTCTTAAGGTTTCTTTCAATATCACCTAAACGGATCGGATGGACAGCATCATTCCAGCGACCCTGCTTCGTCTTCGGGGACATAATCCCGGATGATTTTCAAATTCTTTTTCAGTATTTTCTTTTCCCGATACATTTTTTCATCGGCCTGGTTGATAATCGAATCGATGTATTCATTGGAGCTGCCACTAATGGTTTCAATTCCATGGCTGGCGCTAATCAGATAGCGGCGGTTTTCATTGGCATTGATTTGTTCATATTCGGCAACTATCCGCTGCCACGCTGCTTCGGCCTCTGCTTCATTGAGCCCTTCAAAAATAATCAAAAACTCGTCCCCACCCAATCGGGCCAGGAAGTCATTTTTGCGGATGTTGTTTTGGATACCCCTGGTCACTGCGACAATCAATTCATCACCGGCATCATGCCCGAGATAATCATTGACGTCCTTGAGACCATTGATGTCAATAAAACAGACCGATACCACCCTTTCGTTTCTCTCGAGATTTTTGTACAGCTGCTTCAATTTTTCAAAGCCAGTGCGACGGTTAAACACCCCGGTCATAGCGTCGTACTCCGAATAATATTTAATTTCGTCATTCTTTACCTGATTAATCGTCAGAAGCGCACCGGTAAACACTGCCACCATCAAGATCAGCAGATAGGCAAAGAGATTATTGCGCAGTACCAACAGCATCGTTGCACCAAGATTTCGGTTCAGTAGCTGGCCTTCCGGAGTCGTTGCTGGAATAAAGGAGACCATTGTCCAGTCTCCCAGGCCCGGCGCCAGGGTATGGTTCAAATCCAATTCCAGTTCGGTGGCGGTAAGAATATTGGTATAGGCAAACACCCCGGCGTCAGTGGTCAGCGTACCATTTTTTTGGCTCTGGATCGTCGACCAAACCTCCGGAAAATCGTTTTTAAAACTCTCACTGAGGCGGTTGTCATACATAAAGCCCCAGGCTTTGTCCGGCTCAGCGCTATTATACAGCCAATAGCCATCGGCATTGAGCATAAAAACCTGGCCCTGGCTGGCCGTGGCTATTTTTTCCACCTGAGCCAGCAGGTCAGCGGCCGAATAATTCAACACCACCAGCCCCAGCAGCTGACCTCTGGCACCATAGTAAGGGGTTGCCAGTCGGATCATCGGTTTAATCGGCTGCTCAATCTGATCGTTTTCCTTATTTAAATCCATCGGTGACACATAAATCTGGTTTTCGGCCAGATTTATGCCTTCCGTAAAATAATAACGGTCGGCCTTATTCTGGAGCTCGTCGCTGTCAGTCAGAGTCGCGCCATTTTCATCGTAATTGACCCGGATCACCTCGTTACCATCAACGTCAAGAAAGCGGATCTGGTCATAGATCATTTTGCGGTTGGCAAAAGCCAACCAGTGATCCTCGGCATCCGAGTAATCTCCCCTGCCGTTGTCCCCCAGCGCCAGTGCATCAGTGACATAAAGCAAATCGGTGGCCAAACGATTGACCTTATTGGAGATAATCGTCTTTTCGACTGCCACCAGTTGTTCCTGCTGGGCCATCAGTTTATTCTTCTGGACGGTATCCGCATTGAGTTGAATCACCAGGGTGATCAGAAAATAACCCAAACTAAGGATCAGAAATACCCCCAGGGTATAGAGCATGGTTTTTTTTCTATCTTTAAAGGTTTTATCGATCAAGGTTTACACTCCTTTGTGGTAATTAAAGTTCGTTTTTTTTCATTTCGCAATTATTCGGGTAATCCGAATCGGTCATTGCCAACGAGTCGGATCGTTTCATTTTACCCCAACCAAGCCCTTAAAACAAGGGCGGTCGTCAGGTTTTCTGTTGATCCAATGCTTTTAGGATGCGGGGTTTTTAGCCATTCCCAGAAAGCGCAGCCATTTGGGAAGATCCCGCTGGCCCTGGGCATAGCCCTTTTGGTAGCTGTCATACAATTTGTCAAAGTTGACCTCTCGGTTGGACACCGGCATGGTCTCGGGGTATACCAGGAAAGCCTTGCCTTGGCGCTCCAAGGCTTCCAGCTCATCCAATGTTTTGTTATAAATTACATGACGGTTAAGCATTGCCCTGGCCACCTTGGGATAATTGCGATAGTAGGCTTTAATCGAGTGTTTAAATTTAAACGGTGATTTCCGGTAGCCCTTTTCCCGAGTCAGCACCACAAAGAATTTCTGATAGCCGTCCTGTTTGGCTATGTCTAACGCAATCCCGCCACCTAATCCGCCATCGACAAAGGAGCGGCCATCGTAATTGGTAGGCGGCATAAAAATCGGCAGGGATGAAGATCCCCGAACGATTTTCATCAGGTCTTCCATTGCGGTGATGTCTTCCTTACGGTAATAGAACACCTTGCCCAGGCGACGTTCAAACAGCCCGATCCGCAACTGCGCTGGATTGGCCATAAAGGTGTCAAAATCCAGCGGCAAGGTGCCCCCCGGCAGGGAGGTTTCTTCATAAAGATAGCGAGATCTGAAAAACCCCTCACCTTTTATAAACGATTTCCAGCCGCCAAACTTGGGATCCAGGGCAATTTCAACAAAAGAACGCCGGGCCCGTTCCGGATCCCGGGATAAATAATTGACACAATGACTGGAACCTGCCGAGATCCCGGCCACATAGTCAAAGTGAAGCTGATTTTCCAACAGTGTGTTTAAAAAACCTGCAGTATAGCTGGCCCGCATGCCCCCACCTTCAAAGATCAGGGCGGTATCGTTGATATTATTTTTTATGGTATTACTTGGTGTGTTGTTTCTTTCCATTTTGTCTCCTGTATCTGAGTTTCGTGTTTTTCCCAGTTAAGTTTAACTGATAAAACCGACAAATTCAATCTTTATCACATGGTGCCAAAACAAAGCCGTCCTCTCAGACAGAAAGAACAGCTTTGTGACCATGTGCTTGTCAGTTTGTTCAGCAATCCTTTATTCAGGGTTCACTTTGCAATGATTCGCTGATACAGCAAAAAGTAAATCCGATACTTTTGGTTGTGTTAATCCCGCCATCCTGTTAAACTGAAGCTGGTACCCTGGCAAAAGCGTATAAGCCATGGTACCGGAGTAAATTTTAAAAGGAGTCATCGATGTTAAATGATACCACAAATAATTACCTGAAAGCCTGTGAGACCTGGCGGCAAAAGATTCTGGAGATGAATATCCCGGAGCTGCTTGACAAACTGCCGGAACTTCAGTGTGAAGAAAACTATCTGACGGTGAAACTATTTGATCGAAAATTTGGGATGGATACCAAAACCGGTGTTATTGTCAACCTTGACGATTCTTCGCCAGCGGAGATCATCAGTCAATTAAACATTTATACCTTTCTGTGGTTTTCTACCCCACAGGCCCGTTTCACCGATCAATGGGTGCCGTTCCGGGAATTATCCGGGGCCTCCCCATTTGCCATAGCCTTTGAGAAAAATGTTCTGGAGCCCCTGGCAATGACCTTTTCCGGTCAGACTGAGACCTTGTCCCAGGCTTATGAAATACTGGGTGGTACCCGACTGTCCCATTCAGATGCCGGTGGGCTGGTCAAGTCGTTCGACAGCATTCCCCTAAAATTTCTGTTCTGGGATGGCGATGATGAATTCCCGGCTCAGGCTAATATTCTTTATGACCGTAGTGCCACTGATTTCATCCATGTGGAAAGCACCGTTAGCCTTGCCATGGAAGGCATCGAACGACTGGCTAAAGTCGCTGGGGTTGCCATCAAAGGACCACTCTTTAAAATGTAGCGACCGGGGATCAACTGAGCCAAGAACCACTGGTTCTGACTGATCTGCCCATACATAGCCTAGTTCAGCCCTGAACAACTTTATTTTTGCCCTGGGTTTTAGCCATATCCAAACGCTGGTCGGCCCGACGGACGAGACTATCCAGTTGATCCCCTTCTTCAAAGGCGGCTACTCCAAAACTGCAGGACAGATGACCGACCTCGGCAAAATCATGGTCGCCAATGAGTACTCGCAATTTTTCTGCAATTTCGGCCGCCAGAGGCAAAGAGATGTCGGGGAACGTCAGAATAAATTTATCGCCGCCCCAACGCACAAAAATATCCGAGCTACGAATATGCTGCTGGATGAAATTGGCCAGCTCCAATAGAATGGCATCCCCCACCAGATGACCATGTTGTGTATTGATTTCTTTAAAATTATCAACGTCAAACATCACCACCGATAAATGTCCCTGTTGACGACGGGCCCGTTCGGTCAGTCCGTCATAATCTTTATTGAATTTTGCTTTATTATAGATTCCGGTCAGAGTGTCAAATTCAGCCATTCGAATCAACTCGAGTAGATTGAGATAGTGAACGCGCTTGTAGTAGTTGCTACGGTAAGAAGCCAGACTGCTGATAATAATTGTCAGCAGTACTCCTAGACCAGCGACCCATACATCGGCACTCAGGCCACTTTTTACCACCACCATCACAAAATAACTGACACCCAACAAAAGCGTGGTAAAAACAGCCAGCAGCCATCGGCTATTAATCAGAAAAACCATTAGGATCATCACAATCAAGCTGAGCACCTGAAACAACTGAGCCACTGGCATCAGGTTGGTGAGCAGATAAAGCAGCGCCAGACCAATGCCAATTTCGTATCCCGTAAACCAGTAGCTCAGTAAGGTACCTACGGTTGCCATGGAGACCTTGAAAAACAAAAACAACAGCGCCACGGTCACCACTACAATCATACTGGCAGCAATACGAAAATCATGGGGATCGACAATCCGATTATACACCGGCAGCAACAGTACCAGAAAAAAAAATGCCGCCACCAGAATACCCAGACGAATCCAATTGAAATGAGCCACAATTTCTGCCTGAAAAAATTCCTGTTCTAACCGTTCATCCCTGAATTCGCCTAAATAGATCGGTGCTTTGGATTCTTGTTCCGAATTCATTTTGTCCACCCTTTCTGTTTCTGTCGGCGCTCATTATGATCTGCGTGACGCTTCCCACTCTGATGACCGTGTCTTTGTATTTTTTATACCCAATCACTCTGAATATACGCAAATCAGCGATTTTAAAGAGCACGAACCGCACGAAGAATGCTACCGGTCTCACACTCAAACAAACCCACTGGAATGATCCCAGAGGGTTTGTTTGGGTTTTAAACCGATATAGCACTCAGACGCAAACGATTTGATTCTTACCCGTTTTTTTTGCCCGATACATGGCATCGTCCACCAGTTGAAAGACATTGCGGGTGTAATCATCTGCCTGGGAACCGGCAATACCGATGCTTAAAGTAATTGTCAGAGCAATGGGATAATCCCCATTCTGAACTGCCAGTCGCATCGCTTCAGCCAGCTTATAGGCGGTATCTACGCCAGTTTCCGGCAATAGGATGACAAACTCATCGCCACCCCAACGGGCCACAATATCGGTTTTTCTGGCAGTATTTGAAATGGTGACGGCCACTGTTTTTAATATATCATCCCCAATCAAATGACCGTTTGTGTCATTAATCTGTTTAAAGTCATCAATGTCCAGCAAAATCAGAGCGTAATCTCTTTGAAAGTTTTTAAAACGCCGCTGTTCGTTTAGCAGGGCTTCTTCAAAATAATGCCGGGAGGCTACCTTCGTCAGGCGATCCCGGTTGATCAGATCGCTTAGTTCGTCATAGGCCTGTTTTAAACTTTTGGTGCGCTTTTCCACCATTTCCCGAAGCAGATGAGCCCGTTCTTCCAGTTCTTTTAACGGAAAGGACTCATCATCACCATGGACATCGGTGGGAAACGAAAGGTGCATCCCAACAATTGCGACCGTATCCTGGTAACGATGCATCACCAACAACAGCCGTAAATTGTTGAATTTAATCTGCTGTTCTAGAATCACGGTTTTCATATCCAGTTCCGCTGCTGCCAGGGCGTTGTCGGCATCCAGCAACAGGAATTGCTTTTGATGGAAGTTCACCGTAATCGGGTTGGGGGCCGATTCAATATCCTGCTGGTACAAAAGCATCGCTTCAGCCTTGGTATAGGTTCGTTCCTCCAGACCGGTACCAAAACCAAAAAATGATTTGGCAAACAAGGTTGCTGTTTTTTTTAGATCACGTTCTGTCAAATACGCCGCAATATAAGCGTCAAAGTGTTTCTGGAAAGGGATCAATTCTTTATTTATCGTTTCATTCATAATTCACCGGGCTGATCTTGACGGCGGCAAGCATCAGCCTGTTCCTTTCTGATTTTTTTCGGGGTGCTAGGGCAATTGGATCTGCTGTCTGACTAGCCCAGTCTTTCAGCTCTCTTACCCAAAACTACATTGCACTAATAACATTACTCAACAAAGATGCATAACTTGTTCACATGACTACAGTTTAATCGATTACCAGTTGATTGTCAATCCGTGTCTTAATAGTCTGATCACATGATTCCATCACCCAATAATCAATTGCCTTTAATAACCGTTCGTGCTATACTGATTCAACACCGTCATTGCTCTTGCAATGGCCTGGAATAATCAATGAACAGGAGAAACAAGATGGAAGACTTTACCACAATGACCAATGACGAATTAAAAAATCGGTTGGCATACCTGAAGGAAGAATTACAGGATGTTGAAAATGAACGCAGCTTTATCTTTAAACAATCCGGCATGCATGTTTCCAGCAGTAAAATATCGATGCAGATGGAAGAATTTGACACCGATATCAAGCGGCTTAAAAGTCAGATTGAAGCTTGTAACGAAGCCCTGACCAGTGGCGAGGCCTAAGGTCTGACCCCGGGGCAACACCCCCCTCAGTCCAAGTGACTGCCAACTGCGGGTGCGAGGCCAATTGGAAATTGTCGATGACAACAACCTCAAAGACGAAATTGCCAGCCATCCCAGCCGGGCTTTTTTAAAACCCTGGAAAGAAAGCGGTGAACTGTCAGATTTTTATCAGACCTTTGCAGTTTTTAAGCTTACTGGCGGTACCGCCGTCACCTGGACGATGGACACCAATTTTGCTCCCAAGGAGGATACCCTCCTCTAAACGATTTAACCGCCCGGGTTTACCATAAACCCCGGTGGTTTTTTGTTATCTGTGTCGCTGCCACTGCCCCAACTGATTAACTGACTCTTGACAGCTTTTTTTATAAATGATTGTTTTTATGATAAATTTTATACTATAATAAGTCGTGACTGCGATTAATTACAGAAAGGATAAAAAATTGAAAACACGCATTTATAATAATATTTTGGAAACCATTGGCCATACGCCGATGGTTCGGATTAATCATTTAAACCCCAACCCTCAGGTGGAAATGCTGGCCAAATACGAGGGTGTCAACCCCACCGGCAGCATCAAGGATCGGATTGCTCTGAAAATGGTGGAACAGGCCGAGGCCGAAGGAATTTTAACCAGAGATAAGATTATTATTGAGCCCACCAGCGGCAACACCGGCATTGGTCTGGCGATGATCGCCGCTGTCAAGGGCTACCAGCTGGAAATCGTCATGAGCGAAGCCGTTTCCATCGAACGCCGAAAAATGATCCAGGCTTTCGGAGCTACCGTGACGTTAACCTCCCCCAGCGAGGGCACAGATGGCGCTATCCGCAAGGTTCGGGAGCTGATTGCTAAATACCCGGATCGCTATTTTAATCCTGATCAATTCAGTAATAAATACAATAAGCTGGCCCACTACTCCACCACCGCCGAAGAAATCTGGGCCCAGACCGAAGGTAAGGTGACCCATCTGGTTTCTTCCTTAGGCACCTCCGGCACCATTATGGGGGTAGGCATGGGCCTGCGCCATCATAACCCCGAGGTCAAAATTGTCGAGGCTCAACCAGTGCTTGGTCATTATATTCAGGGCCTTAAAAACATGGAAGAAGCCATCGTCCCAGCTCTCTATCAACCTGATGCCATTGATGAGCATATTATGGTCGAATCAGAAATTGCCTTTGATTTTGCCCGTCAGATTGTCAAAAAAGAAGGGATTTTTGTAGGTATGAGCAGTGGTGCTGCCATGTATGCTGCCACCGAGGTGGCTAAAAAAATCGATTCCGGCCTGATTGTGGTCATCTTTCCGGATCGGGGCGAAAAATATCTCAGCACCGACTTATTTAAACTGTAACCTCTTACATCAATTCAATAAAAGGTTTTTAATATTCAACCTGCGTTATAAAAAGTCTTCATGGGATCGATCGTTTCCCGTGAAGACTTTTTTTCAAGCTCCATTCAAGTTCCATTCGCTATAAATAATCGGGACACTTTTCTGACACGTGCTTGATGCTTCGGACTGTTTGCTTTTTGCCAAGCCATCAGTGTTATTTGGAGGCATTGCATCGTTATCAAAGTAATTCCCAGTCAGCAGTTGCGGATTCAGTGTCCATTCGGACAGGTGTCTTTAATCGTTCAACAACCTCATCCCAAAGGCAGTTTCTCTTACCTGCTGATAATTTTACGAAAGGAGAACCAACTATGATCAATTCAATTAGTCAAAGTGGTAGTGCTTCTGGCATCTGGCAGGCATACCAGGCTCAACAGACAGCTGCCAGCGAGACCAGCGAGAGCAGCGAAACCACCCCGATCGATGGTAAAATGCCACCACCAAAAGGGCCGCCACCACCACCGCCACCCGAAGGGAGCGAATCATCCACTGATTCGACCACACTGACAACAGAACAGGAAGATTTAATCAGTTCACTTCTGGAAGAGTATGACGCTGACTCACTCGATGAAAATGATGCCACCACCATCATTTCGGCTTTGCGCGACGCCGGTATTCCGGCCGGTAGTGCCTTAGCCGATGCCGTTGAAGAAAATGGCTTTGATCTCCAGGAAATTCTGGATCTTGTCCCCGTTTCAGCCAACATGCCAAATGGCGGTATTTCACAAAACTACCTTGAGATCCGGGAATCAATGGGTAGCTTAAGCATCCTTGATGAGAACGCGTTGAGTCAAAGCACCCAGACCAACCAATCGTTACTATCTCTGTTTCAACAATATCAGAACAATCAAGATTCCGGTACAACCAATCGAGTGAATATGGATGTCCTGGCCTGATATGGATTAACGATCTGTGTCATTATCTTGATTTCATCCCCTTGCAGTTTAAACACCCCTGGCTGATTATCAGCCGGGGGTGTATTAGTCGTTCGACATTGGCAAGTAAACAAGTTCAAACTATTTTAAACAAGGGCGCTCTGATGGAAAAACGTTGCTACCTAAAATTATCTGGCTTATGACTTGGAGAAACTGAACAAACAGTCAGTATGGTCTGAAAGCAATAAAATTCAATCCGCCAGAAAACAAAAAGGTATGGATTAAACCAAATCTAATGAGTCAGAATGAGCTTATAGACCTTCAATCACAGCCACAAACGTATCCACTGGTTGTGCGCCACTGACGGCCTCTTTACCATTAAATAAGAAATACGGTACCCCATTAATATGGCGTGAACGGGCATTGGCCTCATCTTCCCGGACTTCTTTTTCATAAGCCGATGATTCTAAAATGCGTCGTGCTTCGACTTGATCCAATCCCACTTCACCTGCAATGGCCGCAAGCACGTCAAAATCTGAAATGTTCAACCCGTCAGTAAAGTAGCTTTTCATCACCGCTTCGGTAAAGGCCTTCTGTTTGCCCTGAACCTTGGCATAATGGGATAAACGATGGGCATCAAAGGTATTGGTCGGTTGCAGTCTATCAAAATTGAAATCCAGACCAACTTCTTTGGCAACATTGAAGACATTCGTATTCGCGGCAATTGCCTGCTCAATACTCATCCCATATTTTTTAGCAAGCAGTTGATGAATGTTCTCATCATAGCGCTTCTTAGCGTTCGGATCTAATTCAAACGCAATAAAGACGATCTCAACGTCTTCTGTCATCCCTGTTTTCTCAAGGGCCAAGCTAAGCTTTTTTTCCCCAATATAACAAAAGGGACATCCATAGTCTGACCAGATTTCTACTTTCATTTTTTTTACCTCATCATTCCTACCAACGGTAAGACCTTTCAGTCAACAGAATATTCTTTGAAGGTACTTCATTTCTAAATTTCTTTAGTTTCACTGGCTGCTTTTTAACTCGGATACACGACGGCTAAACAAAAATAATTGTAATGTAGCAAATCTAATTTTTAGGTTCTCCATAAAAAAGCGCGTCGTATCTGGATATTTTTTCTTCAAGCTTAATCACGCTAATAATACCTGCTTCGCGGACGGTTTCTTTTCCTTGAACAAATAGCATGACAACCGGCGCTGAAAAGATATGAAAGCTGGCCGTCAGTTCCGACACGTTTTGCACGTCAACCTTAACCGCCCGGATATTTGGGTAGCGGTCAATCATTGCCTCAATTTTGGGCTGCAGATCCCGACACACAGAACAGGTACTGCTACCAAAATAAATCAGCAACATGTCATTTTTTTGAATCAGATGATTCATTTCTTTGATTGTCTTGACTGATTCCATTTATTCCCTCACACGATGAATCAAATCCCCCAACTTTTTTACCCATGCATGCATAATATTATATTTAATGCGATTTTGCAAGCGAAGTCTACTTTTTAACGCCGCTTTCACTGATCACTTCAACAAAAATTTCTCCATTTTAACTAAAATCTGATTGACATGACGACGCGCATCAGCCAAACTGCGCTTATCGTGCATGCACACTATTTAATTCTGGAGGTGATCGGAGATTGAAGATCATTATCATAAATTCTGCCGAAGTACCGATTTACGAACAGATCATGAACCAAATTAAATCGGCTATCTTGGCTGGTGAACTAAAAGAAGGCGATATTCTGCCGTCTGTCAGAGGCTTGGCAAAGGATCTGAATGTTAGCGTGATTACAACCAGAAAAGCATATGATAGCCTCGAGGCTGAAGGATTCACCATAAATATGATGGGTAAAGGCTCTTTTGTTGCCCCCCAGAACATGGAGCTTTTGCGCGAAACCCGACTGATGGAAATTGAGAAAAAGCTGACTGCTATCCTTGACTATGCAAAACCTGTCGGTATTTCAGGTGAGGATTTAAAAAACTTTATTGATGTATTACTCAGGGAGGAATAAACGTGAATGTGGTTTTAGAAATAAACAACCTATGCAAAAACTATAATAATTTTTGCATGCAGCAGATTAATATGACACTGGAAAAAGGAACCCTCTGAATCAATCCCGTTACGGCTTTGAGGGGCTGACTGACAATAAAACCGACCTAAAAAAGATACTGCCTTGCCAAACAGTCTATGAAGTCCCTTCAATCGAGGAGATTCTAAGCTATTATGCCAGGAGGCCGCAATGATCAACTCTAACTTTTTTTATTTCACGAAAACGCAGCTTAGCGCCTTAAGCCAAATTGTCTGGCTACAGCTGCTTTGTATTGTGTTGTACCCCATGTATTTTAATCAGATTAACGTTAACAATGATCGCGCCAATGTCATTGTTTTCGCGGCAGGACTTTTGATGCTATCCTATTTGCTCTTACGGAATTTTGCCTTTAACGACGCAAAACATAAAGCGAAGTATCTATTTTACATCCTCCCGATTACCCCGACAATCATCATCGGCGCCCGGGGAATCATCCTTAATCTTTTTTGTTTGGTTGCCACCCCACTGATCATTTTGTTTTCTAAAATCAACCACGCCATCAAACCGGACATCTTTGCGGTTGTGCAAACCGGTATTCTCCCTGATGGGTTATTGTTTGTGGCGCTGTGCCCCTCGAGTTTCTGATTTTTTATCTGTTTGAGGCCCAGATAGCCGATATTATCGGTGCGCTGGCGCTTTTCCCAGCCATGGGCTTGATGTTGCTTTTATATCCCGTAATGCATACCAACCTTTGGATTGTCGTGTTAATGATTGCAATTTTTTCCAATGTCATCAGTTTCTGGTTTTCCCGGATGCTTTATCAAAGCGAAAGCTAATTCGTGATTCAAAAAAAAACATTCAAACCACAAGCGTACTGCATTGATCTGTATAAAAGCAGTTATTCTTTACTCCTTGCATCCTCCTTATCTTGTCGTTCTGATTCATAATACAATTACAAATAAGGGGTTTTTGGGGGCGCAGAGGTCGCTTAAGTCAGTTTGTATCGGAATACTCGGAACGTATCGTTAGAATTTCGTCCCAGTTGTCAAGAAACAAGGTGATTACCCGAGGATCAAACATCTTCCCGGATTGCTCCACCAGATAGTTTTGTACCTGATCTAACGGCCAGGCCTCCTTATAGCAGCGCTTGTGAGAAACGGCATCAAAAACATCAGCTACCGATACGATGCGACTGAACATATTGATCTGCTCCCCGGCTATTCCCTGGGGATAACCGGTGCCATCCCAGCGTTCATGATGGCTTAAGGCAATGATCCCAGCTATTTTTAAAATTTTGTGGCTTGATTTTTTCATAATATTATAGCCGATAGTCGTGTGGGTTTTAATACAATCGAACTCTTCCCGGGTCAAGGAGCCCGGTTTGTTGAGAATATGATCCGGTATCCCAATTTTGCCAATGTCATGCATCGGTGCCGCGATTTTTAACAGCATAGCGTCTTCCTGATTCAAGCCATACTTAAGCCCGATCAGATGCGAATATTCCGCTACCCGCACCACATGTTTGGCAGCCTCCTGAGAACGTGTCTCGATGATCTCACCCAAAGTATAGATGACTTCTTTCTGGGTATCAATTATTTCTTCATTCACCTTCTGCAGATATTCCTGAGCCTGTTTCATCTCGGTAATGTCCTGAATGACACCGATGATCCCCGCCACTTCACCAGCCTGGTCAGTAAAGATAGCTTTGTTAAAAATAACACTTTTATTTTTGCCGGTCGAGGACACGATTTGGAAATCATAAACCTGAGGTGTTTTTGTCTTTAACAGTTCGACATCGGCCTGATGATAAGCCTCTGCCAATTCCCGGGGCGAAATATCAAACACCGTTTTACCGATGTAATCCGATGGCGCTAAACCAATCGCCTCTTCGAAAGTTTTGTTGCCACCAAGATAGACCAGATCTTTATTCTTGTAAAAAATCGGTGAAGGTACCGCATCCATCAGAGCATTTTGAAAATTCATGACATTATACAGTTCAATCATGGTTTCATGGATCTTGAAGTTGGTAAAACTCAATTGCGAGATGTAGCTGGCCATCTTGGTATAAAACTTCATAGCGGTTTCCACCTGTCGATGACTAAAGCGTGGAACCCGCTCCAATGCCGCCATATAAGCTTCCTCATCAAATCCAAATTCTCTGGCTTGATTTCGAAAATAGTCATAATCGATGGATTCATCGGTGTAAAAAAACTGACCTAGGTAAATATGCCCCATCCGCTGATTTCCCAGATAAATCGGGGTGGCAATGTCCCAAAGGTTATTTTTACACTTATAGCTCCGGTATTCCCCCACTTCGATTCCTCTGGTTATTTCAAAATCACTTTCAAGGCAGTTTTTACAGGAAGCCGGATTAACCCGATGAAAGTTGACACAGATATCCTGCCAACCTTCTTTGACTATGATATTGCCATTCAGATCAATAATCCCCACCGGGATCCCGGTCAGTTCGTAAAAATAGTCCATGATATTCTGGAACAGGGTGGCGTCCATCACATCCCCCAGACTCAATTCAACAGCAGTAGTCGGGAATTCCATCAGCAGCTTTTTGGGATCGCTAAAATAGTTTTTTGTTTCTTCCGGAACACCTGCACTGATGTTCAGTAGCACCAACTCCTGAGAATCCATATAAATTCCCCGCACATCGATGTGAATCATGTGGTTAGCCTGATTGGTAAAATAAGTTTTAAAAGCAAAGTGATGGTCCTTTTTTATCTTTTCAAAATATGCCAAAAATTGGGTTAAGGTTAGGCCGAAATTCAGATCTAAAATATAAATGCCGTTTAGTTGCTCAAGCTTCTGCTCAAGAAATTCGGCACAGGCGGCGCTGGCACCCAAAACAATTCCCTGGGCATTGACCATCATGATCTTGTCATTGGTTGTATTTTGTTCCATCACGTTCTCCTTCTGGCGATATCCAATTCTGACCGAGATCAACATCGCTGTTACTACAAAGGAGATAGCGCTGTGCCACGGCTTCCCAAGTGTAGTGGTCAGCACAAATTTTCCGGGCCCGGTTACGGACTTCCTGTCGGGCACTGTTGCTGAGCCCCGCATAATAGTTAAGCAGATAATTTAGCGACCCTGCCAGGTCAAAAACCAGCTCACCATTAAGTGCTGGCGGCCTAAAAGCCCCCTCGGCTTCGCCCCGGTCAAATATGTCTCCAAAAACCTGGCAATAGATGCTGATCATTTCGGCAAAGCCACTGTGGTTGGTCAGCACCGGGATGATCCCCGATGCCAGTGCTTCAACGGCCACCAACCCAAATGCCTCGGGAAAAATTGATGGAGCTACGGTAATTTCGCAACAGGCAATCAGGCTTTTTAAATGTTGATGACCGAGATAGCCGGTGAAAACAATCGCTTCACGGATGGCTCCGGTGGCGGCAGCTTGATAAGCGCTGGCAAAATCCGGGTCATTCAATTTATTTAACAATGCATCAAAATAAACGGTAGTATCGGCAGAAATGGTGGCATCGACAGTTTCCGGTTTCCTGATTAGCGTGATAAAGGCTGCCAGGTCGCCCTGATCCAGAACCTTTACCAAGGTTTCGAAATAATCCCGGGATGACCCAAAGCCCACTAGAATAATCCGTAGTCGGTGATTTTTCATCAGTACCAGCGGTGCCGCCGCAATCAGTAGCTGTATCCCTTTTGTCCATAAATACTTGCCATAATACAAGATAATTTTTTCATCGGCAAAGTCAATCCGAGCCAGTTTACTGACTACGTCTGCATCGGTCTGCCAGAGCGCCGTCGCTGCTATGGGCTGCCCTGTGATCAATGGGGACGCTGCCAGACTGGCCAGCATACCATCGATCTCCGTCTGTTTTTCACCGCTGTCATTTAAGCTGACGAAATTCTTCAGATCGACCCCACCCGAAATCACCAGCGATTTTGCGTAAAGACAAGGGTCATTATTAAAAAACGCCAGAAACTCCTGTCTAGAATAATGACTGACAAAAACTACCCACTCGGCATTGGCCAGAGCTTCCTGGGCGTAATCCTTTAGCAAGAGGCTGTGGCGTACCGAAAAATTCAAACAGCTGCCATGAACGGTCATCACGTGGCGGCAGTCGCTCAGTCGGCTCCGGGCCACATAGACTGGCTGCATAATGGTATGGTTGCTTAAGACTAGGGCCGTCCGCCCCGGATCAACAACAGCATCCAGCGCCCGGCGGTTATCTTCAATATAGGCCTCAATTTCTGCCGGGGTACAGTCGAGATAAGTTTTTACCACATAGCCCGGGTAGTAGTCAAATACATAGACCGGTAGAAAACCATTCAGATTGGGTCGATACAACTGACATTTCCCCGGATAGGGGGTCGCTTGCTGAAAAACTGCTGTGATATTATGGTTATCGCGATCAAATTCCCAGGCGCTTTCGATAAAGTCAAATAACTGGGGCTTTTCTTCTTGACAGAACAGCTTTACCTGATGCCCCAGTTTACACAATTCCCGACAGGTATTTGCTACGAAGAGGTTACTGCCGGTACCTCGTAAAAAATATCCGTGTACCATTACAATCTCCATCTTTCTTCCTCCATGTTATCGTAAACGAGCCCCAGTTTTGATGCTGCGACAAGGCCAACCGGCTTGATCGTTATATACCCCAACCTGTTGTTGTTTCTCAAAAATATTTTTTTAGCCAATACCTCCGGGTAAATTTTTTATCATTTCACAATTTTTTATAATTTTTGGTGACTGTGCTGATTATTTGTACTCTGATTGGTTATAAATATAACAAAATAAACGAATTCAGTTAAGCGTAACTTGTTAGGAGAATACCAATGAACAAATATGGAACCCTGAGAGAAAAAAAAGGCAACAGCCTGATTGACTTTCCCGATAATTATGTCATCATTGACATCGAAACCACCGGATTCAGCCCTCACAACTGTGAAATCATCGAAATCGGCGCCGTCAAGGTGCGGGACAATAAAATCGTTTCAGTTTTTCAGATGCTGATTAAACCGCGCAACCCCATCAGTTCTTATATCACCAGCCTGACGGGGATCACCAATAACATGCTTGTCGATGCGGCCCCCATCGCTGAGGTGCTAGACTCCTTTACTGCTTTTATCGGTGACAATATTTTAATTGGCCATAAGGTCAATGCCGACGTCAATTTTTTGTATGATCACTGTAAACTTTACATCGGCCATGATCTCACCAACGATTTTATCGATATCCGGGAATTATTCCGGGAACGGCAGCGTTCGGTTCTCAATTCGCAACTGACCTCACTGTGTGAAAAATGCGCCATTCAGAACACCAATGCCCACCGGGCCCTGTCCGACTGTCTGGTCAGCAATAATCTTTATCAGTCTCTGAAATATCATCAGGGTTCTCTGACCTGTGTGGATGAACTTAATACCCTGATCCTGGCCAGGGAATTTAATCACAAACATTCCCCCTACAAAAAGAAATGTCAGCATCTGACCACCAGCAGGGATCAGTTTGCCCGGATTTCGCTATGATTGCCAACTTTCTATTTTCCCCTCAATAAGGGCGACGGCTGCTTTGGCGCCGCCGCCTTTTTTTAATCAGCACTACTGCATTCTCTGGATGTTTCGATCGTGAAAGGAAGGACTTTATGAAATTTCGCAATCTTTCCATTAAATACTCGATGATGATCGTCCTGGTTGCGATCATTACACCGCTCTATTTTCTTTTTGCGATGATCAACTACAACAGCATCCGCAATGGCATTCTGAATAATACCCAGCTAGCCATCAACCAAACTCGGATTAACATCATTGACACCATCATCAGCACCGAAAAAAGCTACGAACTGGTGTCCACCTATTATGATGAAATGATGGCCGAAAGTCTTAATCTGTTTAATGCCGAATACACGGCCAAACAGGGCGACGTATCTGCCATCGATCTGGATGCCATCAAAACCCGTTACCATAATAATCTGGATCTTTATATTATTGATGAAAATGGCGTCATCATACGGACTACCTTCCCCAGCGCTAAGGGCATTGATTTTAAAACAGTGCCGGATTTTTTTAAGACCCTCACCGAGCTGCGCCAGGGGCATGATCCGGAAATCTCCCATGTCACCACCGATTTAATCACCGGGGAGTTGCGTAAGTGGGGTTATATCCCCACTGTTGATCATCGTTATGTCCTGGAGGTAGGCATTTCGCCCGGATCACTGTCGCAGTATGTTACCCAGCTAAACTATACCGATATGGAAAAAACCGTTCTGGACAATAACCCTTTTATTGCCGATATCACTGTGTATGACAAGCATCGCATCATGCTGGGCAGCGGCGAAACCGAAACCGACCCGGATCGGATCGCCATCATCGACACCGTCATTAACAGTGGCACTGATCAGACGGTTACCGGTGAACTGGGCCTGCTTGATCAGGAATACATTTATCTCAACACCTTCCCCGGTGGGATGAACGATTCCCAGAAAGTCATTGCCATCCGTTATCAATATGATGCGATCATCCACCAGATCAACGGCACCCGAATCGCCACCCTGATTGTCTTTCTGGCTTACACCATCTTTAGCCTACTATTGATCTATTTCCTGGTGACCCGCTCCATCACCGAGCCGCTGATCCGCCTGACCAATCGAATCAAAGAGGTCTCCGGTTCCAACCTGGATTTTTTCATGCCAGTTTCCGGCAACAATGAACTGGGGCAGTTGACCCAGTCGTTTAATGAGCTGTCGGCCAAGTTAAATACGACCCTGGTTACTAAAACCTACCTGGAAAACGTCATCGATTCGGTCGGTGATATTCTGATTATTATGGATCAGGATTTAAGAATTCTCCGGATCAATCAGTATACCCGGTTGTTTCTGGGAAAGCCCTGTGGTGAAATCATCGGTACCCCGATTGACACCCTCTTTGACAGCAGTAACACCCTGTGTGATTTACAGGCAAAGCTGCTTCTAAACCCCCGCCTGGAAAATCTCGAAGGCACAATGACTAAAGACAACCATCAGAAAACCACCATAATCGCCTCAATTTCTGCCTATCACAGCGAGGACGGGTTGATCCTTGGCTATATCTTAAATGCTAAAGACATCAGTAAAACCAAGCAGATCTTAAAAAAACTGGAAGAATCCAACCTGTTCCTGAAAAAGCAGGAGTCGATTCTGCTTACGCAATCAACCATCGATGCCCTCACTGGTGCCTGCAACCGGGGCTGTATCTTTGGCATTCTGGAGGACATCCATGCCAATACCCCATTACTCTATACGACCTTCTCGGTGATGATGATCGACCTTGATCATTTTAAATCCGTCAATGACCGTTTTGGCCATCAGGCTGGCGATGCGGTGCTGATGGAAACCGTTCAGATCATCATGGATAACCTCCGCAAAAGCGATTTTTTGGGGCGATATGGTGGTGAGGAATTCCTGATTGTGATGCCGGACACCACCCTCGACGAAGGCTACCAGATTGCCCAGCGGATCCGGGATAAAATAAAAAACACCCGTTTCTACCACGATCGTATCGATCTGACTATCAGCGGTGGGATTATCGAGTGGGATCACAACAGTATCAGCGAGCTGATCGAAACAGCCGACCAGCTCCTCTATCAGGCAAAAAAACAGGGTCGCAACACAATTTTGCGGCCGGAAGTATAATTTTTGCCCCGTCAAAATGACCCCAACCCGAATGATTGGTAACCATTGTTCCGGTTGGGGTCATTTTTCTACAAGAAATTCCTAATTATCGCTCAGCTTTTCGTGAAAAGGCGGCTAGATGACTTTCCGAAGCTTTTTTCAGGGATTCAAAGGTTGTTCGGACGGAATCTGGCAATGTCTCGGCCAAAAATCGGTTATACATTTCAATATTTAAAATCTCAGCTTGAACGCCTACGGCATAGCTTTCTTTGAGGGACGCCGGTACGACCAGCTGACTGGCGGCATCATTTACCGGAACAACAAATCCGTTGGCTTCAAATAAGGGCAGTAGTGAAGCAATGTGTTTCGTTTCCGCTTTAACGATGTTGGAATAGGGTCGAACCGATCCGTAATTCTCGATAATTTTGGCATACTCGGCTTCAGCGGCGTATTCATCTTGGACCGCATAGGTCAACATTTCATCCAGGGTCAGGCTGTCGTCAGCCAAAGCTCCAGCCGAACCAAAACCATTACCTTCCGCCATCACTGCACCCATCGAACCCATCAAACTAACTGCCAGCAGCAGAACAACGAATACTTTTGATATAGATTTCATTTTTCACATCTCCTTATGATTTTTTGGCGTCAGCGAAACGGTGCACCGCTTCGGGGCGTCTGGTCTTTTAATACACTTATCATAGTATGCGTCTGTGTCAATCCGGTGTCAGTTTTCATTATTGATTTCATTACAAACGTTTTTTTTAGTTTCATTTAAACAATGCGATCAATCCAACCTCCAGTGTTCGAAATAGCTCCATTTCCATTGGTTTATATTCATACTTTGAATTATCCTTGCAATCGGTTGCGATCTGATTTATAATAAAATCAAATATCTCCGATAATGGCAAACCTGATGAAAGTCAGGGACGCAAAGCCACGGGTCTAAAGCATTTTGCTATGACAGCCGGGTTGCCGAAGAGGGCGCAGGGTCTTTAACTGTATGCCTTTTTAGGCATACAGTTTTTTTATGGAGATCAATTGAAAGGAGTCTTTTATGAAAAAAAGATTGTTTCTCGTTTTGGTCCTGGCACTGGCCCTTTCCGCCCCAGCCACGGCGCTGGCGGCCCCGAAGAATGCTGACAAAGGTAATGGCAATCCGCCTCCAAAAAAAGAGACCGTTGTCGCCCCAGCCCCATCTGTTGAACCGGTAGTTGTTCCGGTCGAACCGGACAGCCCTGTCAGCAGCGAACCCACCGTCACCGAACCACTCATCAACCCCACTGAAGAGGAGCTCACTGACGACGGTACGACAGACGAAGTCACCAAACCCGGTAAAAAACCAACCAAACCCCAACAGGTCTTCAAGCAGGAACTGAACCAACAGAAAAAAGAACTGCAAGAGCAAAAAAGCCTTCTAGCTGCGGAAAAGGAAGCCCTCGAAGCCGAACTGGCCGACCTGCTGGCAGCTGGCGACACAGCTGGTGCAGCTGCCCTGCAAGCCGAGCTGGACAGCCTCCAGTCCGAACTGTCAGGACTTCAGTCGCAAATCAAAGCGATCATCAATCAGCGCTATATGGTGGTGAAAACCATGTACAGTGAGACCGAACTGGCCCAGTTTGAAAGTGTTTCGGCTCTGATTGAAAAGATGATGGCGGACGCCCAAGCGCTGGATGCCGGCAGTGTGACCATCAACAATCAGCTGATTAAATTTGATGCCCCCGTTTACTTAAAAGGCAGTGACATTATGGTGCCGCTAAAAGCCATCACCGAAAAACTGGAAGCCGAAGTGATCTTTAATGAAGAGACCAAAACACTGACCATCTCCAAAGATACGGCCGTAATTGAAATCACAGCTGCTGGCGTCACCGCCACCATTGATGGCAGCCCTGTGGATATCACTGATCGTATTCAGGTCACCTGCGGCCGCACCTTTATTCCGCTTGATCTGCTAGCTGAAATTCTGAATCTGGAAGTCAGCTACGATAGCGACAACAGCATCGTCGATGTCGATGATCCAGCTGTTGAAACACCGGTCGATGACGGCAACACTGATCCCACTACCGATACTCCCATTGATGATGGTACCATCGATCCTACCGTAGAACCCCCGGTTGATGAGGGCATAACCGAACCAGTCACCAAAACGCCGGTTGATGAGAACACCATTGATCCGGTCTCTGAAACGCCAGCTGACGATGGCACAACTGCTCCAACCACAGAAACCCCGGTGGTTGTACTGACACCAGATCCCGTTGTACCAGAACTGGAAACAATTGTTTAATTCAGATATCTGGCAAAAGTTATTTTGCTAAGATAAATTTTCTTCTTCTTTGGCCAGCCTGAACTTCGACTTCAGGTTGGCCTTTTTGTTTAATTTTTGTTAATTATGCTTGAATCCTTTTTTTGAGGGTAATAAAAAAAATGAATAGAGTCAGCTTAAAAATGATTTAAATCTTTTCCAAATCAAACTGATTGTGTTCACTGATTATTATTTTTTAGGAGGTAAAAACGTGGAAACTGAAGACAAAGGTGTTTATGGCATCGCCGAGGAACTGGGGCAAAAAGATAAAGATCTTGAAAGTGGCAAACCCCAAATTTATGGAGAGTCTGAAGAACTCGCAAAAAAAAATGTCGAAGAAATTCACAAATTCATGGCTGATCCCAACGGACGCCACCCAAAAGCGGAAAAGAAGATCACCGATACCCCAGAAGATGCTGTATCGCCTGAAGACTCACAAAAATCAACCGCTAAGGCCCAGGGTGTTTATACCCAAGCTACTGAATTAGGTGAAAAAGACAGAGAAATTGAGGAATCCGGCCAATCCATTTACAGTGAGGCCGAAGAGCTAGCGCAAAAAAACGTTGAAGATATCCATCAATTTATGGCTGATCCGAACGGAAAAAAGAAACTCTGATATTTTTAGCTTAGCTATCCATCACAATTTAAATGCACTATCCAAAAATGTTCGTTACAATAAAAACCTTTGATGTGAGATTACCGTTTTTTAAACAGTAATCTCACACTAAATGGTTTTTTTATTATTATATACTAAAACGTCTTTAGATGATTACGTTAACCCTGAAATACCTTGATAGCCCGGGTCACATCGGCCTGCATGGCAGCCCGGCCAATCTCTACAATTTCATCAAAGCGCAATGTCTGGCCGGGCTGCTGTGCAAACCAATTTTTGACAGCCTGCCCCCCAGCCAGCGACATATACGTAAAGTAATTGATTTTAGTAATCCCGGCGGCGATGGCCTTGCGAAAGTCGCTATCACTGACTCCTGAACCGCCATGCATCACCAATGGGACATCGACCCACTGATGAATTGCGGCGATCCGTTTAAAATCGAGACAGGGTTCGGCCTCATAAAGACCATGGGCGGTACCAAAGGCAATCGCAAGGGCATCCACTCCGGTGGCATCCACAAAGCTTTTAGCCTGCTCGGGATCGGTGTAGCATTCTGCCGGAGTAAGCTCTTTTTCGTCGGCATCAGGGAGTCCCCCGCCCTCCGGACGCAGCACCCGACCCAACTCAGCTTCCACCGAGACCCCGAGATAATGGGCCGCCCGGACAATTTCTCGGGTGTTTGTCAGGTTTTTTTCGTAGGGCAGTCGTGACCCGTCGTACATCACTGAGGTGAAACCCATTTTCATGGCTTGAAGAAGATAGCCCAAGTCTTCACCGTGATCGAGATGGACACAGACATCCACCCGGGCTTGATCGGCCAGCCGGATCATCACCGGGCCGATGACTTCCATTGGGATCATGCTTTCATGGATCTGGGCATGCATAATGATCACCGGCTGGTTTTGCGCTTCAGCCGCAGCGATCACCGCCTGAACACTTTCCAGATTGGGGGTGTTGAAGGCGCCAATAGCCTGACTCCGGGGACAGGCGTTTTTTAAGAGTGTCGTCAGATTAACGCGCATGATTGACCTCCCTGATACTCCGGCATGCCACCAAATCCACCCCAGTACCGCAGATGTTCGGAATGACCACATCGCCCAACTGACAGGGGTATGTTAACCGGGTTTTGCGAATGACATTCATGACCTGAACCATATCATTTTTAGGAATCGATGCCGCCGTTTTAACTGGTAATAACTGCACCGTTCCCCCACAGTCTACGATAACCGTGCTGGTCAACGTCCGCTCCGGACTGCTAATCTCCTTTTTAGCAAATTGTTTTCCCCGCTTACAGCCTTGCCCTGTCACAGCTATCAATTCGCCTTGTTTTAAAACAATCGTGATGACACATTCTTTGGGGCAAGTGGTACAGCAGACCGTAGTCGTCTCCTTTTCATTTGTGCTATTTATCGTTCGATTTTGACTCACTTTACACCTCCTGAATCGATACCGTTATTGGCCGCTCCAATGACGGCCAGCCATTAACATCATCCGGTGCCAGCCATAAGCCTTCCATCACGCTTGGTTTAAATGCCCGGGGCTCGCCTTGATAGAGAATCTGGTCGCCAGACGTAATCACAACCCGGGCCTGAGTCAGCGGTCGTTTAACACGAAACGAAAGCCTGGCTTCCCGTTTGAAGGGTTGATGCAGGATCGATGGCACCGTATAACCGATGTTTTCCCCAGCCTCCAGTTGGATTAATGCGCACGTATCTTTTAATAAAGCATTATTGCCAACCTCACCGGATCGCTCAGCCAGGGCATAGGCCGCCGCTGCTGCCCCGGCCGCTTCGGCCTCCAGGGTAACATTATCGACCAGATCGTGAACATGGAGAACATTGCCGCAGGCAAAAATCCCCGGCTGATCGGTGGATAGAAACTCGTCTACCCGCGGGCCGTTGGTTTGGGGATTGAGGCCGATGCCAACTCTTTGAGACAGTTCATTTTCAGGAATCAGACCGATTGAGAGCAGCAGCGTGTCACAGGGAATAACTTCCCGGGTTTCATCGATCACCGCCAAATTTTTGTCAACCTGCGCTACTTCAACGGCTTCCAAATGCGGGTGACCAATAATATTGGTCACCGTAGTCGACAGGTGTAGAGGGATATCAAAATCATCCAGACAATTTTTGATATTACGGTACAGACCATTGGCGTAGGGCATCAGTTCATAGACACCGAGTACCTGCATCCCTTCGAGGGTTAGCCGCCGGGCCATGATCAGACCAATGTCTCCCGAACCAAGGATGACGATCCGCTGCCCGGGTTTACAATTTTCAATATTGACATAACGCTGGGCCAGCCCGGCGGTCAGTACTCCGGCCGGACGGGAACCGGGAATTTTAATCGCCCCCCGGGTGCGTTCCCGACAGCCCATCGCCAGAACAATGGATCCGGCTGAAATAACCAGTATACCCGACTGATTACTTGCTATAATCTGGCACCCCGGACCTAAATCAATCACCATGGTGTTGAGATAGACCTCAATATCGGTATCATTTACCCGGTTAATAAAACGTTCCGCATATTCCGGCCCGGTCAGCTCAGCTTTAAAATAACTGAGTCCGAAACCGCTATGAATACACTGGTTTAAGATTCCACCCAGTTCGTCGTTGCGTTCAATGATCGCTACGGTTGCACCTGCTTCTTTAGCGTTAAGAGCCGCCGCCATCCCGGCTGGACCGCCGCCGATGACGACCACATCGTAGTTTAGCTTTTTCATGTCAGCGCCCCTCCTTTCATACTGCCACACAGCAGATTTGATCCGATATCTTCAAGCAAAATTTCCTCGCTCGGCAAACCCAGTTCCCGACTCAGAATCGCAATAATCTTGTATTGGCAAAAACCACCCTGACAGCGGCCCATTCCGGCCCGGGTACGGCGCTTGATCCCATCAAGGGTTTGGGCCGGAATAATGCCGTGAATGGCATCGACAATCTCACCTTCTGTCACCGTTTCGCAGCGACAGACAATCCGACCATAGGCGGGATTTTTTTTTATCAGTTCATCTTGCTGGGCGATCCCCAATTTTGAAAAGACCGTCTTTGTTTTACGATAGGGATTGAAATTAGCCTTGGGCAGGATCTTTAGTCCAGCATTATCCAGCAGATCCCGGATCAGTTCGGCAATCGCCGGAGCTGAGGCAATTCCCGGCGACTGAATCCCGGCCGCATGGATAAAACCTTTAACGGTCACTGATTCGGCAATAAAAAAATCATTATTGTGGTCAAGCACCACAGGCCGCAGGCCGGCAAAACTGCGAATGATCTTTCTGGTGTCAAGTTCCGGTACTATTTTTTTTGCGCCGTCAATCAGTGCCTGAATCCCCGGAGCATAATTGTTGACGGCTTCCTTATCGTCTTTCATCGTTGCCGTCGAGCCGACAAGAGTGTTGCCGTGGACTGTGGGGATACAGGCAATCCCCTTGGTGTCCGGACCGGGACAGGGAAACATCACCGTCTGGGGCTTATTACCCATGTCCTTGTCAAACACCAGCAGATCGCCGTGGCGGGGTTTCATAGTGTATTCAGCAATACCGGCCAGTTTGGCGACGTCATCGGCATGGTTGCCAGCGGCGTTAACAATGTAGCCGCAGCTAAACTGCGCCCGGACAGTGGTAAGCACAAACCCGGTTGCCGTTTTTGTTATTGCCGTAACCGGTTGACCAGTCAAAATGGCCACCCCGTTTTCCGCAGCGTTTTCGGCAAAGGCAATCGCCACCTCAAACGGATCGACCACCGTAGCCGTCGGGGCATACAGGGCAAAGCGAGCCTGTTCTGAGAGATGAGGCTCACGGGCATGGATGGTTTGAGCATCGATAATGGCCAGATCCCGAACACCATTTTTAATGCCAAAGTCCAGCTTATGTGAAAGCGCCGCCCGGTCAGCCTCGTTAAAACCGAGCACAAAGATACCCGGATTGATAATGTCGAAATTGAGCTCTTTTGCCAGCTGCGGATAAGCGTTAGCGCCCTGAACATTGATTTTAGCTTTAAGACTGCCGGGAGTCGGATCGTAACCCGGGTGAACAACGCCGCCATTTCCCTTGGTGGCCCCGATCCCAATATCCGTTCCCCGTTCCAATAATGCCACCGACAGCTTAAATTTTGACAACTCATGGGCAATGGCGGTACCGGTAATTCCGCCGCCGATGATGATCACGTCATAATGATTCATGTGTTTTCCTTTCGTGTATGGTGTGAATAAGTACCGTGAGCTTCGCTACTGGTTTATGCGAATCAATTTCTTATTGTTGCGAAAACCAGCATCAAAGCAATCGATAATCGTATCTTAAAATTAGATAAAGAAGTTTACAAAGGTGTTTATATTAATCCTTCAAAATAAGGTCTTCACTGGTACCGACCCTTGTTACATCATATTGTTTGTACAGGATCTTTGGATACCCGTAAAGAATAAGCGATCCTGACCGCCACCATTTTGGCTACCGCATCAGCATCCCGCCGGTGGCATCAATTGTCGTACCAGTCAGATAGGCAGCTGGCTCCGAGGCCATAAAAACGACAATGTTGGCAACGTCCTCCGGTTGAGCCACCCGACCAATCGGGATTCGATTTTCATAATAACCGGGCTGAGCTTTGAGCTGATCACGGATCATATCGGTGTCCACGACCCCCAAGGCAATCCCGTTGACGGTGATCCCTTTTGCCGACAGTTCCCGGGCCATTGAAATAGTCAGAGCCACCATGCCGGCTTTACTGGCAGCATAGTGAGCATGACCTGTAGTAGAACCGTTAAAAGCCGCCTGGGAATTGATATTGATGATCCGCCCGGATCGCTTTTTAACCAGATTGGTTTGGGCAAAGTATTGGGAGGTCAGAAAGGGTGCTGTCAGATTGACATTCAGGGTCTGCTCCCAGTCTTCCAGTGGAATCTCCTGAATCCAACCAGTCAACCATATCCCCGCATTGTTAACGAGGATGTCGAGATCACCAAGCAGGGCCTCTGCTTCCTTCATCATCAAAACCACTTCCTCAGCACTGTTCATGCTTGCTGCCAATGGATAGGCTTTAACCCCCAGCGTCTGGGCCGTTTCCACCACTTCAAGAAGCTCTTCTGATTGACTGCGGGCAGTTACCACCACATTGACTCCTTCAGCTGCCAGACCCAACGCAATCGCTCGGCCCACTCCCCGGGAAGCCCCGGTGATGATCGCGTTTTTTCCCTTAAGTTTTAAATCCATTTTTTTCTCCTGATCTTAATACTCGTCCCAAATCCCATCAAGAGCATTGATGACCTTCAGATAGCGGTTGTATTTCTTGTCGTACATGGCCAATTTGTCGGGATTGGGAACTGCTGTAAAAGCGATCTTGACCATCGCATCGGAAGCAGTTTTAAAGCTGTCGTAGGCGCCAGTGGCGACACCGGCACAGATGGCAGCACCCAAGGCGCCAAGCTCACTGCATTCGGTGACTTCGATGGGCACCTTAAGGATATCGGCAAACATCTGCACCCAGATGCGAGATTTGGCCACTCCTCCGGCAATCCGGATACTTTTGGGTGCTTCCCGATATTTAAGCAATTTTTCAATGTGATATTTGTGGCTGAAAACTATTCCTTCGTAAACCGCCCGGAGCATGTTGTCGCGGTTGTGATAGCTGGATAGTCCAACAAAGCAGGCCTTGGCGTTGATGTTGACATTACTTGCGTACAGAAACGGTAAAAACACGACACCACAGTCGTCATCTGCCACGCAATTTACGCAATTGTTTGAGTAATCATAAACATCCTGCTCTTTCAGATCGATGTCTCGGAGAATTTCGGTTAAAAACCACTCCAGATTACTAGCCGAGGTCGGGCTGCCTTCCAGAATCATCCAATAACCGGGGATTGGATAGATTGAGGTCATAAACAGTTCCTTGTCCACCACCGGGGTTTTGCTGATGTATTCGTTGATACTCCAGGTTCCGGCCACCACACACATCTTGTCCGTATCAGTGATCCCTACGGCCATTGCCGAGGCATGGATGTCCATGCAGCCGCCGGCTACCGGGGTGCCCTCCGCCAATCCGGTAAGTTTCGCTACTTCGTTGGTAATTGCCCCGCAGACCTCGCCGGAATAACGCAGCGGCGGCAGCTTATCAAAAATGCTTTCAAGACCCATGTCAGAAAGCAGCTCGCGGTCGTATTTGACATCGCGGACATTCATTAAACTCGAGCCGGACATATCAGCGATTTCGCCATAAACTTCCCCGGTCAAACGGAAACGGATATAATCCTTACACATAAAGATCCAGCGGGTTTCCTCCAAAACCTCAGGTTTATGATCCATAAACCAACGCAACAGCGTGGTCGGCTGTCCAGCAAATACACTCTGCATCGTCTTTGGCAAAATCTTGTCATGGGTGCCATCATTTTGCCATTTGATGACGTATTCCCGACCCCGAACGTCGGTTGAAATCATCCCGTTGGTGGTTTGACTGCCATCTGCCCGAACCAGATAAAGGCCATTGCCATGACCGGTTGCTGAAATCCCAATGATCTCGCTGCCATTAATCCCGGCTTTTTTTATCACCCCTTTGATGGCGGTGACATTGGCCTGCCACATTTCTTCCACATCCCGTTCGGTAAAACCCGGCTGCGGCTGGTACATCGCCGTTTTGGAACTGGATATGGCCACCTCATTGCCAGCCAGATCGTACAGAGCCGCTTTAATCATCGTGCCGCCATTGTCCAGCCCTAATAAATATTTTCCCATTTTAAAACCTCCATTTATTTTATATTTTAAAGTAATTGCAAAATTGCCGTGAGCGTTGTGCCAATTTTATATGCTTGATACTGACTACTGGGTCAGACCTCGCCGCTACGGGATCACATGTCACATTGTTCGTTGCTATGGTACGCCATCAATCACCATTCATCGGAGCGGGTCGTACCTGCCCGCAATCCCCCTGCTACGAAAAAAAGTCCTGCTTAATAAATGCGACAACACACATCGCATTTATTAAGCAGGACTCACACACTTACCATCTTGCACAGTCTATTTTGTTTTATTTAAAAAAAATTATCGCCATGTTACCACAGGGTCTTGTCACTAACCGTCAGCCCCTTGAACCCTCTGGCTCTGATTTTTTTCATCATCTCCCGGTCGCGGATAAAGCCACCGGCCAATAAAGGGATTTTTGCCACCGCCAACAGCGCCTGATAACAGTCAATGGCCATCACTGCCGGTAACAGTTCTGCGCCGTCAACCCGGGAGCAATCAATGATTTTCTGGGCCGTCTCAAAGGAGCGTGAATCATGCAGAAAAAATCGCTGAAAAGTCACCAGTCCGCATTGTTTAGCCATTCCCAGCTTGCCGCTGTCGGTTGACATCACGCCGTCGACATGGTAATAGTTTTTTAACAGCTTCATTCCCACCTGATCCTTACCGAAACCACCGAGCAACTCCAGATTTACCAGCGCCTTTTTATCCCGGCTATGTACCAGTCTAACCAGCTCCTGGAGATTGGCGATATGGGCTTCGGTGAGCAAAATCACCTGGGCCTTGCTGTTTAGCGCAAGTTCCAGATCACCCAGCCGACGAATTGAAGGGATCACCTGAAATTCTGAAAAATCAATCCAACTCATTTTTTCTCCTTATTGCCTAGATCATAGCACAGTGGCAATGAAACCGTCAACATTTTTTTAACAAGCGCTCTTCCGATGATTCGCTTTGAAGGTTGCCATTATTACTTATCCTTTAAAAACGCACTGACAATCGTTTTATAAATCAACGGCTGCTCAATATGATGGAGATGGGCCGAACTGGGAATGACTGCCATCGATCCCAGGGGAAATGCCATCTGAAAATCTTTAACCATTTTAACACCAGCCTCGTCGTGATCCCCACAGGTCAACAGCACGGGTACCTCGATTTCATGGAGCCGGGGCATCAGATCAAAATGCTTCAGTTTTCCATTAACGGTGAACTCGCTGGGGCCCCACATGGTTAAGTAAACATCCATATTCAGTTTGCCAAAGGATGCCGTAACGCTATCCGGCCAGGGATTTAGGCGACAGAGATAATTTGCATAATAAGCCTCGGTGGCCTGTTCATAGGCTTCATTAAAATCCTGATTTTTTTCAGCATCGACGATGATTTTTTGAATCGCTTCCGGCAGATTGGAAATATTTTCCATGGCGCATTCCTCCCACAGCGGAGTGCTTAAATAAGGTGCCGAAAGAATCAGGGCTTTAACAAACGGCGGTTGTTTCTCCAGCATATAGGCAGCGATCAGGCCACAGCCCCAGGACAGCCCCAGCAAAATTACCTCACGAAGCGCCAACCCCTGAATCACCGCATCGAGCTCGGCGACAAAGTACGCCACCGAATAATCGTTTTTGTCATCCGCCCGATCCGAGTTTCCGCTGCCTAACTGATCATAAAAATAGACTGGCCGATCGTCGCTAAAGTCGGCTATCACATCTGGAATGCTTACAAATCCCGGGCCACCGTGAACCACCAGAAGGGGCGTTTTGTGCGACGCTTCGCCGTAAACTGAATACCAGATCTTTTTGTCCTGATATGTGATGTAATCTTCTCTCATAACATGTTCTCCTCTGCACAAATTTTTAATTCGTCATTACAAAACTGCAACGCGCCTTTACATCAGGTGCGCAGCGTCGCCACGACCCGATCAGTATTTAATAACAAGTCCAGGGCCTCCAGCGGACTGGCAACCGCAATATCAGCCACCAACAGTGACTGCACACAACAGCCTTCTTTGCCCAGCACGACAACCGATAAACGGCTTTCCAAAAACATCTCCCGATCGTTATTGCCGTTGCCAATGGCCACATTGGTGGCTCCGCCGATTTTTTCAACAAAGGTCTTTTTCTTCAGAGCAATATTATCTTTATCAAAAATCTCAATTGTCAATGGCAGCTCGCCGCACTGAGCCCGAACCAACCCAAAGGTATCGGCGGTCAGAATATACACATCCACCCTCCGCTGGGCCAAAGCCACCAGTCTTTCTTTAAGCCCCTCCACCAGATAGCCATCCACCGCCAGGGTGCCATTGTAATCAAAGGTCACATGCTCCACGCAAATCGGCTCGTGGCCGGGAATTTCCAGATTAATCATTCTTTACCTCACATTTTTCCAATTTTAAAACAATCACCGTGGTCGCTTTCTTTTGACAATCTTTTTTGAGCCGGTTGGCCAATACCCCGTAAGCCTGGGGATTGAGTCCCGGAGGCGGCGTGTTGACAATGATCAGCTTTGGCCGCCGGATTCGGGCGATGCCATACTCCAGCCGGATGTATTCGGCATCGCTAAGATCGGCAATCCGGGTCTTCAACCGATCCTGAAGTCCCATCATTTTCGCCACCGTGGTCAGATTGATGCGATTCTCCCGAACCTGGAGCAGCAAAGCGAGCAGTACCGCACTGACCCGGATTTTGGCATGGCGCCGCTGGGGTTTTTCAAAAATAATGGCGTATTCCTGCTTGCGTAGCCGGTGCAACTGTTCCTGCTTGTCGCTGGTAAAGGTTTTTCGGTTAAAGATCAGCCGTTCATTGGGTTCCAGATGCTGACCGGTGATTTTTTTAAGGAAAGCCTTCTTTTCATTTTCCATGTGAAAGGTCTTTTCCATAAAGCCGTTCCGCTCAATGGCAAAGAGCCGCTTACCGCTCTTTCGAATCTGCAGCAGCGAAAAATCCCGGTAGCGGTCCAGGGATTCCCCCGAATTTTTAAAAACCGTAAGCATTGCCAGGGTCATCTCGTTGACCAGAGCAAAATCTTCCAGCGTGAAGCGGCCGCTTTTTTTATTGACCAGCTCCAACGCTCCAAATACTTCGGTTTCGTCAACCCCCAGGGGCACGGCGATTTCCGAGGTGATGGTAATACCCATGGCCCGGTCGAGACCGTCAAAATGAAGCTGATACTGTTTGGAATCCCGGATAAATAATGGCAGACCATCAAAAACGCACTGGGCTGCAATGCCGTATCCCTCCCGGAGTTTCAGCTGATACAAATCCTCGGCGCCGGGGCTTTTGATAATCAATGGATAAATAAAGTCGCCTTTCTGGTCCTGATCCTTTAACCAGATAATCGCCGCCTGGGCTTCGGTTACCAGCAGCATCTCATCCAGAGTGGTGCTGAAAAGCCGGGGCAGTGAGGTCACTTCTTTTAGTTTTTCCTGAAAATTTGCCATGCACTCGTCATGAGTCAACCGTTTTTCGGCGCTGTAATCCTTAAAAATCCGGGAGCGCAGCTGGCTGTTGGTTTCCCGGATCACCCGGGTGCCTTCGAGATTGCCAAATTCATCAAAATTTACCTCTTCAAAACCATGGATATTGATAAAGCGCTGGGCGGCATAGCGGTTTAGCGGGGCGGTACGGCTGATGTATGAAACATAGCTGGCCTTGCGGGTCGGATCATTGGCGTGAACAATATATTCAAACCGGTCGGTTTTTAATGCTTCTTTCTGGGTTTCGGTCATGGTGTACCAGCAATAGGGCTGGGCATTGACGCAATAGGCATTGGTATTTTCTTCCAGCCGGTTGATAAAGACATAAGTGGCCAGATTCCCACCTTTGGAATGCCCCAGAATATTACGTTCACCCAAGATCCCGGCCATGTGATCATCATAAAACGCCATCGCTTTGTGATGATGAGTTGTCACGACGCCCAAGGAAGCAATGAAACAGCCCCCCCAATCCAGAACCACACTGGACGGCTGGGTCTGTTCACAGCCGCTGAAGATCACCGCCCCGTTGTTTTCCCCATCTTCAAAGGCCAGTCCCACCAGGCTGGTTTTATTTTTACCGGTGGTGTTGCCGAACGGTCCATAATTATCGTTTATATACCCGGTGACGATCACATCGACCAGATTTTCACTGGCAGCGTAAATTTTTCGGAAATGCGCCTGCCGCTTTCGGGCAACCTTCCGACCATTTTTGGATCGACTGACAAAGCCCGGATAAACCGCATAACCACAAATATCCATGAGATCAATATATTCATCCAGCTTCATTGGCGTATTTCGGGTAATCGTATTTTTATATGCCGGGGGTAGATGAAAATAGACCATTTCAAGCAGTAGATATTTTTCCACGTCTAACAGATTGCTCATTTTCAGACTCATCGATTGTCCTCTTTTCTTTTAAAACGATAACAAGGTCCAGTTAAACCCAAGGGTTTCGGTTCTCAATTGCCTCTCTATTATAAGAAATCATATCATAAGTATTTGTAAAATAAAAGAATCAGAAACGCTAAACGCAACCTTGTCGATGTTTTTTTATGTTCGACGATCACCATTCAAAATCAGCCATATCGACAGGGCCTTTAACACCAATTGATAGTTTCTTAAAAAAATTGGATATTTTTTATTTTTGTTGCATTTGCAACCGACAATTTGAAAATAATGTAGTATCATTACCTCAACATCAGACGTGAGAGAAAAAACAACAGCACCAACAATCATGTCTGATCAATCAAACTGATCAGATGAATACGTTTAATACAGTTTATCAATTTTTTTATTAAAAAGAAATAAAATTGTTAGAATTACCTAGATTAAGGGTAGTTAACAGATAACGATGGTCTTTGCGGGGTTATTTCCTGTTAAATGCAGGTGATACATAAATAAGTTAAAATATTTTACGAGAGAGGTAAAAAGATGAAAGATATGTTTTGTTTTCAATGTGAACAAACGGCCAAAGGAACAGGATGTGAGGTCAGCGGGGTCTGTGGTAAAACACCCGTTGTTGCTGGCGATCAGGATAAGTTAGTCGGCGCCTGTATTGGACTATCCAAAGCCGTTTTAAAAACAGCGGCTACGGTCGCAACCGATGCCTGTATTAAAAAAGCCCTATTCACCACGGTTACCAATGTCAACTTTGACGATGAAAGCGTCAAAGCAATGGTCGACTGTGTCGACAAAATGAAGGCGGATCTGGATCCAACCGCTGAAGATTATGACATGGCTAAGCTTTGGGATGACAACGAAGACATCCGATCGCTTAAAACGCTAATCCTGTTAGGTGTTAAAGGGGTTGCTGCCTATGCGCATCATGCTGAAATACTCGGTTATAAAGATGCGGATGTTGATGCCTTCTTCTATGAAGCATTAGCCGCAGTTGGTTCTGATCTGGGTATGGACACACTACTGCCACTGGTTCTTAAAACCGGAGAAATCAATCTAAAAGTCATGGCACTGCTTGACAAAGCCAATACCGAAACTTACGGCACTCCCGTACCAACTGAAGTCCCATTAACCATCGAAAAAGGTCCATTTATCATCATCACCGGTCATGATTTACATGACTTAAAACTATTACTGGAACAAACCGAAGGCAAAGGTATTAACATTTATACCCATGGTGAAATGCTGCCTGCCCATGCTTATCCGGAACTCAAAAAATATGCGCACTTAAAAGGAAACTTCGGAACCGCATGGCAGAATCAACAAAAAGAATTTGCAGATGTCCCGGCGCCTGTTCTGTTCACTACCAACTGTATTATGCCAGTCAAAGAAAGCTACTCTGACCGTATTTTCACCACCGATGTGGTTCAGTACCCCGGGATGATCCATGTTGGCAAAGAAAAAGACTTTGCTCCTGTGATTGCCAAAGCGCTTGCCTTAGGCGGCTATCCAGAAGATAAACCAATGACCGGAATCAATGGCGGTACCAAAGTCCTGACCGGATTTGGCCGTGGCACGGTGCTGGGTGTCGCGGATAAGGTCATTGATGCCGTTAAAGCGGGTGCCATCAAACACTTCTTCCTGGTCGGTGGCTGTGACGGCGCAAAACCTGGCCGTAACTACTACACCGATTTTGTTAAACAAACCCCGGATGATACCGTTGTTCTGACCCTGGCCTGTGGTAAATACCGTTTCAACGATCTGGATCTGGGCACCATTGGCGGTCTTCCTCGACTGATGGATATGGGTCAATGTAATGATGCCTACTCTGCCATTATGGTCGCCGTTGCCCTGGCTGAAGCCTTCGACTGTGGCGTCAATGAACTACCACTCTCGATGGTATTGTCCTGGTACGAACAAAAAGCGGTTTGTATCCTCTTGACCCTGCTCCACCTGGGTATCAAAAACATCTTATTGGGACCATCACTGCCAGCCTTTGTTTCACCAAACGTATTAAACGTCCTGGTTGAAAACTACAACATCGGACCCATCTCGACCCCAGAAGCTGACATGGCAAAATGTCTGGGTCAAGCTTAATTTAAGAACCAATTTTTAACATCTTCAAACCAATAAAAAGTCTGTCAAAAATCCCCTAAAAAGGACTTTTGACAGACTTCAATCTTTACACCAAAAAACGTGAAGGAGGACTTGTTTATGGGTTACCAAACAACCACAGCGAAAATGAATGCGATTTTCGCTGACTTGTCAAAAGAGTATGTTATCTATGCCCCCAAACGGTATGTCGGCGATGGCACCTTTGTCCATATCGACACCATCCGTTACGGTGAAATCACCGATCTCTCTGAAATTGAATTTGCCGAAAAATCAAATTATTCATTTAAAGAGGTCTTGCTCCCCATTTCTGAAACCTTATTTTACTTTACCGAAAATGAAATGAAAGAAGCCGATGCCCCGAAAAAGGGAGCGATTGTGTTTTTGCGCAGCTGTGATCTCCACGGTCTTAAACGGATGGATGCCATTTATCTGGAAAACGGTGCGGTGGATACCTATTACAAACGGCTCCGGGACAACACCAAATTTATTCTGATGGGCTGTGAAAATTCCTTTGAAAACTGTTTCTGTGTGTCCATGGGCACACAACAAAGCGATGACTATGACGCTTACCTAAAGGTGGCTGGCGAAACCGTATTGGTAGACAGTCATTGGGATGTTCTGGATGCCGCCCTGGCTGGTGCAACTCAAACTCCGGTGATACCAGATTCCGTCACCGCTAATGATACGGTGGTAACCATTCCCGAGACCGTTCCCCAGACCCTGTTTGATTCACCCTTCTGGGAGGATTACGGTAATCGCTGCATCGCCTGCGGCCGCTGTAATTTTGTCTGCCCCACCTGTACCTGTTTCACCATGCAGGATATCTTCTACACCGACAACGGCAAAGCTGGCGAACGGCGTCGGGTTTGGGCTTCCTGTCATGTGGATGGCTACACCGACATGGCCGGCGGTCATGCGTTTCGAAACGACAAGGGGCAACGGATGCGCTTTAAGGTCATGCACAAGGTCAACGATTATAAACGGCGCTTCGGCACCCACATGTGTATCGGCTGCGGTCGCTGCGACGATGTTTGTCCCGAGTATATTTCTTTTGCCAATTGCATCAATAAGCTCGATGCTTTAGTTAACGACACCGCAAAGGAGGAAAATTAAATGGCCTTGACTGAATTAAATACAAGTAAATCAGAGAATCCTTATATTCCTTTCCTTTCTGAAATTACTGATGTAATCAAACATACCAAAATTGAATATACCTTCCGGATGACATACCATGGTGATGTCAAACCCGGCCAGTTTTTCGAAGTCTCCCTGCCAAAATTCGGGGAAGCCCCGATTTCGGTCAGCGGCATCGGTGATGGCACCGTGGATCTGACCATCCGTAAGGTCGGCAAGGTGACCGATGAGATCTTTGAGAATTATGTGGGCGACACCCTGTTTTTGCGAGGACCCTACGGCAACGGCTTTGATATCGCGAACTACAAAGACAAAGAAATTCTACTGGTCGCCGGTGGTACCGGTCTTTCCCCGGTCAAAGGGATCGTTGATTATTTCTCGGCCCACCCGGACGACTGCAAAGGCTTTACCCTGCTGGTCGGCTTTAAATCGCCCAAGGATATGCTCTTTAAAAAAGATTTTGAAATCTGGAAGAAGAACATTAATATCATTATGACGGTGGATTATCCGGACGAACACTATGACGGAAACTGCGGCCTGGTTACCCAATATATTCCCGAGTTGATGATCAAAGGTCTGACGGATGCCGTTGGAATTGTCGTCGGCCCGCCTATTATGATGAAATGCACAATCAGCGATCTACTGGCCAAAGGCTTCAAGGAAGAAAACCTGTGGATCTCCCAGGAACGAAAGATGTGCTGTGGCATCGGTAAATGCGGCCACTGCAAAATTGACGATACCTATATTTGTCTGGACGGCCCGGTATTTAATTACACCAAGGGAAAATTCTTAAAGGATTAGGAGGAGCGCCATGTTAGATCTGAACACCAAAAAGATAAAGAAGAATGCCTATCGCGTCACTAAGGTTCGTGGAGAAACAGCTTCCCGAGTCCGGGTTCCTGGAGGACTGTTGACCGCCGAGCTGCTGCCGCTGATTCAGAACATTGCCGAAACCTATGGCAACGGCAAAATCCATTTAACCACCCGACAGGGGTTTGAGATCCCGGGGATTAAATACACGGATATAGACGCTGTTAATGCCCTGCTACAGCCGATTATCGAAAAGCTCAATATCAATCAGGAAATCCCCGGCAAGGGCTACACCTCCGCCGGTACCCGCAACATTTCGGCCTGTATTGGCAGCAATGTCTGCCCCTTTGCCACCTATAACACCACCAATTTTGCCAAAAAGATGGAGCAGGAAATCTTTCCCAATGATCTCCATTTCAAGGTGTCCTTCACCGGCTGTGCCAATGACTGCATCAAAACCCGGATGCACGATTTTGGGATCATCGGTATGACCGAGCCTCAATATGAAAAAGAACGTTGCATGGGTTGTCAGGCCTGCGTCAAAGCCTGTAAGAAAAAATCGGTAGACGCCTTGTCGGTGGAAAATTACCGGATTGTCCGCAATACCGAAAAATGTGTAGGCTGCGGCGAATGCGTCATCAATTGCCCCACCCGGGCCTGGACCCGCAGCCCGGAAACCTACTACCGACTTGTAATTATGGGACGTACCGGCAAACGAAACCCTCGTTTGGCCGAAGACTTCCTGGTTTGGGCCACCGAAGACGCGATCATCAAAATTATCAAAAACACCTACGGTTTTGTGACGAATTACATCGATCGGGAAGCCCCCGGCGGTAAAGAACACATTGGCTATATCATTGACCGTACCGGTTTTTCCGAATTCAAAAAATGGGCTCTGGACGGCGTAGAGCTGGATTCCCGAACCATCGTCAAAGGTCCCATTTACTGGGGTGGTATTCATTACGACTGATTTTTCATACATTTGTCAAAACCGACCTAATCTCGATTAAGTCGGTTTTTTGTAACTGATCCTATGTATAACTTTTTTCTATCAATAAGCCATTTTTAAAAGCCGTGTTGATAGCAGCATTTTTACCATTGACTTCCAGTTTTTTGTAGACATTCTGAAGATGGGTTTTTACTGTAGTTGTAAAAAATGTATTTCCACGAATGTCTCATTTAATTATTTGATTTTATTTTAAATCAGGTAACTCCTTTTAACCTTCAATATGAATAATCACATCAGCCCAGTCATTGTAAAACGACGATTCATGGGAGACCAGAATCATACTGCCATTCCATTTAATCAGTTCTTTTTTTAGCACCTCTTTGGCATCCGCATCGAGATGATTGGTCGGCTCATCAAGAATTAAAAAATTGGCCGGCGTCAACATCAACAGACAGATTTTCACCTTGGACTGTTCCCCACCGCTTAGGGTGTTGATACTCTGGAGCATACTTTTTGCTTTTAAACCACACTGTGCCAGATAGCGCCGCACCTGACTCTGAGACAGCTTCGGGTAAACATCAGAAACCACCTGAATGGGGGTCAGTATGGGATTTTCCCAGTTGAGATCCTGTTCAAAATAAGCCACTTTGATATTATCGGCAAATTTAAATTTCCCGGAAATCGCTGGAATCTGTTTAACCAGGGTTTTTAGCAGGGTTGATTTGCCAATCCCGTTAAACCCGGTAATGACCGTTTTCTGACCCGACTCAATTTTGAAACTGAGTTTAGATAGCAGCGGATAATCATAGCCGATTTCCAGATCTTTGGTGCTCAAAGAACGCTGAGCAGAAATATGCAGTGAGCTAAAGCGAAAACTGGGTTTGGATACCAGTTCCGGTGGTGGTAGCCGATCGATTTTATCCAATTGTTTCTGTCGGCTTTTGGCCATGCTGGCGGTAGCGGCCCGGGCTTTGTTTTTAGAAATATAATCTTCAAATTTCTTGATTTCTTTTTTCTGAGCTTCAAACTCCCGGATATAGCTTTCCCGTCTGAGACCTTTAAGCTCAATGAACTTTGAAATGTTGCCGCTGTATTTCTTGATGGTGCAGAATTCAATGTCACAAACACAGGTGGTAATCTTGTCCAAAAAATCAAAGTCATGAGAGATTACCAGAAAGGTTCCCTCATAGGTTTTTAAATAATCGGTCAGCCATTCCACATGTTCTTTATCCAGAAAGTTGGTGGGCTCATCTAAAAGCAGGACATTGGGTTCTTCCAGTAGCAACTTCGCCAGAATAACCTTGGCCCGCTGTCCCCCGCTGAGATTCTCCAGAATGCTGTCCATCCCCAAAGCGGTAATCCCCAAACCGTCAGCAATCTTTAAAACACGGCTTTCCAGTTCATAAAATCCCGAGTTTTCCAGCAGGCTTTGCAGATCTGCGGCTCGGTTCATTGCTTTTTCACTGCAGTCTGTGGCCATGTTTTCATAAATTCTGGTCAGCTGGGCTTCCGTTTCGTAGAGTTCATGAAACGATGTTTTCAAATAGTCAAAAACCGTCATGTCCTGATCAATTTCGGCATGCTGATCCAGATAACCAACCTTAATGCCCTTCTGCCAGCGAATCTCCCCACCATCGGGAATGATTTCGCCAATTAAGGTATTTAACAACGTCGTCTTGCCAGTACCGTTGCGGCCGACAATCCCCATGTGCTCGCCTTTGAACAATTCAAAAGAAGCCTCCTGATATAAAATTTTATCACCAAACGAATGTGATAAATTGATAACATCCAATAATCCCATTTAAATTTCTCCTTTAAAAATTCACAAAAAAACAGAGAGTCACCTTTATACTGACTCTCTGTCATTATAAAAGGCCATAACGAGCATTGCGTCATGGCCTTAAAACTTTTCATTATGGTTATCGGTTTAAGCGCAGCAAAATAAAGTATAGCAATGCTACACTAAAAAACGCTTAGACCGATGAGCATAAAAGTTTTACACTTTATCTTTAGGCTCAAAACAATGTCTCATCGATAATCCCATTGTCAGAGCTGCATCAATTGTTAAAATCATCCTGCTATACCTTTCCGTTACTGCTATTAGTGTAGCAAAATTGCCTGGACTTGTCAAATGGCAGAAAAAACCAGCACCATTCATCCAGAACGGCACTGGCTTCTCAGTAATTGTTGTGATTAGAATTACATCAGTTTGCTGATATTTTTGGTAAAGGCCACCACATCGTCCAGTGGCAAGCCGGCAATCAGGCGGGCCTGATTGTAAAGCAGTTCGGTGTAAAGGGCAAACTGTTCCTCATCGGCTTCATAGAAAGTTTTGAGTTTCTGATAAACTGGATGGTTTTTGTTGATTTCCAATACTTTTTTGGCTTTCACGTCGCCGCCCTGAGGCATGGTGTTTAAGGTCATTTCCATTTCGATGGAAAGATCCCCTTCGGTGGACAGATAGGCCACGTCATCTTTTAAATGAGCGGTGGTTTTAACCTTGACCACCTCATCACCGATAAGTTCTTTCATTTTTGCCAACAGTTTTTCATCCACTTCGGAAGTCTGCTCAGTTTCGTCTTTCTGATCTTCTTCCGGTGCCTCCAAGCCCAGATTCTGGCTGGATACGGAACGGAATTCTTTTTCTCCGTATTGTCTTAAAGTCTGGGTAACAAACTCATCAATGGTTTCGGTTAAATACAGGATCTCATAATCTTTATCCTTGATGATGGAAACCTGGGGCAGCTTTTCAAGCTGACTGACCGATGACCCGGTGGCATAATAGATGTATTTCTGATCTTCCGGCATCCGCTCGACGTATTCCTTGAGGGTGACCATCTTCCCTTCTTTGGATGAGTAGAAGAGCAGGAAGTCCTGAAGTTTTTCTTTGTCCTGGCCCCATTTATCATAGGTTCCTACTTTTAACTGATTGCCAAAAGCTTTAAAGAATTTTTCATAGGTTTCCCGATCGTTTTCCTGCATTTTCTTCAGTTCTTCTGAAATTCGGGAATCGATTTTTCGGCTGATCAGACGCAGCTGACGATCCTGCTGGAGCATTTCCCGGGAAATATTCAAAGAGATATCCTCAGAGTCCACGACTCCTTTGACAAAACTGAAGTAATCTGGTAGCAGCTCACTGCATTTTTCCATGATCAGCACGCCGTTGGAATAAAGCTCCAGACCTTTTTCATAATCCCGGGTGTAATAGTCAAAAGGTGCCTGGCCGGGAATGTACAAAATCGCTTTATAGCTCATGGCCCCTTCAATACTGAGGTGGACATGAGCGAGCGGTGCATCAAAGCCCAATCGTTTGTCATGATAGAAATTGTTGTAATCTTCATCGGTCAGTTCATTTTTATTTTTGCGCCAGATCGGGATCATCGAGTTTAACACATCATCCGATAGATAGGTTTCATATTCCGGATTATCACTGTCTTTCGTTTCTTCTTTAATACGGCTGTTTTCAACTACCATTTTAATCGGGTAGCGGATAAAGTTGGAGTAATGCTCCACCAGATGACGGATTCGGTAGGGTTCCAGATAGTCGTCATAATTGTTGTCTTCGGTATTTTCCTTAAGATGCAAGGTTATTTTAGAGCCATGGGTTTTACGGGTTCCCGGTTCGATGGTATAACCGTCAGCCCCTTCTGAAACCCATATATAGGACGCTTCGGAATCAACCGCCCTGGTCTCCACAGTAACCTTATCAGCCACCATAAAAGCCGAATAGAAACCGACCCCAAACTGACCGATGATATCAAAATCTTCTTCCATTTCCTGTTCGCTTTTGAAATCGCTGGAGCCGCTTTTGGCAATGGTGCCCAGATTGTCGTCCAATTCCGCTTCGGTCATCCCGATCCCAGTGTCTTCAATGGTCAGGGTGCGGTTGTCCTTGTCGGGATGAATCCGGATATAGTAGTCGTCTTTATTAAAGGTTTTATCTTTGTCGGTTAATGTTTTGTAGTAAACCTTGTCGATGGCATCCGATGCATTTGAAATCAATTCCCGTAGAAAAATTTCTTTATTGGTATAAATTGAATTGATCATCAAATCCATCAGACGCTTGGATTCAGATTTAAACTGCTTCTTTTCCATAACATACCTCTTCTTCATTTTGTATATTGTTAGCACTCTTTCAGAAAGAGTGCTAACAATATTGTAAGTAACTTTATTAAAAGTGTCAACACTTTTAATGATTTTTTAAGGCTGAACAACTGCTCAGAACTAAGTAACTGTTCCCAATTAAAAATGCCCGGACAAGCAACGTTGCCGGACATCTTTTGTTTAGTAGTATCTTACAATTTAAATTCAGTGGTAAAGCGACGAATTGCTTCTTCGGTGTTTTCTTTACTGCCAAAAGCGGTCAGCCTAAAATAGCCTTCACCGCTGGGGCCAAAGCCCACTCCAGGGGTTCCGACAATGTTGACCTCGGTGAGGAGTTTGTCAAAGAAAGTCCAGGAATCCATACCTTCCGGTGTTTTCAGCCAAATATAGGGAGCATTGACCCCGCCAAAAACTTCAATGCCAGTACTGGCAACCCCTTCCCGGATCATCTTGGCGTTATTCATATAATATGCCACGAGAGCCTTGATCTGAGCCTGACCGGCTTCGGTATACACCGCTTCAGCACCTTTTTGAATAATATAAGGTACCCCATTAAATTTGGTGCAGTGGCGGCGGTTCCACAGTTTATTGATTTCAACTGGTTCCCCGGCTTCGGTATAGCCCATCACTTCTTTGGGCACCACGACATAGGAGCAACGGGTTCCAGTGAAGCCGGCATTCTTAGAAAAACTGCGGAATTCAATGGCAACCGCTTTGGCACCTTCGATCTCATAGATACTATGGGGGACATCATCTTCCTGAATATAGGCTTCATAAGCAGCATCGTACAGAATAATGGCCTGATTGGCTTTGGCATAATCCACCCATTTTTTCAGTTCCGTTTTATTAATCGTCGTGCCAGTGGGGTTATTGGGAAAACACAGATAGATTAAATCGACCTTTTCGGTTGGCAATTGAGGAACAAAGCCATTTTCAGCAGTACAGGGAATGTAGACCATGTCGCTCCACTTGCCATCAGCCCCCAAGGTGCCACTTCGACCAGCCATCACGTTACTGTCCACATAGACCGGGTATACCGGATCAGTGATAGCGATTCTGGTATTCTGGCTGAAGATTTCCTGGAAATTTGCGGTATCGCTTTTAGAACCATCACTGACAAAAATCTCGTCCACCGCCAAATCAACGCCCCGGGCTTTAAAATCAAACTCGATGATTTTTTCCAACAGAAAATCATAACCCTGTTCCGGGCCATAGCCCTTAAATGTTTTTTCGCTGGCCATTTCGTCAACTGCGTAATGTAAGCCGGTAATGACTGCTTCAGGCAGCGGTTTTGTCACATCGCCAATCCCCAATCGAATGATGTTTGCCTCCGGATTAACCGTTTTGTAAGCTTCCACCCGTCTGGCTATTTCAGAGAACAGGTAGGAACCAGGTAATTTCAGATAATTTTCATTAATTAATGCCATTTTATTTTTTCCTTTCGTTATCGTCTTCTTTATTAAAATACTACCATGCGCTTAATTGGCAGTTACACGAAACAATTCTTACACTGCACGGTGAACAGTCTATCGACTGTTCGCCTACACGTTAAAGAATTGTTTGAGAAACCACCGATTAAGCAATCATTTTTCGTTGATTTATACTGATTGCATGAACTTTTTATCTGATGATACTACTTTTCCCACTTGGAAAAATCCAAGGTGGCAAAATAGTCGGCTGGGGTTTCAGCCCGACGGATCAGTTCGGTGCTGCCATCTTCTTTTAGCAATACTTCTGCGGAACGCAACTTGCCGTTGTAGTTATAGCCCATAGCAAAACCGTGGGCCCCAGTATCGTGAAGAACCACCAGATCGCCGATATCGATTTTGGGAAGCTTGCGGTCGATGGCGAACTTATCATTGTTTTCACATAAGCCACCCGTGACATCGTAGACGTGATCCAAGGGAGCATCTTCCTTACCCATCACGGTGATGTGATGATAGGCCCCATACATGGCCGGGCGCATCAGGTTGGCAGCACAGGCATCAAGACCAATATATTCTTTGTGGGTATGTTTTTCATGCAGGGCAGTAGTGACCAGATGGCCAAATGGACCCAACACAAAACGGCCGAGTTCGGTATAAATGGCAATATCATCCATACCAGCAGGCACCAGTATTTCTTCAAAGGCTTTTTGAACCCCCCGGCCCACTTCGTAAATATCAGTGGGTTGCTGATCGGGCAGGTAAGGAATCCCGACCCCACCAGAGAGATTGATAAAGGCAATGTGAGCACCCGTTTCCTGATTCAGCTCTACCGCAGTCTGGAACAGAATTCGGGCCAAAGCCGGATAATATTCATTGGCAATGGTATTGCTGGCTAAAAAGGCATGAATTCCAAAATGCTTGACTCCTTTACTTTTTAAAATCTTGAATCCTTCCGTCATCTGTTCCCGGGTGAAACCATATTTGGCCACTTGGGGTGTATCCATAATGGCGTTATCGATAACAAAATCACCACCGGGATTAAATCGGCAACTGATCGTTTCTGGCAGTCCCGCCACCTCTTCTAAAAAGTCAATATGAGTAATATCATCCAGTGTAATCAGGGCATTGAGCTTTCGTGCTAAAACAAAATCTTCCCGAGGCGTAACATTGGAGGTAAACATAATATCCTCACCAGCAAAACCAACAGTATCTGACATCATCAGCTCTGTATAAGATGAGCAGTCCACTCCACAGCCTTCTTCTTTTAATATCTGCAAAATGGTCGGGTTGGGAGTCGCTTTGACTGCAAAGTACTCTTTATAACCCTTGTTCCAGGAAAATGCCTCCTGTAGCTTACGCACATTTTCGCGGATGCCCTTTTCATCATAAAGATGGAAGGGAGTTGGGTATTGTTTAACAATTGCTTCTAACTTTTCTTTGTTAACAAACGTTTTTTTCATATTATTGATTTCCTTTCGTCATTTCAATCAGCTTTATTTCATTTTTCATAGCATCTTTAAACAAATCCACCAGATTCTGCTTTCGGGAGTAAAGGCAGGTGGAATACTCGCCATTATTGATATCGCCAGTGAGGACATTGGTAGAATCGGCAATCAGCCGAATCTGCTGGAGGGGTTGATCAGAACGATGAATAATCGTTCCTGACAATACCCAGGCGCCATTGGTAATGATCACCATCTTGATGCCTCGGTCAACCGCTGCTTTTATATCCGGGGTTACGGTTTCCAGAATTTGACCTGGTACCGAAATGTATACCCGCTCACGGGCTTCCAAAATCATATTGCGCAGTTTATTAAGAATATTCCCTTCCCCTTTGATGGTGATATAACCTTCCACCGTATCCCGTTTGCGGGGAATGGTATCAATCAGCTCCTGCCTGGCAGCCTGGAGCTTTCGGATCTTATTGTCACAGAATTCTGATATAGCTACCGGAGTATAACGGATGGTCGCTTCTTCAATCACATAGGCCCCCCCCTTTTCCACCAGGGACGCCAGCGAGGTATAGGCATTGGATCGTGAGATACCAGTCGTCTTGGCCACCTCGTAACCATTCAAATCGCCTTCGGCCAGCAGGGTTAAATAAATCACCGCCTCATGACGGGTCAGCCCAAATTGTGTCAATCGTTCAACTATTTCCATAATCATCAGTCCTTATTACTAGTCAGTTGGCACTTTCACCTAAACACCTTAATCACCAGTTCCGTTTTTAACGCGTGTAATTTATAGTGTTCCTACTTAGTAAGTCTACACTAGTTTTTCACTGCTGTCAAGAATGATTATAAAAAAAACAGCATGAAAAAATCATGCTGTTTTAAATCCCTGTCCAGGTTACTTACGGCCCCACGTATTGATCATTGGCAAAGGTTCCCACATAGGTGGTTCCGTCAGCCATGGTCAGTGTACCTTTTCCATGCATCATGCCTTCTTTAAATTCCCCCACATAGGTATTACCCTGATCCGTCTTGGTTCCGTAACCATCCAGTTTGCCATACTTCCATTCACCCTGGAATTTTGTTCCCTCATATCCAGTTGCTGTCCCCTGACCATGAAGCTTGCCATCCTTCCATTCGCCTTCATAGATCACGTCCTCAGAGTATTCAAACTTACCATAACCATTCGGCATGCCATTTTTCCATTCTCCGGTATAGACTCCACCACCAAAAGTATGGGTACGTACGCAGCCACTGGTTGTTAACAGCAGACCTGACACCATTAATAACGCAACTAATCTTGAAATCATTCTTGTTCTCATTTGATCCCCCTATTTCTAATGCATCCTTTTCTGCTGTCTCAGCTAATCAAGAATTAAGGTTTATTATATCGTATCGAGAGCAGTTAATAAATATTAAAACGACTTGATACAGATTAATTTACACATTTTTCTTTATCAGCCTTAAAACGAAGTGACCAAGCAGTCAGCTGCCGACTAAAAACAGCGTTCGAATTAACACCATATACAATCCCGTTCCAGCAGCAATGCTTAGAAAAACGTTTTTTCTGAGCCAATGAACAACAATTACAGCTGCCACGCTTAATAACTCTGGTAATCCATAGGGATAGGCAGTCAGGATCGTATTTCGCAAACAAAAAACCACCAGGATAATCATGATTGCTGCAGGTAAAACCGTTCCGAGATAACTTACCGTATCTGGCAATTTTTTTTTGCCTCCAAAAAATATGAACGGTAGTGCTCGGGTAATAATTGTTACCAGCGTCACTATTGCCAAAGCTTCGATGGTACTGATCCAGTTAATACTCATAGGTGATCTCCTCCACCCCATCAATTGACACTTGTTTGCACTCTTGAACCGGTGGCTTTTTTTGCGCATCTGTTAATCTCGATTTCACCATAATCAGCACCAGCACGCTGAGGGTTAAGGCTGGCAAAATAAACTGACTGGGGCCCAGAATAAAATAAAATACCACGGCGCTGATTAACCCGATAATTGCGGGCCCATGCGTGTTCATCGATTTCCACTGATTCATGCAAACGGTAATAAAAAAAGCCGTCGCAGAAAATTCGATTCCAGTTAAATCGTAGGGAATCAACTGTCCAAATAGGGCACCTGCTACACAGCTTAAAATCCAGACCAGATGCAGAATCAGGGTTAAATAAAAATCACTCTGTCGGGCATCCACATCCTCTGGATATTGCATATTACAAAAAATGGAGTAAACTTCATCGGTCAAGGTCACAACCATATATGGATACTTTCGTCCCATCTTCCTGAATCGATCAATAAAGGCAAGGCCGTAAAAAATATGCCGGGCATTGACAAAAAAAGTCATCAGCGCAATGGTACTCAGTGAAGCACCGGCGGTAAGCAGTGAAACCATCACGATCTGCATCGATCCGGCATAAATAAAAAGACCTGAGATGAATGACCACCCAGCGGTATAACCGGCCTCATCCATTAAAACGCCAAAAGCGATCCCAATAAACAAATATGGAAACAGCACCGGAATTGCTTGTTTAAAGGCAAAAATAAAACTCTTCATAAGACACTTCCTTCCTGTGGTGTGATTTTTGCCTTATTTTACCACGCAAAAATACGCCATACAATAAATTAAATGTATGGCGTACAAATTAGCTACAATTATCCAGAAGGTTTTTTAATATGATTAGTCCCTGTTCCAGTTCAGCCAGGGTTTCCGGGGCACAGACCGACATCCGTACCGCCCGACTGGGGAGACTATTGCCAACGGTAAATCGCTCGGCACCGTAAACCCGAACACCTTGCTCCATTGCCAACGCCTCAAAAGCTGATCCGGTTATCGTATCCGGCAACTCCAGCCACCGAAAGATGCTGGTTTCATCGCCGCGACAGTTATAGTCGCTGAGGGTGCGGTTCACCAATTGATTGCGCTGTCTGGCATTTTGCTGATGGCTTTTGATAAATTGGTCCAGCTGTCCCGAGACGATAACCCGCGCCGCCAGCACGGCCATTAACGGCGAAACGGAAATATTGAGGTTATACAAAGCCTTCGATATCTGTTTGCGGTAAGCCTGGGGTACCGACAGATAGGCCATTCGTAAACCAGGGGCTAAGGTTTTTGACATACTGGCGATATAAATGGTCTGCTCCAGGGCGAAGGATGCCACAGCCGGTCGGGTATTTTTTGCTAGTAAATGATAGGCCCCATCCTCGATGATAAAAATTTTCTGGTCTCTGGCAATCTCTGCCAAAGTGCGACGACGGTCAATGGACATCGTATGGGTGGTGGGATTGTGATGATCCGGAATCAGATAAATCCCCTTAATATTTTCATTGCGACAGCTATCCATCAGTGCGTCACCATCCATTTCTCCATCACGATGGCGAATGGGAACCAGCTGTATCCCCAACATTGAGGCCGTCGTTTTAAGCCCAGAATAGGTGTGGGGATCAGCTCCGATTTTATCACCATGACGACAAAGTCCTGCCAAAATGGCAGATACAGCGTTTTGACCACCGTTGGAGAACAGAATGCTTGCCGGTGCTGGATAAAAGCCCCCTTTTTCCATCAGCTTCACCGCCGTATCTTTCAACCAGATATTTGCGTTGGGTCGACTGTAATTAAATAGCTTATCGGCATCGGCTTCGTTAAGCATATCTTTCAAACAACCAATGAGTGGTGAAAAGGTGGCTGTATCCGGAAAAACCGCGCCCAACTCAATCAGATTCCGGGGTTTGTCATCTGGCAGCAGATATGCATTAGCCAGAGCATCGAAGGACACAAAGGTGCCACTCCCGACTGTCGCACTGAGAAGGCCTTTTAACTCACAAACCTTGCAGGCCTTGGAAACGGTACTGACATTAATATCCAAAAAGTCTGCCAGTTCCCGCTGCGGTGGCAGCTTTGTTCCCGGTAACAGCTTCCCGGTTTTGATGTCTTGCTCCAATTGCCGGGCCAGGGAGAGGTACAAAGGCTTACTCTGTTGATCCAGCATGGGCTTCCAGGACATCGGATAATCTTCAAACGAATTGACTGGCATGGCTATGACTCCTTTTAAACAATATTCATCCAATTCTATCGAAAACCTCTGTCACCGTCAAGATGGCAGAGGTTTTCTGATTGAATCAAACAAGTTAAGTTTTTATAATAGCTCTTATTTCTTCGCAAGTTCTTTTAAGATCTCTAGTTAGGGTCTCTAACTCTTCTACTTTTTCATCGGGTAACGCCTCGCTGATCGCTACCCCAGGAATAGCCAGCAAATTATCCAGTTCATCATGGATGTCGCCCAGATTATCCTTTAGTTTATTGATTTGATTTTTTAAATCAATCCGTTCTTTGATCCCAGCCATCGTCATAGCATCATCGTCCAGACTGTATTCGGAGACATCCTCAACCACTGTGCAGTCAAAACCTAAGATTCTTTTTGCTGTATCAGCAAAGGTCTTTTTTGCTTCTACTTCCCCATGCACCAAAAATATTTTTTTGGGTTTCTCTTTAAATCCCGATAACCATTTTAGCAGATCATTTTTATCCGCATGGGCTGAGAATCCTTCCAGGAAATAGATTTCGGCACTAACATGGATACGTTCACGGAGAATGCGAACATATTTTTCGCCACTGATAATTGCCCGTCCGGTGGTACCTTCTGCCTGATAGCCGACAAAAATAATGCTGGATTTCGGTTTCCAGAGATAGTGTTTCAGGTGATGTCGAACCCGACCGGCATCAGCCATTCCACTGGAAGAAATAATGACCTTCGGTGAAGTGTTCTCGTTTAGAGCTTTGGATTGATCGATACTCTTGGTAAAATTGAGATTTCTGAAATAGAAAAGCTCCTCGCCACTTTTGATCCGCTCTTTGATTGCATCATTGAAATAATGGGCATTTTTTCGAAAAATAGTTGTTGCATCTGTGGCCAGAGGGCTGTCAACATAGACATTTACCTTGTCCAACTGATTCTGATGGAACTCATGGTGGTCATAAAACAGTTCCAATTCATGAATCAGATCCTGGGTTCGCCCCAAGGCAAAGGCCGGTACGACCACCGTGCCCCCACGAGCGACGGTTTTAAAAATAATCTCCAGGAAACGCTTCCCGCTTTCCTGTTGTGTTTCATGGGCACGATCGCCATAGGTCGTTTCCATGATCAGATAGTCTGCTGATGCAATCAGGGTTGGATCATTGAGCATTCGCTGATTAACGGCTCCAATGTCCCCGGAATAAACCAGTTTGGTGGTTTTGCCACCATCTTCAATCCACATTTCGATGATGGCAGCTCCCAATATATGGCCAGCTTCATTGAGCCGAATCTTGATTTGGGAATTGATCTCAAAACACTGCCCATAAGCTACTGGAAAAAAATACTGCGAGCAGCGGGCCGCATCTTCCGCAGTATACAGCGGTTGAACCTGCCGTTGACCGGAACGGGTTGTTCGTTTATTAATCCATATAGCATCCATTTCGTGAATATTGCCACTATCCTCAAGCATGATATCAGCTATTTCGGCGGTTGCTCCAGTACAGTATATTTTCCCGGTAAATCCTTGTTTAACCATCAATGGAATCCGACCGCAATGATCCACATGAGCATGACTTAATAGTATAAAATCGATCTCAGCTGGATCAAAATCAAAGGCCTGATAATTTAATTCTTCCAGGGCTTCACTCCCCTGAAACAAACCGCAGTCCAGGAGGAATTTGCTGTGATCGGTGGTCACCAGATGGCAAGAACCAGTGACGGACATCGCCGCTCCTAAAAATTTAATTTTCATTTTCATTCTCCTGTTCGTGTTATTTCTTATTCAAGTAGATCACATTTTTAAACAATTAGCATAATCTCTATTTACTCACCCGCATTTTTTCTTGCAACACTTTCCAATGCGGAATTAAATTCCTGGAGTTTTTTATTGACACAATTATAGATACTTCCATCCGGATAGTTACCATCTGCATCCATTTTTCCAACTGGAATACCCGTCAGAATTTCCAACCCTTCTTCGATATGATTGATAGCATAAATATTGAAACGTCCCTGCTTAACTGCCTCAATGACCTCATCTTTTAACATCAAATTAATGGTATTGCTGGCCGGAATGATTACACCTTGCTCCCCGGTTAGTCCAGATGTCTGACAAACATCAAAGAAACCTTCGATTTTTTCATTGACACCCCCAATCGGCTGGATTTCACCCCGTTGATCCACCGAACCGGTAACAGCCAGGCACTGTCGGATCCCAACCCCTGCTAAACTTGATATGATCGCATAGAGCTCGGCACTCGAGGCGCTGTCCCCCTCGACGCCATCATATAATTGTTCAAAGGTAATCTGGGCTGTTAATCCCAGCGGTTTATCCTGAGCAAACTTCCCACCAAGATAACCGGCCAGAGTCAATACACCCTTGGAATGAACATTACCGCTCATTTCGGTTTCCCGTTCGATGTTCACGACCCCGCCATGCCCCACATGAGTAATTGCAGTAATCCGGGAAGGCAACCCAAATGTATATCCCCCAGTCTGAATAATAAACAATCCATTAATCTGACCCACTGTTATTCCCTCAGTTTCGATGATAATCCGTCGATCCGCAATCGCCTCCTGAATTTTTTCCTCCAGTCTGTTAAACCGATAGTTACGATCATTGACGGCCTTTTTCACATGAACCATGCTCACTGTCTCGCTATTGTCTGATTTCGCCCGGGCAATGGATTCATAAATTACCTCCCGGACATCGCCAAACCGGGTTGATAATTTTTTCTGGCTTCCCGCCAGTCGTGATCCGTATTCAATGATACCTGCCAAACCTGTCTGATCAAAGCAATGAACATCTTTTTCCTCACAGATTCCACTGACAAAAGAAACATACTTTCGAATATTCTCCTGATTACGGGGCATTTCTGAATCGAAGTCGACTTTCACCTTAAAAAGCTCCCGGAAATCCTCATCACTGGAAAGAATCAGGTAGTAAAGCGGACTACCTATGAGAATGACCTTAAGGTTTAATGGAATTGCTTCTGGTTTTAACGTAACCGTCGGAACGGTTCGATATTGCTCTCCAATATTTTCAACAACTGCAGCTCTATTCGTAAGCATTTTTTTAAGAACATTCCAGACAAAGGGATCCGTTAGTAAATCTTTTGCCTGCAAAACCAGATACCCTCCATTAGCCAGATGAACGGCACCAGGTTTCACCATGGTAAAATCGGTATTAACCAGAAAAAGCTGGCTTTTATACTCAATTTTTCCAAAGATATTGTAATAATATGGATTCGACTCGATAATAACTGGTGCCCCTTTCAAGTTTTCATTATTGATAAATAAATTAATGCGATAGCGGCTATACGGGTCTGTTTCACCCTGACCATTAAATCCATTGAATGCAACTGGATTGTCACCATCACTCGCCTGATGATTTGTTTCATCCGACTGATGATTGGCCGGAAGTGTTTCCTGATTGGTAAAGATACCATATCGATCTGCCACATCATGTAAAACATTATCGAGATACTCAACAATTCGTGAGAACGCCTGATATTTTTCCTTTAGTGAAACAATTAGTGGTTCAGCTCCACGATAAGCTGTTTCTCTGGTCAGTTCGATAATTTGAGCAGTCATTTTTTTTTCGGCCTGTTGACCATCTGCTAATATTCGTTCCAACTTTTTGACCAACAGATACCGCTTTTCATTTATGATATTGCGCTGTTCGTCACTGAGTTTACTATACTCTTCCGGTTGATACGGGCGACCATCATAAAGCGGAATAAACACAAATTTCATCCCCACCGTTTTGACACCGAAGCCATCCTCAAGTGCTTTTTGATTGATGATCATCACCAGTTCTTCCATTTTAAGCTGATAGGTGTTAAAAATCCGATCTTTTTTGAGTTCATAGTCGGTACTTTCAAAGTTCTTCCGAATTGTATTTTTAAGTTCAAGGATCAGCTTGTCCATATCCTTCTGAAAGATCCGCCCTTTCCCTGCTGGCAGAGAAACCGCCAATGGTTTGTCCTTATTACTAAAATTGTAAAGATAACACCAGTCATCTGGAACCGCTCGCAGGGCTGCTGCCCGGTTAACGACATCATTGGTATAGTCGCTCTTACCCGTCCCAGATGGACCAACTACAAAAATATGATATCCATCATCATCCATGGCAATACCAAATTCCATCGACTTTACTGCCCGTTCCTGTCCGGCAATCGCATCCAGGGGCGATACGTCCAGTGTCGAATTGCAAAATTTCAATTCTTCTTCATTGCTGACTTTTTTTAGTTTATCTATGGGTACCCGATAATGATCATGTATTTTCATATCCTGCCACCTTTCCAATCTTTTATGCAAAGAACATCAACAATCCTTTTATAATTAAACCTTTATTATATTAATATCCAACTTGTTTGAAATTACACAATTTTTGTAAATAAAAATGCACCCTAGACGCAGTTAGTCTATGGTGCATTTTGTTCCTCTTTAGGTTTATTTTAATTATTCATCCGTTTGTTGATCTATCGCAACTGAAACTGATCAATCATTTGTTTTAATAGAATCGACTGGCCGGAAAGCTCTTCGCTGGCGGCAGCACTTTCCTCTGCTGTGGCCGAGTTCTGCTGGACAACCTGGGCAACCTGTTCAACGCCCAGATTAATCTGAGCAATGCCAGTAGCCTGTTCGTTGGATGCTTCGGCAATGTTACCGATCAAATCATTGACCTGGGTAATTCCAGCCACAATTTCATCCAGAGCGCTGGCGGTCTCATCGGCAATTTTGGTACCTTCAGCCACCTTGCTGATGGAACCTTCAATCAGTCCGGTTGTTTCTTTTGCAGCATCGGCACTACGGGCTGCCAGCGTCCGAACTTCTTCGGCCACCACCGCAAAACCTTTTCCATGCTGTCCGGCCCGAGCCGCTTCCACTGCCGCATTCAGGGCCAGAATATTGGTCTGGAAGGCAATATCATCAATAACCTTGATAATCTTGGAGATGTCTTCTGATGACTTGTTGATCTCCACCATCGACTGCTGCATTTCCGTCATCTGATGATTACCTTTGTCGGCATTTCCCATCACATCGGTGGCCAGTTCTCTGGCTTTATTGGCATTGACAGCGTTATTCTTGGTTTGATCGGCGATCTCCGTAATCGAGGCTGTCAGCTCCTGAATCGAGCTGGCTTGTTCGGTGGATCCCTGGGCCAGCGCCTGACTGCTGTCGGATACCTGATTGGCCCCGGCATTAACCTGCTCAGCGGCATGATTGATATCACCCAACAACGAATTCAATGTTCCAATAATGGTATTGAGGGCATCCGAAATCGCATTGAAATCGCCGCCAAAATCGCTGACATTGTCCAGGTTAAGATTTCCATTACTGATTTCTCCGGTGACAGTAGCTATTTCGGTGACAATCGTTTTAAAATTACTGCCCATTTCGTTGACTGCTTGTTTTAGTACATCAAAGCTCCCCTGGTAATAACCGTCAACGGTCACATCCAGATTACCATTGGCAATGGCATCCATTACCGTTGCGACCTCTTCCATTGGTTTGGCCATTACAGCAAGTATGCCGTTCATACCGCCGATCAGTTCGTTCCATGAACCACTGAACTTGGTTTCATCAGCCCGGACGTCAAGATCGCCCTGCATGGCAGCGGTGGTCAGAATGATGGCATCGCCAATCAGGTTATCGATGGATTTTTTAACCTCACGGAGATTTGTTTCAATCGCACTGAACTGCTCATAAATCTCATTGGTATACTCATCGGGTTCTTGAATATTCATATCAAAATCAAGATTCCCTGCTGATAAACGTTGTAAATTATCGGCTAGGCGGTTGATTTCGACTTCAGCATATTTATTTGTACTCATGGTTGCAGTGGTATTAAATGACGTTTCAACATAACCAATGGTCTGACCTTTTTTATCGATAATTGGTGTTGTATCCATTCGATAATGCCCACCGCGATATTCAAAGGGAAACTCAATCCTCCCATTTTTGCGGTATGCTTTTACACCGCAATCCTCGTTTTTACACATATCCAGATTTGATTTACAACAGTCATCACCATAAAGTGATTCCCGACTCCCCTCTCGACCGGTGGCAATTCTCAGATCCTGGAGCGTTTTATTAATAAATGTCCATTTTAAGTCCGTATCAACAACGGTAATCCGGTATGGCATAGCATCCAGAATCGCCTGAAAGAAATCACGTTTATCAGCCAGGGTTTTTATGGCCCGATTGACATCGTTGATCCCTTTATTATAATCACCAATCATTTCAGGTATCTGATAGTCTTCCTGGTCGGTCTCAATTTCAACCAGTTCAGGGAGTTGCATCAGGTAATCATTTAGCATCTTCATGGTCGCCTGGATTGCCATCAGGTTACTCCCAATGATGTCCTGATCCGATGACGGAATAAATGGTTCTGACAATTCCCCCTGAGCCAGTTTTCCTGTCATTTCTGAATGCAACTTCATTTTGTCAGCAATTTCAAAAAGTGCTACAGCCACTTCTCCCAACTGATCCTGGGCGTTTTCTGCTTTGATCACTGCTGCCATATCACCTCTAGACAGCCGATAGGCTGCTTCAGTCAAACTGGTTAAACGGTCTGAAATCGCCTTTACACTAAGGACACTCACGACAACCATGATGGCGATACCAATTGCAAAAATTATCACCAAGCTGTTTTGAACATCTGCAAACCGGGGCAAGCTCTGACTGGCAACGGTCATCGCTATACCTGCAGTTATGCTAAAAATCAGGACCGCCGGTAGAACTACCGTCTGAACAAGTTTTGACAGCAAACTCTTTTTTTGTTCCATTATCTCCTCCTATGATCAGCAATTTTTAAATAAGTAATTCGTCTTCACCACTTTTCCCGGAAAGATTATACCCCTAAAAGAATCTCACAATCGTTGCTGTTACTCTTCACAGCCTGGGTATTCAGCCAGAATCATTTAAAAATTGGTTTCATTATATATGAAATTTCTCGTAAACTCAACTTCAATTTTTGTTTCTACGAAATGTTCTCTCAGCTTTGTATTGAACGCAATAAAAAAATGACGTTAGCAACATTTCCTAACGTCATTTCAGATTAAACATTATTATTTGGTCATTTATCGCAACTGAAACTGATCAATCATTTGTTTTAACAGAATTGACTGGCCGGAAAGCTCTTCGCTGGCGGCAGCACTTTCCTCTGCTGTGGCCGAGTTCTGCTGGACAACCTGGGCAACCTGTTCAACGCCCAGATTAATCTGAGCAATGCCAGTAGCCTGTTCGTTGGATGCTTCGGCAATGTTACCGATCAAATCATTGACCTGGGTAATTCCAGCCACAATTTCATCCAGAGCGCTGGCGGTCTCATCGGCAATTTTGGTACCTTCAGCCACCTTGCTGATGGAACCTTCAATCAGTCCGGTTGTTTCTTTTGCAGCATCGGCACTACGGGCTGCCAGCGTCCGAACTTCTTCGGCCACCACCGCAAAACCTTTTCCATGCTGTCCGGCCCGAGCCGCTTCCACTGCCGCATTCAGGGCCAGAATATTGGTCTGGAAGGCAATATCATCAATAACCTTGATAATCTTGGAGATGTCTTCTGATGACTTGTTGATCTCCACCATCGACTGCTGCATTTCCGTCATCTGATGATTACCTTTGTCGGCATTTCCCATCACATCGGTGGCCAGTTCTCTGGCTTTATTGGCATTGACAGCGTTATTCTTGGTTTGATCGGCGATCTCCGTAATCGAGGCTGTCAGCTCCTGAATCGAGCTGGCTTGTTCGGTGGATCCCTGGGCCAGCGCCTGACTGCTGTCGGATACCTGATTGGCCCCGGCATTAACCTGCTCAGCGGCATGATTGATATCACCCAACAACGAATTCAATGTTCCAATAATGGTATTGAGGGCATCCGAAATCGCATTGAAATCGCCGCCAAAATCGCTGACATTGTCCAGGTTAAGATTTCCATTACTGATTTCTCCGGTGACAGTAGCTATTTCGGTGACAATCGTTTTAAAATTACTGCCCATTTCGTTGACTGCTTGTTTTAGTACATCAAAGCTCCCCTGGTAATAACCGTCAACGGTCACATCCAGATTACCATTGGCAATGGCATCCATTACCGTTGCGACCTCTTCCATTGGTTTGGCCATTACAGCAAGTATGCCGTTCATACCGCCGATCAGTTCGTTCCATGAACCACTGAACTTGGTTTCATCAGCCCGGACGTCAAGATCGCCCTGCATGGCAGCGGTGGTCAGAATGATGGCATCACCAATCAGGTTATCAATGGTGATTTTCACATCTGCCAAGCTATCCCCAATTGCCTTAAACTGCTTATAAACTTCGCTGGTGTACTGTCCTGGTTCATCAACCTGTAAATCGAGATCCAAATTCCCTTCAGCTAAGCGATGAAGGTTCTCAGCAAGTCGCATGACCGCATCACTACGATAATTATTCACACTCATAACCGGGGTAATATCATGGGAGACATCCACATAACCAATCTTTTCACCTTTTCGATTGATCAGATTCATGGTATCCATGCGATAATGTCGATCACGGAATTCAAAACGATGTTCAGAATATCCAAGCTCATTCAGTCGCTCACCACCAGCGTTTAACACCTTAACCCCACAATCCTCGCTATGGCACATTTCCAGATTGCAGGAGTTGCACGGAACCCCGCGAATCTCTTCCCGAGAATTGGCTGTCCCGGTCAGTTTCATTAGATCTTCGAGAATTTTATTGACGAAAACCATATTCATATTCTGATCAATTGTCGTTATCCGATATGGTAAGGCATCCAGAATGGTTAAATAATATTCCATATTCGTAGAAACTGTTGCCATGGCCTGATTCATGCGCGTAACGGCTTTTTTATAATCACCAGTCAGATTATCTTCGATACGATGATCAAAATACTCGTTTTTTTCTACTAATTCTGGCATTGAAGCAAGATAGTTAAGGAGTTTTGACATCGATTTTTGTGCTGCTGACAAATGATTTCCCAGCATGTCGTGATCCGATACTGGAGAAATATTCCCTACTAAATCGCCACTTGCTATTTTCTGGGCCATTTCTGCATATCTTTCATTGTTTTCTGCAATTAAAGACAAGGATGCAAAAATTGCACTTAATTGATCCTGCGTGTTAACCGACCGCAATTCAACATCAAGATCTCCATCTGCTATTTTTTGTGCAGCTTCAGCCAGATTGGTTATTCTGTTTGAAGGATCCCTCATCCCTAAAACAACGATCCCGATAACCACAGCTAAACCGATTACATAAACCAGCAACAAGCTGTTTTGAATTTCTGAGAACTGCTCAAAGCTCTGGCTTGTAATGACCATAGCAATACCTGCGACTGCACCGAATACTAAAGCTACCGGTACGACAACTGACAACAGAATCTTTGATAATAAACTCTTTTCACTTTTCATACGCTTTCTCCTTTAATTTTATACTCATTTAAAACTAATCCGACGCAACATCACAATTCCTGTCTGTGATTAAACCGGAATCGTTAAATAGTGTTAAATAACACTACCAAGATTATCTCTTAATGATTTGGATTCTTCATTTGGTCATGAATAATATTATATCGAATAATTTGCGAAATCACAATTACTATTTGACTTTCACAAACATTCTAAGTGATTCCACTACTCTATTGTCGTCAATTGTCGTCTAAACATTAACTTAATTTAAATTTTATGTCAAAAACGGCCTATAACTTTTAAAAAAGAGCTGAAACAAATTCAGCTCCTTTTTTATAATCAGATAACGTCTATTTTTAATGGGAACTGCTGTATACCAGCTCGTTTTTTTCGAAGTCAAACGTATTATTAATGTGCCCCAGAATAATAAGTACTTTACTCAAATTTTCGAAATACACATCATCATACTTGGCACTCCCAATGTCAAATCCTTTTAACGTTGGTAATAACTCCTCAGCACGATCATGATAACTTTCCACCGTAGCACACAATTTGTAGAGCTTTTTAAATTGGTATTCCTCCACCACGTAGAATCGGCCATCATCAACACCATTTTGAATGTTCTCCAAAAACCAGCGATGAATCTGATTGGTTTTTTTAAACCGCCCCATCACTTCTGAAGCCACTGCCCAAGGCTTTAAACGCAGTTGTTTGAGATCCACACCCTTGTCACATTTATATAAAACACTCTCTAAACCCATGTTGTCCCCTCCATTTAGCAATCGATCTTGCTTTTAAAATAATGCTCTCAATCCTAGAATCTCATCTAATGAACCAGTTTCTTTAAGATTCTGATGTTATTGCATTTGTCTTTCTACCATTTTACCCACCCCCTTTCATATAGTCAATTATAAATAGCATCGTTTAAGCATATTTTCACATTTTAATCGGTGCCGATGAATTCTATTTCTTTCAGAGTCATGTTATAATAAAGAAAACTGTGAAATAAGGAGAAAAAAATGAGAAATCGAGTAGGAAACTTGTTATGGGGACTTCTGTTGGTTATTATTGGCCTTGGTTTTGCCGGGAATGTGTTTGGCCTTTGGAATTTTGAATTATTTTTCGATGGTTGGTGGACCTTGTTTATAATTGTTCCCTGCGCCATCAGTATGATTCAAAATGGAGTTCAGCTATGGAATACTATTGGACTCGGCATTGGGGTATTACTTTTTATATCAGCTCGGGGTTATTTTAATGGGTCACTACTGGTAGATCTGATCTTTCCAATTATTATCATTGCCGTTGGTCTGAGTATTATGTTTAAAGACCGCCTTAGCAAAAATGCCAAGCTGATTCAAGGCATGACCAAGGATGGCCTCCCCGAATATTCTGCTGTTTTCGGCGGTCAGGAGATTAACTTTCCTGGTGAAGAATTTAATGGTGCAAATTTAACTGCTGTTTTTGGAAGTGTTTCCCTTGACCTAAGACAAGCGATTATCAACCAAGACATTTATGTTTCTGCTACTGCCGTCTTTGGTGGAGTTGATCTGTTGGTTCCCAATAATGTCCGGGTAGAAATGTCGACAACACCAATTTTTGGCGGCGCTTCGAACAAAACAAATAAACCATTAGGTGATAATCCTCCCACCATTTATATCAACAGCACTAATATCTTTGGGGGGACTGAAGTTAAATGAATACCAATCACTCGTGGATTAAATACCTGGCCATTGCCTTTGGTCTGGTTTTAGCATTGGGGATCATCTCCAGCATTATCAATGGCGGCGTCGCTCTGATGCGGGGTTTTGGATTAATCGATAGTCGCCCTACCATCACTGAACAAAATAGTCATGACTTTTTGCAGGATTTCAGTGGTAAATTGGAGTCTGTTCTGATCAAATTTGACGCCGGTAGTATTACCCTGCAAAGCGGTGATTCCTTTCAAGTTGAAGGGTCAAACATTCCAGCAAGCCTCACTGCCACGTTGGACAATGGTAAACTTATCATAGAAGATCAAGAGAATATCAATCTCTGGCCTAATCTGCTTGGCAAAGATAAAGCTCCCAACCTTGTAGTGACAATCCCTCGTGATACGCATTTAACCAACTTGGAACTTGAAATTGGGGCTGGACGCGGCGAACTATTAAAAATAGTCACCGATAAACTGATCCTCAAACAAGGTGCCGGAGAAATTATCGCGGATCAGCTTCAAGCCGATTCCGGTAAACTTAACGGTGGAGCTGGTGCTGTTCATTTTACCGATGTCAAACTCAATGATTTTGAGATCAAAGGTGGTGTCGGACTCATTGATATTCAAGGACTGGTTACTGGCGATCTGGAAGTCGACTGTGGCGTTGGCGAGACTAGTTTAAATATCAACGCCAGTGTGAACGATTATTTTATTACCGCTGACCAGGGTATCGGGCCCATTACCATTAATGGTCAGAATCTTTCAGAAACTGGAACTGGGTCGAAATCTGCTCCGCATCACATTGATATTGATGGTGGTGTTGGACCAGTTAAATTGACGTTTAAATAGCCGCTAAAAAAACACGTTTAAACAATTGTCTAAACGTGTTTTTTGTATCTGACTTATCTGACAAAATGCATATACACTTTTTTATAGGGGTTTGGCTCGGCCACAACACCCTTGCCATTTTCGATAAGGCGCATCAACCAAACCATATTGGTAGCTGTGACCTCGATAGTCTGCGCACCCTCAGTATCCTGAGAAGCTTCTCCCGCAGTCCGACCATGAATAACATTCCAGTAGTTACCGGTTGCCATAACCATTTCGGAGTAGGTAATATAGTGATTTAATTGATCAATGCTTGCCACCCCACCGGAACGTCTGACGGCAACCAGGGCCCCAGCCACCTTGTGACGAAACAGTCCGCCATTGGCACCGGCAACATAAAAAGCCCGATCCAAAAATGACTTCATATTACCACTGATGCCAGAAAAGTGGACAGGGCTGGCAAAAACAATCCCATCAGCGGCCTTCATTTTCTGAATTCCTTCATTGACGACATCTTTGGTGAAGATACACTGCTCATTTTTATTCTTTCCGCAGGCATTACATCCCGTACAGCCTTGAACCGCCTTCATCCCAACGTTGAAAATCTCAAAATCAATGCTTTCTTGAGCAAAAATATCACCCGCAATACTAAGCGCCGTAAATGTATTTCCCTCACCGTGAGGACTGCCATTTATACCAATTACTTTCATTTCTTACCTCCCTAGCATTATACTCCAGCTATTCTATTTGCTGTTGTTAGTATACCACATTATTTTTAAAGTAAACAAGCAGTCACCTGATTGAAATCTTTCAGATTTAGTAGATTTAATTCTTTGACCACGAATTGTTTTGTGTTATACTGGGAGCATTATTCTATCAGGAGGGCATCATGACTGGCTATATTTTAAGATTTATCAAACTGAATTTTGGGCTCTTTCTATATGGATTGGGAATTATTGTGACCATGCGGGCAAATGTGGGTTATGCTCCCTGGGAAGTTCTTCATAGTGGGATCAGCCAAACCATTGGGGTCAGTATCGGGCTGGTGAACACCGCAGTGGGTGCCCTCATTGTTGCCATTGTATTTCTGCTGGGGGAAAAAATTGGACTTGGTACTATTTTTAATATGTTCATGATTGGACTCTTCATGGATCTGATCCTTTACTTAGATTTCATCCCACTTTTTGACAACTTCTGGATCGGTACCCTGGTACTCATTATTGGTCTTTTTATTATTTCTCTGGGAACATACTTTTATATTTCATCAGCCTTCGGCGCTGGTCCCAGGGATAGCCTGATGGTAGCGGTAACCCGTAAAACAGGACTGCCAGTCGGCCTTTGCCGTGGCATTCTGGAAGTCAGTGTTGTTTTAATTGGCTGGCTACTGGGTGGAATGGTTGGTTTGGGAACGGTTATTTCAGCCTTTGCCATTGGGTTTTGTGTACAAATCACCTTTAAATTGGTAAAATTTGACCCTACTCAGGTAAAACATGAAACCTTTGGCGTAATGCTTCACAATTTGCGCAACCTCAATAAAAATGATTGAACCGGAATGCTTAATTAAGCGTTCCGGTTCGATCGTCATCGATACCTATTCCTCATTTTTAATTATGTCAATAAATACTCTGGCAATTTCCGGATCAAACTGAGTTCCAGAACAACGGTTAATCTCAGCAATTGCTTCTTCAACTGTGAGCGTATCCATATGAAACCGCATCTCGGTCATGGCATCGTAAGCATCAGCAATCGCAATAATTCGGGCTTCAAGAGAAATTTCTTCGCCTTTTAATCCTTTAGGATACCCACAACCATCCCAGCGTTCGTGGCTCTCAAGGATATGATCGGCAATTTCAGCAAACTCGTTGGCAGAACTTAAAATACGGTAACCAATTTCAGGATGACGCCTAATTTCTGTCCAATCCTCATCGCTTAATTTTTCAGATTTATCAAGAATTCCATCGGCGATGCCAATCTTTCCGATATCATGCATTAATCCAGCAGTCTTTAGATCATGGGAGTCCTTTGTGTTCAACCCAACCTTACTCCCTAATTCAGCCGACAGTTTACTAACCCGTTCTGAGTGTAACATCTCCTTCTGGTATTTATCAAACAAGGTTTCAATAACCATTCCAACCGTTTTATTCCGCATCCCCAGGCTTTCTGTAAGTTTTCGACGGTACATATAATCTTCGGCCTTTTTAAATATCTGTTGGATATCTTCGTCCTTATCGTATTTTGTTTCAAACCCAAACGAAATGGATAGTTCCATGGTGCCAACTTTTTCCTTTCTGGCCAATTTTTCAATACGTTCAATTATTGCTTCCGCGACAGATTGATCAGTTTTTGGTAATAACACAACAAACTCATCACCACCCAATCTTGCTACAACATCGTCTGCCCGACACGATTTGGAAATGACAGCCGCCGCCTTTTTTAATAATTCGTCCCCTATGACATGTCCAAAACTGTCATTTACCAATTTCAATCCGTTAACATCTCCCATGATTAAAGACAGGGGGAGATTTCGCGGGGTGTCCAAACGGTGAAGTTCTTCTTCGTAAAAACGCCGATTATAGAGTCCTGTGAGTTGATCGTGATAGCTTAAATATTGAATTTGTTCCAGCTTCTGTTTTTTCTCGGTATAATCCCGAAATACTACAACTACACCAAGCACATCACCCCCTTCATCAATAATCGGAGCAGCGCTGTCTTCAATGGGTCGTTCACTGCCATCTCTGGCAATCAAAAGGGTTTGATTATCCAACTCCCGTATGCTTTTCGTATTGATAACATCTGCAACAATGCTTTCTGCTTTCTCATGGTTGGTTTCATTAACAATTTCAAATACGTCTTCTATTGCTTTACCCAAGGCTTCATTTTTTTTCCATCCAGTTAATTCTTCTGCCACCCGGTTGATAAATAGAATCTGGCCATTCCGATCACAGGAGATAACCCCATCGCCAACAGAAATCAGCGTTGTCTCAAGCAGTTTGCTTTCTTGTTCTAAGGCTATTTCCAGCCGCTTGCTTTCGGTAATATCGATTCCGACTCCGGTGAAATACTGTTTTCCATCAAGGTTCATCAACACCCCGTTAGATCGGATTAGGAGTTTTCCGCCACCCTTCGTAATCAGGTTGGCATCAACCTCGCCATAGCCTGTTTTGTATACTGCTTCAACCGCTGCCATTACTCGAATTAAGTCCTCACCTTCAAACCACTGATCCAGGGACATATGAGACAACTCTTCAGCTGAATAACCAGTCATTTCTTCATGTTTTTTATTCCATTTAATCAGCTTTCCGGTTTGATCATAAACGTATAGATAACCTGGAATGCTCTCGAATAATGCTTTAATGAAGACCATCTCCCGCTCTAACTCAGCTTTTGCAACGATCAACTGATCATTCAGTTCGTTTAGATCATACGTTCGTTCCGAAACCCGTTTTTCTAAGAGCGTATTTTCCTGTCGCAATAAATCACTGTCAAGTTGCAATCCGGAAATATCCGTCACAATCGAAAGTAAATACTTTCTACCTTGCAGCGTTATCGGGCTTGTTCGCACTTCAACATCACTTATTTCGTCATTCGCACGACGATGTTTAAAATAAAACTGCCTCCGTTCTTTATTTTCGGCCCGCATAATTTCTTTCTTCAGCTGATCTTCACTAAGGCAATTAAAGTGGGTAATTTTGGATGCGATCATCTGATCATGCGATTTTCCATAAAATTCACAGGCTGAAATGTTGCAGTCTTCAATTCTGAGGGACACTGGATCAATCAGCAGCATAATTTCCGAATTATTTCGAAATAGCTCTTCAAAAAAAGCATCGTTTTTTTTGATCTGACCTGTTCGATGATCATCCAATTTACTCACCTCATCTACCTTAAATTCATGATTTCATTTTTTATCCCACTTCAAATCGCAGTGTTATATTATCCTATTTACCCCAAACCAGCCGTTTCAATCATCAGGGAGTTTATGATAAATCCTATAAAAAAATCACAAGAAGAATGTTATCATTATTCTTGTGATTCGGATTCGATATAAAAATTATTCAGTCGGTACTGAGGGGAAAATAATCGCCTTTTTCTGACATGCCAATGGGATAGTGACAACGTTTGAGCCAGCGCTGAGTAGAAAGCTCAGGTATCGGCGGAAGTTCGAGACACTGTGTAAATCCTTCCCGGACAATTTCCACAACCTGCTGATCAATGTTTGTTGCCACAGTGTCAAAAACCTCCCAGCCTTTTTCCGGCAAATGAAGCAGGATAATCTGGGTTTTATCACCCTGAGTAAAGGAATCCAACACTTTAAAATGAGAACCTGCCTCCAACACACAGAGCCCCCAATGCGTGTCATGTTCATAAGACTGCATGTTTGCATAATGATTCGAAAGGATTGCCAAACGATGGGTCGTTACCATGCCACCCCGGCGTAAGCTGGCATCAGTAAAGCCCAGTTCCTTTAGCACCATCCCGACCTGGTATTTTTTTTCTAATTGACCGAGATTGCAGTCACGAACCAGTAAGGTAATTCCAGGATAGGTAAACTCGATCACTTTTTCTAAATCTTCAAGCTTTTGATACTTTTTTACAAGCATGATTAAACTCCATCATTTTAAGCTAAACTGGCTGGATTTTTGAAATCACAGCCAACTACATTTTCAACGCTTTTCACATGTTTATTAATTATCACCGTATCATCCAAACACGGACGAATTTTTAGTTGACAACACTAATTATTTTTTTGATCCGGTATGCCATTTTCACAGGGTACATTGACCTGGCACTTACCGCAACCATATCGAGGTTTATATTTTTCCGCTGTTTTATCCAAAAAAATGCTGCATAGTCGATGATCCTTTCCTTTTTCAATTGAAATGGCTTTCACCGGACATTGTTTAACACACGCACCGCACTTCATACAATAGGCGTTATAAATTTCATATGGTCGCTTGTTGGGTTCCAACTGAAGTTCGGTTACCAAACTGCCAAACCTTCCTGCAATACCCTTTTTCGTGATCAGTCCTTTTGAAAGACCGAAAGTTCCCAGTCCGGCAAGGTAAGCGATGTGACGTTCTGACCAGTTACTTGTAAAGGCCAGCGGTTCACCACAAAGTTCTTCAATGGGTTCGGTAATACTGAAAAACTTTTTATCCATTGTCGGTACAACAGTAGCATAGCCAGCCTTTTTTAAGTGTATTTCCATTTTTGATAACAATGCTCGTAACAAGCGGTGGCCTTCAACACGTCCAACTAACCATCCCCAGGAGGGCCAGATTTTTTGTTCCCGATTGCTGGCTTTAACAGCTTCGCTGTATGGCAGAAAAAATGAAATCACGGTTTGTGCTGTTGGCAACCACTCCCGAGGATTCCGGAAATGACAGCCAATCACCTCGGGATTTTTGAGAACTGCAAACACCTCATCACTCGCTTCACAAAAACCAAAAATTGGCGAATCGTATATTCTTTCACCGACTAATTCAACAGGTGCTTTACTGTCCATTTTTATCCGATTATCAGCTGAATTTGTAATAAAGTCTTCAGCCAGCTGTATTAATTCTATCTTGTCCATTTATGCCTCTCTCCGATTCATCTTGTAATTCAATTATAAACCAATCTTCCTATATTGTCAAGCCTCAAATCATTGATTTTTAAGGCTTTTATTTAAATAG
>NZ_JAIPPU010000043.1 GCF_026646375.1 Acetobacterium wieringae
TATTTGGACATGCCCCTGAGCACATTTTACAGAAGATTGAAAAAATATGGCATGCTTTAAGCAACCTGAAAATAAGGTGTTCCCCAAAACACCACTTTACAGAAAAAATGTAAAGTGGTGTTTTTATTTTTACAAGAAGAATTTGGCTCTGTTTGGGGATTTCTACTTTATAGAATTAAGATTTAACGATTTATTTGATAGTTAAAATAACATTAAAACAAAGAGAAATGACATGAAATGACATGATATGACTTGTAATGAGGTGATTCTGTAATAAATGACATGATATGACCATCGGTTCGATAAATGAACTATCGAAGAAAATTAAAAATACTGTATTTACTTTGGATATTAATTGATAAAAAAGATATACAATAATATATATAGCATTAATAACAACAAAAAAGATGAATAGCGCTTTATAAAAATAAAAAAAAGCACTTTCATCTCTTTTTTTTGTGATTGCATCTAGTTTGGCATAAGTATTGCTTAAAGTATTTAACACAAGCGAGAAGATACTATTGATGTATTTGCTTAAATAAAATAAAAGGGAGTGTTGGTGTGATTACAGTTGGTATTGATTGTGGAAACCAAAACACAAAAGCAATTTTAATGGAAGATGGAAAAATTGTTGATAAAGCGTCAGTCGAAACAGAGTTTGATGGGAAAATTGCCGCTGAGAAAGTTTACACAAAGGTTCTGAAAAATGCAGGTGTTAGAAAAGAAGATGTGCATGCTATTGTGACAACTGGCGCAGGTCGGGACATGGTTGATTTTTCTAATACAAGTATAAACGAAGTCAGTTCGGCGGCGAAAGGGTCGCGTTTTATAAATGCAGATGTAAATCTTGTTATCGATTTAGGTGCAGAAGGTTGTCGCGCAATGCAATTGAATCGAGATGGAAAAGTTAAAAATTATGAAGTTAATGATAAATGTGCTTCGGGTGCAGGCACTTTCATAGAGGCCATGGCAAGAGCACTTCAGATTAAAACTGAGGAGATGGGTGATTATTCTTTGCGCCATAAGAAGGATCTACCCATGAATGCACAGTGCGTTGTATTTTCTGAATCGGAAGTAATTTCTCTCATTCATCAGCAGGAAACAGTAGAAGATATTGCACATGGCATCCATGTAGGAATATGTAATCGAATTAGTTCGTTGATTAGGAGAGTTGGCATTGTGGACGGCATTATGCTGATCGGTGGACCCGGCTACAATAAAGGATTGGTAAAATGCTTACAGGATTTATTGGAGAAAGAGATTGTTATAGCTGAAGATTCCGAATTTATCAGTGCTATTGGCGCAGCTGTTTATGCAGTTGATCATGGTTTAGCATTGGGTTCTAAATAGATATCAAGAAATTAGCTATTAGGAGGAGACGATGACAATTAATAATGTCGAAAAAACTGAATACTGGAGATGGGAAGAGTCGAACTGGAAAAACCCTAATATTCCAGATTGCAGTGGCAGTCTGATAACAGCTGGAGTAGATATTGGGTCCACTAGCACACAGGCTGTGATTCTGGCAGATGGTGAGTTGTACGCATATTCCAGTATTCGCACCGGTTCAAATAGTCCAAATTCAGCTATCGACGCTATGAAATGGGCAATGGATGGAACCGGACTGAGCCTCGAAGATCTCAGATACACGGTTGGAACAGGCTATGGCAGGGTTAATGTTCCTTTTGCAAACAAAAGTGTTACAGAAATCAGCTGCCATGCCCGTGGGGCAAATATGATATATGGTCCGTCTCTACGTACAATTCTTGATATGGGAGGTCAGGACTGTAAAGCCATTCATTGTAATGAAGAGGGGAAAGTGACATCTTTTATGATGAATGACAAATGTGCTGCCGGTACTGGACGAGGAATGGAAGTTATAGCGAATCTGTTGTCTGTCCATGTTGAAGATATTGGCGAAATGTCTTTTAAGATTGATGAAGAACCGCCACCGGTATCCAGTATTTGTGTCATATTTGCAAAAACTGAGGCTACAAATTTAATGCGTGCTGGATGGAGCAAGGAAAAGGTGCTAGCAGCTTATTGCCATGCGATGGCTCTTCGAGTAGCAAGACTGCTTGAACGTAATGGCATAGAAGAAGATTTTGCAATTACTGGAGGAATTGCAAAGAATATCGGTGTTGTGCGACGTATTGAGCGGATACTCGGAGTGAAAGCATTAGAAACGAAAATGGATCAGCAGATTGCCGGTGCATTGGGAGCTGCGTTGATAGCAAATGATCAAAGCACGAGTTGGTGGAAAAGAAAAGAATAGGAAGTCAATTTGATTGGAGGAAAACGATGATTGCTAATTATGGGTTTGAGGATGGTTCCGGCAGTTATTATATCGCAATTGATACACATAACTGTACGGAGTGCAATGAAAGGGGGTGTTTAGAGAGCTGCCAAAAAAAAGTTTTCGAAATGGCGTTGAATGATTGGGATGAAGAAGTGGCCATTATAAAAAAAGACAATTGTAATAAACTCAAATCAATATGTGCAGGTTGCAAGCCACTCATTGATCGGCCGGAATTACTCCCCTGTGAAAAAGCTTGTTCATTTCGATCAATTGTCCATACATGGTAAATTAATGATTAAGTAAAAAGAAAGAAGGATTAAAAAATGTGTATGCAAATGGAATATCAGAGTATCAAGTACGAGGTCAATAATCGTGTTGCAAAAATAACAATGGCTTCATTGGAATTGTCAATAATAGTTCAGTCAAAACGCGCAAGGAATTTTCCAAGCCCCT
>NZ_JAIPPU010000029.1 GCF_026646375.1 Acetobacterium wieringae
CTATTATCTCATGGATTTATTCTAGATGTAAGGCACCTTGTTATTAATCGCTTACGATATAAATCAGGTGGGGGTGTTGTGGTTAAATCATAGTGGTATGCACCTTCTCTGTCTGATTTTTGTTTGGTTTGCATCTACATTATATCAGAGTGGGGTGCATTTTTTGTCAACTTCTGTTTTTTAGAAGCTACAAAGGGTGTTATTTTAAGTCACAGCTGATTTTTAGAGCTGGGAAAGTTGAGTAAATTATATTAAGAAATAAAAACAAGTGAAGCCGCACAGCCCCCATCGGGCAGATTCTTAAAACCAACGCTCCCGCCATGAATTTTCATGATCCGGCGGACAATGATCAGCCCCAAACCGTGATTTCCCAATACGTGCGATTCATCCAATCCCCCTGAATTTTCCAAAAGTTCAGGGGGATAGCCTTTGCCATCGTCACTAACTTTAAGTACCAGACCATCCGTCGATTGGGTCACCGAAAGCCGGATTTCACAGCCCCGGGGATTGTGCCGGATACTGTTGTCAATCAGGTTGGTCAGCGCCCGGCGAATCAGAGCCTGGTCGCAAAGTAAAATGGGGCGGTTGGTTTCTTCGGTCACATCGACGGAAAGGGTGTAGGGTGCAGTGAGACCATCATTGATAAAATCCACTGCCACCTCCCGGATTAACGCGGCAGGTGAAACCGGAGTCAGCTCCATCGGCTGGGCATTGTACTCCAGTTTGGAGGCCAGGTTTAAATCGTTGACGAGCGTTTTAATCCGTTGACTTTGTTGACGGATAATCCGGGCCTGATTCTGTTCGGCGGTGGGCAGGCTGGGGTTGTTTTCCAGTTCGCTGGCGTAGCCCATCACCATCGATAGCGGGGTACGGATATCGTGGGAAACCCCGGCAATCCATTCCGTCCGGGCCTGATCCCGATGAGCCAGTTGTTTTTCCTGCTCGCTGAGAATCACCGATGTTTCATTGAGAATCCTTGCCACTTCCCCGGTGACACCACCGGTTGGCAGTGTCAGGGGTTCTTTTTTAGGCAGGGCGGTAATGCCGTTATACAGGGGTTTCAGCTTGCGGTAAAGCCATAGTCCGAGAAATAAGGCCAGTGCCAGCGCCGACAACACGTTTAGGATCAAAAAACCGGCCAGCAAACCGGGAATATGGGAAATGGTATCTTCGGTGGAGGTAATGTTGTATTTCCAGATGCTGTTTTTAGGGTCACCTAAAACTAACAAACCGTCGGGATGTTCCCACACGGAGACCGGGTAGTCGTTGAGATACCAACGGCTGAAGGAGGCAACATCGGTAAGTGTGTACTGCCGGGGAATGTTTTCGGGAAGGTTTTTATCCCAGATCACCTGACCATCCTTGTCAATCAGCATTGCCCAGGCATATTGTGCATCCATCTGGGCGGTGGCAGTGGCACTTAGTGTATATGCGCCATCGACGCTTAAGAGGCCATCAGAAATGTCAGCGATGGCATATTTAAGGGGCTGACTTCCAGAGTATTTAAACATCCAGTTGGTAATAAAGGCTATATTGATGGCGACCAGAAGCAGGGCAGTGGCGGCAGTTAGAAGAATTGAACGGGTGATGATGTTGCGTAGACTTTTCATGCCCTGGTTTCCCCGATCAGTTTATACCCCATACCTCGGACAGTCAGCAGGTATCGGGGTTGGGAAGGATCCACCTCAATTTTCTCCCGGAGCCGCCGGATGTGAACCATCAGGGTATTTTCATAACCATAGAGATCATCATCCCAGGCGCTGCGGCAGAGACTGTCTGCCGTGACAATATGGCCCTGGTTTTCCCAGAGCTTTTTCAGCAGGGCGTGCTCCTTGGCGGTCAGGGTTTTTTCGCCAGTAGGTGTTTTTACGATGCCGCTATTAAAATGGACAGTTACTGTTCCCAACACCAACGTATCATCTGTTTGCGACTGCGTTAAAAGCGGCTGATAAACCCGCCGCAGGATTCCGCTTAAACGTAGCACCAGCTCCCGGGGCAAAAAGGGTTTGGTGATATAATCATCGGCACCCAGCCCCAGGCCCATCAGCCGGTTTTCGTCCTCATCCCGGGCTGACAAAAAAAGCATTGGCACATTTGACTGCTGCCGCAGCTCCTGCATCAGCGAAAACCCATCACCATCCGGTAGCGTCACATCAAAAATAACCCCATGGGGCTTTTCTAAAGCAAAAAGCGCCCGCGCCTGCCGGCAGTTTTCGGCACTGATTACTTGAGAAAAGCCCGCCTGCTGGAGGATTGTTTTTAATAAATTAATAATTTCCGGTTCGTCATCAACAACCAGAAGTTTTGCGTCAAAGATTGTTTTCATCCGAATCACCTCTTCGTTATTATACCTGAAAAATTAGTTGGCGATAGCAGATCCGATCAAAATTAAGGTAATTGTAAGGCCGGAGACAACCCGCCGTAAGGTTCATGAGCTATCATAAAGGTATCGAAAAAAGAAGGAGTGCGGAGTATGAGCAATATTATCGAGACCGAGGGTCTCAGCAAACAATATGGCGGTGTTTATCGGGTCAAGGATGTCGATCTGAAGGTTCCGGAAGGGGCGATTTATGGTTTCCTGGGGCCCAATGGCGCCGGGAAATCGACAACACTTAAGATGATTCTGGGGTTGGCCAAGCCCACTGAAGGGGCGATCACCGTATTTGGAAAACAGGTCAATAGCAAAAACCGCCTGGAAAATCTTAAAAATGTCGGTTCGTTGATAGAGTCGCCCAGCTATTACGGACATCTAACCGGCGAGGAAAACCTGCGGATCTTTCAAACCCTGCGGGGAGTGCCAGAACAGAATATTAATGACGTTCTAAAAATTGTCCGGCTGGAGAATCAGCAGCACAAAAAAGTCAATCAGTATTCGCTGGGAATGAAACAGCGTCTGGGGCTGGCCAGTGCCTTGTTGGGTTATCCCAAACTGTTGATTCTGGATGAACCCACCAACGGGCTGGATCCGGCTGGGATTTCGGAAATGCGGGAGTTGATTCAGTCACTGCCGCAAAAATTTGGAATGACCGTGGTGGTCTCCAGCCACCTCTTAAGTGAGATTGATCAGCTGGCCACCCGGGTGGGGATTATCCGGGAAGGCGAGCTGGTTTATCAGGACAGCCTGACCAAGCTCCATCAGTACAGTCAACAGCATCTGGCAGTGCGAACCTTAAATAATGAGGTGACCAAAGCATTTCTTAGTCAGAACGGTGTGGTCTGGGAAGCCGAGGATGATTATCTGATCATCCCCCAGATGAAAGATACGATGATGGCCGAAATCAGTAAGGCGCTGGGACAGAATAATATTGGTTTAGTTCGGATTGAAGAACGTAAAAAAAGCCTGGAGGATATTTTCCTGGAGCTGACTGGAACGGCGGTGAGTTTATGAGCGCCGCAATTGGGATGGAGGTTTTAAAAGCAAAGGGCCGCAAGATCTGGCTGGTTGTGGCGATAATGATGGCGGTTCAACTGCTCTGGGCAGGCTGGGCTATTTCCAACAAGGATGCCAATGATCTGGCCCAGGGTTGGATGTTTTTTCTCTACCAGTTTCCGATGCTTAATTGCATCATCATGCCGGTGATCGCTGCAGTGGTGGCTTCCCGTCTTAGCGATGTGGAGCATAAGGGTCAAACCTTTAAGCTGTTGGAAACCATTATTCCGACCAAGCGGATTTTTGCGGCTAAATTTGTTTGGGGCAGTATCTATATGCTTGGCGCCGCCTTGGGACAGCTGGCAATTATGATCGGAATGGGCGTCGTTCTGCATTTTGGCGGGCCAGTGCCCTGGGGGGCGCTGGTTGGGTATCTGTTGTTTACCCTGATGGTGAGTCTGACTATTTATGTCTTTCAACAGGGGGTCTCAATGCTCGTTGCCAATCAGATGGTGCCGATGACCTTGGGACTTGTTGGCGGTTTTATCGGCCTATTTAGCATGTTTTTCCCCCAGAGCTTTCAAAAACTGATTCTGTGGAGTTATTACGGCGTGCTGATGCAGGTTGGCATGAATTGGGATCCGATCACCCGAGCCACTGATTTTTATTGGAAGGCCATTGATTGGCCGGGACTCGGCCTGATTTTGGTTTTCTTTGGGCTGATTTATGGCATCGGTCAGACTTTATTTGTCAGAAGGGAGGTCTGAGCGATGTTAATTCGGGCTTTAAAAGCAGAAATGATTAAGATGCGACACAGTCCGGTGTGGCTGGCTTTTTTACTGATTCCCATTATTCCGGCCTTTATGGGAACCTTCAATTATCTCAACAACCTGAGCATACTGGAAAATGAGTGGTACAGCCTGTGGACCCAGCATACCCTGTTTGCCTGTTATTTTTTCCTACCGGTATTGATTGGAATCTATGCGTCCTATCTGTTTCGGCTGGAACATGCCAATCATAACTGGAATGCGATGATGACCGCTCCGGTTCCGGTAACACCGATATTTATAGCGAAACTGATGATGGGTTGGTTAATGGTGATTTTAACCCAGATCTGGATCGGACTTTTGTTTATCCTTTCCGGGTTCCTGGCGGGGCTTGCAGGACCGATTCCATCAGAATTACCGGTCTGGCTGCTGTTTGGAGCCTTGGGTGGCATGGTGGTATGCGCTTTGCAGCTGAGTTTATCACTGGTGATTCGCAGCTTTGCTGTACCGGTGGGGATTGCTCTGATGGGCGGGATCGCCGGGTTGGCACTGCTATCTCAAGGCTATGGGCTTTACTTTCCTTATGCCCTAATCACCCTGGGGATGCGGGCCAATGATCCGGCGGCACCGATGGCGGTGGGTGAATTTTCCTTTCTGATTGCCTGCGTCATTTTTATAGCGGGATTTTGTCTATTTGCCATTACCTGGTTAAAACGGCGAGATATCGTAACAGGTTAATCAGTAGCGGGCTGACATTAAGTTTGAAAATCGTAAAAACGAATTAAAAAAGAAAAGTAAAGAAATAGGCCAGTGTTTAGCGGCGACGATTATCGCTAAACTCTGGCTTTGATGATTTGGTCTTGTTTTAACGAGACGGTTTGCAGATGCCACAGGGGGTCAGGATCGAAGTACACACTGCGTTCAGATGGTTCAATTGTTGAAACAACAAAAATGTAAAAAATAATGAAGTTTAATTAAAAGGCCAGAAAGATGATCAAATAAAAGTAGACGATAGAGCCGATCTTAGGTAGAATAAAAATTACAGATCTAGAAGCATATCAATGAGTTTGCCGGGTAACGGCAGATCAATCAGGACACAGAAAAATGATTAAATTCGTTAAAATTAAAAAAATACGAAAAGGAGCAGCTGTGTGAAAGTTATCGACAGTACGAGTACAGACGTTTATTTTAATCTTGCCATGGAAGAATATCTCTTCAAAAATTTTATGGATACGGATTATTTAATCTTATGGAAAAATCATGATAGTATCGTATTGGGTAAACATCAGAATATTTTTGAAGAAATAAATTTATTAGCTGTGGAAAAATCGGAGATCCAGGTAGCCAGGCGGAATACCGGCGGTGGGACGGTTTTTCATGATGAGCAGAATCTTAATTATTCTTTTATTACCAGTCAGGATGAGGGATTTTCCAATTACGATCAATTTTTAACGCCGATGATCAGTGCTTTAAATAAAATGGGAATACCGGCAGCTAAACGACGCAATAGCGACATTGCCATAGGTGAACAGAAAATTTCCGGATCGGCACAAACGATCAAAAAGGGGCGGGTATTACACCACGGTACCCTGCTTTACGATTCGGACCTTAGCCTCCTTAAAAAACTGCTGAAACCGACCGAAGGTAAAATTACATCCAAATCAGTGAAATCGGTGAGAAGTGATGTGACCAATATCAAAAAACATCTGGGCGATCTGTCTTTATCGCTGGATGATTTTAAGGAGCAATTACTTAAGAATCTTTTTCCGGATGGTTTTGAAAGAATCAGTCTCAATGATGCAGATATCGCGGCCATTGGGGTGTTAGTCGCAGAAAAGTATTCTCAGTGGGAATGGAATTATGGGTTATCACCCAAATTTCATTTTGAAAAGAAAAGTCAGGTTTCAGATAAAGACCGTCAATCAAAAAAGGTGGCGGTTAAACTGGAAATCAGTAAAGGAATAATTACCGGGTGTCAAGTGATGGTGGATGGATTGGCTAACGCTGAGATTCAGGAGGCGTTGACCGGGGGGCGTTATGGCTATCAGGAAATTTTAAAAAAACTGAGCAGCACCGGTTTGGTCGGAAATATCGAACTGGATGCATTAACAGCTTGTTTTTTATAGAGAAAATAAAGTGAAAATGAGAGGAAATTAAAATGAAAAAAAACATTCAAATGCCAAAGTTAAGCGAACAAATGGAATCGGGGGTATTAGCGTCCTGGAACAAAGAAGTGGGAGAGATGGTCGAAAAGGGTGAGGTGCTTTTCGAAATTGAAACGGAAAAGGTCGTCAGCGAGGTTGAAAGCATGGAATCCGGGGTTTTAGAAGCAGTTTTTTTTGAAGCAGGCGATGAAATTAAAACCGAAGAAATAATTGCAGTTATCAATTGCGATTGACCAGGGGACAAAATGAAAAAGAAACCAGAATGGTTAAAGGTCAGCTATAATAAAGCGGCTGTCGAAGAAGTGAGCGGGCTGATGGCTAAACTGCAACTAAATACGGTTTGTAAGGAAGCCAATTGTCCGAATCTGGGAGAATGTTATAAAAAAAAGACAGCTACCTTTATGATCCTGGGAAGAACCTGCACCCGCAACTGCCGTTTCTGTAATGTAACCAGTGGGATGGTGGAACCGGTTGATCCTAAAGAGCCTCAGCATTTGGCTGAAGCGGTTAAGGAACTCGATTTAAATCATGTGGTGATTACCAGTGTCACCCGGGATGATCTGGAGGATGGTGGCGCCGGACATTTTGCCAATACCATCAGGGCGGTTCGGGAGCTAAACCCCGAGGTTTCAATTGAGGTGCTGATTCCCGACCTCCAAGGAGTGCAGCGGCACCTGGATATTGTTATTGCAGCTAATCCGGATGTGATTAATCATAATGTGGAAACGGTCCGGGAACTTTATTCGGTGGTTCGCCCGGAAGCGGACTAAGATCGATCGATGGCGGTGCTTGAGTATGTCAAAAAACAGGCGCCTCATATTAAAACAAAAACGGGGATTATGGTAGGACTGGGAGAGACCGATGAACAGGTTTACCAGGTCATGGACGACAGCCTGAAAGTCGGTTGCGATATTTTTACCATTGGTCAATATCTGCAGCCATCACCACACCATATTGAGGTAAAGGCGTATGTAACACCGGAAAAATTTGAAAAATATGAAAAAATTGGAAAAGCCAAGGGGTTTCACTATATTGCCAGTAGTCCTCTGGTGCGCAGTTCCTACCGGGCAGAAGAGGCACTTAAGGAAGGGAAAAACAATGATTTATATTGAAAATAATTCCACAGATCCTTTTTTTAATTTTGCATTGGAGTATTACCTGATTACCGAGAAAAAGCTGCCTGAGGATCAGATTTTTATCTTCTGGCGAACTGAACCAACCCTGATGGTTGGTAAGTACCAGAATACCATCGAAGAAATCAACCAGGATTATGCCAAAGAAAATGGGATTAAGGTAGTGCGTCGCATTACCGGCGGCGGAACCATCTATACGGACATGGGCGGTTGGCAGTTTAGTTTTATCACCAGAGGTCAGTCTGAAAGCATCGATTTTAGCAAATATATTGGCCCGGTAATTGAGGGCTTAAAAAAACTGGATGTTCCGGCTGAATTTAATAGTCGCAATGATTTGGTTATTCAGGGTAAAAAGTTTTCCGGGAATGCGCAGTGCATGTTAAATGGGTATACCCTGCATCATGGCTCACTGTTATTCAATACCGATTTTGAACAGATGGTCAAGTGTTTGACGGTAGATGATTATAAAATTATCTCCAAAGGGATAAAGTCGGTTAAGGAACGGGTAACGAACATCTCCGATCATTTAAAGAAACCGATTGATACGGATACCTTCAAAAAATTGATGGTTGATAGCATTATGCAAGGATCAAAAGAGCACTATCAACTGACGGATGCCGATCTGGCTCGAATCAAGGCCATTGCGAAAGAAAAGTTTGCCAGCTGGGAGTGGAACTATGGCAAATCTCCGAAGTTCAATATCACCAAAACCGGTCGATTTGATGGTGGAAAAATGGAATTTAAATTGGATGTCAATAAGGGAAAGATAACTGATTGTCATATCTATGGTGATTTTTTTGGAACCATTGACATCTCGGTTCTGAGTAATGCTCTGATCGGCGCGGATTATGAAAAAGAAAGCATTAAAAAAGCCATCGCACAATGTGATATTAAGCAGGGTTTTTATAACATCAATGTGGATGAGCTGGCAGAAATTATTTGTTGACATTATTTCAAAGGCAATCACCCCATCTTTAAATTAAGGTGGGGATTTTTTATGTCAGTACGTTCACGAAACGACCAGGCCTTTACCTTTTTGTGGGAATGCGTTACAATAGTCTGATGAATGGATGGCGAGTCTATTTAAAATGTCAAACGAGATCACATGAAAATTTAAAATAGGTGTGATAGAATCATTCGTATGCTTATGATACAAAGGCGTATTTTAATAAAAACGGTATATGAAATGATTGGGGATCAGAAGGAGATGAATTTATGGATAATTCAAGTAAATTTCTTATTGCATCAGTAAGTGCAGCGGTGCTACTGATTATTTTAGTCAGCTTTACCCTGGCCTACGCAGGGCGGGATAATACTCTGATGTCAGACAAAACGCTGAGCTTTGAAATCAACGGTTTTAATGTGGAACTGCCCCTTTCCGAAAACGATGCAGTGTACGACGCGGTCAGCTTAAGTAGTGTCACTGAAAATAAAATAAAATTAATCAACGAGGTAGGTGCCACCGTTAAAATAGACGGAAAGGGCATCGGAGCGGGCACAACCATGGATTTAAAACTGGATCAGCTTTCTTCAGGCGAACTCATCAAAATTCAGGTGGGCAATGAAAAGGACGAGCGGGTGATTTATTTAAGAACCCTGTCATCTCAGCTTCCCGAAATTATTCCCGCTGGAACAAGCAGCTACGATGGAAATTACTTTGCAGCGGTCGCAACCGGTGGAGCAGCGCTGTATGAACTGAACGAAAAGGGTGAGGTAGTTTTTTACATCGCAAAATCACCGGAGCAAGCTAACGGGGAATCCTATCGGGACTTCAAGAAACATGTTTTTGAAAATGGTACCGTTCGCTACAGCTACCAACGGGTTTATGGTGACAGCAATGGAATCTGTTATGCGGTGGGAGAACGGGTAATCCTGGATGATCGCTATCAGGAAATCGACACGATTACCCTGGCTCAAAGTGAATTGACAAATGAAGGTGATCCGGTGGATGGCCGGGATTTTATACTGATTGCGGATAACCATTATATTGTTGAAGCATCACAATTAGTATTGGTTCAAAATGTGCCAGATGGTCTGGGTGCGAATACCATGGGATCAAAGGTAGTGCGAAACCTGATCCAGGAAGTCAAAGATAATCAGGTCGTTTTTGAATTTACCACGGATTCCCATCCGGAATTTTATGGTCTTAGTGTCAACGACCATGATTACAGTAATACCACCAGCCAGAGCCCGGATTATGCCGGGTTCAATCGGATGATTATAGATCCAACGGATAATAATCTGATTGTTTCTTTTGGAAACATGAACACCATCATGAAAATTGATCGGGAAACCCGGGATGTGATCTGGAAATTATCGGGAAATGGTGATGAATTTGGGATGTCGCCGGAACAAAAAACATCGGGTCAAACGGATATTGCCATCACCGCCGAAGATGAATTAACAGTGTTTGACAATGCGATAAGTACGGGTCAAACGAGAGTGCTCAAAATAAAACTGGATGAAGTCAACAAGAAGATTTTGAGCTATCAGGAATACAAGATACCGGGAAAAACGACTTTGGCCTATGGTAGTGCCCAGAAAATTGGCGATAATATTGAAGTGTACAGCATCGGATGGGGGTTGCTCAAAGATGGTGATGTGGCAATTTCAGAAATAGATTTTAATACCGGTAAAAAACTGCTGGAAGTTACCTTGCCTTATGGTGTTGCTAATGACCGGGTACAGAAGTTTAAATAAAACAGTATCTAAGAATGGAGACCAATGATGAAACCACTATTTTTGTGCTATCCTAAATGCTCAACCTGTCAGAAAGCAAAAACGTTTTTAGCCGAAAATCAAATTGATGTGGAAGAACGGCACATTGTCGATGAGAATCCCGAAAAAGATGAATTGCTTTCATGGATGAAGTTATATCCGGGCGATGCCAAAAAGTTTTTTAATACGAGTGGCCTGGTTTATCGAGAGCTGGGCTTAAAAGACAAGGTCAAAACAATGACTTCGGATCAGATGGCTGAAGTACTGGCCACCAATGGGATGTTGGTCAAGCGGCCGTTGGTTATTTTGGCCGATACCGTCCTGATCGGCTTCAAAGAAGAACAATGGCAAGCGGTATTATTAACCGATAAGCGTGATTAATCCTTAAAGTGGCCGGTATTTTTTCCTATAAATCATTTGTAAGGGCAGCAGGGATGGTCTATAATGAAAAAAGGATTATTAATCGAATACAAAGGAGAAAGTTAAATGTCACGAAAAACCATTGAAAAATTTAGAAAACAACCTGAGACTGATGTGGTGGAAATAGTTGAAATGGAACTGACTGAATATACCTACCCCAAAAGCGGTACGGGCATCTGCCCTCAATGCGGCGGTAAAATGAACGGCATTGGGCTTGACTGGGCATGTGAGGGTTGTGATTTAAAGCTGGTAGGTCCGGTATTCTAAGAAACTAAATTAAATAGCAATGCATAGGAAGCATGTTTGCCAATTAAGTTGATTGGAAAATGTGCTTTTTTACTGAGTAAGGAATGGAGTTAGGGGTTGTTTAAAAATCCGGAATGCTTAAATATTTCCCAACAATAAGGGGAATAATTAGAGATATTCATAGAAAATCATGTTTTTACGTGACATCATAATTAAATATGGTAAAATGTTGATAACTTTTTATAAGATTTGTTTGAAAGCAATTCGCGGGAAAAATAATTTACCCTTCGATTTCAACGTCCCATACGTGTTTATGACGATGATGGATACGTGCAAAAACGAAAGATATACAAATCTCTGGAGGAAAATAAAATGACGATTACCTATGAATTAGGGAAATCTTTATATGTGAACATAACGAATCGATGTAGCAATGCCTGTACGTTTTGCGTAAGAAAAGATGAACCGACAATTAATGGCGTTGATGATCTCTGGCTGGAGATCGAACCGACGCAAGAAGAAATACAAGCAGATATTTTAAGGCGGGATCTGGATCAATATGAGGAGCTGGTTTTTTGTGGATATGGTGAACCAACCTATCGTCTCGATGAAATTTGTGCCATCGCCAAGGAAGTGAAAAAAATTCATCCCATTCCCATTCGGTTGAATACCAATGGCCATGGAAACCTGATCTATAAAAAAGATATGACACCGCTTTTAAAGGATGCGATTGATGTGGTGTCGATCAGTTTAAATGCAAAAAATAAAAAAGAATATGACGAATTATGCCGTCCGGTTTTCGAGGATGCCTATGAAGAATTGTTGGAGTTTGCCCGACTGGCAGGAAGATATACCAAGGTGGTTTTAACCATTGTCGATATCCTTCCCATCGAGGATCAGGAAGCGTGTCGTCGGATTAGTCAGTCGGTTGGGGCAGAATTGCGAATCCGTTCCTATATCGATTAATGCGAATTAGCGATGGTGAAATGGGTGCTAATCGGAACAATAGTAATTTAAAACCCTGCAGTCATAACATCGAGGGCAAAGAGATTTGGGTGGTGGACGACCATCAATATGTGCTACTGATCTGGGGGCGTTTATTTCAAAACCGAAAACAGCCGCTGGTTCTGGTTAGTATTGATTATCATCCCGATACCAACCCGCCGTTCTGGCTATGGGCTTATCAAAAAGCCATGGCCATCGATCCCGAGCGGGAAGCAGAGCTGGTGAAAAAATTCCAGAACAGAATGGTGTCTACCCTGGAGCCGCTTAATTTAAACAGTCTCCAAATGGTTATGGATCAGATTCGTAATGATGAGCATATCAATGCAGCCATGGAATTGGGCTATCTGAGCAATTACCATATGATCAATTGTATGGAAAAACATGTCTATTCAAGGGGACATCACTATCTGGTTCCGGAAAGCCAGTTTGGGAGCCTTAAAGATGACATGTTTAAAAATGTTGGATTGTCGCTTAAAAAAATCAGAAACGAGTCGTTGATCCTTGATATTGATCTGGACTATTTCTTGAGACCGGAAAATTTTGAGCTGGATCTCAAACGAAACAGCATTTTTGCAGATCTGGTCAACCAGGCTCAGATAATTACGGTAGCGCGTTCAAAAACTTATTTTGATTTTTTAAAAACAGATCCGTTTACCATTGAATACTGTGAAGCAAAACTGATTGAGCTACTTGAAAAAATCATCCAAAAACAGATAAAAAAATAACGCCGTTACGCAGATCCTAAATCGGATGATGGGGGTAAAGATATGGGAAAGCATTGTGAAGAAACCCGAATTATTAATCAGTCAAAAGACCAATGCGAAGAGCGTTTGTTGGCTTTTGATACTGGTAAATATGAATTGAAGAACCATATCGTAGATAAAGAAGAAAGCCATGTTGTTCTTCACACAAAAATCATTTTTGCTGCCAATGGCCAACGGATTACCATTAAGCTTCAATCGGCGGGTGACCAGAAGACTGAAGTGTGTGTCCGATCGGAACTGATTTCAAATGTCATGATGAATGATCGTGGTGTCAATAAAAAGAATATCAACGCTATGTTCGGCTATCTTAATGAAGAGAATGAGGCAAGTCAGAATCGGAAAGCGGATAGTGCCAGAAACGATCAACACCCCAAACCGAAACGCAAGCTTTTTTTCTGGGCTAAAAACGCCACCGATTTAAAAATGTCGATGATGGCCAGTTATCTGGGTGGCTACCCGGAATTTGAAAAGCCTCTGAAAGGAACCATGGAAATTCACGAAGCCGGCATTGACTTTGTCGTAATGGGTCCCAAATTTAGCATCCCTTTTTTTGAGATTAAATCTGTCGCCATTGCTTCAGCATGGGATATTGAAAAAAATCCGGCCTGGTGGGAGACCTGTTTCAAAGATGAACTCAAAAAAGATAAAACAGATCATGAAAAAGCATCGAAAAATAAACTGGTGGTTATCTATCAGAATGATTTGGGACAAACGCAGTGCATTTTTAGAGCTGACACTTCATATGAGGCGGAAAAGAGCGTTGTAAAAGCGCAAATGTTGATCCAGGAAATGATGGGAAAATAAAAATCCTAAAAGGCTTGACAAATTATACTGGATAACGTATAATGATCAAATTGAAATAAACAAAACTGAATATAGATAGCAAGTAGGAACAAGGAACACCAATTCTTTCAAAAATCTTTTATTAAGAAGTAGAGGATTTTAGAAAGAATTGATGGACAGTTTAGCCGGTTCAACCGCTAACGCTCCATTGAACCTATTCGTTTCAGATGATTTTCAATCGCCTAAAACAAAGCTAAACGAGTCTCGCGACGATGGCGGAAGGGCCACACCTGTTCCCATACCGAACACAGAAGTAAAGTCTTCCAGCGCCGAAAGTACTTGGTGGGTAACTGCCTGGGAGGATAGGACGTTGCGGGACTTTTTTTGCGCGAAACAACGAGCCATGCGGCGAAAAATATTAAAAATAGAGATCAAAGAGCAAATTTATTTGTTTTTTGGTCTCTATTTTTAATATTTTTAGGAAGGAGCCATCTGGTGACTGACGCGACATAGGCGTAGTGCAGCGGAGCCGAAGTGCCGCATGAGCGAGTAAACGGCAGTAAAGATACAAAATTGATTCAAGTGAGCTTGAAAATCAATGTTTATGTCTGTATTTTTTTATGGGGCGAAGCCCCAAACGGAGACGCAGCACAGCGGAGACGGAGTTGCATAGCTTCATTTAACGGCAGTAGCTCTAGGAGCCGTTTGAGACGAAAGATTTTTATATAGGAGACATCTGACGACAAAAAATCAAAATTATCACTCAAACACGTTTAAATAAAGCTTCATACGGTATAATCCTTATCATAAATACCCCAAAAAAGAAGAAAGAGAAAGAAGGCATTTAAAATGAAAGAAAGAAAAGTCATACAAGTCGTTCAGGGCATAAGTGCAGTGGATGGGGCTGGAGTTCATCTGACTAGGGTCTTGTCCCATTCGACCGTGAAAGCATTTGATCCCTTCCTGATGCTCGATTCCTTTGATTCTAAAAATCCTCCAGATTACATCAAGGGTTTTCCGATGCACCCGCACCGGGGAATTGAAACGGTCACCTATCTGGTTGAAGGACTGATTGAACATCAGGACAGCCTGGGAAATAAGGGGGCCATCGAATCCGGCTGCTCTCAATGGATGACTGGGGGTAGCGGGATTCTCCATCAGGAGATGCCTCAAGCTTGCGAAAGAATGTTAGGTTTCCAGTTGTGGCTGAATCTCCCCAAATCCGAAAAAATGACAGATCCCAAGTATTTTGAAATCAGAAAAGAAAATATACCTTTATATAAAGGGGAAGGTTTCCAGGTTGGTGTCATCTCTGGATCTTATGAAGGGATTAAAGGGGCTGAACCCCATCATATTCAGGCGATGATTTTGGACATAGTGGTCGAACCGGGAAAATCAGTTAAGGTTCCAACGCCCAAAGGAGAAACTGTATTTGTGTTTTTAATTGAAGGCCAAGGCGTAGTAGCAGAAACGTTGTATCGCGAGAAATCGGCCTTGCTGTTTAGCGAAGGTGAATATGTTGAAATAGCAGCAGATGATAAGCCCCTTCGCTTTGCAGTATTTTCGGCACCGCCACTAAATGAACCGGTGGCCTGGGGCGGGCCCATCGTGATGAATACCGAAGATGAATTAAAACAGGCTTTTGCCGATTTGGAAGATGGCAGCTTTATAAAAACACGTCCCCAACTCTAGGGGATGTGTTTCAATTAGTTGAGAATTCAAGCGTAGCGTGGACTCAAAGTGGTAGTGTTAAAAAGAAAAGAAAAAACTTTCAAAAACCAGTTGACAGAATGGCAAATAGAGCGTATACTA
>NZ_JAIPPU010000004.1 GCF_026646375.1 Acetobacterium wieringae
TGCTAATGGGTAATTTTTACCGTTTATTTTGGGAAGTTTCAAAACGATATTGACATGTACATCATAAATAATCAGTGGTGCAACAATTTAAAAAACGATTTTGCATATCCGCCTTCTATTTGCATCAATTAAAAAAGATACACCTTCTATATCGGTTAAAATATAAAAAATCCCATCCACAAGAAACTTGCGAATGGGATACCACTGCGATTTATGGCGTGCCCTGAGGGATTCGAACCCCCGACCTTCCGGTTCGTAGCCGAACGCTCTATCCAGCTGAGCCAAGGGCACGCATATCGTGACCTAGGATACTTCCGTTGGCCACGGAAGTTATTATAGCATATTCAAATCCAGAATAAAAGTCTTTTTTTGAAAATTTTGTATGTTTTTCACAAATCATGGTGATGTTTGTGTTCGTAATGTTCCTGTTCCTCTAAAATCTCCGCCGCAGTTTTGCGACGGGGCATAAATCGCTTGGCAAAGTTCCCCTTGCTTCGGTTTTTAATATAAAAATAGCCAATGATTGAAAAGATCACCGCCCCGATAAAGTTAACAAACAGGTCATTCATGGTATCATACAAACCGATATCGATATAGCCACCGTAATTCCAAGGCACCCCATTAACCACTATGCTATCGATGGGCATCACGACAGCCACATTTTTTCCCTCGGGATTAAAGATCACCGAACTGATCACCGTCTGGATTGAGTCCTTCTGCATATCCGTTTTGAAAAACATATCCATCCCAAATTCAAAGAACTCCCAGACTACCCCCACTGTCATTGAAAAGCAAAAGGCCACCAGGGCTACAAAAGCTGGCGACAACGAAAAGGTTACTTTTTCGTTACGGTTAAGGATATCAATCATCGAGAAACCGATGGCTGCGCAAAGAAAGCCGTTGATTGTATGAAGCATATCATCCCAGCGGTCAAAAACCAGATAATACTCGTTAATTTCCCCAAGGATTTCAGCGCCGAAAATAAATAACAGCACAATAATCTCCAATGTGCCAGGTAAGACGATATTCAACCGCTTGTTGAGAAAATTGGGGATCATAAATAAAACCAGGGTCAACAAACAAAGAAAGACATTATTGTAATTTCGGTTAAAAATCTCAGCGATTAAAACAATCACCACCAAAATTCGCAGCGAAATATAAACAAAGGCCTTGATTTTATTATCTCTGGCTTCTTCCCAAAAATCTTGGAGATGCTCAAGTAGCCACGTTTTTTTATCAATTTTCGTTTTCGACATCGCATTTTTCTTCCAATTTCTTAATGATTTTATTATTATACCATCATTGTCAGACAGTTTACAATTATAATCACTTCACTTATAATGACTATATTCGACAAACTAAACCAAGGAGTTTTCCGTTATGAAATTTTACCTTTGCATTGACGACACCGACAACCTCGATTCCATCGGCACCGGAACCATCGCCGAACAGATTCAGGAAAAAATTATCAACCGGGGATACGGGCCCTGTTCCCTGGTGTCCCGGCACCAGCTCTTTATCCATGAGGACATACCCTATACCTCCCATAACAGCTCAATGTGTTTTTGCGGCGAAGCCCCCGATGGCACCCTTAATACAATCATCGAATTGGCTACCAATCATCTCGATACCGTTGCCGCAGTCGGTTCTGACCCCGGTCTATGCGTGCTGGCCTATGATGACCGTTGTCACTATGACGAACTGATGGAGTTTGGTATTCAGGCCAAGAAAAAAATCCTGACTAAGGATGATGCCATGGCCTGCGCCCGTGATCATCAGATCCATTTATCCGAACATGGTGGTACCGGTCAGGGGATTATCGGCGCCTTGGCCGGAGTTGGACTGCGCTTATTCGGCTGTGACGGAGAAATCAAAGGAGCTCTCAAAAATGCCGTGATCAACCAAAACTATACCGTTGCGGATCTCAAAAACCTCCCTGAAGTCGAACAGGTTCTCGATCTGACCAGTAAGGAACCACTAGCCGATACGACCCTGATCCGCTTGGGCAATCGCTCCAAAACAGTGCTTTACCACCATCAGTATGTCCTGTTTGTCAGAAGAGACGAAAACCAACAGTATACCTCTCTTCCCAAAGCTGAAATCCGCCAACTGGGAGAGCATTTCTATGTCTGATCAGCATCAACTTCCGATGGAAGCCTGGGAACAGGCACAAACCTTGGCAATAAACTGTCCAGAATTTAAGCCCGATGTGGAAGAAGAATGGCTGGCCGAAGAAAGCGTCTCCTGCTATAATTGCCGCTACCGGCGCTTGGTTGGTGGCGGAATCCGTTGTATGAAATCTTTATTTAATTTTTAGGAGGAAAATATGAAACCAAAAAACTTTTCAAAGACAATTGTATCCTTACTGTTAATCAGCCTGTTGGCCTTTGGATGCTGCGGTAGTATCATGGCAGCCGGCGGTAATGGCTCCGGTGGTGGCAATGGCGATGGTTCCGGTGGTGGCAGCGGGTCTGCTACTGAAACCACCACGGCACCAGGTAGCGGTGACGGCACTGGCGGTGGTAGTGCCGAACCGCTGACTATCGTCACTGCCACCCCGGCCGACAAATCCACTGAGGTCGCTGTTGATACGCCAATCAAACTGGAATTTAGTAAAAACGTCGCTTATGCCACCGTCCGGGATGCCAACCTCAAAGCTGTCAGCCTCTGGATCGGAGATCAGCCGGTGGCAGCCGAAATCACCATGGCGGATGACCAATTGGAACCGGATCTTAGAAACTTCATCAACATCGTTCCCAGCGACCCGCTTAAAGAGGGCTCTATTTATACGATCAAGGTTGACACCACCCTGAGTTCCAAAAGTGGTGATGTCCTGACAACGCCCATCACGTTAACCTTTACCACCGCCGGAACAAACGAAGCTGCCAGCCAAGCCACCTCGGAGACCGCAAATAGTGATTCCGGTCTAAACACCAACGGGATTATCATTGGCTTGATGGCGATTGCAATTGTCGTGGGAATTGTCATCATCCGACGTAAAAAAGCCTAAATGTCACCGCAAAAAAAAACGCTTGTCACCATCATCCTGATTTTCCTGCCACTGTTCTTTTTCTTTGGCACCCTTTGCATCGGTCGTTACTATGTATCTTTAAACGATGTGCTGATAACCCTATGGCAGGGGCTCACCGGCACCCGTAGTGGGGTCAGTGCTGAAACTGCTACAGTGATCCTACAAATTCGTTTGCCTCGGGCCTTTCAGGGTGCCATGGTGGGGGCGGCTCTGGGAGCCAGCGGAGCCGCCTTTCAGAGCCTCTTTCGCAATCCTCTGGTTTCCAGCGGTATTCTTGGGGTTTCGGCTGGCGCTGGCTTTGGTGCTGCTTTAGCGATTGTGCTGTTCAACTCAATTTTTTTAACACCCGTGTTCGCTTTCAGCTTTGGAATTTTGGCAGTAATTCTCAGCTACTTTGCCGGGAAAATCGACAACACTTCCACCACCATCACCCTGGTACTGGGCGGTACCATTATTCAATCGATTTTTTCGGCGCTGATCTCCCTACTCAAATACCTGGCCGATACCGCCACTCAACTGCCAGCCATCACTTTCTGGTTGATGGGCAGTCTGGCCTCCACTAAAACTGCTGATGTCTTTTTGGCCCTGTTCCCAATGGCTCTGGGGATGGCTGGTATGCTGATTCTACGCTACCGCCTCAATGTCCTGTCGATGGGTGATCGTGAAGCCCGTACCCTGGGGATCAATGTGCTGGCCAATAAAGCTGCTATTATCGCCTTTGCTACCCTGGCCACCGCCGGAGCCGTCTGCGTCAGCGGCATCGTCGGCTGGATCGGGCTAATTATTCCCCATGTGGGTCGGATGCTGGTGGGTAATGACAATAAGTGGCTGGTACCAGCCAGCATGTCGCTGGGAGCCTGTTTTGTTATTTTCTGCGACACCCTCTGCCGCAGCTTAACCGGCGGCGAAATCCCGCTGGGAATTGTCACCGCCCTGATTGGCGGTCCCTTTTTTATTTATCTGCTAAAAAAAACCAAAGGAAGGAGCTGGTAACAACCGTGTTGCGTTTAAACAACCTGAGCTTTGGCTACACCCCCAAGCGGCTTATTTTTGAGAATATCAGCTTTGTGGTTCAACCCGGAGAAGTCTTCTGTGTGATCGGCCCCAATGGCTGTGGCAAATCCACTCTGATTGACAGTATCCTGGGGATCAATCAGCCGCAACAAGGAACCATTGAAATCGGCGGGACCAGTCTTACCCAGTTGAAACCTCGGGAATTTGCCCAGAATATCGCTTACGTGCCCCAGAGTCACACCAAAACCTTTCCCTATACCGTACTGGACATTGTGGTCATGGGTCGCACCGCCGCCACCCGAGGCTTTGGCGCACCGGATACAAGCCAGCGACAGCGGGCTCGAGATAGCCTTGAACAAGTGGGTCTCAAGGGTTTTGAGGAACGGCTTTACACCGAACTCAGCGGCGGCGAACTGCAACTGGTGCTAATTGCCCGGGCCCTAACCCAGGACGCCCGCATCATGGTACTGGACGAACCCACTGCTCACCTTGATTTTCGTCATGAGTTGATGGTAATGGAAATCATTACCTGGCTGGTCAAGGAACGGGGCCTGACCATTATCATGGCCACCCACTTTCTCAACCAGGCCTTCTATCTGGAAAATGCATCGGTACCCACCCGAGTGGCGCTGATGAACGAGGGTAGAATCAAAGCCATCGGCCCTCCCTCGACGGTGATTACCAGCGATAACCTCAAAGACGTCTTTAAAATCATCGCCACCACGGGTACCACCGATGAGGCCGGAATTCATCGGAAATTTATCGTACCACTAAAAAATATCCGCTGATTGACTTAACTGATTTATCCAGAAAGGATCACTCCATGCTCAAAAGAAATTGCTTTCTCTTTGGCACCCTGCTACTCATCGGATTGCTGCTAAGCACCCTGACCGGCTGCCAGATCCAGAACCAAACCACAACAGTACCAACCAAAACAATTGTCGATTGTCTAAATCGGGAGGTAGAAATTCCGGCAGATCCCCAGCGGGTTGCCTGTCTCTACGCCTCTACCGCCCACATCATGACGATGCTGGGCCAAGAAGCGAAGATCGTCGGCATTCCCAACGGTATCAAGCGAGATGTACTGATGTCCTATAAACGGCCAGATATTGGTTCGCTATCGGTTCCCTTTAACGATGGTGCCATCAATATTGAAGAACTCCTGGCCACCAACACTGACCTGGTGCTACTGCGCAAAAGCACTGCCGAAAATGCCGGAGAAATCGAAAAAATCGATAAGGCCGGAATTCCCTGGGTCGTCATTGATTATGCCAGCCTGGATGAGCTCCAAAAGGCCATCACAGTGACCGGTACCGTTTTTAATCAGAAACAACGGGCCACCGATTACAATGCCGCCCTCGAGCAAACCTTGACGCTGATTTCCCAGCGGGTCAGTAGCCTGCCGGAATCTGCCCGCCCCCGGGTTTACCATGCTGTCAACGAAGCTGCCCGAACTGATCTGGCTGGCGATCTCTGTAGCCAAATTACTGATGCTGCCGGGATCATCAATGTCTCAACTCAAGGTGGCAGTCTGATCACTGATGCCGAAAAAACGATGACCACCTTGGAGCAAATCTACAGCTGGAATCCCGACGCCATCATTGCCAATGACATCAATGCTACTAATTATATGCTCAGCGATCCCAAATGGTCAGGTTTAAGAGCCGTTGCCGAGCAAAGAGTCACCACCCTTCCGGTTGGTGTCACCCGTTGGGGTCACCCTGGTTCGATGGAACCCCACATGGCGGCGTTATTTATCGCTATGACCTTTTATCCCGAGCTATTTGCCGATGTTGATTTAAACCAAACCGTCAAAGACCACTATCAGCAATGGTTTGAGCTTACTTTGACCGATGCCGACGTATCTGCAATCCTATCTGGTGAGGGGATGCGGTTGGCTAAATAAAGTTATTCTTTACTCAGATAAAAAAGGAATCCCGGTTGCATAAAGCAACCGGGATTCCTTTTTTAGTCTCGGCAGGCAGCGATAAAAGCCTGCAGAACGCTCAACGTATTTTCATCATCCCGCCATAAAAACTCGGGATGCCATTGCACTGCCAAACCGAAAGCAAGACCCTCGATTTCCACCGCCTCCACCAGGCCATCCTTGCTATACGCTACAGCGGTCAATTGAGGTGCTAAGCGGGCAATCGCCTGATGATGCATACTATTGACCCGGATCATTTCCATCCCAATGATTTCATACAGCCGGGATTTTTTATTGACACTAACCTCATGAACTGGAAATTCAAAATTATTTTGTTGAAAATGCTGGATCGGTAATTCCCGGTTGACCTGCTTATTGATATCCTGGTAGAGTGTTCCTCCCAATGCAACGTTTAATAATTGAAGTCCCCGACAGACGCCAAAAATCGGCTTATCCCGATCCATTACTGCCCGTATCAATCGTAATTCCAACTGATCACGGGGTGGATAGATTTCATTGCTGTATTTTAGCAAAGCTTCGCCATAGTGCTGCGGATCGACATCCTGACCCCCACTAAAAACAAAGCCGTCCAATCGGTCGGCAATCGCTTCAATGTCCTCGTCGTTATTCAAAATTGACAGAATCACCGGAATTCCGCCGGCAGCAATTATTCCCTCGGGATATCCCGGATACATCCAAATGCTTTTTTTATTGCTGTCATATAAAGGTAAAATTCCAATTAAAGGTTTTTTTTCTACACTCATTTTCGTTTCCTCGTTTCTTACACCTGGTTAAAGCTCGGGCAAAATGAAAATTATAACCCGTTCCGACAACCTCAACCATTGATACTATTTTAAACGAAAAGCATCATAATCACAAGGAAAGTTTGATTCTTGGACATAATTGTGACTAAAGTGTGATTGCTATTGTACCAAAAGTGTTATAAAATATACTTAACTTTGAAACAGGAGCGACGGCATGTCAAAAAAAAGATTCTTATCTATCGTAATAATTTCCCTGATTGTTTTCCTATTTGCCGGTTGTGACAAAGATGACGGCACTACCGCCTATCTCACCTTGATGACGGTTCCCACATCAGCGACCATTCCCAATGGACTGCATCTTGACTCGATTTTAAGCATTACTAATCCCATCCCGGATGATCCCAATGGCGCTACGACCACTGTTCAGTTTGGTGTTTTTGGTTATACCAATACCGCCGGGGAACCGGTTTACTATGTTTACGGCAAAAAAGAATCGATCTCCGATGACCAGTCTCATTTACTGGAGGAAGGTTTTTATCAAATGGATTACTGGGTTGATGAACAAAACGTTTATCTGGCCTTGAAAAATAGCAGTTCTCCGCTGACCAAGGTAGACAAAGGGAACGGAATTCCCACCAATTACGATGGCGAACTCCCCTTTGGATTCTATACCCCAGTGGAAAACAAGGATGGTTTTTACACCTTTGTCGATGCCAACGGCGTAACTCAATACCGCGTATATGCCACCTTCCTGAATAAGAACGGAAATTTCTTCCCGGCCTCAGAAGACGGCCAAATGATTGCCGGTGCCTTACCCATTAATAAATCAACTGAAGAAACGTTGCAGGCTCAGGGACAGAGCGCTGTTTCCAAAATGATCACAACCCCGATTACCTGTACCAACATACCAACCACATATGTTGTATGAGCTAACCCACAAAAACCAGCCACTTGGCAGTTTTTGTGGGTTTTTATTTAGCTTTAATCGTACACCGGGTGATAGTCAGGATTTTGGTGTGCTTTAAAAAACAGGGCCAACTGTGCTTCGGTGGTTCGCCCCAGCGACAGTGGTGGTAGCTGATCCATCGCAAAGAAGCCACTCTCGATGGTTTCAGCATTACACTTAAAGTCTCCCTCCAGTAATTCACACAGCATCAAGATCTTATAAATCGTATAAGGACAGGTATCCTGTACCCATTTACTGCGATCCAGCAGCCCCACCAGTCGGGTTGGCTTAACCAACACGCCGGCTTCTTCAAAAGCTTCTTTAATTACATTTTCCTGAGGTGTCCGGTTGACGTCAGCCCAGCCCCCTGGCAAAGACCAACGGCCATCAATCTTTTCCCGAACCAACAAGATCTTATTGTCAACAATCACGCCACCCCGAACGTCGACCTTGGGTGTTAAATAGCCGTCTTCCCTGATATAGTATTCTTTGATCACCTCATGGGAGACCTCGGTATGTTTTTCGATGATTTCTCGAGACAACTTTTCAATTTCACGATAGCGAACCAGATCATAATCGTTTTTGCAGTAAGTCAACCCCGACTGAGAGATTGATTGTAATTCTCTTGCCCATAAAAGCCATTGTTTTTCCATCTTTCTTCTCGAAGCAACGCTTCGCTCCTTTCAAAATCAACAATTTTGTCTTCACTTTTTAGAATCCTATGTTATAATATAGATAAGAATTAATCTAATCTGTTTATTTCTTTATTTTGGGGGAATATAACAAAAGAGATTAATATTGACTTAGGAGGTCTATTATGTGTAAAGAACCAAAATTTTTCGTCTGTAAACATTGTGGGAATTTTGTAGGAATGATTCATGAATCAGGTGCTCAAATGATTTGCTGTGGCGATCCCATGACTGAAGTTGTGCCCAATACGACTGATGCCGCTCAGGAAAAACACGTTCCCGTCATCACCGTAAATGGCAATACTGTCACCGTTGATATTGGTAGCGTTCCCCATCCAATGACGCCTGAACACCATATCGCCTGGGTCTATCTTGAAACCACCGAAGGTGGCCAGCGAAAATGTCTGGCCGAAACTGGCGCTCCCAAAGCCGAATTTGCTCTAACTCCTGGGGATAAAGTCATTGCAGCCTATGAATATTGTAACCTTCATGGTTTATGGAAAGCAAGTTTATAATTAAACACCTCTTTTGAAAATTATTCAGTAACCAAAAAAGCTGCCATTATGGCAGCTTTTTTAAATTGTCAGAAGAATTCTTCAATAAATTCAGCGTAAGTGCCGTTGTAAAGGTTCATGTCAATAAACGTTTCATCTCCATCATAACCGTCCATCATGCCCCGGTGGCTATATTGCCAGAAGGTGAAGGTTTCGCCGTTTGGTAACGTTTCGGGCCAGGCATTATCCAGATCGACAATCCAGATTGGATAGTCCTTATAGTCAGATCCAATATACATTTTAAAAATGCGCTGGGTGGTGTAAATAATGGGTTTTACCCCATAGTGATCTTCCAGTTCTTTTAGGAATTCATCAAGGATAACCTTGACCTGTTCTTTTGGTAAGGCATTGTCTTCATAAATTCCATACAATTCCAAATCAACAACCGGTGGCAGGTTCCGATCAGAAACCGGTACATTCGCAATAAAGTTTTGTGCTTGGGCTTTACCCGTCGTATCATAATTTAAGAAATGATATGCCCCCACCTTAAGGGCCGTTTTCTGACTCGCTTCCCAGTTCGTTTTAAATTTTGTGTCCACATAATCATCACCTTCAGTGGCTTTGATGAAGGCGAAATCAATATTCTGATCAGCCAGTAGTTCCCAATCAATATCGCCCTGGTAGGCGGACAGATCCACCCCTTTGACCAGATGATCCTCACTTTTGGTCTGATTAAATGTATGGGTTACCCCATATATAATTAACACGATGATAAATAAAACTCCAATTCCCACCCCGAGTGAGATGGCTTTTTTAACGGACATTCCAAATTCCCCCTATTCTTTAATGTAAACCTGGTAATAACGATTTGCTTCGCTGGCGGTTTGTGAAAGCCAACATCAAAGCAAATTTTTTCAATGTTTATGAATTACGCAATTACTTATTTAGTGTAAACATTATAACAAAATATTTACTGGCGGGGAACCCTCTTAAGGAGTTATAATATAGCCATTATCCGAATCAAAGAATTCAAATTGATACATGCAAGGAGATACCATGAAGATAAATACCACCCTAACCCCGGTTCTTACCGAAAAACTGGCTACTTTGAGAGATAATATCAAACGTTTTCCCAAAGTCAGCGTTGCCTTTTCCGGTGGTGTCGACAGTACCCTGCTGCTGCAGGTGGCGGTTTCTGTGCTGGGAGATGCTGTATTGCCCATTACCGTTAACGGCGCGATGCTACCCCGATCAGAATTTGCCGAAGCCCAAGCTTTAGCAAAAAAAATCGGGGCGATCCCCCTAGTGATTGAAGCGGATGTCTTTTCATTGGAAAATTTTGTCAAGAACCCGGCTGATCGCTGTTATCACTGCAAAAAATTTATTTTTACCCAGATCAAAGATGCTGCTCGAGCCAATGGTTACGAGGTCATTCTGGACGGCTCCAATCTTGATGACATGAAAGACTACCGTCCCGGGATTAAAGCCCTCGGTGAGCTGGGGGTTTTTAGCCCATTAAAAGAATCAGGACTGACGAAACAGGATATCCGGGATCTCTCTGCTTATTACGGCTTGCCCACAGCAACCAAACCGGCGATGGCCTGCCTGGCCACCCGGATTCCCACCAACACCCCGATTACTCCGGCCGCTCTGACGGCCATCGAAGCCGGGGAGGATTTTCTCAAATCCCTGGGCTTAAGCCAATACCGGCTGCGACTACTGGGCGATACCGCTAAAATCGAATGCGACCCTGGTGATTTTACCGCCATCATCGACAACCGGCTGTCCCTGATTGCCACCCTGAAAAGCCTCGGCCTCAAAACCATCACTCTGGATCTGGCCGGCTACAACTGCGGCAATATGAACGGCTAAAACTCTTCGCTTAACTCATCCAGCTCGCGATACATCTGGTAGAGGTCATAATAGACACCTTCTTCCCGAAGCAATTCTTCGTGGGAACCTTTTTCGACAATCCCATCTTCAGTCAGTACTAGAATTGAATCGGCATTTTTGATCGTGGTCAGGCGGTGGGCAATGGTAAAGCTCGTTCGACCTCGAGTCAGCTCTTTTAGGGATTCCTGAACAATCCGTTCGCTTTCATTATCCAACGCTGAAGTGGCCTCATCAAGAATCAGAATCGGCGGATTTTTCAAGAATACCCGGGCAATACTGATTCGCTGCTTCTGACCGCCTGAAAGTTTGATCCCCCGTTCGCCGATATAGGTATCGTAACCCCGGGGCAGCTTCTCAATAAACGAATGGACCCCAGCGTGTTTGGCCGCCTGAATGACGCTTTTGCGGTCGGCATCATTCCGACCATAGCTGATATTCTCATAAACCGTGCCCGAAAAAAGATAAACATCCTGCTGAACAACCCCCACCTGGGTTCGCAGCGAATGGAGGGTCCGACAATGGCAATGTTCTGTCCCGCCTTCACCTCAATATCAATATGAGACAGCACCGCATCACCACCATCGTTGTATTGAAAGCAAACATCTTCAAAGCGGATATCACCCACCACGTCGGTAAGTTCCACCTCATTAGCCTGATTTTCAAATTCGGTTGGTTCATCAAGAATTTCGATAAAGCGCTCAAATCCAGTCATCCCCCGTTGAAACTGCTCGGCAAACTCAACAATCCGACGGATCGAAGCAAGCAACGTCGTGACATACATCAGATAGGCCACATAGTCCCCAGGATTGATAGCACCCTTGATCATGAAAATCCCCCCACAGACCATCACCAGCAGGTACATCAACCCATCAAAGAGCCGGGTCGTAGTCTGGAATCCCGCAAAATAGCGATAGGTTTTCTTTTTTATTTCCAGAAACTGATTGTTTCCCGCTTCAAACTTGAGCTCTTCAATATTTTCATTAGCAAAAGACTTAACCACCCGAATCCCCAACAGATTGTCTTCCACTTGGGCATTAATCTCCCCAGTCTGCACCCGGGAGCGCTTCATCTCCCGGCGCATCCGTTTCCGAAAAAAAGTAGTGGTTAAAAACATCACCGGTAGGGCCATAAAAATAATTATTGTCAGCCAGATATTAACCGAACTCAGAATCGCAAATGATATTCCGATTTTTAAAGCGGCAATAAAAAACTCCTCCGGACAATGATGGGCGAATTCGGTGACATCAAAAAGATCCGAGGTCATCCGGGACATCAGCTGACCGATTTTCGTGTCACTGTAAAACGAAAAAGATAACTTCTGCAGATGGGAAAAAAGATCCCGACGCATATCGGTTTCAATCCTTGCCCCCATCACATGACCGATATCGGCCATAAAATAATTGGCTACCGCATCAATGAGCCGCAATACCAGATATAACAGTCCCAGTTTTAAGACAACCTCCACCGTCAGACTGGTCAGATCATTGATCGCTGCATTGGTGATAAACCGCACAATTAAAGGCAGTACCAGATCACAGACGGTCGTCAGGGTTGCGCAAAATAAATCCAATAACAGAATCCACTTGTATTTTTGATAATAAGGCATAAAACGTTTGATGAGCTGCGTGTTCGTGATTCCCAAAAATATTCCTTCTTTCTTAATTGGTGTATTGAAAAACTTAGGGCAATTGAGAAGTGGCTAGCCATTTCTCAATTGCCCATTCATGGTCGTTTATAAATTACTCTACTGACTAACTTTCGTCTGATCCTTCATAATTTCACTGAGGGATGTGGCCAGACCAGCCAAACTCTGAATTTCAGATGGTATAATGATCTTGGTGGCTTTGCCATCGGCTACCTTTTCAAAGGTTGATAAGCTTTTTAACGCAATCACCGACTGGATTGGATCAGCAGCGTTTAACATTTTGACCCCATTGGCAACGGCTTCCTGAACCGTGATAATCGCTTCAGCTTCCCCTTCTGCCCGTCTGATCTGGGCTTCCCGATCTGCTTCAGCGCTAAGAATAGCCGCCGCTTTCAAACCTTCTGCCTGCAATATGGCTGCAGATTTTTCACCTTCTGCCACCAGAATAGCGCTGGCTTTTTCCCCTTCGGCCTGAAGAATTTTCTCGCGTCGTTCCCGCTCAGCCTTCATCTGCCGTTCCATCGCATTTTGGATCGCTTCTGGCGGCATAATATTTTTAAGCTCCACCCGATTGATTTTAATCCCCCAGGGATCGGTGGCTTCATCGAGAATCACCCGCATCTTGGTATTAATGACATCTCGTGAAGTGAGCGTCGCATCGAGTTCCATATCCCCGATGATATTACGGAGGGTTGTCGCCGTCAAGTTTTCAATCGCCTTCATGGGATTATCCACCCCATACATATAGAATTTGGGATCGGTTACCTGTAAATAAATAACCGTGTCAATTTGCATCGTGACGTTATCTTTCGTGATAACCGGCTGTGGTGGAAAATCGGCTACCCGCTCTTTTAAACTGATTCGCTTGGAAATCCGGTCAATAATTGGTATTGCAATATGAAATCCGGTCTCCCAGGTTGAATGGTAAGCCCCGAGTCGTTCAACTACATAGGCATTGGCCTGCGGAACAATCTTGGCATTGACAATGATCACAACAATAAAAATGATAAAGATGATACCTAAAATAATAAGTCCATACATGTTTTTTTCCTCCTTTTATTTTGAACTAGTTTCTTTCTCAACCGTCCGAACCATGGCCTTAACGCCTTCGATTCCCACAACCGTCACTTCAGCGCCAATCGGAATAACAGCCTCACCATCAACATTTCGGGCAGACCAGGACTTTCCGTCTATTTTGACCGCTCCCTGGCCTTTGAGGTTATTGATTTCTTCTTCAACAATTCCCCGGTTTTTTAGGATCCTGTCAGCATTGGTCGCCATTGTTTTAGGATCCAGATGTTTCTTTAAAAACGGCTTTGTCCCCAATAGTAAACCAATGGAAACAACAAAAAAAACAATCATTTGCACCCATAAAGCGGCCCCAAAATAAGCGGCAACTAAAGCCACCAAAGATCCTACACAAAACCAGATTGAAACCAGCGCTCCAGCTGTCACCAGTTCTGCTATCAGAAAAACGATAAACAAAATCAACCAGATAAAAACAAAATTCATCCTCTCACCTCCCTCATTCATTTGGTTTATTATAACATAGTTTGATTCTTTTTTTATTTTTTTCATCTCAACTATCCAAATCATTTTTTTAATTTTTTTCTTGCACATTTATTTTTTAGTGTGTATAATCAAAAACAAGTAAATCGAAAAGCGAGCATATGGTGCCTTAGCAACAAGGAGAATAGGGAATCAGGTGAGAGTCCTGAACGAACCCATCACTGTAAGGGCGGAGCAAACCACAAAGACCACTGTTTTATAATGGGAAGGTGTGGCATAGCGCTAAAACCCCGAGTCAGGAGACCTGCCTATGATCGATCCTGAATGAACGAAGGTAAAGTTCATGGCGGTTATTTTTATAATAACCACTGTGGACTTTTTTATTTGCCAAAATTCCAACAATCATTCAGGAGGAAACAATGACAATTCTGGAAAAAGCACGGGCGGGTGAAGTCACCGCCGAAATGATTTATGTGGCCGAAAAAGAAGGGCTCGATCCCGAGCTGATTCGCCAGGGAGTGGCCACTGGTGAAATCGTTATTCTTAAAAGCACCCGCCCCAATATCAACCCGGTGGCAGTCGGTAAAGGACTGTTTACCAAGGTATCGGCCAGTGTCGGGATGTATGAAGTCGATGATACTATCGCCAGTGAAATGGCTAAAATTGACCAGGCGATCAAGGCCAAAGCCGATACCCTGATGGACTTAAGTGTTCGGGGCCCGATAGACGAAATGCGCGAAAGTGTTTTATCTACCGTGGATCGGCCGGTGGGTACCCTGCCCCTGTATCAGACCCTGGCCATGGCTCAGGAAAAATACGGTACCGCTTTAGATATGACCGCCGACGACATGTTTGCAATGATGGAAAAACAGGCTGCCGAGGGCGTCAGTTTTTTAGCCCTGCACTGCGGCACCACCATGGACGTGATCAATCGTGCTAAAGATGAAGGACGGATTGACCCTCTGGTCAGTTATGGAGGCTCCCATCTGATCGGCTGGATGGTGCATAATCAGTGTGAAAATCCTTTTTTTGTCCAATACGATCGGGTTCTGGAAATCTGCAAAAAATATGATGTTGTCCTGAGCTTTGCCGATGGCATGCGTCCCGGCTGCATCGCTGATTCGTTAGATGGCGCTCAAGTTCATGAATTGGTGATCCTTGGCGGGCTAGTTAAAAAAGCCCGGGCGGCTGGAGTTCAGGTGATGGTTAAAGGTCCTGGTCACGTACCACTGGATCAGATCCAAACAACAGTCCAACTGCAAAAACAATTATGCGATGGCGCACCCTACTTTGTCTTTGGCTGTCTACCCACCGATTCCGGGGCTGGGATGGATCATGTCACTGGCGCCATTGGCGGAGCGATTGCTGCCTATTATGGTGCGGACTTTCTCTGCTATGTGACTCCGGCCGAACACATCGGTATGCCCAGTGCCGACGATGTTTATCTGGGCGTGATGGCCAGCCGTATTGCTGCCCATGCTGGTGATGTCGGCAAAGGTCATCCGGCGGCGATTGCCTGGGATCTGGAAATGTCCCATGCCCGCCGGGAACTTAACTGGGGCCGACAGATGGAACTGGCCATTGACACCGAGACGGCGACACAGGTCTGGAAGGATCGCAGCACCAACTTCGAATCCGAGTGCAGCATGTGCGGTGACTTCTGTGCCATGAAAATTGTCGGCAAGTATTTACGGGATGAAAACCAGGAAGTGAGGAACTAACGATGACCCAAATGTTAAAAGCCCGGGCAGGTAAAATTACCGAAGAAATGGAAATGGTGGCGAGAAACGAAGGCTTCACCCCGGAATTTATCCGCGATGGAGTGGCCGCTGGCCGGATTGTCATTCCAAAAAACAAATTGCGCAACCGTTCAAAAATCTGTGGTATCGGTGGCGGTCTGGATGTCAAAGTCAATGGCCTGATGGGCACCTCAGGCGACCGCGATGATATGGAAATGGAAGTCAAAAAACTAAAAATTATCGAAGACGCCGGTGCTCACGGCTTTATGGATTTAAGCATGGGTGCTGATATCGACACGATGCGAACCTTGAGTTTAACCAATTCCAACATTGCCGCCGGCTGTGTTCCGGTGTATCAGGCGGCCAAGGAAGCGGCTGAAAAACGGGGCTTGATGATCAATATGACCGCCGACGACTTGTTTGAAGTGGTGGAAAAACAGTGCCAGGCCGGGATGGATTTTATGGCCGTGCACTCGGCCTTAAATATGGATCTTCTCAAAATATTGAAAAAAACCGGTCGGGTGGCCGATATCTGCAGCCGGGGCGGTTCGCTGCTGACTGGCTGGATGTTCCATAATGATAAAGAAAACCCACTTTATGAACAGTTTGACCGGTTGCTGGAAATTCTTAAAGCCACCGATACGGTCTTAAGCATCGGCGATGCGATTCGGCCCGGCGCCAACGCCGACTCCCTCGATCAGGCCCATCTGCGGGGCCTGATGGTCGCTGGCGAACTGACCAAGCGGGCCCTGGCCGCCGGCGTTCAGGTGATGGTCGAAGGGCCTGGCCATGTCCCCTTAAACCATATTTCTGCTGCGATGCTGCTGCAAAAACGGCTTTGCTATGATGTCCCCTACTATATTCTGGGCTTCCTGGCCACTGATGTGGCTCCCGGTTATGACAACATCTCCGGTGCCATCGGCGGGGCCTTTGCCGGTATGCACGGGGCTGATTTTCTTTGTTATCTGACGCCGGCCGAACATCTGGGTCTGCCCACTGAAGATGATGTCCGGATCGGCGTTGAAACCACCCGGATCGCCGCCAATGCCGCCAATGTTTTAAAACGTGGTAAAGCCGCCTGGAACCGCGATCTGGCGATGTCCCGGGCTCGAGTTGCCCGCAATCAGGAAGAACAGATCAAAAACGCCATTAACCAGGCAAATCTGATTGCCGCCCTGGCAGCCCAAACGCCATCCCACGGCTGCGCCGTTTGCGCCGACAGCAAATGTCCAGCCGATGTGGCAGCTGAATTTTTCGGAATCGCATAAACCACCCGGGTGCGGGCGAACACAGTTCGCCTCTACGAACGGATATATCACTATGTTGCTAAAAGTGATGTCTCATTATTGTTTATCAGATTGTTAGTGCACTAAAGACACCGCACCCGATTTAAATCATCAGACTGTAGGGACGGTCCGTGACCTCCCGAAAACCGTTGCATTATAATTAATATCATAGAGAAGGGATAAGTACCATGATCAAAACCAAATATTCTTTAAAACACGTCATCGATAACACCGAACCAGCTGATCCCAAGTGGCAGCAGGCGGCCCGGGATCATATTGAACAATTGGCCATTCCACCCTGGAGTCTCGGTCAGCTACTGGTCGTAGCTGAACAACTGGCCGGGATTCAGCGGACCATCCGCCCCAACGTTGATAAAAAAATGGTCATCACCATGGCCGGAGATCACGGCGTTGTGGCTGAAGGCGTTTCCGCCTTTCCCCAGGAGGTTACCCCCCAGATGGTACAAAACTTTGTCAAAGGCGGTGCTGGCATTAACATTCTGGCCAAAGCCTCTGGAGCCGAAGTGATTGTCGTCGACATGGGTGTCGCCGTGGATATGCCCGAGCTGGTTAAGCAAGGTGCGATCATCGACTGCAAAATCGCTCATGGCACCAAGAATTTTTACCACGAACCGGCAATGACACGGGAGCAAGCCATCGCCGCTCTGGAAGCCGGAATCAACGTGGCTACGCAGGTCATTGAAGAGCAGGGAATTAACCTTTTGGCCACCGGCGATATGGGTATCGGCAACACCACGCCCAGTGCTGCAATCCTGGCCGTCATGGCCGAGTATCCGGTTTCATCCGTCACCGGCCGAGGCACCGGGATTGATAACGCCGCTCTGATTAATAAGATCAAAGTGATCCGGGAATCGATTAACCGCCATCAGCCCGACAAAACCGACCCCATCGATGTCCTCGCCAAAGTCGGCGGCTTCGAGATTGCCGGGATTGCCGGAGTGATTCTGGGTGCCGCCTTCAAACAGGTACCAGTCCTGGTGGACGGCTTTATTTCCACCGCTGGCGCACTGATTGCCAAGGCCCTCTGCCCTCAGGCGCTGGATTACATGATCCCCTCCCATCAGAGTGAAGAACCGGGTCATCAGCTGATGTGGCAGGCCCTGGGGCTCAGACCGCTGCTTAACCTTAATTTCCGCCTGGGTGAAGGCACCGGGGCAGCGGTAGCCATGCATCTGGTGGAATCTTCTGCCCGGGTGATTGGTGATGTCTTAACCTTTGCCGATGCCGGAGTAACCAATGGTCATGAAGGGATATGATCCTAAGACCAACGGCGGTCAGTATCTGGAAGACCTGGCCACGGCCTACTGGGTTTCCGATGCCCTGTTCACGGCGCTGGAAATGGATCTTTTTCAGACCATCGATGATTTCGGAATCCGGGGTGCCAGTCTCGCTGAGCTCGCCCCCAAACTTGGCGCCAACGAAAGCGCCCTGGAACGATACCTGGCACTTTTAAAAAGCCTTGGCTTGCTGGGACAACACCAAAATATTTACTATAACCAATTGATTACCAAAGAATATCTACTGAAAGATAACCCTCTTTATCAGGGTGACTCAATTCTGTGGCGAAAAAACCTGCGCGATGACTGGAATACCCTCAAAGCCTCGCTGTCTGCCGGCGGTCGGGTTAATTTTTTACCGGAAGATATCAGCGAGGCTGAACTGAACCGGCGCCGGGCCAACTATATCCGGGCTATGGACAATGTCGCCAAACTTAAAGCCCGGGATTGTACCGCCTTTTTTACAGAACTAAGCGGTGCTATTCTGGATGTGGGAACCGGTTCCGGGGCCATGGCGCTGGCCTTTTTGGATGCTTTCCCGGATACCGAAGCAACCCTGTTAGATATCAAACAGATGCTGCCCCAGACTCAAAAACTTGTTGAGCCCACCACTTTTTCTGATCGGGTTTGCTATCATGCCACCAATATTCTGGAACCAGAATGGGGACTTACTCAGAAATATCAGCTGATTATTCTTTCAAATATTGTTCATGCCTACGCCGAAACTGAAAATGAGCAGGTCTTAAAAACCGCAGCCAACCACTTGAGCGATGACGGTATCATGCTGATTCATGATTTTTTTAATGAACACCACCCTGTCAAAGCACATCTAAGCGATATCAACATGTTTTTAAACACCTACAACGGCAAAGTTTTTTCCGGAGCCTGGGTGATTGCTGAATTGGAAAAGCACGATTTGGTCACCTCACCATTGCTACCACTAACTACTGACACGGCCCTGATCTTTGCCGCCCGATCCCAGTCGGCACTGGATCACCTTTGTTCTAACTAATTATTACCCTAATCCTCAAACCAAGGAGAACTCATGAAAATACTTTTCATCCAGGCCCTTTCAATGGAGGGCATCGACATCGAGCGGGTTTATCCGATTGGAATCGTCGTTTTAGCCTCCCAGGTTGAACGCTGTACCGATCACGTGCTAACGCTTTTTGACATGAATATGGCCCTCGATCCCTATGGGGATCTGCGGCAGCAGCTGGATCGCGTACAGCCGGATGTAGTCTGTCTCTCTTTGCGTAACATCGATCCTTTGGGCAATAAAACCTCATCGCTGATTCCCGGCTTTGCCGTAACCCTGGCGGTGATTAAACGCTACGCACCCACTGCCAGAATCTTAGCAGGTGGTACTGGTTTTTCGTTGTTCCCGGAACGCCTGATGCAGGACTACCCGGAAATTGATTTCGGAGTTACTGGTGAAGCCGAAAATATCATCGTCCCGTTACTTAATAACCTTAACAATCCGCCCCGGCTACCCGGGCTTTGCTATCGAGAAAAGGAAGCGGTGATCGTTGTCCCACCAGTCGGCGATTATGATATGACGGATTATCTGATGCCCAACCGCAATCTACTGGATCCCCGACCCTACCTCACCGTTAACAAATATGTCGAAAGTGTTGGCGTGGAAACCAAACGGGGCTGCTGTTTTTGCTGCGGCTATTGTTCCTATCCGCTGCTGCAGGGTACGAAAATGCGCTGCCGCACGCCCGTAGCGGTGGTTGACGAAATCCAGTTTCTTTATGAAACTTACGGTGTCACCCGAATTCACTTCACCGATTCAGTGGTTAATATTCCTGTCGATCATCTTGATTCGATCTGTGCCGAAATTATCCGGCGGGGTCTCCCGATCAACTGGAGCGGCTTTTTCCGGGAGAACCTGTTAACCGAGGAAAACGTCGCCCTCTATACCCAATCCGGCTGTGAATGTTTTTCCCTGTCCCCCGATGGCCTCAGCCAGACTGCGCTGGATGCTCTGGATAAAAACATGAAGGTTCAGGATATTCTGGATGCCGCCCAGGTTCTGGCGAGCAGCGGCGTCGTCACCGTTTATCATTTTTTGGTCAATACACCTGGCGATACTGCTGCCACCCAGCAAGAAGCTAAAGAACTGATCGATTCGATTTATAAAATCCATCACGCTTCCAAAACCCTGGGTACCATCGTCCTTAATAATATTCGGATTTTACCAGGCACCAGGGTAGCGCAACAGGCCCTCGATCTCGGCGTAATCACTCCAGAAACCGATCTGCTCTACCCTACTTACTACAATCCGGCACCCTATGACCGGGCCCGGTATGAACTGGAAATCTATCACACTAAAAAAAATATCTTTATGTGGCAGGAGGTCACCTCATGAACGTCATCCTACTCGAACATCCCCGTTCCATCAGCGCTGATCGCTGTAATGATATCGCCAATGCCCCCCTGTCCGCCTGTCTCAACACCGGCTACATCGGCGGCATGCTAGCTGCGAACAATATTCCCATAACCATTGTGGATGCCTATCTCGAACATCTGGATTATCCGGCCATTGAAGCACAAATTGCAGCCCAACTACCGACAATTTTAGGGATTCATCTGGTGTATCATTGGAAGGACAATCAGACCCTGTACCAGTTTATCGAACACGTCAAACAGACCTATGGCATTGCCCATATTTGTGTCTATGGTTTTTATCCAACCTTTGCCTATGAAGAAATCCTTAACCGCTGCCCGGCCATTGATTCCGCCGTGTTGGGAGAAGCGGAACTGACCTTTTTAACGCTGGCCAAAAACTATCCCGCCATTCCTGATTCGGGAATGGCCATCCGCAGCGTAAACGGCATTGTCGCCACCCGGGGCGAGGTGGTTATCGATATCGATGCCTTGCCTTTTCCCCTGCGTAGCGTGGGTTCCTATTCGTTTGGTGAGGTCAATATCTCCGGTAGCCGGGGCTGCTATGGTGGCTGTACATTCTGTTATATAAACCCTTACTATGGCGATACCAAACGAAAGTGGCGGGGTCGCAGTCCGGAAAATATCATCGCTGAAATCGATGCGGTGCTTAAAGAAACCGATATTCGTTACTTTTATTTTATGGATCCCAATTTCTACGGCCCGGGACGAGCTGGTAAAGAACGCGTTTTGAAGCTGGCCCGTCTCTTAAAAGAACGTCAGATCAATTTTGGGATTGAAGCCAGAGCCAACGATATCGAAGACGAAACCATCAAAGCTTTAGTAGATGCGGGTCTTAAACACATCCTGATCGGTTTGGAAAGCGGACGGGATGAAGCTCTTAAACGCCTGAATAAGCTGACGACCGTTGAAGATAATGAACAAGCCCTGCGAATTTTGCGAAAATACGGAATCGAACCCAGCGTCGGTTTTATTATGTTTGAGCCCGACTCGACTCTGGAAGATCTGAAAGTCAACTACGACTTTTTAATGCGAAACAACCTACTGGAAAAACTGGAGATCAGCGTCAATGTCCTCTATCATCACATGATTATTCTTCAGGGTAGCGCATCCTATAAAGCCCTGCAAGAGCAAGGGCGACTCAATATTTCACCGCACTCTACCTATGAGGCGGATACCGATTATCAAAACCCCCGGGTCGCAATGCTGTCCGGGATGATGCGGGACATGACGAATCATATTTTTTCTTATATGAAGGATACCTGGGAATTGAGCTTTAACAAAGATCCGGTGATCCTCGAAAAATACCGCCTGGTCAATCAACTACTGGTTCAAACCTTTGAAGATTATCTGTACCTGCTGATGCATCAACAACTCAGCAATGATCAGCGCAACAGCTTTGTGGACACTTTTATTGATACCGTTGACGGTATTATGGCCTGACATGAAAATACGCCTGACAGTTTTTTGTCTGTCAGACGTATTTTTTTATTTTTGCACACGCTATTTTTCTTCTACATCAATCATCTCATGTTTGACTGCGACAATTTCGATCACATGCCGTTCGTCCGCCTGGGTAATGGTAAAGCCCAAATTTTCAAACTCAAAGCTTTCGCCAACATTCGGAACCCGATCAAGAAATTCGACAATCCAACCGCCAACGGTAATCACATCAAATTCATCTTTCATATCAAAAAGATCGAACATTTTTCCGAGGTTGGCCTTGCCCAGAATCCGGTACTCATAATCAGAAATTTTTACAAATTCATCAATGACCTCATCATGTTCGTCCCAGATTTCGCCCACCAGTTCTTCAATAACATCTTCCAGGGTAACAATCCCGGCAGTTCCACCGTATTCATCGGATACCACCGCTATGTGGCATTTTTTCTGTTGGAGCAAAGTCAGTAGCTTGGAAATTTTCATGTTTGGGGTAATAAAAACCACCGGACTGATAATTTCCTCCAAACTACTTTTGCCATTGGCGACGTAATGGGTAAAATCCTTATAACTGATAAAACCGATAATCTGATCAATGGTGCCCTGATAAACCGGCAACCGGGAAAAGCCGGTATCAAAAAAGATTTTGGCAATATCTTCCTTAGGGTTATCCATATCAATCGCAACGACATCGACCCGATGCGTCAAGATGTCATCCACGTCCAGGTCATTAAATTCGATGGCACTACGAATCAGTTCGCCGTCCTGGAGATCGATACCGCCATCATTTTCGGCTTCCTCGACAATTGTCAGTAGTTCTTCTTCCGTCATACTGCGTTCGTTGCTAACCTTAAACAATCGATCCAGCATTCTCTTCCACTGCGAAAAAAGAAAATTGACCGGTGTTAAAAGAAACATCAGCAAACGGATAAAGGGGACTGAAAACATCGCAAAACTTTCCGGTGAATCTTTGGCCAGACTTTTGGGCGAAATTTCGCCGAAAATCAGCACCAGTACCGTCATTACTGCGGTAGAAATGGTTACGCCGGCATTGCCAAAATACTGAACAAACACCACTGTGGCAATTGAAGCCGAGGCGATATTAACGATGTTATTACCAATCAGAATCGTTGATAATAACGCATCATAGCGATCAGAAAGCGCCAGTACTTGTGCTGCGCGCTTATTACCATCCTTTGCCAGATTCTTAATGCGAATACGATTAAGGGATGTAAATGCCGTTTCTGTCGCCGAAAAATATGCCGACATCAGCAACATCACCCCCAGAACAATTATAAAACCTATCACACTGTTATCCATTGACTAAGATTCCTCCCAGTAAACAGATCCATCAGTCATCACTGTGACTGGCTTGATACATTGAGTTTTCGTTTTTGTCTCATATAACGGTACGTCGTCCAATTTTATTCCTCTTTCAAATATTATTTGTCACTATAATATCATATTTTTAGTTACAATTCCATAATATCTGCAAAATTTTACCTGATTGGCTGATCTTTAATTTTTTTTAATTTTTCATAATGATTAAGAATTATCATAAATAAAAGATTGTCATCACTGCCACATTTGATCGGAAATCCCAGACACTCCTCCATTTTCTTTTTTCTAAAAATGACCGTATTTTTATGGATAAACAAATCCCCCGCCACTAAATCAAAATGAAAGTGATGTTCAATTATTTTGCGCATGGTCAACATCGCTTCATCCGTACCTTTTCCGAAATATTTCTGTATTTTTTTTATATACGGTTCCACCGCCAAAGCGTAAGTTTCCATGTCCAATTGATTATAGAGCCGCCAGAAATAGTGCTGATGTGAAAAATAAACATGTTGATCTTTTTTATAGACACCACTGCGATACATTCCATAGGCATCGGCATAAGATTTCACATAGCCCTTGATCCCCAGATAGTAGCTACCCACAAAACACTGCATATTTTTGGCATCTTCACTCGTGATTGAATTATCTAAATATTTTTTGATGGTTTTCTCGATTTCCCAGGGTTCGGTTTTTTTAAGGCTTTTAAATACTAAAATAAAACCACCGGACATCACAGATGAGATGTCATTTTTTAAATGACTGTCTGACTGCTTGATCTGGTTAAGGATTTTTTCAAGCATGCTTTCTTCAGACTTTTGATAATCCACAGCAAAACTCAAAATGACCGCCACTCGATTACTTTCCATATTATAACCGATGCGCTCGCCCCAATCCGTTATTTCTTCTTCACTGATGGCTCTTTGCTCGCTGATTAAGGTATTTAAGAATATTTCCTTGTCGTTACGGTGGGTATAGAAGAGATTCATCGTTTCCTGCTGTTCAATGATCAGTTCAGCAGTCATTTTCACCAGTTTGCCAATGTTGCGTACCTCATCCGGATCGCCGGTTATTCCCACCACCCCGATAACATCACCGGCTTTATTCACAATCGGCATATTAATCCCTGGTTTTACCCCTTGAAGTAGCTTTGATTCCTCTTCGGTGACTTCACAGGTAACGGAATTACGGATGGCAAACATCGCAGTTTCATGAAAGGTGCCCAGTCGCTCCGGTAAACCGCTCCCGATAATAATGGCATTCTTATTCATAACATTGATGTTGTAACCCAAGGTGTTCATCACCTCATCGGCTATTTTTTGTGCTATTTTTTTATCCAACATCTAACCACTCCTTTTGTTCTGCCGTGAATTTTGTGGGATCATGCAAATTATCGCCAGAAAACGAAAAAGATCACAAATGCGTTGCTCCAATAATTCAGCCGCATTCTCCATGTGCCAAGCTAACCCCCGATCATTGCTAAAGAGGGCAAAAGCTGCCACCACACCAGACTGATAGATGGCTTCATATCCTGTATCCAAAGCGCCGGAGATCACCACAACGGGAATATTCTGGTTTTTCCCGTGTTTTCCGACCCCAGAAATTACCTTGCCCATCACACTTTGCGCATCGGTTTTCCCTTCACCGGTAATAATCATATCTGCCCCGCTAATTGCAGAATCAAAACCAATTTCATCAAATACAATCTCCAGACCAGGTTTTAGCTGAGCATTGAAGAAAGCGACCAACGGCAAGGCCATCCCACCGGCCGCACCGATCCCCTCTAATTGGATCAGCTTCGTCGCCGTCTTCGTCTCCAGCAGCTGACCAAAAGCCTTGAGGCCCTGATCCAGAAAAATCACCATATCAGGGTTGGCACCTTTTTGAGGTCCATAGACTGCCGCTGCTCCCTGATGGCCGCAAAGCACATTTTTTACATCACAGGCAATGGTAATCTCCACTCCCTTTAATAAGATCTCGGCTTTACTGGTATCAACTGTTTTCACCCGACATAAATTTTTACCAATTGGTTCTATCAGTTCCATCTCCTGATCATAAAAACGTACCCCCAGAGCACTGGCAACACCCAATCCGCCATCATTGGTGGCACTGCCCCCTAAACCCAGAATGATCTTACGACAGCCTCGCTTAATGGCATCAGCAATCATTTCTCCGGTGCCATAGGTACTTGTTTTTAACGGATTGCGTTCGTCATCAGCAAGCAGTGGCAGACCAGAAGCGGCCGACATTTCAATAACTGCCACCCCGTCGTGGAGAATTCCGTAGGTCGCTGTTATTTCTCTAGCTAAAGGATCTTTTGTTTTTATTGCGATCATTTCACCAGATTGGTGCCTGACCAGTACTTCTACCAGCCCCTCCCCACCATCAGAAATGGGTATCTTCACAATCTCAGCCGTTGGCATAATTTTTAGAATCGCATCTCCGACAATGTCACAAACTGCAGTGGCTGATAATGATCCTTTGAAGGAATCCGGAGCAATCACGATTTTCATTTGGGTTCTCCTTTCAATTCGTTTTCTTGGGTATTAAAAACAATAGCATGGGTAAAGCAACAACCCATGCTATTGTTGACACTGTATTTTAGGCTTTGATAAAATCGGCAACGACTTGGTTGAATTTCTCGGCTTCTTCCCAGAAAAGCATATGACCGGAATCTTCAAAAAACACCAGTTGTGCTTCGGGAATCTGCTCAGCAACATAAGCACTACCCTGCCAGTCAAAAACTGCACTGTGTCGGGCCACGCACACCAGGGTGGGGAGATTGATCAATGGCAACAAATCCCGCCAATCTAAGTTGGTATGATCCCGCATAATCTCAATTCGCACCTTCGGTGGGCATTTTGATATTTCATCGGCGATAAATTTTACTTCTTCCGGTGTCGGTTGATGGTAGAGACAGCCAAAAGCCAGACCTTCGGCACTTTCACGCGGTGCATATTCGATGGCACAGCAGGTTCGAATAAACATTTCCACATCATAACAACCATTCTGTCCCCAAACCCAATCTGGCCCCGTATACTGGAGTGGTGCCTGGTCAATACAAATCAGTTTGCTCACCCGATGGTTACCAAATAATTCCAGATAGCTCCACAGTACTGCAACCCCCATGGACCACCCCAACACGGTGACATCCTTTACATCGAGTTGATCCAGCAATTCTTTGACATCCATGGCATAGCGGGAGATCCGGTGACTGTGTAAGACCTTTTCCGATTCGCCATGTCCCCGGAAATCCAGTAAAATAACCTGAAAATCTTTGGCCAGAACATCGCTGTTCTTTTTAAAAAACTGGGTTGTACACGTCCATCCGGGAATCATCAGTAAGGGGCTTCCTGTACCCTTTACCTCATAATACAATTCAACATGATCATTGGTAAAAAAAGTTGCCATAGCTTTCCTCCTATAATTGATAAATACCTTGCCCATGTAGCCTGTTTGTTAGACCTTGTTGATTTACGCCACTTCAGAAAATATCGGCTTAACCAAGATCGAACTACGATGATTCCCACTTGATGCGCTTAGCAAAATACTATTGATTATAATTATACCCAATCTCTAACAGTTATCAATGGTATTTAAGCCAACTAATCACCTATCCATTGGACAATTATACAATTAATTTTTTAATCAAATATCGCATCATCTTCTCAAGCCGCTGACCGATTAGCGATCAGGAAGCGAGTATCAACGGAATTATGCTTATTAAGAAAAAAACAACCAGTCTTTAGCACTGATTGTCTTTTTTGTTTATCTTCTAATTTCTAGCATCTTAACTTTTAAATCATTTTCCAGTTTTTCCAGTTCAGCTTCCACTTCTTTTCGTTTCTGGCGTCCTTCGGTCTGGATACGCAACACCTCGTCAAAGGTTGAAATCAAAGACTCATTGGAAATACGCAGGGTTTCGATATCGACAATGCCCCGTTCCGATTCTTTAGCGGTAGCAATGGATTCCATCTTCAAGGTTTCAGCGTTTTTTCGTAATAATTCGTTGGTCATATTGGTAACTTCCCGTTGGGCTTTAGCAGCCTGGCCAGAATGTACCACTCCCAGTGCCAGCACCATCTGGCTTTTCCAAAGTGGAATGGTATTGACAATGGAAGATTGGATTTTTTCAGCCATCAGGGTATCATTATGCTGTACTAGTCGGATCTGTGGAGCCATTTGAATCGAGATCATCCGCGTCAGTTCCAGATCATGAATTTTTTTCTCAAAACGGTTGCACATTGCTGATAAATCATTCACCGCCTGTGCATCTTCCGGCAATCCGCTGATCTGAGAGCGCTTAATCAGCTCCGGCAATTCTTTGGTTTCGACTTCCTGAAGTTTCTTTTTCCCAGCCAAAATATACATTGATAACTCTTTGAAATAAGTTTTGTTGACATCATAAAGCTTATCCAGCATCGCCACATCTTTTAATAGTTGCACCTGATGTTTTTCCAGAGCCTCACAGATCCGGTTAACATTACTTTCAGCGGAGGCATAGCGGGTCTGCATTGAGCTGAGCTTATTGCTGCTTTTTTTGAAAAAACCTAAAAAGCCCTTATCTTCCTCCTCGATATCAAAATTCCGTAGTTCCATCACCATATCACCGAGCATTTTGCCCACTTCACCCATGTCTTTGGTGCGGACATTATTCAGAGCCGTTTCGGAAAAATCGGCAATTTTTTTCTGGGCCCCAACCCCAAACTGCATCACCAGGCTGGAATTGGTCAGATCGATTTTGCTGGCAAAATCATCGACCATTCGTCGCTCGTCCGGGGTCAATCGACTTTCGTCAAATACTTCCCGTTCCCTCTTTAGCTCCTGATGGGTGTTAGTCGTTACGGCTTTTTCGTCCTCAAATGGGTCAAAGGTCAGGGTCGGGGTTACCTGGGAATAATCGTTCATACTATCTTCCATTGCAATTCTCCTCGTATAATTTTTAGCTCGTCATCTTTTAAAACTGATGCGATTATTTTTTGAATTCTCGATTGGTCAGCCCTTCCTGGGCCAGCATGGTGTTGAGTACCGAGATATCAGTAGAAACATCCATGGCGGTATCCTCATAAAAACTGTCGAGCAGATTTTCAAAGGCATGGCTGATGGTATCCAAGGTATCTTCGATTTCTTTTTTGGTGGCCAGAATGTTGGCCCCTTGAATCGGTTCAGCATCCAGATCTCGATAAACCGAAACCAGCTTAAGGGTAGTTGGCAGATAATAGCCCATAAATTTGCGGATTTCTGGTAAACCATCAGGATTCTCTTCAATAAATTCAAAAATCTTGGTGATCACTTTTTCCAACCGATCCAGTTTCTGAGAAATGATTTCGCCTTCAATGGCTATATTTGCCTCATTGATCTGCCGGATGGTATCCTGTCCCTCGGCAATTACCTCATGAACTGCCTTCATTTCCGGGTTTTCGTTTTCAATCTTTCTTTTCTGATCCAACGCTACCTGTTCCATACGCGCTTTTTCTTCCTGAAGTTTTTTCCCTTCTTTAAGCTTTAAATGGTTCTGATAGGCTTCATCGCTAATTAGCAAATATTCTTCATCTTCATCAAATCGTCCCTGGGGAAACATTCCCAGACTAATCATTTTGCGCAGATCCTTGACCACATATTTCTTACTGCGACCAATCGGATCAGACAAATCACTGACCTTGCAGAATTCGCGACCTCTCAGGCGACTGGAATACTGACGAAAGCGTTTCACCCGCCCCCGCAGGTTTGAGCCCTTTGCCGACATCAGCGCACTGACCGTAAAAATTGGCAACAGAATCCCGGCACTGATTCCCATCAGTGGCATACTGGTAAACGCAAAACCAAATACCGATGAAAATATCAGTAACAACAACAGGGTCACCCCAATGCCGATATTGCCAAAGATCATCAATAACATGCCAGAAATCCGACCGTGCGGCGATTTTGAAATCAGGTTATTGGGCTGTTTTTTAACCGGACTATAGGTATTTTGAACCATGTTTCTGGCAACCATCTCCGATGGCTGCGGCTTATTTATTTTTTCCCGATTTCTTCTGCCATTAGCCGCTTGCCGTTTGGCTTTCTGATTATTTTCCCGCTGCTGACGTTGTTGTTCCTGCCAATACTCGCCACTACGTTTGACCTCATCCATGGCCCGGGCGACAGTTGCAGTAATGTTTTTATTCAGTTCTTTAAACTCCTCCGAATTCAAAGCATTCTGAACAATATCTTTAATATCATTACCAATATTCGAATAATCTTTTTTTGCCATCCTTGACCTCCCAAACATTGCATTAATTATATCGTATTAAATTTAAAAATTCAATTAAGAAACCATTTCCCTGTGCTATTCTTTAGTAAGTTTATAATCTTTTGCCCTAGCTTTGAAATCTAAAAAAAGCTTGACCGCATCAAGCTTTTCTTTTCCCGGAATCATCCATTTATCGAATCCGCGGTTTTTGCATACACAGGGGTAACTCCAGGTGACATTGGGATAAGAGCGCCTCATCCAACAAGATGTCTTTGACACTGCCATCGGCAAACACGCTGCCATGGTGTAAAATGATTACCCGGTCACAGATATCAAGAGCCATATCCAGATCATGGGTAGCAATAATTTTAGTCATCTTCAAGGAATCCAGGGTATTAATGACGTTTCGTCTGGCCTGAGGATCGAGAAACGAGGTCGGTTCATCAAATAAAATCACCCGGGGATCCATGGCCAATACTGAAGCAATGGCAATGACCCGCTTTTCGCCCCCAGATAAGCGATGGGGCATCCGATCCCGGAGATGAATGATACCCAGTTGTTCCATGGCATTGACCACCCGCTCTTCGACCACATGCTCATCCAGTAATTCATTGCGTGGGCCAAAGGCAATGTCATCATATACTTTGGTCATAAACAATTGATCATCAGGGTTTTGAAAAACCATCCCAACCCGGCGGCGAATATCCTTCAGGGTCTTTTTTTCAACGGCCAGTTCATCAACCATTATGGATCCCTCTTTAATCTCGGAAACACCAACAATCAGTTTGAACAAGCTGGATTTCCCGGCACCGTTGGCTCCCACTAAAGCGATACTCTCCCCCTCTTCAATTGTTAGATTGATATCCCGGATCGCCTGATGACCATCAGGATAGGCATAGTTTAATTTATCAATTTTTAACATTGAAACTCCTCATTATAAAAAACTGCCGATAAACAGGCTTAAATCAAAAAATCGCATCAAGCACAGAACCCCCGAAGCTAAAACCAGAAACAGCCAATCACCTTTTTGAATCGGACTGGGCTTAGCGTATAAATAATTGCCGTCGTAACCACGACATTTCATGGCGACATAGATGCTCTCGGCCCGATCAAAGCTCTTTAGCAACAACTGCCCGACAAAAACACCCATATCCTTCATTTTAATCCCTTTGGCAGCCGGAGCCCTTAAAATATAGGCTGTATACATATTTGAGACCTGTTCCAGCAAAACCGATATGTAACGATACGTCAGCATGATCTGCTCCACAATAATTTTGGGTACCTTAATGGATAAGAGTTGATAGGAAATTTTAGGGAGTGAGGTCGTGGCAATCAGGATCATCACCGCCATGACCGTAAAAATCGTTTTAACCATAATCGAAATAAAGGACAATAGGCCATAACTGATTGGCATCGGCCCAATCATCAGAGCCAGCTGTTGATTAAAAATGATGTTGGATATACCCGCAAAAAAGGAAAAAGGCAGTGCAATCAAAAGCCGCTTCAGCAAGGGTTTATAGGGAATTTCCGCCAGTGCCATTAAGATCACCGGATAGAATGCAAAGACCATCAGTCCAGTAATATTATAGGGATTAAATGAAATCACCAGCACCAGATAAAGCATCGTGGTGATCAGTTTGACCATTGGATGGAGGCGATGAATGATCGTGTTACCCTCGGCCATTTCCTCAAGGGAACTGATTGTATTCATGGAATCGGTAATTGTTGACATTGGGACTACCTTTCACTTAAATATTAAATAACCTCTGTTACTAAACAGAGGTTATTAAGCAAACTATTGTTAATAGTACCATATAAAGATTTTCATTTCAATTAGAATTAAAACATCTATACTGTTTTTTCTTTTCGGCGTTTGACGGCATATATCAGATAACCCGTTCCGCCTGCCAGGATCAAGGTAATTCCGGCGCCGATGATACCAGAAACGCTGGTTCCAGCGGCTGAGCCTTCACCATCTGTTGACTTGAATCCATAATCCGGTAAGAAAGCAGTGCTCTCCTGAATCCCAGCGGCACTGTCGTAGGCATTCCCCGAGGCTTCCAGCTCGGCAGTACCCGCTACATTTTCCATTGACCATTCCAAACCATCCGGATTGGATGATGCCAGTAACGACAAACCGCCACCAATAACAATGGCAAATACCAGTAAAAAGCCCAGTACTTTTCGAATTGATAAGTTTTTCGGTAATTTTTTATTATCCATGGACGATTCCAGTAGTTCTGGTCTCATCTTGTAGATAAAGACTAGGATTCCGCCAGTAACAATCCCTTCAACCAGACCAATCGCCAGATGAATTGGAATCATCATCCCCATAAAAGTTGCCATCGGTAACTCAGTAATGCCGGAAGCCAGAGTCTGGATGACCACTGAAGCAGCACCCAGAGTCAATGCTAAAATAACCGATACCACCGATGCGACCGATATCCGGGTCGGTGTCAAGCCTTTTTTTACAATCGGTTTAAAGACAAAGGGATAAACCAGTAGACAGGCATAAAAACCAAGATTCCAGATATTTGCCCCCAAGGCCAACAGACCCCCATCAGCAAAGAATAAGGCCTGAATGAGTAATACTGCTGTCAGCGTCAGAAATGCTGGAAATGGTCCCAACAACGCTGCCAGCAAAATCCCCCCACCAATATGTCCGCTGGAACCAGTTCCCGGAATGGTGAAATTAATCATCTGTCCGGCAAAAATAACGGCGCCCATAACCCCCATTAACGGGATCTTCTTTTCATCTAAATCATCTTTACATTTATACGCTGAATAAGCGATTGCTCCGGCACTCGCCGCAAGCATGATTCCTCCGACTGCCGGAGAAACTAAAGCATCTGCCATGTGCATAATAAAACCTCCTCAAAATTTAACTTAACACAAAAAAACACGAAGAACACCTCCAAGTTTCAACTCTGGAAATACCTTCATGGCATCATTTTCGCATCTTAAAATTGATTCGTATTCTGCACTTCAATGCTTTAAATACTATCTAAATTATAAACCACTTGTCTATACATGTCAAGTAAAAATAGTCGGAGTCTGTTGTTTTTTAACAGACTCCATTATTTATTCTTATACTATCGTCTTCGCTTCGGCGATTGACCGGAAGATCGACTCCCGGAAGAATTTTGTTTTCCCTTGATTTTGATTTTTTTATATTTGATATTATTTTTGCGCATAAACTGAACAAACATGATTCGCAAAATCGCCAGTAATATCAAGATCACAATGATGGTTACATACCAGTAAAGGATTGGATAATCCGTCCAGTTGCGGGCTTTCATATCATTCACCGCATACACCGGGGTAGCTTCCACAAAGGTTTCGCCATTATAAACCTGCAATTCCCCAATCTGCTCTCCCGCTTTCACATCAGCTTCGAGGTTTGTCAGGGTATCGTCTCCAATTACTTTGGTTTCATCCCATTTCACCTTGGCCGTGTAGCTATCCTGATTGGCCTGAGGCACCGCTGTAATCAGCGGATCATTGGTCTTGTACTTAAGTTTATTGCCATCAAAAACATGATAATTAACCACCTGAACGACCCGCTCTTCATCTTCCGGATTGGACCATTCCATCAACTCATATTCTTTGATTACCGCATTAATGGTATCGCTGGCTTCTTTAAAAAGCACCGTCTCATCCGCATATAAAATAATGCCGATCATATTCTTATCATTGCCTTCGCCCTCAAAGACCAGACATTTCTTTGCTTCTTCGGTAAAACCCGTTTTTCCGCTTGTGGCATAACCATTGAAGACCGGATTGGTTCCCGAGAGGTTATTGGCCACCCGATATTCTTCGGACAGTTCATTGAAGTTGGGATACAATAAAAGGTTGGAGTTATTCCACTTGTGTTTCGTTTTATTGGTTTGCACTTCATGAACCTTGGCCCGGGTAATTGCTTTGATGGTGGTCTCCTCAAAGGCCGCTTTAGCGAGAATCAGCATATCCGCTGGGGTAGTATAGTGATTGCTGCTATGGAGTCCATGGGGGTTGGTGAAATTACTGCCGGTCATCCCCAAATCCTTAGCTTTTTTATTCATCTCTGCCACAAAAGTTTCATAGGCTTTTTCAGAACTGATCGAGCTGTCGCCAGCAATTTTTCGACCAATATTCACCGCAATGGTTTCCGCCGCATCGTTTCCGGACGGCAACAGCAGAGCATAGAGCAATTCGTTGAGCGATAGCACCTCTTCAACTTCAAGACCAGCCGTACTGCTGTCGGCATCCAGACTTTCAATTTCATCCCCCACCGTAAAATTCTCATTGAGATCACCGTGCTCAATGGCCACCAGCGCCGTCATCAATTTAGTGGTACTTGCCGGATAGAATTTTTCATTTTGTTTTTGGGCAAAAAGAACATCGCCGCTATTCACTTCATAAATGATTACACCTTCATCAGCACCATAGGCCGGCAAGCCCGCCGCCAACACTCCAGATGTGCCAAAGACCAAGATAAGTATCAACAATAATCCTATTTTTCTTTTCATTTCCCCTCTCCCCTCAGAGCAGCTACTTGATATAGCGGGTTACTTTGAACAATTCTTTTTCTTCATTAATAGCTTCTTCACTACCTAAAACACAAATGGCATTTTTAGCAAGCACTGCAGCAATCATGTCCCCATGACTTTTTAATTGCGCCACAGTGGTTTCTAAAATTTCATCCCGCTCTTTTTGCAAATCTGTGGCAGTAACACCACTAAAATAAAAATTATCCGCAATTTCACCTTTCACCGAGGCACTGAGTGGAACATCTTTGCTGCTGATCGTGCCAATAATATACTTTTCCAATTCGCGCTGGGAGAGCTCAAGATTTTTAATGTAATCAACCACTCCCTGATACGCTTCAAAAGTCTTTTTTAGTTTAGGATCACGATACGAACCAAAGTACAGGTCGCCACCACGACCAATACTCATAAATGCACCATAGGCACCGCCCTGAACCCGAACCCGGTTCCAGAGATAGTCCATTGATAAAAGGCCCTTTAAAACCAGCTGGGAACCGGTGTATTCATATCCTAGAGCACGAATATTATACCCCTGAGAAACATACTGAATCTTGGCCGCCGTTAAGAAACCTTCATTGGCAATTTCAGTTTCAAACGTAAAGGCATTCTTCACCGCTTTAATTGACGCCAACCCCACGATGTACGGACTCAGAGCCGTCACAGTCCGATCCCGGATTTCCTCGGTACCGGTAATACTGATAATTGGTTTTCTGCTGGTAAACACCATATCGGCGATGCCGGCAAGCTTTTCGGCTAAAACTTCAAACTTCTCGTCAAAGTTCGCTTCCAGATCGGCAATAAAGCGATAAAACTCAATTCCGCCAAATTCTTCAAACAGCCGGGCTGACTGAGAATAATAAGACTGCAGCCGTTGTACCCCGACGACGTGGCCGGCGGTTAAAAACTGGGTTTCCTTATGGGTCTTAATTTCCCGGATCATATCGTGAATCAGATTTTTTTCCGTAAACAGCGTCCGGGTAATCACATCGGTCATAATTTTGACCAATGTCGGGATGTTCTCCATCACCGCTTTTCCTTTAACATAGCAGTGCGAGGTGAAATCCCCAAAATGGTGAACGTCGTCATACGACTCAATCCCAAAGGACAAACCACCGGTATAAATTTCTATTTCCTGACTTAATCGTCTAAAATCCATTGTTTCGGTACTAAGACTGCCCAGCAGCTTGCACATTAACGATAAATATTTCAAATCTTCCTGTGGCAGTTCACTGTAATCAAAATAGAGTTTTAAATACGAAATTCCGCCAGTAAAACCAGGATGGAACAGCAGCGTGGTATCCAGGGTCTCCAAGACTTCCAGAGGATAGCTCCGACCCGTACGATTGATATCGGCCAGCGACAGCTTGGGAATTTTTTCCAGATCCTCCGGCTTATCTTCTTCATTTTGCTTTCTTATCAGGGTCTGGGTTTCATCAATCAGAGCCTGGAGTTCTTCCGGGGTCAAACCCGCTTTAAAAGATGCCAGTTTTTCCGCTAATGTCTGGTCGGCTTTTTCCTGCAGGGTATTGTCCGGCACAATCGTCACCAGGGTTTGATGGGTGTTGTCGATCAGCATCCGTTTAAGCAGTTTTTCAAAGTAGCCGTCTTTCCAGCTGTCCTTGAATTTTTTAAAGGCCGCCTTGTATTTAAGATAGGCAATCGGGTCTTCGCCATAAAGCCAGTCATCCATCATTTCAATCCCATAAATCAGACCTTTGGGATAGGAACCGTACTCCCCTTCGATATGGGAAAATTCATGGATATTGATTCCCGCTTCAACACTGCGGGGATCGAGGCCATCAGCAACCAGCTTGTTGAGCACCGATTCCACCGTATTGACAAACAGATCCCGATGTTTCTCCTCTGTGTTTTTCAGGACAATTGAAAAGTAGGGCTGTCGTAAGGAACTGCTGTAATGATAGCTGACATCGTCAGCAATTTTAAGATCCAGCAGGGCCTCTTTAAGTGGTGATGAATTATTGTTTAATAAGATATGGGCAAGGATATCAAAAGCCAGAGCCTCCTCATAGGATAGCTTATCACCCAACACCACTGAAAGGGCCAGATAATCTTTGTTTTCCAGCACTTCTTCCTTGGATACTCCGTATGAGGTTCGCAATTCAGTTCGGGTTGTAAGCGGTGGCTGGGCGATGATTTCACTGTCAACCGCCTGTTTTTCGAAAGCACTGAGATACTCATCATTTAAATATTTTAAGTGCGCCCGGACATCCCCATCGCCATAAAGATAAATATAGCTGTTGGAGGGATGATAATATTTTTTATGAAAGCTCAGAAAATCAGCATAGGTCAATTCCGGAATCACATCCGGATCTCCGCCCGATTCAAACCGATAGCAGGACTGGGGATAAAGGGATTCAAAAATTTTATTTTGCAGCAATTCCTCGGGATTGGAGAAGGCACCTTTCATTTCATTATAGACCACCCCATTGTAGATGATCGGATCATCGGCATTTTCAATATGATAATGCCAGCCCTCCTGCAAGAAGGTATAGGGGTTTTCATAAATATTGGGATAAAAAACCGCATCCAGATAAACATCCATCAAATTCATAAAATCTTTGGCATTGGTGCTGGCAATCGGGTACATCGTTTTATCCGGATAGGTCATCGCATTGAGGAAGGTGTTTAGTGATCCTTTGGCCAATTCCACAAAGGGTTCCTTGACCGGGTATTTTTTTGAACCGCATAATACCGAATGCTCGAGAATATGCGGTACCCCGGTGCTGTCGGTAGAGGGGGTGCGAAAGCTGATTGAAAAAACCTTATTATCATCTTCTGCCGAGATATACACCAAACGGGCTCCGGTTTTTTGATGCACAAAGGTTCGGGCAAAACCATCTATTTCATCTACAAATTCTTCTTTTTTCAAGATAAACCCATGAATATTTTCTTCCAGTTTAAACATTTTTTCTTGTTGATCTCGCAATTCTTTTTTCAAATGTCTCTCCTTTTCTGTTTTTAATTTATTCGATTATTCCTTTTTTTTGGAGGTATTCTTTCATTTTTAGTTCATGACCCATTTCTGTTGGTTGATAAAAATGAGTGCCAATCAAATCATCCGGAAGGTATTGCTGTTTAACATAGTGACCGGGATAATTATGGGGATACTGATACGTCATGCCACGTCCCAGGTTTTTACTGCCAGAATAATGGGTATCCTGTAAATGCGCCGGAACATTGCTGTTTGACACATGCTTGACCGCCTCAATGGCGGCATCCACCGCTAGATAGGAAGCATTGCTTTTCGGTGCACAGGCCAGAAAAACCACCGCCTGGGCCAGATTAATCCGGGCTTCCGGCATCCCGATAAAGGAAACCGCATCAGCAGCGGCCATCGCTACCGGTAAGGCCAATGGTTCGGCATTACCAATATCTTCTGATGCTGAGATAACAATCCGACGGGCAATAAACTTGGGATCTTCTCCCGCGGTAATCATTTTAGCCATCCAGTAAAGCGCCGCATCAGGATCGGAACCCCGGATACTCTTAATAAAGGCTGAAATGGTATCATAATGGTTATCGCCATTCTTATCATATTGAACTGCCCGCTTTTGGATACACTCCTGCGCCGTCTCCAGATCGATATGGATGATCCCATCGGCATTTTTATCCACCGTCAGAATCCCCAGTTCCAGGGCATTCAAGGCCCGACGGACATCGCCATTGGCGACCTCGGCAAAATGATCAAGGGCATCCTGATCACAGTTTATTTTCATCACGCCATAGCCCCGATCCCGATCGATAATGGCCCGTTCAATTACGCTCCGAATATCATCCGGGGTCAAATTGGTAAACTCAAAAATGGTGGAGCGGGACAGTAGTGGCGAATTGATTTCAAAATAGGGGTTTTCAGTGGTGGCGCCGATCAGGGTTATCAACCCTTTTTCAACACTGGGTAAGAGCGCATCCTGCTGAGCCTTATTAAAGCGATGGATCTCGTCAATAAAGAGGATGGACTTTTTATTGTACACTCCCAGGTTATTCTTAGCCTTCTCCAGTACCTCGGTAATTTCTTTTTTTCCCGAAGTCACCGCATTCAGCTCGTAAAACACCGCATTGGTGCGGTTGGCAATGATTTTTGCCAATGAGGTCTTGCCGGTACCCGGTGGCCCATAAAATACCACCGATGACAGTTTATCTGCTTCAATCAGCCGATACAAAAGCTTCCCCCGGCCAATGATATGTTGCTGGCCGACAAATTCTGCCAGAGTTTGGGGCCGCATTCTTACCGCAAGGGGAGCATTATCGGCAATTTGGCCTTCATAATTCTGGTTAAAAAAACTTTCTTGCATAATGTCCTTTCACGATAGCGCTCTATTCGGATTCTGCAAAGCAATGATCCGTTCACAATCACCATTTCGTTTCAATTGCTGCTACTTCAATCTGATTTAACTCAAAAAAATCATAGAACCACTGGTCTATTTCAGCAAGAATCTTGCCTAATCCCACATTGTCTCCATTATTCTTTAATTCTACGATTCTATCATAAGAATCTTTAAAAACCTTAATGGTTTCATCTTTTATGTCCGGTATTCCCAGCCGCAACAGCGTGTTGGGATAGTACTCATAAAGCTTATCGCCCAATTTTTTTCCATAGGATTTAAAATAGTAATTATAGAGCTTGCTGTTTAACAGCAGCACCAGAAATTCCTCGGTGATCTGATGATAAAGCCGCGGTTTGAGAATTAAGCCATAAACATCAGCGCTGAAATAACAGTGCGCTTCATCAATGGCAAAACGGTTTTGCGTTGCCTTATAGGGAAAAACGATCTTACGCCGATCAAAATGATCCGGATCCCGTCCCCACTGCAGTTTATACCAGGCAAGTTTGCCGTTTTTGCATTCCCGGCGATTTCTAAGCTTCTCCCGGTATGCTTCCAGATGTGCAACGACCTCAGGATGCTCGTCAATCGCACTGATCTGGTTGGTATAGAGGATTTGCTTTTGCGGCTTGGCAACTTCAAACGCTTTAACATCCTTATTCTTGATCCACGGTTTTAAAAAACTAGATTCAAAGCCCAAAAGAACCGGATCTGTCGCTTCAAAAATAAAAGCCTTATCGTTTCCAGTGATAATGCCTTGAAAGCTGTGGACGACATTGTCAAGGGTAAACGGTGTTTTAGTCTCAATTTTCTCAATGATTCCCCGGGTCAGCGGTGAATAGAGACGCCAGGAATCGTCATTCAGCTGGGTCTGTACGAGTTCAAAGGACTCATAAAACGGGCTTTGCTGATCGGTTTGAGCAAGCGATTGGATCAGTTTGGCGTAGCTTTCAGGTTTGTGGTTTTTAATAAAGAATCGCTTGACTTGAATTATTTGATCTTCATCAATCCGATTCATTTTAAGCAGCCGGATAATGGCCGGATCAACTCCAACCCCCTCAATCACCCGGAGTCCGTTGAAATCAACAAGTTCCTGAATTGCAAATGCTTTTCGGATAAAGGCCCGTAATGGTTTTCCATACAAGGCTTCGATAAAATAACGGGAGGTGATATGGATAAGCTGCCCCCCCGGTTTTAGCAGTTCCCAGCCCCGATAGATAAAGCAATAGGAAAGATCCCCTTTATCCCGATAGACCTCAGCATAGCGGTTTTTGAGCAGCTTCATGTAATCCGTCTGGATTTCTTTATGACCGACATACGGCGGATTCCCGATGACTACATCAACCGACTGCTCAGCAACCAATTCTTCGGTGAGAATATCGCCGCAATAAATCCCCAGTGGCTTAACGTATTCTTTTCCTTTTAATGTTAGAATCAACCGGGTTACCAGGCAGGCGATCGGATCCCGGTCGACTCCCAGCAGGCCAGTTTCCAGTAACTGACGATGTTGACAGGCTCGTTGCTCCGGACTCAGTTCACCATTTCGAACCATGATCTCATCGTAAACTGCACTGAGCAACGATCCGCTTCCACAAGCCGGGTCGAGAATCCGAAAATCCTGTTGTTTGTCGCCCAGTGAAAATGCTTCAAGCACATCTGCCGCCATATACCTGGCGATGTTTTCCGGAGTATAAAAGACCCCGTGATTTTTCTTATGATTTAGTAGCAGACTTGCTTCGTAAAGGCCGCCAATCAAGCCGGGGTTTTCTCCTGCCAGCACAGGGGATGACTGAATTAAATCAGAGACCCACTCCCATATCTCATCACCAATGGGCTGCGGCTCTGTTTGTTCCTGCTCCCAAAATGATGTCGCAAGGGGGCGGCCCTGCCAGATTGCCAGGACATAATCCAGCGTAAAGTTCTTTTTGATGGCCTTCTGGTGGGCTTCAAAGTCAAGGTGCTGATTATCTGCCAGGTATTTTAAAACAATACATTTTAATAAAAAAAGCAGATTGGCACTGCGCTCCTCAGCCAGATAGTTATAGTTATTTATAAACCGTGTCAGTTTATCTGAAATCTCCTGAAACTTCATTAAAACCTCTTTCGTTAATTGATATTCGCGTTATCTGGTTATTATACCATTATTTACCTGAAAAAGATAAAAAAAGGCTGAAATAAACAAATCAAAAAATCCGGAGAAGCGCTTCTCCGGATTTTAAAATGATGCTATCTAAAAGTTCATCACCAAAATCAGAACAGTCTGATTTCGGTGATGGCGGTATCATGTTCACCATCCGCTGGTCCCGCCACCGCCGAATCGATGACAAAAACAACTGAATCGCCGGGATTAATGGTGACCGGGCTGATCGCGATCACCTGTTCATCCCGGATTCGTTCAAGAATCATGTTGGCCACTGGACTGGTATTAACATACATCACCAGTCCCCGAACACTACCATTTTCGGCAAAGGATGTGGCGGTCTTGACATAACCGTTTTTAATGGCCACTCCGTGAATGGTCAGTGCAGCGGTTCCATTATAGACACATTGAACATATTCACCAATTCCATCGCCAGACACCCCTTCAACCCAGGCGGTATTATCACTGCCATCCATCACATTACCGACGTAGTAACTGATCCCACCCATGTCCGGTAGGGTCGAGGAAGCATAGAGACTAAAATTTAAATAGTCCCAACCGGTGGCGGTGCCGCCTCCCGAGTCGGACCCTTCTGACTCGGCGCCACCCGATGTGGTTGGAATATCATTGATAACGTATTTGCCTTCGATTATTTTACTGGCAAAACCAGCTCCATTGACTTCAATGGCTTTGATTGTTTTTTCACCTTTTGTCAAGGTAATCGGTTCTGCATATGCTATTGAATTGACTGTAGGCTGAGATCCATCCGTCGTATAAAAAATCATATCGTTGGCATCCGCCTTAACGATTTCCAGTTTTTGCTCCCCCTGATAAGTTCCCGGATTCAGATTAAAGGATGGCGCCTTAACCGTATAGCTGCTTTTCTGATCGGCATATTTACTGTCTCCGGTGACATCGGTGGCCCGATCCAGCAGAGCAAAAAGATCTGTTTCTGAAACTCCGGCCTGAATTTCCGAAGCAATATAGGCATCAAAGATCACCTTTAATTTTTCTGAGTTTTTTTCTTTTCGGATTGCTTCTTCGAAGAAGGTATTGGCCATTTTATAATTGCCCGCCCCGGTGTAAGCTTTGGCTTTTCCAAAAATTGCTTCTGCGTTATTCGAATCCAGCTTTAACACCCCATCGAAGGCCACCAGCGCTTCGCTATAATTTTGAACAGCCAGCAAATCTTCGCCGTTTTTGAGACCGCTGTTGATGGCATTGATTTTCTGAAAATTCAGAAATCCAAAAGCGCCTCCCGCAATCAGAAAGACTCCGACCACCACCACAATTGCAATAATAATCCCCTTATTCTTTCCCTGATGCCCAGCTTTAGGATCCGGAATCCCACTGTCTATTTTTTTCGGGTTTGCGACCTCCGCTACCTGGGACTCCCACTTTTCCAGGCTTCGGATCGGATTTCCGCAATTTTGACAAAACAAGCTGGACGATTCGTTCTCGTGACCGCATTTTTCGCATTTCATCTAACTTCACCCCTTCAACATAGAATCGGCTGTTTTTCCACTCATTTGTTTCTGATGCTTCCAACATGATTACTAATTGAGTATACAAATTGTTTACCCATTTTTGTTTTGATTAATCCCGAAGGAACATTAGACACTCAGCTCATAAGTGGCATATCAGAAATGATACTGGTCGTATTTGTAGCTTTGGCCATTCGCCTTTCTAATTCTCGCTCAAGACTTTCCGCAATTTCAAGCTGGTACTCATACCCTCTCAATATTTCGTCTTTAACTTTATCCTTTCGGCCTGCAAACAGTTTTCGCTTCTAATATCCATTTCCTCCATATTAAAACTATTTCAGAGCATCTTGGGGTGAAAGCGCTCATTTTATTTTTCCTGGATAATCACCACAGCATTATAAACGATGGTTCTCTTCCCATTTAGATCAAACAATACTTTGTTCCCATATTCAGAATCCTCAATATCTACCCGACCATCATATTCTGCTAGTAGTGTGCCACTCTGAGAGTAAACCGAAATATGACGATCAAGACCACCGGCCCATTCCGATTGAGTTGTTTTAATATCCCGTCCCATGGATTCGCAACCCGCAAATATCAGTAGGCTAACAGCCACCATCACTCCAAAAATAATTCGTTTAGACTTGCTCATTTCTTTTTCCTCCATGTTTTTTCTTTATAATCGCATGGTTTTTGGGTTAAATCAATCATTTTGTGTTTCTATTTCTGTTTTCCTTTCCCGCAACTAAAAATGAAAATGAGAAAGTCAGAAGCTGAGAAATCTAAAAAATATCAATTGATATGTCAATTGCCCAAAACCAGCTTTTGGGCATAAAAAAAACGGCCATCTCATGCCGTTTTTGTAAATTCTAAATGGTGCGAGAGACGGGAGTCGAACCCGTACGCCTTGCGACACACGCCTCTGAAACGTGCTTGTCTGCCAGTTCCAACACTCTCGCATAAATCATTTTGAACACCACTATAGAATACACGCTTTTAAACAAATTGTCAAGTCATATTCAAAACTTTTTTTATTTTGGCACTTTATTTTACAACGGCCAATGAAGTCCTTTAAAACACAATAGCAACACCAGCCCGATCTGAAGCGCAATAATTATCGGAATTCCCCAAACAAACAAAGCGTGTCTTGTTTTGTGATGAAAAACCCGCATACCCAGTAATCCGCCAATAGAGCCGCCAATCACACATAAGCCCATCAGGGTTTTCTCGGGAATTCGCCATACCGCCTTTTTTGAACGCCGTTTGTCCTGCCAGAACAGTCCAAAGGTAAGCAGATTAACAAGGATCAGATAGAATATTATATAGTTCATTTGTTATTTTTCCTTATTCGTAAAATGATTTTCCATTCAGTTCAATATTTTCGCCTAGAACATACAAGGTTCTTTTACCAATCGGATGATCGGTTATGGTTGAGAAAAATATATTTATACAAAACATTGGCATGTTTTCGTCAATTAACAGCCGGTTTGAGATGTATTTATTGGGATAATCCATTGTCACTTCGATACTTTTTTTCACCTCAAAACTATTAAAGATCCGATGCATGATGGCAATGTTTTTCTCGGCTTTTTTTTCAATCCCTGCGGTCAGGTAACGACCATTCAAAAACAGCGAATCAATGCTGTATCCCACCGGCATTGCATCCGAAAAATACATTCGTCTGATTTCAAGCGTCTTTAATTCACGCCGCTCACCTTTTAGTTTTGTCATGGAAATCAGTATGTCTTCAGTCTGGATATCGGTTATTTCCTCGTTGATGTTTCCTTCCAGGGAAAAATTGACTAAAAACAGATCCTTTTCGCGCTCTTTGACAAACGTTCCGACGCGTTCAATCGAGACCAGATAGCCTTTGTTTACCAGTGTCGCCAAACTTTTCCGCACCGTCACCCCGCTGGTATTATATTTTTCAGCCAGCTCCTGATTGGTTGGTAATTTTTCATTGGGTTTTAGTGAACCACTTCTGATATCAGACAAAACATCGTTGACAATGCGTTCATATATTTTTACTTTCATTTAAGTCCTTCAATCTATTCCTGATAAGACGTTCCACGGACGCAGCACCATTCACGCTTGATAAACAACTGGCGAAAACCCATGGGTTCATTATCGTCTAAAATTTTTTGGGTAATTTGCATCACTGGCGTTTCTTCCGGAATTTTTAGAATTTCCGCCACTTCCTTCTCACAATTCATCGCCGTTACGTTCATCCGACCCTGCATTTGAAACAGTTTGTTTTTCTGTGATAATATTTCACTGAAGCTGGTATATTCAAAATTATCATTCCAAACAGTAATTCCCGGAAAATAAGGAATGTACTGAATATCATAGGCAATCGGCTTTTCTTCAAAAAGCAGTACCCAGCGCACATAAACAACCCGGGCATTGGGGGCTACCCGCAGATGGTAAACCAAATCGATAGTCGGTTTAATAATCTCTGATCCCAACAACTCGACCCGCTGGTACGGTTTTTTTAAGAGCTGTTCAGTTTTTAATGAAATCAGGTATTTGTCATTACTTTTTTCAAGTACATAATTCCCTTTTCCCGGTATGGAATAAATATACCCTTCATCAATCAACTTCGAAATGGCATTTCGAATCGTGATGCGACTGACACCATATTCATCAGCCAGGGTATTTTCCGGCGGGATGGCGGAATTGATGGCGTAAAAATTCTTCTGGATCTTATATTTAATACTTTCGGCAATTTCTTCATATTTGTGATTAATGCGCTTCGCCCCCCTCCGTTATCCAAGTTTTGCATTGCTTGACGCCTTCATAGACATCATGGGCAAAGGCATCCACTCCGGTGTATTCAATTGCCTGGCGATGGGTCGAGAGCCCCCCGACAATAATTTTAACCTGCTCCCTGATTCCAGCGGCCACCAGCGCGTCATTCACTGCTTTGATATATCGAACGCCTTCGGCCAGGATCGAACTGATGGCAATCACGTCGGGCTTTAATTTGATGGTTTCTGCCAAAATTTCCTGAGCGGTAATGTTAATCCCCAAATCAATGACCTCAAAATTTGACATTAACGCTGCACTTTTAAAAATCGACTTGCCAATATCATGCAGATCCCGCTCGATGGTACACAGCAGAATCCGGCCAATCGGTTCACCCGATCCTTCGTTGATAAGCTTCAAACTCGGCAATTTCAAGACTTCTTCAAAAATGATGCCCGCCATCATTAAATCCGTTACACCATACCGCCCTTCTTCAAAACAATGACCGATGTGATCCAGACCACGCTGAATCGCTTCGACAATCTGAGCCTGGGATGCGCCTTCCCGAATGGCATAATTAACAAGTTTGAGTACTTTTTTTTCTTCAATTTTTTTCATAGCCTCAACGATACTCTCAAAAGTAGTCGTATTCATGGCATGATTAGTCGATGTATTCATCTGGCAGGTAACCCCTTAATATTTTAATTTGTTCTTTTGTCGGCGCGGTAAAATCATAGCTTTCTAAACGTCTGATAATCTCATCATCGGTCTCTTTCAGTACCGCTGGCTTCGTTTTCCCTTCCCCAAAACCATGGGGGCGATATTGCTTTCTGATTAATTTAAGGTTTCGTGATGAGATGTAATTTCCGGTTGATCCCACCTTCAGGATTTCATCCATCATTGTCGTGACATCATTAATTTCCATTCCCTGGACAAAGTCTTTAAGACTTAAGAAAGCATATTCATCAAGAATATATTTATTGTAATTAATTGTTTTTAAAGCATCTTCCATCCCAAAACTATGCATTAGACAATCGACCTCTGCCAGCAGCGTTGAGAGCAGGTTGATCCCGCTTTCGAAACCACTTTGATAATCGAGGTATTTCGAATCAGTAAATGTTCCACCGGCCCGAAATGGGATCTTATAATATTCCGCCATCCCCTTCGCAGCCAATGTAAACAATGCGGTTGCGGGACTCCCAACTAATGTTTCGGCCTTGAACGGATCCACTCCAAACAGTGGCAGACCATAGATTATGGGCAGGCCGGGGCTTTGAATCTGGGCAAACACAATTCCGGCAATAATTCCGGCGTTGGCCAGCAGAAAATTACCGCCGGGAGTAGGTGGCGCTGTTAAACCGCTTAATCCACTGCCGCAGGCAATCATCAGTGGTTGATTTTCCTGACAATGAACACTGATCACCTCTGTTGTTGAATGCCCCATAATCATCGGCGCCGATACATTGACATTCCCAAGAACTACCGGTTTATGGTCAATGCCACGGTAGCGTTTAATCATTTCAATGCAAGCACGAGACTCTTCCTGACTGCCTACAATTGAAAGGCAGGGTTTATCCGAGTACTTTAAAAGCATCGCCATCCGATAGGCGCTTCGCAACTCCAGAGGAATATCAAAGGGCTCAATGGTATATGGACTCGCTGTTTTAATCAGTTGATTCTGTTGATTAAGCTTAGTGAAATTCAAATAATCTTCTCGGGTTCCTAAAGCAATCACTTCATTTCGTGATACATAGGTTCCACCATAAGCTGGCAGCGTGCAAATTTCACCTTTTCCGACTACCACACGGCCGCTATTTGAATAGATAGGAAAGGCAGAAGGAACCAATTTGAGACTTTCTTCAACCAGCGGCGCATCAAGAAAAACCTGTTTACCATCAACTCTGGCCCCGGCTTTTCTGAAAATCTCCTGTGCTTCATTCGAAAATACGGTGATCCCCATGGTTTTTAAAAGTTCCAGTGACTGTTCATGGATAAGATCACATTCTTTTTTCGAAATACTCAGCGTTAATTTCATGATCACTGCCCCCTGCAATCCCCTCAGTTTTGATACATTTTAAAATTATATCACAATAACCCTGGTTTGTTTACCGTTTCATCATGATAATTTTAGGTCTCATTCTTAAACGCCTTCAGAATTGAGACACACATCATAATCAGAACAAAGACAAAGGGCAGGGCCATAATAATGGCCACATTGCGGATTGCCACCAGACCGCCACTTAAGAGCAGCACAATAGCCATGGATGAAAGCACAATGCCCCAGACAACCTTGATTTTACGATCCGGATTTAAATCACCGTTTCGTGAAAACATTGACACGACAAAATTAGCCGAGTCAGCTGATGTCACAAAAAATGTAACAATCAGCAATGTCGCCAAAAATGAAATGGCCTGACCAAAAGGCAAATGTGATAACGTGACAAATAATCCGACCGCCACATCACCGGTGATGGCCTCAGCAATACTTAGTTTATCGATGATTTCAAAATGAAGGGCGGTTCCACCAAAAACGGTAAACCAGAGACAGCAAAAAAGCGCCGGAATAATAATCACACCCATAATAAACTCTTTGACGGTTCGCCCCTTTGAGATCCGGGCGATAAAAGTTCCCACAAACGGGCCCCAGGACATCCACCAGGCCCAATAAAAAATGGTCCAGTTACCCAGCCAGGGATCATCGCTAAATGGTGTTAAGGCCAGACTCATTGGCAAAATATTATGAAGATAAGCACTTAAGCTGACAAAAAAAGTATCAATGATAAAAACCGTTGGCCCAGTAAATAGCACAAAAATCATGATTAGCAGCGCAATCACGATATTGGTGTTACTGAGTGTTTTTATCCCTTTATCCAGTCCTGTTATCGAAGAAATCAAAAACAGCACCGTAATGATGACAATAATGCTAATCTGTACGGTGATCGTATTGGGGATGCCAAAAAGTGTTTTGAGACCGCCATTAACCTGCAATGCTCCTAACCCCAATGACGTTGCCACACCGATCACGGTTAAAACCAGCGCCAACACATCAATCAGCTTGCCAACAATTCCTTTGGTCTTTTCACCCAGCAGCGGCTCAAGAGTCGAGCTGATCAGACACGGCTTTTTTTTCTTAAAGGTGACATAAGCAAGTGCCAGACCAACGATGGCATAAATGGCCCAGGGATGAAAGCCCCAATGCAAAAAGGCATACTGAAATGCCTTGCTGGCCGACTCACTGGATGCTGCCTCAATCCCCAGTGGTGGCTGTAAATAATGATAAACCGGTTCGGCTACGCCCCAAAATACCAGCCCGATGCCCATCCCGGCACTAAAAAGCATTGCAAACCAGGAGAAATTTGAATATTCGGGGCGATCGTCCTCATCCCCCAATCTCAGTTTTCCGTATTTACTGAATGCCAGTACCAGACAAAAAATCAGAATGCCCAACACCGAGACCAGATAGAACCATCCCAGATTGTGGGTAATCAAACCAAACAGGACATTTGTCACATTCAATAATTCATCCGTAAAAATAAATCCAAAAAACAAAAAAATAACTAACAAAAAAAGTGAAATATAAAGTACCATAGTGTCTGCCTCTTTCTTATTCATGCACCAGTAATGCCATCTATAAAGTATCAACCGATCAGGTACAATTTGTAACCATTGCTTTCCTTTGCGATTTACAACCCGCATAAGCTAAAAACTTTCTCCATCGTGATGATCCGTGAGAAAGTTTTTAACCCGGGTTTTAATTAAATATTATTTAACCGGTCCGATTTGCCCTTGTCGGTAGGCTTTGCTGTACTTACGGCAGTGCTTATCCTGACCAAGCAGAGCATACGTGGCAAAGATGGTACCCATCATATCACGGTTGAGCGGATCAATGACAGCGCAGTCCATCCCTGCTTCCATGGCAAAGGCCATACAGGTTTTGTTCAGTAACGATCGCACCGGCAAGCCAAACGACATATTGCTGACGGCTCCAGTTACATGAATAGTTGGATACAATGCTTTGATTTGGCGGATTTCCTCTGCGAAATTAAGCATTGAGCTGTTCTCAGTTGACAAGGCCATAACACAGGGATCAATGTGCATCCGATCCGGCGTAATCCCATATTTAGCCGCTTTTTCAACCATGATTTTAGTGATGGCCACCTTTGTTTGGACATCATTGGGAATTCCATTATTATCGCAGGTTAAACCGACCACCTGCCAGCTATTTCCTTCCAGCAGAGGCAATAACACCTCGCATTTATCGCCTTCTTCTGAAATCGAATTGATCAGGCCGGGTTTGTTGGCGTATTTAAAAACTGCCTCAATCACCCGGGGATTCGGGCTGTCGATGCACAGCGGTGTATCGGTTGCATTCTGAACAATATCCATCAACCATTTTAACGTTTCAATTTCAAACTCCGGCGCAGTGCTGGCACAGACATCAATATAAGTCGCTCCTGCCTCGGTTTGTTTTACCGCCAGGGAGGCGATGTACTCAGCATCTTTTCTTTCGATCGCTGCTTTGACCGATGGAATCGTGCCATTGATCTTTTCTCCAATTATTATCATTTTTTATCTCCTTGAAATGCACATAGAAGACGGCTTTATCACTGTCTTCTATGTGTTTGATTATGTTAATCGTTTAGTCACCTGAGGATGTTCACTTAATTAAGCTATAAACTTAAGCGACCCATTCCTGACAGATTTTGACACCTTCAGCGGCATTGGTCGTATACTGGTCAGCCCCAACATGCTCACAAGCTTCTTTTGTAACCGGATTTCCACCAATGATAATTTTGGCATCAATTCCCGATGCTTTTAACATATCAACCGTTTCCTTCATGGCATCGATTGCCAGGGTCAAAACACCGCTCATTCCGATGATACAGCCCTGATTTTCTTTGGCGGTCTTAACAAACAATTCCGGCGCAACATCAATTCCCAAATCAACGACTTCAAAACCCGCTGCTTCTGACATGCTTTTAAAAATATTCTTACCGATATCATGTAAATCGCCATGAACCGTACCAAGTATGATGGTTCCGGCTACCGTATCAGCGCCACTTCCCAGCACTGGTTTTAAAACATTGATTGACTCGGTTAACAGCTCGCCGGCAAAAATCAGATCGCCAACAAAATAGTCGCCTTTTTCAAACAGTTCACCGACAATTGCCATACCTGCCTGACAGGCAGCAATGGCTTCCTGAGCTTCCGGCTCTGACGGATTTCCTTTAACAAACTCATTAAGTAAATCCATTACCAGTTCTTCTTCCAAATCACCTACTGCTTGTGTTAATTCTTTTAAATCTAACATTTTTTATACCATTCCTTTTTTATTTTTATTGACATGATGGTAGCAACCATCATGCCCTGGCTTGATGCACTATTTATTATATTTGTTTTAGAATTTTTCGCTTTCTGGCAGGTAACGATTTAACAGTTCCTGTTGTTTTTTTGTCAGGTCTGGAGCCTGGTAGCTTTCCAATCGTTCCTCAATAATTTTGGAAGCCCGTTGTCTGATGTCGCCTACTTCTTCAAAAATTACAGCTGGATCACCCGCGGCTTTATTAAAAATCTGAGACAAATGATGCTGATCACGGTATTCTTTCGGGGTTCTTCCGGATAAATAATTACCCAGTGGGCCGGCCTTCTTGATTTCTTCAAAAACCTTGCCAGCTTGTGTATCCGAAATTTTAATTCCTTTATTTAATCGCATCAAAATACGATTGACCTCTTCATCAAGAACAAACTTTTCATAACTTCCGACAGCGTAGGATTGAAGGATCCCGGCATTATTCAAGGCAAAGTCTGATTTCCCCAGATAAGTGGTCATCAATGTCGTCATTGATTCAACTCCAGCCTGATAATCCGGTTTGAGTGAATCCGAACCACTGACACCGGTTCTGACCGGTAGACCATAGTAACGACCTAATGCCAATGTCGCCATTTGGATCAACTGTGCTTCTGGTGCCCCAATGGCAATGGCGGTTTTACGCATGTCAGTCGGCGAAGACACGGTTCCGTAAATAACCCCGACGCCTGGATTAATCAATTGCGTTAAGACAATCCCAGCCAGAATGGTCGCATTATCCTGAATTACCGAACCCATCAGTGCTGCTGGAGCGGTCAGATTGGTCATCGAACAGGTGATAATGGTCACCGGCTGACCTTCTTCAACCAGACCCATGATGTTATCCAGCACCTCATAAGAATAGCCCAATGGTGAAAGGGCGCAGCAATTGGTTAACAATACTGGTCGATCCCAAATGTCATAGAATTCTTTGTACAGGTTGGCGATTTCTTTGGCCGCATCTTTCAAACTCTGTTTTTTGACATTTAAACTGTTGGCAACATTACCATAGGTCGGTCGGTCTGAATATTTAAGACATAATGCCACCTGAGGGATATAGAAATTATCCTGGGTTTTGTCTAAATCAGGGGTATCATACGCTGAATTGTTAACAAAATCAGTCACATCACTGGTATGCATCAATTTAAGAAATTTAACCACATCCGGCAGTAATGCCGCTCTGTAAGTATCATCTTCAAATAAAAATTTTGAAGGACCGTAACAGCCGACTGTTTTCGGTTTAAAGCGCTCACCAATGTGTGTTTCACCAGCACTTGTGGTCACGGCAAATGATTTCGGTGCTGTCGCCAGAGCTTTGTTTAAAAGTTCTTCACTTATTTTTACAATGTTCCCTTCGACGGTTGCACCATGTTTTTTAAAGATTGCCAGGGCCTCTTCGCTGGCAAAGGAAACACCAACTTCTTTTAAAACTTTTAAAGAATACTCATGCAGCAGTTCCACATCACTGGTGGAAACGTATTTTTCATAAAAGCGTCTGTTCATATACATTTGAAATAACCTCCGGTTTTTTAATAAATACATGTATTTCGCAATTAAACTATAGCACAGCTTGGAAATTGTTGTCAATACTTATTTTGTAATCGAAATCACACCTGTGGATGATCTACATTATAAGAACTTCGCATAAATATTTCTGAATCACCTCAATTTTTGGGCTATTTATTAAGATTTTCAGTTATTTTCCTTTCTTTAAAATAATTGTTGACCGTTTACAATTATCGTGTTATACTCCATTGCATTAGACATGTGTTTCGCAATCATGTTTCAGGAGGATGAAATGAAAAATTTTGGATTTAGGAATGCAATGGTATTTTTAATACTAAGTGCTACAGTTGCTCTTGCCTATCAGTTACCCTTTTTACGCTTTACCTTTTACGATCAATTTGCCGCTGCGTATCAGCTCAGTAATACGCAAATTGGCGTTCTGGCCTCGGCCTTGAATTTAACCTACACCTTCTGCTATCCCATCGGTGGCTGGATGGCCGACCGCTTCTCCATGCGTTCAATGATTTCCACCACCCTGGCGGCTTATGCTGTGCTGACTTTCGCTTTTGCGATGACCACAAACTTTACGGCTTTGCTGATTATTCATTTTCTTTACGGGTTTTTCGGTATTGCCACCCTGTGGTCGGCCTACCTCAAAGGGATTAGAAATTTAGCGAACGAAGACAATCAGAGTAAAATGTTTGGAGGCAGCGAAGCTTTGCGCGGTGTTATTCAAACCCTGATGGGATTTGCCTTTCTGGCGATTGTCGGTTTAGCCGCTACCCCAGCCGCTGGAATGAAAGTTCTCTTTATATTTGGTGCCGGAGTTTGTGCCCTGTTTTTTGTTCTGGCCCTATTCTTTCTTCCCAAAACAGATATCAAACACGAAACACAAGCCGTCGTTAGTGAAACCAAATACAGTGTTATGGATGTTCTAAAAAACAAAGGCGTCTGGATCACAATTCTGGTGATAATGTTTGCCTATATTACCTGGGCCATTGGCAATGCCTATATGACGACCTATACGGTACAGGTGCTTAACATCTCAACAACAACAGCCAGTGCGATCGGTATCGTACGCAGTTACATCATTGTCTTGTTAGCTGGGGTAATTGGCGGCTTTTTTATGGATAAGTTCACGTACAAAGGCAAAGGCTTTATGATCGCTTTTGGCGCCATCGCCGCTGCTTTGGTTGCTCTGCTCTTTTCTGCGAAAGTTATCGCCATCAGCATCGTCCTGACCCTAGTGATCGCATTCATCGCAAATATTATGAAATCCACCTACTGGTCGATAATGGATCAGGCTGGTATCCCCGTTGGAATGACCGGAATGGCTACAGGTATTATCTCATTTATCGCTTTTATCCCGGATGTCTTCTACGGCCTGATTTGCGGTAAGTGGCTAGATGATGCCAAAGCTGCCGGTGATATTGCCACTGGCTTCAACCAGATTTTTATCTTACTGATCGTTTGTGCGATCCTCGGAATTGGTTCCTCGCTGTTACTGGTAAAACGAACCAACGATTTAAAAAACATGGAATCTGTATCATCAGATTTAAAACCTGAAACTACACCTATCTCGTAAAAAAAGGCTCCAACTGGAAATTATTCCGGTTGGAGCCTTTTGGGGGCTTAAAACCCATTTTTTTAATATGATTATATTTTTAAAAAACAGCATTTAAAAGCGCCTGATCGAGCAATGTCGGTCAAGCGCTTTTTGTTTATATTTTTAACCCATTAAACCCGGATAGAGCGGATATTTTTCGGTTAAGAAGGCGACCTTTTCCAGGGCCAGTTCCATATCTTTTTTAATCAGTGCCGCTTCAATGGCGTCGGCGACCACTTCCATATCTTCTTCCACCAGCCCACGGGTTGTTACTGCCGGTGTTCCGACCCGGATTCCACTGGTCACAAAAGGACTTTCCTTATCATAGGGAATCGCATTCTTATTAGCGGTGATGTTGACTTTTCCCAAGGTTTCATCGGCCTCTTTACCAGTCAGACCAACCTTGCTGACGTCTAAAAGCATCAGGTGATTGTCAGTTCCGCCGGAAACAATCCGGAAACCACGTTTTTCAAGGGCTGCCGCCAATACTTTGGCATTCTTGACGACCTGTTCCTGATAGGCCTTAAACTCGGGTGTTGCAGCTTCTTTGAAAGCAATTGCCTTAGCGGCGATCATATGCTCCAGCGGACCGCCCTGGGTACCGGGAAAGACACCCTTATCAATCAGTTTGGCATATTCTTTTTTGCAAAGGATAATCCCCCCACGAGGACCCCGCAAGGTTTTATGGGTAGTGGTGGTAACAAAATCGGCATATGGCACGGGACTTTGATGCTGTCCAGCCGCTACCAGACCAGCAATGTGGGCCATATCCACCATCAGATAACAACCGGCGGCCTTGGTCAGCTTTGAAATCCGTTCAAAGTCGATGGTGCGAGGGTATGAACTGGCACCCACTACCACCAGTTTCGGATGGTGTTCGTTGATCAGCTTCTCGATCTCATCATAATCAATGGTTTCGGTTTCCTGATTCACCCCGTAAGAAATGAAATTGTAATATATTCCCGAAAGGTTGGCCGGACTGCCGTGGGTTAGATGACCGCCCTGATCAAGGCGCATCCCCAGAACCGTATCGCCAGGTTCTAAAATCCCCATGTAGACGGCAGTATTAGCCTGAGCCCCGGAATGTGGCTGAACATTGGCATGTTCGGCCCCAAATAAGGCCTTGGCCCGATCAATCGCGATCTGTTCAATGGTATCGACATGAATACAGCCACCGTAGAAACGGTGTCCAGGTGTACCTTCGGCGTATTTATTGGTTAAATGACTCCCCATGGCTAACATCACTGCATCTGACACAAAGTTCTCAGAGGCGATTAGCTCCAGATGACTTTGCTGTCGATACAATTCCTTTTTCATGAGTTCATAAATCTCAGGATCAGCAACTTTTACTTTTTCAAAATACATAATTTCCTCCATAAAACTCTTTCTAATAGTCATTTCGCCGATTTGAAAGCCTTTCAAGGGAAGCCGCAATACTTTTTAAATAGATCGATATTTCTTCAATTTTCACTTTGAAATAAAAAACAAACATGATGCCTGACATCAAAAAAAAGATCAGTAATATCGGGATGATACTCCAGGCCACACCGGCCATACTATTTATAAATTGATTCATATCGTCCTCCACTAGGCCGATGTCTTTCTATGAAAGACAGTTGTACGGCAATAACATTTACTATTGTAACATTAAATTCTGATAATGCAATACACATTCCATCATTTTTTTGTGATTTGTTTTATGACCCGGGAAATACGTACAGCTTAACAAACGTAGCCAATCCCGAAAGCCTTAACAGTGATTGCCAAAGTTAAGGCTACATGTGCAGAAATTATTATGGTTATTCCACCACTTCAATGGTATCCCCGGCTTTGATAATGCCACCTTCGAGGATAATGGTAAAGATGCCTTCTCTTGGCATTACGCAATCACCGACCTGTTGGGCAATTTCGCATCCGGCATGGCATTCTTTTCCAATCTGGGTAACTTCCTGCAGAGTTTCGCCAATTCTTAGCTTTGTCCCCACCGGCAGTTCGTAGACACAGATACCTTCAGTCGTAATGTTTTCAGCAAAATTACCGGCGCATAGTCCCTTTGCACCCATGGCAATCATCTTATCAATACTCTCCTGCCCCAACAAACTGACCTGTCGATGCCATTTTCCGGCGTGGGCATCACCCTCCAGTCCAAAATCCTTGATAAAATTTCCGACCGGAATTGGTTTTTTCATGACACCTTTTGTTTCGCTGATATTAATTGCTATTACTTTTCCACTCATGTTTTTTCTCCTATTTAATTTTATTGATGGTTGGGATTTATAAAATCACCGGATTTACCGCCGGTTTTCTTAGCCAGATAAATCGCTTCAATCGTCATTTCCTTGTCGACCGCTTTGCACATGTCATAAATGGTTAAGGCCGCCACTGAAACCGCTGTTAGGGCTTCCATTTCCACCCCGGTCTGACCAGTGTTTTTAACCACGGCTTCGATTAGAATCCGGGAGTTTTCCTCATCAATTTGAAAATTAATATCACTGCCCGAAATAAATATATTGTGACACATCGGGATCAGATCGGCCGTCCGTTTAACCCCCATAATCCCTGCAACCTGAGCCACTCCCAGAACATCGCCCTTTTTCATCTGACCGTCGATGATTTTTTGCAGCGTCGCTTTTTTCATACTGATGGCTCCTCTGGCAATGGCCATTCGTTCGGAGCTTTTTTTCTCGCTAACATCCACCATTTTACTGCGGCCCGCCTCATTAAAATGAGTGAACTCGACTATCTCTTTATCCATTTCATCCATTTCGTCCATATCATCCTCCAATTTCGTTCATATTTCTTAATAACTGTTTTTCATGTTCATTAATATGATGTTTTTCCGGTTTTTCGTTAATCGCCTGTAAGAGAATTTCTTTATAGGTCATTCCGGCTTGGTGCAACGCCACCAGGTCAATCTCAAAATCTGAATGGAGACAGGGTTTGATTTTACCATCTGTAGTCACCCGAATCCGGTTGCATTCGCTGCAAAAATGCTTGCTGATGGGATTAATCAGTCCGACTCTCCCCTTGGCTCCGGGCAGCTGGTAATACTCTGCTGGTCCGGTTTTATCCGGGATCAGTAGTGGTGTTAAAGTCGGCATACGCTTCAACACCTCATCATTGGACAGGTATTTGTTTTCTGCAAAACCGCTGGATTCACCCAGCGGCATGAGTTCAATGAACCGTACATAAACAGCTTCGTCCCGGGTATAATTAACAAAAGCTTCAATTTCATCATCATTAAACCCCTTGATCAGCACGGTGTTGATTTTAATGGGGTGCATTCCTGCTGCCTTAGCGGCGGCAATCCCGGAAAAAACATCTTCCAGATGTCCCCACCGGGTAATCTCATGAAATTTGACCGGATCAAAAGTATCCAGACTGATATTCACCCGGTTTAAGCCGGCATCTTTTAAATCCTTGGCGTACTTCGGCAAGAGAATCCCATTGGTGGTCATGGTAAGATCCTCAATCCCGGGAATTTCGCCAATCTGTCTAACCAAATCGACAATCCCATGGCGTACCAGCGGTTCCCCGCCAGTTAAGCGTATCTTATTAACCCCCAGAGTAACCCCAGCTTTAATCAGATCCAGAATTTCTTCAAAGGACAAATTCTTCTGATGCGGGTGTTTCTCAATTCCCTCCTCCGGCATGCAGTAGACACATCTTAAATTGCATAAATCGGTGATGGAAATACGCATGTAATTTATTTTTCTTCCATAATGATCTTTCATCTGTTTCCTGCTTTCTCCCCTGATGTCTAGGGTTTAACGATTTCTCCCGACTGCTCCAGTTCATATCCCCCCAGCCGTTTCAGTGCTGCTCTAAATTCTTCTGATCTAAGCACCTTGATAAATATCTGCATCCGGGGATCATTCAGATTTTCTTTTAGAATAGCAAAATCGTAGTCTTCGTCACCAATCGGGATAAAATCCAGTTCCATCATATTGGCGGCCGATAAAACCCCAATTCCGACATCGCAGGAACCGGACGCAACCGCCGAAGCCACCATCATATGGGTGTTCATTTCGCGGGCATAACCCAAAATCTGATTCGCCTCAAGCTGCTGTTGTTTTAATAAGTAATCCAACAATACCCGGGTACCTGAGCCTCGCTGCCGATTGACGAAACTGATATCCGGTCGGATCAGGTCATTAATGCCCTTGACATTTTTGGGATTGCCCTTGGGGATGATCATCCCCTGGGTTCGTTTAACCCCTTTAATCAACACCACTCCCTCGTTAGCCAGATAACGCTTTAAATAGGATAGATTATATATCCCGGTTTCTTCATCCAGTAAATGAATTGGCGCAATATGGCACTCACCTTTTTTGATTGCCATAATCCCACCCAAACTGCCCACATGGGCTGAGGACAGGTTCACCAGTTCTTTGTTTTGATGAATAATATTGGCGACGATATCCATCAGTACATCGTGACTACCAATTGAAACCAAGGTATTTTCAATTTCCTCCCGGGGGCGCATCAGAATCAGCTCAATTTCTTCCCCAGCTTCATACCCTTCGACATTTTTAGGAATCTTCAAAATACCGTCAGCATTAACCAATGACATTGTCACCCCTGCGCCCCGATCCAGCGGCGTAGCCACAAAGCGCTGATTGACCCGACCACATTTCATCCGGACAAACTCCAGATACTTAAGCGACGACATCAGACGTTTTGAAAGCACTGCTTTGATGGTGACTCCCTCCGTCAGGATCTGATGGTTAAAGGCCAGAATTACCGGTTTTACAAAGCTTTCAAAGACAAAATAGGCAGAGACCGGATAGCCGGGAATCCCGATCACCGGTTTTCCCTGAATCATTCCCAAAACCACGGGTTTTCCCGGTTTAATGGCGACGCCGTGAACCACTACTTCACCCAGTTCTGCAATCAGCTTGCGGGTGTAGTCTTCGGTTCCGGCTGAGGAACCAGCGGAAATCAGTACCACATCATTTTCATCAACAGCTTTAATGATCGCCTTTTTGATCACCTCGTAGTCATCCTGTACTGTCGAGTAACGTCGGGCTTCGCCGCCATATTCTTTGACCAGCCCCGCAAACATATGGGTATTGGAATCAATTATTTTTCCTACCACCATCGCTTCCCCGGCTTCCACCAGTTCGGTACCGGTGGGAATAATCCCCACCCGGGGTTTGTCCAACACTTCAATCTCCGTGATGCCGCCAGCCAGCAGGGCCCCCAGATCGATTGGGCGAACCCGGTGAAAAGCCGGGATAATCAGCTCTCCGGCGACGATATCTTCACCAATGGGCCGGACATTCTGCCACAAAGACACCGGATTGTTGATGCTAACCTCGTCGTCACTTTTTATAATTACGTCCTCAATCATCACCACGGCATTGTAGGGATCACTAATCACGTCACCGGTATCAACAAAATTAAAATCGCTTCCTTTTATTAACGTCCGGGGATGACGTTCATCCACGCCGACTATCTTCGTTGCTTCCACACAGATGCCATCCATGGCCGAAGCATTATAATAAGGCGATGAAATTTTGGCAAAAACCGGCTCTTTCGTTACCCAGCCCTGAGCTTCAATCACGGGTAGAATACGGCCTTTTTGATGCGCTTCGGCAAAGGATAATAAGGTCAGATACTTCGACACTGCCAGATTGAGATCTTCATTTTTTAAATATAAATTCCGTTCGTCTTTTTTTCCGGTATTTTCAGTATTCATTATTCCCTCCAGTTCAGATGTAAATAGTAAGTCTGTGCGCTTTTAAAACAGGGTTACCGAAACCTGATCCCCAGTATTTTTTCCTTCTTCATTTTCGGTAATTTCAATATAACCGTCGGAATAGGATAACAGCGTAATCATACCCGATTTACCATGGGTTGGTCGGACTTCGATACCATTTTCTGTCTTTTTGATGGCCACGGTCTGGAATGTTCGTCGACCTGGGGCGGCATGAACATTTTCCATCAGCACCCCCTGGACGGTCTGATCGTTTACGATATCCTGTCCATAATACAAGCGCATAAATTCCTGTAATACGATCATCAGCACCATAATAGCGGCAGCTGGCTGGCCAGGTAAACCGATTACTGGTTTTTGCGAAACAGTTCCTAAAATCGTCGGTTTTCCCGGTTTAACCGCCAAACCATGAAGCAGCACCTGGCCCAGTCCATCGATAGCCAAAACGGTGTAATCTTTTTCGCCCATTGAACTGCCACCAGAAAGGATCACCATCTCGCCGTTTTCGATTCCGCCAGCTATCGCTGTGCGAATCTCCTCCAGGTCATCTCTGGCGTAGGAACTCGAAATAACCTCGGCACCCAGTCGCTTGGCCACCGCTGCCAACGCCGGAGTGTTAATGTCAATCACTTCCCCGGGCTTAGGCGTTTCACCAGGACGAATGATTTCATCACCGGTGGAAATAATGCTGATCCGGGGACGCTTAAAAACCTCAATCTGCAAATAACCCAAAGCTGACAAAACGCCGATGTCCTGTGGTCTTAACTGATGGCCTCGGGAAAAAACCAGTTCGCCCTTTCTGATGTCATCACCAATTTGCATCATGTTTTCGTTGGCACCGGCATTAGTGTAAACAGCTAGGTCTTTTTCTCCCAGTTTTTCAGTATATTCAATCATAATCATGGCTTCAGTACCGGCAGGTACCATTCCTCCAGTTGGAACATAGAAGGTTTCACCCTGATGAAGGATCGCGGTAGTTTCTTTGCCCATCTGGACTTCTCCGGCGATTCTTAAAAATCCCGGTATCGCCTGGGACGCTCCCTGGACGTCGGTTAATTTCACCGCATATCCATCAACAACGGATCGATCAAAGTGCGGAACATCAATGGTCGATACAAGATCAGCCGCCAATATCCGCTCTAACCCATTACTTAAATCAATGGTTTCATTCTCTAAAGCAATATCTATAAATGACTCATTGATAATTTTTTTCATCTCATCAATGGTTTTTACTTTTAATAACTCCATTTTTTTCTCCTTACCGACCATTTTTTTCATTCGGTGTCTACTTTCTATTCTAACGATTATTGTCAGAAAAAACAATATCAATTCAAGACTTTAATTTTTCGTTAAAAATTGTTATACTGAAATGAATAGTTTGAATAGGACTTAAGGAGGTGGCGCAATGTCACGTTATGAACGTAATTTTCCAGCTTTTTCCGAACAGGACTTTGAGTGCATTCAACATGCCACAATTTGTATCGTCGGCTGTGGCGGTTTGGGAGGCTATATCATTGAGATGCTGGCCCGAGTTGGAATCGGTTCGCTGATTTTAATTGATGGTGATGTCTTTGAAGATTCCAACCAGAACCGCCAGATTTTCTCAACCGAAAAGAATCTCGGCACCCCCAAAGCTAAAGCTGCAGCAGCCCGGGTCAAGTTGATCAACAAAGAAGTGACGACCACCTATTATCACGATTTTCTCGACGAGGAAAACGGTTTTACTTTGATTGGCGAGGCCGATCTGGTGGTGGATGCCCTGGATAACGTTCCGGCCCGGCTCACCCTCCAGACCTTGTGTAAAGCAAAGAACATCCCTCTGATCCACGGTGCCATCGGTGGCTGGTTTGCCCAGATCACCACCGTTTTTCCGGAAGATGATACCCTGTCACGACTCTATAACGTCGAAAAAGATTACGATTCCAAGGCTCTGGGCAACCCATCCTTTACACCGGCTCTGGCAGCATCGCTACAAGTATCGGAAGCCTTGAAAGTCCTAACCGGCAAAGAAGCAATCTTGCGAAACAAACTGTTATATATCGATTTATTGGCCAATGACTTTTTTACATTTAATATTTAGGAGGAAAACATGTATCGAACTGGAATAATGACGTTAAGTGATCTCGGCTCGAAGGGCCAACGGGAAGACAAAAGCGGTCCGATGATTAAGGCGATGCTGGATGAAACCAATCTTTATGAGGTAGTCAAAACCATCATTCTGCCGGATGATCTGGACACCATTAGAAAGTCCCTGATGACCTGGGCTGATGAAGACCAACTGGATCTGATTCTGACCACCGGCGGCACCGGCTTTTCAGGACGGGACTGGACCCCGGAAGCCACCATCGCCGTCTGCGATCGCCTGACTCCCGGCATCCCCGAAGCAATGCGTTATCACAGCCTGCAGATCACTCCCAAAGCGATGCTCAGTCGCAGTGCTGCCGGTATCCGCAAACAAACCCTGATCATCAACCTCCCCGGCAGCCCCAAAGCTGTCAAAGAAAACCTTGAAGCCATTCTGCCGGCCCTGGATCACGGCCTCGAGATGCTTCTGAGTAGCGGTTCCGCCAATTGCGCCGAACCGACTAAATAATAACCATTCCACGCTTCTCATCTTTTGATCGTAGGCAATCACCAACTGTATGCACGCTTGCGAATGGCTGGTTGTCTTCACATAAAAACAGCGTATCCCACCAAATGGCGGATACGCTGTTTTTGATACGATCTATTCTGCTTCTTTTTACAGTTCCATAGCGTTTAAGATATCACGCAATTGAACCAGCTCATCAGCGGTCAACGTGATGCCCTTACGCATTTTTTCGTGGTCTGCATTCCAATCCCGAATATCATACTTGGGATCCCGTTCATTCCAGCTAACCAGATTCAGCTCTTTCTGCCAACCACTGGGTAACTCGCTGAGAACACCGATTTCTTCTACAACTTTGAATGTTATTGCTGCCATCTTAACCTCACCTTATAATAATTCGTCGAGTTTGCCACTAAACTCAATTTCTTTAAGCTCCGAAAAACCACCAACAAATGTCTCCCCTATAAAGACAAAAGGCACCGTATAATGATTGGTCTGATCCTGTAATTGGCGACGGGTCTGAGCATCATTATAAATATCAATTTCAGTATACTTCAAACCCTTATCATCCAGAAGTTGTTTGGCAGCTCGACAATAGGGACAGTGGGCCCAAGTATATAATTTAATTTCTTTCATTTTTCAGGTCACCTTCCTTTTTAAAAATTTCTATTCCTCTTAAATTTTATCATATTATTTCATTTTAACCCTTATTTCCCAAGTGTCAACAAATAATTCTTAAATAATTGTAGAATTATTCAGTCAATTATCGTATTATTAATCTATTAACAATAAAAGGAGATTATCATGCAAAATGTTACGATCGTGGATCATCCACTTGTCATGCACAAATTGACCCACCTGAGAAAGATGGAAACACCGTCCCGGGAGTTTCGGGAACTGGTGAAAGAATTATCCAGCCTGATGGCCTGGGAGGTTACCAAGCATTTTCCACTTAAAGAAATCGAGATTGAAACCCCAATCTGCAAAACAACCCAAAAAGTACTGGCCGAAAAAGATGTGGTCATTGTCCCTATTCTACGGGCAGGTTTGGGCATGGTGGAAGGCTTTACCAACATCATTCCCAAGGCCAAAATCGGTCACATCGGTTTGTACCGTGATCCCGAAACGCTCCAGGCGGTGGAATACTACAAGAAGCTACCTTCTGACATTGCTGAACGAGAAGCCATTATTGTCGACCCGATGCTGGCCACTGGGGTATCGGTCATCCATACCATTCGACTTTTGAAAGAAGCCAACTGCCCCAATATCAAGGTGGTTCATATTTTGGCCTGCCCGGAAGGGATTAAAGCCGTCACCACCGCATATCCCGAAGTCCCGATTTTTTGTGCTGCCATCGATGATCACTTAAACGACCACGCTTACATTGTGCCTGGTTTAGGTGATGCCGGCGACCGCCTTTTCGGTACCAAGTAAATTTTAAAATCATTTTTCAGGCAATAAGAAATTACCCCAGGTTTTTTACTTAATTGTCGGGAATCCAAACCCTGGAGGTTACCATGCAACAGTCACGATACAATTTATTTACCGCCATCGCTCTGATTGTTGGCGTCGTTATCGGTTCTGGTATATTTTTTAAAAGCGATAATATTCTGGTCGCCACCGGTGGCAATGTGTTTCTAGGTATTCTGGTCTTTGTTATTGCAGCCATCAGCATTGTCTTTGGTTGTTTAACCATTGCCGAACTGGCGGCCCGAACCGATCACCCCGGCGGCGTTCTTTCCTACGCCAAAGAATTTATCAGCCCCAGCATGGGTTCCGCCTATGGCTGGTTCCAAACCTTTATTTATTTGCCTACCATCACTGCCATTCTAGCCTGGGTTTCCGGTATTTATTTCTGCATTCTTTTTAATGTTGAGCAAACACTGGAAATTCAGATTCTGGCGGGAATATGCTGTTTTTTGGTACTTTATGCCACCAATATTCTGTCAGCCAAAATCGGCGGTCATTTCCAGAGTACCGCCATGGTCATCAAACTGATTCCGTTGGTTATCATCGGTTTTGCCGGTCTGATCTTTGGCGGTACCGCAGACCATTTCACCAGTACGGCCGTTTCTGAAATCAGTTCTACCGGCTGGATTGCGGCCATTGCCCCGATTGCCTTCTCTTTTGACGGCTGGATTATTTCTACCTCAGTGGCCTATGAAATAAAAAATAGCAAACGAAATCTGCCCTTGGCGCTGGTGATCAGTCCACTGATTATTCTTGTGCTTTACATTATTTATTTTGTCGGCATTTCCAATCTGGTGGGGCCGACTGAAATAATGAACAGTGGCGATGCTCATCTGGACTTTGCTGCCAATATGATTTTTGGTCCCAGTGGTGCCAAAATCCTGATGCTGTTTGTTTTTATCTCGGTTCTGGGAACTCTCAATGGCCTGGTAATGGCAATGATCCGGATGCCCTATGCCCTGGGTCTGGATCAGATGATTCCTAATGCCAAAGCCATGACGAAACTTTCATCCCGCTTTGATTTTCCAGTCAATTCAGCTTTTTTTGCCCTAATCATTGTTGGATTCTGGATGGTCGTTCATTATTTTGCCCAGAAATATACGCTGTTTCCTAATTCCGATATTTCCGAAATCGCCATTGTCACCAGCTATCTTTTATATCTGGGCCTATACTATAAAGTTTTTTCACTATGGCAAAAAAAGGAAATCAAAAGTGTTTTCCGGGGTCTTATCTGTCCCCTTCTGGCTGCCATCGGCTCGTTGATCATTTTCTCCGGGGGCATTCAGAATCCATTGTTTGGCCTATATTTTGCCATTTGCACTATTGTTTTTGGGGCTGGATATGGCTATTATCATTTTGCCGTTTTAAAAAAATAACTAAAAAAATAATATTTTTTTATAATATGTGTTAATTAAAATAATTTGGGTAAATAAAGAGTATAGCTTTTCTCCTCAAAGCATATTATATTTGAAGCGGAACACCCTCACCGGGGTGTTCCGCTTCTCTTTTTGATAAAAAAGACAATGTTTTTATGCTGTCATAATCAGTCCTGATCAAACATAGATGATGTTCACTTCTTTATTGATGCTTCGGAGCATATCAATCAGTTTTTGAGTCACCCGCCATTTCGTCGTCAGTTCCTCCGGAAAGTCCGGGTTCTGATGAGCCGGATTAATCGAATTTCCCATAATTAAATCAATGGTTGTACATTCATTCATCAAAATATTTGCCAGCATCGATGCGCCGTTTTTTTCCTGGAAAATTTCCCGACCACAGTGATTATTCATATAATTTTCACAGATCCGCAAGGTTTCCTGCAGGGTGAGTACCCCCTCCGTTACCAGATCGATCCCTTTAATGGTAGCAATCGGCGGCACCCGATCCGACATGGTTGAAAAATCGACCTTGACCTCTTCTCCAAATTCCCGGGCCACAATATTGGCAGCTGTCCCGCCGCAGACAATCTTCTTGCCCCGGGCCCGTTCCAGCAGCCGTTTAATCTCAGCATCTTTTTCCTGATCCAGCGGTGGCCCGGAAAAAATGGTGATGTATTTTCGTTCTTCCGCTTTAATAACGGCCACCGTGGTATCATCTCCCGGCTCTTCACCATAAAGATTATAACAGGTGTCCACCAGCGCCATTGAAATATCCTTGGCCTTTTTGTTTTCATAGGAGCGGGCCAGAAGGTAGTCCGCCGCTTCTTCCCATTGCCAGCCAAAGTTTAACAAATGGCCAATCCCGGCATGAATGACACCATCGCTGAAAAAAGCCATAATATCACCTTTTTCGATTTCCATTGAGGTTTCATAAACCGATTTTCCCTGGAATTCAATTTCCTTACGTTCCAGTTCAATGATCTCCCCATCCCGGATAAACACCAGTGGCGGGTTATCAAATTCAAGAATATAAGCCATTCGGTTCCGAAATACCTGCACAATCGTAAAGGTCGAGTACGCCATATGGCGAACGCTGCATTTTGGCAGGGTAGCTTCCAGGGTTTCCAGCACATCCATAATCCCCATTTTTTCTTCCAGCATGGTGGCCGCAATGGTTGAGGTCAGGGTTGCCAGAATATTGGCTTTGACGCCGCTGCCCATACCATCAGCCAGCACCACAATGACACTTTCATCATTGATTCGCACTTCCACATTATCGCCGCAAAGCTCTTCATGAACCTTGTTGACACTATCACTGGCTATATCCATAAATAACGCCATTAAACTTCAACCTCCCGACTGGTTACCACTTTCTGGAGCTTGGTCAGGGTCACCTTGGTTTCAGCCGTGGTTTCACCCAGCAAACCAGCAATCTCGTGAGCCACCCGCATTTGTTTGTCAATAACCCGTTGGGCCATTTTCAGGGTTTCTTCCTGAATTTTCTGCATGTCCTGCTCCTGCTTTTCCTGACGGGTGATGTCAATAAATATCCCCATGTACAGCTCCTGCTCGGGAATATAGGTCAAGATTTCCATAAAGGTGCGGTTTTCTTTTTCATAATGGCCTTTACCGGTATACGTATTGCCCCGATCCTGATTGAGTTTTCTAAAGGGGTTGTAATCCAGAGCATCGACAAAATTGTAACGCATCACATCTTCCTTTTTCATATTAAAGAGGCGTTCAGCCGCAGCATTGAACTCGATGATCCGGAATTTTTTATCCAGCACCGCAATGGCGTTGGGCGTGGTGGTGATAATCAAATTCGAAATGGCTTCAGTCTTACTGGTGATCAGCGGCAGACACATATCCAATTCCGCCATATTCCAATAAACCGCCCGGGCCTTATCCCGACAGGTTTCATAACCACAGGTTCCACAATTCAGTTCGTCCCGCTCTGTAAATTTGGACATCTGGTTAAGGATTTTTTCCAACTCTTCGGTCGGCACCTCACCGAGATGATGAACGGGCCGTTTATGGAATGAACGCCTGGTATCAATCGCTGGAATATCGGTGGAGGGTTCTTTTTTACTGTTTAAATCAATATAGGTCTGCAGCATCTCTACCTTTTCATATTTGGACAGTGGACTGTGAATATTACCTGGGCCATTAACACAGCCCTCCTCACAGGCGTTCATTTCGATCCAGTATTTTTTATCCAGCTGGTGAATCTCATCGAGAAACTCCATACAGTCCTTGACTCCGTCAATACGCAGGATTTTCCGGCTGCCATCAAGGTTTTCGACACTGTTTTTAGCCAATCCGCCGGTAATCGGATAAAGCCGCCCGGTGTTGGTACCAATGGCATTAAACTCTTCCATCGGCATTTTATTCGGAATGATGTTTTCTTTTTTAATCCAGCTGTCAATTTCATCAAAGGTTAAAACCCCATCAATGATGCCCCGGACATCCTTGTCATGAACCTCCATTTTTTTAGCCAGACAGGAACCGGCATAGACAATTTTGGCATTGGGGTATTTTTCACGAAGAATCTTGCCGTGGGCAATCATCGGTGAGACCTGACGACTCAGCGATGAAAGGTACTGAGGATAGTAAATCTCAATGAGGTTTTTGATCGCCGCACAGGATGACGAAATAATAAATTTCTTATTACTGCGATACTCATCGGCATAGGCTTTGGCCACTACCTCGGCGCCAATCGAGGTCTCCTCAATAATTGTGAAGCCCAGCTCCCGAAGAATTCCCAAATACTGGCGGGGATGATCCAGATAATAAGCTGTCGGGAATACCGCCGACAAGCTTAAAACCACCTGCTCAGTTTTTAGCCATTGCTTGATGGTATCAACATCACTATGAATTTCTTTAGCGTTATGGGGACAGGTAGCAATACAGACTCCACAGCCAATACACATCGACTGAATAATCTGCGCATGTTTGTCCTTAAGCTTTATGGCCTTCACCGGACAATTTCGAATACATTTATAACAATTGCGGCATTTATTTTTTGAAAAATTGATAATACTCAATTATTTTTCCCCCATAATTTTCTCGAAGACTTCTTCCACATTGTCAACAGACACAGCATAGATGATCTCATCACATTCCACAGCCACACCCTCAGTGCATTTTCCCATACAAAACGATCCCACCAGTTCAATCTCATCTCCCAGCCCCCGCTGATCAATGATCTGGTTCATCGCTTTTACCACCTTATACGATCCATTTACATGACAGGCACTGCCAACACATACTCTTATTGTCTTCATCACATTTTCCTTTATCAAAATTTCTAGATCAATCTGATTGATTCATGGTATCATCAGATTTTTTGTCTGTCAACGGCTGGGCAAAAATGTCATGGTAAAAGGCATTTTACAAAATAAGATCAAAATAAGGATAAAAAAACGTACAGTTTTTGATCAATTTTACGCCAATGCAACACTTTTGAGAGCTTTTTTTAATGGTCATCCTTGTTACAATGAATAAACGATTGGCAACTGGGTATCAATTAATTTGAAGACACAATTCCTTGGCAGACTTGACTCAAACAATCTGATTTGATAGAATAAAATCAATTAAATACGGTTTCGTAGTGAAAACAAACAATCCGAATTGACAAACCTACGGTTTTCTATGGTTTTTCAATCGTTAGAGTCTCGTTAGAAATGACGATGCTTTCCAGTGTGTAGAGGATGGTTAACGCAAAATTTTCGATTGTTTTTTTAAGCAATCGATTATTTTTTTTGGATTCACTTCTCTTTATTGTCGTCTTTAGAGTATCCGCTCTTTTGATAAAATATTTTAGGAGGAAGAAAATGAAAAAGAAATTGTCACTATTGGTTATTGTTTTGTTTGTTTGCACCATTGCCCTCAGTACACTGGGCTGTACTCCGGCAAAGAAAGACTTAGAGCCCGGTTCCAACGGAGAGATCATTCTGGCCACCACCACCAGCACCCAGGACAGCGGTCTGCTGGACGAAATTCTACCTGACTTTGAAGCTCAAACCGGGATTGCAGTCAAGGTTGTCGCAGTGGGCACCGGTAAAGCCATGGAAATGGGAAAAGCCGGGGAAGCTGACGTACTGCTCGTACATGCCCGATCTCAAGAAGATCAGTTTATTGCTGATGGCTATGGGGTTGAACGTTTTGACGTTATGCATAATGACTTTGTCGTGTTGGGACCAAAAGAAGATCCGGCCAAAGTCAAAACGACAGCTGCTGATGATGCGGTTAAAGCTTTTACCGCTATTGCTGCAGTGCCCTCGACTTTCGTCTCCCGGGATGATAAATCCGGCACCAACACCAAAGAACTGGCGATCTGGAAAGCTGCCAACATTACTCCTGCTGGCGACTGGTACATAAAAACTGGTACCGGGATGGGCGAAACCCTGACTGTCACCAATGAAAAACTGGGCTACACATTGGCAGATCGAGCTACCTACGCCAACATGAAAGACACCATGGCCAATCTGGAAATCGTCTGTGAAGGTGATGCAATGCTTAATAATCCATATGGGGTTATTGCCGTCTCGCCAAGTATTAATGACCAGATCAATGCCGAAGGTGCCCAAGCGTTTGTCGATTGGATCATATCTCCTGAAACTCAGGAACTGATCGCATCATACAAAGTCAATGGCGATCAGCTATTTATTCCCGACGCAGTTAAAAAATAACAATCAATTGAGATCCTGGGAGATGACATCTTCCAGGATCTCATTATGGAGAAATCAATGGATTACATACTCAATGGTTTTGTTGAAGCCTTTCGGCTGATTTTTTCCTTTGATCCTGAAATCATTCAAATTGTGTTATTATCGCTTTTCGTATCTTTTTCATCAACCCTTTACGGAACTTTGATTGGGGTACCCCTTGGCATCCTTCTGGGAATTAATAATTTTCGAGGCAAGAAAGTGGTATCCCGTTTGCTGTACACCTTCATGTCCTTTCCACCGGTTATCATCGGTTTGTTTACCGCACTCTTTTTGGCCCGTTCGGGACCCTTCGGCCAGTTTCAACTGATGTACACCCCCACCGCCATGATCATTGCCCAAACCATTCTGGTGACTCCGGTTATTATGGGCATCGTTTTTAACCATGCCAGCACCAGCGGCTACGAGGTGGTACAAACTGGTAAAACGTTGGGTGCCCAGGGCTTAGATGTTTTAATTTTACTCGTGTTGGAATTAAAAGGCGTTATCATGATTGCCCTGGTCACTGGTTTTGGTCGGGCCATTTCTGAAGTTGGTGCCGTTATGATTGTTGGCGGCAATATCCGGGGCTTTACCCGGGTGATGACCACCTTTATTGCCATGAATAACAACATGGGCCAATACAGTGTTTCCATTGCCATGGGTCTGATTCTGATGACCATCTCTTTTATCACCAATTCCGTTTTATATCATTTTATTATTGGAGATCAGAATGAATATCAAGACTAGCCATATTGTTAAAACCTATAAACAAAAAGAAGTACTTCATCTGGAGGGTCAGCATGGTGAGCTATTTTTTGAGTCCGGCCAAATTCATGGTATTATTGGGCCCAACGGTTCCGGAAAAACTACCTTGATGAAAATAATGGCGGGCCTGATCGCCCCTTCCTCTGGAACGGTCCACTACAATGATCACCCCTTATGTCAGGATATTTTTTCCCAAATGACCTACTCCACCCATACTCCTACGCTTTTTTCCCGATCCGTCTATGATAATATTGCCTATCCGTTAAAAATCCGCAACTATGAAAAAGAACTGCTTCATCAAACTGTAAATCAACTGCTGGAGGAGTTCGAAATCAAAAATATCGCAAACCAGAATGCCCGCCATCTTTCTGGTGGTGAATCTCAAAAGACAGCTCTGGCACGGGCGCTGTCTTTTTCGCCAAAGGTACTTTTTTTAGACGAACCAACTGCCAATATTGATCCCAAAAGCATCCAACTTATTGAAACCGCCCTTAAAAAACGAAATCGCGACCAGGGCCTGACCATTATCATCATCACCCATAATCTCAGCCAAGCCTTTCGGATTTGTACCCACTTGACTTTTCTCGATCAGGGCATCTGTCTGTTTTCTGACACCCCGGAAAAAATCATGGCTTCTACCCACCCAACCATCGATGAATTTATCTCATTCAATCGATTTTAAGGTTTTTTTGTCATAACTAAAGGCATATTAAACTTAAATTTCTTTTTATTCCCGTTTTTTATCCGAGCTATCGTGAAATTTTGATTGCAAAAACAGGGATCTTATAGTTATAATTATTATCTAAGTCCTGACTTTATACCAGGTCATTATATTGGGAGGAAAACCATGAGATATGTACCAACATTTTGCCTGCGTGAAGGAATGATGTTAGGAAATAATCTTTGGGGTGAACGAGGTGAGTTGATACTTGCCAAAGATACAGTTTTGACTGAAGATTATATCGAACGAATAAAAAAACTGAATTATAATGGCATCTATGTTGAAGACGATCTGACCAAAGACATTCAAATCATCAATATCATCAATGACCGGGTTCGCGCCGAAACGGTTAAATGTGTGAAGGACGTCTTTATTACCACCGAAAATAAAGGTTCATTAAAAAAGAATACTTTTAATGATATGCAAAAACAGATTGAGTCCATTGTTGATGAAATTCTTCAAAATAGTCACATGGTTATTAATATGGTGGATTTGAAGGTTTTTGATGACTATACCTATTTTCATTCAGTGAATGTTGCCGTCCTTTCCATCGTTCTGGGAACCGCCCTGGGCTTGCGCCGGGAACAATTATGCGATCTGGGAATCGGTGCGATTCTGCACGATATCGGCAAAGTTTTTGTCAAGAAAGATATCCTCTGTAAAGCTGGGGTACTCTCCGAAGACGAATCCTGTGAAATGCAAAACCATTCCACTTTGGGTTTTGATTATATCAAAAAAGTATCAAACATCAATTTGTCGGCCCGAATTGGGATTCTCGATCATCATGAAAAGTTCGGCGGCGGCGGTTACCCCAACGATTTAAAAGAAGAAAAAATTTCGCTCTTTGGGCGAATCATTGCCATTGCCGATGTCTATGATGCCATGACCTCCGATCGCCCCTACCGCAAAGCCATTATCCCTTCGGAAGTTATCGAGTACATCATGGGGGCTTCTCATACCCTTTTCGATCCGGATTTGGTTGATGTCTTTATCCGCAAGATTGCCCCCTATCCGATTGGTACCTGCGTGGAACTGAGCAACCGGCTAACCGGAATTATCATTGAGAATTATGAGAACTTTTCGATGCGACCCAAGGTCCGGATTTTTAAAAAAGACGGCGAAGATGTGACCCCTTTTGAACTTGATCTCAGTAACCGGGCCTTCCTGAATGTTACCATTACCAGCATTCTATAACTATGCCCAAACTGGGCAACACCAGCAGAGTAATGTTTCTGGCAACAGAGTGTTACTCTGTTTTTTTTCATTTAAAAATTCCGGTTGCTAATCCTAATTTCATTGCCATCCGCTTGATAACATGTTAGAATAAAACCAGTGTAATAATGCTTATCCATAAGCAACGAATCGCTTAATCAACCCTGGGGAAAGCCTGGGGATTTTTTTGCTTAAATAGATGGTTTTGATACGACGGAGGATTTATGAATTGAAAAAAAATACCGAAAAGATTATACAAGTTAGCAACCTGGTTAAACACTATGGGGATAAAACCATTATTGATGAAATTAATTTTTCCATCCGCACGAATGAATTTCTGACCATCCTCGGCCCCAGCGGCTGTGGTAAAACCACCCTGCTGCGGATGATTGGTGGGTTTGAAACCCCGGATTCCGGGGACATTCTTTTTGAAGGCCGAACCCTCCTCACTATCCCGGCCAACAAACGGCCGATTAATACAGTTTTTCAGAAATATGCCCTGTTCCCCCATTTAAATGTCTATGACAATGTTGCCTTTGGACTAAAAATTCAAAAAAAATTCAAAGACGAAATCGATCGTCTGGTTCAGGAAATGCTGCGGATGGTGAATCTTCAGGGACATGAACAGCGGGATGTCAATTCCCTAAGTGGTGGTGAGCAACAGCGGGTTGCCATTGCCCGGGCGCTGGTCAATCATCCCCAGGTACTGCTGTTGGACGAGCCCTTGGGAGCCCTGGATCTCAAACTGCGCAAGAATATGCAGCTGGAGCTAAAAAACCTTCAGAAAAAAACCGGGATCACCTTCATTTATGTCACCCACGATCAGGAAGAGGCAATGACCATGTCCGATACCATCATCATTATGAACCACGGCCGAATTCAGCAGATCGGCTCCCCGGTGGACATATACAATGAACCCCGAAACGCCTTCGCTGCGGATTTTATCGGCGAAAGCAATATTCTCGAGGCAATTATGTTAAAAGACTGTCTGGTCAAGCTTCAAAATGTGGCCGTTCCCTGTGTCGATACGGGTTTTGCGGAAAACGAGGCGGTGCTTTCCGTAATTCGTCCGGAGGATATCGAAATTCTCCCCCCCGGCGTTGGTTTTCTCGATGGAAAAATTGAAACGGTGACTTTTTTGGGGATGCACTATGAAATTGTCATGACCTGTCAGGGCATCAACTGGCTGATTCACACCACCCGGGAATTCTTCGCCGGAGATCCCATCAGTATCCAGGTTGACCCCAATAATATTCATATCATGAAAAAGGACAATGACCATGAAATCATTTAAGGAATACATTGCCTATCCCTATGGTCTGTGGATGCTGATTTTTATTGCTGTTCCGCTGTTGGTGGTAATCTGGTTCAGCTTTTTATCCAACCCGGATTTTAAGGCCGGAATCTACACCTTTACTTTGGAAAACTATCAGCAGTTTATGGATCCGGTATATCTGGAGCTGTTATACCGTTCGTTTTTATATGCCGTCATCGCCACTCTGATCTGTTTTCTGATTGCCTATCCTCTGGGGAACCTGATCGTTTCCCTACCCGGCCATCGCCAAAATATGATGATTGTGTTGATGATTATTCCTATGTGGGTTAATTTTTTATTACGTACCTACGCCTGGATGGTTCTGCTCAGCGGTAGCGGCTTGATCTCCCAATTTCTCGGGCTTTTAGGCTTCCGGGATGTCAGTCTGCTGTATACCCAATCGGCGGTGATTCTGGGAATGGTATATAACTTCTTTCCCTACATGTTATTACCCATCTACACTTCCTTAAAAAAAATCGACCCGGATCTATTACGAGCCGCCACCGATCTGGGCGCCAACCATTTTCAGATGTTTCTAAAAATCAAGGTACCGCTCAGTCTTCCCGGGATTGTTTCCGGCTGTATGATGGTCTTTATGCCAGCGGTCAGCACCTTTGTCATTTCCAACCTGTTGGGTGGCGGTAAATACATGCTGATTGGTAATCTCATTGAACAGCAGTTTTTAACCCTGAATAACTGGAACTTCGGCTCAGCAATATCAATGGTTCTAATGACGATAATCTTTCTGGTTCTCGGTATTGCCCGTTTAATTACCGGGAAAGAATTTGACACCGGGGGGCAACTGCTATGAGAAAGTGTTTTAAAAATCTGGTCTTTGGTCTGATCCTGCTGTTTTTATACGCCCCGATTCTGGTGCTGATCATTTATTCTTTCAATGATTCAAAAATCATGGGGCCATGGGCTGGCTTTACTCTAAAATGGTATGTGATGCTTTTTCAGGATCGCTATATTCTTCAGGCCTTATATTATACCCTGATCATTGCCGTGATAGCCACTACTGTTTCAACCGTTGTGGGAACCGTCTCAGCTCTGGGCATTTATCGGATGCGTTCCAAGCTGAAACGCCCCTACCTGCTGCTCAATAATATTCCCGTGCTGGTACCGGATATTGTCATGGGGATCACACTGATGTCGCTGTTTATTTTTATTGGCATGAAGATGGGCCTCACCACCATCATTATTGCCCACATCACCTTTTGTATTCCCTATGTCATCTTGGCAGTGCTGCCCCGGTTTAACCGGCTGCCAGAAAATATTTTTGAAGCCGCCCTGGATCTCGGCGCAACGCCCCGACAAGCTTTCTGGAAGGTGCTGTTCCCGGAAATTCTACCCGGTGTGACCTCCGGCGCCCTGATCGCCTTTACCCTGTCCATCGATGATTTTGTAATCAGTTTTTTTACCGCCGGCAACGGGGTCAGTAACCTGTCCATCACCATCTACTCCATGGCCAAGGCTGGCATCAACCCCAAAATCAATGCCTTGTCAACTATTATGTTCGGATGTATCATGGTTTTGTTAGTCCTGATCAACATCCGCAGTGAAAAAGGGATTAAAAATATTCAATAAATCTTATGAGGAGAATGGAATGAAAAAAATCGTATTAATTTTGTCGTTACTGTGTCTGCCCTTTTTAGCTGGTGGCTGCGGATCTGATGATCGGGCCGAGCTGACGGTTTATAACTGGGGTGATTATATGGATCCGGAGGTGATCGCTCAGTTTGAAGAAGAATACAATTGCCGGGTCAATTATGAAACCTTTACCTCTAATGAAGACATGTATGTCAAGGTCAAAAACTCATCCGACACCTACGATGTGCTGGTGCCTTCTGATTATATGATTGAACGGCTGATCCGGGAAGAAATGCTCCGCCCGATCACTAAAGACAGTATCCCCAATCTGGCCAACATCGATGACTCGGCAAAGAATCTGGCCTTTGACCCCGGCAATCAATACTCGGTGCCTTATTTCTACGGAGTTTTGGGGATTGTTTATAACACGGCGCAAGTCACCGACCCGGTGGATAGCTGGAACCTGCTCTGGAACGACAAATATGCATCTAAAATTCTAATGTATGACAGCATCCGCGACAGTATGGGCGTCTCTCTGAAACGACTGGGCTTCTCAATGAATGAAACCAATGAAGCCAATATCAATGCCGCTCGGGATGCCCTGATCGCCCAGAAACCTCTGGTGATGGCTTATGTCACCGATAATGTCAAGAGCCTGATGGCCAGTGGTGATGCGGCCATGGCAGTGGTTTACTCCGGCGATGCCGCAATTATCATGAGTGAAACCGACAGTCTTAATTTTGCGGTTCCCAAGGAAGGTTCCAATGCCTTTTATGATAATTTTGTGATTCCCAAAAATGCCCAAAACCCGGAATTGGCCGAAAAATTCATCAATTTCATGCTGACTCCGGAAATTGCCGCCAAAAATATTGAATATGTCGGTTACTCTTCACCCAACACCCCAGCCTTAGCCCTTCTGGATGCCAGCTGGTCTGAAAATGCCGGTTTTAACATCAGCAATGAAGATCTGGCTCGCAGCGAAATCTTTAAAGATCTCCCCAATGATGTAATGGAGATTTACAACCGGGCCTGGACCGAGATAAACGTATCCAAATAATATAAAACAAAAGAACAACCTTTCCGGAGATTATTTTTCCGGATACGTTGTTCTTTTCTTGTGTTATTACATTTTTACCCTTATTATTTCAGGCGTTCATACGCCTTACCCACAGTGAGTCCCTGAACTACAGTGGTAAACAGCACAATGGCATAGGTAGCAATCAGAAAGACGCTGTCGGTATCTGTTGCCAGAGAAGTCCCCGTGCCCATGACCAGCACCAGGATAAGTCCTCCTTTAAACACCTAAAATTTGTCGTTTCTTGGCTTCAAACTCCTGTTGTGTTAAGATCCCCTGATCCCGAAGCTGACCCAGCTTGGCTAATTGGGCCAATTGCTCGTCAAAATCCACATCCTGCTGATAGCTTTGCTGTTGAGAAACCTGCTGCTGTTGATAAGCTTGTTGTTGCTGAGCATAGGCCTGCTGATCTTTTTCGGTAAATCGCTTTGCCTGGCGACGACTAACATTATTTGATACGGCTGTGGCAGTTCCAGCCACAACGGCGGTTCTGGCTACTCCTCTTAATAATCCGGCCATTTAGTTTTCCTCCTCTTCATCCAATTCAGCGGCGGCATCCGGATGAATTCGCCCCTCTGAAACCAGTCTTCCATTGGCATTAATCAGAGCCCGTTTAAGATCCTTTGCCCATAGTTGTTCAATGATCAATAATCCGGCGGCGTTGTTGGTTGCCAGTACCTCGCCAACTTCTTCGATATCTTCCATGGAAATCAACCCCGCTTTTTCCCGGTGTAGCAAAGTAATAGATTGCACCAGTTCATCATCCAGATTATTCAGTTCTAGTGTCACCACATTCCCATTCTCATCTTTTAGAATCACCGCCAGATCAAGCACGTTGATTATTTTCTTGCTGACCGCATCGGCTAAGGCACTCAGGACTTCTCCTTTAAACTGATTCCCTTCAAACTCCAGAACAATGTAATCAATTGGACCACGCATCCGTTTCTCCCTTCTGTATATTCTAATGATATACGATCCATATTTTGATTATAAATTCTTGTGTGTTATTTTTTATTTACCCAAAAAACGTTTTTTCACTAAAAAAATATTTTTGTTTTAATTTATTAAAAATGGGCATTATATTAATAGCATTTGTAGCTCAGCTTATCGAAATTATTTTTAACCTGGAGGTAGAAAAATGGAAAACGCTGTCGGAAATGTAACAAAAGGCCATAAAGGTCTGGGAATTGCAGCTTCAATTATTATGATTCTGCTTGGAATCGGGGTTTTTATTGCACCACAGTTCTTTGTTAACATGATGATCTGGATCTTTGTTATTGGTTTAATGATTTATGGTGTTTTTATGATTTATGACTATGCCAAAAGTGAAATTAAAAACGGCTGGAGCCTGACTTCAGGGATTATGGCCGTCATTCTTGGTTTTCTGCTTGTCTTTGCACCGGCTTTAGCCCGGGCTGAGACCTTTGGATTTATGCTGGCGTTTATGACCCTATTCACCGGTATTAATCAGATCGCCGCCTCTTCGATGATGAAAAAACAGGGCGGTTCCGGTACTGGATGGCTGCTTGCTGCCGGAATTATCAATACCATCCTGGGTTTCTTCTTCCTTTTTAATCCCTATGTTATGCTATTTGCCTTTTCAATCATTGCCGGGATTTATTTAATCGTTGGTGGAATTGCACTATTCGCCTCTACCATGTCAAGCCATCCTGCTGAGCAATAAGTATTTCATCCAAAAACGGTCTCTAAAAAGTATACGCTTTAAAAAAGATCTGAGCTCAATGCCCAGATCTTTTTTTATTCTGTTTGATCCAGTCCCAAAAATCCCGGAATTGGAATGGCGCTACCGATTACTGAGCCTATCACCAGAGGAATAATCGCACTGAGGGGAAACATAATCAGCAATAACAAAATTACCGCCAATGGTTTTCGAAGAATTGCTCCGGTGAGACCAGCAGCGACCACAGCCACACAAAAAATGGGATCGATGGGTAGTAAAATCGCAAATGCATAGCCAATCGCTGCCCCAGAAAAAATCACCGGGAATATATGACCTCCCCGCCACCCCAGTTCCAAGCAGATATTGGTGATTAACAGTTTAACAATGGCGGTTACAAAAAGTAGCCCAACACCAATGCTTTCCCAGCTTGTCATCAGTCCGGTCATCTGGTGTTCACCGGAAAACATGGTGTAGGGTAAAAATATGCCCACCCCGCCGAGAATCACACCAGCTACCACCGCTTTCACCACCACCTTGTTTTTAAGCGGATGAATCGCTTTTTTTACAATACTCTTAAAGATGAAATAAAGCATCCCCAGTAGGCTCCCTGCCAGAGCCAGGGGAATCACCAGTGTCCATTCAGTGGTTCCCAGGGTTTTAATCTCAGGAAAATTTCCCAGACCATATCCGCCACCGATTGTGTGAGACAGTAACCGATATGCGCCCAACCCACCAAGAATCCCAACAAAATACAATAAAATTTTCTTATTTCTCGGTATCTTTTTTACACTGCCATCATCCTCAATCTGATTGACAAATCCAAACAGTGGTGAATTAAAAATTACGCCAATGGTGGCTGCCATCCCAATTTCAGCGATTTCATCTGCTTCGGTCAGGGCAAATTTCAGTTTGTCGGAAAACCAGAAACATAACCCCACAATAATCCCGGAGAGCCCGGCCTCCGGTCCCAGGCTGCCACCGAAAATTAGCGGTAACAGCGCCGCAATTCCAACAATATGAAGATTATTATACGGGACCTTTTGTCCGCTTTTTACCTCGGCCATGATTTCTGATAATTCTCTGGGATAGGGACCAAAGCGTTTTTCCCATAACCCGACCAGCACACCTCCCAGCGCACAAACCACCAGCGGATAAACAGCTAAATTTAGATTTTTGGGGATAACATGCCAGATAATTTCAATGCCATGATTTAATAAAAAGAGAATCAGCCAGGTGATCCCCCCAATGATCCCGCCTAAAATACCTACAACCAGAATCATCACCAGGTTTTTTTTCAGCTCAAGCCACACGTTTCACCTCCAGATGCGTTCCCGTCATTAACCGCCCGCTTGCTACCAGTTGTCAATGACATTATTAAAGTCATTATACCCTAAATTCACACAAACTCGCAATCGTATCCATCGGTTAAAAGACTAAAAGCACCACGGCCACGGCTACAGCCGTTCAGTACTGAATTGTACTCGATTCTTGCCGAATTCTTTGGCCTTATACATGGCAATATCCGAATAGTTCAGGAGTTCTGTCGTGGTAACTCCATCCTGGGGAAAGCAGGCAACTCCAAAGCTGGCACTGATATTTAATTCCATGTTTTCAATTACAAAGGTCTCCAGCAGTGCAGTTCGAATTTTCTCAACATATTCTAAAATCTCTATTTCAGTGAGATCACGTTGTATAATCAGAGTAAATTCATCGCCCCCCAGACATCCCAGCATATCCTGCTGATAAATAATCTTCTTAATTTTATCGGCAATGGCTTTCAGTAGCAAGTCCCCAATATAATGGCCTTTATAATCGTTAATTCTTTTAAAATTGTCAAGATCAATAAACACCACCGCAAAATGTGCCACTTGTTCCTGACAGCGCTCAACCAGAGCATCAAGCTTACCAATAAGCATCTCTCGGTTAGGCAGTCCGGTTAAAACATCGGTAAAGGCCAGATAATTGAGCCGCACCTCCCGCTGTTTCATTTTGCGGTTCAGTTCCTTTAACTTAACATTTTGTTGTAAAAATTCTTTTTCTGAACTGGCCAATTCATCATAGAGGGCGCTAAGTTCCATCTTCTGTTCGGTTATCTCGGTTAATTTGGTACTGAAGCTATACTCATAAAACGAAATAATACTGATCGTGATGATGGTACACAGCGGTACCACCACCCCCGGGAGCGCCTCCAGATTCCCCTGTCCGATAACCACCCCGAACAGCACCAGTAACGACGCCAAAATATTTATACCCACCGCAATCTGATAGCCTTTATTCCGTACCGCAACCACCAGATAGACCGATACCATCACTTGTATTTGTGCAATGACTCCGGCAATATTGCTTAAGGCAGAGAGCCGCACCTGGAGAAAAATAACGGTTATGAACACGATTACGCAAATCGCAATTTTCAACGCCGAAACTATTTTATTTTCTGTACCCGTCTTTTTCTTTTCCAGGTAATTTTTTTTCAGACTTGTCAAATCCTTGCTTTTTTCCATCGATTCCTCACTCATCTTTTTCATCTGGTTCATGATAGGACACTTTTTGACCATAGAAACGATCAAACTTAACGACCATCCTTGCCATTTCATCCGCATCCAGAACGACCGGAGTGCCAATGGCTCTGGCTTTTACATAAACCTCCGCACAGTGCTCTATTTGTTCGGCGATGTTAAAGGCATTGAGAATATCTGTGCTGCCCGTCAGCAAACCATGGTTAGCCATTAACACCGCAAAGCGATCCCGCATCGCCTCAAAGGTTTTTTCTGCCAGTTCCATAGTGCCAAAAGAGGCATAATCGGCGCAGCGCACATCCAATCCTGAATAGGCCACCAGGTAACTGGATGCCGGTAGCGGCTGGCGCAGGGTTGCCAAAACGGTTGAATAAACCGAATGCGTGTGAACCACCGCTGCAATATCATCCCGCCTGACATAAAAAATCCGGTGCAGTTCATACTCACTGGATGGCTTTCGGCGACCATCGACAATTTTTCCATCAAGATCCATCACTACTACATCTTCCACTAAGGTTTCAAAATAATCGATGCCGCTGGGGCTGACAGCCATCAAACCCTTTTCACGATTTAAAATACTGATGTTGCCACCAGTGCCTTTCGTTAATCCGGCTGTAATCATCTTACGGCAGTAGTTAACCACATCTTGCCGTTCTTTTTGTAATAGCACATTATCACCTTCTTACTTGGATATCGTTTTTTTAGGCTGTAAAACAACAGAATCGTTTTTCTATGCATTATTTTTATATTTTAACATAGAGAATTTGACTAGACAACGTGTGGCGTATAGTGTGACAGAATTTTTACCACTGCGGACAAATATCATTATCTTTATCATCGAGACTTTTAAAAAAAGCCCTGCTGATCAATCCCGTTTGACTGCATCGGCAAGGCTTTGTTATCATCTGTCCTTGGTTTTTCTAATGATTTACTCTGTTAGTTCTCAATATCGGACGAGTCTTCAATTATTTGTTTCCTAATATTTGTCGTTGTCATCCAGCACAATTTGAGGTTCAAAAGAAAGATCTGCTTCGTTTTTGATCGCTTTCGCTTCTTCAAATCGAGTTTGTATTTTTCGTGTCTGGCCAATACTTTTTAATTCAAAAGCGCCAACCATTTGTTTGAGCATTTCGGCCTGACCTGATAATTCTTCACTGGCAGCAGCACTTTCTTCTGCCGTGGCCGAATTTGTTTGCACCACCTGGGAAACCTGTTCAATACCTTTGGTAATCTGGGCTATTTCCGAAGCCTGATCGTTGGATGCCTGGGCAATGTTACCAACAAGGCTGGTTACCTGCTCAATTTCATTCAGTATTTCCTTGAGACTTTCGGCAGTTTCATCAGCAATCCGGGTGCCTACTTCCACTTTGTCGATGGAGCCTTCAATCAGACCTGTGGTTTCTTTTGCCGCCTCAGCACTTCGTGCTGCCAGCGTTCTGACTTCTTCTGCTACTACCGCAAAGCCTTTGCCATGCTGACCCGCCCGGGCTGCTTCCACAGCAGCATTCAGGGCCAAAATATTTGTCTGGAAAGCAATGTCATCAATCACTTTGATGATTTTAGAAATATTGTTGGAGGATTCACTAATTTCATCCATGGCGGTAACCATTTTTTCCATCTGATCATTTCCCACTTCGGCATTTTTTCGGACTCTTACTGCCAATTCGTTCGCCTGATTTGCATTCATAGCATTTCGCTTGGTTTCTCCTGCGACTTCTTCAATCGATGCCGTTAACTCCTGGATCGAGCTGGCTTGTTCCGTGGTTCCCTGCGACAGATTCTGACCGCCATCCGAAATCTGTCTGGCCCCCATTTCAACCTGTCCGGCGGCATCGTTGATTTCCTGCATGGTCTGGCTGAGCTTGTCATTAATCGCATTGAGGGATGTTTTAATAGGTAGAAAATCCCCCAGATACTCACTTGTAATTTCCTGATTTAAACTACCCTGTCCCATGGCTTCCAATGTTTCTGAAATTTCGTCGACATAGCGTTTTAGGAAGATGATCGTATTATTTAAAGCATTCTTGATCTGAGCATGGTCGCCTTTGTATTCACCGGACATTGTAATTTTCAGATTTCCGGTGGATAACAAATCCAGAATCTCTGCTGCTTCAGTCAGTGGCTGTATGATGGCATCCAAGGTCTGATTAAAGCCATCGATAACCTTGGCAAATTCACCCTGAAATTTAGAGGTATCACCCCGATTTGCCAAATTCCCTTCAACGGCAATACTGGCCATGCTTTCCGTTTCCTGAACCAGGCTTAAAATGTTTTCGATCATGGCAATCAGGCTGGGGTTTAACGTGTCATTTTCGCTTCGCTTGCCGATCTGCTGCAATGTTTCCAGATCGCTCATATCTCCGGACGCAATATGAGTGGCAACATTAACCACCCGAATCAGACGCTCATGCACCGTATTGATGGCTTTTGCAATATCAGCGTAAATTCCCAGGTACTGGCCGGTCATTTCCTCAGAATAGTCATTAAGGCTCATCTTTTCAAGAATCCGTTTGCCTTCCGATAATGCGCTTAGCCCATCAATACAGGTGTTTAAATTGTTCTTTATAATATTAAAATCACCCTCGTAGTTATCCGTAATCTTTTGCGGAATAATTCCCTGACTGATCTGCTCCACATAGTCAGCTGCAACATTCAGTGGTCCGACCACCGCATCCAGTGTCGCATTAACCCCTTCAACGATTTCTCTATATCCACCTGCAAAAGCCGATGCATCACCTCTGGTGTTCAGTCTTCCTTCCACAGCAGCAGCCGACAACCTATTTGCTTCTTCAATCAGTGCCCGAATGGTTTCGATGATCTGTTTAAGCGCTGGTGCCAATTCATCCTGATCATCCCGAGGTACAATGTTGGCACTGACATCCCCAGCTGATACATCATTTAATGTACCAACAATCACTGTTTGAATGCTATCTGAAAATGTATCCAATGCATCAGCCATCTCGCCGACTTCGTCTTTTCGATCCATCTTAAGTCGGATCATAAAATGACCGTGATTCATCTCTTTTAGACCTTCTGAAACCTTTTGGATGGGTTTTCCAATAATCTTGCTCAAAAATATTCCCAATGCAATGGCAACGATCATCCCTAAAATTGTGATGACCGATATTAGGGTAACTGCCGCAGTTGTGTCACGGGTGTTCTCACTGATCTGGGCTTCTCCGGAATCAACCTTCATTTTAATCAGCTCACCCATTTCTGTAATCGCTGTTTCAAACGATGTTGTTAGTGACCCCGTTTCATCAAGCATCGCCAATGCTTCTGCATCTTTGTTTTCTGCTGCTAGACCGGCCGCCGTATCAATTTGTTTTTCAGCTTCGGAAATAGTTTCTTTAAGCTTGGCAAACTCGACCCGTACCTCTTCTTTGACAATTGTCGCTTCAAATTTGTCCATTGAAGAGCTGATCATTTCTTTTTCGGCTGCAATCTCCTCGGCATCTTTTTTAATTTCGTCTGGATTAGATTCTAAAACCATATCCACTAATTGATATCTCATTTTTTCCAGACTTGAAAGTAAGTTTCCGGTACTCATATGCGCAGTGGTCACATTATTGTAAGAATCAATGTAGGATGCATTGATTTTATTTAGATTAAGCACACCGATTAATCCGACAATACCTGCCACCAGAGACACAAGAATAAAACTGATTACCAGTTTACGGGTGATCTTCATGTCATAAATCCATTTCATTTTGCTTTGCTCCTTTGTTGAAGTATTGATAAAGAACTTTGTAAATTAATTTGTAAGTTTAAATTTTAGTCAGTGCTAATTTTTTCTTAGTCGAAACAGACTTCCGCTCCTTTCAAAACCAAATCATTTTTTTGTTTCACTAAGCCACGTATCAGATAAAAAATAAACACTCTACTTATTATTCTAATCGTTATTATACAATTTTTATTATTGAAATACTATTGTTATTTAATAATAACTAATATTTATTATCTAGTGCCATTTCCTTTTCACAATGCCAAAATGAAAAAACTTTGCCTAAGAGTCGCTACTCCATCGGCAAAGTTTTTTTATAATTTCCAAGTTGTCTATTCGTAATAAATCTCGTCTATGGCGCAACCAGCTGGAACAATGGGATAAACCCCTTCTTCATTCGAGATCTTGACGTGAACCAGCAACGGACCCGGTTGGTCTTTGATTGCTTCCAGAGTCTGATTCAGTTCGTCCATGGTGGAGACCTTGTAACCAGGGATACCGCTGGCAGCAGCCAGCATAATGTAGTCGGTGCATTGAACAATGTCGGTCTGGGCATAGCGCTTGTCGCTGAACAGCTTCTGCCATTGTCGTACCATTCCCAACGATTCGTTGTCAAACAGGAAGATCTTTAACGGAATCTGGTACTTGCTGACAGTGATCAATTCCTGACAGTTCATCCGGAAACTGCCGTCACCAGCAACGAGCAGCACATCGGCATCAGGATTGGCCAGCTTAACGCCAATCGAAGCCCCCAGTCCGTAGCCCATGGTGCCTAAACCACCGGAGGTGATAAACTGAGCCGGACGCTTAACGTTCCAGTATTGGCCGACCCACATCTGATGCTGCCCAACTTCGGTGACCACAAAAGCTTCCGGATAGGCGGCATTAATGGTGTTGAGGATATTCTTGGGATGATAATCCCCTTTTTCGGCACAGGGAATAACCCAACCCTTGATTTTTTCATACCATTCCGGGTAAGATTTTTCTTCAATGTCTTTGGTGAGCAACGGCAGCACATCTTTGATATTGCCCTGAATCTGAATTTCGGCCGGAATATTTTTGGCAAATTCAGTGGGATCGACATCGATATGGATGACTGTTTTATTGCGGACAAAGGCATCGCAGTTACCGGTAACCCGGTCGCTGAAACGGGCACCGATGGCAATCAACAAATCGGAATTGATAACCGCCAGATTAGTTTCCTGGAAGCCGTGCATACCAACCATTCCCATCGACAGCTCATGATCCCGGGGAATGCCCCCTAATCCCATCAGCGAGTTGGCCACTGGAATGCCGGATTTTTCAGCAAAGGCCAGCAGTTCTTCATGGGCTTTGGATTTAAGCACCCCGCCACCTGCATAGATCATTGGTCGCTGAGCGTTATTGATGGCTGTCACCGCTTCTAAGATCTTTGATTCCTTGATGTCCGGATAGATCTGGCGCAGCTTGGGGATAAACATTTTCTTGTATTCAGTCTTTGCCAGAAAGATGTCCTTGGGAATATCGATTACAACCGGGCCGGGCCGTCCCGATTGAGCAATCACAAAGGCTTCCCGGATCGTGTCGGCCAGGTCTTCTACATTGGTGACCAGATAATTATGCTTGGTAATTTGCATAGTCACGCTGGTGATGTCAATTTCCTGGAAGGAATCCTTGCCCAGCAAAGGCGAAGCTACCTGACCGGTGATCACAACCAGAGGCACCGAGTCCAGATAGGCATTGGCGATTCCGGTAATGGCATTGGTTGCACCAGGGCCGGAGGTGGTAATGGCGACCCCCACCGTATCACTTGTTCTGGCATAGCCATCGGCGGCATGAACCCCATTTTGTTCGTGACAGGGGCCAATTTCGGTAATATCATGGTCGAGTCGATAGAAGGCATCAAATAATGGAATGACCACCCCGCCTGGGAATGAAAAGACATGTTTGATGCCCTGTTCTTCCAGACAGCGGACGGTGATTTCCGACCCCAATAATAATTCTTTGTTATTCAAATCTTCACTTCCTTTCTATTTTTGGTTGAGATTAATTCATTTAGACTATCCGTTCGTTGGCGGACGATCGGGGATGACCAAGGGGTCAGACTCTCGCCCCTACGAACCGGGATTATTGTTAGTTATTTTTATTATTTTGATAAATGTAATATTTGTTTATGGGGCGGGTAGTACCCACCCGATGCTTTTATTTTTTATTTTTCAAAGACGGCGCCGGTGGAGGCGGAAGTTACCAGTCGGGCGTAGCGAGACAGATAACCGGTTTTAATCTTTGGTTCCAAAGGTACCCAGGCAGCTTTTCGCTGTGCCAGAACGGCATCATCGACCTTTACAGATAAAGAACGGTTGACAATATCGATGGCAATGATGTCACCCTCTTCAATTAAACCGATGGTTCCGCCAGCCGCAGCTTCCGGAGAGACATGACCGATACAGGCACCCCGGGTGGCACCCGAGAAGCGGCCGTCGGTAATCAAAGCGACATCCTTGTCCAGTCCCATTCCAGCAATGGCCGAGGTTGGGAACAGCATTTCCCGCATTCCCGGGCCGCCTTTGGGGCCTTCATAACGGATCACCACCACGTCACCCGCCACAATTTTTCCAGCTTTAATGGCAGCAGTGGCTTCTTCTTCGGAGTTGAACACCCGGGCTGGGCCTTCATGTTTTAGCATTTCCGGCGCCACTGCCCCCTGCTTAACGACGCCGCCATCCGGGGCTAGGTTGCCAAAGAGTACCGCCAGTCCTCCGGTGGGGCTGTAGGGATTGGTTAGTGGGCGAATGACTTCCGGGTTTTTATTGTAAACACAAGTCAGGTTTTCAGCAATGGTTTTACCAGTAACGGTCATTAAAGACGTATCAATCAGATCGGCATCGGCCAGAGTTTTCATAACGGCCTGAATCCCACCAGCAAAGTACAGATCTTCCAGATGGTGATTTCCGGCCGGGGCCAGCTTACACAGGTGTGGCGTTTTAGCAGAAATCTCATTGACTTCTTGAAGATCGATGCAAACACCGGCTTCATTGGCAATGGCAGGCAGATGGAGGATGCTATTAGTCGAACAGCCCAGAGCCATATCACAAGCCAGGGCATTTCTGAAGTTAGCATCCGTCATAATATCCCGGGGTTTGATGTCCCGTTTCCACATTTCCATGACCTGAATCCCAGCTTTTTTAGCCAGACGAACCCGCTCCGCAAAAACAGCGGGAATGGTGCCATTGCCAGGTAGACCCATGCCCAACACCTCGGTTAGACAGTTCATGCTGTTGGCGGTGAACATTCCCGAGCAAGAGCCACAGCCGGGGCAAACGGAATCCTCAAAGGATTTCAGTTCTTTTTCGTCAATTTTGCCGGCGTTATAAGCCCCCACCGCTTCAAAGGCGGTATTTAAGTCGGTGTCTTTCTGACCCACGGCTTTCCCGGTCAGCATCGGCCCTCCACTGACCACCACTGCGGGAATATTGAGCCGAGCAGCGGCCATCAACATGCCGGGGACAACCTTGTCGCAGTTGGGAATCAAAACCAGCGCATCAAGGGAATGAGCGGTGGCCATGATTTCAATGGAATCGGCAATTAGCTCCCGTGATGCCAGAGAATATTTCATTCCGACATGACCCATGGCGATGCCGTCGCAAACCCCGATGGCCGGAAATTCGATGGGAGTTCCCCCAGCCATGCGAACGCCTTCCTTGACGGCTTTGGTGATGGTATTTAAATGGATATGGCCGGGAATAATTTCATTAAACGAATTGACCACCCCGATTAAAGGTTGCTCCAGTTCTTCATCGATATAACCCATGGCTTTGAATAAAGAACGTTGCGGCGTTGTTTCGACGCCTTTTTTTACACGATCACTTTTCATTTGATATCCTTTCTGTTATGGTTTTTATTTGAGGGACGCACAGGGACGGACGCACACGGGGACGGTTCTTTTGTGTCCTCCGATTAAAATATTAGTAGTTGACACAAGAAAAACCATCCCCTTGTGCTTGTCTGTCTTCCGGTTAAATTATTAATAGTTGACACAAGAAAAACCGTCCCCTTGTGCTCACTTTATGTTCTAAATTTTACAGGTTTTCGATGATTTTCTGGCCCATTTCAACGGTGCCGACCAGGGTCATGCCGTCACTGAAGATATCACCAGTGCGGTATCCCTGAGCCAGGGTTTTTTGAACAGCGGCTTCGATGGCATCGGCCTCAGCAGTCAAATCCAGTGAATAGCGCAGCATCATTGCCACCGAAACGATGGTGGCAATCGGGTTGGCTTTATTCTGGTTGGCAATATCTGGAGCCGAACCGTGAATCGGTTCAAACATCCCAAATTTGCCATCGGCCATGCTGGCAGATGGCAGCATTCCGATGGAACCGGTGATCATGCTGGCTTCATCGGATAAGATATCACCAAACAGGTTACCGGTCACGATGACGTCAAACTGCTTAGGGTTGATGACCAGTTGCATCGCCGCATTATCCACATAAAGATGGTTCAGTTCAACCTCCGGGTAATCTTTGGCCACTTCTTCGACACAGCTACGCCAGAAGCGGGAAACCTCCAAAACATTGGCTTTATCGACATTGGTCACTTTTTTATCACGCTTCATGGCAATTTCAAAGGCTTTTTTGGCAATTCGCAGCACTTCCGGTCGGGTGTATTTCATAATATCCCAGGCCGCTTCGTCACCGTCCCGGCCTTTTTCACCAAAATACACATCGCCGGTCAGTTCCCGAACGACCATGATGTCCAGACCGTCACCAATGATTTCCGGTTTTAATGGGCAGGCTGCTTTAAGCTCCTGATAAAGAATCGCTGGTCGCAGGTTGGCATACAGTCCGAGGCTTTTTCGAAGCCCCAGCAAACCGGCTTCCGGTCGTTTATCTCCCGGCAGGTTGTCCCATTTAGGTCCGCCCAGGGCACCCAACAACACGGCATCACTGGCCAGACAAACATCAACTGTTTCCTGGGGCAATGGGTTATCACAGGCATCAATGGCAGCACCACCGGCTAATACTTCGGTGTAGTTAAACGTATGATTGAATTTTTCGGCAATTTTATCTAAAACTTTAATGCTGGCCCCAACAATTTCAGGGCCGATTCCATCACCAGGAATCACGGCTATTTTATAATTCATTTATTCTCCTCATTCTGTTAAAAGTTTTCATTTTATATATGGACGTTTGTGGGCGATTGATCCTGGCCAAAGAGTCAGGCTTCGCTCCAACGAGCCATGGTGCTAGTATGTTATCCGGTTTTATTTATTTTCCCGTTCCTCATCGCTCAACAGCTTGTATTCAATGGAGTCGATCAGGGCAATCAAACTGGCTTCGATGATATCTGTAGATACCCCGACATTGGTCCAGATGTCGATGCCATCGGAGCTTTCAATCAGCACCCGTACCTTAGAAGCAGTGGCTGATTTGGAATCAATAACCCGAACCTTAAAGTCGGTCAGGCGCACCTCGCTGATTTTGGGATAAAAGACTTCCAGGGCTTTTCTAAGCGCCTTATCAAGGGCATTAACCGGACCATCACCTTCAGCGGCATTGATTTCTGATTGGCCATCGACGTTGATTTTAACCACCGCCGAGGAACTGAGGGCTTCTTTGGTATGGGTTTGTTCCCCAATAGTTTTGAAATCTTCCAGGGTAAAAAATGGTTTATGCAGCCCCAGCTCTTTGCGGATTAACAGTTTAACACTGCTTTCGGCCCCTTCAAACTGATAGCCCTGGTATTCCAGCTCTTTGATGCGATCCATCACTCGGGTGGTTTCATCGGACTTTTTGGTCAGGCTCGGGTCAACTTCGTTGATCAGCTGAATAATGGTGCTACGACCCGAAACCTCGGACATTAAAATCCGCCGTTCGTTGCCGACTGCTTCTGGCGAAACATGTTCAAACGAGGCTGGATTTTTCATAACGGCGTCGATGTGCATGCCACCCTTGTGGGCAAACGCTGATTTACCAACAAATGGTTCGCGCCCGGTGAGGGCGTAATTGGAAATCTCAGCAATTCGAATTGCCGAAGACGTCAGTTTTTGCAGTTCTTCCTCCGCCAGACAATGGAAGCCCATTTTTAGCTGTAAATTTGGGATAATGGTGGCCAGATTGGCATTGCCGCACCGCTCGCCATAGCCCAGGAAGGTTCCCTGAACCTGACGTACACCAGCGTGAACAGCCATCAGTGAGTTGGCCACTGCCAGACCACTGTCGTTATGGCAATGAATCCCCAGGGGAATCCTTAATTTCTGGCTGACATCGGTAACAATTCGCTCAATTTCATAGGGTAGGGTACCGCCATTGGTGTCACAAAGCGCCAGACAATCGGCGCCCCCTTCCTGGGCTGCCAGCAAGGCTTCGATGGCATAGGCCGGATCATTTTTATAACCATCAAAGAAATGTTCGGCGTCGAAGGTAACATCTTTTCCCTGAGCTTTTAAATAGGCCATGGTTTCTTCGATCATTTTCAGATTTTCGGCCAGGGTGGTTTTGATGATATCGGTGATGTGAAAGGTCCAGCTTTTTCCAAAGATGGCCACCGCCGGGGTTTCTGTTTCCAGAATCGCCTTGAGATTGGCATCATCTTCCACGGCAATACCACCACGGCGAGTGCTGCCAAAGGCCACCAGCTTGGCATGGTTAAGGCGCATCCCTTTGATGCGATTAAAAAACTCAATGTCTTTCGGGTTGGATCCGGGGTTTCCAGCCTCAATATAATCAATCCCCATTTTATCCAAGGTTTCGACCACCCGGATTTTGTCTTCTACCGAAAAAGAAATTCCCTCGGCCTGGGCACCATCTCTTAGCGTTGAATCAAAGACTAATATTTTTTCTGACATGCCAATTCCCCCTTATCACGGTTTTGAACCGAATTCTTCCTGACCTTGGCTCTCTTTAATATAGAGCATCTGGTTCACAGCATCAACATAAGCTTTCAGGCTGGCATCGATGATATCGGTACTGAGCCCCCGGCCATGGTAAACATGGGTGCCGTCCGATATTTTGACCTGGGCTTCCCCCTGAGCATCGGTTCCGTCGGTAACGGCGGTCACCCCATAGTCAATCAGGGTCAGCTCACAGTCAACCAATTCACTGATGGCTTTAAATCCGGCGCTGATGGGGCCATCGGCCAGCGACACCTCTTCAATCAGATCGCCATTCTTCCGTAAGCGGATGGTGGCAGCGGTGGAGATGGTGTTCCCGGTACTGATGACAAAGCGATCCAATGAGTAAACCTCGGGAATGGCTAATTGTTTTTGTTCGACCAGGGCCAGTATGTCCTTATCTGAAATGACTTTTTTCTTATCAGCCAGAACCTTGAATTGATTGAATAAATCCAGTATTTCCTCTTCGCCTAAGCTATAGCCCAAAGAGATCAGTTTGTCGACAAAGGCATGCTTGCCGGAGTGTTTACCCAGCACCATTTTGTTTTCTTTTAGCCCAATTGATTCTGGTGTCATAATTTCATAGGTTTCTTTATTGGCCATCATCCCATGTTGATGAATCCCTGATTCATGGGCAAAGGCATTTTCACCGACAATGGCTTTATTCGGCTGAACCCGCACACCTGTTAACTTGGATAACAAGCGACTGGAACGATAAATCTGCGTGGTATCAATATTCGTATCAACCTGGTAAATATCATGGCGGGTCTTTAGAGCCATGACAATTTCTTCCAGGGCAGCGTTACCAGCCCGTTCGCCGATGCCATTAACCGTACATTCCACCTGACCGGCCCCAGCCTGAATGGCCGCCAGCGAGTTGGCCACCCCCAGCCCCAGATCGTTATGAACATGAACAGAAATGGTGGCCTTGTCAATGTTGGGGACGTTGTTGCGGATGCCTTCAATAAATTTAAAGTATTCACCGGGGGTCGTATAACCGACGGTATCGGGAACATTGACAATGGTAACCCCCTGATCGATAACCCCTTCCAGCACCTGGTATAAAAATTCCGGTCGGGTTCGGGAGGCATCTTCAGCCGAGAATTCCACCTCACCGCACAGGTTTCGGGCAAATTTGGCCATCGCTATGGCTTTTTCAAGAACCGCTTCCGGGGACATCCGCAGCTTGTATTCCATGTGAATATCCGAGGTTGCCAGAAAATAATGGATCCGCGGGTTGACCGCCCCTTTTAAGGCTTCATAGGCAGTTGTAATGTCTTTTTCGGTACTACGGGCCAGACTGGCAACGGTAGCGTTTTTAATCTCATTGGCAACCAGTTGAACCGATTCAAAATCACCAGGAGATGCAATGGCAAATCCGGCTTCAATGACGTCAATTCTCAGACGTTCGAGCTGTTTCGCCATCTCTAATTTTTCTTTCAGGTTCATGCTACAACCCGGTGACTGTTCCCCATCTCGAAGGGTGGTATCAAATATTTTTACTATTCTGCTCATTGCATCTCCTCCTAATTATTTTGTTTTTTTGTTTTAAAAAAAGGCAGAAGGTCTTCTGCCTTTGAGGTTGTCGATCAACTACCGTACCGACCAATTGTTAATCTGTTGTTCGCCGCGCCATGCGAAATCCGCTTTGCTCCTTTCGCATTGGTCGCGGGCAGTCGCCAACTATAAGCAAGCTTATGATTGGCTCGTTGCCTGCGCGCAGAATCGGACAGGCTCTGCCGTGTCCGCTCCGATGCGTAGGGTCTGACCCCTAGGTCACAACATAATATAACAATTGTCGGTACTTGGTTATCTTTTTTTGTGTCAGCTATTTTTTAATCCAGGACATCATGGTTCGTAATTCAGCGCCTACTTTTTCTACCTGAGTTTCCGTTTCAATTCGGCGTACGGCATTGAAGTATGGTCGATTTGCCTGGTTTTCTAGGATCCAGTTACGGGCAAAGGTACCATCCTGGATATCGTTAAGAACACCCTTCATGGCTTTTTTAGTGTCTTCGGTGATGATTTTGCTGCCCGTGATGTAATCACCATATTCAGCGGTATCACTGATGGAATAACGCATGTAGCCCAGTCCCCCCTGAACAACCAAGTCGATGATCAGTTTCATTTCATGGACACATTCAAAATAAGCACTTTCTGGTTGGTATCCCGCTTCGACCAGGGTTTCAAAACCAGCTTTCATCAGGGCGGTTACCCCACCGCAAAGAACTGCTTGTTCACCGAAAAGATCTGTTTCGGTTTCTTCTTTAAAGGTTGTTTCCAGGATTCCAGCCCGGCCACCACCGATTCCGGATGCATAAGCCAGTCCCAGATCATGGGTATTGCCTGATGGATCCTGGTAAACAGCAATCAGACAGGGAACCCCACGGCCTTCCTGATACTGACTTCGGACTGTGTGCCCCGGTCCTTTGGGAGCGATCATGAACACATTAACATCAGCTGGGGGAATGATCTGGCCGTAATGAATATTGAAACCATGGGCAAAAACAAGGCTGTTACCAGCTTCAAGGTTTGGTAAAATACTTTCTTTGTAGATCGCTGCCTGTTTTTCATCCGGAAGCAGAATCATGATAATGTCTGCAGCTTTGGTGGCATCAGCAGCAGTCATAACTTTTAAACCAGCTTCTTCAGCAATCGCCCAGGATTTGCTGCCTTCATACAGACCAACAATGACATTGACCCCTGATTCTTTCAGATTCAGGGCATGCGCATGACCCTGACTTCCGTATCCAATAATTGCAACTGTTTTTCCATCGAGTAACCCCAGATTACAATCTGCATCGTAAAATAATTTTGCCATTTTCTAATTTCCTCCTTGAAATGCTTTAATAATTTAATTTTATAATTATATAAATTCACTTGATGTGACCATTATATACTCACGTTAGTTGTGTAAACCGTACCGACCAATGACCAAGGGGTCAGACTCTTGTTAATCTGTTGTTTGCTGTAACAATTGTCGGTACTTACTTTTTTTGTTTAATATGCTTACCCGCATAGTTTTATAAACTAAAAAAACCGCCTCTGTATAACAACAGAGGCGGATATCAGTATCCACGGTACCACTCTAAATTCAAAATAGCTTTACAACTATTTCCTCTTCTGGTCTGAACGCAAGGCGAACTTAACCATAGTCATTTAACGTTGACATCCCGGACGGGATTACGGCCTTCCCTACTAATTGGGTAAATGTTCAGGTTGGCAGCTCGCAAGTGAGTATTACATACCATCGTACTATTGGAATTACACCATCCTCCAACTCTCTTAAATACAATTCTTGGTATCTTTCTCTTGGTCATAGCAGTTGTTTTATTCGATTATTATTTTACTTACTTTAAGTATTTGAGTCATTATATCGATTTATTCAGCCTTTGTCAATCATAAAATATTGGAGAAATCATGATATCGGTTTCTAGTTTAAACCATTGTAAAGCCAACGCTTAAACCTCGGTAATCTCATATTCCTTATTGCCCAAACCCAGCTTAACGGCATGATCAACACAGACACGCCAATTCGTCTCCGGATGCACTAAAGTAAAGACATCCAGATTGGACAAATCCCGCTCATCCTTTTTACTAATCCGTTCCTCGGCACAGCTGCCCCGAAGAATCCGGGCGTTATTACAGGCATCGGCGCAGGCCATATCAAGCGCCACCGGATCGAGGGAGGCAAAAATGCCGACATCCTGAATAATTGGCAGATCGTTTTCAACATGGCAGTCGCAGTTAGGCGACACATCGATAACAAAGCTGATGTGGAAATGCGGTCGGCCGTCCAACACCGCCTTGGTATATTCGGCAATTTTTTTATTGAGAACATCATTGCTTTCATCATATTTGGGCGAAATGGCATCAAAGGGACAGACCCCAATACAGCGGCCACAACCGACACAGAGATCATCCTTAATTCTGGCCTTGCCATCCTCGACACGATAGGAAATCGCCCCAAAGGCACAGATCTTGCCACACATCTTACAGCTGCGACACTTCTTTTCCTTGACAAAGGGCTTGCTGTTGGAATGCATTTCCATCTTGCCCCGTCTTGAACCGCAGCCCATCCCGATGTTTTTTAGCACCCCACCAAATCCAGTATTTTCGTGGCCCTTGAAATGGGTCATCGAGATAAAGACATCGGCGTCCATAATCGCTCGGCCGATTTTGGCACGTGTGACACATTCGCCGCCAGCAAGGGGCACCTCAATATCATCGGTACCTTTGAGACCATCGCCGATAATCACATGGCACCCGGTAGTGAAGGGATTATAGCCATTTTCGTAAGCGGCATCGAGATGCTCCAGGGCATCCTTGCGCCGTCCCACGTAAAGGGTATTGCAATCAGTCAAAAAAGGTTTGCCGCCTTTTTCCTTAATCATATCGACAATCACCTTGGAATAGTTGGGCCTTAAATAGGCCAAGTTTCCCGGTTCACCGAGGTGGATCTTAATGGCTGCAAATTTATTTTCAAAATCAATCTCGGCCATCCCAGCAGCAGTAGCCAGTTTTTCCAACTTTTTTAGAATATTATTGGAACCCGTTGTTCGTAAGGTTGTAAAATACACCTTTGATTTACTACTCATCTTCATTTCTCCTTTGCTTGAAAAAATCTTTCAGTATTTCTTCGCATTCTTGTTCACAGATACCTGCATAAATTGCCATCTGTTTGGGGAGCATCGGATGCTGGCCCAGCCGGGCCGTCGATTCGACCCCGCCAAATTTTTTTTCGGTGGCACCATAAATAAGCACCGGAATCCGGGCCTGAATAATAGCGCCCATGCACATCACACAAGGTTCGGCCGTAACGTAGAGCTGACAGTCATCCAACCGCCAGCGCCCCAGTTTCTCAGCCCCGGCCCGGATCACCAGCATTTCGGCATGGGCAGTCGGGTCGGCCAGACCTTCTTTGTGGTTATGAGCCCGGGCCAGGATCTTGCCATCGCAGACCAGCACCGCCCCAATGGGAACCTCGCCTTTTTCAGCCCCGACTTTGGCCGTTGCGATGGCCAGAGCCATCAGCTCCTGTAGGTTGTTTTTTTTGTCGATAGATGGCACCTCCTTCATTGAACATCAAAGCAATTCGGTAATTTACGCAGAAAAACTCGATTGCTTTGATGTCTGTTTTCATAAATAATTTTGTAACGTGTAGGCGTACAGTGTAAAAATTGTTTGATGTAAACAAGCAGTAAAGCTCCCCATTTTAGCAATTACCGGCATAAAACAAGTCCCCAGCCCCATTGACCATAGCCGGTGCGGGGATTATTGGCCGACTGCTTTTGGCTCGGCTGAGGATTGGGCACCGGTTGAGGTGCTGTTCCAGCCGTTACATTGGGGGTGTTGATGGCGGCCATAAAACGGTCGTTACCAGCGTTTTGCAGATAACTGATAAAAGCTTCGTCGCAGGCCGCATACTCATTAACAATGGCTGCCGCCTGTAAGCCCGGATAATCTTTACTGGTAGCCAGATAATTATTACAGGCAATGGTGTAGGTGCGATTGGGGTCCAAATCCACTCCACCGACCTTGGCCGAATATACCCGTTGTCCGGCAGGGCTGGCTAAATCATAAGCAGCGGTGATGCCGCTCCACTGGAGATAACTGCCGCTGTTACTGGGCCAGGAATTGTCATTTTTGTCTTTGGCAATCTGGTTATTGACGCCGATTTCGATGCTGGTTTCCAGCATCTTTTTAATGTCGGCGCCAGTCACATGCTTAGTCACCAGATAATTACCAAAAGGCAACACATCGATCACCTGACCTTTGGTGATCTCCCCGGCTGGAATCTGGGCCCGGATTCCCCCGGCATTTTCCACAGCAATTTCAGCACCGGTAACAAAGCGATAGCTATCAGATAAGGCTCGACCGAGATTCAACTCGCCCAGCCGGACATCCTGCCAGATATTCTCGGTGGCACCGCCCAGTTTAATCGGGGTATTGCCAACCACCTGTTTTTTGATGGGATCTTCCCGAGCTTCGATGGCTGCTGTCAGAGCGGCCACCGTGGGATCAGCCGGAACCAACTCATCGGTTGCCTGAGCAACGGTTGTCAGGGTTTCGGTTTTACTCACAACTGTATAGGTAACTTCCGTCGCATCAAGTTGAATCTCTGGCGGCGACGCCTCAATACCTTCTTCATCCGAAGTTTGGATTCCTTCGACGTCGGTTTCACCACTCCCATTTGCTTCCCATCCAGCTTCCGCCGGAATTTCTTCTGACACTTCCAGATCAGGTAGTTCTGCCGTGATTTCTTCATCCGCTGCGGTTTCGTTGGCTGCTACTGTTTCGGTTGGGGCTACTTCCCCATTTTCCGCTTCTGGAACATCGAGCCGGGCCGCCAGTGCCACCACCTTTTTTAATGTAATTTCAACTTCACCCACAGCACTGGAATAACAGCCGGTTTGGACAATCAGAGTGCCGTTGACTTCCCGATTTTCGACATCATGGGTATGGCCATCGATAATCACATCGATGCCGGGCGCACCTTCTGCGATGGCATCACTTCGCATTAAGGTGCCATTATCGGAATCGCCAATATGGGTCAGTGCGACAATCACATCACAACCCTGAGCTTCCAGTGCCGTCACGGATTGCCGGGCGGAAACCAACACCGATTCCCGGGTACCAAAGGTCAGTCCGACCACATTGGCTGGAGCCGTGTCGGAGTAAATATCCGGGCTGATCAATCCAAAAACGCCAACTCGGATAACTTCGCCATCCACGACAATGTCTTTGATTAGATAATCGTCACTAAAAAAGGGATTCCCGGATTCGCTATAGGTCACATTATTGCCGAGAATTTTAGTATTGGCCATGATGCCCAGTTCCAGCAGACGGGCGCTGCCGTAATTAAAATCGTGATTACCAGGCGCAATGGCATCAAAACCTACCGCTGCCATCAATTCAGCAATCGAACCGCCGGTTTCGATGGTGGCAAAGGACTGTCCATGAAAAATATCCCCAGCATCCACCACCAGATCCGGGCTTTCCTGATTAATAATGGTTTTTAGCTTAGCATAACCAATGGTATTGTTTTTAGCACTGTAGCTATACCGGGAATGAGTATCATTGGTGTGAATGATTTTGATGGTAATGGTCTGATCGTCGTTGACGGTGGCGGCGAAGGCGGTGGTGCCAAAACAGCCAGTAACCATCATAAACGCCAGTACCCAACCAAGAACTTTATTAATCCTCTTCATCACAACTCCTTTTTACTTTCTGGTATTTTATACCCATTATATATTTTTTCTAAGAGATCGCAAAGTAATAAAACCGATTTACTAAATAAAAAAAACTGCAACGGGTAATAAACCCGAAACAGTTTTTGTAAATTTAAAATTTATGTACGCAGACTTATTGCAGTGCCGGTTTTCCGATATACCGCAGCAACGCCTTACAGATAGCGACCGTGAGTATTCCCGCTACAATTGCTTCCGGCAAACCGTTGATGGCAATAACCGACAGGATAACGCCATACAAAGTGGACACGGCCACATTTTTGGCTTCTGCATAACTCTGTCCGAAAAATAGATAAATAAAATTCATAACCAGCAGGGTATTGGTCAGTGATCCTGCCACCCCGGCAAAGCCCAATGCCAAAACGTCATTATTTTTTATCTTTTTCATGCCTTTGTAGACATAATGGGGAACCACACCAACCAAAATTCTGGGAACAAAACAGATCACCAGACTCCAGAAGTTTCCGGAATAGGTTCCCAGCGAATAAAACGGCGTGAACACAAAGGATGTCACTGTTGGGTTAAAGGTGTTGTTGATCAGGCTGGTTAGTCCAAAAACAAATCCCAGAAAAGCACCATAAAACGGTCCCAGCATAATACTGCCAATAATGACAGGGATATGAATGATGGTAGCCCGGGTGAATCCCAGCGGAATATAGCCAAGAAACGGTGTAACTGCCAACAAGACGATAATTGCCACAAAAAAGGATAGTTTGACCAAATCGTTGGTCTTGATATTTTTCATTTTTACCTCCTGCTATCGTTCCAGTCAAGCCGGATACAATGCACCTCTATTCTAACGTCTTTTTTATTTATTTTCAATAAAAATTTACTTTGATCCTGGATTTACTTCTGGCCCCCGGGTTTGGTATAATGATTATGAAAATTAATGAAAACAGTTGGAAAAGGAAAATCGATGAAAAATCTATTAAAAAATAAAACCGTTGTTCTGGGTATTACCGGAAGCATCGCCGCTTATAAAATGGCCAATGTGGCCAGCAGTCTAGCCAAAATGGGCTGTGATGTTCAAGTCATCATGACCAAAAACGCCCAGGAATTTATCGCCCCCCTGGTCTTTGAAAGCTTAACTGGCAATAAGTGTATTGTGGACACCTTTGACCGCAATATTCGTTATGATGTCGCCCATATCAGTCTGGCCAAACGAGCCGATCTTTTCATGGTGGCACCGGCTTCAGCCAACGTTATTGGAAAAATCAATGCCGGGATTGCTGATGATATGCTCACCACGACCATCATGGCCTGCCATTGTCCCAAGCTGATTGCCCCAGCCATGAATACCGCCATGTACGAAAACCCGATTGTTCAAAATAATCTGAACAGTCTCAAAAAACTGGGGTATCAGATCATCGATCCGGCGGTTGGGATGCTGGCCTGTAAAGATGTTGGCGCTGGCAAACTTCCCGATGAAGAACTGCTGATCAACCACATTCTCCGGGAAATTGCCTTTTTCCACGATCTCAAAGGCAAAAACATCTTAATTACTGCCGGTCCCACCTGTGAAGCCATCGATCCGGTTCGTTATATCACCAATCATTCCAGCGGCAAAATGGGTTATGCTTTGGCCCAGGCGGCGATGCTGCGAGGTGCCAATATAACCCTGATCACCGGTAAAACCGCCATCACGCCTCCGGCCTTTGTCAATGTTGTTCCGGTCGTTTCCGCCAGCGACATGTGCTCACAGGTGATGGATCATTTTGAAGCCACCGATATTGTCATTAAAGCGGCTGCCGTTGCGGACTTTAAACCCAGCGAAGTAGCCACGGAAAAGATAAAAAAACGGGATGGAAAAGCAGTTATTAATCTGACACCGACGATTGATATTTTAAAAACCATCGGTGAAAAGAAACGTCCCGACCAGTTTATCTGCGGTTTTTCGATGGAAACTGAAAATATGATCGAAAATACCAAAGAAAAGCTCTATTTCAAAAATGTGAATATGATGGTGGCCAATAATTTAAAAGAAAAAGGTGCCGGATTTAATACCTCTACCAACCGGGTGACGATTATCACCCTGGAAAAAACCGAAGCCTTGCCGCTTTTGTCCAAGGATGCAGTTGCCCACCGGATTCTTGATGCCATCCAGGACGAACTGTAATGACCATTACCCAGCTTAGTCATGTGGCCATGGAAATGGGAGTGATCCTCCTTTCCAATGGCGCCGAAACCTATCGGGTGGAGGAATCAATGCATCGGATCTGTATTGCCCTGGGCGCCAAAGAAGTAGAAATATTTGTTGTACCCGCTACCATCATACTCTCGGTTACTCTAGAGGGTGAGGTTCCCCTGACCCGAACCCGACGCATTCATTCCCGTATAATTGATTTGACCAAGGTCTCAGAAATTAATCATTTATCCCGTCAAATCTGCTATGAACCCACTAACTACAAAGACCTGATTGCAGAAATCCGGCGCATTGATACCATCCCTTCATATCCCTATTATCTTCATGTCCTGGCTTTTGCCTTTATTTCCCAGATGTTCACGCTTTTTTTTGGTGGCAGCCTGGTTGATAGCGGAATCGGATTTTTAATTGGAATTGGTATTAAATTGCAAATGGACATTATGGGGCGCTTTGAAGCCAATGTTTTTTTCACCAATATTGTTGGCGGGCTAATCGCCTCCACGGTTGCGGTTACCGCAACCGGGCTTGGTCTGACCACCAATATGAACACGATTATTATCGGTTCGATTATGACCCTGGTACCCGGACTGGCGATCACCAATTCGATCCGGGACATTATTGCCGGAGATTATCTCTCCGGACTGACCAAGGGCATTGAGGCATTGCTCATCGGCGCCGCCATTGCCGCCGGGGTCGCCGTTCCATTAAGTTTGTTACGACCATTCTGGGGAGGTTGAAAATGAATTATATCGCACCCTGTTTATATGCCTTTGGCGCCTCCCTGGCCTTTGCCATTGTCTTTAATATTCCCCGTAACAAATTGCTGCTTTCGGCTCTGGGAGGACTACTGGGCCAACTGGTTTACGTGGTTTTTCAACTGATCATTGGCAATGATGTCATTCTCTATCTTCTGGCCACCATTGCCATCTCCCTTTATGCGGAGGTGATGGCCCGGTTAACCAAATCGCCGACCACCATTTATCTGGCAGTGGCCCTGATTCCACTGGTTCCGGGTGGTGGCATTTACTATACGATGCTCTATTTTATAAACGGCGAAATGGATCTTGGCATCACCACCGGGGTACACACCCTGCTGATTTCGGGTGCCCTGGCTGTGGGGATCATTATGATTTCTTCAACAGTCAACCTGGTTCGTAAGGTAATGCTGGGAAGTTCTTTAAAAATAGGAAAGAAGCTAAAACATGGCAAAAACGCTTAAACGCTCGTTTATCTTTGTTGTCCTGACCGGCTTGATTGTTTTACTGTGGGTAAATTTACTACCCCACACCGAGGATACGACTAAAATGGCTGATTACACCACCCAAGCTTCGGAAGCGCTGATTCCAGTCGATCCACTTTCTCGGGAAGCACTGGATTGTCAGGCCTTTATCAGCAATCACCTGACCTCACCATATGGCGGCATTTACACCAATTATCAAAGCACCGCCCAAACCGGCGACTTATCATCTGGGCATGAAGTGCTTTCAGAGTCAATGGGACTGTTATTGGAATATGCCCGCTTAACTGGTGATCAAAAACTATTTAACGACACTGCCAACTATATTAAAAATTATCTGATGGTTGATGATATTTTATTGTGGCGGATTGTCGAAAACAGCGATCCGATCACTGACGTTTCGGCCACCATTGATGATCTGCGGATTTATCAGACCCTGGCCCTGGCAAAAAACCAATGGCCTCATAATGATGCCGCCGCAGAAGTTTTTAAAACCCTGGAAACTCAATTGACTTCTAAGGGATTTCAATCCGGCTACCTGGTTAATTATTACAGCAGTACCAGCCCCACTCAGGATAAAACCGTGGAGGTGGCCTATATCAATCTTTCGGCCATCCAGACGCTGGCGGCGACCAAGCCTGAAATGGCCGCGGCAGTCACCACCAATCAACAGATTCTGCTGGGTAGCTTTATTAGCAAAACCTTGCCACTTTACCATAAAAGCTATGAGCCGTCAAAAAAAACATATAGCGATGCCAATGGAAGAATAAACATTCTGGATAGCCTGATGGTGATGCTGAATCTGGCTCAAGTTGGGATTTATTCCCCGGAATCCATCAACTGGCTGGAAGAGCGTACCGCCAGTGGAACCCTTTATTCCTTTTATGATTCCCAAACCGGGGCCGCACTGGATACCCAGGAGTCATCAGCCGCCTACGGCCTTGCTGCTCAGATCGGTGCCACCCTGGGAAATGAGTTCCTAACCGGCAATGCTCTGACCCAGCTTAAAAAGCATCAGAACAGCGATCCCCTCAGTCCCTTATTCGGCGGTTTCGGCTACAACAATAACGCTTATTCCTACGACAACCTCCAAGCCCTGCTGGGTCTGGTTTATCACAAGTGATTGCTTCGGCGATATGACAAATAAAGGTGGTTGCGAAACTGCCGTGAGCTTTAGTCCCAGTTTCGCACGAAATACCAGAAGAAATCGTGATGCGGTTTTCTTCTTTGTTGCGGGCAGTCGCCAACTACAAGCAAGCTTGTGATTGGCTCATTGCCTTCGGAATTTCTACACTAGAGCGAACAACATTTTCTTGTACTGTTCGCCACCACGTTACGAAATTGTTTGTAGAAACTAGAGCAATTCGTGTTCGATGTTTTTTTATTTCGCAATTATTTAATATAACAAACAGGATGAAAGGGCGTAAAATGAAAAAAATAAAAGTTATGCTTCTTTTTGGAACCCGACCGGAAGCCATCAAAATGGCACCACTGGTGCTTGCCTTAAAAAAAGATCCCCGTTTCCAGACCCTGGTTACCCTGACAGCCCAGCACCGGGAAATGCTCGATCAGGTGCTGTCACTTTTTTCAATCACCGCCGATTATGATCTGAATCTGATGAAACCCGGTCAAACCCTTTGTTATCTCACCGCCAGTATTCTCAATGAAATGAAACCAATTCTTGAGGCTGAATCCCCGGATATGATTCTGGTTCATGGCGACACCACCACGGCCTTTGCTTCAGCCCTGTCAGCTTTTTATGAGCAAATTCCGATTGGCCATGTCGAAGCCGGTCTGCGAACCAAGAACAAGTACTCCCCCTATCCGGAGGAAATGAACCGCACCCTGATTAGCCAGCTGGGCGATCTGCATTTTTCTCCGACCCCGGGTAATCGGGACAATCTGATCCGGGAAGGCATTCCCGATAGTCAGATCGTTATAACCGGAAATACGGTCATTGACGCCTTATTGATGACCGTAACGGACAACTACCCGTTTTCCAATCCGATCCTTAACGCCATTGACTATGACACGCGCCGAGTCGTCTTATTAACTGCCCACCGCCGGGAAAATATTGGCACCCCGATGGTAGAGATTTTTTCTGCCATCCGGGAACTGGTGCTGGCTAATCCTGATGTGGAAGTCGTCTTCCCAATGCATCCCAATCCACAAATTGCTAAAACAGCCCTGCCACAATTAGCTGATCTTGATCGGGTTCATATTCTTACACCACTTGATTATCAGGAAATGTCCAATCTGATGGGCCGGGCTTATCTGGTGCTCACCGATTCCGGCGGCATTCAGGAGGAAGCCCCGGCACTGGGAAAACCGGTTGTGGTACTGCGTAAGGAAACCGAACGCCCAGAAGCCGTCGCCGCCGGAACCGTTGTCATGGGCGGCGTCGAAAAAGCCAATATCATCCGGATCACCCAGCATCTGTTGGACAACCCCCAGACTTACCAGACCATGGCCCATGCCGTCAACCCCTATGGCGACGGCATGGCCGCTCAGCGGATCTGTCAGGCCATTGCAACATATTTTAAAAAATAATAAAAAGACCAGCTATTGTGACGCAATAACTGGTCTTTTGAGTTCCCGGGTTACCCCTTAGCCGACATCGTATTCCATTTCTTTTCGGGCCTTTTCAATAAATTCCAGCGGCGAAACCATCTCACCATTCTTACAATTATCACAATGAAAAACCCCAATTTTTAAATCAATTTCCACCTCATAGGGGGCCGTAATGGTATAAAACTCTTCGGTTTTCATATGATCTCTAATCCGCTTTTCGACAATTTTAGTTCCGACGGTATCGGTGATTAAAAACAGACCAAAGGTGATATCCTCTTTTTCAATGAGGTACAGGGTATCTTCCGCCCGGAGACTGCGGTTCATTACCTCGGTCATCTGACGGATAAACAGCGGCAGTCGTTCTTCACCCAAAATTCGTTTGATTTCTTTATAATGCCTAAATTTAATCATCATCAACGATAATTCGATCTGACCACGCTTTGACATGCCAATAAAAATTTTAGCATCGCTGACCAGAGTCCGAAAATTTCGCAGACCCGTATCCGGATCCACCGTCGATAAACTGACATTTTCATCTTCCAGTTCTGTAACCCGATTCTGTAATGCCTGATTTCTGCTGGTCATCAAGCTGACCACATAGGTATACAGGGGCAACAGCACAACCCAGAAATAGGAGGAGGCGGTCAGCGGCTCGCCGTTTACCAGTACCAGAAAAATCGTATAGGAAATATAGAAAAATATCACCACGCCGTTAGTCACCAGACCCAAGGTGATATTACTAAAATAAGTGATTAAGATCACCAGAAAGGTCACATTCAGCATTACCAGATTCTGGACATAGTGATCAGTATCCTGGGCGGTAAAGGTAATGGTGACGAAGGTCAGTACCAGAAAAAACACAATCCCCAGATCAGATAGCACATGATCCCGATTTTTCATTTTCGCCAACCTCCCTTCTTCAGTTCAATGCCGTTCTTCCGTACCACCATGATCAGTCCCACTGCCAATAAAATTATCACCATAATGCTGACCAGCAGGAAAATCTGGGCTTCCTGATTGACTGAAATTTGCTGTACCACTGCAATTGTGGGATTTTTGGGTGCTTTAAAGCGATAACTCTGGACATTGCCATTGGTATCGGCTAATGCTGCATCCCCGGAGAGACGCCCCAGGTTTTTTATTTCTCCCAGGTTATTTCCAATCGCCACCAGTCCAGTCTGATTCGGAGCCGTCACCATTAGACTGGCCCGTCCGGGCTTATTATACACGGAAGTCAGCAACTGAGCCGACCCCAATGTTTTGCCGTAAGTCGGATCGATGACCAGTTTTTCATTGGACAGGAAGGTGGTGCCATCCTCGTTGAATTGAAAAAACAGTTTGTCGTTATTATTTTTTATAAAACTGTTGTTCTCATACGTTCCCACTGCGATAATATTGGAATAAAGTGCCGCTTCATTCATTTCCTCCGGAAATAAAACCGTAAGCTCCCCGGTATTGCCTCTGGTATAGCGTCCCATCACACGAAACATTTTACCCAGTAGATTGGCCGTTTCACCATCTAGCTGATCCGGCACGACCAAACTGACCGCATTATAACTGTAATCGGTCACAAAAGGGGATGGATAGTTTTCAAATATCAGATCCTGGCTGGTCACTGAGTTGATTTTTAACATTGTGTTTGGGGTGAGGTAAGCCCAAGGCATGTCCCCCTGCCGTAAGCTGCACCACAGATCTTTTATCTCCAGATCAAAGGTTACCTTCACCTGAAAAGAACCACCAATATCAATGTCGATGGGGATCGGGATGGTAGCCTCATCACCGCCTGCTTTACTCTGAGAGAGCTTGCGGCTACCGACGGGTACATCATTGATGTATACCGTCATCAGTGACCGATCAAAGTCCAGGTTTTCTGAATAGCGGTAATTCAGATAAAATTCACTGGCATTGGTCAGGCTTCGGTTCGCCGGGTAATTGATGGTAAATTCCTTGACCTGATGAAATGGGCCAGTGTAATAACTACCTTCCAAACCGGCAAAACAGATATAAGTTTCCGCTTCATAGACTTCAGTTTTAATGTCCTCAGTTTTTCCCAGCAGTTTTTCCGGGGCCTGCAACTGGTTCATCAAGGACTGATTTCCCAACATCCGGCCGGCATTAATCAGTGCCGCCTCATTTTTTGCAGTGATGATCAGGGTATTAATTCCTGCCCCTTCATTAAGCAGCACCAGTACGGCATCCTCATCATTGATACCATTATGATCCGCCAGGTTCCGGTAGTTTTCCGGTAACTGGTCATACCATGCGATGATAATGCGGTTTCGATAAAGATTTGCGGCAGGATCACTGAGTGTCAAAATCGGAAAATACCCATCCGTATAAATCGTCTGGTTGGACATCCCGGAGATTCCCAACAAAGCTGCATTAAGCTCCGCCGGACTGTTTGAATCCGAAATAATAAAGGCCGATTCTCCATAGCGCAGGGCATCCACCTCAAAAAAACGATTATAGAAGGATTCAATACTGGTGGTAAATGCGTTTTTATCAAACCGCACCGAAACGGTTGACTCTTTGAAAAGATCCAGCCAGTTGGCCTCACTGACATCATCCACACAGGGCAGGGTATTCTGGGTTCGCATATAGCCATCAATTCGAATATTATTATACCCCTGTTTAAGCGACTCCAGTGGCACATAGATGTCAATGCCATGACGGTTGCCTGTATTGTCAGCCGGCCGCAGTGAATAAAAGTACGTTCCATTAATGGCCACCGTCAGACTGGATAACTGGGTATCTGCCAATTGAGTGGCCCGGTATTCCAGATGCAAAAGGACTGTTTCCACATCCCAATCTTTTGCAATCCAAAAGGTTTGTTCAGCTGTTGAAAACAGACCCTTCATGGATTGATCTGTAAAACTCGTCACAAAAGTCTGGGGTTCGGTTCGTAGATCGGACTGGGGCACACCACCATAGTTTGCCGCACTGACCGGATCAATCAGTAGCCCCAGCAGCAAAACCAGCAAAATGATTGAAATCGTTGATCGTTTCATTTTCTCCTCCTTTATGTCATGAATTTAGGCATTTACGAAACTAAAAACATTGAACATGAATTGCTTTAGTTTCCACCGACAATTGTGTTGCGTGGTGGCAAACAGTTCAGCGAACGGTCAGCCGTATAGAGTAATAATTGTTTCGTGCGAAACGGGATCCAAAACTCATGGTACTTTCGCAATTTCTTATCCATTGAATGGTATTTCAGCCCTGAAAACGCTCGGTTTTATACCATTTGCTGTCCTGCTTTTTAATCCGGTCTTTTAAATACTGAAAAACTCCATACACCGTTACAATGATCCACATCTGGCAATAGGTAATATACATCAAGGCGATGATAAAGAAATTAGAAACTGTCATCTCCCCCTTCTCCGTGGTCAGGGCAATAAACACCCCCAAAACAAACATCACGAAGGCAGTAAACCAGAGCAGGTTGCTAAATCCCTGGATGGAAGTGGAAACCAGCCCGGCCATATTCATAAAAAAGATAATATCCGACACCACCAGCGCAGTCAGCAGTAAAAAATAAGTGGATAAGAAATAAAAAATATCAAAGCGGATTTTCCTGGCCTCCTTATCAACCAGATAGCCGATATTTTTAATTAGCACATAAACATTGCCCTTGACCCAGCGGGTTCGCTGTCTAAACCAGACCCCCAGGGTTTGGGGCTCCTGTTCCCAGGTCACCGCCTTGGGCTGGAATTTGATTTTATAGCCCATTAAATAGATCCGAAAGCTGATTTCGGTGTCTTCTGCCACTGCCTTTTCGTCCCATCCGCCGATGGCCTCGATAATGGTTCGGCGCAGAATAAAATTGGTCCCCGGAATGGTACACAGCTTCATCAACTGCCACCGCCCGGCTTGAGCCATCCACTGAAATGACAAGGTTTCGATATTGATAAAGCGGGTCAGCAGATTGACCTCCTTATTCCGGGTGCGGAATTTTCCAATGACAGCACCCAGCGAATCATCGGCCTGTAATTCTGCTGCAAGATATCTCAGGGCCTTGTGCTCCGGGGTATTGTCGGCATCATAAATAGCGATAAATTCGCCTTTTGCCTGCTGATACCCGATGTTCAGAGCATTGGATTTGCCCTTACCTCCGGTAATATTATCGGTATTAATGACAACCAGGTTGCGACCTGGATTCTCGTCCTGAATTTCTTTAAGTAGCTCATCACTGTTATCGGATGAGTTGTCATTGATTACAATAATCTCGTAACGATCCTCTGGATAATCGAAGGCCAACAGTGCTGCCACCGTTTTGACAATCACGACCCCTTCATTATGGGCCGGAACCATAATAGATACAAAGGGATACTCTCCGGATAGTTCAGGTGGTTTTTGATTCTCCACCTTGAGATAATAAACATATCCGGCCACAATCAGGACAATATTGACAAACAGGAGACTCCAGATTAAAACGATATTAATCACCATTAGATAATCAAATACATTCATGGGGTGTTATCCTCCTTTATATCTTTTTCTTTTACCGACTGATTATTTTGCTCCTGATCCACCACTTTTCGGAATTTATTGAGATAGACCCGACGGCTGAAAACCACAATGATGATAAAAACGACAATAATCATCCCCACTACGGTCAGCAAAAAGGCGTTGCCAGCGGTAAATATTTTTTCCAGGCTGTATTCCGGCGGCTTCTGGTAAGCATATGCATCACTGATGGGCTCCTCGTCATACACCAGCGAAACTGGCAGACCATTAACCCGAATCCCTGACGGGCTGCTGACGACGTTATTTTGTCCAATGGTCCACTGATTATCCAGCTGTTGATAGTTCGTCAGCGAAAGCCATTTTTGATTGAGAATATCCAGTTGCGCAGTCAGCGCCTCCTCATTTTCAGGCAGTGCCAAGACAATGGTGGTATTGATGGGGTAGTTACCAAAATTACGACTCCGACTGCTGCTACTTTTTACGGTTTCAAGTGTCACTCCCAAGCTGACTGAGCTCAGAGCCCAGCTTGTTTTTGGCCCCGGCGCAGCAGTGCTGACATCCGGCAGAATTATCCCTGATGAAAATAAACCAAGGGGATTAACCGCATCGACCGCATCAAAAAACAAACTTTCATCCGTTACCAATCCCAAGGGATACACCCCATTTTCCACCATCTTCGCGATGACCGCATACATTTTTTCCGATAGCACCGTGCTGCTGTCAGACACTGTAGCCGGACTGGGGCGGTGAATCAGAATGGTTCCATTTCTTGACTGCACATAGCGGAGCACCTGATAAAATCGGGCCATTGCCGGATAATCCATGTTTTCGTCGATGGGCACGACTCCTAGGGTAAAAGGAATGCCATTGGCATAAAAGGCATCTGCGGTTTCAATCACCATGTTCAGATCCGAAAAAGGATAGATATCCGGGATTAACAGGGTCATATGGGCTGAGTTAATGCGTCCAAACCAGTCTTTCAGTAGTTCTCCCAACCCCAGGGTAAACTCCGGATTGCCGATAAAGGTGGGCACATAGGTGAGTTGCCCGATGGTTTTTGCAAACGGATAGTTTGCTGCTCCAACTCCGATGGTGACTTCGTCAGAATCCGGTGCGGTCTCAACTACACGCAACTCATCGACCCAGATACTGTTCATAGCCAGGCCATTGAGGTTCACCGAAACGGTTTGGCCCAGCTGACGATTGACGGGAAAACCCACCAGTTCAGGAACCAATTCCGGTGCTGCAAAACCAATATAAACCATTGCTTTGGAATAGTTCTGACAGTCCGCGATAAGTGCTGAGTTATTGATGGTGTTTTGGGTATTTTTTAAAACAATCACTTTTTGATAAGCCAACAACTGCCCGCCACGATAGTCATCCATTGACACGATTTCGGCCGTTTGCGATAAGGCACTTAACAGGGTTTCCACCGCACTGAGATTATTGTGGTAAACCGTGTCCACCGCCAACTGATCATAAACCACCAGCACATCCTGAGGATTGTTGACGCTGGTGTCCTGGTTAACAATCGCGGTCGTCGTGATCATCGGCATTTGTACGATCACTAAGATCAGGGAAATAAAAATCATGATGCACCGTTTCATAATCGATACCCCCGCTGTTCCCGTTGTTTTTGCTTATTCGTGTTACGGTTTAAAAACGCCTGTTTTCGGGCTGCCCAATCAACCTTACGTAGTTGCTTTTCAATCCAATGAATGAATTTACCCAAAATAATAAATGAAATCAGATCAAAGGTTAGAGAAAATATGAATAAATGTCCCAATGTATCTACATCTCCCGAGGTGATAATTGCCACGTATAATTCCCAGAGTCCGATAAAGAGCCAGGTCATCAGGCCCACAAAGCGGAGCGTATTCCGCTCATTTTTTTCAATGATACCTTTGCGAAAGAAACGGACATAAACACCAATGATCACTCCCATCCAAATGATAATGAAACCGAAATTTCCTGGTAGATAATTGGCTTTAACAAAACTCCAGAGGGTAAAAAAACTGGTTTGGGTGCCAGGGGGATACCCCTGAGTTATTTCGTAATTTCCCAGCCAGGATGGCCGAATATTAAAACTGCTGTCCACCGAACGATTAAGCATTTCATATAATTGACCAGGATTGGCCAGATAATAAATGGCTACACCGGTTGGGTTTACCTTACTGAAAAAAGCATTTTTCATTTCCAGACTGTCCATGGTTTCCGGAGCGATCGCCTGATAATATGAGGTACCAGTAAGTACCGCATATTGGGGATTGATTGAAAATTCTTTCAGGGCCTGCTCTGGGTTTTCAGCCGTCATCAGTACCCCCCGAGTCATACTGTGGTAGGCACTTAGATTCGTCAGTCCATTGGGCATTATAAAAAATGCTGCCAGTGAACACAGCATTAAAAGGCTGCCACCAACAACACAGATCCGAATGTAATATTTTTTGGCACTGACGTATTTTAAACTGATCCCCAGAATTCCCAAAAGTAATCCCAATAGAGCATATTGCTGATTCAAGAGACAAAGCAACAATCCACTCAAAAAAAAGCACCCGATTAAGAGATAATCATTCAGTTTTTTCTGACCCATCAGAATCAGCGACGTTCCCAGAATCATCACCAGAAAAAAACTGAGGGCTTGGGGATAAAATGAATTAATCCAGGCGGTGTAGGCAGTATCGCCAAAGATGATTACTCCCAACCCAACAATGACATAGGACCACCGGGCCCGTTTGCCATAGGTAACCGTTTCGAACAAAAAATACATCGCAATCAAATAAAAAATCGAGATCACGGCACCATAAAAACGCATATCAAACAGCCCATCCCAGGTATAGGCCCGATCCAGATTTCTGGCAGCATTGAGAAAAGGTGTCTGTGAAGTAATCTGGCCATTGTCAGAGTCGTTGTAATATTCCATGATGCCCCAATTTTTTTGAAAATAGGCCATTGCTTCTTTCGGGGTCAGTTCTTCCAGATTATAAAGATCACACCCCGTTATAATCCCCGCGGTGCTGCCGTCATCACCCATTCCAATAACCGGCGGCAAAAATAAAACCACGAAAAGCAAACCACATAAAACAAGTACTCCCAGGGTCGATGGCTTAGTAAAATACTTAAGCCAAGATCGAATTTTTGGAGTGTTTTGCTGTAGATGCACTTCTGAGTGAAGGGTGTTGACGTCTGGCTCTTTCTTCATGCTACATTTCCTCTTAATAATTAAACATGCCATTCTTGGCAGGTAGTAAAATCCATGTATCCAGTAAAACCTGGTTTAGCCCTAATTTACCGCCAGGTAAATGTGTAATTCTCTTTTGATCACCTTTTCTTCTCAGCTGATCACAATCAACAAAATTCAATAATTACATGACTTCTTACCCGATTGATGCAGTGATATTCAGCATGCTTCAGCCCAGCTAAAAAAGAACCTCCGACGCCATCAATCAGAGGTTCACTCTATCAGTTTAAGTTAATTTAAAAAACCATCAATAATTTTCGCTTCGGCTTCCCCTTCGGTTAAGCCCAAAGTCATCAGCTTAATCATCTGATCACCAGCAATTTTGCCAATCGCCGCCTCATGAATCAGAGTGGCATCCAGACTGTTGGCAGTAATTTCCGGAATCGCACTGACAACACCATGATCCATGATGATTGCATCGCATTCGGAATGACCCATGCAGCGGGTGTTGCCATTAATTTTTGAAATAAAGGTCTGTCGGGAATAATCCCGGGCGACGGATCGGGAAATCAGATTAACGCTGGAATCTTCGCCATCCATGTCCACTTCAAACTTGGATTCGGCAAATTGTTCGCCATGGGTCATCAGTTTTTCTTTAATCACCAGCTTGGCGCCATCTTTAAGCTTAGCGGTGGTAAAACGTCGGGTGGAATCAACGCCTTTGATCTGGGTTGTTTCCATTTCCATGTAACTGCCTTCTTCCTGAATCACCTCAGTGACCGGATCAATGACCCGTTTTCCCGTACCGGTTCCTTCACCAATGTGTTTTTCAACATAGCGGACTTTCGAATTTTTTCCCAAAAAGAACCGATGAATCCCGTTATGCTCTGAGCCATCACAACTATCCCCAGTACTGACGCCACAGCCGGCAATAATGGTGATATCAGCGTTTTCGCCAATAAAGAAATCATTATAAACCAGGTCATGAACGCCACTACAGGATACCAACGCCGGGATAAAGACGTTTTCAGATTTGGTGTCAGGCTTGACAATAATATCGATGCCGGATTTATCTTCTTTACTGACAATCTCTATATTTTCGCTGGACTGTCGGGCTACACTTTTGCTGTTTTCACGGATATTATAAGCCCCTTTGGGCATTTCATCCAAGCCGCTGACTTCTTTTAATAATTTTTTTGCAATGTCGTTCATTCCTTATGCCTCCAATATATCATGACAGTTTAAACAGTTTTTGGGATCTTCACAATGCAAGAGCTCCGGTAGCACACTTTCTTTAACACCACGCTTGACAATGGCACCATCAACCATGGCGATGATTTCATCGGCGACATCTAAAATCCGCTCCTGATGAGAGATGATAACAATTGAGTTTTCCTGACTCTGATGCATTTTCAGAAAAATATCAATCAGGTGATTAAAGCTCCATAAATCGATACCGGCTTCTGGCTCATCAAAAATTGACAGCTTAGTATTTCGGGCAATGACGGTAGCAATTTCAATTCGTTTGATTTCCCCACCGGATAAGCCATCATTGAGCTCCCGATGGATATAATCCTTGGCGCAAAGACCAACCTCTGACAGATAATGACTGGCATCCATCACCGATAGCTCCTCACCCTTGGCAATGTTGATCAAATCATGAACGGTGATTCCTTTAAAGCGCACCGGCTGTTGAAAGCCAAAGCTGATCCCTCTTTGGGCCCGTTCCGTGATCGACAAATTGGTTATATCTTCGCCGTAAAAAGTAATTTTACCTTTGGTGGGTTTTAATACGCCGGAAATAATTCGGGCCAGCGTTGATTTCCCCCCGCCATTTGGTCCAGTGATGGCAATAAACTTACCTTTTTCGATGGTTAAATTAACATCTTTTAAAATTTCTTTTTCATTTTCGACTTCAAATGAAATGTTCTCGAGTTTTAACATTATTTCTCCTCATCTTCTTTTTCAAAGTTTTAGTACGTTTTCATTATACCAAAATAGACCCGGAATGTAATCCCGATCACTTCAGATAATTACATTTTCTCAACTGTATTATTTTAACACTTTTCCCATTTCTTGAAACTGATTTCATGGGGTAAATTTTTACTGTCATCGGCACAACTATAATTTACCCATCCACATGGCTTTGTTACTGTTATTTACCACTGAATGCCTCAAATGGTCATTGCTTTTGCATCATTGTTTGATTATAATGAAGCTAATACGATTTTAAACAGGAAATTTTTTACTATTTTGGCGAAGCACTGATTTAAAATAAAGGAGATAATCATGAAAATAATAGTCATTGGAGCAGTTGCCGGTGGCACCTCGGCGGCAGCTAAAGCCCGACGAAATGATGACTCGGCCGAAATTATTATCTATGAAAAAGACCATGACATATCATATTCCGGTTGTGGCTTGCCCTACTTTATCGGAGGGAAAGTCCATTCGATTAAAGAATTGACCCCGCGAACACCCGAATTTTTTAAATCCAAATATAATATTGATGTACAGATTCGCCATGACGTTTTAAAAATAAACATTGCCAACAAGTCGTTGGTGGTCAAAAATCTCGAAACTGGGGTTATTTTTGAAGATTCCTACGATAAGCTGATTATCAGCACTGGTGCCCAGGTATTTGTTCCCCCGATTAAAGGCATCGATCTGGACAATGTTTTTTTCCTGCGCAATGTTCAAAATGCCCTGCAAATCAAAGCCTTTATGAACAGCCATAAGCCCCAGACAGCGGTGGTGGTGGGTACCGGCTTTATCGGTTTTGAGGTGATGGAAAATCTGATGGCCTGCGGCATTCAGGTGACCATGGTGGAACGGGCCGGTAAACTGACTCCTAACCTTGATGCGGATATGTCGCTGTATCTGGAAAAACTGCTCATGCAAAAAGATATTCCCATCCTGAAAAACGCCAATGTGATTGAAGCAACCCCTCGGGGCGTGATTCTGGAAGATGGCAGCCTTGTTCCTGGCGAGATGATTATTATCGCCACCGGGGTCAAACCCAATGTTACCCTGGCCCGGGAAGCTGGCTTACTACTGGGTACTACTGGAGCCCTACGGGTTGATGAACGGATGATGACCATTGATACCGATATTTATGCCTGTGGCGACTGCATTGAAACCTGGTCATCGGTCACCAAAAAGCCTCACTACCGTCCCCTTGGTTCAACTGCCAATAAAACCGGGCGAATCTGCGGCGATAATATCACTGGCGGCAATGTGACCTATCCGGGTAACTTAAGCACCGGTATTTTCAAGGTCTTTGATGTCAGTGTCGGCAGCACCGGTTTGTCCGAAACAGAAGCCCGTAAGGAAGGTTATGATATCGAGGTTATCCATAACATCAAGCCCGACAAGCCCGGTTATTATGGCGGTCGGGAAATGCTGATCAAGGCTATCGCTGATCGATCCACCCAAAAACTTTTAGGTGTTCAGATCATTGGCTACGATGGCGTTGACAAACGCCTGGATGTTTTTGTCACCCTGATTACCTATAATGCTTCCGTGGCTGAATTCTTTGATCTGGATCTTGGCTATGCTCCACCATTTTCCACTACCAAGGATCCAATCCATTATACCGGGATGATTCTGGATAATGCACTAAACAATGGGCGAAAACTGATCACCCCCGCAGACCTAAAAAAAAACTGAATAATGGGGAAACATATCAAATCGTTGATACGCGAATACCTGAACACTATACTGCTGGTCATCTGCCACACGCACAGAACATTCCCCATCAGGATCTGCGCAGCAAACTGACACTGCTTAATCAAAACCATCCAGTAATTACTTATTGTAATAAGGGTGTCACCGGTAATGCAACCCAGAACATCTTAATAAACCACAACTTTAAAAATGTTTATAATCTCTCGGGAGGCTTCCAGTTCTATGATGCCACCAAAGACGAGTAGCAAATTTTTAAGCGTTCTGTTTTTTTAACGACGCTTCATTCACCATAGCCCTGGGGATGGTTTTGATGCCATTTCCAGGCTGTTTTTATAATCGTGTCCAAATCAGAATGCACTGGTTTCCAGCCCAACTCCTGCTGAGCCTTTTGCGATGACGCAATCAGCTCAGCAGGATCGCCGGCTCGTCTGTCCGCAATCTCCACGACAAAGTCTTTACCGGTGATGGCCCTGGTTCTGGCAATCACTTCTTTGACGGAAAACCCTTTACCATCACCTAAATTATAAACATCACTTCCGCCACCAACCAGCAGTTTTTCCATCCCTAAAATATGAGCGGCAGCGATATCCATAACGTGAATATAATCGCGAATACAGCTACCATCGGGGGTTGGATAGTCTTCACCGAAAATGCTGATTTTATCCCGCTGGCCCAAAGCTGTTTTTAAGATCAGCGGCAATAAATGGGTTTCGGGGTTGTGGTCTTCACCAATCTCCCCGCTGGGATGAGCGCCAGCCGCATTAAAATAACGGAAAGTCATCGATTTTAAACCATACGCCTGATCCAGCCATGGCAGCATTTTTTCGACTGCCAGTTTTGTCTCACCATAGGTATTGGTGGGTTTTTTGCTGCTGTTCTCAGTAATCGGGCTCTGCTCCGGTTCACCATAAACCGCTGACGTTGATGAAAAAACGAACCGCTTGACCGCATGTTCCACCATGGTTTCCAGTAAACAGAGGGTACCATAAACATTATTATGATAATATTTGAGCGGCTCTACCATCGACTCGCCCACCAGTGAGTTGGCGCAAAAATGCATCACACAGTCAATTGGATGAGCCTGAAAGACCTGCTTGATAAAGACCCGATCCCGGATATCGCCTTCTTCAATCACTGCCTCTTTCGGTACCGCTCTCGGATGCCCGGTTGAGAAGTTATCCAGTACCACTACCTGATACCCTCGCTCCACCAGCACCCTGACCACATGTGATCCAATATACCCGGCCCCGCCACATACTAAAACTTTCATATTATTCCTCTATTTCTTTTCTATTCTTTAATCTGTATTTTCTTTAATTATAGAACTTTTTCAAAAAAAAAGAAACCCCGAAGGGTTTCTTAATCGTTTATTTATCCGTAAAGGCACTTTTATCATTACTTAATGCTGCCTGAGCTGCAGCCAGACGGGCGATTGGTACCCGGAATGGTGAGCAGGAAACATAGCTCAGTCCAACACCGTGGAAGAAGAAAATCGATTTGGGATCACCACCGTGTTCGCCACAAACGCCGATTTTCAGGTCTGGCTTGGTTTTACGGCCCAGGGTCACACCCATTTCGACCAGCTTGCCAACGCCTTCGACATCGATACTTTGGAAGGGATCATTGGGCAGAATCCCTTTGTCTTTGTAATCGGTAATAAACTTACCGGCATCATCCCGAGAGAAACCATAGGTCATTTGAGTCAGGTCATTGGTTCCAAAAGAGAAGAATTCCGCAGTTTCGGCAATCTGATCAGCGATCAAAGTGGCCCGGGGGATTTCCATCATCGTTCCCACCAGATATTCGATATCTGAATTTTTCTCGGTTTTAATGAGTTCCGCTGTGCTTCTGACAATTTTTTCCAGATAGGTTAATTCTTCGTTAATTCCAATTAAAGGAATCATGATTTCGGGAATCACGTTAAAGCCATCTTTTTCTTTGACTTCAATGGCCGCTTCCATTATCGCCCGAGTTTGCATTTCAGCAATTTCGGGATAGGTAATCGCCAGACGACATCCACGGTGACCCAGCATCGGGTTGAATTCTTCCAAGCCCTGAATAATGGTAATCATATCGTCCACGGCAAAGCCCATATCGGCCGCCAAGGCTTCAATGTCTTTGGTTTCTTTAGGAAGGAATTCGTGCAGCGGTGGATCAAGCAGACGTACCGTCACCGGTCGACCTTCCATAGCTTTATAGATGCCAATAAAATCTTCTTTTTGCATTGGCAGAATTTCTGCAAGGGCTTTTTCCCGCTGTTCTTTTGATTCGGAGAGAATCATCCGTCGAACGCTGGGTAGTCGATGTTCATCAAAGAACATGTGCTCCGTACGACAGAGGCCGATTCCCTCTGCGCCAAAACGAACCGCAACGGAGGCGTCTTTGGGAGTATCAGCATTGGTTCGGACTTTCATCGTACGGAATTCATCCGACCAGGCCATGATCTGGCCAAAATGTCCGGATAATTCCGGGGTAACAGTTTTGATGCCACCCTTATAAACACTACCGGTGCTTCCGTCTAGTGAGATATAATCGCCTTCTTTAAACACCTGATTTCCAACCGTGAATTGTTTGGTAGCTTCATCCACCTTGATGGATTCGCATCCAGCTACACAGCATTTTCCCATCCCACGAGCAACAACTGCCGCATGAGAGGTCATGCCGCCACGAGCGGTTAAAATCCCATTGGCAGCATACATACCTTCAATATCCTCCGGTGATGTCTCTTTTCGAACCAACAAGGTTTCTTCACCATTGGCAACAGCAGTACAAACCGCTTCGGCCGTAAAATATATTTTACCGGTAGCAGCTCCTGGTGAAGCTGGTAGACCAGTTGCTAGTAGTTCGGCTGCTGACAGTGCAGCTGTTTCAAAGGTTGGGTGCAACAACTGATCCAGAGCAATCGGATCCAGTCGCAAAACAGCTTCCTCTTTGGTGATCAAACCTTCTTCGACCATTTCCACTGCGGCACGGATAGCCGCTGCAGCAGTTCGCTTTCCCGTTCGGGTTTGCAACATGAAGAGCTTGCTTTTTTCAATGGTAAACTCAATATCCTGCATATCTTTATAATGCTTTTCCAGTAATTCAGCCGTTTCATGGAATTGTTTGAAAACTTCCGGCATAATATCCTGTAATTCATTAATGTCTTTAGGAGTTCGAATTCCTGCCACCACGTCTTCACCCTGAGCATTAATCAGGAATTCACCAAACAGTTTTTTCTGGCCAGTCGCCGGATTTCGGGTAAAGGCAACACCCGTTCCGCAATCGTTACCCATGTTTCCATAAACCATCGACTGAACATTGACAGCAGTACCAATATCGTGGGGGATGTCATTCATGTTTCGGTAGCTGATGGCTCGATTGTTATTCCATGATCTGAATACTGCTTCAATCGCCATCAATAACTGCTCTTTCGGATCAAGCGGGAAATCTTCACCGGTTTCGTCTCTAACAATTTTTTTATACGCCACAACGATTTCTTTGAGATCATCGGCGGTTAGTTCGGTATCATCTTTATAACCATTTTTTTCTTTGGCCGTTTCCAATACATGGTCAAATTTTTCTTTACCGATTTCCTGAACCACATCACCAAACATTTGAATAAAACGACGGTAGCTATCAAAAGCAAACCGTTCATTATCCGTTGCTTTGGCAATACCAGCCACGGTTTCATCATTAAGGCCGAGATTCAAGATGGTATCCATCATCCCAGGCATTGAAAACTTGGCTCCTGAACGAACGGAAACCAGCAGTGGATTATCCGTATTACCAAATTCTTTTTCACATTCTTTTTCCAGAATACTCATGTAGTCATTGATCTGACCGACAATTTCGTCAGAAAGCTTTTTATCCTGGTTATAATATTCAGTGCAGGCCTCGGTGGTTACGGTAAAGCCCCCGGGAACTGGTAAACCGATGTTTGTCATTTCCGCAAGGTTGGCACCCTTCCCTCCCAGCAGTTCCTTCATGTTTGCATTACCTTCTTTAAACAAATAAACCCATTTTTTTGACATTTCCTCTACCTCCTGATTATATTTGCAAGTATGATCGCTGCAATTTCTTCAATTGCTTTTGATGTGACGTCAATGACTGTACACTCCAATTTATCGAAAAGCTGTTGTGCTTTTTCTAACTCCAACATCACTCTTTCGTAACTTCCATAATTTGATGTTCCGGTGAGCCCCATGGCTCTGATTCTTTCTGATCGGATACTGACCAAATGGTTCGGATCCAGAATCAGTCCAAATATTTTATGTTTTGGTATTTCAAACAATTCCTTTGGCGGTTCAACTTCTGGCATGAGTGGAATATTGGCCACCTTGTAATTATTGTTGGCCAAATAAATACTGATCGGAGTTTTCGAAGTTCTTGAAACGCCAATCAGAATAATATCCGCCTGATCCAGACCAGAGGTGTTTTTGCCATCATCATATTTCACTGCAAATTCGATGGCTTCGATTTTTTTCATGTAGTGAGCATCCAGCTCCAGGCTGGATTTCAGATTCCTGACCGGTTCTTCACCGGTGATGCTTCTCAAGGTCTCCATCAGCGAGCCCATCACATCGTAGATGGGTACCCCCTTTGTTCGGGATTCGGTTTCCATGTGATGCTTTAATTCGATTGAAGCAAATCGGTACACCACCAACCCATTTTCCTGTTTGGCCAAATCCAATAGGTAATCAATACTCAGTTTATCATCAACAAAGGGATGAAACCGCACTTCCCGGATGGAGTTTTCAAATACGCTTGTACCTGCTTTTACCAGCAGTTCACCAATTTCGGTCGGCGTATCGGAAACAACGAAAATTACAATGCTCTTCACGTTATAACCTCATTCTTCAACACTTTTCCCCATGTTCACCACATAGCGGGTAATATTTGTTCGTGACACCTTACCAATCAGTACTAACCGCTGAACACCTTTTTCATCAATTTCTTTTGTGACAATGGGCAGCGATTCCACCTCATAAAACATTGTTTTATAAGCGGCATCATAGACAGATTCCGTTGGTTCCAGATAAATAATATTGGGCATTCGAGTCATGATCATTGGAATCGGCAGCGACTCTACCTCTTTTCTTCCAATCATAGCTTTAATAAAATCTTTACGGGAGACAATCCCAGAAAGGTATTTTCCGTCAACCACATATAAGGTTCCGGCATTTTTTGTAAACATTGTAATAATGCCATCATAGATCGATGAGGTTTCCTCAACCACTGTTGGCTCAGTTTGAATGTCCATGACGTTAATGGTTTTTATATAGCTCCCTAAAATATGCAGCAATGATCGCCCCGTATAATAATAGCCAACCTTTCGTTTTGCTTCTAGAATACCCATCATGGTAAGTATTTTAAGATCCGGCCGAATCGTCGCCCGGTTGATATTAAGCAACTCCGAAATCTCATTGCTTTTAACGGGTTGCTTTTCCTTGACAATTTCGATTATTTCTTTCTGTCGATTTGATAACTCCATTTCCAACCCCTTTAACCGTTTTATTAAGTATAACACATATCTTCATATTGTAAACATATAAAATAATTATTTGACCTTTAATAAGAATTTTTTATTATTATGTTTGCATGTAACCATTTTCATATCACAATTGATTCAGATAAGCCATCATAAACTTTATCACCTATTCGGTTAACATTCTTTAATTCTTCCAATTGTTTGAATCCGCCATGCTTTTCCCGGTAATCTATGATCCCCTGAGCAATCACATCCCCAACGCCGGGCAAGCTCTTTAATTCTTCCAGACTGGCAGTATTGATATTTATTTTATCATTTTCACTGGATACCGTTGTTGCTGATACCTCACCAATAACAGGAATATGAATTTTCTCTTCATCCTGGATTTTTCTGGCCAGATTCAGCGAATCCACATCAGCTGTCTCTGTTAAACCACCAACCAATTCAATGGCTTCAATTAGCCGGGCTCCCTGATTTAACGACACTACCCCGGGCTGATTAACTGCACCGGTAATATGAACCATCATTTGCGCCTGATCTGACTGGCTGTTTTCGTCTGCGCCATTTTCGAGTACTGTGGCATCGGAAATGCTGATTGCTGCGTCACGACTTTCTTTAAAATGATACCAACCCCAAAAAACGCCCAAAAAAACAAGCACGATGAGAATGTACAGGATTTTATTGCGTTCAAGCTTATCCATACTACACTCCCAGAGGCTGTGCTTCCCATCGGCCTTTTTTCAGTACCCAATATTCACGATAGCCACATTCTGCTAAATATTTTTCTGCCTGGTTATATTCATAGACAATTCCCTCAACTGAATGGCTGTCGCCACCAACTGTGATCGGAATATTTCGTTTTCTCATCTCCGGTATCATCCAATCAGAAGGGTAGCGTCCCACACCAGGTGTCCGCATATTTGCGCCGGTGTTAATTTCCATTCGGCACGATGCTTCTGCGATGCCATTCAGACAAACGCATACTGTTTGCTGATACCAGTCCTCTTTTTCATCAAAAAAATAATTATTCTGATTATATTTCTTGATTAAATCAATGTGTCCCAGAATCTCCGGTTGAAATGTTTTTACCATGATTTCAATACTCTGGTAGTAATCCTTAATAAACTTTCGGGTGTCACCCTGATAGTACTTTTTTAGGCCATTCTCAAAATCCTGTGGGGATTCATCAATATAGGAGACCGCACCACCGGTGGTTTTTCCCATGGCATGAATCGACATAATCGTATAGTCCAGCTGAGGCATTACCTGCTTGGCCAGATCACTGATATCCTGACGATCGATAAAGAAGTCAATTTCCATGCCGCAGTAAAGTTCAATTCGTGATGCATACCTTGTTTTCAGATCTTTAATATCATTAAGATACGCTTCGACATTTTCTTCCTTCATTGTCCAGTCATTTGCAAAAGGCAGTGGAAAATGGCTGGACAGACCCATGCTTGTAAGTCCCGCCGCTATTCCAGCGTTAACCATTTCTTCAAGGGTATTTTTACCATCGCAATAATCTGAATGAACATGATAATTTGCCAGTAACATTTTGATCCCTCCAAAAGTTTGCATGTGATGATTGTATCATGACATGTAATGTAAAGCAAATAAAAAAAAATTGTCGAAACGACAATTTTTTGATTTGTTTATAATATTTTATTAAGAAAGCTTTTTGTTCGCTCTTCTTTAGGATTAAGTAGTACTTCTTCTGGGGTGCCTTCTTCGCAGATGACCCCACCATCCATGAAAATTACCCGGTCAGCTACTTCACGGGCAAACCCAATTTCATGGGTAACAATCAGCATTGTCATCCCTTTTTCGGCCAATTGCCGCATGGTTGCCAAAACTTCACCAACCAGTTCAGGATCCAGCGCTGACGTTGGTTCATCAAACATCATAATTTTGGGATCCATCGCCAAAGCTCTCGCAATAGCAACCCGCTGCTGCTGCCCACCAGATAAACGGGATGGGTACTCATCTTTCTTCTGAGAAAGACCTACCATGCTCAATAAATCCAGGGCTCGGGTCTCAGCCACTTTTTTATCTTCTTTTTTGACGATCAGAGGCGCAATGGTTACATTGTCCAACACCGTCAAATGCGGAAACAGGTTGAAATTTTGAAAAACCATCCCTAAATCGGTACACAAAGATTGTACAGTTACCGGGTCAATCTTTATCTGATCTTTATTATTCGCCCGTTTATCTGACAGGACATCTTCTATATATATTTCGCCATCAGATATCCGTTCCAGGTGATTAAGGCAACGTAACATGGTGCTTTTCCCTGAGCCGCTGGCACCGATTATGCAGACAACCTCGCCTTGTTGAACCTCAAGATTAACGCCCTTGAGCACTTCCAAATCGCCAAAAGATTTTCGCACGTTCACTAATTTTACCATACTCATGTTCAATTCCCTATCTTTCGTAAATTCCCAGTTTCTTTTCCATCTTATCAAACACAACCTGAATAATTGTTGTTAAGAATAGATAGATGGCGGCGGCATAAATGTAGTAAATCCATGACCCAGTCGCACTTGCCATTGTTTTGGTGGTTCTCAATAAATCAAATAATGCGATGGTTGATACCAGTGACGTATCTTTTAACAGCATAATCAGCTCATTACCGAGTGGAGCAACCAATCGTTTGTAGGTTTGAGGAATAATAATCTTTGTCATCGCCTGACGATAACTCATCCCCAGGGCTTTAGCTGCCTCCATTTGCCCACCATCAATGGATTCAATGGCTGCCCGAATGATTTCAGCCAGATAAGCTGTGGCGTTTAATGAGAATGCTACAAACGCAGCTATCATCGGATTAATTTCAAATGTAATACCGGTTGCATCCAGATAAATAATCGGGATGGCATAAAAAATCATGAATAATTGGAGCAATAATGGAGTACCTCTAAAAAACCAGATATAGAACCAAGATAGCGCATTGGCCACCTTATTTTTTGAGAGTCTCCCCAGAGCAACAACTACGCCAAAAACCGCACCAAAAACAATTGCTACAATCGCGATTTGAAGCGTTACAATGGTTCCATTAAAAATTGCCCATAATTGGATTTCAGTTAACACGTTGATCTTCCCTTCGTCATAAAAAATTTGAACAGTGATCCATGTCAGACTGCAGACAAAGCCTTTTTCACCGTGGATGACGCTTCAAATTATGCATCACAGAAAAAGACATTAACTCCCTAATTACTTTGTCTACAACCCTCACGAAAATTTGCTCAGGTGTATATTGACACATACAGACTGGCCAAGTTTAAGACCTTTACCAGCACGCTGCTGTCTGTAAACATATGAACAGGACTTGTCACAGCAACTGTACCAAGTCCTATTCCATTTATTTATTCAATTATTAATAACACTACTCGATGACTACCAGTTCAGTATCGATATCTTTTGTCATATCCTGACCAAACCACTTCATCGAAATTTCTGACATTTTGCCACTTTTCTGTAAAGCTTTAATGGCTTCGTTATACTTTTCGGTTGTCGCTGTGTCAGCGAGACGGGATGTAATTCCAATCGGTTCATTGGTAAGGACATCTGAACTGACAACATAGAGATCTGGATTCTGAGCTACATAGTACATTGCAACCCCGACATCGGTGATGACGTTGTCAATTTGTTTACCTTGCAGCGCTGCGAAAGCATCCAGCATTCCATCAAATTTTTTAATTTCAACATTGACGCCTTCTTCAACTTTTAATTTTTCAGCTGCGATATCAGCGGTAGTTTCAATCTGAGCTCCCAGGGTTTTTCCTTCAAGTTCTTTAAATGTTTTAACCGGAGTTGCATCTTTTCGTGAAACAATTACAATCCCGTTGGCAACATAAGGATCCGACATACTGAAACCTTGAAGACGTTCTGGTGTAATACTGGTGCTGGAAATGATGGCATCGTATTGTTTGGCATTTAAACCGTTGAAAATACCATCCCATGCTACTGTCTGGAATTCCGCTTTGACTCCCAATTCTTCAGCTAACGCATTTGCAAAGTCAATATCAAAACCGACCAGTTCGTTTTGATCATCTCTGAATTCCATTGGCAGATAGGTATCATCTACACCGATACTTAACACGCCATCAGCTAACGCATCTTCAGATGTTTTTGATCCTCCTGAAGAGCAACCTGTCAGCATTAATGCCGATAACAATAAAACAACCAGTGATAAACCTAATAATTTTCTTTTCATTGTTTCTCCTTTCTAAATTCCTAATGGTGTTAATTATATATTATTTTGTAAACATTAACAAGTTTTTTTACGCCCTCATGCATATTTAAACGTCCTGTGGGAAGCATTATTCACTTCTCAAGAAAAGGTATTAATAAAAATCCCAACTATGTTAAGCCCACCCAGCCAGGTGCCAATGCTGCTTCCCAGATTGGCAAAGACCACGACCATCAGTACCTTGGTCACCTTATTGCGCCAGAGGCCTTTGATACTGCCTAAGTCTTTAGGCAACGATTCAAAATCTTCCACCTTGGGCTTACGGAAGTGCGCTTCGGTCATGCCAGCAAACCATCCTGCTGCCAGCAAGGGATGAAGGGTCGTAATTGGTGCCGCTACAAAAGCTGTCAGTACCGAAAGAATATGGCCGCCCGCCAGTAACGTACCCAGGGCTGCCAGTAGACCGGTCCAAAGAATCCAGGTTTTGGCTTGTTCCCATCCTGAGCTGGGATTGACAATAAAGGTTACCACAATCAGGGCCAGCAGAATAATCGGAATCATCCAGCCGATCACCTTACCAACATTGGACTTTGGTGGAACCACCTCCAGCTCGGCAATATTCTGATCTTTAAAAATTTCTTCTTTGATCCCCGGCACATGAGCCGCGCCCAGCACGGCCACAACCTTATTGCCCGGAGCATTCTTGATTTTGTAGGCTAAATACTGGTCCCGCTCGTCAACCAGATATTTTTTGACACCTTTAAAGGCTGAACCCATTTCCGAAAGGGCAGCCGTCAGCATATCATCCGACTTCAGGTTTTCCAGATCTTCCTCAGTAATTTCTTCATCATCCACCACACTGAGAATAATCGAGAACAGCACCTTGACTTTTTCCCACAAACTGCATCCCCGCCAGATTCGGTTAAAGGTAATCTGGATGCTGCGATCAGCCAGCACCAGATTTGCTCCATACTCTTTTGCACAAATGATTCCTTCCATCATTTCCTGGCCGGATTCAATTCCGAATTGTTCAGCCAACTTACGCTGGTAGTTGGACAGCAGAATATTGACAAACATAAAACCCGCACGTTTGCTTTTGATAATCTGAACCAGATCCGTATTGGACCATTTGTCCTTTTGGTTGATGGCTTCATAGCGCTGTTGATCCAATTCGATACAGACGGAATCTGGCTGTTCGTTTTTTATGGTTTCCCGAACCTCATCAACACTGTTTTTTGAAACATGAGCCGTCCCAATCAAAATCAATTCTTTGCCATGATAATTTAGCCGTGTAATATTTGATTCCAATGAACTTCCTTTCTTCAGGCTCAATAGAAAAAACTGATCAACGCAGTATGATCTAACTCAATCACGCTGAACAGCTATTCCAATGCCTAATGCTGCATCTAATATAATATTAAGTCAATTAAAGTTTTTCCATCCAGTCCATTAATATAATCAGTCAACGTTACTTCTTTGAGGACCTCTGACAACGCTTCCTCGGTTGGTTTAACCCCAGTCAGCAGCGTTTCCAGTTCCTGAATGTCCCCATTGCCAAAATAATCACCATAAAAGTGAATCTCTTTTATTTCACCTTTTTCAACTTGAAGCAAAACTGTAATCAGACCAAAGTCACATTTTCTTTCTTTTCGCAAATTATACCGGGGCGATTTTCCATAATTCCAATCCCATGTTGCATATTTTTCTGTTTTCAACTGTTCAATCGCCTGGATTTCTTCTTCTAAAAGAGTGATCATTTCCAAATTGTCGTTTTCAAACATCGCTTTTAGCAAGGCTGCTTTAAAATCTTCCAGGGTATAGTCTTCATCCAGGTAATCAACAATGTTGGTGACCCGACTTTTAACTGATTTAATCCCCTTAGATTCTATCTTATCCGTCTTTACTTTCAAAGCACTCTGAATGGTAGCCAAATTTGAATTGAACAGGATCGTACCATGGTGGAGAATCCGCCCCCGTTTAGCATACTGGGAGTTACCGGAAAATTTCTTTCCATCGATAGCAAGATCATTCCGGCTGTTGAATTCCGCATTGACCCCCAGCGTTTTAAGGGCTTCCACCAGTGGTCGGGTAAAGGTCTGAAAGTCAAACTGTTCCTGCCCCGTTTCATTAACAATAAAGGTGAAGTTGAGGTTTCCTAAATCATGGTAAACTGCCCCACCCCCGGAAAGACGACGAACAACCTTGATATCATTTTCTTTGATATATTCCTGATTAATTTCCTCAATGGTATTCTGGTGTTTTCCAACAATCACGGCATTATCATTCTGCCACAACAGAAAATAACTCTCGTCTTTGTCCATTTGATTAAATACATATTCTTCAAACGCCAGATTTTTTTGCGGGTCGGTTTCTTTCCAATCGATGTATTTCATAAAGACTCCGGCTATTATTTAATCTCAGCAACTGAACCACGGATATGAACCTCATGCGGTACATAAACATTTTTTACCGTTCGATCACCATCTTTTTCGCAAAGTTTGATTAGCATCCGCATGGCGATCGCTCCAATATCATACATCGGCTGAGCTACTGTGGTAATCTGCGGTCTGGTCCATTCGGCAATCCAGAAATTATTAAAGCCACAGATGCTGATGTCTTCAGGAATTTTTTTGCCCATTTCTTCAGCACAGCGAATCGCCCCCAGCGCTGTCTGGTCATTAAAACAGAAAACACAGGTGAAATCAATCCCAGAATTAATGGCTTCCTGCATCATCGTGTAACCACCGGAAAGACTCAGTTTTTCTCTTAAAATGCGACTGTCATCAAATTCGATGTTGTTTTCTTCAAAAGCTTTAATAAAACCCTTTTTTCGTTCCTGATAAATATAGCCTTCTTCCAATTCATCAAAAAACAGCATGAATTTTTTGTGACCCATTTTTATCAGCTCATTAGCCAACTCATAGGCGGCTGTTTCATTATTAATCAAAACCCCACTGAGTACCCCGCTGTCATCGGGAATACAACCTAAAACGACCTCGCTGGGAGCATCAATCAATTCAGACTGCATTTCATCACTAAGGTCTTTACCAACATAGATAATCCCATCGCACTGTTTTTCGACCAATACGTTGAGGGATTTTTTTTCTTTTTCAGGATCAAAGTCAGTATTACTCAAAATGATGTTATAATGATAGATACCACAAACATCTTCAGCGCCTCGAACAATTTCGGTATAATAGGGGTTTGTGATATCCGGTATCATAATCCCCATGGTATTTGTTTTCTGAATCTTCAGACTTCTGGCGATGGCATTCGGCTTATAGCCGGTTTTCTTAATGGCTTCTAACACCCGCTCTTTGGTTTCTTCGTTTACTAACGGAATATTATTAACAACTCGGGATACTGTTGCAACAGAAACGTTTGCTTCTCTGGCAACATCAACGATTTTTACTCTCATCTCTTTTCCTTTCAAATTTACAACAACTAGGTGATTGCAAAACTGCTACTAATTCTGAGTCCAGTTTCGCACGATGTAATTTCTTCCCTGTTTACCTACACGTTTAGAAATAGTTTGTACTAACTGCACCCAAAGCAACTATTCGTTCGATACTCATTTACCATCACCCATTCAATAATGCCAATTGTTAACGACCTTCCACCTCTTTGATGGCGTCCAAAATCAGCTGAGGTGAGCGACGACATTTCTCTTCCGATACGGCACAGGGAGCGAAACGAAGACCTTTTCCCAATGCCACAACAAAGGTATTTTTTTCCATTAAACGACTGCTAACTTCCTGAGATTTGTCACAGGGAATACTGATAAAGAAACCATCACAATAGGTCACCATTTCCAGATCGATTTTTTTTGCTTCCTCCACAAAAGCAGCGGCCCGACGTCTTAAAATGCTTTTATAGAAGCTTTGCTCAGCCATTGCCTGATTATATAATTCGTCATCGCCAAAAATCTTGGTGATGGTTTCCATCGCACCCCGGGTACCGTTTGACCAGTTACCGCGGTTGGAATAGGTGCAGGCATTGGCAAATTCATCGGCAATTTCTTCAGTGGGTGCCACACAGAGAATGGCTCCATTTCGTAATCCATACATGGTATATCCCTTAGAACAACTGAAAGCATAAAGGGTCAAAACATTATGCGGCATCCCGGTCAGCATTTTCATAAACTGACGGGCCTCATCCCCTTCTCCGGCAAAATCAATGTAAGCCAGATCCACCAGCAGAATGATCTTTGACGCCGGTTGAGCGGCGGCAGTTTCGGTGACAAAGGTCTTGATCGCTTGCCATTCCTCCAGAGAAATGGTATAGCCGGTGGGATTATGGGCTGGTGTGTTAAGAACCGTTAAAACCCGCTGCTGTTTTTCCAGTAGCTCCAGAATGCTTTTTTTCCAGCCTTCTAAATTGAATCCACCCGCTTCATTATAAAGTGGGAAGGTTGTGACTTTGCGGTGATTTTCATCGGCAATGGTCGCATAAGCGGCCCAATACCAGTCAGTCAGTAAGATCGTATCGCCCAGTTGGGTATAATTACAGAACGAATGACGTACTGCCCCGGTTCCTCCTGGGGTTGCCACCGCCCGAATATGTCCTTCTGGTTTACAGTCTTTAAAACAAGCTTCCGTGATCTTTTCTAAAAAATCAGGCTGCCCGGCTAACCCGGAATAATCGGCTATCAGATGATTCGGCAGGCCTTTTAAGGTGTCATACACTGACTTGAATGTTACCAATTCGCCATCATCGTCCATTAACGCTCCGATGGTTGAATTAATCACGGCTTCCGGTCCCAATTCTTTCGTACGGTTTGCCGCTTCTCCGGCAATTCTGAAGATCGGGTCGGTGCCACCCGCTCTTAACGATGTTTCAATAACCATTTGTGCTTTTTTCATGTTTCCTCCCACTAAATCCATAGCTTATTTGTGAATTTTTTTCTTTCTGTTTCGTATAAATTGGTACCTTTGGTATCGATCACGACAATTGCCGGAAAATCCTTGACTTCAATTCTTCGAATTGCTTCCGTTCCCAGATCCTCATAAGCAATGATTTCAACCGATTTAATACAGTCCTGCAATAAGGCCCCAGCCCCGCCGACACAGGCAAAATAAACCGCATCATTACTCACCATGCTGTTGATGACCCGTTCACTTCGATTGCCTTTGCCAATCATACCGGCCAGTCCGCGATCCAGCAGTTCCGGGGTATACGTATCCATCCGGCCACTGGTGGTGGGTCCGGCTGAGCCAATTATTTCACCGGGTTTCGCCGGACAGGGTCCGACATAATATATAATTTCATCAGTAAAATCCATCGGTAAGGGCAAGCCCTTTTCCAGCGCTTCAATCATCCGCTTGTGAGCTGCATCCCGGGCTGTATAAATGATCCCAGAAATCCGCACATGATCGCCAGCTTTTAATTTTTTTCGGTCTTTTTTAGTTAAAGGTGTTTTAATCTCAATAACAGCCATTTTATAATTCCCTTTCCACATGTCGATTAACATAACAGGTGATATTAACCGCCACCGGCAGACCAGCGATATGGGTCGGAAATACTTCCACGTTAACACCCAGGACTGTGTTGATTCCCCCAAGTCCCATTGGTCCAATTCCCAATGCGTTGCTGGCCTCTAACAGATATTCTTCGAGCGCTTCGATATGTTCCAACGGATTGTGTTCCCCCAATGGCCGGCTCAAAGCCTCTTTGGCCATGATTGCCGCTTTTTCCATGGTACCGCCAATGCCCACCCCAACCACAATCGGTGCGCAGGCATTAGGACTGCCCGTCTCCACGGTCTGGAGCACAAATTCTTTAACCCCAGCCATCCCATCTGCCGGTTTAAGCATCTTCAGCGCACTGGTATTTTCGCTGCCAAAGCCCTTGGGTAAAATCTTTATTTTTAAGCCATCTCCGGGCACGACCTGATAATGGATCACCGCCGGTGTGTTATTGCCGGTATTGGCTCGGATAAAAGGGTCACCAACTACGGATTTTCGCAGATAGCCTTCTTCATAACCTTTGGCAACACCAGCCTGGAGGGCATCTTCAAGACTGCCACCTTCAATGATCAGATCCTGACCGAACGTGACAAACATCACCACCATGCCAGTATCCTGACAAATGGGGATATTTTTATTTTTTGCGACTTCAAAATTACTGAGCATGGTTTCTAGAATCTCTTTGCCATTTTCAGATTCTTCTGATTGCTTTGCCCGACGCAGTCCCTCCATCATATCATCTGATAAAAATGTATTGGCTTCAATACACATTTCAGCTACATGATCGATAATCTGCAAAACTCCAATTTTTTTCACTGAAATCTCCTTGTTGTTTAATTTTTCTATAGATTATCAACTTGATCTTCACATTCTTCTTCAATTTGCTTTGCCTTTTCTTTTCCCACTCTGATGGAATGAATTGAAAGATAGATTCCGCCAAATAGAATGATAAAATAAAAGGTGATCAGACGCCAGAGAATCATCGCTACTGCCGTATTGCCGGGTCCGTAAATGGGCCCAAACAGTAATAAAAACCCCGCTTCTGCCCCACCGGCGGCACCTGGTGTCGGCACAAAGGCCACCGCCACATAAAGAATCGCTTGCAGGGAAATAATCGTCAGTGCATTGGTTTCATTCAAACCCAATGATCGATACACCCAATAGTTGACTGAATAAAATACCAGGATCTGCATGATTGAGACAGCAAATAATTTTAAGGTCTGCAGTTTATGGCTTTTTAAAGCTTCAATGGCAATCTGGTATTCCTTAATAAAGTGATTGACTTTCTCAAAATATTTTTCGGCGTTTTTTAAGATGTGAAGCATCAGCAAAATACGCACACAACCGAGCATAATTGCTTTGGCGGCATTCGCATTAAAGGCCAAAATAAAGATCAGCACGACTCCGGCAATGTTTACGATTAAGCCAATGGCAATCAGCCATTTTGCGGCATCCAAACTCTGGTGCAGCGCTGTAATGCTAAAAATGGTGGCAATGATAGCCAGAAAGGTAACCGTTACCTGATACAGCGCATATTTTTGTACCAGCACCGCTGTTCCAGAACCGATTCCATAATTTTTTTTTGACATTTCATAGAGCTGCAGGGGTTGACCCCCGGTGGCACTCGGTGTGATCAGATTATAATACTGGCCAACCATGGTTACAGTCCAAGCAAAATGAAAACACTCATCGGGATTATCCCGTCGCATTAATTTCAGCAGCATATAAGCTTCCAAGACCCAATAGATGAAAACGCAACCAATCCCCAAAATGAGGCAATAAACATTGGCTTGTCTAATTGTTCTTAAAAAGGTTTCCGGATCAACTTGTGTTAAGATAACAATTGCTGTTGCACTGATTAGAAAAACAAAGAACAAATAGTTCGAGTATTTTTTCCAAAACTTTGTTTTCCAGAATTTTTCTTTTCTTCCTGTTTGATCCATTGTGTACCATCCTGATCTCGATTGAATTAATTATAACATACTGTTATGGTAAAGTAATGTAATTTTCAGCTATTTTCATGAAATTTTCATGAAAATAACATTCTAAATCAAACCTGCAAAATCATGCTGTCGCAGCGCCTCGTATAAAACAATATTGACTGCATTTGACAGGTTCAACGATCGGGCCTTTTCATGATTTCTCATCGGGATGCGAAAGCGGTTATCGTGATACGCTTCATGGATTTCGGCGGGAATCCCGGCGGTTTCTTTTCCAAACATCAGAAAAGCATTTTTATCATACTCAATTTGATGATAAAATTTAGTGGCTTTAGTGGTCAGAATATACAAATTGGCCTCGGGATTTTTTTGCAGAAATTGATCAAAGGAGTCGTAGACGTTCACATTGACAAGTTCCCAATAATCCAGGCCAGCCCGCTTCAAATGTTTTTCATCCAATGAAAAACCCAGGGGTTTGATCAGATGCAGATTCGTCTCTGTCAATGCACAGGTTCTGGCAATATTTCCGGTATTTTGAGGAATTTCTGGTTGATAAAGTAAAATATTCATGTTCTTCCTTTTCATTTTAAGTTATTGATACCTCTTATTATAATCGAAAAAAGCCCAATTTCTTTCTTTTTTTTAAGATCATCCCGAAAATTCGGGATGATCTTAATGCCAACAAAGAAATTGAACTTTTGTTACTGGTCATTTATATTTACTATCTATTGCAGGGTGTCCCCTTTAATCGCATTTTTCTTTGAATCCGGCTTTTGATTACTCTTGGGTAGAACAATTGAAAAGGTACTTCCTTTATTTGGGATGGAGTCAATTTTTATTTTGCCATTATGTTTTTTAACAATATAATCAGCAATATTCAAGCCCAACCCAACACCGCCGGTTTCACGGTTTCGGGCATCGTCGACCCGATAAAAACGACTGAAGACTTTAGCCTTCTCTTCGTCTGTAAGGCCGATTCCGGTATCCTTAACCTCGATCACCAGATGCCGCTTTCCCTGAACCAGACATAATTGAACCTTTCCGCCGACTGGTGTGTATTTAATGGCATTATCCACTAAAATCCGCACCGCCTGTTTGAGTCGTTCTTCATCGCCCCGGTATTGAATTCCGGGAGAAATATTCTCGCTGAGCTCAATTTCTTTTTCGTTGGCCAGTTCGGTCATCAGCTCAACCATTTGCTGACACATCGAGGAGATGTCGAATACTTCCTTATCGATGGCCAAGCGCTGATTTTCAGCCTGAGCCAACAGCAATAACTCAGAAATGAGTTTGGCCATGGTTTCCCCTTCGCTGGCAATGTTGTTGAGCCACTTCATGTTATCCTTGATCTGTTCATCCTCTTTGAGTTTTAACACCTCAACATTGGTTTGAATAACCGTAAGCGGGGTTCGCAGTTCATGAGACGCATTGGCAATAAATTTCTTCTGATCCTCAAAAGTATCTTTAATCGGCTGTAGCGATTTGCCAGCTAAAAAATAGCTGATCGGAATCAACACCGCGATCGATCCTAAGCCAATTAAAAACAAAAATGAAATGACATAGGCAATAATCGATCGTTCCGTTGAAATTTGCTGAAAGACCTGGAGCACATAGTCGTTGGAATTATTAGAATAAGGCAGGGTATAAACGCGATACTCGACATTGTCCGAAATTAGTAAATTAAACTGCGGAGTGTCCTTTTTTTCGATCGCCAGCTCATACCCCATCATAATCAGATTGCGGTCTTCGACCTTCATCGATTTTACAACATGACTGCTGTCCCACATGATAAATTGATAACCAAATTTGTCATGCACCGAATCCCCTGAATTGATCGGTTGAGCAATTGTTTGCCCATTGTTTGAAATGATTTCCTTGGCCACCGTAGTCAAATACATTTCTCCGGAAAGTGTAAGACTCCAGTTTACTAAAAAACCCAGCAGAAAGATAAACATAAACATGAAAATAACCAGTATCAGGGTATTGAACATGGTAATTTTTCGCTTAATTTCTTTAAACATGAGCCTTAACTCTCCAACCTATTTTTTCCCAAGCGTATATCCTACCCCTCGAATGGTATCAATTTTAACCTGTGTATCGACAATTTTTTTTCGCAGGTTATGAACATAAATTTCAATATTATTTTCATTGACTTCTTTGTCAAATCCCCACACCCGATCCAGGATTTGTTCCCGGGTAAATACCTGATTGGGTCGCTTTAACAACATTTCCAAAATCTTCGCTTCCTTAACTGACAGCTTGAATTCTTTGTTTTCTGTTTGCAGAATATTCTTTTTAGTATTAAAACTGACATCTTCAAAAACAATCGTCTCACCTTTAATCCCATGATCGGGACGACGGCCCAAAGCCCGAATCCGGGCAAACAGCTCTTTGGCAGAAAATGGTTTGATCAGATAATCATCAGCACCCAAGTCCAAACCTTTGACCTTGTCATCAATGGTTCCTTTGGCTGTCAGCATCAAAACTGGGGTGTTAATGCCCTGATCCCGGATCTGCTGCAAAATTTCAATGCCGCTTTTGATCGGCAGCATAATATCTAAAACAATGACATCATAAATAGGGTTCAGTGCAAATAATAGACCTTCCTCCCCATCGTTGGCAATGTCACAATCGATGTTTTGTATTTTACATAATTCCTGGAGTGCATCGGTTATTTTTTTTTCGTCTTCTACAAATAATATACGCATAAAGCGACTCCTTCCACCTTTTGAATTTTGATTATAAGCTAACAGATTAATTATAGAGCCAAAATCTTAAAGCTATATAAAACAAAGAATATGTGGTATTATTCTAGAATAATCGAAACCAAACGTGCCGACCCGGTATTGATCAATTGTCACCCGGTCTGACTCCCAAGTCATTGTTGGTACAACTTTTATCTTTCTATTTATCGATTGATTATGGAGGTTCCCATGAAAGAGATACTCATTATTGAAGATGATAAGAAAATATCCCGAATCATTGAACTACAGCTTAAGCATGCCGGTTTTGAAACGGTTAAGGCATTTACCGGCCGGGAAGGGATCGAAGCCTATCATCAACATCCCAACTTTGATCTGGTTTTGCTTGACATAATGCTACCGGAGGTCTCCGGTTATGATGTCCTTAAATATATCAAAAGCCAAAATCATCACCTGCCAATCATTTTATTGACCGCCAAGGACGATACCAGTGATGTGGTCGCTGGTTTTGACCTGGGCGCCGATGATTATGTAACAAAACCCTTTAATTTTGATGAGCTGTTGGCCCGAATCAAAGCCAATATCCGAAAAAACACTCCTGAATCCGCACCAAACAGCCATTTGATTTTTAAAGATGTTGAGATCGACCTGGATGCCTTCAACGTTAAGCGCCAATCCCAGGAAATCAGTTTATCCCGAACCGAATTTGATCTGTTTTATTATCTCGTTTTGAATCATGATCTGGTTCAGTCCCGGGAACAGATCCTTACCAAAGTCTGGGGCTTTGATTATGACGGCGGCGATAATATTGTCGATGTTTATATTAAATATCTGCGGGATAAAATCGACCGGGATTTTGATGAAAAACTGATCCAGACCGTTCGGGGGCGGGGCTATGTGGTTCGATAAGCTAAATATTCCCGGTCGTAAAAAGCCGCTAAAAATATATCATCGAATTGTATTCTTTTTTATTCTGGCTTTGACGGCTGTATTAACACTTTCATTTTTAATGGTCTTCTTTTTCTCCCAACAACTTATTTTAAACGAAAGTAAAGCGACAATGATCCGGTTTAACAATTACGTCATCAATACCTTGGACGAGAACATGTCCACCCTACTCAGCTTACCGACAGATCAGCGACTGGAATTCATCTCTGAAAAGCTTTATCCCTATGTCAAGGATAATTCTCTGATTGCCTATCAACTCAAGGATAACCAGGGCAATCTCTATCAATCATCCGAAATCCTGACAGATCTGCTGGTTGCTGAAAACCTCGATAAGTATAATTTTCATCTATTCGAGTTCAGCTTCAATGATGACAACGATCAAGCCATTACCGTAAACTCGTTGCGTTACAACCAGATCGAATACTATTATCTGGGATCCTACTATGTGCTGGAAGATGGCGATATTATCTATCTCCAGATTATCAAAAACCTCAATGACAGTTATGTATTTATGACCACCTTGTTTGTCCTGATGATTTCAATTAGTATCCTGGGCTTGATCGCAATTATCCTGATTGGAATTTATGGAACCAAGCAAACTCTCAAACCGCTGATTGAAATATCTGAAACTGCTAAAAATATCACCGAAAATAATTTAAATGTACGGATTGAAGAAACGGGCAACAAAGATGAACTGGATCAGCTGATCATATCTTTAAACCAGATGATCAAAAAACTGGAATCCGCTTTTAATAACCAGAAGCGCTTTGTTTCTGATGCCTCCCATGAACTGCGGATTCCCCTGACAGTGATTCAGGGTTATATTGATATTTTATCCGATTGGGGCAAAAATGATCCGCAACTCCGGGATGAATCCATTGAAGCGATTCAGGATGAAATTCAGGGGATGAATAAGATGGTGGAAGATTTACTATTGATAACACGAATTGAAAACAATTATTTTGATGAAGATTTTGTGCTCTTGGATGTTTCGGCACTACTTGAGAAGATTTTTTTCCAGTGTCAGATGATTGATCCGGATCATCACTATCTCATGGAATCCTGTGACCATGCCTTTGTCCGGGGTAATGAAGGCCTGTTGATTCAGGCGATTCGCGGTCTGCTGGACAATAGCCGCAAATACACTCCGGCTGGTGGAATCATCACCCTGAGCTGTCGAGTCCATAGTAAAACCACAAATGAAATCATCGTCAGTGATACGGGTTGTGGGATCCCCGCCGCCGAGCTTGACAAAATCAAGGAACGTTTTTACCGCATCAGCCGCGACCGTTCCCGGACTACTGGCGGTTCGGGCCTGGGATTATCGATCATTGAGAGCATTGTCAGTATTCATCGGGGTAAACTGATCATAAACAGCGAAATCAATCAGGGTACTACGGCAACTATCATATTAAAAAAACAATAAAATAACGGGGCGGCCACCCCCGTCGCGTTTGTCTATAAACGGCCATACCGACCAATTATTAATCGGTTGTTCGCTACGCCACGCGAAATCCGCTGCGCTTCTTTCGCATTGGTCGCAGGCAGTCGCTAGCTACAAGTAAGCATTTTCTTGACGACTGCCTGCGCGAAGAATCGGACAGGCAATACCGTATCCGCTCCGATGGGTGGGGTCTGACCCCCTGGTCACAACATGAAGTAACGATTGTCTGTATCCGATTATCGTTTTTGACAGTCTAAACGGGACGACTTGTCCCATTTTTTATAGACATTCAGAAAAAATCTGCACGGCCCGATCAATTTCTTCTTTTGTGACCACCAGCGGTGGTACAAAACGAATGGCATTGCTACCAGCGGTAATCAAAAGTAAGCCTTTTTCCATCGCTTTGGCAACGATAGCCCCCAAATCGGCATCAATCTGAACCCCCACAATCAATCCCATACCACGCACCTCTTTAATAGACGGATGCTCTTTTTTTAAGGCTTCCAGTTGGGCTTTAAGATAATCCCCTTTTTCCGTGACCGCTTCAAAAAATCCCGGTGCGGTCAGGGTTTCAATCACATATTTGGCGGTGGCCGTCACAAAAGGATTGCCACCCAAGGTGGATGCATGGGTTCCCGGGGTAAAGACTTCGGCCACATGGTCTTTGGCAATGATGCCACCAATGGGAACCCCGCCCCCTAAGCCTTTTGCCATCGTCACCACATCCGGTACAACACCATATTGCTGGTAAGCAAACAATTTCCCTGAACGACCAATCCCCGTTTGCACCTCGTCAAAAATCAGCACGATGTTTTGTTCATCACAGATCTTTCGAACCTCTTTTAAATAGTCCGGATCGGCGGGATAGATTCCCCCTTCGCCCTGAATCGGTTCTAAAATAATCCCACAGGTTTTGGGGCTGATCTGCGCCTTTAGTGCCTCGATATCATTATAAGACACATGATAAATCTCCGGCATCAAAGGCTCCAGATTTTGCTGGTATTTAGGTTGACCCGTGGCAGTGATGGCCGCATAGGTTCGGCCATGGAAGGATTGATTCATGGCAATGATTTCCACCGCTTCCTCATCTTTTTTAAGCTTACCATAAACCCGACACAGTTTTAAAGCCGCTTCACAGGCTTCTGCGCCGCTGTTACAATAGAAAACCTTATCCAGGCCACTGGCCTTGGTCAGCATTTCGGCCAGTTCAATGCCCGGTTCGGACCAGTAAAGATTGGAAATATGAACCAGTTTTTCCATCTGCGCCTGCATTGCTGCGAGCAGACCCGGATGGGAATGACCCAGGGCATCAACTGCGATCCCAGCCACAAAGTCCAGATACTCTTTGCCATTATTATCGGTTAAAATACAACCCTGACCCTTCTCAAAAACCAATGGAAAACGCTTATAGGTTTCCATGATCACATTGTTTCCTCGTGTTATTAAATCCATATTGTCCTCCTTATATAATAGAACGACGAATCATCGTCCCGACTCCAGCGGCTGTGAACAATTCCAGTAGCATTGAATGTTCCACCTTCCCGTCTAAAATATGCACAGAATTGACCCCCTGATTCAGGGCATCGACACTGTTTTCCACTTTGGGAATCATCCCGCCGGAGATAATCCCTTCTTCAATAAGCTTTGGCACATTTTCAGCAAACAACCGTCTGATAATCGAATCCGGATTGTCCGGATCCATATAGACCCCATCGGTATCCGTTAGATAAATCAGCTTTTCAGCTTTAACTGCTTTGGCAATGGCATACGCTACATGATCAGCATTGATGTTGTAGCTCTGGCCGGTTTTATCCGTGCCAATCGGCGCAATCACCGGCAGATAATCGTCCTTTAACAGGGTATTCAAGAGCCGGTTATCGACCCGGATAATGTCCCCAACAAAACCGATGTCCAGATTATTAACAAATTTCTTCTTTACCTTGATCATCCCGCCATCTTTTCCTGAAAGGCCGACAGCATTCATTTCACGGTTCTGAAGCAGCTGGACAATTTCCTTGTTGATTTTTCCGGATAAGACCATTTCGGCAATTTCGACCACCTTTTCATTGGTAATCCGCAACCCTTCGACAAATTCGGTCTCGATTTCCAAGTCACTCAGCATTCCGGAAATATCTTTGCCGCCGCCATGAACAATGATCAAACGGATGCCCACCAGACGCATCAGCGAAATATCATCCATCACCGACTGCTTTCTGGCCTCATCATACATAAAACTGCCACCATATTTAATGACCATGGTTTTCTTTTTAAACTGTTGGATATAGGGCAAAGCTTCGATCAGAATCTTGGCCTTTTCAATATATTTTTCCATTATTTACTCTTTTCTATTTAACTTCGGTAATCGCCATTGATTTTGACATAATCGTAGGACAAATCACATCCCCAGGACACAGCTTTTTCATCGCCTTCTTCCATTTCAACCACAATATAAATATCTGTTTCGGACAGCACTTTCTTCGCTTCATCTTCATCAAAGGCAATCGGGGCACCATCGTTTAACAGGGTAATCATCCCAGCCTGACTGGAAAAAACCAGGGAAACCTTCAAGGGATCAAATTCAGCCCCGGAATAGCCCAAGGCACAGAGCACCCGACCCCAATTGGCATCTTCCCCAAATAAGGCGGTTTTGACCAGACTGGATGTGATTACCGATTTAGCCAGCTTGCGGGCATCATCTTTGGTTTTTGTCCCACGAACTTCCACTTCCACAAACTTGGAAGCGCCTTCGCCATCGCGAATGATTTTTTTTGCCAGGGTTTTGTGCACGTAAATAAAAGCTTCTTTAAAGATTTCATAATCCGGAGTATTTTCCTGCAGAGGCTGATTACCCGCTAATCCATTGGCGATCACCGTAACCATATCATTGGTACTGGTGTCGCCATCCACAGAGATCATATTGTAAGTATCGACAGTGGTTTCTTTTAGCAACTGATCAAGCAGGGCTGGTTCAATATTTGCATCAGTCGTCACAAAGGACAGCATCGTCGCCATATTGGGATGAATCATCCCGGAGCCCTTGGCCATGCCGCCGATCTTTACGGACTTACCGCCGATTTCCACCTCGACGGCAATGGTCTTTTTTACTGTATCGGTGGTCAAAATCGTATTGGCAGCAATGTCGCCGTCTTCTTGGCTACTTCCTAATTTTGCTCCCAAGAGCTCAATCCCAGACAAGATTTTTTCCACCGGTAAAATCACCCCAATCACCCCAGTTGAAGCAATCAGCACATCCTCCGGTTGCACCCCTAAAACCGCTGCCGCTTTGTTGGCTGTAGCTGCTACAGCTTCCTCGCCTTTTTGTCCTGTGCAGGCATTGGCGTTGCCACTGTTGACCACCACTGCCTGCTTGTAGGGATTATTCATGACTTTTTTACACCAGAGAATCGGCGCAGCCTTTACAACATTGGTGGTTGTCATGATGCTGGTTGCCCCGGGTACCTCTGAAAAAATCATTGCCAGATCATTTTTTTCATTTTTTTTAATGCCGCAATTGATTCCCCCGGTTTTAAAACCCAGAGGTGTTGTCACTCCACCTGTCTTTATTAGTTTCATGTCTTTACTCCTTGTATTTTAATGAATCGTCTCTGATCCGTCAGGTTTTCACCAAACTGTTATACCGACCAACTGCTAATCTGTTGTCGGTACGGACTCTATATTCTTATATCACACCATTATTAACTGATTTGTCACTGCTTATTTAAATGGGGAAATCGGCAATAAAGTCGATACCGGTTTTTTCAGCCAGTCCAAAACAGATGTTCATATTTTGTACCGCCTGCCCGGCGGCTCCTTTAATCAGGTTATCAATAGCTCCTACGACAATGACGTGGTTGGTTCTGGGATCAATGGTCAACCCAATATCACAAAAATTAGTTCCTTTCACCCAGCGGGTTTCCGGCATCCGGTTTTCAAGAATTCTGACAAAATATTCATCGTGATAGAATTCACGGTAAATCGCTTTGAGCTCATCCAGATGCAGGTCAGCGATTAATTTAGCATAGGATAAGGCCAGAATGCCCCGATTCATTGGAACCAGATGGGGGGTGAACAGAATATTAAAATCCTGACCATTTAGTAGCCGCAATTCCTGCTCAATTTCTGGAGTATGTCGATGGGAACCGATTTTATAAGCCTTGATGGTTTCATTGCACTCGGAGTACATCAACTCGGTAACTGTTCCCCGGCCAGCTCCAGTTACCCCTGATTTGGCATCGACGATAATACTGCCCGTATCAATCAGATTATTTTTAATTAATGGTGCCAGGCTTAAAATGCTGCACGTTGTATAACAGCCAGGATTCGAAATGAGCTGAGCATTTTTTATCTCCTCTCGATGCAATTCACATAATCCATAAACCGCATCATTTAGTAATGAATGGTTAAAATGCTCGGTTTGGTACCAATCCTCATATACATCGATATCTTTAATCCGGAAATCAGCCCCCAGATCGATGACCTTTGTTTTTGTGAGCACCTCCGCCGTAACGGTTTTGGATGCAATTCCATGGGGTAAGGCCAAAAATACCACATCCGACTTCTCTGCCAATTCTTTGATGTCGGTTGCCTCACAAACGAGATCGGTAATACCTTGAAAGTTTCCATAGATATCACTGAATTTTTGTCCGGAAAAGCTTCTGGTTCCGATTGTCACCACTTCTACTTCAGGATGCCGCATTAAAATACGGATCAATTCCTGTCCGGCATAACCAGTTCCTCCGATAACAGATGCTTTAATCATTTTATTTTACTTCCTTTCTTAAATGTCTTTGTTTAAGAATAGTAAGAGTTTAGGCAAACCGGATTACACAATCCTACAAATAAAGTCGAGATGTGGTTTATCTACAATCTTAGTATTCTATTTTTATACTATCCAAGTAAACTCTTTAAATATTTATTTTACCAAACTATATGAAGTCTGTCTGTTAGTTTCTTAAATATATCATCTATTATTTTTGTATTATACTCGTTATTTTATGCATAATCAAGCGTTTTTATGTATATTTATAAATATATTCGAATTATTTTCTTTTTATACTTGCTTTTCATTTGAAATGATTGTATAATCATTCATGTAATTAAGTTGATCATACAAACGAGATAATTATCAGGAGGATATAAAATTGAAGAAAAAAGTAATTCTTGCCTATTCCGGGGGATTGGATACCACAACCATTATCCCATGGCTTAAAAATACCTATGACTATGATGTTATTGCTGTGTGTGTTGATGTGGGACAGGGTACTGAACTCGACGGTCTTGAGGAAAGAGCTCTGGCTTCTGGTGCCAGCAAACTATATATTGAAGACGTAACCGACGAATTCGTCGAAGATTATGTGTGGCCTGCTCTTCAGGCTGATGCCATTTATGAAAAAAAATATTTATTGGGCACCTCCCTGGCCCGTCCTTTGATTGCCAAGGTGCTGGTAAAATATGCTGAACTGGAAGGCGCTGAAGCCATCTGTCATGGTGCCACTGGCAAGGGAAATGACCAGGTTCGTTTTGAACTAACTATTGGTGCTTTAGCACCGCAGTTAAAAATCATTGCTCCCTGGCGAATTTGGGATATTAAATCCCGGGAAGATGCTATGGACTACTGTGTCATGCATGATATCAAGGTACCGATGTCGATCAGCAACAGCTATAGCCGGGATAAAAATATTCTGCATATGAGCCACGAAGGTCTGGAACTGGAAGATCCTTCCCTGGAACCACAATATAAAAAATTACTGCAAATGACCACCCCATTGGAAGAAGCGCCAGACGAAGCTGAAATTGTCAGTCTAGACTTTGAACAGGGGATTCCCGTCCGACTGAATGGTAGCGAAATGACTGGCCGAGAACTGCTTGAACAACTCAATATTATTGGTGGCCGTCACAGCATCGGTGTCGTTGATCTGATTGAAAACCGGGTGGTGGGGATGAAATCCCGGGGAATTTATGAAACTCCCGGCGGCTCAATCCTTTACAAAGCCCATGAAGAATTGGAGCACATGTGTCTTGATCGCCAAACCTTTGGTTTTAAACAACAGGCTGCGGTAAAATTTGCCGAACTGGCCTACAACGGCGAATGGTTCACACCCCTGCGGGAAGCCTTAACAGCCTTTGTGGATGAAACCCAAAAAACAGTTACCGGAAATGTTCGTTTAAAATTATATAAGGGTAATATTATTCTCATTGGTGTGACCTCGCCTTACTCACTCTACAATGCTGAAATTGCCAGCTTTACCACTGGTGATCTGTATGATCATAAGGACGCTGAAGGATTTATCCATTTATTTGGCTTACCGCTCAAGGTTCGTGCTTTAATGCGACTTAGCCGCGAAGAAAAAGGGGAATAGAATAAAATGAAAAAAATGTGGGGAGGTCGGTTTTCTAAAAAAACCGACCTTTTAACTGATGATTTCAACTCGTCGATTTCCTTTGATCAACGTCTGTACAAGCAGGACATCACTGGAAGTATTGCTCATGCCCGAATGCTTGGAAAACAGAATATTATTGATCCCAACGAAGCTGAACTGATCATCAAAACGTTAGAAACGATTCTTATCGATATCGAAGCCGGAAACGTTGAGTTTTCGGTATCAATGGAAGATATTCATATGAATGTCGAAGCCATTCTGACTGAACGGATTGGTGATGTCGGCAAAAAACTCCATACCGGCCGAAGCCGAAATGATCAGGTGGCGACCGACATGCGCCTCTATGTCAAGGAAATTGCTGATGACTGCAAGGCTCTGATTCGCAACCTGATTCTGATCCTGTTAGATCTTGCTGATGACCATACCAACACCATCATGCCCGGCTATACACATCTGCAACGGGCCCAACCCATTACTTTTGCCCATCATCTGATGGCTTATGTGGAAATGTTTAAGCGGGATATGATCCGAATGACCCAGGTCAAAGCGATGGCTGACACCTTACCGCTGGGTTCAGGTGCTTTGGCAACTACTACCTATCCACTGGATCGGGCCGCCGTTGCCGCAGAATTAGACTTTGCCTTTGTTTCGCTGAACAGTCTTGATGGGGTTTCCGACCGTGATTTCTGCCTTGATTTCCTTGAAGCGGCTTCCGTCTTAATGATGCACCTCAGCCGTTTTTCGGAAGAGATTATCCTCTGGTGCAGTAGCGAGTTTAATTTCATCACCCTCGATGATGCCTTCAGTACTGGCAGTAGCATCATGCCTCAGAAAAAAAATCCGGACATTGCCGAACTGGTGCGGGGAAAAACAGGCCGGGTATATGGCAACCTGATGGGCCTGCTGACCACCATGAAGGGGATTCCCCTCGCCTATAATAAAGACATGCAGGAGGATAAGGAACCGGTGTTCGATACCTATGATACCATTAAAATCTGCCTGATCACTTTTGCCAAAATGATCAAAACCCTGACCGTTAATAAGGAAACGATGAAAAAGGCAGCCGCCGGCGGATTTTCCAATGCCACCGATGCCGCTGATTGGCTGGTTAAACATGGGGTCGCCTTTCGTGATGCCCATGAAATCATTGGCAAACTAGTGTTTTTTGCGCTGGAGCAGCAAAAAAGTCTGGATGAACTGACCCTGGAAGAATACCAGCGTGTCTCACCCGTTTTTGATGAATCTATTTTTTCTGCCATCGATTTAAGTGTATGTGTCAATCAACGAAATATTATTGGCGGACCGGCCGAAGAACAGGTTCGAAAAGCCATCGCTTTTAACCATCAATGGTTAGCTCAAAACTAAATTCTGAACGAATTGAATTGATCACGCCAATTAAATCAAGAAAGTTTTTTTAGCTTCCTTTGTCTTGTTTTTCACAAAGAAATATGATATGCTTTAATTATATCTTACGCATTTTTGCACATTACTAAAATATAGAATTAGAGAGTATAAAATGGGAAAATACAAGGTTGGTAAAGAAACCAAGGAAAAGATTTATGAGGCATCTAAAGCCTTGTTTTATGAATATGGCTATACCAGCACCACCTGTCTGAAGATTGCCAAGGAATCTGGGGCGAATGTTGGTCTGATCAATTATTATTATGGCTCAAAAGGCGGCCTTGGAATTGAATTATATAATGAACTCATGTCGACTATCAAAGCAAAGGTTACCGAAAATCTTTACAAATTAGGGATCGAAACAACCCTTTTACTTCAAACAGCCATCGAATGGCGGGTATTGAACAACAATATGCGATTCAATAAAAATTTCAGTCGATTTTACTACGATTTGTTGGGAGAAAATGTTCTCTACAAGGAACAAAGTGTGGTCACCGATTTTTACCGCAATCTGGCTGAAAGCTGCGACCTTCACTACAGCGACTTTGAAATTGCCTTTATTTCGTTTGCCAGCGCCGGCGCTACACAAGGTATTAATCTTGCTTATGATGCCGGGCTTATTGATTGTTCTTCTCAAGATTTCATTAACTCCAGTATTCATCTGTTGCTGAACAATATGGGTCTTGATCCCACTCTCATTAAACAGGTGATTAACGAGTCCTACGAAATCGAAAAAATGTTCACCGTACGAATCGAAAAGAATTTTAACATTATCTGATCGCATCCTTTATTCTGGCTTTTCCTGTCTCCTTACAGCGTCATGCTTAACATGGCGCTGTTTTTTTATGCTCTTTCTTTATATATTTTTAATTACAATTAACTTTTCGACTAAATAGATCTAACAACCCATCTCACTATTTCGCAAATCACTGTAAAATTTTAACAATTTATTGTTTAAACGTTTATTAATGTACTTATTTCCGTATATTTTCGTAATCTATTGCTTTTCTCACAAATAATGCTGGACAAACCCGATTTTGCATGCTATTATCATCATACACTTAAACGTAACTAATATTGTATTTGTATAACTTATTGATCACTGAATCAGCATCCAGCTGTATCAAACGATTATATGGTTCAGTGATTGAAAATAGTGCTTTTGGGGGGTGAATTGCACACCAATTTAAGAAGGAGGATTGAAAGAATTCATGTTACAACACCCTTGCTATTATCCTATCTGAACCAAGCCAAATAGCAAACGTTTAAATCACATTAGCATTCATGCCCAAACATTTTATTTTTACGGATTGCTGGCTATATACCCATCTCAAAAATCAGGGCTGGGTATAATTGAAACTTCCAGTCTGATTTCTGGAAGATATCTTTATGAAGAGGTGAACTTATGAAAAACAATACGTTCCTAAAAATTGCTGTATTATCAGTTTTCTTTGTCCAAATGGGGGTTGGTACCATCACACCGGCAATCGCCAATATTGCCGCCGCTTTCCCAGATGTTCCATTTACGACTCTTTTACTTGTGTCGACACTGGCAGTTTTGATGTCTGTTCCGGCAACCCTGATTTCTGGTCGCCTTGCCGGTAGTGTTGTAAAATACAAAACCCTGTTAATCGTTGGTATGATTCTCTTTATCGGCGGTGGTATGGCTCCCTATTTTATGACCGCTTCCAGTTTTACGGCAATCCTGATCGTTCGAGCCATCTTCGGTATTGGACTGGGGATTGTTACGCCTTTGGGCGCCGCACTGATTATCGCTTTCTTTGATGGTGAGGTTCGAGCTCAAATGATGGGTCTCAGCGGTGTCGTCGGCAACGTTGGAGGAATTCTTTTCCAATTACTCGGTGGTTTTGCGGCAACGATTTCCTGGGAATATGCCTTTTTAGTTCATGGATTAGGGATTATTACCCTAGTGATTGTTCTGTTCCTGCCTGAGCCAGCAAAAGCTCCTGCTCAAGCCGTTGGTGAAGCAAAGCCCAAATTACCCGGTGCTGTGTTTGCTTTTGCCGGTTTAATTTTCTTCATGATGGTTCTAATTTACCCCATGTTGGTTAATATGTCTTCAATTATCGCTGCTGGTGGTATGGGAACTGCTGGTGATGCGGCTCTCGTCTTGACGATGTTTACAGTCGGCGGAATGCTGGGAGGTCTAATTTTCGCTAAAGTCTTCGGTGTTTTTAAGAGTAATACCATGCCAGTAGGCGTTGCTTTAATAGCTGTCGCCATGGTTAGTATTGGTCTGGGAAATTCCATTGCCTTTATGTACATTGGTACAACTGTCGCCGGGATTGGTTTAAGTTTTATCATGCCAAGTATCTTCATGAATTTGGGCGCAGCTGTTCATCCCAGTCAGATGCCCACCGCCTCGGGAATTGTAATGGCGTCCATGAACGTTGGTGGATTCTGTTCAGCTTATTTCTTCGCTCTTTTAGCCGGAGTTATGGGGGTAGACATGATGGTTAATATTAAATTTCCTTTCTATATATCCATGATCGCTTTTGCAGTAATTGCGATCGCTCTGCTGTTTATTAAACCCAAGCAGCAAAGTGCACCTCAACCTGAATAATCAACCTGAATTTAAACTAAAAAAACCACAACGCATTTTGCTGTTGTGGTTTTTTTTGATTGTTATTTTTGACCTACTCATTAATCTCGTTAAGCTGCGTTTTAGAGGGCACCATTGTCAGGCCAATTCCCATCAGAATGATCGCAAAACCGGCTAACGAAAGAAATGATGGGGTTTCTCCCACAAAAAAGAACACAAAAATCGGATTGAGTATGGGTTCAGCCAATGAAAGAATTGAGGCTTTTAATGGTGAAATCAGGCGCACCCCCCCTGAGAGAAAGAGATAAGCAATACCAATCTGAAAAACACCCAGAAAAGCCAAGCCAAACCAACCATAAACTGAGATGCCGGTAAAGTCCAGCTGACTCGACATGGTTAACAAAATGATCAAACTCAACCATAAATTATTTAATCCCACAATTGAAGCATCCGATATTGGATAGTCTTTGTCTAATAAATACTGAACCGCCGCATAGGCAATCCCATTGGTTAAAGCCAACAGATCTCCCCAGGGGTTTCCACCGTCAGCCGCACTTAATATTAGAATGATCCCCAGTAAAATAAACAGTCGTGGAATCAAATCACGCTTTGTTATTTTTTTCCCTTTGACCACGTAAAACAAGTATAGCCATAGTGGTGCCGTACATTGAAGAATAATCGCATTTGCTGCCGTTGTAATTTTTGTTGTTAATACAAACATCACACATAAATAACAATACGAGACAACCAAACCGACATAATATTTTGAAAATTTGATTTTCTTCCATTGAATCATGGGCAAAAAAATAAGACCTGCTATGATTGCCCTACCGAATGTTATCGTAAAAGCATTCGCATTGATCAGCTTGATAAACAACCCGCCGGTGCTGAATAACATCATGGCAATAAGCACATATAAGCTTCCTTTTGTCGTTTTTTCCATGAGCACCTCCTTATCATTATTAAACTTGTTTTATCATAATACCATAACCATCTAATTATTTCTCTATATTTTTACGTTTATTTCCGGTATAATGTCCATAATAAGTTGGAGGTAAACTTTTTATGTTATCACAGGTGAAAAGTAGCGGACTGCTAGGTGTTAATGGCGTTATTGTCACAGTTGAAATTGATATTTCCCGGGGTCTTCCCGCCTATTCACTGGTCGGTCTACCAGATGTCGGCATCAAAGAATCCAAGGATCGGGTTTTTTCAGCCATCAAAAACAATGGTTTCAAATATCCGATGGAACGAATCACCATTAACCTCGCTCCAGCCGATCTGAAAAAGGAAGGCCCAGCCTTTGATCTGGCCATTGCCCTGGGAATCCTGACTGCTTCAGAGCAACTCTCCTGGGATCATCCCGAGACCTTTCTAGTTATCGGCGAATTATCCCTCAGTGGCGAAATTAGAAGTGTTAATGGGGTTTTGCCGATGGTACTGGCGGCTAAAGAAGCCGGCATTACCAACATTCTGGTGCCCGTTGATAATCGTCATGAAGCAGCGGTGGTTCAGAATGTAAATGTTTATCCCGTAAAAGATTTTCACGAAGCGGTTTCCTTTTTGAAACAGGAACTCATCATCGACCCCTTTATGATCAATCATAAGACGCTTCTGAATGTGGAAAACAACTGTCATAGCATTGATTTTTCTGATATTCGAGGCCAGGATCTGGCCAAACGGGGATTGGAAATTGCCGCTGCCGGGGCTCACAACTGTCTGATGAGCGGGCCTCCCGGGTCAGGAAAGACCATGTTAGCTAAAGGGTTCCCTTCCATCCTGCCGGATCTCACCATGGACGAAGCCCTCGAGATCACCAAGATTCACAGTATTTCCGGACTCCTGAAAAACAATGCCATTATTAGTCAACGTCCTTTTCGATCTCCCCACCATACCATTTCTAAAGTTTCGTTGGTTGGCGGTGGCCGGATTCCCAAGCCTGGCGAGGTTTCACTGGCCCACCTGGGGGTGCTTTTTCTCGATGAACTGCCGGAATTCCAAAAATCAGCTCTGGAGGTTTTACGTCAACCGATCGAAGATCAGGAGGTGACCATTTCCCGGGTCAACACCTCGCTGACTTTTCCGGCCAGCTTTACCCTGATCACCTCAATGAACCCCTGTCCCTGTGGTTATCTCACTGATCCAGCCCATGAATGTATCTGCACACCCCAACAGATTAAAAACTATCAGGGCAAAATATCCGGCCCACTGATGGATCGACTGGATATTTTTGTGGAAATTCCCAGCACCACCTACGATGAGCTTCAGACCAAACCCAAGGGTGAAAGCTCTTCTGTCATCAAAAAACGGGTCGATGCTGCCCGCGAACGACAAAATCAACGCTATCAGAATCTGGATATTTTTTATAATGCACAGCTTTCGCCAAAACTGATGGAGATTTACTGTAAACTTGGACCTGCTGAAGAAACCCTGATGAAAAATGTCTATACCAAGATGAAACTCAGTGCCCGTGGCTACCATCGGATTTTAAAGTTAGCCCGTACCATTGCTGACTTAGATGGATCCCAAACCATTCAAATCGCTCATTTATCCGAAGCGATTCAGTATCGGGGAATGACCCGATTGTCCTAATGACTGTGATCGATGTTGTACCGCAGCTCAAAAAAACAAAAAGACTATCCGTTTATCGTCGATAGTCTTTTTGTTTTAGTATTAAGATTATTTTTTTCTTATCATTGAATTCGCAAAGCGATCTTCATTTTTGCGCAAATACCAAAGCCCGCCAATGCTTACTGCCACCAATGCCAAACTGATCAGTTGAGCTGTTCTCAGCCCCATAAACATCAAGCTGTCGGTTCTCAGACCTTCAATGAAAAAACGGCCGATGGAATACAGGCCAAGATAGACAAAAAGTAATTCGCCATCGACCTTTTTAATTTTATCTTCATAAAAAAAGATAAAACCAAATACCAGCAGATTCCAGACCGATTCATACAGAAAGGTCGGGTGTACCCTGATGATACCCAGGGCAGCATCATTGACCGTAATGGCCCACGGCAAATCGGTTTGCGAACCATAGGCTTCCTGATTGAAATAATTTCCCCAGCGCCCAATCGCCTGACCTAAGGGCAACGCCGGTATCAATACATCTGCCAGCGCAAAAAAACTGATCTTCTTAACCCGACACAAGATAAGCGCCACAATGATGCCTGCAATAATGCCACCATGAATAGCCAACCCACCATGCCAGGTCGCAATGATTTCTTCCGGATGAGCCAAATAATAGTCATAACTGAAGATAACATAATAAAGTCGGGCTCCGATGATCACCGCTGGGGTCATATACAAAAAGAAATCCATAATGATCTCAGGGTCAAGGCCATATTTGGGGGCCCGTTTTATCGCGATGAACAATCCGATCAGTAATGCCGAGGCAATTAAAACCCCATACCACCTGACTTCAAAGCCGAATGCAGTAAATGCGATTGGGTTTGGTGCAATCATAATTAAAGAATTGTTGCCAATTGACCGTTTTTAGCTCCGGCAGCATTTCCTTCTTCAACATCAAGATGCATGTCCAATTTAAATTCTGGGTGAACCCGTACCAGGACATTGTCAAAAATCAAACCTCGAGGTCCATCTAATTTTACCGAAACGACATCTTTATCTTTTAATCCAAATGCAGCACCTTCTTCTGGACTCATATGAATGTGTCGGGCTGCAACGATGGCACCTTTGGCAATTTCAACTTCGCCAGCTGGTCCGACAATTTTAACGCCAGGTGTATCAGCAATATCGCCGGAATTTCGCAGTGGCGCTTGAATACCTAAACAGAAACCATCGCCAACAGAAACTTCCAATTGAGTTTCAGGTCGAACGGGTCCTAAAATACGAATTCCTTTTAAGGTTCCTTTTGGTCCAACCACATCAATTTTTTCTTCAGCGGCGAATTGACCTGGTTGTGATAAATCTTTCATCGGTGTTAATTGGTAGCCTTTGCCAAATAATACCTCTAAATCTGCCTGTGATACATGAATGTGTTTGTTAGATAACCCGATGGGTACTTTTCTTTCCAATTTATAACTCCTTAAATAAATATATTTTTAACAATCTTTATTCTATCGAATAACCAATCAAATGTTAAGATAATATTTTGTCTTCTTTGCTTTTTTTCGATTTTTTTATCTTTTGGCTTAATTCCAGCATTTCCTGGGCATGTTCCCAGGTTTTTTGGGTTACTTCTGCGCCGCCCAACATCCGGGAAAGTTCCTCTTTTTTACCCTTTTCATCTAAAGGCAAAAAACGTACCTCAACCCCCCCATTTTGCGCAAGCTTTTGCACCATAAAATGCTGGTCGGACATTGCTGCAATCTGTGGCAGATGGGTAATGCAAATAATTTGACGGCCTCTGGGTGGAGTAACACTGAGGGCCTGAATTTTTTCGGCTACCACCTGGGCAGTTCTACCGCTGATCCCGGTATCAATTTCATCAAACACCATCGTTTCAATGGCATCAAGATTTCCGAAAATACTTTTTAAACTCAGCATGATTCTTGATATTTCTCCCCCTGAAGCCACCTTCCCGAGCGGTTTAGGTGCCTGACCCAGGTTGACCGAAATTAAAAATTCCACCAGATCCTGACCATGGGCACTCACCCGCTCAGGATCATGTTCCACCAAAATCTCAACCTGTGTCTTTTCCATTGCCAACTCCGCCAACTCATTTTCGAGGGCTTTTTTCAACGCACTGGCGGTTTTTAAACGTAATTGATAGAGACTATTGCTGATCCTATTATAATTATCTTGAATACCGCTTAATTCCTGATAATATTTTTGCAGATTTTCATCCCGATTCAACAGGTTTTTTAAACGAACACTGATCTCTTTGGCATAGTTAAGAATCTCGGTAATATCATGACCATACTTCCGTTTCAACTTAGCAATGACACTCAGTCGGGTTTCAATCTCATCTAAATCACCCAAACTGTACTCCATATCCTCGAGATATGAACGGATTTCAAAAGAGAGATTTTCTGCTTCACCTAAAATGCCATTAACCGTCTCGAGACGATCCTCAAAGCTCGTGTCTATTTTGACAATTTCAGTTATATTTGCTGCCAGCAGACTAAGGGCATCAAGAATCGGGGTCTGTTCGACGTTTTCTCCTCTGAGCAATTCATACGCTCTGCTCGTATGTGTAAAAAGACGTTCCCGATTTTCCAGAATCCGTTTTTCCCCTTCCAGCTCTTCATCTTCACCAACAACAAGAGCCGCCGCTTCGATTTCATTGATTTCAAACTGCAAGGCTTCTTTTTCCCGCTCCAGCTCACGTTCGTTTGTTTCCAATTCTGCAATCATCTCGTGAATCCGTTTGATCTCGCCTGCTCCAGCAGCTATCTGCTCCCTATATTTTCGACTTTTTTCGCCTCCGAAGGCATCCAATAGCTGACGATGATTCTCCCTTTTGAACAACGATTGATGTTCATGCTGGCCGTGAATATCAATGAGCTCATCACCGATTGCTTTTAATTGGGTGACAGTGATAATCAGACCATTGGCACGGCAAATATTACGACCCCGATCATCGATTTCCCGGATTAAAATCAACTGACCATCCTCCATGGGGATGCCATATGCTTCGCATTTTTGAATCAGACCCGGTTGTTCACTGACATCAAAGAGTCCCTGTACCGTCATCTTGCTCTTACCCTGACGGATGTTGGTCTTATTACCCCGGTTACCCAGAACCAATGTCAAAGCATCAATGACAATGGATTTTCCGGCACCGGTTTCTCCCGTGATCACATTGAGGCCCGGATGAAAATCCACCACCAGATGATCAATCAGTGCATAGTCGTTAACAACAAGATTTCTCAGCATCGGTTCCTCCCTATTTCATTAACTTTTTAAATTTCCCAACAATTTCTCCTACCATATCCCGATTGCGCACCAACACAAAAATGGTATCATCTCCGGCAATGGTTCCGACAATCTCACCCCAATCCATTGAGTCAATGGCCAAAGCCGCTGCCTGGGCCATGGCTGGCAGGGTTCTCAGAACAATGGTATTTTCCACATAGTCAATCGTAAGCACCGATTCCTTGAAAACCGCGGTAACCCGTTCATTATAAATCGTACCAATGTCCTTTAATGGTGCATAGTGCTGAATACCATCGTGACTACTCACTTTAATTAGCTTCAATTCTTTAATATCTCGGGAAATGGTGGCCTGGGTTACCGGAAACCCGGCATCTTTCAATGCCTGGGCCAATTCTTCCTGAGTTTCGATGAGATTATTTTCAATGATTTCAATAATTTTTAATTGTCTCGATACTTTCATGTCTTTCCCTTCTTTCTCCAAAGCTTTGTAAGATCGTCGCCTGTTGTCATGTTAATCATTTTTGTCTATCAAATTTTAATACTCACTGGAAAACTTGACTCGTAGCCGGTCATAACTGCTCATCTGGTTGAGCCGAATCAGCCGGGTGTAGTAGGTAGCTTTTTTGACCTTAACCGCATCTTGAGGTGAAATCGAAACGGTGGTTTGTCCATCAAAGGTAACCATGATGTCTTTTTCACGATCTCCGAATTCCAGCTTAATGACTTCATCTTCCGGTAGAATATAAGATCGGTCATGAAGTCGATGGGGACAGATCGGGTTAAGAATCATCACTCTAGCCTGGGGTGACACCACTGGCCCTCCAGCAGCTAAAGAATACCCGGTAGATCCGGTGGGAGTAGCGATAATCAACCCATCGGCCCGAAATTTGTCAATGGTCGAACCGTTAGCCCGAGCTTCAATATCCATCATTCGAAAGCCCCGACTCTTAACCAGCACATCGTTTAAAGCCATATAAAAGCAGGCACTTTCATTTACTTTTTTTATGCTGCAACTTAACATCATCCGTTCTTCAATGTAATAATCTCCAGATGTTAAATTCTTTAGCGCCTCTTCATAATTACCCGCCTCGCCTTCGGTGAGAAAACCCAACTTACCCAGGTTAATGCCGAAAATTGGTATCGAATAAAAACAAACTTTTCGTGCGACAAACAAAAGTGTGCCATCTCCGCCCAACACCAGAATACAATCCGGTTTTCGGTAAAAAAGGTTTTTCGGATAATATATCACACATTCGTGGGAATATTTTATCTGGCCTTCCAACAGGGCTATTTTAAAGCCATGCTGGATCAAATAACCGATGCATTTTTCTGCCAGGGCAGGGCTGTCCGGCTTATCCATATTGAGATAAATGCCGATTTCCTTAAAGTTTTTAAATTCAGTTTCCAATCGTATTCACATCCTATTCGTCCTGGGTTTCTTTCTTTTTTTTGCAGCTTTCATGGGCGATGGTTACCACTTGATGAACGAGTGATTCCCAGTTTCCCTCAATTTCGGGCTCGGTATTTTCAACAAAAACTAAAAACTCAATATTTCCTTTCGGACCCTGTATCGGAGAAAAGTCCAGACCTTTAATTAAAAAGCCCTGCTTTTCGATGGCGGTCATCACTTCAAGTAAAATCGACTCATGTACTTTTTTATCCCGGATAACACCGTTCTTTCCGATTCTTTCCCGACCTGCTTCGAATTGCGGCTTAATCAGCCAGATCCCCCGAGCTTCGGGTTTCATAAACAATTTGATAGCCGGAATCAATTTGGTTATCGAAATAAATGAGACATCCATCACCGTACCATCGACCTGTTCCGAAATATTTTCGGCTGTCAAATAGCGAAAATTGGTTCGTTCCATTGAAACAACCCGGGAATCAGTGCGCAACTTCCAGTCCAACTGTCCGTAACCGACATCAACTGCGTATACCTTTGCGGCACCATTCTGTAGCAGACAATCGGTAAAGCCTCCAGTGGATGAGCCAATGTCGATAAAGGTGTTTCCTGCCACCTTCAGATCAAAAACTGCCAGTCCCTTTTCCAGTTTTAAACCACCCCGACTGACATAAGGCAGATCGCTGCCTTTAACCTGAATCATTGCCTCAGTGTCTACCAGATCGCCAGCCTTGTCCCTGACCTGGTCATTGACCTGAACTAACCCGGCCATAATGGCTTTTTTAGCGCGTTCCCGGGTATCAAAATAATTCAGGTTCACCAATAATTTATCTAAACGTTCTTTCAATTTTTCCTCTTTTCATGGGTCTGTTTCCTTTTAGTATTTCTTTTCGCCAACTGTCAACACCTTGCGGTGCGATCCCAAAAACGCATTTCTCATTTTCGGCGATGACAGATATAGCTGGCCAATTCCTGGAGAAAAACAGTTCGTTCACCAATTGGTTTAAGCAGTTCAATGGCTTCCGCTTCCAACTCAGCCACCCTAATTTTTGAAGCTTCCAACCCATAGAGGGAAACAAAGGTGGATTTATGATTTTTCTCGTCACTTCCAATGGGTTTGCCCAGATCGGCTTCGTTCCCTTCAATATCCAGAATGTCATCAACAATCTGAAACGCCAATCCAATGCGATGACTATAGCTGATGAGTCGTCCCTGGGTGGCCGGTTCTGCCCCAGCGATGATACAGCCACTCTGGACACAGGCTTCCAGCAAGGCCGCCGTTTTGTGTAAATGAATATAGTCCATTTCATCGAGCCCAATAACCTTATCTTCACTGAGGATATCAGCTACCTGACCGCCAATCATCCCTAAAATGCCGGAAGCACCCATGATGCATTTCATGGCACCGAGATAATTTGTTAAATCTGTTCCCTCAAGTCCCTGGGTACCCTGAAGCATAGTTTCAACCGCATAATTCAACAGCCCGTCTCCAGCCAGAATGGCCATGGCATCTCCATACACCTTATGATTAGTCGGCTTGCCCCGTCTCAGATCATCATTGTCCATGGCCGGCAAATCATCATGGATCAACGAATAGGTATGGATCATCTCAATCGCCATCGCCAAAGGCTTAATGACCTCCACATCCCCTTCAAGAGCCTGGCAGGTTTCCATCATCAAAATCGGACGCAGTCGTTTCCCTCCGGCAAACAGGCTATATTTCATGGCTTCGATAATTACTTCTGGCGTATCGAGATTCTGTTGAAAAACTTTTTCAAGCTCCTCATTAATTCCTTCTACCCGATCCATCAGCTTTATTTTAAACCCACTCATGCCTCGACACTCCCCTCGAATTCTTTTTCTTCGCCATCAATCATGATGGTTATTCTTCCTTCCAGGGTATCTAAATCTGCACTGCACTCATTAATAAGCTTCATTCCTTCTTCGAACAATTTCATTGCTGCCTCAATTTCCTGATTATCGTCTTCCAAAAGTTCGGCAATGGTCTCCAAACGATTCATTTTGCTTTTCAGTTTTTTTACTGCCATTCGTTCCTCTCCTTTGTGGATTGAATCCTTGCTGCGGCCTGCCCATCCGTTAAATAAAGCGTTACCAGCTGATCAATCTGTAAGCCGGTGACCGAAGCAATGGGGCTACCATGTTCATCCGTCATCCGAACATAGCCTTTTTTAAGTACATTTACCGGACTCATAGCTTCAATACGGGTTTTAAGATTTATCAATTGCTGTCGCTCACTTTTAAGCCGCCCCGTTAACGCACGAACCAACCGTTCATTAATGATATCCAAAAAAAGACGCCTTTCTTCGATGCGTTCCTGCGGTCGATAGCGCAATAGCTCTTTTCTACTCTGCAGCAACAGTCGGCGATTTCTGTCGATAGTCGCTTCCATGCTCTGAATCAGCCTTTTTTTTTGAGCGACCAGGTTCTGAATCATACTCAGGGTTTCTTCCGCTACCAATTCTGCTGCTCCAGACGGGGTAGGTGCGCGTAAATCAGCCACAAAATCAGCAATCGTATAATCAATTTCATGCCCTACAGCTGAAACAACCGGTAACTCAGATTCAAAAATAACTTTGGCCAGTCGTTCATCATTAAATGCCCAGAGATCTTCAATGGAACCGCCACCCCGGCCGATAATAATCACGTCCACTGACTGAGCCATATTGAAAGCTTGAATCCCTTTAATTATCGTTCCGGCGGCTTCGTCACCCTGAACCAGACTGGGGTAAATGACAATATCCATCAGCGGATTTCGGCGTTTAATAATTGAAATCATATCTTTGACTGCCGCACCCGTCGGTGATGTCACCAGACCCACCCGGCTGATTATTTCTGGTAGCTTTTTTTTATGATCCCGATCAAAATAACCTTTGGCGGCCAGCTCATCTTTTAATGCCAGGTATGCCTGGAACAAGTCCCCCAATCCCTGGGGTTCCATGGAACGTACCGTAATCTGGTATTGACCACTGGGCTGATACACGCCCAGACTCCCCCGAAGGGTGACCTTCTGACCTTCTTTGGGCAAAAATTTAAGACCCGTAACGGCATTTTTAAACATCACGCAATCAATTTTACTGCCAGCATCCTTTAGTGAAAAATACAAATGTCCCGAAGCCGCCCGCTTAACATTGGAAAGTTCGCCCTGAATCATCAGATTTTTTAGCAGACTATTGGATTCCAAAAGCGTTTTAACATATTGATTAACCTCAGAAACGCTAAGAATTTTTGTCTTCATCACTGACTGTACCTCGCACATTTATAATAATCCATACCCATCAGAGCATTGCCGGCGGCATTATCCCGGGAATATTCCCCAGGCGAAAAATAAAGCTTCAGTCCGGTCGCTTGTAGTTCGTGAATGACTATTTTTTTGATAATCTGATTGGACATCACACCACCAGAAAAAAGCACCGACTGAAACGAATATTTTTTTTCCAAACCGCCAATGGCCTTGGACAAAGTTTTGGCAATGGCTTTAAGCACCAGATAAGCAACTACCGGCGGTTCCACGCCAGCCTCCAAAAGTCGGCGGGCCTGATTTTCCTGTCCGGAAAAGTGAAAATCGAGACCCTTCATGGTTGAAGAAATAAAAACATTGCTGTCAAAGGATGTCTGATTCACCTGATTTGCCAGTGCTTCCAGCGCCTTACCCGCCGGAAAATCACATCCCATCAGAACCCCAACCCGATCAACCAATTGCCCGGCATTGAGATCCCGGGTTGTTGCAATAATTTCGCAATTATATCCGATCGTCTTTTTTTCAACCAGAAGAATTTCAGATGTACCGCCAGAAAAATGAACCGCACAAAAAGTCGCCTCTAAATCCGGAGATCCGCTTCCATAAATGGCCGCCCGAATGTGATTCTCCTGATGGCTCACCGCCAGTCGTTTAATTCCCAATACCCCAGCTAGCGAACACGCAAGTGATTCTCCTGAACGGAAAACTGGCATGTAGGAGTCAGACAGCGGTCGGGGACGCTCAGAATAACAGATGATCTCGATTTCCCGGCCCCGGGGCAACTCCTGAAGTAGTATCGGCAAATGGTGGACATGCTGAAAAAGGGCATCCGATTGACGAAGCCCTCTTTCTCCTGACTTCACTTGCAATAGGATGCCCTTGTTATAAATCATGTTTTCATCTTCGTCTACTAAGGCAACCGAAGTTGTATAATTACTGGTATCAATACCAAGGCTAAGGGCACTCATTGAGTTCATCCTTAACGATTTTATTTAAGATACCATTCACGTAATTTTTTCCATCCTCATCTCCGAATTTTTTTGTGAGTTCTATCGCCTCATTAATGACAACTTCAAATGGTACTTTTTCGTCCATATATTTCAACTCACAAATGGCCAGACGCAAAATTGATTTTTCCACCTTTGGAATACGATCAATTTTCCAGGTGCTTTTAAGATAGCCATCCAAAAGGTCATCTATTTCCGGAAGATGTGCTTCGGTCGTGTCGATCAAGGACTTTCCATAAGTTAAATCCAATGCGTTATCCTCTAAAAAATATGCAATACTTTCGGTAAAATCTCCTGGCTCCGGGTGAAAATCTAATTGAAATACCCCTTTTAACGCATATTCCCGTTCTTTTTTTCGACTCATGCGCTTCTCCTTCTGATTCTAATATTGTAAAAAAGGGGCTTTCGCCCCTAGATGCCAGAACCTTCAATTCGGACATTAATTGCAGCTACCTGAAAACCAGCCATGGATTCCACCGCAACCTTGACTTTCTTCTGAATTGCTTTAGAAACCTTGATAATGTCGACTCCTGGTTCGGTAATCACGTAAACCCAAATCAGCAACCCCTCCGGATCTCTGGCTATCTTGACACCTTTAATAGTTGATGCAAGATAAAGTTTATCCATGATTTCATCGGTGATTCTTAATGAAATACGCGCTACACCGTTAACGCCAGTAGCCGCCAGGCTGACAATCGAAGCGATCATTTCGTCTTTGACATTTGGAGCCTGATTGTTTTTCATTTCTAGTTTCATCTTAATTACCTGTGTTCTTTAGATTTCCTGATGACAATCGCAACCATCCTCGCCACAACATGATATTTCTTCATTCAGGATAAATGGGGCACCACAGTCCGGGCACGCTACGGTGTTATTTTCAAACGACTCAAATTCGGTAATATAAACATTGCCACACTCTGGACAAATGATCTCGTAATATTCCTCTTCATCAAATTCGTAATCATCATCGTCACCGAAGTCTTCATCGAGAATGAATTCTTCGAGTTCAGAAAGATCATCGTCAACCATTTCCACATATTCTTCCAGTTCTTCCTGCGCTTCGGTAATGCCATCCAGGGCATCAACAATATCTTCAAGAATATCCAATACCTGTACCAGAACCTTACCTTCGTTGGAAGCCTGATCTAATTCCAGCCCATCAACCAGCCCCTTGGTGTATGCGACTTTTTCATTAATAAACTTCATTTTATACCCTTTCCATGTAATCACCCGTACGGGTGTCAATACGAATCTTATCACCTTGTTCCACGAAAAGTGGTACGGTGATAATGGCTCCTGTTTCAACAGTTGCCGGCTTATTTGCGCCAGTTGCGGTATCACCTTTAAAGCCAGGATCGGTTTTTACAACTTCCAATTCGACAAAATTGGGAGCTGCAACCGAAAATGCCACGCCTTTTAATGATTTCACTGTCGCAATATCGTTTTCTTTTAAATATTTTAATGCTTCCTCAACTTGACTAAAGTTTAAAGGAATCTGCTCATAGGATTCCAGATCCATGAAATAATATAGCCCACCATCTTCATATAAATATTCCATCTCACGGGTTTCAACCTGCGCTTTCGGATAGCGTTCGGTCGGGCTGAATGATTTTTCAACCACTGCTCCTGTAATAACATTTCGAATCTTTGTTCGAACAAAGGCGGCGCCTTTACCTGGTTTAACGTGTTGGAATTCAATGATCGTAAATGTATTCCCATCCATTTCAAACGTTACACCTTTTTTAAAATCTCCTGCTGATACCATGTTAACCTCCGATATGCATATGTTAATTTTTACTTTTTAAATTTAGTACTATTATTCTATCACAATTTTTATGAACCGTCATCCCAATTTATTATTATCGCTTCATTATCAAATGGATAGTTTTCCGGTCAGACACCGGATCCGGCCGCTGAGATCCATTATGGTTTGAATCTCCCGATATCCATTATTCTTTAGTAAATCAATTACATCATCAGCCTGATGATCCCCTATTTCCAGTGCCAGAAGACCATCTTTTTCTAAAAACAAATGGGCCTCACGAATGATCCGCCGATAAAAATCCAAGCCGGATTCGCCGCCATCCAAGGCCATATGGGGCTCATAGTCAAGAATGCCCCGATCCAGATGATTCATCTCTGCCCGGCTGATGTACGGCGGATTCGAAACAATTATCTGGAAGGTTTCTCCGTGCGGGATTGCCGCAAAGAGATCCCCCTGATACAAGGTCAGCTCCCCATCTGCCAATTGATCGGCATTCGTCTTTGCCACTGCCAGTGCCGCCACCGAAAAATCACTAAGACAGACGTCGGCCTGTTTAAAATATTTTTTGATCGAAATGCCAATCGCCCCACTGCCTGTGCACAGATCCAGAATTTTAGCACCCTTTGGATAGTTTAGTTGTAAATATTCAAGCAGGTACTCCACCATCGGTTCGGTGTCGGGTCTGGGAATTAAAACATCCCGATTGACGAAAAATTCCATACCCATAAATTCTTTTTTTTCCTGGATATAGGCGACCGGTTCTAATTGACAACGTCTTTTTATTGCTTCACGATACGTTGCTTCTTGTTTTAAATCCACCGCTTCGTGTGAGTGGGTATAAAAATAAACCCGATCCGTGTCCAGAATTCTGCTCAGTAGAATTTCTGCCTCAAAACCGGGATGCTCGATTCCAGCCTGAGCCAGCGCCTGCCGTCCAAAATCCAAAATCTCTCTGATGGTCATTTTTCTACCTCAACATAAAACAAAAAAACCGTGCATAACTGAACAAGAAAAAAGCCGGTTACAAGAACCGACTTCTTTTTTATTCTGCTGACTCGTTTTTAATGCCGTATTTTTTATTAAATCGATCAACACGTCCACCAGCATCAACTAGTTTTTGTTTTCCAGTGAAAAATGGGTGACAAACTGAACAGATTTCCACTTTTAATTCTGGTTTGATAGAACCTGTTTCAAATGTATTTCCACATGCACACTTAACTATTGATTTGCCGTAATTTGGATGAATGCCTTCTTTCATCGAATCCACCTCGTTTCTTATTTATTTAATTGCTTATTGTTATTTTATCAACCGTGATATTATATCAGACTTTTCTTAAAAGATCAAATATTTTGTGCCTTATATTTATCAATAAATTTTTTCATAAATGCTTCATTGTCTTTGGTGCGTTCCAGAATCGAAATAATCTTATCGGTGAGATCATAAACCGTGGTTCCCTTGTAAAGCTTGCGAATATCAAAGCTGACTTTCAGCTCTTCGTTGGATAACAGCTTCTCTTCTCGACGGGTACCGGAACGGTTTAGGTTGATGGCCGGGTAGATCCGTCGCTCCGCCAGTTCCCGCTCCAAATGTAATTCCATATTGCCAGTCCCCTTGAATTCTTCAAAGATGATATCATCCATTCGGCTGCCGGTATCCACCAGGGCGGTGGCCAGAATCGTCAGACTGCCACCTTCTTCCACGTTTCGGGCCGAACCAAAGAATTTTTTGGGGAAGAATAACGCTTCCGGATCCAGACCACCAGACAACGTCCGACCTGAGGGCGATACCACCAGGTTGTTACCCCGGGTCAGCCGGGTTAAACTATCAACCAGGATCACCACGTCTTTGCCCTGTTCAACCAGGCGTTTGCCCCGTTCCAGAACAATTTCAGCCACCTTGATGTGATTTTCCGGGGGCTGATCAAAGGTCGAAAAAACAATATCGGCATCGATGGATCGTTTCATATCGGTGACTTCTTCCGGCCGTTCATCAACCAACAGAATAATCAGTTCGATTTCTGGGTGATTGGTGGTGATGCCATTGGCAATTTCCTTTAGGAGAATCGTCTTGCCCGCCTTCGGCGGGGCCACAATCAGTCCACGCTGACCTTTACCCATCGGAGAAAAGAGATCAATCATCCTGGTTGACACTACATCCTGGGTCGTTTCCAGAGTGATCCGCTGCTCCGGAAAAATTGGTGTCAATCGTTCAAATCGCGGTCGATTGGCAATTCTTTCGGGAATAGCGCCATTAACCGTTTCGACATAAAGTAACGCATCAAACTTTTCATTCTCACTGGACATCTTAATCTTACCGACAACTTTGTCACCAGTCCGCAGATTAAATCGTCGGATTTGATTGGCTGGAACATAGATATCATGGTCGCCAGATAGATAATGGTTGGTTCGAAGAAACCCAAAACCATCGGGGTTGACATCCAGTATTCCTTCCTGGGAATTTTTAAAGCGATCCCGATCCTTTTTATCATCAACATAGAGCATACTGTTGATTTTTTGAATGATGTCTGCCGTTTTGGTGCCGTTGACCTTTTCCAAAAACAGCATCGCTGAGTATTTTTCGCCAGTCTTAGGCGGTCGCACCTTGCCGCTTAAGACATCCCCGGTTTCCAGTTTGAACTTCTGGATTTGCGAACCGGAAATATAGACGAATTCCTCATTGGATTTCATCTCTTTGTTTTTAACAAAACCAAAACCTTCCGGCAGGATTTCCAGATTTCCTTCCACCACCACCACATTATCCATGGAATCTTTGATCTTATAATAGGGTGATCGGGCACCGTTTGACCCATTCGCGATCCGCGAATGGGTTTGAGCTGGCTGTTTTTCAGGAGTAATTTTTTCAGCTGGCGTTTTTTCCGATATTTCTTTACTGTCTGTCAATCCTTCTTTTTCCTTTATCTCATGATGATGGGCGTGATGATGCTGTTGATGCGCTAATTGATCTGCCGAGGACTCCATTTTTTCTTCGATGGCCTCAATCAACTCAATTTTTTTAAGTCGGCTGGTTTTTTCGATACCCAGACTTTCCGCCTGTTTACGCAATTCAACAACCGTCAAATCTTCCAGTGATTTCTTTTCCAATATGTGCCTCCATGGGTTGTAGATGGTTTTAGATGTTGTTTTGAATGAATGTTATGATTTTATTTTTTGATTTTGCTGTGCTGATATGATTCTTCAAGTCGCAGAGTAATCTGAAGGTTTGTTTAATGTAGATACCTTAATCTACCATAAATATCCATTCTTGTCAAAAAACCAGGTGACACTTAATGGTTTTGTGTGTTCCAACTGGCCTGTACCAACAATTGTTAACAATGTCGCCTGTTGCGGAATCGAACACCCGATTAACAACTGGTCGGTACGGTAGTCCAAACGACCGTAACAGCTTATTCCTGTTCGTTTTCAATAATTGAAATCATAATGGCGTTTTCCACCCGCCGCCGCTCAATTTCACAACTAACGAAATGCGGTTTCATAATGGTGCCGTTAAAGTTATAGGCATTGGCATGACAGCCACCGCCGCAGAAATATTTTGCCCAACAGCTTTGGCAATCTTCTTTTTCCAGCAGATTTCCGGCATCAAAAATTTTTTTGATTGCATCATTGGTGATGCCATTACTCACATCCCCCATTTTAAATGCTTCATTGCCAACAAACTGATGGCAGGGGTAGATGTCCCCTTCCGGCGTCACTGCCACATAATCCTTACCCGCTCCACATCCGGATAGCCGTTTGTAAACGCAGGGGCCATGATCCAGATCAACATTAAAATGGAAAAAGTTATAGTGTAGTCCCGCTTCATGGCGCTTCAGGTAGTCCAAAGCCAGCGCATCATATTCTGCCATTATAGTGGGGAGATCGGACTCAGTCAGAGCATAATCGTGAGTTGCCTCAGCCACCACAGGTTCCACGGAAATACTTTTAAAACCCTCTGAAGCCAAAAACTGAACATCCTTGGCAAAATCCAAGTTGTGATGCGTATAGGTTCCCCGGACATAATGATCTTTATCGCCCCGCATTTCAGCCATGGCTTTAATGTTGTCGATAATCACATCGAAAGAGCCCTGATCATTGATCGTTTGCCGCATCTGATCATTGACTTCTTTTCGACCATCCAGACTAAGCACAATATTATCCATGGTCTCGTTAAGATATTCCCGGGTTTCGGCATTTAACAGCACCCCATTCGTGGTCATTGTGAATTTAAATTGCTTATTGTTTTTGGCGGCCATTGCTTTGCCATATACCACTAATTGTTTAACCACATCCAGATTCATCAGCGGTTCGCCACCGAAGAAATCAACTTCCAGGTTTTTTCGGTTTTTGGACTGTTTAATAATAAAATCGATGGCTTTTTTACCAACTTCCAACGGCATCAGCAGTTTTTCACCATCAAAGTCACCTTGCGCAGCAAAGCAATAAGCGCATTTCAAATTGCAGTCATGGGCGACATGTAGGCATAAAGCCTTGATCAGATCTTCATTGGCGTAGTTTTCCCGTTGATAGTTCATTTCCCGGAACAATAGCCCTGCCGCTTTGACATCGTCCAATTCATTCAGGCATTCGTTGAGTTCGATCAGTGAATATTTTTTTTGATAGCTGGCAATGATTTCGGCTCTGGTTTTATCTTCATAGTGATCCAGTACTTCAAATGTCAGTTCGTCAACCGTCAGTACTGTGCTGGTATCCACGTCCAAAACAATATTGAGACCATTCTTTTTATATTTATGTATCATTTTTTCTCCCATCATGAAAAAAGGGACTATCTCTTACGAGACAGCCCCTTTCAGGCTTGTTTATTATTTTTCAGTCGTTTGTTTGCATTTTTGATTTCCTACCGTGCAGGATGTTTTACAGGCAGATTGACAGGAAGTTTGACATTCCCCGCATCCTCTGTTCTTCACATCTGTGAGTTTACCTTCTTTAATGATTTTAATGTGCTTCAAATTGTTCACTCCCTTCAAAAATAGTTATTCCCGACAATTACCGGCACACCCGCTAAAATCCGGATCGCCGAGTGATGGTCAGTTCTCTTTATTTTTTGTATTCGTCGATTTCTTCAAATTCAGCATCGACAACGATTTCTTCATTATCCAGATCTTCCAGTTCTTCAAAATTGTCATCTTCTGTTGCTACAACAGCGTCCCCAACATTGACAATTCGGGCAATAGCCGATTTGGTAATCAACGCCTTATGATAATCTGGCAATAATTCGATGGTGACATTTTCTTCACCAATCGCATAGACGATTCCATAAAATCCGCCAATTGTAATAATCTCATCCCCTGGTTTCATACTGGATCGCATTTCTTTAATCTCTTTTTGCTGTTTTTGTTGTGGTCGTAAAACAAAGAAATAAAAAAACACCAGTACTAAAATCAGCGGGAGAATTAATGTAAAATCAATTCCAAACATTCACATTCTCCTTCATCTTTATTCAGTTATACCGAATTTTTCAAAGAAAGCATCCTTATAGGCTAATAAATTGTCATCCATTATGGCCTGTCGAATTTTCTTCATCGTTACAAGTGTAAAGTATAAATTATGATATGTCAATAACCTGGCCCCTAAAATTTCATTGGTTTTAATCAGATGACGGATGTAAGCCCGGGTGTAGTTTCGGCAAACGAAACAATCACATTCCGAATCAACGGGTGTAAAATCTTCCTTGTAGGTAGCATTACGAACTACCACCTTACCATGACTGGTAAAAGCGGTGCCGTTTCTGGCAATCCGACTCTGGAGGACGCAATCAAACATATCAATACCCCGAATCGTGCCTTCAAACAGTGCATCCAGCGAACCCACCCCCATTAAATAGCGAGGCTTGTCTTTTGGTAGCAGCGGAGTGGTGGCATCCAGCATCTTATACATCACATCTTTAGGTTCCCCCACACTGAGTCCGCCAATGGAATATCCTGGAAAACCAATGTCAGTGAGTTGTTTTACACTTTGCGCCCGCAGATCGGCAAACATCCCCCCCTGAACAATCCCAAACAAAGCCTGATCCTCGGGTCGCTTATGAGCCTCTTTACAACGCTGCGCCCAGCGGGTGGTCATTTCCATGGATTTCTTGGTATACTCATAATCGGCGCCAGCCGGGGCGCACTCATCAAAACACATGATGATATCGGCCCCGATGGAATTTTGCATATCAATGGCCTTTTCCGGGGTCATAAAATGTCGGGAGCCATCCAGGTGTGAAATAAATTCAACGCCATCTTCAGTGATCTTTCTTAAGTCATTTAAAGAAAATACCTGAAAGCCGCCGCTGTCAGTAAGTACTGGCCGGTTCCAGTTCATAAACTTGTGAATCCCGCCAGCCTTATCCATAATCTCCTGGCCGGGCCTCAGATAAAGATGGTAGGTATTACCCAGAATTATATTGGCATCCATCTCCACTAAATCTTCGGAGGACAGGGACTTCACCGTCGCCTGGGTTCCCACTGGCATAAAAATCGGGGTATTGATAATCCCCCGCTTGGTATGGATCTTTCCCAGTCTGGCTCCAGTGTCCTTACACTCCTTAATCAATTCATAACGAAATTCGCTCATTCTGTTCTCCTATTTTTCACTCAATAAACAAGGCGTCCCCAAAGCTGAAAAAACGATATTTCCAGTCAATGGCCGTTTGATAGGCTTTCATAATCGCTTCCCGGTTATAAAAAGCCGAGACTAGCATCAGCAGGGTCGATTCGGGCAGGTGGAAATTAGTGATCAAAGCATCCACTACCTCCCATTCATAGCCCGGATAAATAAAAATATCGGTGACCCCAGTGTAAGCGGTCACCACCCCGTCATGCAGCTTGGCATTACTCTCCAGGGTTCGCACCGAGGTGGTACCCACTGCGATAACCCGGCCGCCCCGTTCTTTGGTTCGTTTGACAGCCCTGGCGGTTTCTTCCGGCACCTCATAATATTCTTCGTGCATATGATGTTCTTCGATCACCTCACATTTAACCGGACGAAAGGTGCCTATACCCACATGAAGCGTCACCTCAGCGATCTCCACCCCCATCTCTTCAATTTTTTGAAGCAGATCAGGGGTGAAATGAAGCCCGGCGGTAGGAGCTGCTGAGGAGCCTTCCCGCTTGGCATAAACAGTCTGGTAGCGGTTATTATCTGTCAAGGTTTCATGAATGTAGGGCGGTACCGGCATCAGACCGATCTCATCGATGATTTCCTCAAAAACACCGGAATATTCAAAACTGATAATTCGCAGACCACCCTGGGTAGTTCCCGTGATTTCGCCCTTTAGCTCGGGACTAAAAACGATCCGGGCACCAACCCGGGCCCGTTTTCCCGGCTTAACCATGATTTCCCAGTCTTTCTGGGACAGATGCCGGAGCAACAGGATCTCCACCTTACCACCGGTATCCTCCCGGGTGCCAAACAATCGTCCCGGTAATACCTTGGTGTTGTTCATCACCAGTAAATCTCCAGGCCGCAAATAGTTTGTTATCTCAAAAAAATGATGATCTTCGATCGTGTTTTTCTTGCGATTGATTACCATTAACCGCGAGTTGTCTCTTTTTTCCAGGGGACATTGGGCAATCAGTTCGTCCGGGAGATCATAATAAAAGTCCGTTTTATTCATCAATACCTTCCTCATTGTCATAGAAATTTATTTTTAACTGTTGCGGACTATGTGCCTCATTCACACAATCCTCCAATCCCAAATGGGCATACCCACGATTGGTGATCACCCGACCGCGAGGTGTTTTGGACAGAAACCCCAGTTGAATCAGATAGGGTTCATAAACCTCTTCGATGGTGTTTTTTTCTTCACCAATGGCAGCCGCCAGGGTATCGATTCCTACCGGTCCACCATCAAATTTCTCTATAATGGTTTTTAACATGATCCGGTCGATCTCATCCAGCCCAACGGCATCCACTTCAAAAAGATCCAAAGCTTCCTGAGTGGACTTCAGGTCAATAATGCCCCGACCTTCGATTTCACAATAGTCCCGAACCCGTTTTAATAGCCGGTTGGCAATTCGAGGTGTTCCCCGGGAACGAATGGCCAGTTCCATCGATCCTTCATCATCCATTTCGACACCAATAATGCCGGATGAACGGCGAATAATGGTGGCCAGTTCCTCTGGGTTATAAAGCTCCAGTCGCTGGATCACCCCAAAGCGATCCCGTAACGGTGAGGTTAGCAGCCCTACCCGGGTGGTGGCACCAATCAGGGTAAAGGGCGGCAACTCCAATCGGATCGAACGGGCACCTGGGCCTTTGCCGATGATGATATCCAGAGCATAGTCTTCCATCGCCGGGTATAAAACCTCCTCGACCGAACGTTGAAGCCGGTGGATTTCATCAATAAAGAGAATATCACCCTCTTTTAAACTGGTCAGAATAGCCGCCAGATCGCCAGCCTTTTCAATGGCTGGGCCGGAAGTGGTTTTGATTCCGACCCCCATTTCCCGAGCGATGATATTGGCCAGGGTGGTTTTTCCCAGCCCCGGCGGTCCGTATAAAAGCACATGATCCAGACTTTCTTTTCGTTTCTGAGCAGCTTTGATAAAAATACCCATCTGCTTTTTTACTTTTTCCTGCCCGATATACTCGTCCAGACCCTGAGGTCTTAAATTTTTCTCTATTTCAACATCCAATTCCGTAAAATCGGAGGTGATGATTCGTTCTTTCATGACGACCGTCCCTTCAATGGATTAGCCGAGCGAAGCGCTCCGGTGATCAGTGCTTCAATGCTACTCTCGGGGGTAAATGCCCGGGCTACCATATCGGAAGCTTCCGATATACTATAACCCAATCCCACTAGTCCGTTAATAGCCTGGGTAACAGTGTCATCTTTAGCCTGTAACGAAACAGTCTTCAGATCTCCGACTGAAACATCCTTGTAGCGATCCTTCAGCTCCAGGATAATCCGGCTGGCTGTTTTTATGCCAATCCCAGGAGCCTTGGCAATGCTTTTGGGATCATCGTTGACAATATGTCCAATCAGCTCATTACGGCTAAACTGAGACAAAAGTCCCATAGCGGCTTTGGGGCCGATCCCTGAAATACCGATCATGGTTCTGAAAATCTCCCGTTCATCGGTGGTGGCAAACCCATAAAGCGAAACCTCGTCTTCTTTGATCACCTGATGAAGGTGCAGCTTGACCTCCGAATGCAGACTCGGCAGCTCATTTAATGTATTGGTCGACACCTTTACCTTATATCCCATGCGGTTTTGATCAATAACCACATAATCCATGGCTTGTTCTTCCAAGCTCCCGATCATATATTCGTACATAAGCCCTCCTTCAAAATTCAAACATACTTTACCCATTGTACCAAAACAAAAAAATAATACAACCACAAAAAAAGCACCCTTAGGTGCTATCCCAACGTGTCGTACTCCATTTTTGACGCCCTAGCGAAAGCTAGGTGGGTGTCTTGTCTCTAGTTTCTGTTTTCCACTGATATAATGAGGCCTAACATCTGCCAGCGAACAATCAGACTCCCTGAGTATTGATGTAGGTTCAAAAATAAAGTAAAAACGAACACTTTGGGATAACCTAATTATACACGGTTTTCTACGGAAATCAAAGGATAAATTTTTGTTGGAAACAAGCAGTCAAATTCACTTATATCAACCCACCGGATGTTCTACAGTAAAATGTCCAGGGCCGAACGAATATTATCCACCGGGAGAATCGTCATTCCAACCATCTTCAACCCTTTCTGGTTACCTTTGGGGATAATGCAGCGTTTAAAGCCCAGTTTTTTTCCTTCGATCAAGCGTTTTTCGATGTGCTGAATATTACGCACTTCACCGGTTAATCCCACCTCACCCAGAATCATCAGATCACCGGGGATCTGAAAATCCCGGAGGCTGGAATAAAGTACGGCAATCACACCCAAATCAAGAGCTGGCTCATCCACCTTGATGCCACCCACCACATTGATGTAGGCATCCACTGACTGCATCTGAATTCCCAGCCGTTTTTCCATAATCGCCAGCAATAATACCATCCGGTTATAATCCATACCCGTCGCCATCCGCCGGGGATTTCCAAATCCAGTCGGTGAAACCAGACCCTGCAGCTCAATCAACAACGGCCGGGATCCCTCAATACAGGGCACCACCACTGATCCACAGGTATTTTCGGGACGGCTATCGAGCATCATCTCAGATGGATTGGCTACCGACTGCAACCCATTTTCAGTCATTTCAAAAATGCCGATTTCATTGGTGGAACCAAAACGATTTTTGACTCCTCTAAGAATCCGATAGGCATGATATTTTTCGCCCTCAAAATAAAGCACCGTATCTACCATATGTTCCAGCACCCGCGGCCCGGCAATGGCACCATCTTTGGTGACATGCCCCACCAACACCATTGCGATATTATCTTTTTTGGCCAATTGCATCAATGCTCCGGTATTTTCCCGAATCTGGCTGACACTTCCCGGGGCTGAACTGATGTCCGGGCTGTACATGGTCTGAATCGAATCGATAATGACAATATCCGGCCGCTCTTCTAGAATAATCGTCAGCAGATAGGGAATATTAATCTCCGATAGGAATGCAATCTTTTCCGATTTTACCTGCATTCGCTCGGCTCGCATTTTTAATTGCTGTTCCGACTCTTCGCCGGAAATATATAAAATCTTATAGCCCTGATTTCCCAGGGCTTCAGTGGTCTGGAGCAGCAGCGTCGATTTCCCGATTCCCGGGTCACCGCCTAGCAAAATCATCCCCCCAGGAACAATCCCACCACCCAGAACCCGATCAAACTCTTCATTGCAGGTCGGATAGCGGGTATCGCCGGTATAGGTTATTTCCGCCAGGGACTTCGGTTTAGAATATACACCCCGTTCCCGGATAGTATCCTTGCTTCCCTGCTTAGAAAAATCCAACTCTTCCACCATGCTATTCCACTGCCCGCACTCAGGACATTTTCCCATCCATTTGGGTGATTCATAACCACAGCTCTGACAGATAAAAATACTTTTTTTCTTCGCCATCTTTCCCCCTCATTCACTACTCAATCCATTTATAAACCAGATAGCCAATCAAACCACCAATCAGATTTAAAATAATATCATCGATATCCGCCCGACGGCTGGTTAAAAATAAATACTGGATCAGCTCAATGGCGCAGGTAGTTCCCAGTATCACCACAAAGGCATGGAAGAAGCCAACCTTATTTTTTCGTGCTAATGGATATAGAAAACCCAGCGGTAAAAACAAGATAATGTTTCCAGCAAGGTTTTTAAAAGAATCGGTAAAGGTGTATAAAAGAATTTCAGTTGGATTTGTTGGTTTGGTCGCCAAAAACTCCCAATCAATAAAGCCATTAACCATAATGTCATAAAAAAAGTTATCAATCGTAGTCAGTGGTATCAAGTTCACAGTGGTCTCATAGGTAATATTTGAAGCATCGGGTAATAGTGTCAATATAAATAGAAATCCCAAATAAGCCAGCAACAGTAGCTTAAAGAGAAATACGATCCGGTTGTTTTTACTCATATCCTGGTCCTTCCTGGTTGAATGTGCGTGTAAGCCTAGCTATTATAACGAATAAACCTTTAGAGTGCCACAGAAATTTTCCTGACTGGAAATTTTTGCAAAAAAAGAAAAAATATCGAAAGTAAACCCTCGATATTTTTATTCTTTGTTTTAAACTAAAATACATTATTGTATTCATGCTAATTTAAAACTCAGTATTAATTTTTTACTATGGCAATTATATCCAACTTTTTGGCATTTGTAAAGGGTTTCGCTCGTTAGTTATTTATCTAACGATGCATCTCTTTCGAAACCTTTTACTTTATAACAACAACGGTTTTAGAATCATTGTTGTTATAAAGTAAAAACAACATCCACAAAAGCTGGTTCACCACGAATAATCTGGGCAGTGCCATTGGTTTTATCCTCGATCCAGGCTAAGAATTCGCTTGTATCCGCCACCGGTATCTGAAAAAAAAGGGTGACATTTTCGCCAAAATCTTCATTTACCGGAATCACCTCCCGTTCCACTAAACCGTTGCTCAAACCCCCATAGCTGGAGTAACTGACCACCACTTCCAATTGATCTGAAAACTGCTTCTTGATCATGGTACAATGATTCAGGACATCACTGGCGCCGCCGCCATAAGCTCGGATCAGGCCGCCAGTCCCCAGCTTCACGCCGCCAAAATAGCGAATGACCACCACCAATATATCTTTGAGCTCACGATGATCAATGACCTCCAGAATCGGTTTTCCGGCGGTGCCGGAAGGTTCGCCGTCATCACTGGCTTTTTGACGCCGGGGATTAGTGTTAAGCACATAAGCCCAGCAGACATGGGTGGCCTTATAGTGCTTCTTGCGGATTTCAGCCAGAATCGCATCTGCTTCCGCTTCGGTTTCAATATGAAAAACCATATTGATAAAGCGGGACTTTTTGACTTCAATCTCCGTTTCATCAGAAATTAATACTGTTTTATAATCTTCCACACTTATACCTCTGTCACCTGATACTTTTCAAAAATATGGGTTGGAAAATCATCAGTCATTTCGATGGTCACCAAATTGCCATCTGTCTGATAATCGATCTCCAAAACCACCTTCATCTCATGCAGAAGTGCCAGAGATCTATTGTCATCATAAGGGATCAGCAGCTGCATTTCCCATTTTTCTCCTACCAGCACCCGATTGATAATTTCAAAGAGGCTCTCGATTGCCATTCCTTCTTTCGCCGAAATATACAGTGCGAGTTCCTCAACCGCCACCTGATTCTTTAGCAACAAGGCATCCTGTTCTTCCAGAGTCAGCTTGTCAATTTTATTATAAATCATTATGACTTTTTTATTACCGGCCCCAATATCTGAAAGCACTTGATTGACCACCTTGATCTGAGCTTCATAATTATGATTGGACACATCCACCACATGCAGTAGCAAATCAGCGGTTTCCACTTCCATCAACGTGGTTTTAAAGGCCTTAATTAAGTCATGGGGCAGTTTATCAATAAAGCCGACGGTGTCTGAGACCAAATACTCCCCATATTCGGAATCAACCTTTCGCAGGGTCGAATCGAGGGTAATAAAAAGACCGTCTTTAGTCACCACTTCACTTTGAGTCAGCCGATTAAACAGGGTACTCTTACCAGAGTTGGTATAACCAATTAAGCTGACCGTTTTAATTTTATTTTTGCTGCGCTGGACAGCGTTAAGCTGATTACTTTTATTGATCCGTTCAATCCGGGCTTCCAGCTCTTCTAACTGTTTGCGGATATGGCGGCGATCCGTTTCCAGTTTCTTTTCACCGGGACCCCGGGTACCAATACCGCCGCCAGTCCGGGACATTACAATCCCGAGACCTTTTAGATGACTCATCCGGTATTTCTGCTGGGCCAGCTCCACCTGAAGCTTGCCTTCTTTGGTTTTGGCATGACGGGCAAAGATATCCAGAATAATGGTGGTGCGATCGACAGTTTTGGTGCCGGTGGCAGCTTCAATGTTGGCAATCTGCCGGGAATTGAGTTCGTCATTGGCGACAACCAGGTTAATGTCATGATTCTGAATCACCTTGATCAATTCCTGGAGCTTACCTTTACCCACATAAAAAGTTGGATCGATCTGACTTTTTGACTGACAAACCACTTCCTCCACAATACCGCCGGCCGTCTTAACCAGTTGCCGTAATTCTTCCATCGAATCCACCAGTTCAATGCCCTTATTTCCCGGCAGATCCAATCCGATCAGTAATGCCCGTTCCTCTTCATCCTCAGTATCGAAACAGTTATTCGGGTCATCTTTAATAAACCGGTCAGCCAGCAGGATATAGTGTTCCAGCGGAAACTTATTCAGTTCCTTCAGCGTTTTGAAAAGGCCCTGACCATACTCCATGGTTCCTGCTTCCACCACCGGTACCCCAATGCTAAAGCTGGTCGGTATTTTTTCATCGACACCGATGGCAATAATGCACTGGAGGCTCTGTTTTTTAGCCGCCGAAAAATCTTCGGCCGACAGCCGCGGATTACCACCGGGATGGGTGTGAATGACCCGGTATTTATTGAGAGCCTTGACATGGTAGAGCATTTCCGCATTGCCGATATTAACGGTGGATGCATCACCAATATTTACCCATTGAACCCGGTTTTTATCATTGGTGCAGATCAACACCTCTCGTTTCGTAATCAGGGTCAGCCGTTTTAAAATTTCCAGAACGTATTCATCCAGAAGTACCTGATTTTCCATTTGATAACCAATCAGGTCGTTCAGTTCATTGATATAGCTTTGGCGAATGCCACTTTTATTATTATCTGCCATTATTTTTTCCTTTGATTTATTAGGGTGTCTTATTATAACACAAAAACCAGGCAAAAGGATTGCCTGGTTTTATGTTATAGACAAAGGGCTAGCGTAGTACCGACAATTGTTACATCATGTTGTGTGCCTCAAGGCGAACAGTTGCGGACAATTCGTGTTTGCTTACTCAACACTGATTTTGCAACTGTACGAATTGCGCAAAAGCAATGAGCTAATCACAAGCTTGCATGTAGTTGGCGACTGCTCGCGACTTATGAGAAAGTAGCGTAGCGAATTTCTCATAGTGTGCGCTTACAACAGATTAACAAGGGTCTGACCCCTTGGTCATTGGTCGATACGGGTGTTTAAGTTTCTCCTAGAGTTTGACCACTTCGGATTCGGCCACGGCGGTTTCCATCATCGCACCCATCATTTCCGCAATTTTTTCTTCGGAGCGGAGCATCTCCGAAACCTTGGGTTTGGTTTCCGGATGTTTGGGCACAAAAATGGTACAGCAATCTTCGTAGGGCAGAATCGAAGTTTCAAAGGTGCCGATGGTTTCGGCAATTTTGACAATTTCGGTTTTATCAAAACCAATCAGTGGTCGAAAAACCGGCAGCTCGGCTACCGCATTGGTAGCTCCCAGTCCTTCCATTGTCTGGCTGGCCACCTGCCCCAGACTTTCTCCGGTAATCAGCGCCTTGGCGCCTTCGTTGTGAGCAATCATCTCAGCAATCCGCATCATGTAACGACGCATGATGATGGTGGTTTGCCGTTCCGGGCACATCTCCACAATTTTGGTCTGGATCTCAGTAAAAGGCACTACAAAAAGTTTGATCTTGCCACAATACTGGCTCATGATTTTAGCCAGATCAATAACCTTTTCCTTGGTCCGGTCACTGGTGAAAGGGAAGCTGTGGAAATAGACCCCGATGACTTCCACCCCCCGCTTGGCCATCAGATAGCCAGCCACCGGACTGTCAATCCCGCCGGACAAAAGCAGTGCTGCTTTACCGCTGCAGCCCACTGGCAAGCCGCCGTTACAGGGGATAAACTGGTGATACATATAGGTTTGTTCGCGAACCTCCACCCACAGATTCAGGTCTGGGTTATGAAGATCCACCGTAATCCCTTCAATGTTGTCCAGAACTACTTCGCCCAGACGGCAACACAGATCCGGTGATTTAATCGGGAAGGTTTTATCCCCCCGCTTAGCGGTAATCTTAAAGGTTTTTATTCCTTCGGTGGACCGCACCTGTTCAATGGCATTTTCTTCAATTGTCTTAATTTCACTGTCAATAACAATGGCCGGACTGATGGACACAATCCCAAATACTTTTTGCACCCGTTCCATCGCCCGATCCAGATCTTCATCACTCACATTGACAATCAGACGTCCCTGAATTTTTTTAACTTTCGCCGATGGTAAACTTCTCAGGGTATTTCGAATATTTTTTGCCAATAATTCGATAAAATAATTTCGGTTCAACCCTTTCAGGGCAATCTCCCCATAGCGAACCAGAATAACATGTTCCATTAATTTTTTTGCTCCTGTCATCTATTTTTGTTTGGCTTAATCAACAGCCGCAAGCTACTGACTGCCTGGGCAATGGCGGCCACTGCTGTTTTAACATCATCGTTGGTAATGTCTTTTGAAAAGCTAATGCGAATGGTTCCTTCTTTGTATTCTTCGGCCAGCCCGATGGCTTTAAGGACATACTGTTTCTCCTTTTTATGCGACGAACAGGCTGAGCCGGTGGAAACAAATATTCCCTTGGATTCAAGGCTGTGCAGCAGTACTTCGCCCCGAACCCGGTTAAATGAAACATTAAGTACATAGGGACTGCCGTTAGGATCACCGTTGATTTTGATGTCATCAATTTTTGTCTCTAATTCATTGATAAAGTCAGTACGCAAGTTTCGGATCGCTTCATACTCTTCCATAAATGCGTCACTTCGTAAACGAATGGCTTCACCAAAGCCAACAATCCCCGGAACATTTTCCGTGCCTGAACGAAGATTGTTTTCCTGTCCACCTCCCCGTAGCAGGGGTTTAATGTCGATACCTTTTTTAAGATAAACGGCACCCACGCCTTTTGGCCCGAAAATCTTGTGACCAGACAGAGTCAGGGCATCGAGCATACTGGCCTTCACATCGATGGGAATTTTCATAAAACCCTGAACAAAGTCAGCATGAAAAATACACTTGGCATTAACCGCCTTAACGATTTTGCCAATCGCTTTGAGATCCTGAATGGTTCCCAACTCGTTATTTACCCCCATAATACTGACCAGAATGGTATCTTCATTCATAGCCGCTTGCAGCTTAGTTAAATCAATATGTCCCTGAACATCAACTCCTAGAACCACCACCTCTATCTGATGGTTCTGATAAAAGGTAAACACATCCAGTACCGAGGGGTGCTCGATGGCTGAGGTGATAATCCGCATCCGCTCCCGTTTTTTATTCTCCACCACCCCCTGAATAATCATATTGTTTCCTTCTGTCCCACCGGAGGTAAAATAGATTTCCTGGGTTTGACAGTTCAGGTTTTTAGCGATTAATTCCCGAACTTCCTTAATGGCTTGTTCACTGCGAATCCCTAGGCGATGGAGGGATGAGGGATTCCCATAATTGTTAATCAGGGTGTCCGTCATCTTTTGCGCAACCTGGGGATGAACCCTGGTAGTTGCTGCGTTATCTAGATATATTTCTTTCATTGTATCGTTCCTTCTCTCACACGATCCGGTCTTTGGCAATTTGAATTAGCATTCCTCATCCAAAAAAATCCGGCTTCCCACTGCTGAACGCTGGCCCTGATATTTCCCCTGATAGGGGTTTAATGCCATATCGTCCATTTGGGCAAAAACCAGCTGGCAAATCCGTCGGCCCTTTTCCAGTTTAATCGGTAAACGATTGGCGTTATAAAGCTCCAGGGTAATCTCTCCTTCAAAACCCGGGTCTACCCAACCGGCATTCTGAATAAATAACCCCATCCGACCGATTGAGCTGCGCCCTTCCACAAAGGCAGTCAGATTGCAGGGTAGCTTGATGTATTCCATGGTGGTTGCCAAAAGAAAAGAATTAGACGGAATAATGATTTCATCCGCTTCCATGGAAATATACTTAATTTCATCTGTCAAGGACATAGCCTCAAAATTATTTTCATCCAGCTTTAAAAAACTGGTTCCCAAACGAATGTCCACCGAGGCTGGCTGTACTTGCCCCTGTTCCAATGGATCAATGACCAGCTCCCCACTTTCCAGATATTTATAAATGGTTTTATCCGATAAAATCATAATTCCTCCAAAATTCAATAGGTCTGCAAAATTTTCCCACTAATTGTATTATTAATCGATGTTTCTGTCAATTTTTTGCAAAACGAGTCCTCTGCTTCATGAACATTATCGCTTCGACTGGATCACTTCGCCTCATGCCTAGAGATTGACAATGGTTACCCCAGAGCCGCCTTCGTTCATGGCCCCCAAGCGAAAATCTTCAATCAGCGGGTTTGTTTTTAAGTATTCATGAATAATCTCCCGGAGCCTGCCGGTGCCTTTACCGTGAACAATCACCAGCTGCTTGTTGCCTGAAAGCATCGCATCCCCAATCATTTTATCCACCAAAAACAAGGATTCTTCGCCATTTTTCCCACGAAGATCAAGCTTGGTCTCCATCACATGACGCTCGACCTTTTTAAAGGTCACCTTTTTTTCTTCCGGCTTGGCCAGGGTCGTTGAAATGCTCAAATCCCCGACATCAACCTTCAGCTTAATCATCTCAGACTGAACCATGGCTTTATTCTCGTTGGGAATCAGGTTTAACACCTCTCCCTCACGACGCAGGCTATTGATATAAACCTTCATCCCAACACGCAGGTCATCCATTTCTAAAGCCGCCCCCTGATAATCTTTAGGTCGGCTACCAAACTGATAGAGATTTTTCTCTTTTTCTTTGATCCGCTTGCGAATCGCTTCCAATTCTTTATTGTCTTTGATCGATGCAGTCGTCGTTTCCTGAATGGTTCGAATTTCCCGGTAAATCTCTTCGGTCTCGGCTCGGGTTTTCTTAACAATTTCCATTGCTTCTTCCTGGGCTTTTTGCAGCAGTGCTTTTTGTTCATTTTCAAATTTCTGCTTTTCCTGATCCATTTGGCGTTTCAGCGCTTCGGTTTCCTGCTTCAGGCGAATAATGGCATCATGCTCCGCTTCAGTGCGACGCCGCTTTTCATCAATTTTAATCAGGGTTTCTTCAAAGCGAATGGCTTCATTCTTAATCAGCTCCCGGGCATTTTCAATAATTTCCTCACCCAACCCCAGGCGAATGGCAATTTCAAAGGCATTGGATTTTCCCGGCACGCCGATTAACAGGCGATAGGTGGGCCGCAGCGTTTTGACATCAAACTCGACGCTGGCATTGACAACCCCCGGGGTGACCAGGGCGTATTCCTTGAGTTCGCTGTAATGGGTGGTGGAGACACTGGTTACCCGACGTAGATGAAGGGCATTTAAAATCGAAATGGCCAGAGCGGCTCCTTCGGTCGGGTCGGTACCAGCACCCAGTTCATCAAATAATACCAGTGAGTTATGATCAGCCTTATTCATAATTGTCACGATATTGGTCATGTGCGATGAAAAGGTACTCAGGCTTTGCTCAATGCTTTGTTCATCCCCGATATCGGCAAAGATATCCCCAAAAATCCGGGTTTTGCTGCCCTCCCGAACCGGGATAAACAATCCGGACTGTACCATCAAATTCAATAGTCCGATGGTTTTTAATGAGACCGTTTTTCCCCCGGTGTTGGGCCCAGTGATCACCATTGTATCAATGCCTGCGGAAAAATATATATCCGAGGCGACAACCTGGTCTTCAGGAATCAAGGGATGTTTGGCTCTAAGCAGCTCAATGGCCCCGGTTTCCGAGACACTGGTGCGGACTCCATTAATGGTCAAACCATACTTGCCCTTCCCAAACTGAAAATCCAGATCCACCAGCACATCATAATTGCAGATAATTTCATCCCGCAAATCAGCGACTTTCTGAGTCAGATCTTTGAGAATCCGGGTGATTTCGTGTTCTTCTTCGGTAACTAGAATTTTAATATCGTTATTCAGTTCCACCACTGCCATCGGCTCAATAAACAGGGTTGCTCCACTGGCCGATTTATCCAGTACAATTCCCGGCACCTGGCTACGGTATTCCTGTTTAACCGGAATGACATAGCGATTGTTCCGAATCGTCACGATTTTTTCCTGCAGGACTTTTTCATAGGTGGTAGAACTAATCATTTGATTCAGTTTTTCAGTGATCCGCTTGTATTTAAACTGCATCTCCCGTCGAATCCGGGACAGCTCACGAGAGGCGTTGTCGGCCATTTCTTCGGGTCCCAGGATTTTGCGGCTGATTTCTTTTTCCAATTCTTCACAGGGTTCCAGTGAGGTAAACAGATCCTTGAGCAAAACAAGGGTATCCATCTGGGTGTCCCCATGATAATAATTATCCATATCCCGAGCAATCCGCAGTAACGTGGCGATCGACAACAGCTCTTTCATTGACAGCATCGAACCAATGGCTGCACGCTTGACATAATCACTCGTGTTTGGTACATCTGCCAGCGGTGGCCGACCATTGCGAAGGATCATCCCCAGACTTTCATTGGTTAAATCAAGGGCTCGATTAACTGCTGCCAGACTTTCTTGCGGCAACAGATTCTTTGCCTGATCCTTCCCACCCTGAGTGACGCAATGTTCACCCAGGCTTTTTAATATTTTATGATATTCCAAGACCTTTAAGCTTCTTTGATCCATGTATTATTTCACTCCTCTATTTTACGCCTCGTCTAAAACTCCCCCGGGTGGTTCCTTCAGTTCCCAACCCTTCGGGAAGACCCCAATGCTTGTCATAAATTCCCTGTCGGTAATAACTGATGATGGTTCTTAACTTTTCGATATTTTCGTTATGGTAGTAGATGCGCCAGGTGTCAACGGACTTCAATTCAAGGATTTCTTCTCTAAAAAATAGCGTGTCGCCATTATAGACATGAATCAAGCCCTGATCATCCCGCTCCACCGGGAAACTGAAACCCCGCTCATCGAGCAGTTTACCGGACATCTCCCGATGACACAAACCAGTTGTTCCTTTTTTCTTTTCCAGACAATTTTTGCAGCCAAACAGGCATTTTTTACTGACCATCAGCTCCTGAACACCATAAACAGGTAACACCATATCAATCTCAGAATGCTCGGTAATTTCTTGTAACTCGGTTTCAATAAGTTCCGGCGATAACACGGCACCACCAACACCCCACTCTTTTAATGCCCGAGTTGCCAGGGTATTAAACACGTTAAACGACAAATCGGCCTCCACATAAGATGATGTTTTATTCAGCAGTTGCAACGCTTCATAATTACCAATTAAAAAGCCATCCTGATTCAACTCTTTTTTTAATAATTGTCGCACTTTTTTAGTCATCTGGTCATCCATAATTTTAGGCGTCTTCAATAAAACTTTAATTCCCCGATCCTTCAAGCGAGCAGTCTTTTCTATTACCCCTTCCCCCAACAAAGGTAACACAACCTGATCCAATCCATCCAATTGCATTAAAACGTCGTCCATCGGCATTTTTTCAAATGCTAATGAAACCTGTTTTTTTGCGCCAACTAATTGTAGTTTTTTAAACCGCTCCGATTTGACAAAAAGTTCTTTTTCCAATGGCACACTTGTAATGGTCGCATGTAACAAATCGGGATTGACCGCATTTTTTCGTGTGTCTGCCAGCTTCTGTGTCAGTTTAATCAGTACTTCTTTACGCAAGGTGTTTAACTGACTACGGGATAGAAAAACCTGATCATCCAATTCCATGGAAATGATACCAAGTTCGAAGCCAGTGCCACCGATCCGGGAAATTTGCTCCCGCACCATCGCCTCATCAATGGGATTTTTTAGTGGTGCTTCGGGATAAAAATCAGCACGATATGTGACTGCGCACCCCTGTGCAGAAGCGACTATTTCTGCCGGTTTATCGAGCTTCAGGAACAGTTTGAAATTGATTGTCGAGGCTGGCTGATCAAGCGAACGGGAGCCCCGTTTTGTAAGACTGTCCATCAAGTTTTTATCGAAATTTTTGTATAGCAGTGTTCCCGGCGAAACCCCATAGCGACAGGGAATGACCACGGTTTCGCCACCAGAACCCCGTTCACACCGGCGACCCGACGGAGTGAAAATCGCATCGACTCTGGTTCCTGTTTTGCCGTCCTCGCCAAAGGATAACCCATCCCCAACATTGAGTTGCACATCCTCATAAAGACGAATCCCCAGCGGTTGATAGGTGCTTTTATGATTTGTATTTTTGGCAGTTTTAGCAAGACTGACAACCTGACCAATTAAAACACCCCGGTTCTTACCCACCTGAGCATTGAGAATATCTGCTTCATTAAAAAGATGGCCCCGGGTGAAATCCCGGTTAAACACCTGCATGACGGCTCGATTATCGATGGTTTGATCAACCTCATCTCCGGCAGCAGCATCGATGCCTTCCCGATAAGCCCGGGTGATTCCATAAACATATTCCGGTGTTTTCATCCGTCCTTCTATTTTTAAAGAATCCACGCCAGAAGCGCTAACGACCGGAAGCGCATCCAAAATATTTAAGTCCTTGGGACTGATAAGATAGCCTTCCTTTACCAGACGAGCGTTCTCATCAAAGAGTTGGTAATGTTTCCGGCAGGGTTGGGCGCAGAGCCCCCGGTTACCGCTACGGCCGCCAATCATACTGCTCATCAGGCACTGACCGGAATAGGCATAGCACAAGGCTCCATGGGCGAATATTTTTAATTCAATTCTGGTTTTCTTTTTAATATCGGCCACCTGGGCTAATGCCATTTCTCGAGGCAACACCACCCGGGAAAAACCAAGTTTCTGAAAAAACAGTACCCCTTCCAACCCATAAACGGAAGCCTGGGTACTGGTTTGCAGTTTGAATTCCGGAAAATAATGTCGAAGTAGATAAATCAACCCGATATCCTGAACAATCAAGCCATCCAGGTTAAGGGTTTTTAAAAAATTAAGCGTGTTGACCACTTCTGCCATTTCACAGTTTTTGATTAAAATATTCAAGGTGACATAAACTTTCACCCCATGTCGATGACATAGGGTGACCGCCGCCTTTATTTCTTCGTCCGTCATGTTTTCGGCATTACGACGGGCATTAAAGGATTTGCCACCAAAATAGACTGCATCTGCGCCGCCGTTGATGGCTGCGATCACCGCCGCCATGGTTCCGGCCGGAGCCAACAGTTCTGGTTTCTTATTCATTTTTACCTCATGTTCCTATTAATCGCTGTTTCACGTATCATCTATGCAATTGATTATTATAACATATCGAGATAAAATAAAGAAGATTTGAAATTCTTTTAATCATTTACAATAAAGAAACTAATCTTCTTGATAAATCAGGGTAAAAAAAGTATGATAAGAAAAATGTTTTGTTCTGGTATGATTTTAGAAGTGAAACTGAAATGCAGAGAAAGGGGTCGTTCATGAAAATTTCGATCTTAACATTGGGAACTCGAGGTGATGTCCAACCTTTTGTCGCTCTGGGTCAAAAAGCCCTTGAACACGGACATCAGACCGTCATCTGTACCGGAAAAAAATTTAAACCCTTCGTTGAGGCAACTGGAATAGCATATCAGGAAGCTGCCAGTGATCTGATGGCAATGCTTGAAACCGCTGAAGGACAGATGGTTTTTAAACATGCCCTGCGCCATCCATTCCGTACCAAAAAATATCTCGATGAAGTGGTCAATCCAAATTTTCGAAAGACGTTGGATCAGTTTTATGAAGCCGCCAAGGGGACAGATGTGATCCTCTATCATCCCAAGGCCTTCGGTGCTCCGGATATTGCTGAAGCTCTTGACATTCCCTGTATCAGCATTCCCCCGGTACCAATCACCTTACCAATTGATGAATTCCCCAACCTGGCCATCTCTCCGACTAAAAATCTGGGAAAACACTTCAATCGCTGGACCTATTCGGTGATGGCTCAAGCCGAACGGTCAAGTATCAATGAAGTCAATGATTTCAGAGAAAAAACCCTACATCTGCCCAAACGAAAAAGCGGACTTTATACTTTTTCTCTAAACGATCAGGCGATTCCGATTATTTATCCCATCAGTAAGTCCTTATTTCCGGAAGTATCAAGCTGGGAGGGCCGGGTTCTGACGCCAGGCTTTTTTTATCTTGATTCCACCGCCGAGCAACTTGACTCCAGCCTCACGGCATTTTTAAGTGCCGGATCAGCGCCTATTATCATCTCATTTAGCAGTATGCCCCTTAAAACGCCTGAACAATTCATAAACTGCTTACAGGAAGCTCTTCTTGCCACCCATCAACGGGGCATCCTATTAACCGGCAACAGTGGTATTCGCTTTGATGCGGATGCCGATTTGCTGACCATCGACACAGCGCCCCATTCGCTGTTATTTCCCTATGCAAAAGGAATCGTTCATCATGGTGGTGTGGGAACGATGGCCGCCGCCATCAAAAGTGGCAAACCGCAGCTGATCATCCCTTTTTCGGTGGATCAACCCTTTTGGGCCAATCGCCTTTTTCGACAGGGGTATGCCCTTAAACCGCTCAAGGAAACTCAGATCACCACACGCGCTCTGATCCAACGCTTTATTCAATTTGACGAAGAAGCCGTTAAATCAAAGGCCCAGGCCCTCAAGACCATCATTGATCAGGAAAACGGAACAGAAACAGCCCTTACATTTATCGAGAACCATTGTCGAAGTAACAAAAAAAGTCATCGATAAAACAATTTTAGCGTGTTCCCCAACTAAAAAAAGCAGCTCCGGTTCTTCACCCAAGCTGCTTTTTTTGGTTGATGACATTATTCAATCATTTCATTCAACATGATAATCCTCAAACCCTCTTTTGACCTTTTTTATTTGGGTAAAGGCTCGTTTCATACCAATTGACTGAATCATTAAAAATATACCAAAGATGGCAAACGCAACCCCGACAATTATCACAATCAGATTGGCTGGACCCATCGGATTTATAAAGGCATAAATTCCAAAGGCAATAAATCCCACCCCAAGCACGATTTTTGCAATTCTGCCGGCAGATCCGGAATTTGCGGAAATAATCAGTAGAAAAATCCCGGTAATAATTGCCCAGATGCCGATAATGATAATAAAAAATGAGACGATCACATTGGGCACCAGTAAAAAAATAGCACAGATAATCAGATCAAAGATGCCTCTGCCCAGGCTAAAGCCAACCTCAGCACCGTATTTGCTACGCATCACCAGGGCTGAGATAATATAAATAATCCCCATGATCCCACGATAAACGCCAAAAACAAAGACCAACAGGGTAATGGCCTGATTGCTAAAAAAGATGGCAAAGATACTCAGTGCAACAAAACAAAGCCCATCCAGTAGCATCAGCCACCACTTGCCATACGACCGTTCCAACATATCAATACCCAGGGATCTCGCTTCACTTTGATTCATCTGACAACCTCCGTCATTTTTTTGCTATAATCTATCTTTACTCTTTTTCCAATGTTGCAACGACCCGATCAAAAACCTGACCCGCCCGAAGCTTAACCGGATTGCAGGCTTCCACCTCATCCCGATGGTGTTTTTTGATATAGTCACAATTCAGACTACCAAATTCTTTCTCAAATTCTTCCACTAGAAACTTAGCTGCTCGTGTCATTTTAGCCTGGTCTGATGGTCTTTCTTCAGTATATAAAGCGCCCAGAGCTGCCAGTGAACCAGAAAAGGCACCACAGGTTCTTTCAGAATAAAATCCAGCCCCAAAACCTTGGAGCAGTCGAAAACTTTCCTCCGGAATTTTTAACTCATATGTATCATTGGCCGCCCGTAACAAAACCTCGGCACAATTCATATGATACTGGGGTTGTTCTTCAACCGGTTTGTCTTTTCCAAAGGCATTATAACTATCAATCGCTTCTTTCATTTTCTCCTCCGTTTTTTACTTTGCGGGTGATTCGGGGTACATCCTTATTTCTGCGCTTTTTTGATATACCCCTAATTAATGACATAACACACGAATCAATAAAATTCTGCTTTGATCTACGGTTATTTTTATTTTATCGATCGTTTTTCAGTTTTTCCACCATGTCCAGTCGTTCCCAGGGCAAATCCAGATCTGGGCGACCAAAATGGCCATACGCTGCAGTTTGTTTATAGATCGGGGCTCGCAGACCAAGGTTTTTTATAATCGCTGCTGGTCTTAAATCAAAATGTTTTTGAATCAAGGCAATAATCCGATCATCTTCAATTTTTCCGGTTCCAAAGGTATCAACATAAATTGACACCGGTTTTGCCACCCCAATGGCATAAGCCAATTCAACTTCACATTTATCAGCCAGACCAGCGGCGACAATATTCTTCGCCACATGTCGGGCGGCATAGGCTCCAGAGCGATCGACCTTAGTGGGGTCTTTCCCGGAAAATGCCCCGCCACCATGACGACCGTAACCGCCATAGGTATCAACAATGATCTTCCGACCGGTTAATCCACAGTCTCCCTGAGGGCCGCCGATAACAAAACGACCAGTGGGATTAATAAAATATTTGGTTTCAGCATCCAATAATTTGGGATCAATGACCGCTTTAATCACTTTTTCGATCATATCTTTTTCAATGGTTTCTGATGAAACATCAGCGCTGTGCTGGGTCGAAATAACCACCGTATCAATTCGAGTCGGAATGCCATCATTGTATTCCACGGTTACCTGAGTTTTTCCATCAGGACGTAAATAATCAACAAGATTATCTTTGCGGATATCGGTAAGTCGCTTGGCCAGCTGATGCGCCAGAGAAATTGGCAATGGCATCAGTTCCGGGGTTTCATTGCAGGCAAAACCAAACATCATCCCCTGATCTCCGGCACCGGTAGCCAAATCCACCTCATTGGCCTCACCTTTTCGGGACTCCAATCCCTCATCCACACCCATGGCAATATCAGCCGATTGTTCATCAATGGCTGTAATAACTGAACAGGTATCGCAGTCAAAACCATATTTTGCCCGGTCGTAGCCAATCTCCCGGACGGTGTTGCGGACCAGTTTAGGAATATCGACATAGCAGGACGTCGTGATCTCACCTGCAACCAACACCAAACCGGTGGTAACCAATGTTTCACAGGCAACCCGAGCCATCGGATCCTGCTCGAAAATTGCATCTAAAACGGCATCAGAAATCTGATCACAAATCTTATCAGGATGCCCCTCTGTTACCGATTCTGAGGTAAATAATTTTTTCATTTTGTTCTCCTTTTTTATTCTGTAATGTCTATTTACCTGATACTTAAATCACGAAAAAAGCCTCGTCGGATGACGAGGCTAATGTTCACATTAAATCCCATCATTGCGAAAATATCGCAGGTATTGGCACCATGCACATGCTGGTTGCCGGGTTTCATCGGGCCTGTCCCTCCACCTCTCTGGATAGGTAAATATTCAATTACTTTTTCTAAATCATACACATCATTATTTTTTTTGTCAAGCATTTTATTACTGACTAAAGTTTTTGGCAAGTATGTCCACAATTTAATTTAGGCAAATCAAAATATCGCTACAAAACTTCACAGCCGCTATCAGTGATCACCACATCATCCTCAATCCGAATCCCGAGACCCCGTTTTTCCAGGTAAAGCCCCGGCTCCACTGTCATGACCATACCCGGTGCCAGGATCAGATCTCCGGCTGGCCGGACATCGTGGGTATCCAATCCCAATGGATGTCCAATTCCATGATAATAAAACTCTGTGATATCATTGTTTTCGGGAGCAAAACCGGCACGGCAGCATTTTTCCAGGAACAACTCTTTGGTCAGATTCTGGAGTTCTTTTAGTACAGCGCCCGGTCGATAGGCTGAGATCATTTCCTGTTGAACCGCATCAACAATTCGGTAGAGTTTTTCCTGGTCAGTTGTCATTTCCCCATTTATCGCAAAGGTACGGCTGATATCACCACAATAGCCCTCAACCCGAGCCCCCAGATCCAAAAGCACCAGCTCACCAGCTTTTAACGGACAACGATTGGACACATAATGTAAAACGGTGGCGTTTTTTCCCGCTGCTACGATGGTTTCAAACGCCACGCCTTCGGAGCCCTTTTTTTTGACAAAATACTCAAAAAAAGCCGCCAGTTCATATTCGTAGGTGCCTGGTTTGATCAAGAACTTCATCTCCTCAATACCTTGTCTGGTAATGGCATTGGCTCGTGTAATGGCACAGATTTCTTCTGGCGTTTTAATCAGTCGCATTGCTGCCAAAATCGGATGCAAATCCTTTATTTCACACTGCTTTAAGGCTTTTTGGAGCTCCTGATCTTCGGTTTTAAAACTTTGATGTTGGGGTGATTTAAAATCAAAATACAGAAACTGACTGGATGATTTCAGGCCAATCGCTTGGGGTAGCTCTTTGATATAAGAGACTTCATCAATACCTGAAACCGCTTTTGCTTCCACACAGGTGATCTTTTTACCCACCCACTTTTCTTTCAGTGGATCCGCGGCTTCAATAAAGAGCTGCCAGGACAGATCCCCGTGATGATCTTTGATCGCCACCAGAACGACCTCCGGCTCACGAATCCCGGTTAAATAATAAAAATTATTATTGGCAAAAAAGGGATAGTTGGCATCCTCCGTCATTGCGATTTCCCGGCCGGAAAACAGTATCGCCAGGCTATTGTTTTCCAATTGTTCTGCCAGCTTTTTTCTGTTTTCAATATAAAAACTTTGTGATAGTGCCATTATTATTCCTGCTTTCTAAAATAGAGACAGCCCACCGGCTACCAATGCAGTGACAATAATTCCTGCCGTTGCCGATCCCAAAGCAACTGAAATCATACTGTGTTTAAAATCCAGTCCGATGAGCGAAGCTGCCAGACACCCTGTCCAAACCCCGGTTCCCGGCAAGGGAATCGCAACAAAAATAAACAAGCCCCAAAACTCATACTGTGTCAGTTTATCCGATTTTTTCATTCCTTTGGCAATAATCCAATTGGCCATTTTCCCGAATATTTTAGTCCCCGACATCCATTTAAGAATCGCAGGAATAAACATCAAAATAAATGGCGCCGGGATAATGCTCCCGAGAACCCCCAATAGATAGGCTTGCAGATATGACATATTATACGCTAAAATTGCCAGGGGAATGGCCCCGCGCAATTCGACTATCGGAATGGCTGAAATAACGATGATCTCCAGCCAATCCGGCAAAAATGCCAAAAAATTAATAATTGCCTGTTGCATATAAACAAATCTCCTTTTAATCTCTCCAGTTAAGTGTTAGAATGACTATAGAATGCCATTAAGTCTCTATTGTACCTTTTATGAATGATTTTGACAAGCTTCGATTAAGGGAACACTTACTTTGGCATCATGATAAACACAGGAGCATTCAATGAAAAAAATTCTTGGCCCCCTACGTCGAGGGGTTGAAAAATATCAAATGATAAAGCCCGGTGACCGCATTGCTGTCGGTTTGTCCGGCGGTAAGGACAGCACAGCATTATTGGTCGCCATGAAGCGCTTTCAGCACTTTTCTCCGGTACCTTTTGAACTGGAAGGTATTACCTTGGATATGGGTTTTGAGGGCATGGATCTGACTCCATTGATCAATTTATGTGCCCATCTCGATATTCCCTATACCATTAAAAAAACTTCCATTGGCCCCATCGTTTTTGAAGAACGGCAGGAAAAAAATCCCTGCTCACTCTGTGCCCGGATGAAGCGGGGTGCCCTCCACGACCTGGCGATTAAACGGGGCTGCCGAACCATCGCTCTGGGTCACCACGCCGATGACGCGATTGAGACTTTTTTTCTCAGTCTGTTTTATGAAGGACGTATTAACACCTTCTCACCGGTGACTTATCTGGATCGAAAAGACATCACCCTGATCCGCCCCTTAATTTTTGTTAAGGAACGGGATATTGTCGGCGATCCGGAAATCAAAACCCTCCCGGTCATCCCGAGCACCTGTCCTGCCGATGGCCATACGAAACGGGAAGATATCAAAGTGATGATTAAAAATCTCCGCAAAACCATTCCGGATCTGGATGACCGGGTATTAGGCGCCATCCAAAATAAGGAACAGTTGAACTTGTGGTTTTAAACTCTAATTAATAATATTTTATTATAGTAACAAAAGAAAGCAGGTATAAAAATGAATGAAAAAATTCTCGTTGTCGATGATGAAGCGTCGATTGTTGATTTAATAAAACTGGAACTGGAATTTGAAGGTTATCAGGTGGAAACTGCCAGCGACGGTGTGGAAGCCGTCGAAAAAGCATTGGCGATTCACCCGGATCTGATTGTACTGGATATTATGTTGCCCAAGAAAAACGGTTATGATGTCTGTCGGGAGCTCTCCCCGCAACTCGGTGTTCCGATTATCCTTTTAACCGCTAAAACCGATATTATTGATAAGGTTTTAGGACTGGAACTGGGTGCAGATGATTATCTGACCAAACCTTTTGACAATCGGGAGCTGTTAGCCCGGATCAAAGCCCATTTGCGTCGTTCGAATATTACCATTGAGCCCCAGAAACAGGAATCGCTACTAAAAAATGGCGATTTGAGCATTTATGCCGATGAGCGGATGGTCATGCTGGACGGCAAAGAAATCCATCTCACGCCTAAAGAATTTGAATTGCTTTTTTTACTCGCCTCCAATCTGGAACAGGTTTTTCCCCGGGATACCCTGCTGGAAAAAATATGGGGATATGATTATTATGGCGATACCCGAACCGTTGATATGCATGTTCAGCGCATCCGCCGTAAAATTGACACCCAGGGCAATAAATACATCCAGACTGTTTTTGGAATTGGATATAAAATGAGGAAACTTTAATGCAACTAAGCTATCGGGTTCGAATGATTTTATACAACATTTTGCTTTTTGCTTTTGCATTTTTAATTGTTGTATTTTGCGTTTTTCAAGGAACCTCCTATTATTATATCAATCAAACTAAAGATGACTTACAAAAAACTGCCCAGGACTCCACCTTATTTATCAGCCAGGAGTTAAAAAATATCCAAAGCTCCGACCCTTTAAAAAATCGGTTTATCGGCAATAGTCTGTATCTCTCTAAAAGCATCTCTGAAAAAGAGAACCATCGGGTTCTGCTGTTTGACACAGAGGGCAATCGCATTGCGGACTCCGTCGAAGAAACGAGCATCAATAATATCCTTAGCACCGAACTTGAGCTTTCGTTGGCTGAGAATGCCCCGGTATTTACCCTCAAATCGATTAATGATGCCAGTATGGCTTATTTCACCGCCCCAATTACCATTGACAATACGATTGTTGGATACATTGGTTTTGTTTATTCGATGCATGAAATGGATACTTTTCTGCGTGTTGCCGGGATTCTTTTTGTGATTGGTGGATTGATTGGTCTGATGGTTCTAATCGTTGTCACCATGTCATTCTCGAAACACTTTTTTCAACCGATCAAAGATCTGACGAAAATCTCCAAAGAGATCAATCATGGCAATTATAATTTGACGATTTATTATAAGCACACCGATGAAATCGGCGACCTGACTCAGGCATTTAATGACATGGTTACCAATATTAACAATGTCATCCTGCAGCTGGAATCGGAGCGAAAACGGCTTGCCGGAGTTCTGGCATCGATTGATGATGGGCTTTTGGCCATCGATAAGAACGGCAATATCATCACCTCGAACAGTTACATTAAAACGTATTTCAACGTCAGCAATCCCAAAACGATTTATGACTTCCAATATCAGTCATTTTTGCGGGATATTTTTGATAGTCTTAAAAATGGCAAGGATCATATTTCTGAAGAAATTGACTGCAACAACCGGAATCTTTTGCTGATTGGCAGTCCGATCCGGGAAAAAGGTTTTGAAGAAAACTATATGATTATTATCCGTAACATGACCGCTGCCCGACATATTCAGGAAGAACAGCGAAAATTTATCAGCAGTGTTTCCCATGAACTGCGCACCCCGCTGACGACTATTATTGGCTATACGGATATGCTTACCCGTCGACAGGTGGCAGATCCGGAGATTATCAACCGCTCGCTTAACACCATCAACCGTGAAGGTCACCGATTATTGCGATTGGTTGATAATTTATTAAACGTGAATAAATTTGATAAAGCCGAGTTTGATTTTAAGAAAACGAATCTAAACATCGTTCTGCTGCTCTCCGACGTCGTAGAACAAATGCAGATTAAAGCCAGCCAGTCCGACATTGAAATTAATTATGTGTCTGACGAGCTTCCGGAAATTCTGGGAGATTACGATCGGCTTCAGCAGGTCTTTATCAATATTATTCATAACGCCATCAAGTACTCAAACCGCGGCGATATTATCGATGTTGTCTCCGCCATTGAAGATAACCACATCGTGGTATCCATCCGGGATTATGGTCCGGGGATTTCGGAAATCGAACAAAAGCGTATCTTTAATGCATTTTATCGGGTTGAAGAAGATCGCTCCCGGGGTTCTGATGAAGGTGGTTCCGGATTAGGTCTCTATATTGTCAAGCAGATTGTTGAAAAACACGAGGGGAAAATCGACATCGTCAGTCAGGTTGGCGAAGGTACCAATATTATTGTCACCCTTCCCATACTATCGGTTTTAATTTATGGAGGTGATCAAGATGAAAAAAACGCAAAATAAACTGTGCTTTTTTTGTTTCATCCTGTTAATCCTGATTACCAGCAGCGGCTGCCAGAACCTTTTTATTCCCACTAACGTTCCGGTTGTTTTACGCAATGATCCGGTCTCCAACAAGCCCTCCCCCCAGCAAATCAGCATTCAATCCTACACGATGGCGTCTCCCGGAGTGGTTCAGGACATCACCAATAGTGGCAACAATCTCGTTCTTTTCACCTTTGGTACGACCTATAACATCAACACCTATAATACCGAAACCATGCAGTTATCGGCTTTTGTCAATTCTGATAAAAAAGCCTTGAGTGCTCTGTACGATACCTTTGATACTGGCATCTATTATGCCGAGAAGCTGATTGATCCCATTACTGGCAATGTAGGTAGCCAGATTATCTGGTCAGATATCAATCAAAATACCACCCGGGTTATTTCCCTGCCCGAAGAAAATGTCATTCAACATTTTGGTATTGGCGATTCCGGTCAGGTGGTCTATGCCAACAACAACAACCAAATTGTCCTGGCCGACAGCGAGGGAAATCGAAAGGTTTACAGTGTCCTTAACAACTATAACATTTTGGCTGTAGACTTCATCAATCAGGAAAAGGGTTTTATCTTTATTGCCACCGATCCCCAAAACGAAGAGCGGACCAATTTATATTACGCCAAAATGAAAGATGATTCGAGCGAACTGGCTTCAACGATGATTGCCGAGAATGTGAGCAGTTTTGATATAAACGATTTAACCAATGAGGTTGTCTTTATTAAAAACAGCGGCGATGCTCAAACTATTCGTACCTGGAACACCAGTGCCAGTACCACAAATAGTATCGCCACTGGTAATTACAAGTCAGTCCGGTTTACCCCGAATGGGGAACGGATTGTCTTTACCCAAACGACGCCAAATTCCGATTCTTTACTAAAATCAATCTGGATCATGGATGCCAACGGTAAAAACCCACTCCAGCTTACTGCACCTCTTAATATCAATTCTGAGATTATCTGTCATCCTTACAAGTCGGTGCTTTTTTTCTCAGTCGAAAAAAGCTCTGACAGTATCAGTTCTGCTGATGAACACACCCTATCCCAAACCTATCAGCTTACTTACAAAATTGACTAACCAAACTTGTTCCATTAAAAAAGCGACCATATTTAAAATACGGTCGCTTTTTGCGCTTCACTGTACGGTTTTACATCATTTGAACCCGCCCCTGATAGACAACCCCACGTTTGGGGTCAACTGAGATCAGCTTACCATGTTCCAAAATCTCCAATGCTTTAACAACATTTACAATAACCGGAATATCATAATGAAGTCCGGCAATGGCACCTTCCGAACTGAGTCCACCTTCTTCAGTGATAATTGCTGAAGCCAATGGCAAGATCTGGCTCACCTCTGGTGTCAGGGTTTTTACCACTAAAATATCGCCTTCCCGGAAATCATCCAGGTTAGCCGCAGTAATAAGCTTGGCATGGCCAGTCACAGGTTTTTTGCCAATTCCCACCCCATTGATAATCGCATTTCCAACGGTATGAACTTTGATCATATTGGTATTTCCCTGAACGCCCAGTGGTACACCGGCAGCGACCACTGCCAGGTCACCAAATTTGACATAGCCCTGTTCGACAGCCTTTTTGACCACATCCATAATCATTGTATCGGTGTCACCAAACTCTGGCGTGTAGATACAATTGACTCCCCAAACCAGGGCCAACCGACGAACGGTTGTCACCTTATCGGTTACCGCCAGAATGCCACAATCCGGGCGGTATTTAGAAATCATCCGGGCGGTGTGTCCGGACGAGGTTGCCGCAATAATAGTCTGAGCATCCAGCTGTTCAGCAATCTGGCAGGCCCCCTCGCTAACGGCATTGGTAATGGTCAGCTCGCCATGATCGGGTTTCTTCCGGCGGGCATACTCCTCTGAATCTTCGCTTTTTACCACAATATTGTACATCGTCTTGACGGATTCAACCGGATAGGATCCAGCTGCGGTTTCGCCTGACAGCATCACAGCATCGGTTCCATCAAATACCGCATTGGCCACGTCGCCAACTTCAGCACGGGTTGGTCTGGGATTACGCATCATTGAATCCAGCATCTGCGTGGCTGTAATAACCGGTTTGCCCAGTAAATTGCATTTTCTGATAATCGTTTTTTGAACCAAAGGAACATCTTCAGCAGGAATTTCTACCCCTAAATCCCCTCTGGCGACCATGATCCCATCTGAAACATTAAGTATCCGGTCAATGTTCTCAACACCTTCCTGATTTTCAATTTTAGAAATAATGTCGATGCGCTCCCCGCCATTACGTTCCAAAACTTTTCTGATTTCCAGTACATCATGAGGCTTTCTGACAAAGGATGCCGCCACGTAATCAACCTTCTGCTGGATTCCAAAAATAATATCACTACGATCTTTTTCAGTCAATGCCGGCAATTCAATGCTCATCCCTGGAAGGTTAATACTCTTTTTGCTGCCCAGCGTTCCACCATTTAAGACGTTGCAAACCATCTCCGTGTCAAAAACGTCTTCTACTTCCAGTTGAATTAAACCATCATCAATCAGAATGCGACATCCTGGTGATACTTCATTGGGAAGATTTTCATGGGATATGCTGAATCGCTTTGCATCACCCTGAATTATTTCAGTCGTTAATGTTACCTTTTCTCCAGCCACCAATTCCACTTTTCCAGCACTTAGTTCTCCGGTCCGGATTTCCGGGCCTTTGGTATCCAACATAATCGCCACCGGAATTCCCAGCTCTTTCCGCACTTCTTTAATCCGCTGAATTCTTGCGGCATGTTCTTCATGGCTACCATGAGAAAAATTCAATCGCGCCACGTTCATACCATTGAGAATAAGTTCTCGCAGTATTTCTTTTGTATCTGCTGCTGGTCCTAATGTACAGACAATTTTCGTTTTTTTCATTTTCTACCTCTTTTCATATTTAATCTATATTATAAAACAACGGATGAGGCCGTTAAATCTCTACCAACATCGTTATTCGTTTTGTTGCAATCCTAGACTTATCTATTTTATTTAATTTCGAAGGAAATACCATAAACAGTGATACCAATGGTTCATTTTAAATTGATAATACCGAGGCCATATCGTAAATATCCTGACGAAAGATTTTTGGCATTTGCAGCGCTTCCTCAATGGGAATGCCCAAATACGACCCACAGCGCTGGGCCATCACCGTTCCGGTTTCTTTTTTGACAATGCTTAACACCGCATTATATCCCATAAAGCTGGCGAGATTCCGGTCCATATTGGAGGGTGAACCGCCTCTCTGGATATAACCTAAATTAGTGCCCTTGGTTGTAACCTGGGTTTTCTCCTCAATCTTGACGCAATAATCCCGGTAATTGCCGCACCCCTCTGCCAGCATTACAATACTGTGAAGTTTACCCCGATCTTTGCCCTGAAGCAAACGCAGGCAGATGGCATCCAGATCAGTTTCAACCTCCGGCAGAATCAAGGCTTCAGCCCCTCCGGATAATCCAGCAAACAGGGCGATATCTCCACATTTTCGCCCCATTACCTGAACCACATTAATGCGATTATGCGAGTAGGTGGTGTCTCTGATCTTACTGATGGCATCAAGAGCGGTTGTCACAGCGGTATCAAATCCAATAGTATAATCAGTAAAGCCCAGATCATTATCAATGGTACCAGGAATTCCCACCACACTCGCCCCCAGTTTCTGAAGTGCCAAAGCACCATTCATACTACCATCACCACCGATGACAATCAGGTGCTCAATCCCATACTCCTCGAGCACGTTGGCACTTTGCCGCACCCCGGCATCCGTTGCAAAAAAATCACTTCTGGAGGTTCGTAAAACAGTTCCGCCCCGTTGCAGAATGTCAGCCACCGAGTAAACACTAAGGGGTGTAATGTCCCCTTCCAGTAATCCGGAATAGCCCCGATTGATTCCGTACACCTCGATCTTATTATAAATTGCGGTCCGTACAATGGCTCGAATACAGGCATTCATTCCGGGTGCATCGCCTCCACTGGTCAAAACTCCAATTCTCATTTTTACTTTACCTCCACATTCTTTATTCCTAAAATTTGGCCTAATTCTGTGATCAGTTTTTCTTCAGGAGTAACCCATAAATCTTTATTGGCTCCAAAATGTTTATTTTCGTTTTTCAGATATAACACCACCGGTACCGGCCCCGGATATCTTATTAGAATCGATTTAACTGAATTTATCAAGGTCTTTTCTGTTAAATCCCCTAAACTTAAAATCAGTTTTTGACGGTTCTGCACGCCGCCATTGGTTGCATAAGTAGCAATTTTTTCTTTAACTTCAAGGGTTTCTCTGTTTTTAGGCGGCTCTCCGATGGGATAGATTTGCGCCGCAATCACCGAGGTTCGAGCTTCCTCATTGTAATTGATCCGGCCCTTGATCACTACCGGCTGATCAGGTTTTAAATAGCGCCGATATTCATCATAGGTTTTGGGAAAAACCACAACCTCTATCCGTCCATACAAGTCTTCCAGGGTTATAAACGCCATCAATTGACCTTTTTTTGTCATCATGGTTTTTAATTCCACAATTAACCCACCGATACTGACCTGTTGTCCATCTCTTATCCCAGCATCTTTTAAATCCTGATAACTGTCGACCAGATTCGAAAACAAGCTAACTGTTTTTTTAAGGACATCCTCATATTTTTCCAGCGGATGGCCGGTAACGTAGAGGCCTAAAACCTCCTTTTCCATCGCCAGTCGTTCCTCTTTGGAAAACGGCTGTTTTTGAGGGAAATGATCTTCTTTCAGGTTGGTCAGTTCTTTTGAACCGCCCAGTCCAGCCAGATCCAACAAGGACATCTGCCCAGAGATCCGGTCTTTCTTTTCCCGCTGTACCTGATCAACAATCAGTTCCGCCGTAGCCAACATCTGTGCCCGGCTACTGCCAATCGCATCAAATGCACCACCTTTGATAAGACTTTCGATACTCCGCTTATTGAGGGATTTGAGATCCACCCGTTCACAGAAATCACGAAGATTTCGGAAATCCCCTTTAGCTTTTCGGGCTTCAATGATGGCAGCGATGGCGTTTTTCCCCAGACCTTTAACCGCCCCCAATCCAAAACAGATGGAATTGCTGGAAACGCTGAATTTTTCATAGCTGGCATTAATACTGGGTGGTAATACATGAATACCCATTTTTCGGCAATCTTCAATATATTTTGCAACTTTTTTCTCGTCATCCATAATACTGGACATCAACGCCGCCATAAACTCGGTAGGATAATAACACTTCAACCAGGCCGTTTGGTAGGCAATCACTGCATAGGCCGCAGCATGGGATTTATTAAAGGCATATTTGGCAAAATCTTTCATTTCTTCAAAGATTTTTTTAGCAGCCGATTCGGAAACACCACGTCGAATAGCACCATCAATGACAACTTTTCCTGTTTCATCCACCTCACCATGGATAAATACCTGACCCTCAGCCTCCATCACACTGCTCTTTTTCTTCGACATCGCCCGCCTGACCAGATCACTTCGTCCCATCGAAAAGCCAGCTACGTCGCGAAAAATCTGCATAACCTGTTCCTGATAAACCATACACCCATAGGTAACGTTTAAGATCTTCTCAAGGATGGGATGATCATAGGTTATCTGCGATGGATTTTTTTTATTCTCAATGTAGCGGGGAATCTGGTCCATGGGGCCAGGTCGATACAGTGAAATCCCGGCGATAATATCTTCGAAGCTGTCCGGTTGAAGATCCTTGATGAACTGCTGCATTCCCCGGCTCTCCAACTGAAAAACACCCAGGGTATCCCCTTTCGAGAGCATTTCATAAATCTTGATATCATCCATTTCCAGACTGTCCAGATCCAGCCGCTTGCCGCTGCTATGTTCAATGTTCTCCAGTGCATCACGAATAACCGTTAAGGTTCGCAAGCCCAGGAAATCCATTTTCAGCAACCCCAGATCTTCCAGCAAGCCCATCGGAAACTGAGTTGTGATCACATCATTATTGCGAAACAGCGGAATATACTCCACCAGCGGCAAATCCGAAATAACAACTCCAGCTGCATGAGTGGAGGCGTGTCGGGATAAGCCTTCTATGGATTGAGCCGTTTTTACCAGTTTAGCAATATCTGCATCCGTTTCTTCCATTTTTTTAAGTTCCGGGTTTTCTTTAAGTGCCGCTTCAATGGTAATATTCACCCCGGGGTGAATGGGTATTTCTTTAGCCACCCGATCGACCAGATTATAAGGCATATCCAATGCTCGACCGACATCCCGAAGGGCTCCACGGGCTGCCATGGTTCCAAAGGTTATAATCTGAGCGACCCGTTCTTCCCCATACTTATGCACCACATAATCAATGACTTCCTGTCGACGCTCGTAACAAAAATCCACGTCGATATCCGGCATCGTAACCCGCTCCGGATTGAGAAAACGTTCAAACAGCAATTGGTACTTAATCGGATCGATGGTCGTAATCCCCAAGCAGTAGGCAACCAAACTGCCAGCGGCACTTCCCCGTCCTGGTCCAACCATAATCTGATTATCTTTAGCATATTTGATAAAATCCCAAACAATCAGAAAATAATCATCAAAGCCCATATTGTGAATGGTTTTTAATTCGAAAACCAGACGATCCTGCAACTCGCTGGTAAGCTTTGGGTATTTCTTTGACAGCCCTGTCATGCAGAGTTCTTTTAAAAAGTTTTCAGCTGTTTTCCCGGGAGGTAATTCAAATTGGGGCAGATGCGTTTTTTCCAAATCAAAACTGACTTGACAACGTCTGGCAATCCGGTTGGAATTTTCAATGGCTTCTGGCATGTCCGAAAAGAGCTTGCTCATCTCTTCCGGACTCTTTAAATAGAACTCGTTATTGGGAAAACGCATTCTTTTTTCTTCGGAAACGGTCGCAGCAGTTTGAATACAGAGAAGAATGTCATGGTTTTCACTGTCTTCTTTTCGAACATAATGGACATCATTGGTCGCAACCAGCGGAATGTTCAATTTTTTTGACAATTGAATCAACCGTTCATTAATCAGTGCCTCTTCCCGTAGTCGATGATCCTGAACTTCCAGAAAGAAATGATCCTTACCAAAAATATTCTGGTAAAGCAAACAGCGGGCTTCAGCGCCAGTCAAATCATTGTTTAAAATCATTTGTGGAATTTCACCAGCAATACAGGCTGACAGGCAAATAATCCCCTCACTGTGATCCCGCAAACAATCATGATCGACTCTGGGTTTATAGTAAAATCCATCAACGAAGCCTTTTGAGACAATCTTCATGAGATTTTTATACCCAAGATTGTTCTCTGCTAACAGAATAAGATGCGCCCGCTCCTTGTCGTAGACCGGATCCTTTTTTTCAAGACCTCTGGGGGCTACGTAAACTTCACACCCGATTATAGGGTGGATTTTCTCTTCAAGGCAGGCCTTGTAAAAATCGATGGCACCAAAAAGCACCCCGTGATCGGTTAGCGCAATACTGTCCATCCCACTTTGCGCAACCGCTTTTACCAGTTCATTGATTCGACCAAAGCCGTCGAGCAAACTATATTCGCTATGTACATGAAGATGTGTAAATTGTTTTTCCATCTTTTTTTCCACTCTACTGTTAAAATTAAGTTTCATAATTATTTAACTATTTCCGATTTCTTTAGATTTTATTATAGCATAGATTCTTAAAAATAAATAGACATTTTGTCCCGGTCGGATGATATTGATCCCAGTTCTCCCTGTCCATCATCTTTCCTACATTATATACTATTTTTCAGTGATTATTAAATTTCATTTGAAATGATTCGTTGTAATCTTAAATTTTCTTGTTATTTTTTTAACGTTGTTTTTTTGCCGGTAATCCTTTACATTATTTCCGAGTTATGTTATTATGTGTTCGTAAATAATTTTACGATTGTTTACGAAATGTTTTACTAATTTCATATATTGGCAGGAGTTATGGAGGGCCGTACTTTCGTTTTTACATTAAGAGAATATGTAAATCTGTTAGTATGTGCTTTTTTTGTTTGCTTTCATTCCTTTCCTTCTGGTTTCATTATGTTTCTCAAACATAATTAAATAATAATTAAATAAATAGGGGGTTATACTTATGAAAAAGTATATCTTATCACTGGATGCAGGAACCACGAGTTCAAGAGCGATTTTATTTAACCATGACAGCGAAATCGTTAGTGTTGCACAAAAAGAATTTACTCAGATCTATCCAAAAGCCGGTTGGGTTGAACATGACGCCATGGAAATTTGGGCTACCCAAAGTGGTGTTGTTACTGAAGCAATGTCAAAAATTGGCGCAACCGCTGAAGAGATTGCTGCTATCGGTATCACAAACCAACGTGAAACAACTGTCGTTTGGGACAGAAAAACTGGCGAACCTATTTATAATGCCATTGTCTGGCAATGCCGTCGTACTGCATCTTTCTGTGATGAATTAAAAGCCCGTGGTCTGGAAGACTACGTTCGTGAAAACACCGGTCTTGTAATCGATGCATACTTCTCCGGAACAAAAATCAACTGGATTTTAAATAATGTTCCTGGTGCTCGTGAAAGAGCAGAAAAAGGCGAACTGGCTTTCGGTACTATTGATACCTGGTTAATCTGGAAATTAACTGATGGTAAAGTACATGTAACTGATTATTCAAATGCTTCCCGTACTATGGCATTTAATATTAAAACCCTCAAATGGGATGAAAAAATGTTAAAAGAACTGGATATCCCTGCTTCTATGTTACCAGAAGTTCGTCCATCCTCTGATGTCTACGGCACAACTTCTCTTTATGGCACTGATATTCCAATCGCTGGTGCTGCTGGTGACCAACAGGCTGCCCTTTTCGGACAAGCTTGCTTCGAACCTGGAATGGCTAAAAACACCTATGGAACCGGTTGCTTTATGTTAATGAACACAGGTGACAAACCAGTTAAATCCAACAGCGGTCTGGTTACAACAATCGGTTGGGGACTTGATGGCGAAGTGGAATATGCACTTGAAGGTTCAATCTTCATCGCTGGTGCCGCCATTCAATGGTTACGAGACGAAGTCAAATTAGTCGACTCTGCTCCAGATAGCGAATTCTACTGCAATAAAGTTGCCGATACACACGGTGTATACATGGTTCCAGCTTTTGTTGGTCTGGGTGCTCCTCATTGGGATATGTATGCTCGTGGTGCAATCCTGGGCTTAACCCGTGGTGCCAATAAAGCGCATTTAATCCGTGCCACTGTTGAATCGCTTGCTTATCAGACAAAAGATGTTCTGGATGCAATGGAAAAAGACTCGAACATTAAATTGGCTGCATTAAAAGTAGATGGTGGCGCTTGCGCTAACGATTTCTTAATGCAATTCCAGGCTGATATCTTAGGCGTTCCTGTTGATCGTCCTTCGATCGTTGAAACAACCGCTATGGGTGCTGCTTACCTGGCTGGTCTGGCTGTTAAATTCTGGGATGGAAAATCTGCTGTAACAAATGCCTGGAAACTTGACCGTTCATTCAAACCAGCAATGGATGCCGATGTTCGTGCAAAATTATATGCCGGCTGGTTAAAAGCTGTAGAATGCTCTAAAGGCTGGGAAGACGCAGAATAATCTGTTGTCTTTAAAAAATTTTTTTTAATTTCAATTGTTGGGGTGTTTTTGACACCCCAACAATTCAGATTTTTCTCTTTCCTATTTTTGTGATTGTGTTATAATGAATTTACAAATACAATCCGACCGGGAGGAGTTTTATGTCGACGAGAAAATGTCTTCTCATGTTTCAGAACAACCCCATCATTGTCGCTGTTCGTAATCCTAAGGATATTTACGATGCCATCCACTCACAATCACAAATCATCTTCCTGCTGACTGGCAACGTATATAATCTGAAAAAGATGGTGGAACTTTGTATCAAAGCCGATAAATATGTGTTTACCCATCTGGATCTGATCAAAGGTTACTCACAGGATAATTATTTTATAAAATATCTAAAAGATGAGATTAAACCCACAGGGATTATTACCACCAAAAACAATATTATCACTCGGGCAAAACAGGAAGGTCTGATGACGGTTCAGCGTCTGTTTCTATTGGATTCTTCAGCCATGGATATTTCAATCAATTCGGCCAAGAAAATTAAGCCCGATGCCATCGAAATTCTGCCTGGCCTGGTTCCAAAACTGATCACAGCCGTTAAAAAAGAGATAGATATTCCAATTGTTACTGGGGGATTCATAGAGACAGAGGAAGAAGTTCGTTCTTGTCTAGCTGCTGGCGCATTATCAGCCAGCACATCTCACAAGCCATTGTGGGATAAAATCGAGCTTATTCGGGCAGAGCAGCGATTGCTACACAAAGAATAAGTAAAAATAAAATACAAGGCAACGGAGAGCCATACTGTTTTCTTAAATGAATCCATATTTAAGAAAATTGTATGGCTTTTAATTTTTTATAGTTCTTAGGAGGAATATATTATGTATGATATCGCCATTATTGGAGCTGGCATTGCCGGTTCCTACATTGCTCGGGAATTAACCCGATACAAACTGGACATCGTTTTACTGGATGGAGAAAATGATGTTGGAAATCAGATTACCATGGCCAATTCTGCCATTGTCCATGCCGGATTTGATGCTCCAGCTTCAAAATTAAAGGGAAAATTCAACGCTCCCGGAAACATCATGTATGAAAAGGTCTGCGAAGATCTGGATGTTCCCTTTAAACGTTGCGGCTCTCTGGTTGTTGCCCACAATGAATATGAGATGGCAACCATTCAGGAACTGTATCAGAATGGTCTGAAAAATGGTGTTCCCGGACTCCAGATTTTATTTAAAGATGAAGTCCATGCCATGGAACCCAATCTGAATGAAGATATATGCGGTGCCTTATATGCGCCTACCGCAGGTATTGTCTCGCCGTTTGAACTATGTATTCACGCTGCTGAAAACGCTGTCGACAATGGTGTAACCCTGAAAATGAACCATATGGTCAGTGATATTAAAAACCACCATGGCTATTTCGAAATCATTACCAATGCCGGTAATGTGGAAGCTAAATATGTCATCAATGCCGCCGGGTTATTTGCTGACAATATATATGCAATGGTCGGTGAACCCTATTTTAAACTTCTGGCCCGAAAAGGACATTATTTTATTTTTGATAAAGAAGCCGGCTCGCTGGTTAACAGCGTAATCTTCCCCTGTCCATCTAAAAAGGGCAAAGGAATTCTGGTGGCTCCAACTGTTCATGGAAATCTTTTGATTGGCCCAGATGCCGAACCGGTTTCTTATAAGGGCGACATTGCCACTACTGGCGAACGTCTCGATTATATCAAAGAAAACGCCCTGAAAAACTGTCCTGATCTGCCGTTTAATAAGATCATTCGCTCCTATGCCGGTCTGCGTAACACTCCGGTAAGAGACACCTATACTACGACAGATGGAGACTTTATCATTGAAGAATCACCAGTGCGTGGCTTTATCAATGTTGCTGGTTACGAATCACCCGGTCTCACCTCAATTCCGGCCGTCGCTCACCATGTGGTTGAAAACATTGTCAAGCCAATGATCCCTCATCTTGAAGAAAACCCGGATTACAATCCAAAAGTCCGCAAACATCTGCGTTTCGATGAAATGACCGAAGAAGAAAAAGTAGAAATTATCAAAGAAGATCCGAAATATGGTAAGGTCATCTGTCGCTGCGAAACCATTACCGAAGGCGAAATCATTGATGTGATTCACCGTAGCGCCGGTGCCCGAAGTGTTAAAGCGGTAAAAAAACGAACCCGCGCCGGAATGGGCCGTTGTCAGGGAGGTTTCTGTTCACCCCGTGTTGTTGAAATTTTGGCCAGGGAACTTAATGTTCCATTGGATGATGTAATGTATGATCAACAGGATTCTGCCTATATCCTTTCCGGTCACACAAAATCTGTTAAGGAGGAAGCATAATCATGATTTATGATGTTGTAATTTTAGGCGGCGGCCCTGCCGGGCTAGCTGCTGCTGTTGAAGCTAAAAACGGTGGAGCCGAAAATGTTCTGATCCTCGAGAGAGACCGGGAACTCGGTGGTATTCTTAACCAATGTATCCATAACGGTTTTGGTTTACATACCTTTAATGAAGAATTAACTGGCCCTGAATACGCCGAACGTTATATTCAGAAAGTCAAAGATCTTAATATCCCCTATATGCTGGATACCATGGTTCTTGATATGCACGACAATGGCGATCTTAAGGCCATTCACGTCATCAATGAAGAAAACGGGTACATGATTATTGAAGCCAAGGCTGTCATTTTAACCATGGGTTGTCGGGAACGAACTTCCGGAGCGATTGGAATTCCTGGATACCGTCCTTCCGGCGTCTTTACTGCCGGTACGGCCCAACGGTTTATTAACATGGAAGGCTTTATGCCCGGTAAAGAAGTGGTCATTCTCGGGTCTGGTGATATCGGACTGATTATGGCCCGCCGAATGACCTTGGAAGGAGCCCATGTTCAGGCAGTCTGTGAGCTGATGCCCTACTCCAATGGTTTGGTTCGTAATATTGTTCAGTGCCTGGATGACTATGATATTCCCTTAAAATTAAGCCATACCATCACCTTTATCCACGGTAAGGATCGTCTGGAAGGTGTCACCGTTGCTAAGGTTGACGAAAAACTCAAAGTAATCCCTGGTACTGAAGAATACATTCCCTGCGATACCCTGTTGCTGTCTGTTGGATTAATCCCCGAGAATGAAATTACCCGCAATGCCGGGGTTGTCATGGATAACCGCACGAACGGTGCCATTGTCGGTGAACTGCGTCAAACCTCGATGCCTGGTGTGTTTGCCTGTGGCAATGTTGTTCATGTTCATGACCTGGTGGATTTTGTCAGCGAAGAAGCCGTTCTTGCCGGTAAGGGTGCCGCAAAATTCATCAAAGGCGAGCTTGATAATGAGATTACCTTCACCACCACCAACGGCGATGGCATTGGCTATGTTGTTCCCCAACAAGTTGCCATGAAAAATGTTGAAGACAAGGTTACCTTCTATATGCGGGTTCGTCAGGTCTTTAAAGATAAGGTCGTAAACGCCTATATCGGTGATCAGTTAATCGCCACCAAAAAAGAAAAGAAATTACTGCCCGCTGAAATGGTAAACTTTAAAATTGCAAAAGATATTTTAGCTCAATATCCCGCCGGAGAAATCCGATTTGTCGTAGAGGAGGCCAAATAATGAAAAAAGAAATGACCTGTATTGTTTGCCCCATCGGGTGCCAAATGACGATTGAAGAAAAAGCTGATGGTACCTACGAGGTCACCGGTAATACCTGTAAACGTGGCCCTAAATATGCCATCAATGAAATGACTAACCCCACCCGGGTAATTCCTACCACCGTGGTCATCAAAAACGCCATGCTACCCCGTCTGCCTGTTAAGACGGCGGAACCGATTCCGAAAGGCCAGATTTTTGATGCCATGGCTGTAATTAACCAGGTGGTTGTGGAAGCCCCCATTAAAACCGGAGATGTTGTCATCAAGGATCTTTTAGGTCTTGGTATTGATGTGGTCGCCACCAGAACCATGGACAAATGTTAATCCCATTGATCTAAGCATTTCAAAGAGTCTGAAGATAATCTCACCGATTATTTTCAGCTCTTTTTTTTCTCACTCATATTTTTCACTCACTATATTCGTAACAACAAAATATTAATTTGTTACAAAACAGACATTGAATTACGACCATCTTTTATGATATGTTTAACTATACAAATTCTCTATTTTAAAGGTGCCTTTTCATGTATAAAAAAAAACTACACCCTTTTAATAAAAACCTGGCAGTTTTCATTCTAATTCCCTGTGTCATTATTATCATCGTCCTGTTTATTCATTATCAAAGCGTCGCCAGAGAAAACGCTAAGGTAACTGAAGGAATTCAGGCCCTAACCACCTTAGAAAACCGTGACCTTTATAGCATGGAAGAAAAAATTGATTATATGAAGCGCAAAGCCGTCGATTCTGGAGATTATTCCGCTTTGTTTGGTAATGCAGTTGTTTTTGGTGATTCCATCGCTGAAGGTCTCGGTTTGTACGGCTTTTTAAGCCCAACCTCATTAGTGGCGGTAATGGGAAAATCCACCGAAACCAGTCTCGAAGATATCCCCAATCTGGTTAATCTGGCTCCCCGTTATGTTTTTTTTGAATTGGGGCTTAATGATATCAGTCATCCCGACAATACATTGGAATCCTTTATCAGTCATTATGAAAGAATCATCGATGCGGTACGTCTGCAATTACCCAATACCCAAATCTATATTTGCAGTATCTTCCCGGTTACTGATGAAGCCCTGAAAGAAAACCCAGAGTTCAGTCAGATCGAGAGCTATAATACCGCCCTGGCTGAAATGGCCAAGCGTAAAAATGTCCACTATATTGACACCTATACCTATTTAAAAAATAATCCGCAATATCATGATCAGGACGGGATTCATGTGATCCGAGAATTTTACCCTATCTGGATGGATACCCTGGTCAATAACAGTGATCTGAAAAATCTGTTATAGAATTGGAAGCTTATGAAAAAATATGCTGTACTGCTAGTTATTTTAATACTGATTCTTCCCTGTTTTGGCTGTCAAACTGCTGAACAGGCTCCCTTATCACAAGTAGAAACTGATCTATTGGCTGCTTCCCAAAACCTTAACGGAATGACAAAAGGCGATGGTAAAGCCTTAAAACGGTATTACGGTCTCAATATCAACGACTTTCAAGAAGTGTTGATTTACGTTCCGGCCAATTATATGGACGTTTCCGAAATTCTGGTGGTAAAAGTTGCCGACTCAGCTCAATTGGATCTGGTTGAGGCTGCTGTCGATACCCGAAACACCATGCAACAAGAAAGCTTTAGCGGCTACGGACCTGATCAGGTTGCCCTGCTTGAAAATTATGAGCTCAAAATTGTCGGCAACACGCTTTTTTATTGCGTGTCACCGGATGCGACCGTACTAAAAGACACTTTTGTCAAAAGCATAAAAACTATTCAGTAAGGAGCGACCATGGTATTTAGCAGCATCTTATTTATATTTGGCTTTCTACCCATTGCACTGGGTCTCTATGCCGTTGTCCCCAAACAGGGAAAAAACCTGATCTTGCTTCTGGTCAGTCTGTTTTTTTACGCCTGGGGCGAACCGGTTTATGTATTCCTAATGCTATTCACCATTGTCTTCGACTTTGGTATGGGGATCTTCATGGAAAAAAAGCCCCATTACTTTCGTAAGCGGATTTTTATTTTTACCGTCATTGTAAATCTGAGTTTTCTGTTCTTTTTTAAATACTGGGGTTTTCTGTTGGATACCATTAACCAACTTTTTAGTTTGAGTATCCCATATACACCTTTACCCTTGCCGATTGGGATTTCTTTTTATACCTTTCAGATACTATCTTATGTGGTTGATATATATCTGGGTAAGGTTCCGGTTCAAAAAAACATTGTTTCCTTTGGCTTATATGTCACCATGTTTCCCCAACTGATCGCCGGACCCATCGTCCGTTATAAGGACATTGATGACCAGCTTTCAGATCGGGTGATGAATCAGGAAAAGTTTGGAATTGGCGTAGAACGTTTTATCCAGGGACTTGGTAAAAAAGTCCTATTGGCCAATAACATTGGTTATGTCTGGACCCTTATTTCGGCCATGGATGTGGGCGAAATGTCCGTCCTCACGGCCTGGATTGGAATTATTGCATTTACCTTTCAAATCTATTTCGACTTCAGCGGTTATTCGGACATGGCCATTGGTTTGGGGAAAATGTTCGGTTTTGAATTTCTGGAAAATTTCAATTACCCCTATATTTCCAGAAACGTGTCTGAATTCTGGCGACGCTGGCATATATCACTGGGCACCTGGTTTCGCGAATACCTTTATATTCCACTCGGTGGAAATCGTGTTGCCATCCCCAGATTATTTCTCAACCTTAGTGTCGTCTGGTTGTTAACGGGGCTCTGGCATGGTGCCAGCTGGAATTTTGTCATCTGGGGCGGCTATTACGGGCTGATTCTTTTTGCCGAAAAAGTATTTTTAAGTCATTTTCTCGAAAAACTGCCCACGTTCATCCAGCACGCATATACGCTACTATTGGTCGTGATCGGCTGGGTCTTTTTTGCCAGTCCAGATATGGGATATGCCCTGTCTTATCTCCGAGTGATGTTTTTTATTGCTGGTTCATCCTTAATTGATACCACCAGCCTTTATTACCTGTATACCAGTCTTATTCTATTTTTAATTTGCGGTGTCTGTTCAACTCCCATCGTCCATCAGCGTTATACTAAACTGATTCGTAGTGAGAAAAACTGGGTCGTACCTTTTGGTCTGGGACTGAACAGCCTGATTATGTTTTTATCCATCGCTTATTTAGTTACAGAAACATATAATCCCTTTTTGTATTTCAGATTTTAAGTGAGGCCTTATGCGAAAACAAGATAACCACCGGGATCACGATCAATACTCCCATTCACTCTTCTATAAAAAATACATCAACTTATTGGGTCTGCTTTTCATCGGCAGTCTTGTCTTTTTTCCCCTGGCTTCACTGATTTTGCCGGATACCAAGCTATCTGCAAATGAAAACCGGATTTTAACCCAATTTCCCCGTTTTTCAGCGGATAGTGTGATGGATGGACGCTATATGAAAAAAATGCAGAAATATACTGCTGATCAACTAATCGGCCGGAATTTTTGGATTTACACCAAAACCAGCACCGACCGCATCATTGGAAAGAATATCTCGAACGGGGTATTTTATGGCAAAAATTCTACGCTGATTGAAAACTTCGATCCCTTACCGTCTGATACAACGGACCAGACAAAAACTGCACTTAACACGTTCGTCGAAAAACATCCCGATCTAAATCACTTTTTTATGTTGGTTCCCAATGCGATTAGTGTCACTGATGACAAACTGCCGGCATATGCTCCTGTTTTGGACCAAAACACCTATATTGACAGCTTTACTGCCAGTTTAAGTCAGCAGCTAACCATCCTTGATCCCCGACCAATTCTTAATCAGAATTTGGATCAACAGTTATACTATAAGACGGATCATCATTGGACTACTCTGGGGGCCTGGCTGTCATTTCAAGGCGTTGCCAATGCCATGGGAATCACCCCCGAACCGGATGCTTATGCAGTTTATCCAGTCAGCCATTCATTTTCTGGAGCCCTGGCATCCAAAAGTGGCTACCTGACCTTTGTCACGGACACCATTGAAGTCTACATCCCTAAAAATGAAGACACCTATTCCATAGTGAATTTTATCGAAGAACAAAAAAAATCAACTTCACTATTTGATAGCGAAAAACTCAACAAAAAGGATAAGTATGCCGTTTTTCTATCCGGTAACCATCCATTGATTAAAATAAAAAATCCGGTAGCCAACAGCAAAAATCTGCTGGTTATCAAGGATTCTTATGCCAATGCTTTCATCCCCTTCCTAACACCATTTTATAGCGAAATTACCGTTATTGATCCCCGCTATTACTATGATAGTATCGATGAATTGATTGCAGATGCTCAGATTACCGATGTACTATACCTGTTTAATGCCAACACTTTTTTCCGGGATACCACCTTGGAACCGTTTTTAAATGATGACTAACATTAAAAAGGGTTCCACCAGTCTGGCGGAACCCTTTTTTGACATTAATTGCGGTACTCATATTTTAATTTGATTTTATCACCCCGAAAGACTACTTTTGAATATTCAAAAGGTTTATCTTCCTTATCAAAAAGAATATCTTCCAAAACAAGCAATGGATATCCCTGCGGTACTTTTAGCAGGTTACTTTCTTTTTCTGAGGCTGTGACCGACTCGAACGTTTCAATAACACGGCTGGGTTTCAAATTACACTCTTTTTCCAGAAGTACGCAAAGTTGTTCTTCTTCAAGCGCATGCTCACTGAGATTCTTTCCTAAATCAAAAGGAATCCGAGAATAATGAAGACTGATCGGCTCACCTTTTAAAAACCGCAACCGCTGAATTTCAAGTATTGGTGCGCCTTGTGGACATTGCAAGCGCTTTGCAACAGATATAGAAGCCTCTTTTTCTGTAACATTTAACAGCTCCGTGGTGATCTCATACCCCATTCGTTCCAATTGTTCTCTAAATCCCATATAAGCCAGTGACTCTGTCATGATCTTGGGTTCTGCAACAAAGGTACCTTTTCCAGGGACTCGATAGAGAACGCCATCCTGTACCAGCTGTGAGCATGCTGAACGTATTGTCATTCGACTGACACCGTAAATACGGTTCATCTCACTCTCAGATGGTATCGCTGTATTTGGCTTCCAAATGCCTTCTTCGATGTTATTGCGGATTAACTCTTCCAATTGTATGTACAATGGTTTTGGGTTTTCTCGCTTTATTTTGTACATATCAATACTTCCTTCCATAAAACTCTTTTGTGCAGCTTATTTAGCAAAATATCTCTCATTTTATCATAGACGCAATCTAATTGAAAGAGTGATCCACTAAATTCGGTTTATTTCTGTTTATTTTAATTTTGCAATCTGTGAATAGATGCTATTATCATTTAGTGCACTATACAAATTTTTGTATATATCATAAATGTCGTTATACTTCTTAACGTTTTCAGGTACGGGCTCAATGGTCTCCAGATAATGAACCATTGAATTGACACCTTCAGCAGCATCGTTAAACCACCCGGCACCAACACCTGCTATAACTGCCGCTCCTACAATGGTGGCATCAGGGATTTCCAGTTTGCGAATTGGAACCCCAAACATATCTGCAATAATCTGGCGCCATGATCCAGATTTTGTCGCTCCGCCGGTAATCGCAAGTTGTTTTAAAACCAATCCGGATTTCTTCATGGTTTCATACATGTCCTTACTTTCCAAGGTAATACCTTCCATAACCGAACGAATCATATCACTCTTAGAATGTGCGAACGTAAGTCCCGCAAAAATCCCTTTTGCTTCAGGATTCCAATAAGGATAACCAGATCCGGTCAAGAATGGCATGAAAAGAATTCCCTTTGATCCGACCGGACTTTTTTGAATATGATAATCCATTACTTCATACGGATCAATCCCCGTTTTTTTTCCGAATGCAACTTCAATTTCAGCCAACTCATCCCTTGCCCATCGATAGCTGCTGGCAGCACCCAGTTGGATTCCCTCAAGATTATATAATCCCAATGACGCCGATGAGGTTGCCATTACTCCTGGAACGTCTTCCAAGACCAAATTTTTTGTACCAACCACTAAAAGTCCGGCAGTCCCCAGTGTTAACGATGCATAACCATCCTCAATAACGCCTGCGCCGATTGCTGCGCATTGTTGATCTCCACTACCGGCAATAAGTAGTGTACCGACTGCCAGACCCGTCTTTTCCGCCGTGGCAGGTGTCACTTTTCCGACAATATCACCAGGTTTGACGAGTTTGGGAAATTTTGCTTTATCAAAACCAAAAGCATCAATAATGTTGTCAGCCCAATTCATTGTATTCGGATTAAGATAACCAGATGTACAGGCATTAGTCACTTCGCAATAAAAATCATCTGCACCAAAACAATATTGGATATATTCCGGCATCATCGCCACATACTTGGTTTTTTCATATAATTCTGGTCGTTTCTTCATTAACCATAACAATTTGATAAATGTAAAGGTAGGTGCCATTGGCATACCAGTGCTTCTAAAAAAAGTATCGGGATCCACCAGTTCCATGGCTTCTTCTAAAACCTCAGCACCACGATTATCCTGCCAGCCATAAAAAATATTATCGATCGCCTGATTATTATTATCGACCAGTGTAAATGTTGCCCGTTGGCAAGAAAATCCAACTGCCTCAATTTCCTTTGGATCAACGCCTGATGATGTAACTGCTTGTTTACAGGCTTTAAAGGTTTCCTCAACCAGTAAATCCACATCCTGCTCAACCCAGTTGGGGTTTGGATAGTTGCAGGGATACTCTCCATATCCTTTGCCATAGATCTGGCCTTTTTTGTCAAGAATCATGGCCTTTGTGCCAGTTGTTCCCACATCAATACCGATTAAATACTTACCCATATTCAAATTCTCCTTTAATAATAAAAATTAACTTCTAAACCATGAATTAATTTAATATTATGCTTAGTAAAAGGGAATTTTGCTCAGCAATGTGATGAAAATGATCGCTTTGGCTTAGCCATTGTATTGGGGTACCACTCCAATCTCACGCATTTGATCAAAGGCGTCGATTATCGCAACCGCAGCGCGTGTACCGATAAGATCAGCTCCAGCCAATATAAATACATAGGCATTTTGAGGACGTGGGAATTTAACCCCGGCAACCTTAAGCTTAACATCGGTTTCAGCCAACGTCTTTTTCATAATCAAAAATTGTTCCATACTGGGTCCTTCGAATTGACCGGTTGAGGTTTTGGCATAATCAATGCCAACTTCTGCAATCAGTTTGCAGGCTGCCGCTATTTCTTCGTCACTTAAAAAACAGGTTTCAATAATGCACTTGGTGATATGCCCCTGAGCTGCAGTTTTGAAATCCATCAATTCACCTTTGATCACATCGTATCGTTTGTCTTTCAAAGCCCCAACATTCATGACAAGATCTAATACGGTGCAACCCGCTTTTACTGCCTGTTCCGTTTCAAAAGCTTTAACGATTGATGCCGATGCGCCAAAAGGAAAATCCAATCCTGTTCCAATATGAATGTCTGTTCCTTTCAGTTCGTCCACCACTACAGGGGTCCAATAGGGAGTAGCCGAATAAAATGCCGCACAGTTATAGGCTACTGCCTCTCGACAACCAGACCGAATATCAGCTTCAGTGGTGTTTTTTGGCAACACTGAGTGATCGAAACACTTTCCCACGGCTTTTTTATCCATTTTTGATAAATCAACCATACCATCTTACCTCCTAGTTAAATTTATAAAACAACTTTTTCAAGTTCTTCCATACGATCAATAACATAGGTTGGACTTAATGACCTTACGTCCTCAGGAGAGCCATATCCAAAAGTGACACCACAAACATCAATGCCTGCATTCGTACCAGTAAGATAATCGGTTTTGGTATCTCCAATGAGAATCGCCTGAGTTTTTCGGCAATTATAATACGAAAGAATCGAATGAATACAATCAGGATGCGGTTTGGGATTTTTAACATCATCCGCCGTTACTAATATGTCAAAATAATCATAAAGCTTTAGTGTTTTTAGGATTTTTTCGGTTGCACTTCTGATTTTAAAGGTAGCCACTGATAATGCTTTGCCCACATGTTTATAGTAGTCCAATACCTCTTCCACACCCGCATACGCATAGGTTTTTTTATCACAGTTCTTGGTGTAGTAATCAATAAATAAAGGCAGTATTTCCTGGTCAATCAAAATTTCTTTATCCTTGCCGAGGGTCTTTATTAGTACATTTCTTGCCCCCCCGCCTATACAGCTCCGAATAAAGGCATCATCTTTCTGCTCAAAACTATACCGCTCAATGATATACTTTATCGTCTCGATGATATCTGGACAAGAATCTACCAAGGTTCCATCTAAATCAAAAATCAGATACTGCTATACCTTCGGTTCCTTGTTTTTTATTATCATAACCCGCCTCCACTAAAACTTTCTAATTAATTAACAACCATTCACAGCTTACTCAAAAGCTCATTGCTGTTAAAATATTCCAGGGTAACGCCACACTCGCCGATGTTTCTGACATTTTTATCGGTTTTTTTATAGTCAGCGTGATAGTCAGACCCACCAGAAATGATCTTAACCCGATCTGAATACACTGACTTAACTTTAGTAATGATCTCTTCTTTTGATAAGGGGCCATTATATGTGGTCTTATCATAGGTATAACAGGCTTCAATACCATCTAATCCGGCATCAATCAGTTTATCAATGTACGCTTCTCGAGACATCAAGCCATCTTTGGTCATGACCGTCTCATCGATCAGATAAGGATGTGCCAAAATGGCAATCCCACCACTTTCATGGGCAATATTGATAATATCAATCGGGTCAGGTTTTTCCCGTTTCACACTGAATGCCGGGTTATTTCTGATTAATAACTTTGCCTCACTCCAGGTTTTAGTATAGCCCTTCTCGGCCATCAAATTGAAAATTACTTTTTTCTGGACATCTTCGGGGTTCCGGGGTATATCATTATAATTGATAACCTCATCCCAGCTGATATCAATGCCATTATCCGCCAATACACTTAATAGTTTCTGATAAGAGTAGATTTTGCTGTTAACGATTTTTTGATTTATTTCAATTATCTTTGGATTTGTATAATCACATCCCAATACCACAATGTGAACATCCTCTACCAGTGTTTCGCAGGAGAATTCGATTCCCAACAGGAGCTTCATTCCTTTTTTTTCTGCATAAACAACAGGATCCACCATCACACCATTGACTTCGATACGATCCGGTGGAAGAATATCATGATCGGTGATCACAATTACCTTCATCCCTAGTGCTGCCGCATTGCAAATAAATTCTTTAGGCGAATCCGCTCCATCTGATCGTGTCGTGTGACTATGTAAATCTACGATATAATTTGGTTTTATTGTCATCATTTTACCTCTCTAATCCATCTGAATAAATTAAACAATTTATCGTTGCAATTCTTTTTTAGTAAATACTTCATATTATTGTGCTACCATGAAAAGCACTTTCATAAAGACAGTTAACTAATCAATGTTTTTTGAAAAAGTTTAGCCTCCTTCGCATCAACAAAAATCATGGTAACCAACTATCATTATAACTCATCATACACACTCATCACGAGTTATAATTACCTTGTTTAATTATACCACATTTCTTAAAAAAACGATGACAAAAAAAGAGTTACTAACATGTATCTTTATCTAGAATCATTAAAGCCCAACTTCAAAAGTTGGGCTTCATTTTCACATCGTTGTCAACGACATAATGCTTAAATTTGTCCAAGTATATCTCGAAGTTTCATCTATCTACTGAAAATCTATGATCATATCGATTTCAGAGAAAATCGTTATTTCGGCGCTTGGATTGATTCACTTGTGATCGAACCAATTATGACGTGCTATGACAAAGGACTATTTCAGCAAGTCCATATAAACATAAAACAGGTCACTGCCAATTCGTTTTTCAGGTATGTCTTCCACCAGTGATCATTAATGAATCTCCGGTTATAAAACTTGAAAGATCTGATGCAAAGAAAAGTGCTACATTAGCAACTTCTTCCGGATCTCCCATTCGGCCCATTGGTATGGCCGCTAATCGCGCTTTCAGTTCTTCAGGTTTCAAGTGTTCAAAATTTCGTTTGATCATTTGAGTATTAATCGTCCCCGGTGCCAGTGCATTGACACGGATGCCGTATTGAGCTAGAAATTTGGCGCCATATTTTGTCAGCGCCAGAACTCCGGCTTTTGATGCACCATAATCGGGGCTGGTACTACCGCCGGTGATACCGGCAATTGAACCCATATTGATAATACTACCACCACCATGATCTTTCATGTAGGCGGCAGCAAATTTCATCCCAAGAAAAGTTGAACGCATATTGACCGTTACAACCTGATCCCAATCATCCGTAGATGTATTGAACAAATCATTGGCTTTGGCAATGCCGGCGTTATTGATCATCACATCCAGACCGTTCCATTTCTGAGTGGTTGTATCAATCAGTTTTTTTACATCTTCTTCCTTGCTCATATCCCCTGCCATCAATAAAACATTTGCCCCGAGGGCTTGCGCTTCTTGGGCTAATGTTTCCGTTTGCTCATCAATGCGTAACGCATTGATTGCAAGTCCACGGCAACCGGCTTCTGCCATTTTCAATGCGATCGCACGGCCAATCCCTTTAGCTGCACCAGTAACAATCACTACTTTGTTTTCCATACTAACATTAACCATATTTTCTTCTGTCCTTTCTAAATGATTTGTATGACAATATGATGTTAAAACATGATGTATGAATCTATCCTTTCAAAGCAATTATTTTAAACAAAGGCGCTAACTCAGCTTGGCAGATCAGATCGCTGCATGAAACCAAAACACCTTGACCGCTTCAGAATCCTGATCTTTTTTTATCGTATGTTCAACACCAGCTGGAACAATGAATGCCGTTTCTGGTTCGAGTTTAAACTCCTGATCTGCAACCCTGGCCCATCCGGTTCCGGACAATACGAAAAATCCTTCTTGGTCATCATGAGAATGAGTCTCCGGATATTCTGTTCTTATATGTTGACTGACACCGGTTTTGCACCCGCTAACACAACCATTTTTTTCATTGACAAGATATTGACTGATATAATCCGGCCGCATAATTTCATCAACATCCTTCAAATATACCTGGTATTGCATCTCTGTTAGGAAACTTTTTTTATGTTGCGAGTGCAGACCAGATCAACCCCAGTTCCGGCGATGTTGGCGACCACAACGTCTCCGACACGGACAGGTGATTCAATCTCCAATTCACTGATTTCTTTCATGACTGCATAGATTTTTTCTTTCTTGACAGGATCTTTGGTCTTAACTGGGACAAAAGGTAGATCACCGGATTTTATCTTGACGGTTGTTGTAATAATTCGTTTCGGTTCAGTAAACTCGTTTTTGGCATATTCTAGACCGATTTTACAACCATAATCCGATATTTTATCAATTTCCTTTCCACTGTGTTCAACGGTCAAATTGCACCCTTTCGGACAACCGATGCAAACTAATTTTGTTACTTCCATGCTTTTTTCCTCCATCTTTATTCTGCCAGTTCCCGGGCAATCGAAATATTTATTGATGAAGTATCCTTCGTCACAAATTCACGGGGTAAATTGAATGTCACCATTGTTCCGGGTTCAACAATTGATTTTTTTATACTCATCAACGTTTTATCTTCATTATCTTTGACAATTAGACGAACGTCCTCATCCGGATTTTTGACTCTCAGGAAAAATTTAACTGTTTTCTCCTTGTTATTCAGAGCATCAATATGTTGCGGAACCACATAACCAATGTTTTGGTCATGGGTAATAATTACATCCTTTTCAGCTTCAGCAGCCTTCTGATTGATCAGATCGGCGGCAGCTCGACCAGCAATCTCGGCCTCCTGAGTTACATTATCGACCAGATCGTGGACATGCAGCACATTACCGCAAGCAAACACCCAGGGAATGTTGGTAATCCGTTTTTCATTTACCACTGGTCCTCTGGTGACCTTATCGATTTCACAACCCAGTTTATTGGACAATTCATTTTCCGGAATCAGTCCCACCGACAGTAGCAAGGTGTCGCAACTGATGTACTGTTCAGTCCCCTTGATCGGTTTGAGGTTTTGATCGACCTCGGCAATGGTTACGCCTTCAAGTCTTTCCTTACCATGAATTTCAACAATCGAATGGCTTAAGAGCAGCGGGATATTGAAATCATCGAGACACTGTACTTTATTTCGGATTAGACCCGTTGAATAAGGCATTAATTCGATGACTCCTTTAACATTGACGCCTTCTAAGGTTAAACGTCTTGCCATAATCAAACCGATATCACCTGAGCCCAAAATTACAACTTCCTTGCCCGGAATAAAGCCTTCGAGATTAACATAGCTCTGCGCAGTCCCGGCGGTCATGACTCCAGCTGGACGACTGCCCGGTATGGTGATCGCCCCACGGGTTCGTTCCCGACACCCCATTGCCAAAATCAGGGCTTTGGTGTTAATTTCAAACATACCGTCTTCACGGTTGACCGCAATAACTTTTTTATCGTCGAGGATTTCCATTACCATCGTGCCCAGTTTCACGTCGATATCTGACTTTTCGACTTCTTCAATAAATCGGCTGGCATATTCCGGTCCAGTCAGCTCCTCCTTGAAATACTGTAAACCAAAGCCATTATGTATACACTGCTGCAGAATCCCGCCAAGATAAGGCGCTCTTTCGCAAATCAAAATTTTTCTAACATTATTTTTTCTGGCTTCCAATGCGGCTGCCAAACCGGCAGGGCCGCCACCGATGACAACCAGATCATATTCTAATTTTTTCATTTTTTTGATCTCCTTCTGCTAAAGGTATTTCTTTGTTTCTGGAAGCAAGCACGAAGGATTCTTTGCCTTTTTGAGTCACCTCAAGTGGGGAGATATTTAACTCGTGGCTGAGAATATCGAGAACTTTAGGTCCACAGAAACCACCCTGACAACGCCCCATCCCGGCACGAACCCGGCGTTTTATGGCATCCATGTTGGTTGCTGGAACCGGTCGGTGAATCGCATCCTTGATCTCACCCTTGCTGATTGATTCACAGCGACAGATAATTTCACCATAATCTGGATTCTTTTCAATAAGAGCATTTCTTTCTTCATAGGATAATTCCGTTAACATAACTGGTGTTTTTCGTCCTTTTTCGTAGTTCGCTTTTGGTGAAAAGTCCAGCTCCAGATTCTGCTCTCGAACCAGTTCCTCGACCATCGCAGCAATTGCTGGTGCCGAGGTTAAGCCCGGTGACTGAATACCTGCCACGTTAATCATACCTTTTACGGTTTTCGCCGCTTCAATAATGAAGTCTTCATTGCTGCTGGCTGCTCTCAGACCAGTAAAGGTAGTAATCACATCGCCCATTCTTGGCAATTCCGGAAACAGGTGTGAAATTGTACTGGTATAAATCTGATCGAGGGCCTCGGCTGTTGTGCTCAGATCCGTTTTATCCTCGAGCGCTTCGGCATTGGAGCCTGCCAGAATATTACCATCAATCGTCGGTACTACAATCATTCCCTTTGAAACCTTCGTTGGTGCTGAATAGATGGTGTACGTCAGGATATCCCGCCATTTTTTATCATAGAGAAAATACTGTCCTTTTCGGGGTTTAATTTCGAAATCAATTTCTTCGGTCATCGCTGCAATTTTATCGGCATATAAACCGGCTGCGTTAATGATTACTTTGGCTTCGATATCGCCTTTATTTGTTTTAACACCTTTTACAGTTTTGTTTTCAATCATAATATCCAGAACTTCTGTGTCCAGCATCACCTTCGCTCCGTTGATTACGGCGTTTTCTGCTAAAGCGACTGTATATTCAAAAGGATTGATGATTCCAGTTTCGGGTTCGAACAGGCCATATTTTGCTTCTGGATTCAAGTGGGGTTCCATCTCATGTAATTCTTTCTGATTTAATAGTCTCATCCCCTGAATGCCATTTTTTATTCCGTTTTCCATGGTTTTCTTCATTTTTTCTAGATCGGACTCTTCAAATCCCACTGTGATTGACCCCAGCGGTTTCACTAAACCAACGTCCAGATCTTCACATAATTGCTTAATAACTTTATTTGCTGCTAATGCTAATTTGCCTTTTAATGTGCCACCATCAATATTAAAACCGCTATGAACCATTGCCGAGTTTGCTTTACTCGTTCCCATACACACATCGCTTGCCTTTTCCACCAGTATGATATCCAGATTATATTTTGCCAGTTGATGTGCAATGGAAGCACCAATTACACCACCACCAATGATTAAAACCTCTGTTTTCATGGTGTCACCTCCATATTCTTAATTTTCTTTTTTATGTTAGGCAACGTTTACATGAGATACATGTCAACGTTGCCCAAATTTAGTTTAATTCGTATAATTTTTAACGATCATTTGCCCAACAAAGGTTGGAATTGATTGCCCGTTTCCAGCCTTTGTAGAGGTCTGAACGTAAGCCTTCATCCATTTGTGGATGGAATACCTGGTCAACTGTTCGTTTCTGAACGATTTCATCCTGATCTTTCCAGAAGCCAACAGCTAATCCTGCCAGATAGGCAACCCCGGCAGCAGTTGTTTCAGTATTGTCCGGTCTTTCAATGTCCACATTGACGATGTCGGCCGTAAATTGCATCAACAGGTTGTTGTTGCAGGCTCCACCATCAACTTTAAGGATTGATAATCTTTCGCCCAAATCTTCTGAGAAAGCATCGAACATATCACGGGTTTGATAACCGAGTGATTCAAGTACTGCTCTGATGATATTGTTTTTAGTGGTGCCCCGTTCAATCCCAACAATTGCGGCACGTGCGTAAGAGTTCCAGTATGGTGCGCATAATCCGGTGAATGCCGGTACAAAATATACGCCACAATTGGCTACTTTTTTTGTTTTCATTGCAAAGAATTCAGAGTCAGGGGATTCATCAAGCATGTCCATTTCATCCCGCAGCCACTGAATTGCCGAACCAGCTGAGAAAGCAACGGCTTCGAGGAGATATTCTACTTTTCCATTTAAACCCCAACCGATCGTGGTGGTTAAACCGTTGTTTGAGAGGAAGGGTTTTTCGCCAATGTTTACGGTCATAACCCCAGCAGTACCATAGGTGAACTTAGCCATCCCTTTTTTGAAACAACATTGTCCAAAGGTTGCAGCCTGCTGGTCGCCGGCATCGCCGGTAATTGGAATCGCCCGTTTAAAGATTTTAGCCGTAACACCAAAATCGCTGCTGCTTTCCTGTACTTTTGGCAGCATACTGGCGGGAACAGTAAAGACTTTTAATAATTCTTCATCCCATTTCAGTTCGTTGATGTTGTATAATAGTGTTCTTGATGCGTTACTGTAGTCGGTAGCGTGGGTCTTGCCATCGGTTAACTTCCACATAATCCAGGTGTCAACGTTTCCAAAAATCAGATCGCCTTTTTCAGCACGTTCTCTGGCACCTTCAACGTTGTCAAGGATCCATTTGACCTTGGTAGCTGAAAAATAAGAATCGATCATTAAGCCGGTTTTATTTCTGACGATACCTTCAATTTGAGGATCATCGGCTTTTAACTGGTCACAGTATTCCGCTGTTCTGCGATCCTGCCAGACAATGGCATTATAAACTGGTTCGCCAGTATTTTTGTCCCACACGATAGAAGTTTCCCGTTGATTGGTGATTCCGATAGCGATGATTTCTTCTTCTTTAATGTTGGATTTTGCCATCGCTTTTTCAATAACTTCGCCTGTAACGGCCCACATTTCCATTGGATCCTGCTCTACCCAGCCTGAGTCTGGATAAAACTGTGCAAATTCTTTTGCATGAACGCTGACAATATCTCCGTCATGGTTAAAGAAAATCGCCCGAATACTTGTAGTCCCCTGATCAATACTTAAAATATACTCCTTCATCCGTTTTTACCACCTTTTCATTTATTAAAATGCAGAAGATTGCATTTTTTCGATTTTGATTTTTCCATTTCCTGGCAAACACTCACCTGATTTGTCGACTGGATCTGGAAATTTGAGTACGTATTTTTTGTATGATATTCCTAATCTGTTTTTTTGTTAATCCCAAAAGATATTAAAGATCATCGTGATAAAGTGTCTTTACGCCGCTTCATTACGAAAATTTTTAACGCTAGTACATAAGAATTTCAAGCAATTCCTGCGAAGTTAAGTTGGTGATGTAATCACTGACTTCACAATAGCTGAGCACTTCCTGCAAATCTTCTTTTCTTAATCGTTTCCCTGTTAAGAGTTTTTCCAATTGACTAATGTTGCTGGGTCCCAATAAATCCCCATCAATTGTAATCGAATCGATAATACCATTTTTTGCAACGCTCATCGCCAGCGCTAATTTGCCACCTCCAAAGTTGCGGACTTTTTGTATTTTGTAATGCGGGGCCTTGCCATATGTCCAATCCCAGGTCAGGTATTTTGAATCTTTCAGTGCCTCAATTGCTCTGTAATCCTTTTCAGTCAGTTGTAAAAAAACAGTCGTTTCTTTCGCACTAACGCTAGCCATCAGATGATCACAGAACTGATTAACACTCATTGACTTGAGCAAGTGCTCACTGATATTGGTAACCTGACTCCTGACCGATTTTACCCCGCCACCCTGAACAACCTCATCTTTTACAGCCAGTACTTTGCGTACAAAATCTAAATCGGAATTAAAAAGGAGTGTTCCGTGATGCAACATCCGACCATTTTTAACCGTCTGTGCAGTTCCCGAAAACTTCCGGCCATTAATGACCAAATCGTTACGATGGTTACATTCGGCCTGAACACCAAGCAGATTAAGCGCATCAAGAATCGGTTCGGCAAATTGTTTAAAATCAATACTGTATCTGCTGTCACAATCCTGAATAAAAGAATAGTTCAGATTTCCGAGGTCGTGATAAACTGTGCCACCGCCGGTATTTCGCCGGGCGATTCGAGTATTCATTTTACTGGCATATTGAAGATTAATCTCTTTCATTACATTCTGATTTCGGCCAATTACAACCGCGTTGTCGTTCTGCCAGAGCATAAACAAACCTTTATCTAGTTTAACATTCGAGAAAATATATTCTTCCAATGCTAGATTATAGTAGGGATCAGTGGATTCACTGCAGTATAAATGCATCATCAACACACCTCGATTAGTTTTAATCACTTGTACAAAGATTTGGTATTAAAACCAACTCAATTAGAAATAGTTATTCAGTTTTATCGTTTTTATTCAACACACAGACATCCTGTGACACATTCTAAGTGAGTTTGCCGGGGATGCTTCTCAGCTTTCAAGTCGACATCTACAGCATCCCCACAAATTCTTTAACTATATTACTTGAAGACAAAACTAAATGTGGATGGCATGTCCCACCACAGCATGTGCAGCTTCCATGATCGCTTCCGATACTGACGGATGAGGATGCACCACTTGCGCAATATCATCAGCAGTAAATTCAAGATCGATATATGAAGCCGCCGCACTGATCAACTCAGTGACATGAGCCCCAATAAAATGCACGCCTAATATCTCATTGTATTTAGAATCTGCAACTATTTTGACAAAACCGCCCGTCTCATTCATTGCGACGGATTTTCCATTTGCCACCATCGGGAAGGTTCCTACTTTAACATCATAACCTGAATTTTTGGCTTGATCTTCTGTCAAACCAACACTTGCAACTTCAGGGTAGGTGTAAGTACAGCGTGGCATATTCGCATAATCGAATTGTTTAACCGGTTCTTTAAGAATGGCATGAACGGCTGCCAGGGCTTGAGCTGAAGCTACATGGGCAAGAGCCAGTTTTCCCGTCACATCACCAATAGCGTAAATCGATGGACAAGTCGTTTTTAGATTATCATCCACTTGTACGTAACCACGATCAGTGAGTTTGATACCTGCCTTTTCCAATCCGATACCTTCAACATTTGGTCTGATCCCGGCTGAAACAAGTAGTCGGTCACAGGTAATGGTTTCAGTTTTTCCTTTTTCATCAATGACCAATTTTAGCTTGCTTCCTTCAGCTGCAACTGAACTAACCTTTGTTTCGAGTTTATATTTGATGCCGCGTTTTTTGAAGGATTTTTCCATCTCTTTGGAGACATCTGCATCTTCGTTCGGCAACAGATGTGGTAGCATTTCGATCACCGTTACTTCGGCACCATAACTGTCCCAAATACTGGAAAATTCCATTCCGATAGCACCCGCTCCGATGACGACAATCTGATCGCCCTCTTTGACCTCAGTCAACTGTAGTGCTTCCTTTGACGTCATGATGTTGGGATTACTGTAATCAATTCCAGGAATGCGGAACGCATGCGACCCGGTAGCCAAAATCATATTTTTGGTTTCGAGTATTTCTCCAGTAGGCATGATTTTAAGACTGGCACCATTGATCAGGTTGGCTTCGCCCTTAAAAACAGTGACTTTGTTTTTCTTCATTAGGCTCTTGATACCCATCGTTAATTTGCCACTAACTTCCCGACTGCGCTTCTGAGCTGCTGCATAATCTGCCTTGATACTATTAGTGTTTAAAGTAATTCCATATTTATCGGCTTCCTTAACTGTCCGAAGGACTTCGGCGTTTTTTGCCAACGCTTTGGTAGGAATACAGCCCCAGTTCAGGCAAACACCGCCGAGATCGGCTTTTTCAACTAAAGCAGTTTTTAGGCCTTTCTGGGCAGCGTAAATCGCTGCCACATAGCCCCCCGGACCGCCTCCGATAACTATTAGATCAAACTTGTTCATTCTTTATCTCCTGTACTGAATCACGGGGTCATTCGTTGACCTTTTGGAGTTCTTAATGGTGTTACATCAGAATTTTCATCGGATCTTCCAGCAGTTTTCCGATATAGGCTACAAACTGAGCTGCATAATCGCCATCAACAATGCGGTGATCAAAGCTCAGTGTGATGTTCATCATCGGTCGGATGACGATTTCGTCATCGATAACGACTGGTGTTTTGACCGTTGCTCCCACTGCCAGGATGCCACATTCAGGTGGATTGATTACCGCACGGAAACTTGCAATTCCCCGTGAACCCAAATTACTGATGGTGAAGGTAGCACCGGACAGATCGCCCTGGATATTTTCCTGATCTTTGGTTCGATTAACCAGACCGGAGAAATCCTTAGCCAGTTCGACAACGCCTTTGGCGGCGACATTCTTTAGTACTGGTACCATTAAACCTCGGTCTGTATTTACTGCAATACCAATATTGATATCTTCCATTTCATAGATTTCAGTGCCGTCTGCTGCCAATTGGGAATTCATCATCGGGAATTCCTGTAAAGCCCGTGAGCAGGCCTTGGCGAACATTTCATTGAAACCAACCTTAATATCAGCCAGTTCGTTGACACGATTTCGCCATTCGATTGCTTTTGTCATATCGACAGCAACCGTCAATGCTGCCCATGGTTTGGTAACCACACTTTCAGTCATACGACTGCCAATCACCCGGCGAACACCGGTATAAGGAACGGTATTGCGAATACCCGCAGCGGGAGCAGCTGTTGCAGCCACCGGAGTTGATACTACTGGCTGAGGTGCTTCCTCATAAGCGAGAATGTCGGCCTTGGTGACACGAACCCCACTATATTTGACGTTTGCCAGATCAATGCCCATATCTTTGGCCATTTTCTTGGCCAGTGGTGAAACCGGAACCCGTCCGGTTGGCGATTTTTCTACTACTTCAGCGGCTGGAGCTGGAGCTGCGGCTGGGGCCGCTTCAGCCTCAAGCGCAGCTGGTGCTGCACCACCGCCACTGATTTCAGCCAGTAGGCTGTCAATATTTTCTCCCGGAGTTCCTACGATTGCCAGTGGCTTATGGCATTCCACGTTATCTCCCACCTGGGCAATTATTTTTAAAACTGTACCAGTCTGATCGGCGGGAATATCCTGAACATCTTTATCGGTTTCGGCCGCAAGCGCCATTTCGCCAAATTTTACTTCATCACCTTCGTTTACATACCATTCCGTGACCGTACCGTCTGTCATGTTAACGCCGATCTTTGGCATATTCATTAGTTTTGCCATAATAAACACTCCTTCACAATTTATTCAAATGTTTTGCGTACTGCTGCGATAATGTCTTCTTTCTTTGGTGTACATAATGCTTCCAGACCCTCATTATATGCAACCGGAGAGTTTTTACTACCAACACGTTGCGGTGGTGCATCAAGTAAATCAAAACCACGGTCAAGGATTTCACCGACAATTTCTCCAGCAATCGATCCTCTTAATGGAGCTTCCGTTACGACAACAACACGGCTGGTTTTTTTAACTGAATCCATGACGGTTTCATAATCCAGTGGCAGTAGTGAACGTAAATCGATGACTTCACAGCTGATCCCGTCTTTTTCAAGTTCAGCAGCGGCGGCTTCGGCCACGTAGGTCATGTAAGAATAGGTAACGATTGTACAATCGGTTCCCTGTTTACGAATATTAGCTTTTCCAATTGGAATGGTGTATTCACCATCTGGAACTTCGCCTTTAATGGAATAATTACGTTTATGTTCAAAGCACATGACCGGGTTATTGTCCCGGATTGCTGATTTGAGTAGTCCTTTCATATCGTAAGGAGTGGACGGTGCGATAACTTTCAGGCCCGGCACATGAACAAACCAGTTTTCATTGTTTTGAGAATGCTGCGCCGCAACCCCGCCGCCGACACCAAAAGGTGCACGAATAACGATTGGCACATTTGCCTGGCCACCAAACATATAGCTTGTTTTAGCTGCTGTATTAACGATATTGTCCATTGGCAGAGTCAGCCAGTCGCAGTACAGAATTTCGACCAGTGGACGCATTCCGGCAATCGCCGCACCTACGCCTAAACCCGTGAATGCTGCTTCTGAAATCGGCGTATCGATAACCCGCTTTTCACCAAATTCGTTCATCAGTCCTTTGGTAATTCCAAATGGATTACCGCGAAGGCCGACGTCGCAACCCATGATAAATACATCTTCATCCCGTGCCATTTCTTCACGTAAAGCCTGGGTAATCGATTCTCTAAGTGTTATGATTGACATATTATTTTCTCCTAATCTTTTTTAATAATCCCGCTAATCGATCCTGCGTCTATTTGATAACTTCGCCATCTGCGTAAATATAATCATAGAAAGTATCAAGAGAGGGTTCATGGCATTGATTGTCTGCATAATCGATGGATGCTTCTACCTGTTTCATAGCATCCGCTTCAATCGCATCCAGTTCTTCTTGTGTTGCAATTTTATTTCCAACTAAGAATTCACCCATGCGTTTAATTGGTTCGATCTCCCAATATTTATCACAAACTGACATGTCGCGGTACCAGCTATCATCAGTAGCATGATGGCCGAGCATCCGCATCGTTTTACATTCAATAAAAGAAGGTCCTTCACCCGCTCGAGCTCGGGCAATAGCCGTTTTTGCGGTATCCCAGATCTGATAGATGTTGAAGCCATCAACCCGACAACTGGGAATCCCGAAGCCAGTGCCTCGTTTATAAAGATCCGGTTCGCCAGTTACCCGGGCAATATCGGTAGCAATGGCCCACTGGTTGTTTTCACATACAAAAACGACTGGTAACTTCCATGCAGCGGCCATATTCATGGCTTCACAGATCGATCCGGCATTAGATCCACCATCGCCAAAGAATACCACGGTTACGTCATCAGTTCCCTTGATCCAGCTTTTTAAGGCACTACCAACCGCTGGCGCTGTGGCAGCACCAACAATTCCGGTGGCCCCAAGCATCCCAATGCTCATATCACTAATATGCATTGAACCACCGCGGCCTTTATTATAGCCTTCTTCTTTGCCAAACAACTCAGCCATCATTTTATTGATGTCGCCACCTTTAGCGATCAGATGACCATGACCACGATGTGTTGATCCAACATAGTCGCTCTTTTTCAACTGTGTGATTATACCAGTTGCAATCGCTTCTTCAGTAATATAAGGATGGTAGTAACCATGCACTTTATTGGCCATCCACAGAGGCTTTACCGCTTCTTCAAACTTACGCATTAACCACATAATGCTGTACATTCTCAGTTGTTCTTCCCGATCCAGTCCTTCTGGGACATACATCTCTGCATAAGCATCAAATTCTTTTTTGATCTCTTCAATGCAATTGGTATTTTTCATGATTGTTCTCCTTGTATTTTTATCATCATTACTCTGATGTAGATGGTATTTTTGCATGCCATTTCTACAAAACGGAATGCGTATCTGTGAAAGTTCAGCATGATACCAGAATACTGAGCTTTCACAGATTCATTTTCATAATTTAACACCCTTTTAGTTATTTGTGTATTGACTTAAATCGAGCTTTTGCTTAGTCAAGCAGCCCAAAGAAACGGATATGTTCGGTCACGACTTTCTTGACCTGTTCTTTCGTGAAAGCATCCAGTTTCAGTGGGTCATTCTGATCGGGATGATTCTTGGTATAGTCAACCATGCCCTGACAATAGCCAATTTTTATGGCTGTTGATATATTTACCTTGGAAGCGCCCAATGCTATTAAACGATGAAACATTTCATCAGTAAGTCCAGTTCCACCATGGAGTACCAGTGGACATGGTGAAAATTCATTTATCGCTTCGAAAAGATCATAATCGATACTGATTTCACCTTTATATACTCCGTGAGCTGTTCCTACTGCAGGCGCAAAGGCATCAATCCCGGTCTCTTTGAGATAAATGCGACAATCATCCGGATTGGCATGAGCATGATTGCCCTCCAAAACGACAATATCATCTTCAACCCCAACAATTGCTCCCAACTCCCCCTCAACAGTAACGTTTCTGGTTTTGGCATAAGCCACAATCTCACTGGTATTTTTGATGTTTTCGGCAAGCGACAGCTGCGAACCATCATACATGACAGAGGACCAACCGCCATCGATACAGGCTTTGGTAAAATCGACATCCGTGGAGTGATCAAGATGAATGGCCACATTTACCCTAGCGTTATCGGCAATCGGTTTTAAATAGTCCATCATCTCACTTATGCCAAAAGCTTTTACCGTTTTTACTGAAGTTTGCAGAATAATTGGCTGATTCAACTCTTCTGCTGCTTCAACTGCAGCTTTTGCTGTCAGATAGTTTACAATATTGAATGCACCAACCGCATAGCGGTTTTTTCTGGCATCTTCAAGTATTGTTTTCATGTTAACATAACTCATGATCATCATCTCTCTTCTTTAAAATTTCACGACATCATACATAAATATGATAGGTTATGACCACCTGGAATCAGTATAGCACAACTCGCTTAAAAAATAAATGATCTCTTAAATCTTTTCTTATTTTTGTCCGTTAGCGGCATTCATAAAGCGTCGTTGATAGGATACTACCTGATTACATGAGGTGAATCGGGCCAGATAATTCGGCTCGGCTGTAATCACGACACGATGGATTAGATCTTCAAATTCTTTTTCCATCAGCAGTTTATCGATATCCGGGTAGTTCAATTCACCTTCCATACTGCAAATGATCAATCTGGAATCATCGAGGTTTGTGTTTTTAAAGAGTCTTAAATTATGACGAACGCCGTCTAACCCATCAGAACCTTCAGCATCATCAAAATGACGATATTTCAAAATAGCTTCAGCCATTTTCTTCACGGAAATCAGATCCATATTGGCCTGGTCCATCGCAATGTAATCTTTTTCCAGGAACATGTCGCGAATCGCTTCAATGCACTTAACATTTCCGGTGGCATTGAATTGTTTTAAACTCAAATCCATCATTTCGGATTGCATCAGACGATGCCGAACAAAACTATTGACAAAATATGGTTTAGCCTGCAGCGCCAGAGCAGTTTGATAGGGTTCAAACATCAGGGTAAAGTTAACGCGATAACCATTTTCTTGTAACATCAGTGCCAAGTTATGTCCGCGGAAAGCACTTTCCGTTGTGACATCGGTACAGGCTCTGCTTAGTTTTTTATCACCAGAAAGAAGTTCGGAAACGTTTTCTTTCGTGACCGGTCCAGTATGAGGCACTTTTATGACAACTCGATAGTCCGTCAACATTTCTCTGAATTTTGCAGCTTCTTCCAGCAGTTCAGAATCCGACTTCCCAAAAGGATCGTTCAGTTCGACGCTAATGTCTGATCCCGGCCCAAGAATTCGACCAATTTCTTCCATAACCTCATCCCGTGTTTTAAATAGGTTACCAACATTAGCTTTGGGATTATTAATAAACAAATCGTAAATGATACCAGGATTGCAAGTCAGATTGGCAATCATTTTACTGATTGGTGCAACCTCATAAGGATTCGCTGAATCAGCTGAGTATAGCACATTAGTTGGTCGTTTCTTGCCATTCTTTTCATAAGAAATGTCGCGGATCAGATCTGCCCGGAGCACACCATTGGCTTCCAGACGACATTCTATTTTAAAACCATCAGGGGTTTCATTATCTGGTGTTTTAAAAGTCGAAATAACCCGTTCAAATTCCTTGGTTACACCGATTTTTTTGACATGTTTTTTTAAAAAATCGTATTCCTCCAGCGGCAAATTAAAATCAAGAACTCGAGCTACATCCTTCTTCTGATCTTCAATTACCAAAACATCATCGTTTAATAGGGTGTTCAAGGTACAACTGACAGTATTCATTTCTTTCCTCCACAATATTTGATTATTTTTTTACTACAAACAGAATACGATCGACAATTTTTTCCCAGGTAAGGCCGTAGGCTTCCAATAATTCCCGATAGGGGCCGGTATTAATGGAGCCGTCGGCTATACCTACAATATGAATTGGAGCTTTACCTTTAGTTGCTGCAAGAGCTTCAACAACTGCACTCCCAAAGCCACCAATCACCGAATGTTCTTCTACTGTGAAAAGATACTTGGCATTTTGATAGGCCTCACTAAGAATCCCCGTATCTAGAGGCTTTACGGTTGTAAAATTAATTACTTTTACCCCAAACCCCATTTCATCCAAAATTTTTGCTGCCATCAGTCCGTCTATTGTTAATGTACCCGTAACTGCAATTACAATATCATCGCCAGTGTTCATCAGGTATTCGCCTTTACCGATTTCAAAGCTCCGCTCTGAAGCGTCCAGCGGTTCGGCCATTTCATGGCGTGGCATTCGAATATAAACCGGCCCTTGATGATCAATTGCTGCACGGAGCGACATTTCCACTTCAAATACATCCCCGGGGTTCAATACAACCATGTTGGGAATTGAGCGCATTAACGTCAAATCTTCAATGGCCTGATGCGTTGAACCTAACGCACAGTGCGATAAACCACTGCTTGAACCAATTACTTTTACATTCATGTTAGCGTAGCCCAAATCATTACGAACCTGTTCAAAGGCCCGCATTGAGATAAACGGAGCAATTGCTGAAACAACCGGTATGTAGCCACTTTCTGCCAATCCCGCACTAACTCCAATCGCATTCTGTTCACTGATACCAACTTCCAGATATTGCTGCGGCAATTCTTTTTTAAATGGATTCATACCCGAACCGGACCCAGAATCACACGACACCGCCATGACACAGGAATTATTCTTACCGAGTTCTAATAATGCTTCTCCAAAAGCATCCCGTGGATTTCGTTTTTTAGTCGTCATTTTGTCCATCCCTTTTCTTTCGCATAATGTTCCAATGCATCCAATGCATCTTTGGCTTCTTGAGAATCCTTCCCGGGATTCCAATGGTGATATTTAAAATCCCCTTCAGCAAAAGGCATCCCCTTACTTTTTATTGTATTGGCAATTACCATGCTGGGTTTTCCTTTCTGGAATGGTATTGATTGGAATGTACTGAGAAGTTCCTCAATATTATGTCCATCCACAACTTTTACCGACCATCCAAAAGCAGAATAACGTTCTCTCAAATCACGGGTATCCAAAACCTCGAGGGTCGAGCCATTGATTTGCAGACCATTTCGATCAATGATGCCTACTAGATTGTCCAAGCAATGATGACTGGCAAACATTGCCGCTTCCCAATTCGACCCTTCCCCTTGTTCCCCATCTCCCATGAGAACAAACACCCGTTGCTTTTCTCCTTTTAATTTCGCACTTAATGCCATCCCGGAACCAATTGGCAAACCATGACCCAACGCTCCGGAACTAAAATCCACACCGGTGAATTTTTTCATATCTGGATGGCCCGGAACCTTCGTGCCCAACATATTGTAGGTTTTCATAACATCTGCCATTTCGAACCCCTTTTCTATAAGGGTCCCATACAAGGCCAGACACTTGTGCCCCGCACTCAAAATAAACCGATCTCGGTTTGGATATTTTGGTTCATCAACTTTGATATCCATGATTCCAAAGTATAAGGTAGCCAAAATATCTGTACACGACAATGACGGGCCAGCATGGCCGTCACCATTATTAATTACCGTATGAACAATATGTTTGCGAATATTAAATGCCTTTTTTTCGATGGTTTCTATTTGCATTGAATCTCTCCTTAAATATTTTTCTACGATACTTAATTTTGCTAAGGATATGCATAACGTTTACAGAACGATCTGATAAACAGAAGAAACTATTTTGCAAAATTGTTCGTAATTACCCAAACCTGCGCTGACCCTCTCAACATAATAAAAAATACGCTGTTGATCTAATCCCACCTATGACAGATCATTAGTGGTCATGACCAGTTCTTATATGTAGTATAGCACGAATTGTTTTTTTGTCAATTTATTTTTAAATAATTATGTAAAGTCTTGCCAAATCGCGATATAATGACTATAGCAACTTTCAGCATACAAGGAGGGTAAAAGTATGGGCTTACGTTATTCAAGCAAAGTAATCGACGGAAAACTTAATATTAGAAATGATTATATCCAAACCGAGGGCGGTGATTTCCAGAAGTTGACAAAAAACTGGATTATTAAAGCTTATGAAAAAGCGAAAGAATTAAACGATACCGAATCCATGGAAAAACTGGAAAATCTGAAAATCGATATTTGGCTTTCTGGTGAGAACAATGAGTTAGGAAAAAATATAACCTGGTGTTTAAAAGACGAGTTATAATAAGCGGCGGCCTAATCGCCGCTTATTTTTTTGCAGAATCGTTTATTGTTTTATAAATTGGGTATTTTATTAGAATATAAATACTTTAAGGAGGATTTTTTATGAGACAAATTATGGGAATTCAGGTCGGCAACCGCGAAAACGAAGCATTGAAGGTTCAGGAATTGTTAACTAAAAATGGCTGCATTATTAAAACACGCCTTGGTTTACATGAGTCTTCTGAAGAAATGTGCAGTATCACCGGACTGATAATTTTAGAATTTTTACCCAACAAAGAAGCGGATATCGCCGAACTGGAAAAAGAATTAGCCACTCTCGATACAATTGTGGTCAAAAAAATGGTTTTCTAAAATTCGAAATAAAGAGAGTTACTCAGTCAGACTGACGCTATTGAGTAACTCTCTTTTTCCAAGGAGTAAAAAATGATCGACTTTAAAGATTCCCGATTTATTATTACGGATAAAAAAAACACATCCAAAGTTCATAAGAATATTCAGGGAATGTTAAATAATGAGGAACGGGTTGTTGAATTTTATGTGGTTGATCTCTATCCTGTGCCATCCGATATATTATTCACCTCCAAACGAATTATTATTTGCACCTATGAAGAGCCTGAATTTCCAATTTTTACTTTCTTACCCTATTCAAAGTTTATTGCTTTCTCAGTAAAGAATTCAAATGACTCCAGTCTTGAAAATGAATTAGAATTGTACAATTATTATGTCAATAAAATTGCCTTTGAGTTCCCCGGAAAATTTGATTTAAGCCTGGTAATTAAGCTAATTGGCAGCGCTATTAACTAGGACATGTAATTAAAAAAGGTATTCTAATAGTTTTAATTTCTTCGCTAAAAGAAGGATTAACAAATCAGTTTTATGCCTATCCGGAATGTACATCGCAAATTGAAAGGAGCCGACAATGCAAACCGAATTAACAATCACGATCACAAAAAACGGCGATCATCTTGAAATCCTTCAAGATGGCTTGATGGTGGCCAAAAGAGAAGCCATACAAAATATTCTAATTAATGGTGAAGTTGAAGATTTCTACGACAATTGGGTATACCCCCAAGATCCAGCCGCTCCGGAAAAAATCGGAAAAATTATTCTTGGTTTAATGAATGGTGATTTCGGCAAGGTTGAATAAAATACCGCAAATCCAATTATTTCGCTTCTTAATAAAAAGAATCCGCCAGCCACACACGTGATCGGCGGATTTTTAATAGTCATTTGGCGATTCAGACAAACAGTCTTTGGTCTCAAAAATATGTTTGTCTGATTAATAAATGATTGCTTTGTGTTTTTTATAGGGTGACATATTTATCTGGACATACAAGCGGCTTATTCTGAATAATGTTTGTATTTATTTTATCATTCTAATCAACAGTCAATAAGTGATTAATAAATTGTTGCGCTGTTCGACCGGAAATACCACCGTGCATCATTTCCCACTGGTTTGCGGCCATTCGCAGTTCTTCTTCTGGCAAATTCAGACCTTCTTTCCGGGCAAGTTCTTCAACAATTGTAAAGAACTGCTTCTGACTGGGTCGCTCAAAAAATATTGTTACTCCAAAGCGATTGACCAATGACATTTTTTCCTGCATTGTATCTGAACGGTGAATCTCACCATTTTTTTGCATATCATCCCGATCATTCCAGGTTTCCCTGATCAAATGACGCCGATTAGAAGTCGCATATATTAGAATATTATCTGGTTTCGTCTCAACGCCTCCTTCAATGACAGCTTTCAGAAACTTATATTCGATTTCGAATTCTTCAAACGACAGATCATCCATGTATATGATGAAACGGTAATTCCGATTTTTTATTTTGGCAATCACCGTCGATAATTCACGAAACTGATGCTTGTAGATTTCAATCATCCGCAATCCCTGATCATAAAACTCGTTGACGATTGCTTTGATACTCGTCGATTTTCCGGTTCCACTATCCCCAAATAATAAAACGTTGTTGGCCTTTTTTCCCTGCACAAAGGCCCGGGTATTATCAAGCAGTTTCTGTTTCTGCAATTCATAACCTACCAAATCGGTCAGCATCACCTTATCCATATTATTAATGGGCTGAAAGAACAACGGTTTATCCGATTCACCAGCAGCAACCCGAAACGCCTTATTTAAGCCAAACATACCAACACCATAGTTGGCATAAAAACAGGTTAATGCTTCAAAAAAACCGTCCCCGTTTTTTGCCTGTTCCAGAGTTTGGCATAATTCCCCTACTTTTTGACTGACATTCTGGTTATACATAAATTCTGGTTTTCGGATCGCCTGGTAGTTCGAAATGCGACTAAAGCAATCAATGCCCAATGCTTCTTCCAGTGGAGAAAAATCAAAATCAAACAATTCTTTAAAGATTGCACAATCATTTCTGGCAAAGACATTCACACTGCCAGCTTTCTTTCCCATCTTTTCACAGGTCAGCGTAAACGGATTTTCGTTTGTAATCATCGCAAAGGTCAAATAGGCATGCCAGAGATTTTGATCAAAGCCGTAGTCCGTCGCTATCTCCAAAAGCTTTTTTATCCAACGATAGCTTTGTTCGATAAGACAATCTGTCGACTCATTCCCGCTATTAAAGCTCGAATACAATTGGCCTATCTGATTCAGTAAATTGTCTTCATCATTATCCCGAAAAAGAATGAGTTTGGAAATAAGTCGTTTCATTGTTTTCTCCTGTCAATTTTAATTCTTAGTCTGTTTTTTGCTTGATCTGGATGTTTTTAATTCTCAGTTATAACCATAACATGTTTGAATTATCAAAACAATCCTAATATCTATGATTGTGTAAGAATTCGGTGGCGCAGATCATGTGAGGACACTACCGGGTAAGCAACAAGATATAATTTTCACCTGATATAGTATTAAAGAACCCCCAAATCATGGGGTTTTCATCCCCCGCCTCCATGTATAAAAAAGAACCAAAACGACTCTCTTATGCGATTCTTACTGGAGTTAGTGGGGGGAGAATCGAATCTTCGACCATACTGATTACGAAACAGTAGTTAAATGGCTTATCGCAGACATTTATATACGATATACGACATGTTTGCGACACGTTTTACTCTTTTTTTCGAATGTTTATACTTGTACATGAATTACCACTTTCATTTATTAAACTTTAAAAAACGAATGCACCATTAAATAACTAATGTCTGCCCTCTATTCTGATCAAACCCATGCAATTGCGGACTGATTCCATAATTGTCTTCCAGGTAATCTCCGATGCATAAGAAAATTTCTTTTGATATGCCAGCCAAAGATTTTTCATGACACTGCTATTTTCCACTTCATCCACGATCAACAGCATATCGGTTAAATAATGCTCTGTCCCACGCTTATTCGCAGTTGCCATCAGTGCCTGATTGAAAACTGTAGGATTCATGTTTTCACCATATAATTGAAGCAGGCTGTGGATGTCATAAAAATCTCTCATGCGGGTATTGGTGGTATTGCGGGAAATAATGGTTTCCAACTTTTCGGCCAGAATCGTCTCCAGGTTGTAAGCCCATATATCAATTGCACGTTCTTCCAACATCAGCTTGAGTTGATACCGAATTTCATTAGGCGTAATGACATCACCTGTGGAAATATCCACCTTAAAAGGTGTGATCACGCCGTCAAATTTTGTCTCGATACTAACCCGGATCCCCGGATACTCAGCTTCATCCATTATCTCACCAATGCTCTTGATATAAAAAGATACACCATCGTCCAAGGGAACCGAGGCAATCGAAGCAACGATCTGCTCAACGTCATCAGCATTCACATTGATTCCTTTTACCGTGGCATCCAAATCCATGGTCGATCTTGCATTTAACCCGATCATCGCCGTTACTAGAATTCCCCCCTTCAAAATGAATTGATCTTTATATTCAGAAAGAGAAATTCGCTCCAGAAAGCGTTCCATCATATAGTGACGCATCAGCATCTGGGCATCTGCTGATTTCTTTTTTGAAAGATTGCGAATCAAATCCTTCAGTTGTTTTGATGTTTTGATCATAATAGTACCTCAAGATATTGTCGCAAAATTTTTTCAACCCGAAACAGGGATGCATACTGCATTAATGTTCGCAAATTCTTATCTTTGCGTCGGACATATTGCTTTATTGCGTCTTGAAAGGTCTGGATTTCAACCCCTTTGCGACTGCGGATCAGATCACAGATGGTTCTTTCCATATCATAAACCGGAACCGTATGTCCAAAGGACGTCTGAGCAGTTGTGCAGCCTACTCCATGAAGCTCGGACTTAACCGTATAAACCTGGACTCCATCGGCTTTCAGCCGGTTGGGATTATAGCCAGTCTTAACTGTAATCGAATAGGGAGCTGGTTCCCGGTCCGTCAAATCATGAAGAAACAAAGCGGTTTCATGCGAAAAGACAGCTTGTTTACTGCGAAGATGTATCAGATACAGCGTATCGATCCAGGCATCCGCTGAAGCATAGACGCCATGGGCCACCTGTTCCAGTTTTTTCTCTTTAATATAATCATAAAATACAGATTTGGAAATTCCTTCGGCAACAACCTGCGAAGTTTGAACAATGCCGTCATGATCGGCTATCAATTTATCCAGCTGTTCGTATCGGTCCACGATTCCACTTCCTTTCATACTAATATTATAAACATTATTAGTACGAAAGTAAATATGCTGAATGTTCTATTCATTAACCGTAATCGGAAAGAAGAAAACGGCTCCACTTAATAGTGTGCCTTGGCGCAGCTACCATGTTACGACAATTATTAAGAAATGCAAGGGAATTTGATTAAAACCATTGAAATTTTGTTACTTTGCTTGGTGGAGGCGACTTGTACCGGTTTTAGGTGACAATTTGCATTGAAGATTATTGTTATGTCCCGACTTGTCAATAACCAAATTATCAATTGATTGTATGAATTTTTGCATAGCTAATCTATTTTTTCAATCACTAGACTCTTTCAAGCTCCTTTACACTTCAAACACCCTAATTAGTTCTCAAATTATTATCCCCTGATTAATACGCGATGAATAGCTTAATGCAGTCTTAAGCCATTGTTGAAGAGCTTACTTTGTTCATTGTCTCCCAATCAAGGACAGCTGCCATCCAGTGAATTCATTTTCTTCCCTGGAAGTGTTTAACGGTCACTTTCCTAATGGAACGTTCTCATTGAAAACCCCGCCTTTTTCCGGAATGGAGAAATTAGACTTTTTTAATTGCCGTGAAGCATTTATCAGCAAATAATTTTAAAAAGAAGAACATTCGCCAACCCGAAATATACAACGCTCTTATCCTATTATTTTATTCTACTTCTTAATAATACAAATCATGAAAAACTCATTTCATTTTTTCCCTAATTTTTTCTCCAATCAAACCACCCTATATACTGAGGAACACTTAAAATACATACTTCTAGAATTATTTCTAACAGATGCAAAACTGTTTCTTTTTCATTTGTCATAGTTATTATAACTGTCAACCTTTCTTTTATTACTTTATTCCACTTTTTCTTAGTTCAACAAAAACGAAATGATCGATGCTGCTTTTAGGTCTCAAGCTATTTATTAGTTCCTGATACATACGAGTTTATTAAATTTCATATAACTTGAATATTTTGTATGTGGTGAAACCTCTTTAGCGATTCCAAATAACCATTTGATCACATAACCAATCTGTCCATGAATCCAAACCTTCTCCTGTTTTAGCAGATATTTCAAAGAAAGCAATATCAGGATTTAATTTCATGACTCGCTCCTTAACAGCTTTTGAATCAAAGTCAAAATAGGATGCACAATCAATTTTATTGATGATAAGCGCATCGACAATGGAAAACATTAAAGGATATTTCAAGGGTTTATCGTCGCCTTCGGGAACGCTTAAGATCATTACATTTTTAGAGGCCCCGGTATCAAATTCTGCTGGACAAACAAGATTTCCAACATTTTCGAGAATGACAATATCCAGTTCTTTCGTTTTGAGGCCATCTAAACCTTCCTTGGTCATTGTCGCATCGACATGACAAAGACCTCCAGTTTGAAGCTGGACGATCGGAATTCCTTTTGAAGCGACTTTCTCTGCATCAACAACAGAATCGATGTCTGCCTCAATCACGCCCATTTTGAATTGATCGCGCATTCTATCAATGGTGCCCATAACCGTGCTTGTTTTTCCGGATCCCGGTGATGACATTAGATTTAACAGGAATGTTTGCTGGTTCTTCAATTCTTTTCGCAATTCATCTGCTTTAATTGTATTATCTTCAAAAACACTTTTTTTTATTTCAATTGTTCTTATTTGACTTATCACCTTATCCACCTCATATAATTTCGATACTTTTAATCTGGAATTCTCTACCGGATAATAAAGATACCTGATCAGAACCGCAGTATTTGCAAACAAAAGATGGGGGATCCATCTCAATTTTAGATATGTTTTTACATTCTCTGCATTTAACGGAAACCGGAAGAATTTCAAACTCAACCGATGCTTCTTCCGCTATTGTATCCTTAGAAATCATCCTAAAAAACAATTGTGCCCATTTTGGAATAATGTTCGATAGAGCTCCCGACGTAATGTTTATCTGAACAATTTTACTGGCATTGTTCTTTTTTGCATAATCAACGGATATATCCAGAACATTTTCCATTATTGAAAGCTCATGCATCCCTTTTCTCCTTAGAGGCCATTTATTTTCCTTTATTTCTATTATTTATTATGCTCTTGGTGTGTATTTCGGGATCAGTACATCCACATCTAACGGTTCGCAAATCGTTGAATCGTCCCTGATTATGGAAATCGCTCCGGATGTACATTTTGATTCGCAAACACCACAACCTAAACATTTTGCATTATCAAAAACCATTTTATCATCTACCATTTGCATTGCATTAAACTTGCAGTAATCAACACAAATTCCGCATGAAACACATTTTTCTTCATCAATAGCGCATTTATAACCGGACGATGCAAACATTGGGGCATCTAATAAGTTATAAGCTGACATTGCCGTACAACAACAGGTACAGCAATTACAAATTGCATAAAGGCGGTCATTTAATGAGCTTTTGAAAAATGCAGATTGAACATTTCCCCGTTCATGTTGATCTTGAACGATTTCAAGCGCCTCTTTCTGAGTGATTCGTCTCGCTTTTGTATCTGAGACATAATCCAGTATAAAACTTACCCATGGTTCCCCTAAAACAAGACAGACATCTCTTGGATAACAGCCTGCATCCCCTCTGGCTTCGCGACAGGGACATTCAACTACCGCAATGCTTTCCGGGTCTTTGATAATCGCTTTTCTGGCTAGATTGTAAGGAATCACTGTCTTGGGCAAATCCGGAAGATTTAAGTCCTCGTGAAGTGAGAGAATTTTTTTTGCATCCTCAACCCGTAGCACCTTCGCATGGTATTCATTGGTTTCCATTTTACTTGCTATAAACCCTGTTTGATCCACAAACATTTTAACTGCATCTTCTGCATCCGAGTAATTCTTATCATCGGGATATTTGAGAACGTCAGGCATTGGCTTCAGTCCATTAAGGGCCTTTTGCATATAATGAATATACAGATTAATGTATTTTAAATAATGGTATCCATGGACCCGGTCAAGAAGCCCCTGGTTAGTTCTAGGAAACTCCTTTTTAAAATTTTTTAGACTTTCTTTCTTTTTTTGTTCTTTTAAATCACTCATCTTCTTATCACTTTCTTTTTTTTACAACCCGTTATTCCACTATAACAATTGAAAGTCATTTTTTACGCCGCTCAACCCCTTCCTCATTCATTTGAATGCCAATAAATATACTCTAATTACACATCAGCTGGATAGCCATATATCTGTCTGACTCGAGCCAGATCGACCTTGCCGACGCTAGTTTTGGGAATGCTCTCAATAAACTGAATATATTTGGGTGTTTTAATACGCGATTTTTCTTTTCTGATATGCGCCTGTAATTCTTCTTTCGTTACCGATTTTTCTGGTTTTAAAACAACGACAGCCTTACCAACTTCTCCCCACCTTTCGTCTGGAACGCCAAGCACACAAACACATTCGATGGAGGGATGGCCCATAATCGTATGTTCAATTTCTATGGGATAAATGTTTTCACCGCCGGAAATAAACATATTCTTTTTTCGACCGCAAATATAATAGTAACCATCCTGATCTTTATAAGCGATGTCTCCGGTATGGATCCATCCATCTTTCACAATTTCGTTCGTTTTTTCAACATCCTTCCAGTACCCGGAAAACGTAAGATTCCCGCTAAAGAGAAGTTCACCCTTTTCCCCATCTTGAACGTCCACACCATCTTCATTTACCAGGCGAATATTGTTAAAATACATGGGCCTTCCAACCGAGATCCATTTTTCTTTTATCTCTTCTGGTGTCATGTCATTCACTGCTGGTGATAAATTGTTAGGTCCGACCTCTGTCATACCATATGCATTAACCATTTTAACGCCCTTATTCCAGTATGCGTTGAGAGTTTCTCTGGATATGGGTGCTGCTCCGTTGAGCATCCATCGATAACAGGAAAAATCAGCTTTTTCAAAATCCGGATGACTTGAAATAGCTCTGTACATCGTTTCGATGCCGAGACAAGCTGTCGGTCGCTCGGTTTCAATGATTTTCAGTATTTTTCCAGGTTCGAATTTTTCCGTAATAATCACCCGGCCACCTGCTATTAGAGTCGGAAGCATCAGAACATTCCAGCCAGCTGTATGAAAAAAGGGCAGCATTACATTAATACAGTCATAACGGTTTATTCCCGCAGTGAGAATCTCACCCATTGCGTTAAAAAACAGCGCCCAGTAACTCATCATCGCTGCTTTTGGATCTCCAGTTGTCCCCCCCGTATGGATCAGCATTTGTATCTCATCATAACGAGGTGTATCAAAAACAGCGGTTCCGTTAGATTCATATGTCGTGATGTCTGAATAACTATACTGATCCCGATCATCGCGGTCTCCGTTTATTGGAATATATTCCCTTTTAACTCCATCCTGTCGAAGATTTTCAACTGCCTGTTTACAATTATTTGAATAAAAAACGACACGCGGTGTTTCTTTTTCGAGAAGTATATTTAATTCATTTCTTCCCAACATATAGTTGTAAGAAGTTAAAATGATTCCAGTTTTACAACTCATAAAGAACGCATCGATGAAGGCAATTGAATTCTCTGCGCAAAATGCAATACGATCACCTTTTCTTAGTCCGAGCTCCTCTAAAAGGAAAAATGCAAGACAGTTGGACCGCTTTTCAATTTCAGCATATGTATAACTCCTTTTATTGTCATAATCGAATACTGCCTCCCTACGTCCACTTGTTCGAGCCCTATAAAATGCAAAGTCCGGAACCGACATCATATTATTCATTTTAATCCCTCTCCTAATTTTCACTCATACTTATTAACAATTTGTTGACCAGTCTACTCAAGTTTGAAATACAACTTCGAACTCAATGCATGCCATATTTTTTCAATCTTCTGTAAAATGTGCTCAGGGGCATGTCCAAATA
>NZ_JAIPPU010000030.1 GCF_026646375.1 Acetobacterium wieringae
ATTTAAATAAAAGCCTTAAAAATCAATGATTTGAGGCTTGACAATATAGGAAGGAGTTATTTATGGCGATGAAGAAATTTGTGCCGGTGATTGCAAAATTTGAAAAAGATGGAAAGATCATTCCGATGAAGATATTGTGGGAAGATGGTCGAGAGTTTGACATTGACTTTATCTTTGATATCCGGCCTAGATCGTCTTTAAAGGTCGGCGGACAGGGAATCCGGTATCTTTGTCGAATTAAGAATAAAGACGTCTATGTCTATTATGAAAAGCCAAAATGGTTTGTTGAAGGGAAGGAGCATTAGTTGCAGAATATATTTCATAATTTGACAAAACAGTTCATTAATCTTACAATGAAAACAATACCACAAAGGGGAGGTTCATTTGAAAAAGCTGATTATCAAAAAAGAACGGAATTTGTTATTGTTCAGCGATGTGATAAACGACTATCCTTTACTCAAAATAAGACTTAAAAAACATACAACCATTGATGAGCAGATATTGAAAAAAGAAAAAGCAACCGAAGAAGAACTGAATATCTACCGGATGCGAAACGATATCGTGACCCAGGCCAAGAATGAATGGCAAATCGATACAAGTCGTAGTGTGGATCTGCTCCCGGATGATAAGAAAGTCACCTGTGAAGTGTGCGGAAGGCCCATTAAAAATGTATTTTATATCAAAAATTCAATCAATCAGAATCGTCTGAGAACTGGATCCGAGTGTATCAGACATTTTGCAATTGCAGATAAGCAACATCTCGATAGCCTTTTGAAGAATGCCAAGCGTTTGAAGCGCCGGGAAGAAATCGAACACATTTTTCCAGGGATCGATTTACGAATCTACCAGTGGTCAAATTTTATCGATGAACAGCCGATTATTATCAATGATACCCTGTCTAAGAAATATTTTGAGTTAGGGGATTTACTAAATAGTATCTATGGTGCATTCCTGAAGCAAGAGAACAATAGTGATAAGGATTCAGAGGATGAGATCCGGCGGATCTTAAATGAATCAGATGAGCTAATAGAGGAAATTTTGAAATATGTTAAAAGGCATAAAGATGATGTTCTCTATCCACCAAGCCGGATATTCCGTCAGATGGAGCCACAGGCAGTTGCCTGGCTGAAACAGGATGGTTATATCACGCCAAGAACGCTGTTTCGGATCCGGGACGATGAGGTTGCTCAAAAGATCTTTGAAAAATATGATACTTTTTTTAAGACAAATAGAATCACAATCCTTAATGTCAGCCCCAAGCATGGCGTGGATTATCGGATCAAGCGTCAGGCAAATATCATCCTGACAGCGCCGTATGGCATCTTTTGTAAAAAGTATGGGGCCGAGATTCTAAGAGTAAATGATATAGAAACCATTGCTTCAGAACGGGAGCTGGTGGGAATAGGAAAGGTCATTGAGTACCGATCACTGGAATCTCTGATTTATATCATGCAGGATCTGTACCTGAAGGAAAGCCCATATACCATTGAGGAACTTTACAATGAATACAATGAAGTCTATTTCGTGGTAAATAACGGTTTAAGCCGTGAATACTTGAAGGTAGAGCTGCCAGGACTGGAAGCTATCGCAAGAGAAACGGTCTATTTCAAAGGGGCGGAAAATAAAAAGAAGATTCATGTGTTCCTGGACGAATGTCGCAAGAAACCAGGTAATGTCACGAGCCGAGCAGATTATCTGTTTATGAAAGAGCAGCGTGAAGCAAATAGTAGAAGATCTGGATTCTAATTTTCTACATTAATTTTTGTAAGTATTTTTTTAATATTTACACTTTTAAAATAAATCAGTTGCTTTTTTTTAAAAAACGAGTATAATACACTGTTTACTTTTCTAGAGATCGTGATATAATGATATTGCACTTAATAAGTGCAGGAGGATATTTATAATCCAAGGAGGAGGAACTTTTTATTATTGAATCAATTCATTAATTGAAGTTCCAGACAGCGTTTAATTTAAAAAAAATGTCAAAAAAAAGAACCCCCCCAGAGTCGCGTTTGGGAGGGTTTCTTTTTGCTTAGGATTATTGCTAGTTAGATAACTGCACAACCATTAAAGCGAAAGTGATGCATGTAGGATAAAGTACAACCGTTAACGTTAAGTCAATAGTCATCTTAAACTCCAAGCATTTTTTTTTGCTTTTTTTCATATGACAGCGTTCCTCCTTTCGGCAGAAGTCTGAGAATGTCAAAACTCAGCATATTTATTATATCATTATAATAAAAAATAGTCTAAGAATTTGAGAAATCATTTAAAATATTTCAACAATTTAAACTACAATCAAAAAAGAATCAAAAACGGCCGTTTTTGATTCTTTTTTCATTTCTTCTTTACTAATTGAATTTATGGGGATATAATAGTGTCATAACAAGTATCATAATCAAAGTATCATTAAAGTTGCTTTTATACGTTTATGATGCTAATTTAACACGGATATGGAATGGTAAGAAAATTATGATATTTGGATACACAAGAGTCTCGAAAACAGAACAAAATTTAGATCGGCAAATTGATCAACTTAAAAACATTGGGTGTGAGAAAATATTTCAGGATAAAATAACTGGAATGACGATGGATCGTCCAGAGCTAAATAAAATGTTTGATTATTTACGTGAAGGTGATACGATCATGGTAACGGAATTGTCTCGCTTCGGAAGATCAGTAAAAGACCTTCTTGAATTAGTTGATCGGATAGAAATGAAAGGTGCAAATTTAAAGAGTCTAAAAGAACCATGGGCGGATACCACGACACCACAAGGTCGAATGTTATTTGTCGTTTTTGCTGGCATTGGGCAGTTTGAAAGAGATTTGATAAGTCAACGTACAAAAGAAGGTTTGGAAAGCGCCAGAGCCAGGGGAAGAAAAGGTGGAAGACCTAAGTTGCCGGCAGATAAAATTAATCTTGCGTTAAAAATGTATGGAAGCAAAGATTACTCGATTGCTGAAATTACCGAAGCTACTGGAGTAAGTAAAAAAAGTATTTACCGATACTTAGAAATGGTAAAAAATTCGAAGGAGATCATAAATAAATGAAAAAAAATAAGTTTAACTCAAATTTTGAGATTTTAATAAAACGTGATCAGACTCATCCGGAAGATATTGAAAGAATAGCATTGTTTATTATTATTGCCGGCAATGAAGATCTATTTGAAAAAGCAAGAAATATTTATGATTTTGAGGATCATTCGATTATTCCAGAAGTATTGGATTCTGAAAATGTGGATTTTTGTGGTAGTTCTCGTGCATTGGTTAAATTAGGATACAACCTATTTAATGGTTTCCCAGCAGATGTAATGGAGACTTTTAGACGGCTTGATGATGATAATTTTGCATTGGCCATGTCAGCTATTAAAAAACGTTTTAGAGGATAATTAGATAGAGAGGTGTTCTGTGATTAAAAAAGTAGATCAAGATAGTGTGGATACAATAAGTTCGCAACAATTGTCATTTGATAGTTTAAGTGTTAAATCGTTGATTGATGAGATTATAAGTGATGCTTCTAATAAAAATATTGATAATGTTAAAATAATAAAAACCGAGAAGCTGGAAGACATATATTCAAAAATCAATGACTTAGTTGAAGAACTCGTTATTGAATATGGAATAAACCCTCAAGAAATAGATGTTGATGATATTAATAATGAAGTAACTAAATTAGCAATTGTAGAAATTATAGGGAATAAGAATTTGATACAAACCAGTAAAGTATCAAAACAACAGAGCCTTGCATCTCAAAAGGGACAATTTGGTATTTCATTTAATGTTGGCGGATCTGGAGTTAATGCAGCTACGGTAGAAATGAAAATGGAATTAAAATCTGATGAGAAGATTGAGTATTATGATACAGTCGTACAAGATGCCATAGGAACTCTAATGGATCAAAATGGTGGTAGTAATGTAAGCATTTCACCGGCTCAAATTTATCGCAAAATGGCAGGGTTGGAGCCAGGTGAAAAAGTAAGTTCAAATTGCGAGAAGGATATTATTGAATCAGTCGATAAGATGAGATGGACAAGAGCGTGGATTGACTTTAAAGAGCAAGCAGGAAAGCATAAATCGCTTTCGATTGGATTAGAAGAAGCAACGTTGGAAGGTGCTTTAGTCCAAGCTGATAAACTAACGGCAAAAATTGGAGGCCATCAAAAGATGGTGTACTATTTTTATCGTCCGCCATTATCATATATATATAGTCAGAGAGTCAATCAAATCGCCACAGTCGAGTCTAAATTATTAGAGACATCTGGTGTTGGACAAAAAGATGTTGGATCTAAAACTCGACGTAACACGAAAGAATTCATTTGTTTAAAGCATTTTTTAGCGAAAGAGATTGAATTTATGAAATATCAAAAAAATAAAGGTCAACCTTATGAAAGCAGAAGAAAATATGAAACAATTTTTCAGACGATTGGAGTCGTGAATATCACAGATAAACAAATGCGTCGACTTCGAGAAGATGTAGATTTTATACTTTCGCTTTGGGTTGAAAGAGCGTATATTAAAGAATATGAAGTTTATAAAAAAGGCCGAGCCTATACGGGTGTAAAAATATGTTTGTGAAATAGGGTGATTTACTTTGGTAAAAGAAACATTAAAACTACCATATGGATTGAGGGACAGTTATATTGTTCATATTTCAGAAATATCAGAAGATCAGCGTGGATTGAAATGTAATTGCGTTTGCCCAGTCTGTCATGAACCGCTCCAGGCACGAATTGGAATGAAACGGATCAAACACTTTGCCCACAGTAGGAATTGTCCAAATGCCGCAGAAACTGCTTTACATATGATGGCAAAGGATATTGTTCTTAACAATCGGCAAATACTTTTACCACATGTTGAGTTTGCATATGAAATAATAAAACCAAGTAAATATTTTAAATACAATCATGCAAAATCAGAATACTTTATTAAAGGAATTAAACCAGATCTGATGATTTCAGATGGAAAAAATACCTTGTTTATTGAGATCGTAGTAACCCATGATGTGGATGATGAGAAGTATGAAAAGATCAAATATATGAACCTCAGCGTTCTCAAAATCGATCTTGAAGAATATTACTATACAAGTATCCAGAACGGTACCTATGAACATCTGGAAAATCATATCATTCATCAACAAACCAATAAAGAGTGGATAAATAATAAGCTTCTGAATAAAGCAATTGAAGATTATGAAAATGAAGATATACGTGAAGAAGAACAGGCCAAGAGGAAAGTGAGTGATTTAATGCTCAAACTATATCACATGCCAAACTTATTATATCCCATGGATAGGAGAATTGCGGAAAATAAGTATTGGAAACATACAAATCAATATTTGCATCTTGATATAGACGATATCTATGAGTATTTAAATTACCCGATACCAGGTGAAATTATTTTTGATTGTGATCGACGGATCTGGCAGACAACATTATTCAGCTTGTTTGTTATTAACAACAAGTATTCATTCATAAAGATTGAGTGGGTAAGTAACTGGATTGTCAAAAAGAAAGGATTACCGATCAATTGGTTAGTTTATGGATCGTGGAGACAAAATGCTATCCAGGGATTTAAACTACCTTCTCTAGCAGATGTTTTAGCGGAATTCTTCATGCAGTTGGCAGATTATGGTTTTTTACTGCCGGATCTTAACTGCGAAGTAAATGATAACACCTACAATTGGAAATTTTATATAAAAAATAAAATGAAGATTATCGAAGACGGGGAAGGTTACTGTTTACTTGAATAAACGGCTTTGGGTTTGAATTTTGTATTTCGCTATTTTTCAATCGCCACAAAACAATAACAAGTGATATGGACAAAATAAAGTTAATATGATAGAATTTCTATAGACGATCCATGCTGAGGGTCAGTAAAAAAACGTCAAATAAAAAACCCCCAGACCGCGAATCTGGGGGTTTTTGTTTAGATTAAAGCAAAGCTTTAATCAAGGTAATCATTGCTGCTGCCAACTTCACAATTTCTATGGCAAAGCCAGTGACTCCCTGCTTAGACATTTTTTGCTTTTTCATGCTGAAGACCTCCTTTCACAGGAGTTGGGGACGTCTTAACCCCACAAAAGAATTATAACCTCAATTAAAAAAACTGTCAAAACTCTAACTTTTATGTTGCATTTGGACAGTTTTTTTAATTTGTATTTTAGACGGATTTTTTCAAATATGGTATAATGAAAAATTATGATTTTAAGTTAAAAACGTATCATAATCCATATTTTTAAAGAGACTTAAGAAAACCTTAATTCTTTTTAATGATAATGGGTCGCATAAGTGGGCAAGTTGGGTCGCATAAGTGGGCAAGTTGGGTCGCATAAGTGGGCAAGTTAAAAGTTTGTTTTTTATAGTGGAAATGGTAATGTACTGGGGTATTTTGACCATCTTTAATAATTCACTAAGTTCTGTAAGAACTGTAAGTTCTTATAGCTGGTTTTTGGTGTAGGTTTACAATGGCTTTAAAATGCCGTTTAATGTAAGAAAGCAAATAGTTTTCTTGTGTTGAGGGGTAAACCACAGTAAAATAACCCGCACGTCTAATCACCGTGTATAGTCCGTTAAAGGGATGTATTTTATAAAGAGTGGTTCGTTACCGTCCTGTCGCCTGGAGTTATCCAGGAGGGGGGGGATACAATTGTGTGATAACAACCGGTGTTTTATGGCAGATCCTTGACCGGCAGAGTATTGCGAGCAGTAATGCTTGCGAAGGGTTTAGAAACCTTAAGCGTCCTATACGCCAATTCTAAATTCTTTCCCTTGTTTTAAATTATTTATTTAATTTAAAACAGGGGGGGGAAAAATTTTGTGTCCTTAGTGAACCTTCCGCCAATTCTAAATTCTTTAGAACTAAAAAGCAAGTAAATTGAAAAGAAAATTTTTCAGTCGGCATTCTTTTCTGACTATAGTCTGGCAATTTCACTTAGATACAATAGATAATATATATAGTCGGTTTTATATTGACTATATATATTATCTATTGTATAATGAATTAACTTAGAAAAGAAAGGAAATAATTCTATGTTAAAAAGTAAACATGAAATTGAAATGGAAAAAAAGAGGTTCCTTATTAAGTACAAAGATGAATTAAAATCTTTTAATGTTTTCAAGTATTATAGAGACAAATGTGAAGGGTTATTTGTATTTGGTGAGGACGATGAAAAAGACTTTGTAAAGGATTTAAAGTTGTTTGGATTGTTTAAAATCGTTCAAGCGCAAAATCAAACAATCAAACGCCAGTCTAATGTTTTAAAGGCTTTAATTAAAGAATTGCCAGAAGAAAAGCAATTCGATTTCTTAGAGATTCTTGGTGAAGGAACGAATGAAGAAGGTTATTAAGAATAAATTGTATAACACCCAATCTGCCACTCAATTGGCAGATTGGGAAAATGGCTGTCCTAGAATGGATCCTTTGTATGTTAAGGAGAATCTTTATATAAAAAAGACTGGTGAATATTTTATTCACGCTTACGGTGGAGCTGCTACTCAATATGCTGAACAAAGCGGTAATAATCAATTTACTGCTGGAGAAATACTACTGCCAATAACTTTTGAAGAAGCTGAAAGTTGGGCGAAAGAAAAACTTCAAGCAGAAGTATATGATAAAATTTTTGGTATAAATCCAGATTCTGAAAATAAAGAAGAAGTAGGTATATATTTAAAGATACCCGCAGTTCTTGACAAAAAAATGAGATTTAAATTGCAGCGAGAGAAGGATCAGAAGATAAAAACGATTGGAAATTATATTATATCTCTAATTAAAAAAGATTTAAACGATGATGAAGGAGACGATCATGAGTAATTGTACGGTCATTGCGGTTGTTAATCAAAAGGGCGGTGTAGGAAAAACCACATCAACTTATAACCTGGGTTGGGAATTAGGAAAATTAGGCAAAAAGGTTCTTCTAGTAGATTTAGATTCGCAGGCAAATTTAACAATGCAAGCAGGTGTTCCAACTCCAGACAAATTGAGCTTTACATTGGCGACTTTATTAACAAAGTGTATTTATGATGATGAATTTACATATGATAATGAAGATATTCTTATCCATAAGGAGATGATCGATCTTCTGCCTTCTAACATTGAATTATCAAATGTGGAAATTCAGATTGTTAATGTGATGTCGAGAGAAAGCGTCCTAGATCGAATTTTAGAAAAATATAAAGATGACTACGATTATATAATCATTGATTGCATGCCTTCATTAGGGATGATGCCAATAAATGCTCTTGTTGCTGCCAATAAAGTTATTATCCCAGTTGTTCCGGAATTTTGGGCAGTCAAAGGGATCGAAGCATTGCTGAAAACGATCAAGAACGTTAAAAAGAAGATGAATAGTGGATTAGAAATTGAAGGGATACTATTAACAAAATATACACCTAATTTAAGAATCACAAAGGAAATGGAACAAATTATTACTGATGTTTTTGGTGAAAGGATTAATGTGTTTGATTCAAAAATTCCGGCAGTTACAAAAATGGGCGATACTGCTATCAACTCCTTAAGTGCTCGTGAAATGTATGAGAGTTTAAAAATAAAGAAGCATAAAGAGTCAATTGAAAAAGTAATGACTGCCTATAAAAATCTTTCTTTAGAAATTGTAAACAAGGAGATGAAGTAATGGTGAACCGATTAGACAGTTTATTTAGCTTGGATGATGAAGAACTTTTAATGATAGAAGTCAATAAATTACTGGAATTCGAGGATCATATATTTCCCGGTTATGATGAAAATTCTATGAAAAATCTAATGGAAAGTATTGAGAGTCGTGGAGTTGTAACACCGATTCTTGTCAGAAAACATCCTAAAAATTTAGGTAAGTATGAAATTCTTGCCGGCCACAACAGAGTTGAAGCTTGTAAAAGACTAAATATCGATATTATACCGGCACGTTTGTTTAATGATTTGAGCGAGGACGATGCAAAAATGATTGTCATCGAGACAAATCTCAATCAAAGAAATTTGAACGATTTTAAAGTATCAGAGCGTGCTCATATTGTATCTGAATGGGATCGGTTGAGAAATGAAAAAGATATTGAAAAAGAAAATGAAGAATTTTCAAATGAATCCGGACTGAATTTAGGAAGAATTCAAGTGTGGAGGTACAATAGAATACATAATTGCTTGATCCAAGAGATTAAAAATTTGCTTGATAATTATACGATCAGTATAAAAGCCGGAGTAGAATTATCTTATCTGGATGAAGATGAGCAGATGATCGTATTATCAGTGTTAAATGAAGGGTATAAGCTAACCGAACCAAAGGCTTCTTTAATCAAAAATTTGTTCGAAGAAAATCAGATCACGAAAGAAGCAATCTTAGATTTATTTATTAAAAAGAAAAACGAGAGAAAGCCTTTTAAGATAAGACCTGAAATATTAGATAACTATTTTAACAAAGAAACGGATGCAGAGATTCAAAAGATTCTAGTAGAAGCTCTAGATGAATATTTTAATAAAAAAGAAGGTAGTGAGTAAAATCATTACCTTCTTTTTTGTCTAACGTTTTACAAATAAACCCAATACTGAAATAGCTGTTGCAGCAGCAGCCCAATTTCCGGCGCGTCTGGTAGACGAATTATTTGCTTTTGATATTCTAATAATTTCCTTCTGTGATTTTTCAAGATTTTGTTTGTGCATTTCATCATGATATAAATTAATTGCTTCGGTTATGCTATTGGCTCGATGATCGTTGATATACTCATAGATAATTTCTATAAATCCTGGAAACGTATATTTAAAGGGGAGTAAACCAGGATATCTGAAATTCTGATAGTTGAGGTATAGATCGGACAGAAGTAGATGTTTTTCATTATTCAGCATATCTAGTTTTTTTATATATTTCTCCAATTTTCGTTTATTTGAAGAGTTCAGGATAAAATAAAATACTAAGACAAGAGGGATATCAAGTATCGTAAATAATAAAATATTGGGCGTATATTGGTTATCCATGTATAAATAAAAGTAAATTGTAAATAATGTAGCTGAGGTAATAAAAATTGATAGAAAGAAGTTTCCTAAGTTACTGAAGGATAGTTTTTTGTGAGATTCAAAGGCATTGCTTAATTCTATAGAGTCTTCTTCCAGTTTAATAAGTAGATTGTAATCAGATGATTTCTGACTAAAATATGAACCGGCTTCTTTCAATTTTGTTAGTAAATTAATTCTCTCAATGTGATCCATTCTATAGCCCCTTTTTTTTCTTTTCAATAATCATATTTTCAACAATATTCTCAAATTTTCCTAATAGTTTAATTTGTAGTCTTTCATCTTCAATTTTATCATAAATATCAAGTAAATCCTTCTGATTTTTCGTTAATTTAATGGAATATTCTTGTTTGATTTTATGTGCATATTCGCTTGTTTCAACGGATGGTTTTTCTATTGATCGGCCGATCAAATCGTCTAGAGATATTTCGAAATAATCAGCAAGTTTAACCAACGTTCCAAGCTCTGGTTGTCTTTCATCATTTTCGTACTTGCTGATACTAACAAATGATACACCAATAATGTTGCCCAATTCAGTTTGGGTAAGTTTATTTTTTATTCGAAGTTTTCTCAATATTTTTGGGAACATTAGGGATCTCCTTTGTCAGTAGTATAGTCTCCTGAATTATTTATTATACTACTCTTTATGCTCTTTTTTAAAAGATATTATCAAATTAATCATAAATATTACATTATTTAGAGGATTGACATTTACGTTCATGTATAATACGATACAATTATACACATAGTATAATTATATATAAAAAAAACACTTATATTCTAAAAATAAGTGTTTTAGTAAATTAGTAAGCGAATTTTATTGTTTTTTATTTGTACTGCTCATATTGATCAGGAGTAATAATGTTATTTTTCGCTTCAAATTCAGAAATATGCTTTTTAATTAATATTTCGATTTCACGATTTGCGGATCGTCCATTGTACTCTGCAATATATCTTAATTTTTTCATTAATTCTTTATCCACACGGATTGTAAATCGAGGTAGATTTGAAGGCATTGTAAAATCTCCTTTATATTTATTGATATATTATAACATCAAAAAACACATTGACGACAAAGTGACGACATGTTATGATGTTTACAGGGAGGTGACGACAAAGTGACGACTAAAAAAATTAGATCTGGATTAAGACTGCCAGAAGAATTAAACGAATTTCTTATTTCTAAAGCGAAAGAAAAAGGTATTTCTAAGAATGCATTGATACTTCAGATTTTGTGGAAATATTTAGACGATTCAAAGAAAGACATTATGAAGAAATAATATAACAATTTTTACTAATTTTATACGTGAAAGATGTTAGATGGTAACCGCTGGGTTCAAGTCCTGGGTCTTTCTTTGATCTTAGATAAGTGAATAGTACGCATTATAGAAATTCCATAGTACCTTTAAAGGAGTGTTTAAAGGAAGCGACGACGCATTGTGTTGGGTTCACATAGTGACGGAAAATAATCTCATATTAGGGATTAATCGCAATAAAAAGAATTATGGACAATGCGACGCCTGTTGGTGCTGGCCTTTGTGGCGGGATTTATTTTCGTTTGTTTCTAATCAAAACAATTCTATAATGTGCCCGGAGTTTTTTACTCCATGGTTGGGGATCGATGTAAAATACAACCAAATAATATAAAAAATTTGCAGATGAGTAGGATTCTACTCGTCTGCTTTTTTGATGGTTTACAAATGTTTCTATTAGGGATATTTGTAAATCATTATAATTTTAAAAGGAGAATAGTTTTATGGCGAATTTAATTTGGGAAAAAGAATCAGGTGAGAAACACTTTGAAGACGATTTGGTAAAGTATGTCTGTTATAGTTGTGATAAGGAATTTATCGTTGGCAAGCACTTCGCTGAAACGTCCGAACAGCTACGGTGTCCGTACTGTGGGAAAGTTAAAGATCTGGATGTAAGAGCAGAAGCTACAGGAGAATGGCTGGAAGAACTGGAGCTGGGATGCTTTGGAATCAGTTATACAATTGATAGAAATGGAAATCAAGTTATTCATCCGCTCGAACTTTTTGTGAAAGAAATGTTTTATAATCGGCAGAAAATGACGAATGATGAAATCAATAAGCGCTATGCTGAAGTAGTGCAACAAATTCATTGAAATGAACAGGGATAAGCAGATACTTCGGGTTTTCCCAAAGAAAACCAGTTACACTCCTGAAGATCCCCTGACCTATTATCCGGATGGAATTATCCAGGCTCCGATGTTTTCACTTTTTCCAACGTTTGATGAGATTCATATTTCCTGTTCCTTTACCTGGGATAAGGACTATTGCATCAAGCTTCAGGAACAATACCAGGCATTTACAGACCGGCCAGTGAAAGTTGGTGGCCCCGGATTTGCAAGTGCAGTGGGTGATTTCGTTCCAGGACTATATCTCAAGCCAAACATAATTTTTTCCAGCAGGGGTTGTAATAATCAATGTCCCTGGTGCATCGTACCAAAGATTGAGGGGCGCTTAAAAGAACTGCCTATTTGTCCGGGAAACATTATCCAGGACAATAATTTTCTTCAGACCAGTAAAAAGCACAAAGATCAAGTCTTTGAAATGTTACGGTCGCAGCGACGGATCCAGTTTAAAGGTGGATTACAATCAAATTTGATCGATGATCATTTTGTTGAGAATGTCAGAAGTCTAAAAATTGATGAATTATGGTTGGCCTGTGACACCGATCAGTCGCTGCCGGCTTTCAGAACGGCTTGTGATAAGTTAATTAAAGGAGGATTTAATCGGGAAAAGATCAAGTGCTATGTCTTGATTGGCGATGATATGGAAGCGAATGAAAATCGGCTCCAGGAAGTGTACCGGATGGGAGCCATGCCCTTTGCCCAACTAAGGCGGGATTTCAAACCGTTTAAAACCGAGTATTCAATGGAATGGAAAGCGTTCACCAGACAATGGCAGCGACCGGCGTCAATCAAAGCTCATATGGAACGAGGAACACAATTTAAAGACTATTCAACATAGAATCTTGTTTCCTCGGGAAACAAAATCAATTGGACCCAAACAGGGTCTTTTATTTATTTATGAAAGGATGTTAAGTAAATATGGCTGATTATTCTGAATCTTCAATTTATGCTAGAATTGAAGTTAATCGTCTCATTGATTTCAAGAATCACATTTTTACCAAGTATAATGAAAGTGAAATGAAATCGATGATGGAAAGTATTGAAGATATGGGAGTGACAGATCCGATCCTGGTTCGACCACACAATGAGTATGAGGGGATGTTTGAAATTATTTCCGGACATAATCGTGTGGAAGCTTGTAAAAGACTCGGAAAAAGAGATATTCATGCGGTCATTTATGAGGGTTTAAAAGATGATAGCGCTGCTGAATTGATGTTAATTGAAACAAATATAAAAAAGCGCAGCCTTAATGATTATGTTATTTCCGAAAAAGCTAAAATTTTAACCAGACGCCATCAATTGATGAAAATACTCAATAAAAGGAAGGCACAACTATCAGAAATTGAGCGATCTCAATACGATCAGTTGGAAAAGGATAATCCGTTCAATATCGGCAAGCGTCAGATTATTTCTTATGTGCAGATCCACAACAATTTGACCCAAGGATTAAAAGATCTTTGCGACAGTGGTAAACTCAGTATCAAATCGGCAGTGGAGCTGTCTTATCTTTCTGATGCCGAACAGGACGTGGTGAGATCTTTTATGCTGGATGGAAATAAGATTTCCTTCCATAAAGCAAACATCATGCGAAAAAAAATGGAAAGTGTTGAAATTACAATGGATGTACTCAATGAGATTTTCAAAGATAAGGCTTTAAAAAAGAAGCCTGAGAAAACCTATAAAATCTCACCGGAGATTATCGAAAAATACTTTCAGGATCTGGAGGATGAAGGTGACATCCAGATGACGATTGAGTTGGCATTGGATCAGTATTTTTCCCAAAGCAGTTAAATGGCAGTTTTTAAAATCATCAAGTTCAAGCATGGCCAAACTAAAACCGGAATGCGGAATTGTATTGATTACACCAAGAAAATGGAAGAAGAAAACCACCTGGTGTCAACCATAAACTGTTCGTCTGAGAGTGCTTATGAAGAATTCATGCTGATCAAAAATATGTATAACAAGGAAAGTGGACGTCTTTATATTCATGCCGAACAGAGTTTTCCACCAGAAATACAGGATATGCAGCTAGTTCATGAAATCGGGCGCCGACTAATAGAAGAAACCGATATTTTTAACGGCTTCCAGGTCGTTATTGGAACCCATACGGATCGGGATCATATCCATAACCATTTCTGCATCAATTCAGTAAATGCTGAAACCGGTGCAAAATGGCATATCAGCAAAGCGGATCTGGAGGATATCAAGAATAAATCCCTGGAGCTGTGTCGGGAGGAAAATATTCGGATCTGGTGGGATAAGCAAAATGACCAGGATCAGGTGGTTCAGCCTGAAGACAATAATGAGAAGCTTCATACGGTTAAACAGGGAGAGTATGAAAAACAGAAGCAGGGACAGAGCTGGAAATATGAATTATTTCTGGCTGTTAAAGAGTGCGTAAAGCATTCCTTTAACCAGGATGAATTTATAACCAATATGGAAAAACTTGGTTATGAAGTCCAATGGGATCATCATAAGCATATCACGTTTACGACACCGGATGGTAAAAAGTGCAGAAATAATAAACTCTATCCGCCGGAGCGGTTCACTAAAGAAAAATTACTGGAGCAGTTTGAGAAAAATTGCAAAAGAAGAAGTGAGCGGACGAAAAAAATGCACCAGAAAGAAATGGACGATTTCGCCAGAAATGCCAGGAATATTCTTACGGCTTTACGATCCGGTAAGAGTAAGGAGTCTAATTATTATCCATTAACTCACATGAAAAAGAAGCTGGAAGGAGAAGCGCTAAAAGAAAAGATCAAGCAAAAAGAAAACAGCAGCTATGATTGGGAGCAGGAATATTAAATCATTTTTAAATGAATAAGAAAGCTTCCTGTATAATTTAAATAGGTCAAGAGATTGACAATAAAAAATACCTC
>NZ_JAIPPU010000031.1 GCF_026646375.1 Acetobacterium wieringae
AAGAAATATTTGTGAAGGATCTTATTAGCTTATATAAGTGAAAACCATTTAAATAAAGAAGATCAATTGGTAAGACAGATTTTTAGGGTATTCAAGAAAGCGTTGGAAATAGCCACCCATGGCGATTTCTGAATAACAGGGCATGGTCAATCGCCTAACAACATTTTCACTCTTCGGGCGTGCGCATGGGTATGCGTGCCAAACCGTCTCACCGGGCGTACGCCGCAAAAGGGAAAGGCTCTGCCGGTCCGGTTCGTCAGCTTCATGAAAACAGGACGTTATAGGACATATCGTGTTGAAGTTGTGTCTTTCGTGGCGTAAAATGATAGGTAACTCTTTTGAAAACCGTTTTAAGTCAAGTGTCACGGGGACGTATGCTTAATGAGTTTCAAACTTTAATGAGTAATCCTCTATTGACTTGGGAAGAACAAAATGCGGTCCGTTCTTCTTCCACAGAAAAGATAAAGCGTATCTGGTACAAATGGTTTGCTCTCAAGTTTTGACTCCACGATAGAAACCAATGTATCAATTCCAGATCTCAAATCAGTGTACCCAGTCACGATATATACGTTTTTAAAGCAGGTTGCATCATTTAACATCGGCAGCCACCTGCAATACCATTTTTAAAAGCTCAGGAGAAGTCTCATTGGTTACACGAATGCAGACATTGTTGATTGAAACTTCCAATCCAGATGCTGATCCAGATCGTAAATTACCACTTATGAGCTCTGCTGGAACTGGAACTATACTTTGTGGAACTGCATCATATGAGATATGATTCAGGAAGGCCTTGCGCACTTCCCTTAAACGATAGTAATAATTCGCTGCAGTAAAGTTCATGCTGGATACACCATTCTTTGATGGAGACTCCGGCAGACCTGTTTTGACATTCGCGGATTTGATCCGCCCATTGCTGAAGTCGATATTGCCTGGCCACTAATGACGTTGTAGAGTTCATAGACAGTCCTCCTATAGATGTCAAAAAAGTTGAGCCTTAACTTTTTTGATTTGGTGAGTCTATTATCTCAGATACATAGCAAGAAATCTACGCATTCACTATGGAGCGTTTACCTATAAAAGGCACCGGATTATTCTCCAATGCCCTCCAACTTATTATAACACTAATTCCCTTCTATTCTTTTTGCCTCAAAAAATATACCCTCATAATATACAAGCAAAGTATTTTCATCTAATACATATAAATAGTTTCCTATAAAATTACCTTCTGTTAAAGCAGCCACATGTAAAATTTCTTTTTCTTCAATTCCTAGTTTAGATGCCTGGATACCGAAATCGTCAAAAATTTGATCTACAGAGTAGGTTTCCTCTAGATAGCTTGTCTCTATGGTATTCCCATTCCATGCATAAGTGGACTCCTGATAGCTTAACACATTTCCAATAGAAGCGTCTATTTCTTCCTGAGACATAGCGTAGGCTGCGGCGGTTCCTTTACAAGCAGTGATTCGGTAATCTCCGTAAAAGCCAGAAATATCTTCGGTTTCTTCGTTTGATTGAGCCGTTATCACCTGACTCTCTACTCTTGGTTTTTCATTGCTACAACCAGTCATAAACATACAAATTATTACCAAAAACAAGTGCCTACATTTCATGTCTTTTACTCCTTAACAATCAATCTTAGATTTCACCCTGCAATCTGATTTATTTCTTTCTCTATTATTTCCAATCATACAATCCACCTTATTTACAAACTTAATAACCAAATAAACTGAGTTTCATACCTATATTCAGGTTCATTATAATACGCATACTCATCAATCATACTAAGAGTTGCTCCTTGTTTATGATAAAATTTACAGGCAGGAACATTATTGTTCTGACATTCTATTATCATTTGTACAAATCCTTGACTGCGACACCAATTTGCAGCCATATCAAATAAAGTTTGACCAACTTTTTGCTGTTTGTATTTATCATCCACACGAATATCCCATAATACTGCAAGGTCATCCCTATTTGAAAGCATATTTATTCCTTTTGTACGTGATACAATTGTTGCGGCTCCTATCGGTTTATCACCATCAAATGCCATAAAAAAAGCCCAGTTTGAAATATCCCATTGTCTTTCCCAACGCTTTACAGTTTCGTCTTCGCCAGTACAAAAGTCTTTTAAATAAGGTTCTATGGAGGTTTCGACAAAATTAAAACCACCCAACCCGCGATTAATTTTATCTATTTTATAATAGCTAGAAACATGAACGCGCATAGGAATTAAGTCATACTGAGCGAAATATGTCTTATCCACTTTTTTATATGTAATCATATTATAGTCTCCCTTGTTATTATTAATCTCACTCTATCCTTCCACGCAATACAGTAACATCGGTTTCTAATCAAACTCGATTTTCATTGCAATTACCAATGAGCTTGTACTTCATACTCCTCTCCATTAAAATGTTCAACCACAATATAAGGTCGAACTTTCTAAATAAATAGTTCTTTCATAAATTCTCAATTATAGATTTTTAGGTACAAAAACTGAGCTATCGTTCCAGTAGAATATTTATCTACTCCTTCAACAGCCCATTCTTATTACTTCTCCGCATTAATAGCTATAATTTTTAATCCTTCGGACTGCATATCTTCATCCAGCACCTCTCCAATCCATACTTCTCCATCCCCAAGCATAATACCCTCCCCATTAGCAAAAAGGTTCTCGCAAGAAGCTGCCTTCAATGCCTCTTTATATTCCTCACTTAACACAATATCCGCATGCGCAAGACTTTCCGCATCCACGTATTCTACTCCTTGTATCGTAATCGGATAAGCAGTCGTCTCAGAAACCGCCGCCCAGTCATCATTCAAGAAGCTTACCTTTACCGCCTCCGCAAATGCTTCTACCTCCTGTTTTGACTTCGAGGTACACACGCTATAATAATCCATATCCTCAGAAACAAGGCTTTCTTTGTCTACTACATCACTATGACTTTCCTCTGACTTTATATCTGTTTCACCGTCAGAGTTTTCTGCTACACCTTCATCAGCAATCAAACTCTCTTCCGTTTCTGTTTGGGACGCTGCTGTCCCTTCCCCTTCATTGCCACACCCCATTAGTATCATAACAAAAGATATGGCTACTAGTGCAAATACATATTTTCTAAGCATAATTAACACAATCTCCTTTTTTAATACATTGGACTTGTGACTACGTTATTGACACAAGTCCACATTTATTCACCTTTACCTATTATTCCTTTTCGCTTTGTTGGTGCTAGAATCTAAATAGTACAAGTCAAAATGAGAAAATCCAATAAAGAAAAATATGATACAATAAAGGTATCGTAACAAAGGAGGCTCTCATTATGGCAAAACATTTTGACAAGCAATTTAAACTTGATGCTATTCAATATTACCAAGATCACAAGGACCTAGGTTTAGTGGGCTGTGCTACAAATCTTGGCATTAGTCAGCAAACCTTATCCAGGTGGCAAAAGGAATTACGAGAAACTGGTGACATCGAAAACCGTGGTTCAGGTAATTATTCTTCTGACGAAGCAAAGGAAATTGCTCGCCTGAAGCGCGAACTGCGTGATACTCAGGATGCTCTTGATGTATTAAAAAAAGCCATCAGCATTCTGGGAAAATGACCGAAGCCATTTACTTCGAGGTCACTGTAAAGACGGAAGCTACCATAAAAGAAAAGCGCCAGGTTTCTGTCTCCGGAATGCTGAAAATCCTTGGCGTTTCACGATCTGGTTACCATGCATGGCTTAAGCGTATGCCATCTGCTATGCAGATTCGTAGGGAAAATATCAAAGTAAAAATCCTTGATATTTACAATGATTCCAAACAAAACTATGGTGCTCCTAAGATTACCAAAAAGTTACAGCAGGGTGGAGAGTTCACCTCCGAACGTACTGTTGGCAAATACATGAGGGAACTTGGAATAAGGGCTCAGTGGATCAAACCGTGGACGATTACGACCAAAAACTCTGATTTTAGTAATAAGCTTCAAAATATCCTTGATGAACAATTTAATCCCGAACGACCAAATGCCGTCTGGTGCAGCGATATTACTTATATCTGGACAACCGAAGGATTTGTTTATCTGACGAGTATCATGGATTTATATTCTAGAAAAATCATCGCATGGACATTATCCGATTCAATGGGAGTTTCATTCATAATTGATACCATTGACAAAGCAAAAGCCAGACGTAACACCGAACAGCCACTTATCATCCATAGTGACAGGGGAAGTCAATATGTGTCAAATGAATATCGGAAAGCAACAGCAAGTATGCAGCGCAGTTATTCTAAAAAGGCATTTCCGTGGGACAACGCCTGTATCGAATCCTTTCATTCTTTAATCAAAAGAGAATGGCTGAATCGTTTTAAAATAAATAATTACAAGCAGGCATATCGATTAATATTTGAATACATTGAAGCTTTCTACAATACTAAAAGAATTCACAGTCACTGTGATTATATATCACCAGACGATTTTGAAAAGCTGTATGAAAAAGCAGGTAAAGGTGAATTGCAGCTGGTCGGTTAAAGTGAGGATTGTTTTCTCATTTTAACTTGTACTAAATCTTGACATAGGACCATGTAATAGATCACGAGAATCCTTATAAGTAGAATATCACCAAACTTACTAACTAGCAATATTAAGCTTCCATGTACCACAATCAGCCAAACCTTAATTTTCTTAATTGAATGATTGTTTTAATGTTATATTACGCTTAAATTTATAGTATAAAAAAACTACCAATATGATTATTGATAGTTGATAGTAAAATAATATAGATTATGATTGTTTTGAGTACATTGTCATAGACACCCCTGTATCCTGTGTTAAAGTATCGTCAGGCATCTTACTCATTAAATAAGTTACATAAAAGTCACCGACAGCACCCGTTATGTTCACCATTTGCACAAAATATATTACCCAAAAATAACTCTGTGGTACTATAGCATTAATTATAAATAAAACAATACCGAGAATTACAACAGGAGAAAGTGATATTATGATGTAATGCTTTTTATTAAAATAAGCCTCACTACCTGCATAAGCACAAAATCCAGTAAAGCCGTAATGTGCCCTTTTCCCACTAAACTTTTTCATATAATATCCGTGTATCGCTTCATGTATAATGATATAAATTATATATAAAACTATAGTAAGAATTAATAGGTACATAAATTTCGAATCAACTGTAAATGATATAGGTTTAATAATAGCACCAAAAACTGCCATAACAATAAAAATTATAAATGCAAAGATATTTATAGCAATAAACATTCTTTTATCTTTTGCCAAATTTACCCTTCTAATTTCTTTGTATCCTTCTGGTAATTGATTCATATTTGTCACTCCTTTTTAAGCATTAGATCTCATTACATATACTGCTCTAGTATACAACACTTCCTATTGGCTATCAATATTAAGTTTCAAATCGCATTTAATTCTAGGTTTATTGTTATTGCACCAGTTATTTTAGTTTGACACATTATCAATCCTCCATCATCTCAGCTTAACAGCGTTCCGATTGCCTCTTTTCTTCTCGTCTTCCAGTGCTACATAGTGCCGTTTGGCAGTGTTTACATCTGCATGGCCCAACGTACCAGCAACTAAGTAAATGTCCCCTGTGGCGTTATACAAGGCCGTCCCATAGCTCCTTCTAAGTGTATGGGGAGTAACCTTCTTCTGGATTCCAGCCAGCCTAGCATACTTAGGTGTTAAATCCTCTACGCTTCTTGTTGATATTCGTTTGTTCTGCAACGATAAAAATAGAGCATTGTCATGCCCTTTGATTGATTCCACCTGTTTTCTTTCTTCTATATAAGACTCTAATACTTCTCTGGTGTCATCGCTAAAATATACGGTTTCTTCTTTTCCTCCTTTCCGGTATATTTTAATTCCGCTATTCTTAAAATCCACATCGTTAATGTCTAGGCCAATACATTCAGAAACACGGATTCCTGTTGTAAGTAGCAACATGATTATTGCCAAATCTCGCTTCCGTGTTATTTCAAAGAATGAGCGTTCCCTCCCTTCTAAACTTCCACCGGTTTCCACCGCCTGAATAAATGCTTTCATTTCGTCGCTATCAAGCCTTATGATCTCCTTATCGTGTAACTTCGGTGGCAGCACAAGTGAAGCTGCATTGATGATTATTCTTTCGTTCTGCTGAAAATATTTGTAGAAGGCTTTCAACGTAGACAATTTTCTTGCAATGGCCTTCTCTCCGTTGGTGTTTTCGTTTCCCGATTCATCAGTCCAACATTTTAACCATTCCATATATTTTTCAAAGTCGATAATTTTTAGACTTGAAAGCATATCAAGAGTAATTGACTCAATGTCTGAAACTTGACCGCTTCTAAAAAGATAATCGAAAAACAATTTCAGATCCGTTGCATAAGCAATCCTTGTCTTGGAAGAAGTTCTCGGCTCAATCCCTCGAAAGAAGTCTTCGCAATAAGTTGGCAATGAGGATATAATACTTCTTAGCTTTTTTAAATTCTGTATATCATTTTCTTCATGGTATGTCATAGCTTTACCTCCATTCCTTCCAAATAAATATTACTTTTATCCACTAAAAAAGGAACCATATGGTTCCTCTTTAATAAAAAACAATATTCTGATCGTTACATGCTATTGCTATTTGATGTGTAATTTTAGATTTCTCATTTACAATATGTTGATGAACGTTTTCATATTTTTTTATAACTCGATACATCTTACTTTCAATATCTTTCGCAAATACTATTCTATCAGTTTTAGTAAAAGCAGGATAAATTATAGCCAAATATAAATGACCATAATTATAAAACATGCAAAAAACTAGTTTCTTTTCATCACACTTTTTAACTGTTCTAAATGCATACTTGAATGCCTTGTCTAAGATTTTTTTATAATCCTTAAAATCAATTAGTAGATCAATAATTGGTTCTGTAAGCTCAATTTCCACTTCCATCCCCTTACTGGAAGCATAAGCAAATTTTGATGCCAGATAATTGTTTAAATCTTTATTGTAAATATACTCAAGTGTTCTCACTACTCTCATAACATCTTCTCCTTGGTAGTTTTTTCTTAATTATACAATCTATTCCTTCGCAAATAACTACCAATTTTTCCCATTACATTGCATACATTTCTGTAAAATCATCAGTGCTCATCATGCCTTCCCACCAACAAACAACTGCTGGTCTCTCCTCTGATCCGCTTAAATAGCTCTCTAGCTGCTTTTCATAATAGTTAAGCACATCATCGTCAAACACTGCCTTCAGTTTGTCAAAGTCCTCACATTGCTCTAATTCTCTATATCCCATACGAAACACCTCCTATTAAAAATCTACCGCTAACTATATGCGGTTAGTGAACTATGCCAGATCAACCACTAATTATCTGTGGTAAGTAGCAATCACATTCTGACTGCCGGGAATACCTTGTTTACTTTTGCAGTACGGCCTTTCCTTTTGGATTACCGACAAGGCTATGTATTAAGGTATAAGTTGTTGTAAGGCGAAAATCTCTGTGAAGTTATCAAATGTAGAAATGTATATACCATTTGCATACATTTCAATTTTCCCTTCCTTGTTCTTCATGTAATGAAATTTTATATTGTTAGTCATGTTTGAGTCCTCCATTTTGCATGAACAAAGCAATTGCCACAATTACCATCAAACCTGTCAGTGTCCAGTTTCCGTCCTGGTCTGGCAGCATAAAGAGTACAAAAAAAGAAAGCAATAATAAAATGCTTCCTACAATTCGGTTCCATATAATGAAATTTCGTCTTTGTTTTCGCCTATCAATGCGTCGATAGCTATATGAGCAGCTATAATCACTTGTCGTACCTCTTACCAAATTCATTATAATTCCCTCCCCTTTTATGCTCTCCTCTGCAAGTCAGACGAGAAATAACATACCCTATTAACGCTCCTATAGAAACACTTACTATTAAAAAATAAAACGATTCCATACGTCCTCCTTAACTATAAAATGTGCTTTTCATCTTTATATGTGTGAAAATACTTCACTTAAGATTGCCTTATATTTTCCATCATTTTCTGTAAACAACTCTACATCATTCTTTAGTAACCACCCTTTAAATGTTTCAGTGGTCATGAATTTCATTACGTCTTCTGGCAATTCGTACATACTGTAATTTTCAAACGTTTTTGTACTTCCACCCCACATACAAAAGTTTTTCAGAAAACTTGAAACCGCTTCTTTTGCTCCAAACTCAATATACGCCATATATCCATATCCAACACAACACCTAAGTTCTAATACTAATTTTGACTTTTTCATTATTCATACCTTTCTAACGGTTTTAGTTTACCGATATTATCGTAACAATATATCTCTTATCTCCGTTGATCTGACTTGCGGAATCATTTTGGCGAGCCAGTCACATCTTTCTGCTATATTTTCAATCTTTTCTGATTCTTCTAAAATGTTATCAAGCATGTCACGGGCAAACGTTGTTTCAAATGCCGTTGGAAATTCGCTAATAATGTAATTCCATAGTTGGCTCATTCTTTATTCCTCCTTTAAAACCTGTCTTCTATGCTGTTATTTCCTGTGCTTCTCGCCATAAAGCATCTAACGTCTTTTTGTTTAAAATTCCAAGCGCTTTTGATAAATGCATCATTTGATAAACAATTTCAAAAGCGTCGTATCTGTTAATTTCATCATGTAAAACATTATTCTTTTGTATTTCAATTTGCTTTCTTATTTCTGATATACACTTTTTACTTGATACTATTTTCATATTATCCTCACTTTCTTTTCATAAAATCTATTTTTCACATGTTACTTCTTTTATCACCAATTCTTCCAAACAAGTCACTAAAACCTTCTTTAATATGTCTCTTTCTATCTCTTTTTGCCTTATCTGTTAATAACCTTTTGCCGCAAATAGGACAGTAATTAATACTGAAATAAAAATTTAACCCATGTTTAGAACTAACAATCAGCTCTGGAACGTTTCTTTTGTAATTCATGACCATCATATATGAATCCTGATATATGTTATCCGCATGGCTCGGATATTTTTCAGGCAACAAGCCTCTTCTATTACACCATTTACACATCATTAATTCTCCTTATAAAATTACAATTTCATTTTACATTTCAATAATGACAGGCTTTGAAATTGCCATATCACCATCGAAGCATTCTTCTTGAATTTCCTCTACTGTTTTTGTCAACATGGGTTTGCTCCACTGGACATAGTCTTCATCTAGCATTTTGTCGCCTGATGATAATGCTTTTATCATAGCTTCAACCTCACTGTTGGCATCAACTATAGAAACTCTATTCTCATTCTCAAAAAAACTTAATACTGCAACCGCATATTTCATTCTTACATATTGATATTTCCGTCTTCGTCAACCTCATAAGCGTCTATTTCACTTAATGAAATTTGAGACGCTGCCAACTCGCAAGCCTCTTCTTCATTTTCTGCATCAATATATAAACTTCCTGAATAAGTAACGTAATATTGTTTCATATTCTATATTCTCCTTTTCTACTTGAAATTTTCCTTTCATGAATCATGTAATTAATATTACCTACTGTGTCCCGTGAGTCCTTCCAATTCTTTAAGCTCCTCTTCAGATAAATTGCATTCATGCGTACAATGGAAATCTTGATCCTGGGGTTCACATGTACCAAAAGCATTAATTTGATCGTTCATATCATAAAAATTACAACCAAGACAACATTTTGATTGTCTCGATATTTCCTCTTCCGTCTTGTCATCGGTTTCCATCTTACAAACCTTTGAATTAAGTGCCTGTAAAGTTTTCATGTAATCATCAATGCTATTCTGTGAAGCCGTATCAGTTACAAGCCTCTTCGCGTTCGCAGCATTTACAATAAGACTTATTAAACCATTACTGATAATTTCCAGTTCTTTATTTGAAAACTTCTCCATTACAATCTCCTCCTGATTTTAAGCATAATAAAAGCAACCGGTTATATATTCTCCGATTGCTCACCATTAAACGTGCATTTTATTAGTTAATATTATTTATTCGCTTCTTAACTTCATTCCATGGTATGCATTCTAACTGAATATGGCCGGAATGATTCTTCCACATAAATTGAAACCCAGCATCATTAAACCAAAAATCGCCATATTGATATGGTTTAGCAGAAGCGCTTATACTTCTACCTACACTTAAATATCTTTTATAGTTATTTTGATAAAATACTTTTATATCATTTATTCCTTCAAGAGTAATAGGATTGCTACCAAACGCAACACCTAATACTTGTTTAATGATATCTTCTCTCTTTGTCTTATCCATTGTTATGTTGTAATTTTCTTTTTCTTTATCCGTCATAGTTGGCTCACACTCCTATCAAATTGCGTTTTATGCTATCATTAATTTAAGCTTCTTCTGTTCCGTCTTGTTAAGGCTTCTAACGCATTTATTTCCATTAATTTCAACAGAAACGAGCAATCCTTCTATAATCATCTTATCAATGATTTCTTTAATATGTTCAATCGTCTGACCTGATCCAGAATTTCTCCCGTCATTTAGCCCGACCCTTCTCAATCTGATTTTCTCGGCTAAGTTTCTGCATACATCAAAAACATAGAAATACTTATTCGTTCTCTTGGTCTGACACTGCTCAAATAATATTTTGCGTATCTCTTCATCTTTATTGACTAAATACTCTTCGTATTCAGTATCAGAAATATCATAGACAGTTTCGTATAAATCCACCCATCTAAGATAAAATGTGTCATGTTTTTGTAAAGCCTCTGCAATCTGTTTCACTTCATTTTTCAATATTTCACCACTAAAATTTTGTGGGTGTAAATACAAGTGCTGTTTGCCTTTCTTGATATATCCACAATGCCAATCTTCTGCATCAATTTCTGATTCCCACCCTAAAGGCTGCAAGGCATTTTTAGTTTCTATATAAAATGCTTTTTCGCCCTCTTCTGTAAAACTAAATGATGGGTAACTGTAACCAGGTGCTTCTATCCTGAAATAAATATTCACGTATTCATTTCCATAGTCAACTTCAGGGTTCCAATTATTAGTTAGGGCATGGTCTGCTCCATATTCATTCCCTATGCCGTTCTGATGATACTTAATTGATTCCATATGTCGTCCTTCCTTTCAATAAAGACATGAAACTTACTTTTTATGCCGTTTTATTCTTGTTGTTTAGCCGTTTAATGCGTTCTCTTCTTTCTCTTTCTTTTTCTGCTTCAATTTTTAAATATTCTATTCTTGCCCGTTTGTATTCTTCTGTTTTCTTATATTCATTCACGGCTTTTTCGCATCGTTCAATGATTTTCTTATCGTCAGTAATCAGCCTGACATATGGGCTTGTAAAAATCATTACACAGCCTTTGTATTTCTCCGCTGCTTCTGAATGTATCCATTTTGGATTGTAGTTTATATGATTTCCGTATTCTTCAAAGTCTGGTCTAATATCGTGTTCAATTTCAAGTTTATAGTAAATGTCTTCAAGCGTATCATTTCCCCATATCCAAATAGCATTTGGTTTTGTATGCTGACTTAATATTTCTAACATAGTTTACACCTCTCTTAATTATTATTTAATTCGCTGTAAAATGCTTCTACATTTTCGTCCAGTTCCTTCTTAATATCTTCATATGGACGATTAAATGTATTTTCCATGATTTTCTTTGCGATATTACTGTACTTTTCGATGATTGCATTATCTATCATTTTTCCAGTCATTCCTCTGTAACCCGTAGTGATTGCGATATCTCTCGCATAATCCACATAGATATCACAATTCCAACCATAAACACCAGAATTATAAAATTCTGGCTCGTTGTATTTCATGATGTATTGTAAGTCACCATAACCACAACTATAAATTTTACTCCAACTATTTCTAATTGATTTCATGCTTGTTTTTGTTTTACTCATAATTTCCACCTTTTAACCTTTCAACTT
>NZ_JAIPPU010000044.1 GCF_026646375.1 Acetobacterium wieringae
TGTCAAAATCGGTGTTAAAATACCCATAATAAACGGTTGAAAATTCCCCAAAAACACGGTATGTTTCTTCTAAATATAAGGAGGACAACCGAATGATAACAATGGAGGAATATTACATGATCAAAGGTTTAAAAAATAAGGGAATGTCAATCATGCAGATTTCCAGAGAAATGGGTGTTGATCGAAAAACGGTCAGCAATTGGCTTAAACGCAACGAACCGCCAGCATATCGGAGACGTCAGTTTCGACAAGGAAAGCTTGATCCGTTTAAAGATTATATTCTGGAACGAATGAATGAAGGCTGTGTCAATGCCGCTGTGATTTTCGATGAAATTGCAGCTGACGGGTACCAGGGAAGAATGACGATTCTTCGGGAATTCATGAAACCATATCGCGAAAAAGCCTTAGCCAAAGCATCAATCCGCTATGAAACGCCCCCTGGCAAACAGGCCCAGGTTGACTGGGGAGAATTCGTTGTCACGATGCCCGATGGAAAGCTCAAAAAATTGTATGCCTTCATCATGGTTTTGGGGCATTCCAGAAATTATTATCTTGAATTCACCGAGAATTCAAAATTTGACACATTAATCGGCTGCCATGAACGGGCATTTGCCTATTTGGGCGGTGTAACTGAAAGTATTCTGTATGACAACATGAAAACGGTCGTTGCCCACAGTCACAAAACCGGCGACGATAAATGGAATCAGCGGTTTTTGCGATTTGCCGAGCATCACCATTTTATTCCGGTTCGACATCGGCCTTATCTGCCCCGTTCCAAGGGCAAGGTGGAACGCGGAGTCCAATATGTACGCGGCAATTTCTGGCCGAGAGTCAAAAGCTTTTCAGATCTGGCCGAACTCAATGAGCAGGCCCGGCTCTGGCTTGATACAAAATGCAACACCCGGCTACATCAGACGATTCATAAAATACCCCATGAAATCCTGAAGGAAGAGCAACTGAAGCCGATGAACACTGAGCCGTTTCTTGCTGTGGATCTGGTCAGCCGGAAGGTCACGAATGATTGCATGATCAGTTATCAGACCAATTATTATTCCGTTCCCTTCCGCTTTGTTGGTCACCGTGTCGGTGTGCAGGATCTGAGAAACGGAACGATTGAAATCTATGATGAAACCGGTACTTTCATCGAAGGTTACCGGAAACCGGCCCAAAAACACCAGGTTCAAAAAATGAAAAAGCACTTTGAAGGATTGAACAGTCAAAATCATAAAGCCAAAGCCCGCAAAGCACCGCTTATGATTCCAGACCAATCGCCCAAAGTGCATCAAAGACCGCTCGCAGTCTATGATTCTTTAGTCAGTGAGGTGGTTACATGGTAACCCATCACCTGAAGGAAGCTTTTGATCGTCTGAATCTCACGCATATGGCTGCCGTTTATGACCACCATGCGGAAGAAGCTTCCAAGGATAGTATATCCTATTTGGAGTTCCTGGACAAGCTGCTTTGGGCAGAAATTGATGCAAAAAGAGAACGGACAACTACGACGAACTTGAAACTTGCAAAATTTCCTTATATCAAGGCCATTGATTCCTTTGATTTTGATTTCCAGCCCAGTGCCAACCAGCGTAAGATAAACGAACTGAAAACGCTCGCCTTTGTGGAACGTTCCGAAAATGTGGTGTTCTTGGGCCCGCCCGGCGTTGGCAAAACCCATCTGGCCGTTGGGTTGGCGGTATATGCGATCAAAAGTGGCTATACCGCTTATTTTCTCAGTGCTCATGAACTGATTTCAATGATTCAGGAAAATATTGTTTCCGGGCGCATTCATCGCAAACTTAAAACACTGAATAAACCCAATATCCTGATTATTGATGAGGTTGGTTATGCGGCCATGGATGATGAAGTGGCCCATTACTTTTTTCAGATTGTTTCCAATCGCTATGAAAAAGGCTCAATCATTCTGACTTCCAACAAGTCCTACGGTAGTTGGGGTGATGTGTTCGGAAATAATGTCGTTGCAACAGCGATCCTGGATCGGCTGCTGCATCATTCCACAACGATCAATATCAAAGGTGACAGCTATCGGATTAGGGAAAAGAAAAAGGCTGGCTTCTATGATGTCAGCCTATATGAAAACGAATCGAACGATGCTAATGGGTAATTTTTACCGTTTATTTTGGGAAGTTTCAAAACGATATTGACA
>NZ_JAIPPU010000032.1 GCF_026646375.1 Acetobacterium wieringae
GAAAGAAACTCTTTATTTCCATACAATTGAAGAAGACACCCCGTTTTATCAAACAGCAGTATTCCGCACTCTGGATAATACATCTGCGATTGTGACAATGGAAAAGTTGCAACGCTGCTTGTATAGATACCCAAACGTTTATTCTTCTTAATTATCGTATAAAATTCGCTTGGAGGGATTTCTTCTGGAAGAGCATTTAAATAATCTATTTTGTAAGCGTCACTCCGTTTCCAACTTTGTCCTACCATTTTAGACAGTTCCTGCAGCATTGCCGGATCGGCATGCAGCTGTAACCATCTGTCCCGGTTTGAGCACTGTTCTATTTCCTCCTTCTTTAATACGCTTTCTTTACACCCTATTAGAATACACCCCCTTTGTTATTCTAATTTCAAATATTCAAGAATTATGGTTTAGGAACCCCCTGTCATGATTTTTCTATGCTATTTTTTAATTCGAATGCACCGACCATGTTTTTAAGCATCTCTGCCTGGCTAAAAAGTTCTTCAGTTGCTGCTGCACTTTCTTCGGCTGTTGCTGAATTGGTTTGAACGACTATAGATACTTGTTCAATACCCTGGTTGATTTGTGTTATGGCCGTAGCCTGATCATTGGATGCAAGGGCAATGTCACCTACTAATCCCACCACTTGAAGGATATCACTTAAAATGGCTTTCAAGCTTTCAGCTGTCTCATCTGCAATCTTTGTTCCAGTTGCTACTTTTTCAATCGATCCTTCAATTAATCCAGTGGTTTCCTTTGCTGCTTGTGCACTTCGTGCGGCCAGGCTCCTGACTTCTTCGGCTACTACAGCAAATCCTTTCCCATGTTCTCCTGCTCGGGCTGCTTCCACAGCAGCGTTTAGAGACAGGATATTTGTTTGAAAAGCAATATCATCAATGACCTTAATAATCTTTGATATACTATTTGATGAGCCATTGATTTCTGTCATCGCGAGCACCATTTTCTCCATTTGATTATTACTGGCTTCTGCTTTTCTTCGTACCTTATCCGTTAGCTCGTTTGCCTTATTGGCATTCTGGGCATTCTTCATCGTTTCATTAGCTACTTCTGCAATCGAAGCAGTCAACTCTTCAATTGAACTTGCCTGTTCAGTGGTACCTTGGGCTAATTCCTGTCCGCCGTCAGATATCTGTCTTGCACCTGCTTCCACCTGTTCGGCAGACTCATAGATCTTTGCCATGACTTCACTTAGATTTGTGGTAATCCCATTAATGGTGGTCTTGATTTTGACAAAATCCCCAAGAAAATGTTTTGTGATATCTTGTGCGAGATTTCCTTCACCGATTTTTTCCAATCTGTTTGTAATTTCGCTCACATATTGTTTTAAAAACTCAATCGTTTGGTTCATATCTTCTTTTATTTGACCATTCTGTCCTTTGAAATCACCTTCCATTGCTACATTTAGATTCCCTTGTGACAATTCTTCCAACACACTTGAAGCCTCCTGTATCGGTGCAATAACTGCATCCAGGGTTTTATTGAAACCTTCAATAACCTTGGCATAATCTCCTGGAAATCGGCTGGCATCACCTCGATTATCTAAATTGCCTTCAATCGCAATAGTGGACATTTGTTCTGTTTCCTCTACCATCATGGAAATATTTTCCATCATTTCGATTAAACTTGGCACCAGCACATCATTTTCGTCTAATTTCCCAACGCCTTTCAAATAATCCAGAAATTGCATATCACCTCTGGAAATATGATTAACACAATTCACAACTTGAGTCATTCGTCCAAGGACAATATTAATGGATTTAGCTACTTCTGCATAAATTCCCAGATATTCACCTTCCATTTTTTCAGAATAGTTATTTCTTCCGATCTTTCCGATAATTCGATTCCCAACTTCAATGGATTCCAGACCATCCACACAGGCATTGATGTTGTCTTTTATTTTTTTGAAATCACCAGTAAACTCTTTGGTGACTTTTGCTGGAATTTCGCCCTTTCCGATTTTTTCAATATATTTTGAAACAAAAGTCAGAGGTGTGACCAGAATATTTAGAGGTTCATTGATGGCAACAATGAAATTTCCAAAATATCCAGGAAAGTCATCCGGATTTCCTCTAAAATCCAATTTACCTTTAAGAATTGCATCTCTGATTTCTTTCATGGTATAGTAAGTTCGGCTAATTTCATTTATCACCGCAATGATAGATAAGGAAAGAGTATCTTCATCTGATTGTGGATGAATTTTAACTTTAATGTCTCCATTTGCAAGACTTTGAAGTGCATGATTCTGAAGTTCTCTGTTTTTTTCCATCTGTTTTAAGGAATGTGCCAAATGCCCTAATTCATCCCTGGTTCTTAGCTTTGGCACCGCTACATTTATTTCACCCATAGCAAGTCGATCACATGCAACTAATAGGGAGGCGATGGGATGCATAATGTGGTTCATAATCATAAAAACAATGATGCTGCCAATTAAAGTAATAACAAGTATTGCGAATATCATCTTCGTTGGTGCTACACCCAGCCAAATAGCAGTAATTCCCAAGGAGAATGTTGCAGCCACAAGCACTCCAATGGCAACTGCCACGAGTTTAATAAATAAACTCATCTTGCTTTGTTCGTATTTTTCGACATTTCTTTTGAGTTCAATTACATCCTTTTGTATCTTGCTATCGTTCACTGAATAAGCTCCTTTACAACTTTTCTTGCAATGAGTCCCCATTGCACAGTTATACTTTTACAAATTAAATCGTTTACACTTTATTTCTTTAAAGACTAAGCGAAGTTTGATCAGACTCTTCAGAATTAACTGTTTCATAAAAAAACACATGTTGATTCTTGCCTGGAACTAATAGATCCATTGGATACCCCGTTGCTACGCTTTCTAAGTTGTAAAGGGAAGTCTTAATTGCACCTTCCCTTACAGTTCTTAGAATTTTAAAGCTGGAGGTTATTTGAAACTATGCATTAAAGCTTAAATTAGTTCTTTATTTCTGCAACCATTTCAGGAACATGTCCTACGATTAGTTTATGCAATAAGTGTTCAACCAAAAGGAATATGGTTGCACCAATAAGCAGAATTCCTAGATTTGTCAGCGCGCGAGTGAAAATATGTGTACTATCCATAATTACAAAGTTTAATACAATCAAGCTTAGCCCACCGAACCAGGATGGTAATTTTGCTCCCAGTATTGCAATAGCAAAAATGATGATTGATAAAGGTATCAGAAGTCCTAATACGCCATACATTGGTACTAAATAAACTTCACTCATCAAGAACAGCAGTCCTGCTGCCATACCGGTAATTGTCAATTTGTAGTACCTGATAGTATTCTCTTTTCCTTCGCCAAGTAATTTAATTGATACTGGTGCAATTAAAGCAGGCCAAAATTCAAGATGCATCCCTAAATATCTGGAAACCAGAAATTGAATGAAACAATAAACACTCACCCAAACACTCACCGCCGCGGCATAACTAATCATCTTCTTATTCATAATAATTTCTCCTTATTAGTTTAATTTTGATCGATTATTAATTTTTATAACAGCTCCAACTCTTCGATAACATAACGTGTTGATCCGTCATGAATTAAACACAATTACTTGCGTCTGACATTCGGCGACTAATTTCATACTCTTTCTCTAAATCATTTCAATTACCGCTGCTGACCCCATTCCTCCACCTATACACATGCTTACAATCCCATATTTATCACCTCTATGTGACATTTCATGAATAATTTTAGTCACAAGGAAAGAACCCGTACAACCCAAAGGATGCCCAAGAGCGATGGCACCGCCATTGACGTTTATGATTTCTTTGTTCAATGAAAGTTCTGAAATACATGCCAGTGATTGCGAAGCAAATGCTTCATTGAGTTCAATAAGGTTAATGTCTCCAATGTTTTTATTAGCTATTCTTAATGCTTTTGGTATGGCTTTAATCGGGCCTATTCCCATTAAGGCTGGATCAACGCCTGCAGTAGCATAACTTACAAATCTTGCCAGTGGCTTAATACCGAGCTCATCTGCCTTTTCTCGGGACATTAGCACAACCATAGCCGCTGCGTCACTTGTCTGTGAGGAATTTCCTGCTGTAACGCTTCCACCTATTTTAAAAACTGGCCTTAGTCTCGCCAGGCCTTCCATCGAGGTATCTTTCCGAATTCCCTCGTCTTTATCAAATACGACAGTTTTGGAAGTCGGCAGGCCGTTTTCATCAGTTGTCGGATTAATGGCATCAATTGGAATAATCTGGCTGGTGAATTTTCCATCAGCCTGTGCCTTTGCGGCCTTCATATGACTTTCTACTGAAAATGTATCCTGTTCTTCCCTGGAAATGCTGTATTTTTCAGCAACATTTTCTGCTGTCAATCCCATAGAAATAAACGCTGTCGGCATCGTTTCCATTAAATAAGGATTGTAGGCTGGATTGTTCCCACCCATGGGAACCATACTCATGGATTCCATACCTCCTGCTACAACAATGTCTGCCATGCCACACATAATGGCGTTTGCAGCGCTGGCAACTGACTGTAAGCCGGATGCGCAGAAACGATTGACGGTTTGAGCAGGTACACCCAATGGCAGCCCTGCTCGGAATGCCACCGTTTTTGCAACATTGATACCTTGTTCTGCCTCTGGAAAGGCGCAGCCTAATATGAAATCATCGATTAATTCTGGATCTAAGTTCGTAACCTGAGCAAGTGTTCCTTTTAAAACCTGGGCCGCATAATCATCTGGTCGTGTAAATTTTAGTGCTCCACGTGGGGCCTTTCCAATAGGCGATCGTCCGCAAGCAACTATTACAGCTTCTTTTAACATTTCATCCTCCTCAATTTCTCAGTGGTTTCCCAGTTTTAAGCATATGTGCAATTCTTTCCTGTGTCTTTTCTTCACCGCAGAGGCTTACAAATGCTTCTCTCTCAAGATCGAGGATATATTGCTCATCTGACATTGTTCCTGTGACTGCATTTCCTCCAGACAGTATATATGCGACTTTTTTTGATAGATGCATATCATACTCGGAAATAAATCCGCCGCCACGCATACCCTCAATTTCTCCAAGTAAAACTGCTCTTCCATAGTCGCCAAGAAGCATGACCTTGGCAGGAATTGGTGGCATATAATTATTTCTTGCCAGCTCAAGAACCTTCGCTTTTGCTTCATCAATTAGAGCATCCCGATTCATAATCACTTTTGTTTCTTTTTTTAATAAATCTTTGTCGATTGCTTCAAATGCATTGGTCGTAACCGCACCGGTTGCAATACTGAACCAGGTATTTCGCAGTGCCGGCAGTTTTGCCTGGCGTTTTGTTCCGCCAATCCGATCAAAAGAGCGGATAAGTCTTTCCTTACAGCCACCACCACTTGGTACCAAACCAACACCAACTTCTACTAACCCCATATATGTTTCTGCAGAGGGAACTGCTGCTGCAGTATGCAGTACACATTCGGCTCCGCCGCCCAAAGTCATCCCAAAAGGTGCAGATACTACCGGTTTTGGAGCATACTTAAGCATCATATTGACAGACTGAAGTTTTTTTACGTTGCTCGAGATCGTATCCCACTTGCTTCCTGTCGCCAGAGAATAGATTCCATCAAGACTAGCTCCTGCTGAGAAATTGCTTCCTCTGTTGCCGATAACTAATCCAACCCACTCTTCATTCAATTTTTCAATGGCAATATGAATCATGTCCATTGTTTTGTCCGAGATCGAATTTCCCTTTGAATGGAATTCAAGGCACAGTACTCCATCACCAATATCGAGTAATGATGTATCTTCATTCATAGCAATTGGAGTAACCGTATTTTTGTCCAGTGAAATATATGGCGATGCTTCTTTGGTACTGCCGTAGAACATTCCATCATTTTCTTCCATCAGTTTTTCAACCCATTCGGGTATCGTGTCCCCTTCTTCTTTCATCCGTTTGATGGCACGTTGTGGTCCGATGGCATCCCAGATCCTAAAAGGTCCTTTTTCCCAATTGAATCCCCATTCCATCGCTTTGTCGATCATTTTGAAATCATCGGTGATTTCCGGAACTTTTGAGGCACTGTACAGAAGCAGCGCTTTGGTGTGATCCCAAACAAAATTATTTTCCGGTGAATCGCCATATACCATCGTTTCATATTTATTGGAGCTGGCCAACGCCATCTTAACCGATTCTGGAACAGTTGTCTGAAATGGTTGGTATTCTTTTGTTTTATAATTCCAGAAAGCTTTTTCCTTCTTAGAGATTCGTTTGTAAAAACCATGTTTAGCCTTATTTCCAAGAGCTCCGGCCTGAATCCGTTCCTGAACGAAGTCCGGATGCGTAAAGCGTTCTTTTTCTTCCGGATCATCAAAGCAGTTAGCGACATTTCCTGCTACGCTGCTGAAAATATCAAGCCCGACGATATCGGCGGTACCAAAAGTTGCACTTTTGGATTTTCCCATTACAGGACCTGTTAACTGATCAATCAACGGTATATCAAATTCATATTTCAACATCAGCTTCAGCACTTCTGTACTGGAACAGCTTGCAATCCGGTTACCGATGAAATTCGGAGTATCCTTCGCATACACCACCCCTTTGCCCAGGACGTTTCCGGCCATATTCGCCATGCTTTCAGTTACCTCAGGCAGTGTGTCTTCCAGCGGTATCATTTCAAACAGACGCATGTATCGAGGCGGATTGAAAAAATGTGTGCCGAGAAAATGCTGTCTGAATTCCTCCGACATATCTTCTGAAATACTTTTTATTGATACGCCTGAAGTGTTGGTAGAAACGATGCTTCCGGGCTTACGGAATTTTGCAACATTCACCATAACCTGCTTTTTAACATCCAGTCGCTCTACGACAACTTCTACAATCCAGTCACAGTCAGAAATCATGTCCATGTTATCGGTCATGTTTCCAATACTGATCAGGTTCGCTTTATCCATTGAATAAAGCATTGCTGTTTTGGGGTTTGTAATCCGATCCAAACCAGCCTTTGCAAATTTGTTTCGGAACATTGGACTATCTTTGGTCAAGCCTAGCGCCTGTTCCTTTTGATCCGGTTCTCCAGATGGTACCACGTCCAGCAGTACCACCCTCAAACCGACACTCGCTAATAATCCGGCGATGCCGCAACCCATTACGCCTGCACCAAGAATTGCGACTTTTTGTATCGATTTTGTCATATTTTCTTCCTCTCATAATTCCAAAATGTTTTTGCTTCAATGTTAATTTTCTTTAAAAATTCTCATACATCAATTTTTTGAACTTTTTTATTAAGTCAGACGATGCAACAATATTCTGTTACACCATTTGACTTTTAATCATTTTTTTTGCATTTATATAAAATAAGCTTTCTTTGCTTGTGCAGTCAGTTCTTCTCTAAAATCCGGGTGAGCAATACTGATAAGTGCTTTTGCTCTCTCTTTGATAGACTTAGTATAGATATTTGCCACACCATATTCGGTAACAATATTCATAACATCTGATCTGTTAACCGTAACTGGTGTTGCTGTTGGAAATCCAAAAACGATATTTGATGTTACTTTACCGTCAATTTCAGTAGTCGATGGCAAACAGATAAAACTCTGTCCGCCATCGGATAAAGCTGCGCCTCTAACAAAAGTAGAAGAACCGCCCATTCCTGCCAGGGTTTTTGAACCGACTCCCTCGGAAGCCACCTGACCAGTTAAATCAACCAACAAGCAGGCATTGATAGAGACAAAATTATCATGGGCAGCGATCGCTGCTACCTGACCGGTTATATAATTTTGTTGTAGAAATACGCGACCGCTATTTGCAGCCCAGTCATTCAGATCATGTTCTCCTAAAACAAACCCAACTGTGATCTGTTTGTTCGGATCAAGAGCACCGACATCATCAAGATACTTCATTGAAGGTGTGAGCATTTCTGTGTAAACAACGAGATTTTTCTTTTTCTCCAGACCATAGCTGACCGCATTTGCTAAACCACCGATTCCAACTTGAATTGTTGAATTGTCACGAATATGAGGAAGAATATGGTTAGCCATAGCTTGTTCTTTTTCTGTAATTTCGCTTTCAGGAAATTCAATGATGTCATAATCCATTTCTACAACAGCATCGACTTGGCTGATATGAATTTTCGGGAAATCGCCTGGTATTTTTGGCATGTTTTTATTAACCTGGATAATGATTTTATTACACATCTCAGATACCATGCCGTTAACACTGGCGCCCTGTGGTCCAAACCACATGAAACCTTCTTCATCCATTTCTGATGCACCGGTGATCATACCTGTAACATTACGAACTTCCCGAAGAAAATATTTAGTTTTAGAAAAACAAACGGAGGCATATTCGATCATTCCTTTATTGGCCATCGGTCGTTCCAGAGGGGGACGTGTAAAATAAGTACAATATTCAATATGTCCTTTGAACTTTGGGTCTACGAGGAAAGGTATGGGAGCGCCAATGTTTGTACCACAAAAGCCAACGTTTTCAAGTTCTTCATATCGGTCGCATAAAGCATTCATGGTATGTGCTGGTGTTGCCGTCGCTGGGCCAACAAACCATGATTCGCCAGATTCTACCAATTTCACCGCTTCTTCAGCACTTTTCAATTTGGATTTGTATTCTGCTTGAATATTCAATTCATCATTCTCCTTTTCAATTATGGTTAAATATATTGTTGCTACTTTTGAACGCTACTCTTTTTTGTTTTCAATAAGTGTGTCAAAGAAATCTTTAAACACTGTGATCATTTCATCATTGCTCTTATACCGGATATCAACCGCATCCACATCAAGAGACATCATAGGAACGCCATACTTTTCATCGATCATATCTTTCAGAATTTTTTCTGCTGCCCAGCAATGCTTGCACCCGACATGGCCAACATACATTGCAACATCAATGTCATAGGCTTCCATCGCATCATCCACCAGATGCATGTAATCTTCGACCGGGCCCGATGAACCATGAATCATCGGCAGTGCAAGTGCCTTTTGCGCGCTGATATAACAAATCTCATCAATGTCTGTTGTCCCATTGAACAAAGCAGTTTCCTGATATCCGAAAGCTTCCATGACCACGATAGCTCCATATGTTTTTTCCATATAATGCAATGCCGAAAGATTACACCAGAGCATATTTTGCAACCATAAAACTCTGAAATTTTCTTTCTTTACTGCACCCATTTTATTGTCAACAATGTGTTTTGCAACGGCATACTGTGCTTCCATGCATTTGAGCATTTCCGGGTGGCCTGCCATGGCAGGAATCAGCTGGTTCAGGAAAAGAAGTGCTCCAGGCAGCGGACAAGGATGGTTTTTTCGTAAATCAGCGATCTTTTTCATCAGAATCATTGTTTTATCCGAAATTTCCATGACCTCTTTTAATTTATCCATATTCAGCTTTGTGCCGGTCAGATCTTCCAGAAATGTGATTATTTCTTTGTTCTGGTCTGCTATATACTGATAGCCTGTTTCATCCTTGCGATAAGGTATGTCTATGCAGAAGCTGGGCACTCCAAGATGTTTATCAATCGCCGGATAAGCTACCCGTGAAGAATCACAGGGTACGGTTGAATAAATAAACGCATCCGGTTTTTCCGGAATATCTCCCGACAGAATAGTTCCTAAATCAACCTTGTCAATACCGCACATACTTGCAGCAACATGCTCTTCAGCGATATCAATATACTTTGCAGCAAGTTCCGGAGTGGTACATAAACGTGTTGGTAGCATATCCAGAAGCATCGGAGTACAATCAAAAGCGTAAAGCAGCTCCATTGGTACACAAGCCCCCATGTAGATCAGTTTTTTTCCATCTTTTTTGGCATTGTATACTTCATTCCAATAGACTTTCTGGATATCAAACATCCACAAGTTTTCTGGATGTTTCTGACCCACATAATTGACTGCTGAATCAGCAGAATCAGATATGTCTTTGAAAAGATTAAATTGTTCGGCCATTATCTTTCTCCTCCTTCAATCATTTCAATGAACGCTTCTGCCCGGACCGCCAACTGTCCGGAACTGGTCATAATTTCTTCCCGTTCCAGTGTCAACATTGGAATATTCGCATCTTTGAATTTGTCTTCAAAGAACACGCTTTCTCCGCCCCAGATTTCGCAATATTTCATACGAACATAAATGACGCCATCCACTTTATAGTCTGCCACTGCTTTGAGCATAAAGTCATGAAGCTCGTCATGAAGGTTGGTCATCCGCGGACATGTCGGACGGCTCAAGTACGATTTTGTCAATGTGGAGTGTTATCATAAAAGTGCAGTCCCAAATTGCAAGGAAATGAGGTAAAATAA
>NZ_JAIPPU010000045.1 GCF_026646375.1 Acetobacterium wieringae
GGGGCTTGGAAAATTCCTTGCGCGTTTTGACTGAACTATTATTGACAATTCCATCCAATACCTCAATCATTTTTATTCCTTGATTGGCCATTTGATAGGCGGCGTTTCCACCACTATTGCTTTCTTTAATTCCCCCGGTTAAAGGACTTTTTGAACCAATAGATAAACGATGTGCTGTTGTTAGCTTGGTTCCAGCAAAAATTCCTGTACAAATGACCACTCTATTTTGACTTCCAAGTGGATCACATTGAGGTGGGATATGTTTAATCATATACTGGGCAATCAGGCTTCTACCCCCAAGTTCTGCTAAATCTTGATCTATTTTATCTTTTATAACAGTGAGTTTTTTCATGTTAACAGTTAATTTTGACCACATTATATCAATACCTCCCTTTAATTTAGATCACTTCTAAGCATCAAAAGCTGTTTGAAGCATATTGGCGACCTTTGCTGCGGTTACACGATATGGTGCAATGGCAAATCCGGTATCGCTTGTTACCATCGGCGCAATTGCTAAAACTTTTTCGAGATCGAATCCCAATTCCTTCATATTTGGTATATCTACAGATTTCATAAAATTTCGAAGGAGTTTATTAGCCAAAGCTCCGATTTCTTCGCAGGTTGCGTCCTCTTGAACCTTCTCACCAAAGCATTCACATATCATTGCAACTTTTTTTGATTCTGATTTTGCTGAGTATTCAATGACTTCCGGCAAAACCAATGCACAAGCGATTCCATGTGGAATGTGAAAAACTGCTCCCAAAGAGTGACCGATGGAGTGTCCTAAATGAACCAAGGCATTTGAAAACGCCATGCCTGCAAACATGGATGCATTTATCATTTTCTCTCTTGCTTCAAGATTTGATCCATCTTTATAAGCAATTGGTAGCCACTTGGCAATATCACGAATTGCTTCTTTTGCTAAAGCATCAGACAAGGGATTGGCTTGGCCTCCAGTCATACATTCCACAGCATGTGCCAAAGCATCGATACCAGTTGCAGCCGTCATTTTTGCTGGAAGACCTAAGGTTAAATCTGGATCAACTAGAGCCAGAGTTCCAATACAATGAGGACCCATAACGCTATCTTTATTTCCTCTGGATGTACACGAGATAACAGCCATACTTGTTACTTCACTACCGGTACCACTTGTTGTAGGAATAAAAACCATAGGCACTCCGGATTTCAGATCTGTTCGATAACCAAAATACTGTAAGATTGGTGGTGGATTATTTATAAGTGTGTTGATGCCTTTTGCAGTGTCAATGGCGCTTCCTCCTCCTACTGCTACAATACCGTCAATTTTTTCATTTCTGGCCAATTCTGCTACTTCTTCAACTAATATGTCTGGTGGATCGGCAAGAACTTTGCCAAATACTACAGTTTCTAAACCTGCTGCTTGAAGATTTTCAATTATTGTATCCGCTATTCCAACATCTTTAAGTCCCTGATCATGAACCACCAAAACCTTTCTACATCCTAATTCTCTCGTCTTCATTCCAACACGAAGTGAAGCTCCGGATCCCATAATTGCCGGAACAAATACATAATAATTTGTTATCATGTTAGACCGTCCTTTCTTTTATAGATGCGTAAATTTTTATCGTACAATCTAGCTATATTCTATCAAAAAAACATTTTCTGTATATGTTTTCAACAGACGAATTCACTAAGGATTTTTTATGCTTTATGCATGAACTTGATAAATAACCCAGTTCTAATGTAATTTTAAAAGGTTGTATGATAATATAATAAACAATGAGTTAACTCAATTTTGAAGGAGACTGATATGCTTTTTTTAGAAATGGTGAATGAATTAGAAAAAAGTTTTGAAATTGCTTTTTCAGACCTTGATATGGAGTGTTATCATAAAAGTGCAGTCCCAAATTGCAAGGAAATGAGGTAAAATAA
>NZ_JAIPPU010000046.1 GCF_026646375.1 Acetobacterium wieringae
CCTCCAACGAAATCGGTAAAATCATAAAAACCATCGAAGATATCGCCTACCAGACCAATATCTTGGCTTTAAATGCAGCCGTTGAAGCCGCCCGTGCCGGAGAAGCAGGAAAAGGCTTTGCCGTCGTCGCCGACGAAGTGCGCAATCTTGCATCAAAAAGCGCGGAGGCCTCAAGGAACACCGCTTTCCTCATAGAAAGCTCTGCTCAATCGGTACAGATGGGAACGGGAATCGCCGGTGAAACAGCGGATTCTCTGGAACGAATCGCAGCTTCTTCCGAAAAGATGGCTTCCCTGATATATGATATCGCCGCGGCGTCCCAGGAACAGTCAAGCTCCATAGCCCAGGTGGCCCTGGGAATCGACCAAATATCCGGCGTTGTGCAGACCAATTCTGCCACTGCAGAAGAGAGCGCAGCCACAAGCGAAGAGCTCTCCAGTCAGGCCCAGATTTTAAATGGCCTGATGGATCAGTTCCAGTTTTAATTGATACAAAACTAAACCGCTTCATAACGAATGATTAATGGCAAGTTAATGATCATCATTCATTATGAAGCGGTATTTTTTATCCAGATATTCACTCTACCAGCTCAAGGGCCAGTCCTTCATCAGAATGAATGATCCTATAAATTCCTTCCTGTCCGGAAACGTCAAAATATTTTTTCAGCAGGTGTTTTGCCTCCCCATCGCTTTCAACTAAAACGAGATAATCATAGCTGCTTAACAGATTGATCAGATTATCCTCATAAAACGCACAAATTCCGTCTACATTGGAGGCATAAAGCATGTATTTCCCAATGTACTGCAGATAATAATTTGTCACCTGGCTGTCCACATCCGATGCATAGAATAAATACCTGCTTTCATCCACTTTGCCGCCGGAATACCAGCGGTCTCCAGTCACTTGATATACCTTGTAAGGCAGGGTCGTTTGATAGGAACGCCGGATAGTCTGCATGCCATTATATTCTGACATCAAAAGGGTTATGGCTAACGCCATAAATACTATGACACCCTTTTGATACCGGACCTTGCTTTCCACAGTTTTAAACGCCTGGTAAGCCGGCAGCTCACCGGTTTTATAATAAAACGAATTTTCAATATCAACGGTTGCGCACAGCACCAGCCCCCCGGCAAATAAAACCACGATACTTGATGCGTAACGTTCAAACCCTGCCAATCGGAGGGCTTCGTCTAGAGGCATGGAGAAAATGTAAAGCCCAAGTATACCAAGATAATAGCCGATAAGAACAATATCTAATGCAATCAGAGCCTTCCATAGATTCCAGCTTTTCTTTAATAGGAAGGCCGCAAATACACTGGCTATTATGGCAGCCACATGAAAGCCCAGAATTCCCATAGCAGGACGGCTTGTGATATCAAAGACTGATTTAACAAACAGCTCAAGGATCTGATGTACCTCTTCCGGACTTTTTCCGACGGATACGCTTCGGATGCTGCTTGCGGAAACTTCAAATTTGTTTTCAACTCCCTGGAATTTTACTGCCATATGGATGTTCCATAACAGATATGGAAGGAAAGCAGCTCCAATAGATAAAATCACAACCTGTCCGTTCTTCCAAAAAGGTTTCTTCCTGTTCTTTAGCCAGACATAGATCAGAAAAAGAAATCCAATTCCCGCAAATATGGTTCCGGTACTTTTTATTATCATTAAGAGCCCTGCTACGGGTATGATGCTGACACAGGCCTTTTCTATTTCCCGTTGATATCTGTATATCATTACAAATAACACAAGAGTATAAATAGGAAGGAGAAAATCAACCAGCAGATTGGTGATCCGTATGGTAATGTTAAATATGGACAGCAGCTG
>NZ_JAIPPU010000047.1 GCF_026646375.1 Acetobacterium wieringae
GGTGACGCTACAGAAAAAAACGCGTAAGATCGTCGGCAGCGTCAGATGTGTATAAGAGACAGATAATAAACGAATTGAGATTATAAATAGGAGGCAAATACAATGATTGAGGAGAAAATTGTTATCGGTCCCGAAACACAGTATCCGCTTAACGGAATGTTAAGCATTCCTGAAGAGTCCGATGGATTGTTTCCCGCGGTTGTACTGGTGCATGACTCTGGTCCGCTAAACATGGATGAAAAAATTGGTAATAATTATCCTTTCAAAGACCTTGCGGAAGGTTTATCTAAAAAGGGAATCGCAGTTTTGCGTTATGATAAGAGAACATTTGTATATGGCAAAGAAATGACAAACCACCCTGGATTAACGGTTAGGGAAGAAACCATAGAAGATGCTATTCTTGCCGCCGATCTCTTACGTAAAGACTCACGCATCGATTCTGAAAGAATATTTATAATAGGCCATAGTATGGGGGGAATGCTGTCTCCACGAATTGATGCGGAAGGCGGAAATTTTACCGGACTTATTATTATGGGCGGCACTTCAAGGAAACTTGAAGAGGTCATTATGGAGCAAAATAATGAGGTTCTAAAATCACTGAATCGTTTTTTACAAGTGATCGCCAAAAAACAAATAGCAAGATTATCCTCCAAATTTGATAATATATATAACATGAGTGATGAAGAAGCTAAATCAACATTGGTTTTAGGAAAATACGGCAGAGCCTACTACTTAAAGGAAATGGGTGAACATCCATTAACCAATTATCTTGGGCCATTAAATAAGCCGATACTAATTCTGCAAGGAGATAAAGATTTTCATGTCTCCATAGAAAAAGACCTTAATCAATACAAAGTATTGTTAAAAGAAAAACAAAATGTTACATTCAAACTATACCCTAATCTAAATCATTTGTTTATGCCTTATATTTATGGAAAGATACTAAAGGCAAAAAAAGAATATAAGGTTGCACAACATATTGATGAGCAGGTTATAATTGATATTTCTGACTGGATTCTTTCGGCAGTTGCTTCAAATCCTATATTCACCGCCCCAGCAGCGTTACAATAATATGATATGATTTTACTTTGTTGTCGGCTGGCTACAACAGGCCGCCATCGTCCCATAGCGACCCGTTGTATTGACTATTAGAGCATTTTTTATCCATAGCCGATAATTGGTGTAAGGAAATTTAAAAATTAAATTCATTCTCCCAATCAAAACTTCCCGATTGCTCTAAACTCATGGGCCAATGACTACACCATTCCGGCACACCGGGAGTTTCCACCCTGTCAAGGCTCGGCGTGTATGGCTTTATATCAAGTACAGGTGTTCCATCATTAGCGTCAATATAGGCAATTTGAATAACGCCTTTTTCGTAGTCTATATGAATAATCTGTACCGCAGTTAAAGCAATCGGATTGGGGCGAACAGGCGATCTTGTAGCAAATATGCCCATTACATCCGGGGCAATTTTATAAGATTGTGGCACTTCTAAAACATTTCTAGTTTCTTCGTTATCGAAGTCGCTAAACCACCAAATGACATTAAGATAACTAAAACCATCTAATGCTTGCATGGCCGGGATATATTTCGGTTCAATTTCAATAAACATCCCTCCTTTGTTGACACTGATTCTACCAATGGGATTTACCTTAAAATTTTGCATAGTACATTCCTCCACATGATTTTTATTTTCCTGTAAATCCAGTGTAGACCCTCACACCATGTGAGAGTCAATAATAAAAAAACGTCTTGCATTTTTTTGCAAGGCGTTTTCTGCTATATTTTCTCAATTGATATTATATCGTGCATATC
>NZ_JAIPPU010000005.1 GCF_026646375.1 Acetobacterium wieringae
CCTGCAACATCGGAATTACGAGGATTTTTGTTGATTATTATGTGCGAAGTTTGAGTTAATTAAATATTCTGCCCGTTTACTTAAGATTCTTTTTTTATCAATGCTTTCCTACTCCTAAATGGCCTTATCAAAAAATCCGTTTGATAGGGTATCAAAAATTATTTCCCGCCCAACCGGTTCTCAGCCCCTTAAAATCCCAGCAGATCCAGCACCTTATCATCGACATGGCGGTTCTTGCCAACAAAGGGATAATTGTGAATATGCAGGGCCGGGTTGAAATTCAGTTCGATGATACTATAATTCTTGTCGTCAGGGACTTTTTGAATATCCTGGATAATGATATCCGCGCCACAGATTTTGGCTCCCACCGCCTGCGCCGCTTTAACGGCAATAGCCTTGTAATCAGCAATGATCTCATCGGTAAAATCAAGGCTGTCACCGCCAGTGCTGATGTTGGAATTTTCCCGCAGATAGACGGTTTCGCCAGGGCCGGGAATGGTCTCGATCGATTTAGACTGCTCGCTGAGAAAGGCAATTTCGGTTTTATCCAGCCGCAACTTCTCCAATGGCGTGACATAGCCCTTACCCCGCAGCGGATTCAGGTTTTTCTCAGCTACCAGTGCTTCGATGGTATGCACCCCATCGCCCACCACATTGGCCGGAACCCGATGAAGAATCCCCACTACCTCATCGCCGATAACCAGAAAGCGATACTCCTTGCCGGGTATGAATTCTTCAATCAGCACCGCGGTATCATGAGTGAAAGCCTGGATTACTGCCATCTGGTAGCAACTTTCACACTGGAGATTCTTATGAATCACAATCCCCAGCCCAAAGTTCGAGGATTTGGGCTTCACCACAATATCTTTGCCCCGAAATTCTTCATAATACACCATCGCTTCGGCTGCCGATTTGACCTTAATCCCGGCCGGCACGTTGATGCCCTTTTCACGCAACACCAGCTTGGTGACTTCTTTATTCTCCATAATCAGCGGTGCGATATAGGTGTCGGCTGATGTCCGGGTCGCCTGTTTGACATACTCTATTTTATCGCCTTTTTTAAGCCGGATAAAATTGTCTTCAAGATCCAGGATCTCAACCGCAATCCCTCTGCGCTCGGCCGCGTTAATCAGCATCGCCGTTGATAATTCCAGTTTTTTATCATTTTTTTCAAACATCACTCTTCTCCCTTTTTATCGCCGCAGCTCTGGCTATAAAGTCTTGATTCTTTATTATAGCAGTTTTAACTATTGATAACAGTCTGTTTTGAATAAAGTATCCAATTTTTGTTGACATTTTTGTAGCATCAGTATAGAATGAGCTTGTGAATTATTTAACTAAATAGAAAGATAGCTCCGAGCCTTGATTACCTAAAGCATTGCTATGGGATCAGGCCGATAGGGTGTAGATGGAAACGTTTGCGCCTCCACGTTGGGAAGGGGTTAATTCTTCAAATCACAAAGCAATATTCTGATTTATTTAGCATACTTGTTTTGATTTGGTATGCTTTATTCTATTTCAGTATGCTTATTTTGCTTCGGCTTGCTATGATTTGATTGCGTTAATTTAAGAAGACCAACTGGTCTTCTTTTTATTTTTGTTTTAATGATTCCGGGGGAAGTGGCTTCCCCGACTTGTTATGCACCATCAGATGAAAGGAGGTTTCAATTAATGGAATCAATCACATTAACATCAGACTCTTCCTAACCCAGTTATTCTATCCACGATTCAGATCATCGGAAATCATGAAAGAATAAAAAACTTTGGAGGAACTATGGAAACCAAAAAATATTTTGCACCATCGGAAATTGTTGACGTTGCCATTGGCGCAGGGATAAAAAAAGTCTCAACCCCCTATTTAAAAGAATTCATGCTGGCAATACTGGCCGGTGTTTTTATCGGCTTTGCATCAGAAGGTTCCAATATGGCCGCTTTCAATCTACTGGCAGATCCGGGGACTTATGGACTTGGCAAATGCCTTGCCGGAGCGATATTCGGTACCGGACTGATGCTGGTCATCATTGCCGGTGCTGAAATGTTCACCGGTCAGACCCTGATCACTGCCGCCGTGTTGGACAAAAAAGTCCGACTCTCTCAAATGCTAACTAATTGGGGACTGGTATGGATCGGAAACCTGGTCGGTGGCGTCTTTCTGGCCTACATGATGAGTCAGAGTGGGCTGTTCAACAGCGGTGACAGCCTGCTGGGTGCCATGACCATCAAAATTGCCGTCGGAAAAGTCACCATGCCGTTTATGTCAGCTTTCTTTTTAGGGCTTATGTGTAACTGGCTGGTCTGTTTAGCTGTCTGGATGTCCTTTGCCGCTAAAGACATTACCGGCAAGATTCTGGCCATCTTTTTTCCCATCTGGCTGTTCATCACCTCTGGTTTTGAACACAGTGTGGCGAACATGTATTATATTCCGGCCGGGATCTTAGCCAAAGCCAATCCCAAATGGGTGGAAGTTGCCCTGGCTCATGGCGTCACCCAGGATAAACTGGATGCGCTCAACTGGACCTCCTTTTTTCTAAACAACGAACTGCCCGTGACTCTGGGTAATGCAGTCGGCGGTGGCCTGCTGGTAGCTGCTTACTACTGGTTTGTCTATAAATCAGACTTTGGTAAAAAGGATGAACTTAAAAACTGATTCCCATCCATTAGACCCTGATCCATCCGCTCAAAAAAGTCCGACAGCTGAGTTACTTCACCTCAGCTGTTCGGACTTTTTTATCGCAACTGTTGTGGTTATACCTAATCTGATCAACTCAGATATTAACCGCACAAGGGGCTTTATCTTGATAAATCCGTAGCAATCAAAGCTCTTTTAACAGCACCGTCAAGCGCTCACAGGTATCGTCCAGCTCGCGAATTTTATCACCCAGCTGTTTCGAGGTATCTTCTTTATCGACGATGACCCGATTGACCAGCTCGCTGAGTTCCTGTTTTAGTGTCTGCGATTCCCGCTCCAGCACGCCCTTAAAATCCCGGACACTCTCGCGGACCTTGTACTGATAATTATAAATCATGTTATTGATATTGTGCTCCACGTCAGTCTGCATTTTGCTCAGATAACGGGTGTAGATTTTTTTATTGACGTAACCCCGGGGCATCAGGTAAACCAGATCATTCATGTCCACCAAAAAGGCCGCCGGCTTCTGATTGACCTTGACATAGAAATCATCCCGAGAGGACAGGGTATGTACGGTAGTGTCAACCTGATAGTTAATACCGAAGAGTTCCGCCACCACTTTGCTCAAAAAGGCCTTCAGATCATCAATTTTCTGATTGAGCAGCTCAGCCAGATGTTCGTACCCCGACGAAAGGCTGGCTAGACCCCGCTCGCTGAGGTCATTGAGCTGGGTCGACAACTGGATTTCCAGTAGCGTCATCAACACTTTTTCCAGTTCTTTCGGTTTCGCCTCCCGATTCTTTTCATAAGCGGCGGCCATTGCCACTGTCAGTTTTTCCCGAATCCCGGCAGAACCGTCCTGTAACTCGGTCCGAATCTGCTCCAATAGCTCATCAATATGGCGCAGCAGATAAAAGGTGGCATCTTTGGTAATCTGATCCAGACTGCCCAGCTTCTCTTCCAGTTCCCGGCGTTTTCCCTCCAGATTTTTAAGGGGCATGCCATAAGCCCGGCGGTACAATTCCAGGTGGGAAAGGGCCACCCCCAGCACCTCGCGAAATTTGATCTGCACCGATTCGACAATGATCTGATCGGCCGAAACTGTAATGTCTGCCGCTATTTTTGCAAACAGCGTATCCATCCCCGCGTTGGTTTTGGCACTGATGGCAAACAGCTCAATGGTATCCACGGCCATAATCTCACAGAGAATCTCATGGCAATAAGCCAGATAGATTTCCAGATCATCCTCGCTGATGGTATCGATCTTATTAATCGCAAAATAGAATTTGGCAGTGTAATTTCTGGCCTCAACCAAAAATTCCCGCTCGATTTCGTTAATCGGACTATCCACCGAGAGCATAAAAATGATCGCGTCGCTATCCTTCATAATGGCATAGGCTTCATCGGTATTGTTCTGATGAATCGATCCCACCCCGGGAGTATCCACCAGGGTGATGCCGTCTTTGAGAAAATCATCGGGCAGAAAAAGATTGACAAAAGAAACCCCCTTCTGGTTGTTAGGGTTCTGCTGTTCGGCAATATACCCCACCAGCTGCTCCAGCGCCACCGTCTGACTCTCCCCGCTTTTAAAATGAACCACAGCCAGCTCATTTCCATATTGGATGCGCGTCGCCACCGAGGTCACCGGAATGATCCCCACCGGCAGTACCGCTGCCTCCAATACCCCATTAATAAACGAAGTTTTACCCCGTTTGAACTGGCCAATCACAGAAATGACCAGCTCCCGGTTGGCAATTTTTGTTTTTAGATTTTCGATTTTTCTGATGTCTTCTTCACTAACCCCTGTTCTCTGGAGTAAAGCTGTTACAGTATCAATCGTTGTCATCATATTTTTTTTGCTCATCCACAATTCCTCTCTTCATCGGATCTTTTGACTGCAGCTGGTATTCATTTTAATGTTTTTTGCACAAATCAAAAAAGCCGATGCTCCTGTATAATTAACAGAAGTCATCAGCGTGTCAGCATTTTGGCCAAAGTCAGGGCGAACTTCATCACCTGTTTAATTAGTTAATCGATTCAGTCGAAAAATTCAATCGCTAATTGTCATATTTGTCCAAATATGATGGCAATTATTCATATTTTAATTTTGATTTCGATTTCATTCCACCTTTTGTTGACACGATTATTGCTCCATGATAACATTATTTCATACAAGGTGATGGAGTTCACCTGAATTGCGTACCAGCTGATGACTCCTGCAGGATTTGTAATGCTGCAGGTTTTTTTATTGTCTGAAATTACCCGCCCTTACAAAAACTGATAAATAAAACCCTTCGTGTCAAACTATTTGTTCACTTGAGTCAGGAGGACTATCATGAAAAAATATTACTTTATCGCCGCTGGCGGCGCTGTTGGCGCCCTGTTGCGGTTCGAGCTCAAAAACGCCCCCACTCTTTTTCAATCGGCGGATCAGCTGATCAATCTGGCCCTGACGATTTTGGTCATCAACCTGATTGGCTGCCTGATATTGGGGATGCTCAATGCCGTTTTCTCAAAAACTGAACGAATCAGCACCGATGTCAAGCTGGGCTTAACCGCTGGATTGGTGGGCGCCTTTACCACCTATTCAACCTTCTGCAAAGAGAGTCTGAATATTCTCGATGCCGGCTACCTGCGTTTTTTCTGTTACTATGTGGCGGCCTCCATTATCCTGGGGGTCGGTGCTGTTTACCTGGGCCATCTGATCGGCCATCATATTTTACATCCGGTAGGCCTGAATCTGGTAACCCGATTCAGCATTGATACCAATTAAGGAAAACAACTCATGGAAACTTTATGCGTCATTGTCGGCGGTGCTTTAGGCAGCACCACCCGTTATTACCTGGGCAAACGTTTTGCCTCCCGGCACCAGCACATTCCGGTCGGGACCTTTATCATTAACGTGTCCGGTGCCTTTCTTCTCGGTGTCGTCACCGGTTTTGATATCTCAGCCCTGCTTTATGGTTTATTTGCCGAAGGCTTTCTGGGGGCCTATACCACCTTTTCCACCTTTATGTTTGAGGACTTTGTCCTGCTCCAGAATAACCGGATCCTCAGCGCCATTGTCTATGTGCTGGCTACGCTGGTTTTGAGCTTTCTGGCTTTTTATGGCGGATTCGTCGTTTCTGCTGCATTTATAAGTTAACAACAAAATTTAACAAAAAAAACACATCAGCGCCTTTTACCCGGCAATGATGTGTTTTTTTTAATTAGTTGGTTTAAAGCGCTAACCCTTCACCACATTCCGAAACTCACCTTTTAGGAAACAGGCCAGATTATCAACAGCAATGTCCATCAGCCGTTGCCGGCTTTCCCGGGGGGCCCAGGAAATATGCGGCGTGATAATGATGTTTTTGGCCTGGAGCAACGGGTTGGTCAGTTTGATCGGCTCGGTGGAGACCACATCGACCGCGGCGCCGCCGACCTTACCACTGTTGAGGGCATCGCGGAGATCTTCTTCAACAATCAGCTGGCCCCGGGAATTATTGATAATCAGAACCCCATCCTTCATCTTGGCAATATTTTTGGCATTGATGATCCCCCGGGTTTCGGCAAACAGTGGGCAATGGAGGACGATCACATCGGCTGCTGCAAACAATTCGTCCTGGGTTACATATTGGCAGTTTTCTGCTTCCAGCTCCGGGTATTTATTGATATCATTGGCCAGTACCTTCATCCCCAGGGCTTGGGCAATGTGACCGGTACGCTGGCCGATTTTTCCAAAACCAATGATTCCCATGGTTTTTCCACTGAGTTCAATCAGCGGGTGATTCCAGAAACACCAGTCCGGGTTATTTGTCCAGTCACCGCCCAGCACCGCCCCGGAATGATCACCAACCCGATGACACAGTTCCATCAGTAGCGCGATGGCAAACTGCGACACCGCATAGGTGCCATAGGTGGGAATATTGGACACGGTAATACCCTGTCCACTGGCGGCTGCCACATCCACCACGTTATAACCGGTGGCCAGCACCCCAATATATTTAATCTGTTGGCAAATGTCCAGGGTTTCGTTGGTAATCGGAGTTTTGTTCGTGAAAATTATTTCCGCATCACCAATCCGCTGGCAAACCTCCGCTTCGGTGGTTCGCTCATAAACTGTTAACCGCCCCAATTTTTCCAGATTTTCCCAGCTGAGATCACCGGGATTTAATGTATATCCATCTAAAACGACTATTTTCATTTCGGTCACCTGTTTTCTGTACGATTTTGTATGCTCTCTTTTGTCACTTTCTTTTTTACTCCGGCAGCACATCCGGCGGCGGCGCCTTGATCAGAATCAGCTCCAGGGTTTCGGGATTGAAGTTATTGAGATTCATTTTGGTATTAAAGGGTATTTTTAAAACCGTCCCCGCCGGATAGGCGTAATAATCCTGATCATCCAGCTGCAGCGAGACAATCCCCCGCACGACTGTCATATAGACGACAGCATTGGTATAGTGCTCGGGGAATCCGTCACTCTGATTTATAATTACATGCATATAATGAAGGTTTTCATCGAGAATAACCTTTTCAACCACCTTGTCATCTCCGCCTGTCAATTTGAAAATCTGCTCAACCATTGTCTTTCTCCTTTTCTGTTCGCTTCTGCAACCATACAATTGATACGATGTTAGGTATATACCCGAGTGTCAGCATTTTAAAAGATTGAAACCAGTATTTTTTAGCTGTAACTAAGAAATTTTTAGCTTATCTGCTGTTTTTTAACTGTTTGAAATTGAAAGCTTTTATTTAATCACCTCCTGGTTGATTTTATCAACTATAATCAACTGCAAATCGATTGTGCTTTTATGATAAAGGTTCTATAATCAGGATGAGGTGATGAAATGAAAGAACTTAATATTGGTAAAACGATCGTAACCAAGCGGCGCGAAAAGGGTTTGACCCAAGAAGATCTGGCTGCCTATATCGGGGTGTCCAAGGCCTCGGTTTCCAAATGGGAAACCGGCCAGAGCTACCCGGATATTACCCTATTACCCCAGCTCGGAGCCTATTTTAATATTTCCATCGATGAACTGATGGGCTATTCCCCCCAACTGACCCCGGCAGCGATCAAGGCCCTTTATCATCGGCTGGCCGATGACTTTGCCAGCATACCCTTTGATGAGGTTCTGGCCGAATGCGAAACGATCATTAAAAAATACTACTCCTGTTTTCCACTGCTACTGCAGATGGCGGTACTGCTGGTCAATCATCATATGCTGGCTGCTAATCGCAAAAGCGCCAAAACGATTCTGGATCAGGCCGTCACGCTGTGCCAGCGGATCAGAGCCGAAAGCGATGACCGGAACCTGACCCGGGATGCGATCGCAATTGAAGGCACCTGCTATCTGATGCTCAACCAGCCGGCACAGGTTATGGAACTGCTGGGTGAAACTGTCCGCCCCTTCCCCACCGATACCGAAATGCTGGCCCAGGCCTATCAGATGGCCGGTAACCCGGACAAGGCCCGGCAGGTGTTGCAGATCAGCAGCTATCAGCATCTGCTATTTCTGGTTTCCACGGCTTCCGCCTATCTGATGCTCAATGCCAATGATCTTGGCTCGGTTGAAAAGATTCTGACCCGCACCCTGGGGGTGGCCGAGCTCTATGATCTGGATGCCCTCCACCCTAATACCATGGCTCAGGTTTATTACGCCGCCGCTCAGGTCTATGCCAGTCATCAGGATGCCGACACCGCCCTGGCCTATCTGGCTGACTATACTAAGGTCTGTGTTTCTGACTTTTTCCCCTATGCCCTTCACGGTGACGACTATTTTGACGCCATCCAGCCCTGGTTTGAGGATTTCGACCTGGGAGTAGGACCTCCCCGCAGTGAGGAAGTCATTAAACAAAGCATGCTGGATGGCTTGGTGGAAAACCCCCAGTTTGACTTTATTAAAATGGATCGCCGCTTTCAGGATCTGATAAAACAATTGGAAGCACATTTAATTAACAAAGGAGACAATCAATGAAACGACTCGGAATATTTTTAGGATTAACTTTTTTTCTGACCTGGGCTCTGGAATTCGCTTTAATGGCCAATGGCGGGCTGTCCAGCAGCTATAGCATTTTTGTTCTATCAGCGGTAATGCTGATGCCGGCTATTTCAGTGGTGGCAACCCGGCTAATTACCAGAGAAGGGTTTAAAGATTTTGGGCTCAAGCCCCATCTGAGAGGTAATGTCCGCTATTATCTGATCGCCTGGTTTGGCCCGGCGCTGCTGATTGCATTGGGCGCACTGATCTATTTTCTGCTGTTCCCCAGTCAGTTTGACCCCACCATGAATCAGATGGCCAGCCTCTATGCGGCACAGGGTGTATCCCTGCCAGAAGGTACCCTATTTACCATCTTTATCGCCCAGCTGGCGTTGGGAATTTTTTTAAGCCCGCTACTGAACATCATCACCACCTCTGGCGAAGAAATCGGCTGGCGCGGTTATCTGCTACCCAAGCTGATGGAAAGCTACAGCCCCCGGGTTTCGATTATTATTTCCGGGGTCATCTGGGGTTTGTGGCATGCGCCGATCATTGCTATGGGGCATAATTACGGCACCGGCTATTCCACCGCACCCTGGGGCGGGATTCTGGCGATGGTCGTCTTCTGTTTGTTTATTGGTTCCTTTTTCTCATTTCTGGCAATTCGCACCAAAAGCTTTTTGCCGGCTTCGATCGCCCATGGTTCCCTGAATGGCTTTGCTGCTATATCAATCTGGTTTACCCTGGGAACCCCCAGCCCCTTTCTCGGGCCCTCGCCCACCGGCGTCATCGGTGGCATCGGCTTAATTATCGTGGGTATCATCTGTTTTATCCTGATTGGAGCAAAAAAACCAGAATTACCGAAATAATGTATCAATTGGAAAGTCGCTTATTGTCATTTTTACAGGCAAACAACAAGCGATTCTTCAAATTTTTATCGACATTTCATTAATACGTTACTAGTATCTTAAATAATACTAATACCACTATTAATTTAATTTCTTCTTATTTGTATGCATGATTCTAACCTGATAAAAAAAGTCTAATATCATAAAAAATAAACGGTTTTACGATAATTAATGATTTTAAGTTGACATTATCATATAGCTTTGATATAATGTAATCAATAAAGTTGTGAAGTATATACTTTGAGTAGTTTTTCTGGTGAGCCTGTTTACGTGTTGAGAAACGTGGAAATATGTAAGCCGGGAGCATAATAAACGAAATCTGTATAAAAAAACATTTTTATGGAACTGGGGCTTGTGTAGGATCGAGAGGTCATACACTATACTATTGGACATTTTTGTCACAAATGGTATATTGTGAGTTATTTTTATAGCGAAGCTAGGGCACTCTAACTCTGTATTTTCAGAGTTGGAGTGTCCTTTTTTTATCGGTTTTTCCTTTACGATTTTGGATTTCTCGACGAACTCGGTATACATTGCTTTTCCTTGATTTTAAATCACTCAATCGCGAATGATTCAATCAAGTTAATATAAATTTACTACTTACATTCAGGAGGAAAAATGAAAAAGAAAAGAATAATGATCATGATTTTAGTGGTGCTGCTGGTCGGTGTTTTAAGTGGCTGTTCCGGAGCATCCGCTGACGAAACCACCTATTCGAAGATTATCGAAAAAGGTGAGATGACCTTTGCTATGACTGGTGCCTATCCCCCCTTTAACTTCATCGATGAAAATGGTGAATTGGCCGGATTTGATATTGAAATCGCCCATGCTATCGCCGCAAAAATGGGGGTCACAGCCAAACCCATCACCGTCGAATGGGACGGCATCATCGGCGGCCTGACTGGGAATCGCTTTGATATGATTATCGGCAGTATGGCGGTGACAGATGAGCGCCTGAAGCAGGTTAGTTTTACCGATCCCTACTACTATGACGGGGCCCAGTTTTTTGCCAAAACCGGTTCCGGATTAAAGAGCATCAGCGAACTGGAAAATGGCAAAGTCGGCGTTGTAACCGGTACCACCTTCCATGAATATTTGGACGGGATGACAAACATTGCCGAAATTCTTCAATTCCAGAGTGATGTCGATAACTTCAAAAGTGTCGATCAGGGCCGTTCCGATGGGCTGGTTACCAGTAAGGTTGTTGGCGCTCGCGCTCCGATTGATTATGGCGTCGCCATTGAGCCAGTCGGCGATCTGCTTTATACCGAAAACATCGCCATTGCCATTCGTCAGGAAGACACGGAATTACTGGAAGCCGTCAACCAGTCTCTTGAGGCGATCATAGCCGATGGCACCTACTCCGAAATCAGCAACCGCTGGTTTGGCATGAATATTCTTGAAAAATAGCAACCTGTTATTCAGGCAGTCCGGTACCTAACCGAACTGCCTGAAGCCATTTGAATACTAATCACAACTATCTGAATTTAAACCAATTCTAAAACGGTGACATCCGTATTTTTTTGTAAAGACGATACGGATGTCATCATTTTATAATGATTCTAAAACAGGAGGTATCCAATGGATGCTGTCATCAATAATAGTATCGAATTTTTTAAAACGGTGGTAGAATTTGCGCCGAAGTTTATTCCCGGTGTTGTTTTAACGCTACAACTGGCCTTCTTTTCAATCATTCTGGGAATGATCATCGGTCTGGTGGTGGCCGTTTTAAAACTGACCAAATATAAGTGGTTAAAGAAAATTATGGACGTTTATATCACCATCGTCCGGGGAACTCCGTTATTACTTCAATTGTATTTTATCTTTTATGGACTCCCCAGCCTGGGCATCATGATAGACTCCTTCCCCTCTGCGATCATTGCCCTGGCCCTGCATAATGGCGCCTACATCAGCGAAATCTTCCGGGGCTCCATTGAATCCATCGACTATGGCCAGCGTGAAGCTGCCCGGTCGCTGGGTATGACCAAATGGCAGGCGATGAAACGAGTGGTGCTACCCCAGGCCTTTAAGCGATCAGTCCCGGCTTTGGGAAATCAGTTTATCATTGCCGTCAAGGACTCTTCCCTGGCCAGTGTTATTACCATCACCGAAACAATGCTGTTGGCCCGTCAGTTTAGCGCCGCCACCTTTAATGTCTTCCCGATTTATTTCACCGCCGGAGTGTACTACCTGATTATTACCATGGGACTGACCAAAGTTCTCAGTCAGGTCGAATTAAAGTTAAAAGTGAATGAGAGGTAAACAATGAGCATGATTGAAATTAAAAACTTACACAAATATTTTGGCGAACTGGAAGTGTTGCGTGGCATCGATTTAACCGTTTCCGAGAGTGAGGTCGTCTGTCTGATTGGTTCCAGTGGATCGGGAAAAAGCACCCTGCTGCGCTGTATCAATTTCCTGGAAGAAAAAAACGAGGGTGAAATTTATATTGATGGGCAAATGGTAACGGCCAAAGAGATCAACGAAATCCGCCAGAAGGTGGGCATGGTTTTTCAGCGCTTTAACCTTTTTCCCCATATGACGGTGCTGCAAAATGTGATGGAAGGTCCCATTACGGTTAAAAAAATGGATCGGAAGAAAGCCCGGGAGCTGGCCATGACATTGCTTGAAAAGGTTAACCTGCTGGATAAGGCCAACGAATACCCGGCCATGCTCTCCGGTGGACAGCAGCAGCGGGTGGCCATTGCCCGCTCGCTGGCGATGGAACCCAAGGTGATTCTTTTTGACGAACCGACCTCGGCCCTCGATCCGGAGCTGGTTGGCGAGGTCCTGGGCGTCATGAATGACCTTGCTAAAGAAGGCCGAACGATGATTATTGTGACCCATGAAATGGGCTTTGCCAAAGAGGTGGCGGATCGGGTCATCTTTATTCATGAAGGTCAGATTGCTGAAGAAGGTACCCCGGAAGATATTTTTGATCGCCCGGAAAACGAACGACTGCAGAACTTTCTGGGGCAAATTTTAGTCTAACCGACAATTTTGCCTGAACCAAAGTACCAGTCTCCGCATCAATCTCTTTTGATTTAGCTATGCTGAAGTGCTATACTGTTGATACGACAAATTTTAATCCACAGTCAGTACAGGAGGAAATCAATGAAGTTATTTGTATATGTCTTAAGCCAGCCGGATAAACTGGATCCACTGCTGGCAGCCTTGGCGTCCAAACAAATATGCGGAGCCACAGTGCTGGAAAGCCGGGGCATGGCCCGACACCTCAGTCATCTCCACGATGCCGATGAAATCCCGATTCTCGGTTCGTTAAGATCCTTTCTCAATCCGGATGTGGCCCAAGGCAATGTTATTTTTGTGATTCTCGAGGACGAAAAAATAGGCCAGGTTATCGACGTGATTGAAGCCACGGTCGCCAATCTGGATGAACCGGATTCAGGGATTGTCTTTACCATCCCCGTCGACTTCGCGAAAGGTCTGTGTTCAATTGGAAACTAAAATCATCATCGAAATTGCAATCATGCTGTTAGCCGGAATTCTGCTGGGACGATTGGCCAAACAATTCAAAATGCCCAATGTCACCGGATACCTGTTTGCCGGACTTATTTTGGGCCCTTCGTTTCTCAATCTCATCTCGATGGATATGGTCAGCGGTTTTGTGGTGATCTCGGATATTGCCCTGGGTTTTGTCGCCTTTTCAATTGGCAGCCAGTTTGACCTCAACTATTTTAAAAAGGTCGGTATCGCTCCGATTGTGATTGCCACAGCGGAAGCCCTGATGGCCGTCATTCTAGTCACTCTGGTGCTGATACTCTTCGGTTTTGATCCCAAGCTTTCGATCATGCTGGGAGCCATTGCGGCCGCCACCGCACCGGCTCAGACCATTATGGTGATCAAGCAATATGATGCCAAAGGCCCCATGACTTCGATGCTGATGAGCGTCGTCGCCATTGATGATGCCATTGCTCTGATCGCCTTTGGTTTTGCCGCAACCATTGTCAATGCCATGAATGCCACGGTTAAAACCAATCTGATTCTCTCAATCCTGGCGCCTTTTTATGAGGTACTGATTTCATTTATTCTGGGCGCTGTGGCGGGAATCCTGATGAAAGTGTTTTTTCGTTATTTCAAGAAGCCCTCCAATCAAATCTGCATTGTTATCGCTATGATTCTGCTGACCTACTGGGTCGCTGATGTGTTTCATGGTTCCCCCTTACTGGCCTGTATGGCCCTGGGCGGTGTCCTGGTAAACATTTATCGGGATCATATCGATGCCCTGATGAAAACTACCGATGCCTTTACGCCACCAATTTTCTTGGTCTTTTTTGTGATCTCCGGTGCCGGATTTCAGGTTTCTGCACTACCAGCCATTGGACTAATTGGCATTATCTATGTGGTCGTCCGGGTTATCGGCAAAATGGCCGGTGCTTGGTTTGGCGGGCGCATCACCCATCAGAACGAAAATATCTGCAAATACCTGGGCCCAACCCTGATGCCCCAGGCTGGCGTCGCCTTAGGACTGGTGGTCGTGGCAGCCAAGATTGTGCCTCTTTATGCCGAACAGATTCAGGTCGTCATTTTATGTTCCACCTTCATTTATTCGGTAGTCGGCCCGGTTGCCGCCAAGTATGCCCTGGTTAAAGCCAGAGAAATCACGCTGCCTGAAACCAGAACAATAGCTCCTAAAAAAATTCATTCCTAAACCTGCAATGGCGATGCTTCCTTAAAAACAGGAAGCATCGCCATTGTTACTTTATTTCCACGTTATTGGGCTTTTAAGAGCTGACGCTCTTTTTTAAAACTTCAACCTCGACAGGCAACTCAAATCAAAAGTGCCAACAACTTGGCCGAACGCATCCCGGACGCCAATCTGATTGATGCCGTTTTCCAGACAGATCCGGATCCCGACAATCAGCGGATCCGTCTCCCTGGCCCACAGCATCGTTTCTTTTTCTGAGACATTGCCGTTAAAAGAACAAACCACCTGAGCGATTTTGACAATATTCAAATAGGACAAAAAGCCCTTGTTGCCGATAAAATCATCGGCAAAATGGCTCTTGCTGTGAAAGACGATGGTATCCCGGGACCCCATTTCCATGATTTGACCCTGGTTCATTACCACAATTTTAGTCCCCAGCTTGATGGCTTCCTCAATGTCGTGGGTGACAAAGACGATGGTTTTATTCAGGGTTTGATAAATCCGGATGATTTCATCCTGAAGCACCGCCCGATTAATCTGATCCACCGCCCCCAGAGGCTCATCCATCAAAATAATCTCGGGATCGGCCGCCAGGGCCCGGGCAATGCCGACCCGCTGTTTCTGGCCGCCGCTTAATTCCTTGGGATATTTTGGCAGATAATCTTCTTCCAGACCAACCAGCTTAATAAGCTCCCGGGCCCGTTGCTTTTTGAATGTTTCGCTGGTCTTTTGAATATCAAGAACATAGGAAATATTTTTTTCGATGGTCAGATGGGGAAACAGGCCGACCTGTTGAATGACATAACCGATGTTGCGTTTTAAAGTTATTGGATCCCACTCTTTGAGTTCTTTTCCCTTGATCCGGATTTCGCCACTATCCGGCTTGATCAGGCCATTGATCATTTTTAACAGGGTCGTTTTGCCGCAGCCGGAAGGGCCGATCAGCACGACAAACTCGCCCTGTGAAACGGTCAGGCTCAAATTTTTTATAATCGGTTTCCCGGCTTGATACTGCTGACTGACATCACGAAACTCAATCATTGGTTTATAACAAGCCCTTGGCTTTCAGGAATTCGGCGGCGACTTCCCCGGCATCCCGGTTTTCTTTTTCGACATAATAATTCAACTGCTGCATTTCCTGATCACTGATCTGCCCCGCCAGCTGATTAAGAATTGCTTCCAGTTCAGGGTACTTATCCAGCGTGTCCTGACGGATTACCGGGGCAGCTTCATAGGCCGGGAAAAATCCCTTATCGTCTTTTAACACCTTTAAATCATATTCGGCCAGTAGACCGTCGGTGGAAAAATTATTGATCACATCCACCTGACCCTCGCCGATGGCCTTATATTTCAGGCCGATATCCAACTCTTTGGTTTCCTTGAAATTAAAACCATAGGCGGTCACTAAACCCGGGTAGCCGTCTTCCCGTTCGTAAAAATCATACTCGGCGCCCAAAATCAAATTATTACTCTGAGCCGCCAGATCCGAGAAGCTATTAATGCCCATGCCATCCGCTTTGCCTTTATCCATGGCCAGGGCATAGGTGTCATTAAAACCGTAGCGATCCAACCAGGCAAAATTATATTTTTCCTGATACTGGCTCTTTACTCCTTCATAGAGGGCTTGAGGATCGGTCACCAGCTCATTTTTCAGGACAAACAGCCAGCCGGTTCCGGTATATTCTGGATAGATGTCGATTTCTCCGGCTTCCATGGCTGGCTGAATGTTGGAGCTTCCGCCACCAATACCCATTTTATACTCGACTTTTATATCGGAATTGGCTTCGATCAGCTGACCCATCATTTCAGCAATGATATAGCTTTCTGCCATCGGTTTTGACGCAATAACAACTTTCTTTTCCTGATTTTGACAACCGGCTGCTAACAATACCAGCACGCCAATTAATGCTAAACCTATCCACTTTTTCATTTTGTCCTCCTTAATAATCTTTTTTCGATAATTCCCAATAAGCCATCAGCCACAAAAGCCAGCAAGGCCACCAGCAGACTGCCAGCCACCGTCATTTCATCAAAATTCGTGGTAATCCCCCGCCAGATCGCTACCCCCAGGCCACCGGCGCCGATAAAGGAAGCAATCCCGGCCAGAGCGATGGTCATCACCACCATGTTGCGGATCCCAGCGATAATCACCGGTAAGGCCAGGGGAAATTGAATCTTTGACAGCAACTGCCAGGGGGTGCTGCCCATTCCCACCGCCGCCTCAAGAATCTGATCATCTACTTCAGTGAGCCCCACATAGGTATTGCGGATTACTGGCAGCAGCCCGTAAATCACCAGGGCGATGATCGCTGTGGTATTGCCGATGCCGGTGATTGAGACAAAAAAACCGAACATGGCAATAGAGGGAATGGTATAAAGCACGTTAGTCAGGCCAATCACCACGCTAGCCGCTTTTTGTGATTTGGCAATCAGAACCCCGGTGGTCACCCCCACTACCGTAATAATCACAATCGCAATCAGACTCAGCACCAGATGCTGGAGCAGCAGTTCAATAAAAAAGTCGCTGCGGGTCTTAAGCAATTCGCCTAAATTTTTAATGAATTCCATCGGCATTTCCGTCTCTTTCATCATGTTTTAAATTATTTTGACCCCGTCGTCAGCGACTGCCATCAATCCGACCGATTTAACTGGAAACCCTCAATATCGTTTGCCAGACGACTGCATGGCTACTGCCATTAATTGACCAATGGCAAAACAACCCAGCCTTCCATTTGTTATTACCAGACATTCTAGTTTATACCCAAATATTTTTGTCTGACACAAGGTAATTCCAAAGATCGTCTTGACACGGTTAATCATCTCCCATTGTGTTCTAATGGCCGCCAATAATTCCGCTTAATTTTTATTTATAGGTGAATATTTTTAATTCATTTGGGTAGGCATCTAATAGGATTAAGATTCACACCCGAAAGGAGAACCAATGAAACTAATCATTCACGACTTAAACCAAAGTGAAGCTGATCGTTTATTCGGACATCATCCTGACGACGCAATCTTAATTGGAAAAGATCAGGAAATTCACCAATGTGTTGGCTGTTTTGGCTGCTGGGTTGAAACACCGGGATTCTGCAAAATAAAAGATGACTTTTGCGATATTGGAAAACGGATGGCCCAAAGCGACGAGGTCGAAATCGTTAGTCGCTGCCTTTATGGGGGGTTCAGCCCCTTTGTTAAGAACGTCCTGGACCGCACCCTGCCTTACCATCAACCCTACCTCACAATCAGAGACGGCGAAATGCATCAGAAAGACCGATATAAAAATCATGTGAATCTAACCGTTCGGTTTTATGGTGACGATATCACCCTGCCGGAGAAAACCACGGCAGAAAGATTTGTGGAGTATAACGGGGTCGACCTCGATGCCCAATCCCATACTGTTAGCTTTTACAAAAATATCGAAGAAATGGAGGCCGCACGACAATGAAAATTGGATTGATCAACGGTAGTCCCAAAGCTATCGGCAGTACCTCGGAAGTGCTGCTTGACGAACTGAAAGGACTGATCCCTGACGATCATGATCTGGTCAGTGTTGGGATGCATCATGCCATGCTTAGTTCTACCCAGTTGGAAGACATCGCCAGTTGTGATGTCCTGGTTTTTGCGCTGCCGATGTATATGGGCGGAATCCCCTCACATATGCTTCACTGCCTAATGCAATTGGAAAAAGCCCTGGTTGAATCGCCGCATCCCATAACTGTTTACGCCATCGTCAACAATGGCCACTATGAAGGGATTCAAAACGAAACAACCATCGCCATGATCAAAAACTGGACCAACCGGGCCCATCTAAAATGGGGTCAGGGTATCGGTATCGGAACTGGTCTAATGATCGCCCTGGCAAAAGATGTCCCGATGGGACATGGAACGAAAAAAAATCTGGCCCATCCTTACAGCACCTTTGTCAATAATCTGCTGGATCGGCAATCCGGCGATAACCTCTATGTCAACCCCACCTACCCCCGTTTCGCCTTATTGCAGGGCGCCAATCACGACTGGACCAAACAAGGCAAGGCCCACGGATTGCGCAAAAAAGACTTAACCCTGGCACCTTAAAACAACAACGACCTCCACATCAGTGGAGGTCGTTGTTGTCGATAAACTACCGTACCGACCAATTGTTAATCTGTTGTATGCGCACAATTCGTACAGTTGCTATTAAAGATTCGGCTAATTATGACCGTTTCAGCGCAACTGTTCGCCTTGAGGCACACAACATGATCTAACAATTGTCGGTACTGGGTTAGCTTTTTTAACGTCTGAGACCTCCACGTCTGTGGAGGTCTCTTTATGGCTTAATGTATTAAGCTCAGCTGCTTCTCAAAGTCGGCTGCAGGCAGCGGTTCGCCCCAGTAATAGCCCTGAACCTCATGACAGCCTTTTTCCTGGAGAAAAGCCAGCTGTGCCTGGCTTTCCACACCTTCGGCAACTACCAAAAGCCCCAACTTCTGGGCCAGATGGATCATCACCGAAATAATCGATTCATCCTTGGGATTAACTCCGATACCCCAGATAAAGGAACCATCGATTTTGATGCGATCCACCGGCAGGTCGTTTAAGCGGCTCAAGGACGAAAACTCGGTACCAAAATCATCAATGCTAATGCCCAACCCCAGTGCCTTAAGCTGGTGAAGGGTCAGAATCATCCCACAAGATTCGGCCATGGCGATGGTCTCGGTGATTTCCAGCTCCAGATATTGCCCGGCCAGGCCGGTTTCGGTCAGGCATTTCTCAACAATAGCAGTCAGATCACTGTCAAATTGCGCCGCCGACAGATTGACCGCTACCGGCAATGGCCTAAATCCCTGCGCCTGCCAGGCTTTGTTTTGGGCGCAGGCAGTCTTAAATACCCATTGGCCAATTTCACTCATCAACCCTTTTTGCTCGGCAATCGGAATAAATACCCCTGGAAGAATCATTCCCAGTTCCGGATGTTGCCACCGTAGCAGAGCCTCATAGCCAACCATCGTTTGGCTGCTTACATCAAATTTGGGCTGATAGTAAAGCGCTAGTTGCTGCCGCTCCAGAGCCCGATGGAGACTGTTGGTCAAGATCATTTTTTCCCGGATACAATTTTTCATCTCCTCAGAACAAAACACTACTTGTCCCTTGCCATTTTTTTTGGCGTCATACATGGCCAAATCGGCATGTTTGATCAGTGCCGAAACCGTCTCCCCATCTTCTGGAAAGACAGCGATTCCGCCACTTGCCGAAATATAAAACTCCTGCTCCCCCAGACACACGGGCTCTTTAAAAACTGCCATCAGTTGCCTTGCCACATCAAGCAGCTCATTCTTATGATTCAGCTGTGAAACCATGATCAAAAATTCATCTCCGCCAAACCGGGCCAGAGAATCGCCTTTACGCATATTGTCTGACAACCGTTGGCCGATATGGTTAAGTAGGTGATCGCCCCAGTCATGCCCCATGGTATCATTGACTTCCTTGAATCCATCAAGATCCACAAAAATAACACCCAGCTGACTACCGTTTGACTTCATAGCAGCCATTGATTTTTCCAGTTGTTCATGAAAAAACACCCGATTGGGTAAACCCGTCAGCGTATCATAATAAGCCCGGCAGTGAATTTCGTTTTCATTCTCAACCTTACCGATGGCATCAGCCAGCGTATTCGCCAAGACGCGCAACAATTCCGGATCCGTCAGCGCTGGCACTTTGGCTTTTCCGATTTTGTCAAAGCCCAGAAAGCCAATGATTGTTTCCCGGCTCTGAATCGGAATAAGTAGCATTGCGGTGATTCCCTGCTGCACCATCATCGCTTTTTCCGGTTGGGCTTCAGCCGGTAGTTCATCGCAGGATCGCAGATAAACCAATTGATTATTAAAAATTGTTTTGGTAAACCAGGGGAACTTAGTCTGCCGGATATCTTCGTTAAGATTCACCGACGGAAAGTAGGGCTCGGCCAGCCACTCATTGGTGCAGCGCAGTTCACCCGAATCCTGAAAAAAACGTCCCACAAAAACCCGGTCGGCATTCATAATTTCACCACTGGTTTTTAATAAATACTGAACCTTCTCGTCAAAGTTGTTGGCAGACACCGACACAAATTGAGTCGTGACCTGGGAGATCATCTTTTGAAAACTGATCTGGCGGTTATTCTCGGTCAGTCTGGCAATATAAATGCGATTGGTATAACCCGCCAAGAGAATGGCCACCAGGCAGATAAAAAGTCTGGCCAGATATTCCCGGGTGCCCACATTGACCCATTGATCGGATTTCCATAAGACGATCACCAGACCACTAATAACGGTCACGGTCGCCAACAGTATAAACATTCTCTTTTGTTTAAAAACGATGGTTACTGATAAAAAAATCAGAGGCACTGCCCACACTACATTGGTCAGATAGGTACCGGGGCGAAAAAGTGACAGCGGAATGGCCACCGCCATCAACGCCGCGATCATCCGATCCTGATTGGCAATTGACAGTCCCGAAAAAGGCAGACTGTAAATAAACAGCCCCAGAACCAGATCGATGGTACTGACCGCCATTAAGCGCCATAACGGGAGATTGAAAAAGATAGCATTCCCCAAACCAATAACACTGATCACCACAAAAATCATCGCTATTGATCGAAACAGGCCCCGATGGGTTTCATCGCTGAGAATTTCACTGAACTTAACTTTTTTGTCTGATTTCTCGGGAACCATCAGTTTATACTTCTTGACATCAAAGGCAAAGGCCGTCACCGGAATCAGTATAATAATCGGTGCCACCGAGGGAATCGGGTAAGCCAGCAGGTTGTTTGCCATCATTTCGGTGAGCGTACCCAAAGCAATCGCAATCGCAAAGGCCAGTAATAGCCAGAAGGCCTGTTGTTGTTTTCGGCGGTCTGGGGTGCTCCGGTACCACTGAAACAAAAGTCCCAGTGTCAGCAACGAAAAACTCAGGTAATAAAGATTGTAAAAGATATCCCAGAAATTGTTGACAGGAATATTTCCCCATCCCATTGGGGTTTGAACCAGATTGTACTGGGCATCAGCCAGCTGGGGAAACAGGGCAAAAACTGCAATCGTGATCACTGCTGGCAGATAAATGGCAATTCGAATCTTAAGATTACCCAACCACTGCTGGTGTTCGGTTAAAATCAACATAAAATGGAGCATCACACTAAAGGCAACACCCCAGCCCAGGGCCGCAATCCGCCGCCAGATCAGCACACTCTGGACATCACTTAGGGTATTTGAAATGGCAAAGCCAAAGGCCCATACCGCATAGCTCATGCATAACCAGAAAAAAACCTGATTGAGCTGTTCTTTTTTGTTGAGAAACAAACAGAAAAATCCCAGGCAGCTATATAGAATAAATATCAAATAGAATAAAATAGAAATTTGGGTTTGCTGCATTTTATCCCCTTACGCTCTTTTTTATGTACTTGCAACCGGGCCTGGCTAGCCGTTTACGCAAATTTTTCTTGCGCCAGCCGCACTTCCTGACAAACGAGCCTACTCGCCCCATCGCTTACCGTTAGTTTATCCCGGCAAACTGCCTGGCATAAATTTCTGCTTCAATTGCTGCCGCCGATACCGGCTTGGAGAAATAAAATCCCTGGATTTCATCACATCCATGCGCCTGAAGAAAAGCCAGCTGTTCGGCTGTTTCCACCCCTTCGGCAGTGACGGCCAAGCCCAATTCCCGGGCCAGATCGATCATGACCGTGACCAACACTTCATCCCGGGGCTTCACCCCGATTCCCCAGACAAATTGACGATCAATCTTAATCCGATCAACCGGCAGATTCTTGAGTCGGTTCATCGATGAAAAAGCCGTGCCAAAATCATCAATACTGAGATCCAAGCCCAGCTTTTTTAAGGCTTGCAGTTGCCGGATAACGTACTGGGAGCTTCTCATGGCAACCCCTTCAGTGATTTCCAGTTCCAGATATTGGGGTTTAAGCCCAGTTTCAGCCAGACAATTCTTAATAATCCGCTCCAGATTGGAACTGCGAAACTGCTCCACCGATAAGTTCACCCCCATCCGCACTGGCTTGTAGCCCTGATCCTGCCACAACTTGTTCTGAGCACAGGCGGTTTTCAAAACCCATTCACCGATACCGCTAATGAGTCCACTTTGCTCCGCCAGCGGAATAAACACCTCCGGGGAAATCAGTCCCCGCTCAGGATGCTGCCACCGCAACAGCGCTTCAAATCCGTTTATTTCCAGGGTACTGGCACAAATCTGCGGTTGATAATGCAACAACAGCTCTCCTTTTGCCAGCGCCTGATGAAGACTGGTCGTCAGTGTCATCTTTTCCAAAACTGCTGCTTTCATCGTCCCGGAACAGTAGGCAATCCGACCCTTGCCGCTTTTTTTAGCGGCGTACATGGCCAGATCGGCATTTTTTATCAGGGTATGAACCGTTTCACCATCCTGAGGATAAACAGCGATCCCGCCACTACCGGAGAGGTACAGTTCCTGTTCAGCTACCAGCATCGGCCGATGAAAAATCGACATCACCTGCTCAGCCATTCTTTCCAGTTCACTGGGCTTTGAAATCTGCGGAACCATAATCAAAAATTCATCGCCACCAAACCGCCCCACCAGATCAACGTGTCCAAGACAGTCCGTCAGGCGTTTGCCAATCCGGGATAGTAACTGGTCTCCCCAGTCATGGCCCAGGGTATCGTTGATTTCCTTAAAACCATCCAGATCAAAAAATATTACGCCCAAGCTCTTTTGGGTTTTTCGGGCCAGATCGATAGCCTGTTCCAGCCGCCTAAAAAACAGCGACCGATTCGGGATACCGGTGAGCGGATCGTAGTAAGCCAAATAATTCATATCATTCTCAGCATCAACTTTGGCAATGGCGTCAGCGAGAATATTGGCCAGCAGCTGCAACCAATCCCGATTAATCCCCCTCAGACCCTTGCGGCCATCCAGTACATCAAAACCCAGTAACCCGATAATACGGTGATTACTCTGAATCGGTACCAGAATCCGGGATCGGACTTTTTGCTTTTTAAGCGCCAACTGCTCTGCCTCCGCTTCAGCTGGTAGCCGATCAACACTGGGGATGTAGACGATATCATTCTTTAAGATTTGGCTGACACTCCAGGATAACTGTTCTTCCCCTTGGGCGTGTTCAATCGAACCCTTCAGAGATTTGATGCCATCGCCTAACCATTCATGGGAATATATAACGATGTTGTCATGACGGGAAAAGCGCCCCAGATAAACCCGATCCGTTCCGGCAAAAAGACCGCTCTGCTCAAGCAGGCGATTGACTTTCTCATCAAAATTATCACGGTTTGTGGTAACAAAATCGGCCGACAGCTTTGCAATCATTTTTTGAAAGGCATCCTGTCGGCTGTTTTCCTTTAGTCGTAACACATAAATCTGAGTAATAATAGCGGTCAGTCCGACGCCAATCATGTAGAACAAGAGCCGGTAACAATAGAGCCGCTGATCCACAAGGATCCCATAATCCGGTAGCAGTAGCCAGAATAACAGTTCCAGTAGCAGTGTTAAGAATCCCAGACCCAAAAATATATTCCGGTTATTGAAAATCACTGTGAGCATCATAAAAAAGATTGGAACCGGCCAGATAATATTGCTGAATTCTGCATTAAAATGCAGCAGCATCACCACAGGCATCATAAACCCCACCATCAAACCTAAGGCATTCTCCTGCGCCGTGATGGACGTAAGAAAATAGGGAATGGCCATCACAACCGCCCCCATCATCACCAGTAAAAAATTTAAAAACATACCGGTAATCCGGGTATCACCATTGGCGATCCGGCCATAAAAATTCAGGACACTGCCGACAATCAATACAAAGCTGATGTACTTGTAGAGCCTGGAGCGGCTAAACGCTGTCAGAATCATGCCTTCCTGCTGGGCATCATTGTGACTGTCTGGGGCTGATATCATTCCATATTTATGGATCAGATAAAAGATTGCCGCCACTGGAAAAATCACCTCCACCGGAGCCAGCGACGGAATCCAGCGGTCTGGCTGGCTGGCCAACACAAAATCGGTGATGGTTCCTAAAAAAAAGGCCCCACCAAAAGAAACCATCAGAAGCATGGCTTTGGTTCGATCCGCAGAATTCTTTCGTTTTTTATACCAGCGAACCAGTAACAGCATCGAAACATAGGTAAAACTGAGATAATAACAAAGAAACATCAGATTAAACCATTGCGCATCTGTCGTGGAAATCCATCCGCCATCGGTTTTAACCATCGCGATGTGACCATATTCCGGCATGCTATAAATCAAAAAAGCGATAAGATTAATCAAAGCCGGGATATAGAGCACCGCTAACAACAACCCTTTTTTATCGGCTTGACTCCAGGGAGCATTTCTAAGAAGAATAATGACGTGCAGAAAAATACTGTAAGCCACCCCCCAACCAAGTACCGAGAAACGCCGCCAGAACAACGCTTCGGCAGCTGTCGCTGCCGAGTTGGTGGCCGCCCCGGTCAAACTCCAGAGGGCATAACAAAAACACAAGGCCGCAAAGACCCGGTTCAGCCGGGCGTCCTTATTGAGGGTTAAAGTATAGGTGCCCAAAACCACATAGATGACAAATGTCAGATAGAGAGTCATGGAGATGCTATTCTGAAGTGTCATTTGTCCTCCTTAAAAATAATTGATCAACGCTAATTTTTCTAATTATACTATATATATAGTCGAATAATCAATTGGATATTCATTTATTGCGGTAATCAGCACTTATTTTACTGACTGGAATTTAAATGGATTCAAACGAATAGAAAAATGGCCTCCAGCGTCTGGAGGCCATTAAAATCCAAATTAATACCTAGTTTAAACACATCGTAATTCGGTCTGCTCCGCCACTCCGAGCAAAACTCACTGGGACTGTTTAAAAAACGGGGCATACAAAGCCCCCAGCCGGATCGCTTCAATCAGGCTCACCGGGCTGGCAAGACCCTTTCCGGCAATATCCAGGGCCGTTCCATGATCCACTGAGGTACGCAGAAAGGGCATGCCGATGGTAATGGAAATTGTTTTTTCAAAGTCCACCATTTTGGTGGCAATGTGGCCCTGATCGTGATAAAGCGACAAAACCGCATCGTATTTGCCTTTTAATGCCAAATAAAAAACGCTGTCGGCACCAATGGGACCCTCCACATCGATGCCACCGCGACGGGCCGCTGCTACGGCTGGAATCACAGCCTCCACCTCTTCCCGTCCAAACAGCCCGTGCTCACCGCTATGGGGATTGAGACCAGCAACGGCCAGCCGGGGTTTTCTGACTCCCAGAGTTTTAAGCGCCTTCACACTCTGGTCAATAAAATTCGCCAGATTTTCCTGGGTTACCAAGTCGCAGGCTTGCCGCAATGAAACATGGCGGCTGAGAAAAAACACCCGCAGATTATGAACCTGAAACAGCGTCAAGGGATTTTTTATCCCAGTTAGCGCCCCGATAATTTCAGTATGTCCAATATAGGGCACCTTTGCGGCTTGCAGCGATTCCTTGTTAATTGCAGTGGTCACCAATACTTCGGCTTTTTTATCGAGACATAGCCTTGTGGCTGTTTCGATGTATGCATAGGCCGCCTTTCCCGTCATTGCCTGAACCGCCCCCAGCTTTAATTGACTAAGGTTAATATTTTTTAGATCAATCAGATTAAGAACCCCGGGACAATAGTTACCCTCCCGGGGTTCGTTAATACAATTGATGGTCAATTCGACCTGTGAATACCTCAAGGCTTGCTTGAGTACCTGACTATCACCCACTACGACCAGCTGCGCCATTTCGTTTACAGCTTTATCAGCCAGTGCTTTTACGGTTATTTCCGGGCCAATGCCAGCAGCATCTCCCATCGGAATGACCACGATTGGTTTATCCATTGTGTTCTCCTTACTGCCAGCTTTATTATCCTCGCCTGGCCTGTGTTTTCATGAAACGTCAAACAGTATTTTAATCAATATCCTGCGCCTGATCGGCAATCAGCTGGCCCAGTAAGGCTTCCAGTTGGTTTTCATCAATGGGCCGGGAAAAATAGTAACCCTGAACGTGATCACATTGATAGATTTTTAAACAATCCAATTGTTCCAATTCTTCAACCCCTTCCACAATCACATCCATATGAAGAATATGGGCCATCATAATAATCGACTCCATTAAATTCTCATTGGATTTCCTGATAAGCAGATCCCGGGTAAATGCCTGATCAATTTTTAAGGTGTCAATCGGCAGATTTTTAAGATAAGCCAACGACGAATAACCGGTACCAAAATCATCCAGTGACATCCGGATACCGATGGCCTTGAGGCTTTCAAAAATGCTGATGGCTTCTTCAAAGGAATTGATAAAGAGATTTTCGGTAATTTCCAGCTCCAGTAAGCTCGGTTCCAGCTTGCAACGTTTCAAAACCTCGGCGACCATTGCCGGAAAATTTTCCTGGCTTAATTGAACCGGAGAAACGTTAACCGAAATCATCAGTTCTGTGCCCATTTTCTGGTTGATCGCCACGATCTGACGACAGGCGGTTTCCAGTACCCAGGCCCCAATCGGGACAATCATGCCAGTGGTTTCGGCAATATGAATAAATTCCAGCGGTGAGACCCGCCCCAGCTGAGGATGATCCCAGCGGATCAGGGCTTCAAAACCCCGAATTTTTTTATTCCTGACATCGATTTGCGGCTGGTATTGCAGAAAAAACTCGTTATTTTTCAGCGCTGACCGCATCGAATTCTCCAAGGTCATATTCCGAATCAAATTTTGCTTCATGGCCGTTTCGAAAAACGCATGCTGGGCACGACGTCCCTGCTGTTTGGCAATATCGGCCGCAGTATTGGCATATTGCAAGAGTTCTTCAACATCCAGGGCATCATCAGGATAAATTGCGATGCCGACGTGAAAACGGAGATAGACATTATTCTCATGATAGGTCATAGCCTGGTTTAAAACCCCCTGAAGTCTTTCAATCTCGAACAGGGCATCGTCCGCTTGTTCCAGCTCCGTTAGTACCCGGATAAAATTGGAACCATTAATCCGAGCCACAAAGCCATGGGCACAGTTTAAGGCCAGCAGCCGGGCCCCCATCATTTCCAGTATCTTATCGCCAAAGGAAGGGCCATAGGTATCATTGATCCGCTTAAAATTATGGATGTCAAAACAGATCACCGCAATCTTCCCCTTATTATTATGAATCAATTGGCCAAGCTGTTCATTCAGATAGGCCGCATTGGGCAGTCCGGTCTGCGGATCATAATAAGCCAGCACCTTTAGGGCATCATCCCGCTCCTTCACCGAGGCCACCATGCCGTTAAAATTAGCCGTCAGCTGATCAAATTCGTCAAAACGATTATCGGTATCAATGGGATGATAATCGCCAGCGGCAATTTCCTTTGTCTGGCGGTTGAGTTCCCCAAATGAATGGTTAATGTCCTTAAAAACCAGCCGGGCAACAAACCGGGAAAACAAGACCAGCAAAAGTGTAAATAGCAGCATCATAATGATAAATGGTCTGAGCGCTGCATAAATGGAATCATAGGCTTCATAGACAAAGACATGCCAATTGGCATTGGGAACATCGGCATGACTGACCATGGCAGTCTTTCCTTCGTAGGTGAAGGTATGAATCGGATCGGCTGTTTCTTGATGCACGGCCTGGTAATTGGCTTCAATCTCCCGCTGGTATACCTTGTTGATATCGGTATGGGAAATAAAAACCCCATTGCCGTCGGTGATGGCGACGGTTACCGAATCACCGAAGGTTCGGATATGATTTCCCGACAGCATACTGATTTCTTCCAGATTTAAGTAAGCCACCAGAACCCCATCACCGTGGGGAAGAGCAATGGTGATCGTGGGCTGTCCCGTTTGTTGCGAAATAAAAGAAGACGATACAAAGGGTTTCCCGGTCGTGCGGGTTTCGGCAAAAAATGGCTGTCCAGTCCGATTGGCTCCCAAAATATTGACATTTTGAGGCGCCGTATTTTTAACGATTCCATTGGCGTCTAAAATCTCAAAGCCCTCAATCGAGTCCGAACTCTCCAGTAGCCCATTTAAATAACGCTGGATCGTTGCGTCATCCTTTAGGGTTCCATCATCGAGCAAACCATTAATCTGCTTAAGAACCTGGAACGAATCATCCATGAAATCCGACATCCGCTGAGCAATGGCTGCTGCAATCATCGTGTTTTTTTCATGCATATCTTTAAGCAGGTAATCATAAATTATCGGCGTAACCAAAAGACCCACAAGAATCAGCGGGATGATGATGGAAAACATGTTGTTAATCAGAATAAAATCTCGCAGCTTCTTAATTCGCTTCATTTACTACTCCGCCTTTGTAAATTGACCATTTTTAACAACATATTCATAAATGGTTCGGCTGGCATCACCGAAGCCATCAATGGTTATTTCGTTTTGTAGCCCCGGATAGATAGCTTTTTGCAGGATTGCTTTTTTGACCGTTTCCGGGTTGGGATTGGCAGTTTCTGCTACTGTGTTAAGCAGTAACATGGTGGCTTCATAGGTATATACCGCAGCAAAGGTTGGCTCCGCCCCATACTTTTTTAAATAGTTCTCCCGAAATGCCGTGTAGGCCGGGGCTTTTGATTCCAGATCAATGAGACTGGTGATTGTGACCCCTTCAACTGCTGCGCCACCCTGTAAAAGCAAATCATTATTCATCGACCAGGCGGCCAGATAAATCGGAGTCTGATTATTCAGTTTATAAAACTGCTGACAAAACATGGCGGCATCAAACGATGAGGCCAGGATCACAATGCTATCGGGCTGCGTGCTTAATACCCGCTGCGAAATATCCAGGTAGTTGGGGTTGGCACTCGCTAAAAAGGCTTCTTCATAAATAATTTGCCCCCCCACGGGTGCTAAGTCCTGAGCAATTCCGTCTTTTACCGTACCGGTATATGCCAGATTCTGAGATTCGTAAATCACCGCCACCCGCTTCCCGACGCTATCTTTCACCATGCTTTCTTTAATGATTGCCGCCTGATCACTGTTTGGTGAAACAACACCGATGACATGGTCGTCCTGACCAAACAAGGTGGTGGCACTCATCGTCGGATTAATCATCAACATATCCTGACTGTTGACAAAAGGAACACTCAAGGTCGCCATGTTGCTGGTCATATGACCGACGATAAAAGAAATCCCGGCTTCCTGAAGTTCCCGATCAACCGCCAGGCCAACTTCCGGGTTATTCTGGTCATCCTTGATTACCACTTCCACAGCCTTGCCATTAACTCCCCCGGCCGCATTGACTTCTTCCACTGCCATCATCAGGCCATTGCGTCCGTTTACCCCCAGCTCCGAAGTGCTGCCCGTAAGACTGGCAACAAAACCAATGGACAATGGTTTCTGCATAAAACAGGATGTCAAACATAGAACGGTGACGGTCAACAGCACCAGTGTTGAAAAAATCTTCTTCAATTTCATGGTCAGCGTCTCCTTTGGGTGTTAATACAGTCCTGATCTTCATAACTGTTCAAGAACCATTAAAATATTCCCTATCAATATACCCTTTTTTATCTCCTACAAACCTGTTTTGCTTGTCATACCTATTAGTTTTTGCAAGCAATAACCAGATGGTTCCGACTGCAACACCATGCCCAAACCCTACTTGCAATTATTTCATGAAAGACTCTAGATAATTATTCTAGAGCATTTTTCTATCCAGAACAAGTGATAAATTATCTTGCTTATAGTTATTTTTCTCAGCTGGTTTAAAGCGCTCGAGCGCAGTCAAAAACTATTTTTAACTATACTTTGGATGTTTATTTTATAAATCTCCGGGTAAAAATCTGATCAACAAGTTGCTTTCTTATCGCTTGATCCGATGTCTATTTTAAGCTAAACTAGGGCTACTCTGTTTTATCAGCGACGATCAATTTTTTCATCAGTGATGATGAGTCAAAGGAGAAATGAAATGAACCAGAAAAAAGGATTACTCTTAAAAATGTTGTTGTCCATCGGCTTGCCAGTTGCGATTATTTTTGCCATTGTAGCGGGTATATCGCTGTATATCGTGGATCAGGCCATCACCCGGATCACCGTCAACGAGCTATCGGCCCGGTCACAGGCAGTTTCCAACGAAATTGAAAGCTATTTTACAACCTATCTGGAAGCGGCCAACCAACTGTCGACCAACCCTGAGATTCGCAGCTATTTTGAACAGGTCACACCGGGCGTTGGCATTACCTCAACCCCCAATTTCCCTGAAGTTAAGCAGACCCTGGACAATGTGGTTGCCACCGATCCGGAAAATATCCGGGTGGCCTGGGTCGCCGATGTTGACTCCAGTCAGTTTACCCAATCCGATGGTTCCTCGTCCGACGGTACCTACGATATCAACGCCCGCCCCTGGTTTCAGGAGCTCGTGGCCCAAAAAAAGGTCTTCATCTCTGAGCCCTATCTTGACGTGGTCACCAATGAAATCATTGTCAGTGTGGTGGCGCCGGTCTTTAAACCAGGCACCCAGGATCTGATCGGTGCCACCTGCGTGGATGTTTCCATCGATCGGATTAAAGAAATCATCGCTGAAAATAAAATTGGCGAGACTGGATTCTTCATTGTCTCCACCAATAGTGGGATGGTTTTTGATCATCCCAACCCCGATTTTATCAACGGCCCCCTCAGTGATACCGATCTCTCGGAAAACATCATCGCTGCACTGACCGATAAAACCGCCGGCCCGATAACTTATGACTCCGCCGGCACCACCAGCCAGGGTTATGTTACTGAAATCGGTGATACTGGCTGGGTATTGGCCACCGGTCTGCCGATGGCGGAATTCAACCAGTCTTTTGCCACCATTCAAACGATGATGCTGGTGATATTCGGACTCGGTCTGCTGGTCATCATCGGATTGATTGTTGTGTCCACCCGCAGCTTTATCCGACCGATTACCAAACTCGCGGCAGCAGCCGACCACCTGGCCCTGGGTGCAGTTGATATTGACTACGCAATGGCTGATGATGCCAAAGCTGATGAAATCGGCGAACTGACTAAATCCTTTGTCAACATGGCCGAAAATATCCGGGATCAGGCTGAAGCCGCCCAGAACATGGCCCAGGGTAATTTATCGATTGATATCCAGCCCAAGTCAGAAAACGACGTGCTGGGAAACAGTATGGTTTCGATTAAAAAAGCCATCAGCAGCCTGGTTGCCGATACCATCATGCTGTCCGATTCTGCCATTCGTGGCGACTTTACCAGACGGGCAGAGGTTAAAAACCATTCTGGCGAATATGCCAAGGTTATTGCCGGGGTCAATCAAACCCTCGATACAGTCGTTGACAATATGTTCTGGTATGAAGCGATTATTGATGGCATCCCTTTCCCGGTTCACGTCACCGATATGGATATGAAATGGACTTTCATGAACCGGGCCTTTGAAGATCTGATGATCAAAAATGGTGTCATCAAGGATCGGGTTTCTGCCTGTGGTATGGATTGCTACAATGCAGGTGCCAATATCTGTCAGACCGAAGGCTGTGGTATCCGCCGTCTGGTTGATCAGGGTCTGGCGGACTCCTACTTTGAATGGGTTGGGCGAAATAATAAACAGGATACCGCTTACCTCAAAAATAAAAAGGGCGAAAACATTGGCTTTGTCGAAATCGTCACCGATTTAACTCCTATTATCCGGGTCAGTGATTATACCCATGCTGAGGTTACCCGCCTGGGCGATAACCTGATGCGGTTAGCTCAGGGAAATCTGGACTTTGATATGAATATCAGCGAAGCTGATGAATACACCAGCGATGTCAGCGTTCAATTCAACGAAATCAGTCATAGTTTAACGGCCGTTAAAACCTCTATCGGTGAAATGATCGAGGCCGCCACCATGATCACCAATGCGGTGATTGATGGAAACCTCCAGACTCGAGCTGATGCCAGCAAATTCCAGGGTTCCTGGCAAGATCTGGTGGGCGGTATGAATGCCATTCTGGACGAAATCAATAAACCACTCGGTGAAGTCATGGTGGTAATGGATGCCATATCAAACGGTAATCTCCATGAGCGTATCACTGGTAATTACAGCGGTGATGTGGATGCTCTGAAACAAACGGTTAACACTACTGCCAGTCGTCTGGAAGCAGTTGTTAGTGAAATTACTGAAAAGATCGAACAGCTTTCCAAAGGGAATCTTAATATCGAAAACGCCCGGGAATTCCGGGGCGACTGGGTTACCATTTCAAATGCCATTAATGTCATTATTCAATCGCTGAATGATGTAATGGGTGATATCAACGTCGCTGCCGAGCAAGTTGCCTCCGGTTCTGGACAGGTCTCCGCCGGCAGTCAGTCATTGGCTCAGGGTTCCACCGAACAGGCCAGTTCCGTTCAGGAACTCACTGCCTCCATCTCCGAAATTGCCGATCAGACCAAGAATAATGCTGTTGATGCCAATAAAGCCAGAGAACTGGCTGATACCGTTAAAGATCATGCCGCCAAAGGAAATGCCCAAATGTCACAAATGCAAAACTCAATGGTGGCCATTAACCAGTCTTCGGAAGACATTTCCAAAATTATCAAGGTTATTGATGACATCGCCTTCCAGACCAATATTCTGGCGCTCAACGCCGCTGTTGAAGCAGCTCGGGCCGGTCAGCATGGCAAAGGGTTTGCCGTCGTAGCTGAGGAAGTCCGTAGCCTGGCTGCCCGTAGTGCCGATGCTGCCAAGGAAACCACCGCTTTAATTGAAGGGTCTATCGATAAGGTTCAGGAAGGTACCAAAATTGCTGATGATACTGCTGCAGCTCTGGATGACATCGTCGCCGGTATCGAAAAGGTCACTACCTTAATTGGTAATATTGCCGTCGCTTCCAATGAGCAGGCTTCGGGAATTGCCCAGATTGACACTGGCGTGGAACAAGTTGCCCATGTCGTTCAGCAGAACTCTGCCACCGCCGAAGAAAGCGCCGCTGCCAGCGAAGAACTGTCCGGACAGGCCGAGCTGCTAAAACAACTGGTTGATACCTTTAAACTCCGAAGTAAAAGCGCATCAAGTGTTAAGCCAACAACAGTAAATAAACCGATTGCAGACGTCCCAAGCTCAACACCCGAGCCAAACATTGATCTTGGTGAACTAGATAAATACTGATCTTTAATCCTCTGAACGATTACCCCGTACCGACAATTGTTACATCATGATATGCATCGGAGCAGACATAGTATCGCCTGTCCGATTTTGTAACAAACAACAGATTAACAATTACATCGGTACGGGAGTTTATCGAAATCTTCAACAGATGCCATTAAGGCGTCTGTTTTTTTCTTTATTCGACTTAATCTTGAATACGGGTGATTTTAATGGGTATAATTTTAAAAGAATACAATCCCAACCAAATCTTATCGCATTAAAACCCCATACTTTAAAATGCTTAGCATTTTTTATTAAAGTTATATGCGCATATGTCGATATACTGTTATACAAAGTCAAATCATGTTAAGATATTGTTTTCTGTAGTTACTTAGTTTCTCTAATTATTTACGATAGTCTTTTGCATGAGGCTTAACCTTTGCCAATGTTTGTTCAGAAAGGAGCATTATTATGAAAACTTCGCACACGCAATCCAATCAAACCAATGTTAAAATGCGTTTATCGACAAAATTAGTGGGGTTTACAACGCTGATTCTGGCGATTGCCGTTCTAACGCTGGGGCTGATTGCCATCAATTATGGTTCGGCCGCCCTATCCAATGAAGCCAGTACCCAGGAAAGCGCTTTCGCCAACGAAGGTGCCGGTCATATCGGTGCCATTGTTTCCGGTAATCTGGGAAAACTTGATGAAATCGCCCTCCGGGCTCGAACTGCTACGATGGACTGGAATACTCAGGTTACTTCCATTGCCGGGGATGTAGATCGTTTAGGTTATCAGGATATTGCTGTCATGGATCTAAACGGTAACGCTAAATATATTCTTGGCGGTCAGGAGTTCAAATCAGAAGGTCAATTCTGGTACGAAGAAGGCTTTGCCGGTAAAAATGCTATTTCCGATGTTGCCATCAGCAAGGTCACCAATGAACCAGCGGTCTTTGAAGTAGCGCCCATTAAAAACAATGGTCAAGTCGTTGGTCTCCTCGTTGGCCGCAGAGATCCAACCTTCCTGCTCGATGTCACCAATGCGATGGGCGATGGCGAACGCAAATATGGCATGGTCGTTAACGATGATGGTGCTGTTATGGCCCATCCCAATGAGCAGCTGATTCTTGATCAATCCAATATTTTTAAAGATATTGAAACAAATGGACCGTTAAAAGAACTTGGTATGGCCATAAAAGAATTGGGTGTCGGGCAGTCCGGTAATATTTCGTATAATTATCTTGGCGAAACAAAACTGGCATACACCAGTGCTATTCCAGGAACCAACTGGACGCTCATTGTCATCAAATTTCAAAGTGATGTACTGGCACCAATCAACAACTTACGAAACACAATTCTGATCGCCTCGCTTCTGATTCTTCTAATCGGTGGTTTTGCCACTTATATTCTGGCCCGGAAAATTTCCAGACCAATTGTTTCATTAAACCGGATGATCAAAGAAATGACACTTGGACATCTCAGTGACCGTCTGGAAGTGGTGTCCCGTGACGAAGTCGGTGAAATGACAACATCCATGAATCAACTGGCTGATGACCTCCAGAATGTGGTTATTGCCACCATGGATCAGATTTCCAACGGTGACGTTTCAGCCAACATCGAATTACGGGATGCCCAGGATGAAATTGCGCCAGCTCTTAAACTGACCATTGAAACCATCCGAAACCTGATCGCCGAAGCTACCATGTTGTCTCAGGCTGCCATTGCCGGTCAATGGGAAACCCGCGGCGATGCCGATGCCTTTAAAGGCGGTTTTAAAGAAATTGTTGAAGGGGTTAACGCCACTCTGGACACCGTCGTGGATCAGATGGTCTGGTATGAAGCAATCATTGACGCGATTCCATTCCCTCTTCATGTTACCGACAACGATATGAAATGGACCTTTATGAATAAGCCGTTTGAAGATCTGATGATTGCCAATGGCGTCATTAAAGATCGAAATTCTGCCTGCGGCATGGATTGCTACAACGCCAATGCCGATATCTGTCGAACTGAAGGTTGTGGCATCCGCCGACTGGTTGATCAGGGCTTAAACGACAGTTACTTTGAGTGGGTTGGCCGAAGCAACAAGCAGGATACCGCTTATCTTAAAAATAAGAAGGGTGAAAACATTGGTTTCGTAGAAGTCGTCACCGATTTAACCCCGATTATCCGAGTCAGTGATTACACCAAAAACGAGGTTACCCGACTTGAAAATAATCTTAGCAGTCTGGCACAAGGCGATCTCAACTTTGATATGAATGTCGGCGAGCCGGATGAATACACCTCAGAGGTCAGCATTCAATTCCATAAAATCGGTGACACTCTGGCTGAGGTTAAGCAATCCGTTGGTAATCTGATCGATGATGCCAGCATGTTGGCCCAGGCCGGTATTGATGGTAAACTCAGTACCCGGGCTGATGTCAGTCGACATCAAGGTGACTTTGCCAAAATTGTAAATGGTGTCAATGCCACCCTGGATGCTGTTGTCGCTCCGATCAGGGAAGCCTCTGATACCCTCCAGGATCTTGCCAAAGGTAATCTTAACACCGGCATGGTGGGCAATTATAACGGCGATTACACCCGCATTAAAAATGACATGAATCAGACCATTGCCTTCCTTAAAAATTATGTCGATGAGATTGCCAAAACCCTACTGGAAATGGGCCAAGGCAATCTGGATATCGAAATTACCACCGACTATCTGGGCGATTTCCAGGCCATTAAAACGGGACTCAATGGCATTGCCGCCACCCTCAGCGACACCATGGCTGAAATCAACGAAGCCGCCGGTCAAGTTGAAGCCGGTGCCCGCCAGATTTCGGATGGCGGACAGGCGCTGTCTCAAGGTACCACCGAACAGGCCAGCGCCATCCAGCAGCTAAACGCCTCCATTGAAGAAGTGGCCGGTGAAACCAAGAAAAACGCCACCAATGCCAACGAAGCCAACGAGCGGGCTTTAGAGGTTCGCAACAATGCCGAAGTTGGCAATGAACAAATGACCAAAATGGTTTCAGCGATGATCGATATTAATGAGTCCTCCAAGAGTATTTCAAAAATTATCAAGGTCATTGACGATATCGCCTTCCAGACCAATATCCTGGCCCTTAACGCAGCTGTCGAAGCCGCCCGGGCTGGCCAACACGGCAAAGGCTTTGCCGTCGTCGCTGAAGAGGTTCGCTCGCTGGCAGCCCGCAGCGCCGAAGCTGCCAAGGAAACCACCGGTCTGATTGAAGGCTCCATTGACAAGGTCGAAGCCGGTACCAAAATCGCCGATGAAACCGCCACCAGTCTCGTTGAAATTCTCAGCGAAATTGAAAAAGTAACCGCTCTGGTCGGTAACATCGCCCGCGCCTCCAATGATCAGGCCACCGAAATCGCTCAGATCACTCAGGGCATCGAACAGGTTTCCACCGTTGTTCAGACCAACTCCGCCACCGCTGAAGAAAGCGCCGCTGCCAGTGAAGAACTGTCCGGTCAGGCCGAAATGCTCAAGCAGATGGTGGGTGCTTTTAAACTAAAGAAAAAAGGCACCACCGCTCATACCTCCTCCAAGCCTTCAATTGAAAAACCAGTAAAACAAAAAGATACTGAAAAAGCACCACCCCAGATCGTTCTGGATGATCTGGAGATGGACAAGTACTAATTGAAAATGACTAACTGCAAAAGCACCGTTTCGGTGCTTTTGTTTTGCATTCTATCACAACTTTTTAACTGTTTTTTCATACGGGCATATTAATATTTATTCTAATTTTTATAATTTTCCACTCGTAAAATCTGAATTTAAAAAACATCCATGTTCGCTTTAAATTTTTTACTTATTTGTCTATTTTATCCAGTTTACCGGAGTTTTTTTGTTTCGGTTCTGGTTACCCTACAGATCAGGTAATTTATCAGATTCTTACAGAAAATATTGATTCTTTTGTATCTTTTTACTATAAATTCTTGTATAATCTAAAAAATATCGTCTTTTTATACAATCAACGATCATCAATTCTATCTATACTCAAATTTCTTTTCCTTTTGATAATCGTTGATAAACATCCATCCTGTTTAAAATTTACTCGATATGGTTTTAAGATGGTAAGCTTATTTTTTAAATCAATTCAATGCCTTTTTATATAAATTTTAAACGATCCAAATGGAGGAAAGAAAATGAAATGGTTTTACGATATGAAAATCCGAACCAAGTTATTAAGCGGTTTTATGGTGGTTGCCCTAATCGTTGGAATTATCGGTTATGTAGGTATTAAGAACATCCTGGAATTAGACCATTCAAGCACTGTTCTTTATGAAAAAATTACGATCCCGGTTGAAGAATCTGGCAGTATGTCTACCGCCTTCCAACGTATGCGCGTCAATATCCGAGATATGATCGCTGCAAACGATGCCCAAAGTATTCAAGATTTTACCAATCGCATTGCTGAACGCCAACGTGATATCGATGAAATCGCCAAAGATTTTGAACAAACCTTAATCACCGATGAAATGAAAACTGCCTTTGTAGAGTTCAACGAAGCCCGCAAGGCGTCCGATGCGGAGTTTAATACCCTGATTACCCTTGCCACTCAGAATCAGGATGCTGAAGCGCTGGCCCGCCTCGCTGAAACAGGTCCGGCCGGTATCGCCTCACGAGCCGAACAGGATGCGCTGGAAAAACTTGTTGCGCTCAAAATCGACGAGGCCAAAGCGACAGCTCAGGCTAATAGTGATCTGACAAACAGTGTCATTACCACCATGTCCATCTTCATTGGCATTGGTATCCTCGTTGCGATGATTTTGGGCTTTATTCTGAGTTCAATTATCTGTAAACCCCTGAGACAAGCCTCCCATATGCTTAAAGAAATGAGTCAAGGTCATCTGAGCGAGCGATTAGGATTAAATACAAAAGATGAAATTGGACAGATGTCCAGCGCCATGGATCAATTTGCCGACGATCTCCAAAACATGGTGATCGGCACTATGAATCAGATCTCGAATGGCGATGTATCGGCAAACATATCCCTGAATGATCCTCATGATGAGATCTCGCCAGCCCTTAAACGAACCATTGATACAATTCAGTCTTTGATCACCGATGCTACCATGCTTTCTCAATCAGCCGTCGAGGGACGTCTGAACACCCGGGGAAATGCGGATGCCTTTAGTGGCGGGTTTAAAGAAATTATGGCGGGGGTCAATGCTACCCTGGACGCTTTGGTCGGCTTCATTGATGTCATGCCAAGCCCCGTTTTGATTATTGACAATGATTTTTCTATTCTTTACCTCAATGAATTAGGTGCTCAAGTCGCCGGTCTTGAGAAATCCAGCGCAATCGGCAAGAACTGTTACAGTCTCTTTAACACCTCAGATTGTCGCACTGAAAAATGTGCCTGTTCCAGAGCAATGAACTCCAGTAGTGCCGCCACCAGCGAAACAGATGCGCATCCAACTGGTTTGGATCTGGATATTTCTTATACCGGCGTTCCCATTATGGATCGTTCTGGAAACACCATTGGAGCCCTGGAAATCATTACCGACCTTACCGCTATCAAGCAGGCTGAACGACGAATGCTAAAAATCGCCGATTACCAACAGAACGAAACCGACAAGCTGGTTGACGGACTTACCAAACTTTCCTGCGGAAATACTGCGGTAAATATTGTCCTTGCTGACGGCGATGAGGATACCCGGGATGTCCACGACACCTTCCAGATTATTGGTGATTCTGTAAACAAGTGTGTTTCATCCATCAGTGCTCTTGTTGCCGATGCCCATATGCTGGCTCAAGCTGCTCAGGACGGTCACCTGAATGCCCGTGCCGATGCCAGCCGACATGAGGGAGATTTTGCTGAAATCGTCACCGGCATCAATAGTACCCTTGATGCCGTAATCGAGCCGTTGACAGAAGCCTCCAAAACACTCAAAGAGCTTGCCCAGGGAAATCTTAACTCCAACATGATTGGTGATTATAACGGTGACTATGTCCTAATCAAAAATGACATGAATCAGACCATTGCCTTCCTTAAAAATTATGTCGATGAGATTGCCAAAACCCTACTGGAAATGGGCCAAGGCAATCTGGATATCGAAATTACCACCGACTATCTGGGCGATTTCCAGGCCATTAAAACGGGACTCAATGGCATTGCCGCCACCCTCAGCGACACCATGGCTGAAATCAACGAAGCCGCCGGTCAGGTTGAAGCCGGTGCCCGCCAGATTTCGGATGGTGGACAGGCGCTGTCTCAAGGTACCACCGAACAGGCCAGTGCCATCCAGCAGCTCAACGCCTCCATCGAAGAAGTAGCCGGTGAAACCAAGAAAAACGCTACCAATGCCAATGAAGCCAACGAACGGGCTTTAGAGGTTCGCAGCAATGCCGAAGTCGGCAATGAACAAATGACCAAGATGGTTTCAGCGATGATTGACATTAACGAATCCTCCAAGAGCATTTCTAAGATTATCAAGGTCATTGACGATATCGCCTTCCAGACCAATATTCTGGCCCTCAACGCTGCTGTCGAAGCCGCCCGGGCTGGAAGCCACGGCAAAGGCTTTGCCGTCGTCGCCGAAGAAGTTCGCTCGCTGGCCGCCCGCAGTGCCGAAGCGGCCAAGGAAACCACCGGACTGATTGAAGGCTCAATTGACAAGGTCGAAGCCGGTACCCGAATCGCCGATGAAACCGCCGCCAGTCTCGTTGAAATTCTCAACGAAATTGAAAAAGTAACCGGTCTGGTCGGTAACATCGCCCGGGCCTCCAACGATCAGGCCACCGAAATCGCCCAGATCACCCAGGGGATCGAACAGGTTTCCACCGTTGTTCAGACCAACTCTGCCACCGCTGAAGAAAGCGCCGCCGCCAGTGAAGAACTGTCCGGCCAGGCACAAATGCTCAAACAGATGGTGGGTGCTTTTAAACTAAAGAAAAAAGGTGCCGCCCATCACACCTCTCCCAGGCCACCGGTCGAAAAACCAGTGAAGCAAAAAGACACTGCCGAAACTTCACCCCAGATTGTTCTGGATGATCTGGAGATGGACAAATATTAAACAAAAAAACAGGCATCCGCTTTGGAGCCTGTTTTTTTTATCTGTAATCGAACTATTTTAGGGTATCTTCACCATCTTGTCTAATGGTTTCGGTTGACGCTTCGATAATTGCGGTTCCTTCTTCCATGTCAATGATCTCATCAATCATAAGAAGCTCGCCGTCGCCGTCATTCCGTTCATCTTTTAGTTTTCGATTGGCGAACAGCACATTGTAACAAATGAAACCCACGCCAACAACATAGAGGAAAAGATAGACAACAAAGTTGATAAAGGGAATATAACCCAGAACGATCGCTGCCGCAGCGATAATCAGGATTGAAACAAACGAGCTAAGCAGTGGTTTCATCTTATCATCAAAGAAGCGGGTCAACAGTTTGGATAGAACCACCGCAGCCACCGGCATCGCTAGAATCGTCAATGCGATAATCCCAAAGGTCATGGCAACTCCAAACGGTGCATAAATAATAAAGGACACAATCAACAACAATGGGGTAATGAAGAAAAATCCGGCCCCGATTCCCAGCGATGCCAGAATATGCTTTTTGGCTATCACTGAAGTATTGGCGTTAAATTCTTTGGTCATAAAGGTAATCAGCACCCAGATGACCAGAATAAAGGCCAGTTTGGTAATGATTGATAAAAGAATCGAGCCAACAGATGGTCCTTTATCTGCTTCAACTGCCTGTTCTTTCGATACCTTTTCCCAGCTGACTTCCGGCGCATTGGCACCGGGTGCGACAATCGCTTCATTGGCACTACGGTTATTAATTGGTCCGACGATCGTTGCACCATTGTTAATGGTTAACTGATCCACGTCGGTTTCCACAAAACCGTTAATCGTGCCGTTAATTAAGACATTGCCAGCACCAGCCCGAAGATTTCGACCAACGATTCCATCAATATTCACATTGGCTGCCGCAAGATAGGCATCCCGGTTAATAGTGGCTGATTTGCTGATGGTCAGATCAGAACAGCCAGCAAAAAGATCCCGGGTTACCTCACCATTGATGATGACCTGGTTGGCACCGGTATAGAGATTTCCGTTAATTTTACCGTTGACCGTTACCGTATTTGCCGCTGCAAAAACGTCACCGTTATATTCCCCATCCAGAGTGATGGCATTACCGGCAAAAAAGGTGGTGGTGTCAAACACCGAATTGGCAGTGATGTTTGAACCGGCAAAGGCGAATTCCGTATTGGGAACCGTTGCTCCCTCAATATTTACATTTCCCGCTGAATCTTCGTAAGGCCTGATATCGCTATTGGTGGCCCCAAAAGCGGTGGAAACCGTAATAAGCAAGATCATCACCACCATTAAAACCGACATACTAAATCTTTTTAACATTTTACTTCTCCTTTAAATTTTTTATTTATTAAGCCTAACAAAGGTGATTCTCATTTTTTAGATAATTAATCATCACCCCTGTTCCGACACAAATACCAATTGAAATTAAAAACGACATGGCAGTAAGACTGTTCTGAAGCTCCTGAGAATAACGAATGACGATGCTGGTAAAAACCGTCATCATGGTTGAATCTCCGGTTTGCGTAAAAACAATAAAACGCATTATCAACACTAAAAAAGCAATGGATAAAATATAAAACAAGGAAAACAAATCTGAAGTTTTGGGTTTTTCCAAACTCGTCTGATTGATCCGCTTCATAATCTCCAGCTTCCTACTGGTAAAAGGAATCGCATTGCCATAATTTTTCACAGCGATCTCGTTAAATCCCAGACAGAACATCATTTTATCCAGTTCATTCATGGTCATATTTCTCCTTCGTACAGGTTTTTGAGTTTTTTACAGGCCCGGTTCAGCCGGGAAGACAATGTTCCCATGGGAATATTTAAAAACTCACAGATTTTTTTATAATCCCAGTCATAATAATATCGAAGGATCACTGCCCCTTTCAGCTCATGCGGTAATTGATCCAGAGATTTTTGAATCTCCCCAAAATCAAACGACTTAATATTATCGTAACTCAGCGCTTCGTCAGTATATAGACTCTCGCTATTTTCCTGATCATCCAGATAAATCATGGTTTTGTTTTTTCGTAAGAGATCAAAGCTGGTGTTATGGACAATTTTTAAAAACCAGTTTTTAAAACTGCTATCCAGCCGATACTGTCTGATTTTGCTAAACGCCTTTAAAAAACTTTCCGCCACCACATCCTGTGCGTCAAATTCGTTCTTCATAAGAGAATAGGCATAAACATAGGCGTACCGCTCGTACCGTTGAACAATGGGTTCAAAATACCCAGAATTTCCGGTTGCGATATACTTTTTAATCAAGGCATCATCGGCCTCCTCTTCCCTATGTTCTTTCAACAAATTTCACCTCCATTTTATCTGCACATCTATATAACGTATAAGCCCCAGTTTTTCTTCCCAAAAAATAATATTTTTTTTATATTTTGAAAATACCAAAAAAAAACACTGATTCAAAAACCAGTGCTTTTAAATTCTGGCACTATACAGAATTTAACGCCTTTAACTGTTCCCTGATGCGCTAAAAATATTACGTAAAACCCATTTGGCTTGTTTCACACTATGTTCCAATACAATCTCAAAGCAACACCAACAAGCGAAGGATCAAAAACACAGGCATAAAAACAGGTCATCCCGCTTTAACATATTTTTATCGCTCTTCTCTTAACTAGAAATACCACCAATCTACATATCAAAACAAACTTTCTTTAAACTCAGCAGCCAGAACTGTATTTGTAGCGGCATCAAAGGTCACCACCAGAACCGATCCATCCGTATTAATCCAAGCCAGGGCATAAGCCTCTTTGTCTGCGCCGCCAGGAGTTACCATTCGCAACATCTCAATCCCCTGTCCCACTAATGCTTTCTTAACATTGCTCAGGGTCATACCCGGGGCAATTTTAGCGGCTTGTTCTTTTGAAACACTGGCGTTGCTCAGCTCAATCAGTTCACGAGCTCCAGTAGTCGGAATCAGGACTTTTAGTGCTACCAAATCGTTGGTATTGAAAAACACATTGACAGCATAGCCAGTATCTGGATCCAGGTAAACATAGGAACCTTCTGCCGAGGTATTTCCAGTGGCGCCTAAATCTTTTTCAATATCTGCCTTTTTGTCATTGATATCGATCTGGTTATAAAGAGCAAAAATTACATTGTCGGTAAGATCATTTGATTGCGCATCATTACCTCCAGCTTTTGCTGAAGCTTGTCCCCCATATGCAGAACACCCTGAGGTTATTGCCATAATGGCGAGGATTAGAATTAATCCAAAACACTTCAAATATCTTTTTTTCATTCTTGTCTTGCTCCCTTCAAATATCTCTGCACTATCGACACTATCAGTATTTATAACATCAATTAAAGCTGGTCAGAAAACCAGCGATCACCAATCTGATTTTTTTACTATTATACCCTTGAATTGGCGATTAAAACTCTGATCAATTTTAATCATTAAAGTAAAAACGTGTATAATGTAAAACAATCAGTCAAGAAATGCGCCAGTTACTCCCTTGTTTCTCTATCTGGATAAACTACTTTGTTTCAAGCTGCATAAAATACTGGCTAATAATATCATAACTGTCCTTTAGACGTTCTCGATAGGTTGGAACATCCCAGGTATCCCAACTAAAAGCTTGCTGATTGGAAAGACCGATGCTGGCAATCATCTGGTTACTATCCTTATTCACCAGTAACCCGCTAACCAGGATTCCATCTGTGACTACTGTGTTGAGCTGGTCAGTGGTGGGGCTTAGAATTACCCGGGGGTCATCCAATACCCGCATGGTGGAGGGATCAGTGACATTGATCCGGGTCCAGGGAATTCGAATCGATACGGTTTTGCCTGAAACCTGAATCTGATTATGGGAGTTGTCTTCCAGACTACCAAAAGATAATTGACTTAAATCCTGAACCACCGCCTCAATTTTGGTCCCATCTTTGGTTATGGTTTCCTTGTTGGTCAGCATCAACATTTGCTCAAAAACCCCGGTTGTAGATAAAGTTGAGGCATAGTGCCCGGTAGTGGGATTATATCCCGGTTGTACCAGCAGTTGGCCATCCTTTTGATTATTTATTTCAATGATGTATTCCAACCCTGTAGATGCATTCACCGCAATCGCTTCTCCAAATTTCAGATCGCCCCGGGAACGATCATAGGTATCCAGCCCGAGAATCAGTTTTTCTTTTGAGAAATCCATCGGCTGGTTCAACTCCAGATCAATATGGAGGTAGGTTTCATCTGCTGCCAGGGACATTTTTTTGATATCTCCGCTTTCCTCAATGGTGTACGGTTTTGATACCGGCTGGTCTGATTCCATGGCGTAAATGCCATAGTTCTGTTCCGGATCAACGCCGTTGTGCCAGAGAGGATTCCGTTCATATGGAATAATATAGGGCTCAGTAGTCCAGGTCTTTTTGGCCCATTCATCAGTCCATTCAAAAATAATACTGCCCGCATATCCTTCTTTTTCGATTGCTTTCATCATCCGAACAATGCCATTGCCCTGATCTGCTTCGGTGAGCCCGCCGTGATTGTAACCATCAGGGTTTTCATGAGCATTTCCCATCCCTGTGGCCAGGCCAAATTCCGCCACAATCGCCGGGTATTTCTGATGACCAGCAATAAACTCCTGGAGGTAGCCCCCATAACGGAAGCTGCCTGTTTCATCCGAGTAGGCTGCATAGGATGCTTCATTATTCATAAAGTCCGGATAATTGGGATAAATGTGATAGGCCCCGAAGAATCCCGCCTGGAGTTTATCCCGGGTGGCGATATGGTTTATATCCACCGACACCGCATCATTATACTGCTTGCTTTTATCCCCGGTTTCATTCCATTCCGAATCGTGATCAATGGGATCCAAAGTCGGCCAGCTGACAATCCCCACCGGATGCTGCCACTTGTAGGTATCTTCTTCATATTGCAGTACATAGTCGCAGCTCATCGCCAGCCATGCCTCCGTTGGACTGGCGTTGGTTTCGGTAAACAGATAATTGCCGTTAAAGGTAAAACCATGATTTTTTTCGTTGGTGCTGAGTACCTCCTGTGGTTCCAGTTCCCGGCCGACCAGATAGCCCACAATATAGGGAGAAACATCAGCAGTATAATAACCATAGGCCCGCCCCTGCCGCTTGGAAATATTGGCCTGACCATGGATGGCATCGAGATCCAGTTTAATTTCCGTCTGATAGGCGGTATTATATTCGGCTCCCAGATAATTATGATCGGCGGGGTTCTCTTCCGGCCATATTTCCTGATAGAGCCAGAGCCTAGAATCCGGATGCTGTTCATTATAATAAACCAGCGCCGAATAAAATTGCGGCGGCAATAAGGTATAAACCCGGATGGTATTGGCATTCATTGCCCCTATCATCTCAAACCATTTCAGATACAGGGCCTCGTCATAGGAAAATTCCGTAAACCATTTCCCAGGAACGGAAGAACCGATATTAACCCCTTTAGCATAAAAGTCTTCCCAGTTGCCATTCACCAGAACCTGGAAACCGGCACCCGCTGTCCGAGCCTGGATCTGGATTCCTTCTATTGCCGAGTTCGGTTGCGGCATTTCTGGTTTATCCTTTATTTCGCCAATGATCTGCTGTATCAACGGCACGTAGCAACCCCAGTAAAACTTGGTATCAGCATTGGGGTTGGCAAAAGAAAAGAGACGCTTGATTGCAGAAAATCCGGCATAATTCCAGAGGGCTCCTGAAAAATCCATCTGGGCGAAGTCGCCGGCAAAGTAATAAGCCCGGTACTGGGAATTGACTGACCGGGTTATAACCGCATAGTTTGTCGTCAAGCCATATTCCGCCAGAGCTGTTTTTCCCGCCTCGGTGACATCCAGACTTAAGGTCGCCAAAGTCTCTGATGACGCATCAGCTTTAACCAGATCAAACCACTGTTTATAGGGAAAACGATCGTTTATCCCAAATTCATCCTGGTAGGCAGGATTAAACGACAAACTAACCCCATCTTTGCTTATCGCTTCTTTATCTTTCAACACCAGCACCTGATCCTGATTTGACACCAACACCAGACCGCCACCGGTATAATCCCAGATTTGGCCAGTTTGCTTTTCATAATTGTTAACAATGATTTCAGGAATTTCAACATCTGTTTTAAGATCCGGAAAGTAACGACCACTCCAGCCAGTAAATGAAACCCGGAAGATGTCCTGAAGTCCCTGCTGACTGTCGGCATCCCAAATGTCAAACTCACCAATGATCGTATTGCCGCCACCCAAATTGTTTTTTATGCTGGCCAGTTCGGCTTCGCTGAGATTACCCACCAGCGGTTTTTGAGGAATACCCGCATAAATGGCATCACTGGCAGTGCCGTTAAAATCGCTGGGATATACTCCATCGGTATCGGTCAGATAAATCAGCTGCGGCATTTCTTTTGTTTGAGGAATTCCCTTCACCTCATAGGCTTCATCGGACTTTGGAAAAACACCAAAATAATCACTGTCGTAGCGCAAAGGGTTGCCGGTGCTTTCAAGCACAATTTTTTCACTGTTTAAGGCCCACATCAATCCCTTATGCTCTTTATAGCTGGTATCCGGTACGGTTTTATCCACCACCCAGATATTTAAAGGTGTTGATGCCTGGCTGTTCCAGATTAAAAACGGCATTATAAAAACACAAAATAACACTGCTACAATTCCGATACTCCAAATAACCATCGACTTTTTCTTCATGATGTCACCTCATCTGCTTTTGCAGCAAAACCTTTACGATCTGCCTTCTGCCAACCCGCCGGTTTTTTGAACATGTTAAGATAGCCCCCAAAACGCCAGAGACTGAAATACTGCCGTACCCCAAAATTTTCGATGACGGCGTAAAAAACCAGAATCCACAATTCTTTCCGGGAAAAATTCTGACCATTTTTTTCGGATATCAGCAAAGAAGATACTGAAACCAAAATGCCCATCAATACCATCGAAACAAACAGAATGATGGCAATCTCCACGTTGAAAATACCTAGAAACGCCGATAAAATGACCATCAAATAGCCCTGAATTTCAAAAAGCGGACCCAGCATTTCAAAAATATAAAAATAGGGCATCGCCACTGTACCAATTCGGCCATAACTGGGGTTAAACATCATTTTTCGATGAAAAGCCAGAATCTCAATCAAGCCCCGGTGCCAGCGGTAGCGCTGTTTTTTTAGGGTATTAAGGTCCTCTGGCACCTCGGTCCAGCAGTTAGCGTTGTAAGCGTAAAGAATCCGGAAGGGTCGCTTCGCTTCTTTCATCTGACGACTGATCCGCACCACTAGTTCCATATCTTCGCCAACGGTATCGGTTTTGAATTTACCACTGCTGGTCAGATACCCCCCCACATTGATAATCCGTTCTTTACGAAAGAGCCCAAAAGCCCCGGAGATAATCAGCAGACAGTTAAAATAAGACCAGCCCAGCCGCCCTGACATAAAGGAGCGGATATACTCAATGGTCTGAAACCGGGCCAGCTTACTTTCAGCCAATCCTTTCTGCGAAATCTGACCGTGATCGACGGTGCAGCCGTTAATCGGCATAATATTTCCCCCCAAAGCCGGGGTTTCGGTTTCTTCATCCAGGGTTAACGAGGCCAGCTTAATCAGGGCATCATCTTCCAATAGTGAATCGGCATCAATCCCACAGACATATTCCTTGTTGGCAATATTAATCCCCACATTAAGGGAATCCGCTTTGCCGCCGTTAAGTTTATCGACTACAATCAGCTGAGGCCGGGATCGGTTTAAATAGACCCCCCGAACCAGTTTGGTGCTGAGGCGGCTATCGTAAAGATAATCAACTCGTTTTAAATCATAATATCGGATCAGTGTATTTAGGGTCTGATCTTTGGAGCCGTCATTAACGATGATCAATTCATACTCCGGGTATTTGAGATTTAGCAGCGAATTGGCACTTTCGATAATTGTTTTTTCTTCATTATAGGCTGGCGCAATAATTGAAATCGACGGTAGCATCCGTTTTTTAAACAGCAGTGACATATCCTTAATCTTCCACAAGCGCTCCTGCCTGAGCACACAGATGTAAGAAAAAAACAACAGTGCCAGATAAATCAGATTAACTGCCATCGCATAATAGGCAATATAAAAATTAAAATCCATTACAAAAAGTTCCAGCTGTTCCGTAAAAGGCATCACAAAAATAATGCTCCAATGGCGTAAACAGTAAATGACGGGAACGATCATACAGCTCGCGAATAACAAAATAATCAGCCTCCGGGTCATTTTTTCATCCCGTTTTGCCGGTTCGTTGACGGTTGGCTCGGCAACTTTGATGAGACCACATTTTTTTGCCAGCCGTTCGTTTAGATAGTGGGCAAAATCATTTTCCAAATCCTTGGACTCTGCTATGACTTGTTTTATAATAGCAAGCAGTTCATTTTCAGTGTTAATGTCACTGTTCTTATTGAGAAAGTCAATAACTTCACTGGTTTTTCCCATCAAAATGATTTCACTGACAATTTTTTTTGCATCATCATTGCTTTTTCGGGTCAATTTCATTATAAAATATTCAATCCGTAGGGCTAAAATCGTAGCCAGATCTTTCTTCACCCGACAATCCGTTTCTGCCAAAAAAGCTGAAATGACCTGATTTAAATAAACCCGGTTTTTCTCAATCAGAGCAGATATGCCATTAATGGCACCTCTTGCGGTATCTTCCTGCCTTAAAAAACCCAGCAGTCTGTCCAATTTTTCGGGTGACTTAAAATTGGCCAAAGCTCGCATGGCAGCATTTCTGATTTCCATATCATCTGAATACAGATACCGATCGGCATCCAAAACTTTAGGGTAATACTCAGCAACGATTTCACACGCTTTAACGACCAGTTCTCGATGTGCCGCCCCACTGTTTACACTTACCGGCAACAGTTCATAGCGACGACAACTGAAATTAGGTTCCACATTCCCCTCATATCGGCACAGCATCTGTGTGTCATTTGGCAATGGTCTACTATTAACACAGTTGATACAATGATTCCCCTTAGCCTCACAATAACGGTTTTCCAGACGCTCAATGGTTTCTTTACGGCTTCTGATCAGCTCAATCAGATAATTTTTTAACGTCTCCGAAAAATATACCCCTGAAAAATCGACAATCAATTCCTGAAATTCAATCCGCTGACTATTGATGATTTGGGGCAAAAATCGATGAAAACCTTCCCCAAAATCTGAAATCAGCATATTCACCTTATTGCGGTAAAAACGGCTCTCACTCAACAGAGAATTGGTAAGCACTGCTAAAGATTCTGGGTTACCAATATCAGTCAGCCCATTGGCAATATATAACTTCAAGGTACTGTTTGTTTCTTTTTTCAGTGCATCCTCCAGCGCCCATCGGGCTCTGTCGGTACCAAGAACACCTAAATACAAGGCTGCCTCAGCCTTACGGGGAATGCTACCGGATCGAAGTCCTCGAAGGGCCTTTTTTTCAAACTGTCCCACATCGACCAAATTGGCGATGTTGTCTTTAAGTTGCTGATCATAGCGTACCGATTGACTGATTTGGTAATAATTGTCCATTTCCATGTGTTCACGAGTTTCCGCTGAATTTCCATAAGCTACGTCCAATAAATGATCTTTTTGCATCTTGATAAAAAGCTTGTTTCTATCACTTTCCCGCCTACCCCGAATCAATCGCAAAATAATCACCAGATCAGCAATCAATAACAAAACCCCAACAATGATCCAGATTTCAAAAACTTCGATCATTGGCCCAATTCTCCTTTGATCTTATTCTGAATAACCCCCATTAATTCTGAGAGCATAAAGGGTTTCTTAAAATAATGCTCCACCCCCAAATTAGATGCCCGGAGAACAGACTCATCATTCTTTAAATAGGATAAGAAAACAAACGGAATTTTATTGGTATTGGAGTTTGCAAGCATTTCTTCGCGGAACAGGAAACCATCCATTTTGGGAATCATCACCTCAGAAACAATCAAAAGCAGGCTCTCATCCACAGCGATTTGTACCGCTGTCCGCCCATCACTGGCAGTAATTACCTGATAGTTAATGTTTTCCAGTGCGGTTTTTAATACATCCACCGTTATTTCATCCGAATCGACGATCAGAATTTTTCCAGTTGCATTCTGATATTCGGTCATGGATGACTCACTGCAGACAGTGTTTCTGCCCATATTTCTGGCAAGTTTAACCCGCATGGTTGCCATATTATAAAAGGCTGTATCCAATTTTTCGCTGTAATTATCTTTTTCTTTTATCTCATCGAGACTGACCAATCCGATTGAAGCCGTAATTTGTTCAATAAATTTCTCCGAAGAGACAATGGCATGTCTGATCTTTTCAGCAAAATTCTGAGCTGCCGCTTTTGAGGTCTGCGGCAGATAATAGGCGAAGGTAAAGCCCTGGAGTTCGAACAACATCTCATTCCGCTCTTTTAAACTCTCCAAAATGAATGTCACATTTCGCTGAACCTCTTCTACCTCGTCATGGCCATAAAGATATTCGATCCGTTCAAGATTATCCAGACTGATGATGACCAGTCCCGGATTTTGATCGGAGCGATCACTGAAAATACTATTAATTTCACTGGTCAGATAATTCTTAAAAAAGCTGAAATTATACAATCCAGTAACTGCTGAGCGTAACAATTTGTTTTGAGATTCCTGAATACTGGCCTCCAACCGGGTATTGATTTCTTTTAACATCCGGTTTTGTTCACTGAGGCTGGACGCTTCATCTTCGATCTTTTTGATATGACTTTCAAATACATCCGGCATGGGAACATCGTATTCTTTAGACAACGTTTCGGTAAAGGGCTCAATGACTATCAGCCAGGTTGTCCCTTTTCTGGCCAGAATTCGCTCGAAAATCATGTTCCACAATACCGTGCCGGTGACATTATAGTCTGTGATGTTGAGGTTTTCATCCAAGGTCAGTTCCAGATCTGCTACCAAATCCCGAACCGATTCCTGATTGAAAATTGACCCCAGTCGTTTCAGCACGGCTGAACAAATGCCCATGTACCCTCCAGACTTAGCCAGATCCCGTTTAATTGGATTGAGCAGGATGCCGCATTCCAGGTCTCTGAGCGCTTTGATGTAGGAAATGATGTTTTCCCTGATAATTGACCCGTGTTGGGGCGCAATCATATTGATATCCATCCCCAGAAACATTTCCATAACTGGCCGCAGAATACTGTTGGATGGCATATAATGTTCATGAAATGTTTTCATTTTTTCCAGATAATCATCCTGGGCATAAAGACTCCATTCGTAGGAAAATGCCCCGAAGAGATCGCTTGAAAGAAGTATTTTTGTCTGATTATCGTATGTGGTGAAAGCTCCTGGGAAATGAAGATAGGGTGTCAGAATAAAACTCAAAGTCCGTCCGGATGCCAGTTTCAACTCAAAATTTTGGTCATTGATAATATAGTAATCGGATTGAATACCGTAATATTTTACCAGCGTTTGAGTTCGCCAATGGGTAACCACCTCAAACGTTGCGCCTGTTTTTTCAAAAAGTGGGACTGCTGAACAAAAATCCGGATCCTGATGATGTAAAACCACATATTTGATCTGCTCCAATGGGATGATACTGCAAACATTTTCAAAGACATCCTCAAAATCCAACACAGAGCCGGGATCAAATAATATGCCTTCTTCACCATCCACTATTAAATACGGATTGCAGTGTAATCCGCCATCTTGAGCGCAACCACCGACCCAATGTATTCCTGATGCTATTTCTACTGTACGTGGTGTTACCATATTCTCCTCCTAATATCGAATCCAATCAACCAATAAAACCTGATCTTCTGGTGTCGGAGTTCCCGACAGCCAGTTGGGATACCAGGTATTGACCATCAACTGCATCGGTTGTCCCCTCGGGAATCCGTCTTGCCATTTTTTAATAAATTTGTTATCCACATAAAAAGCCACCTGATCTTCAGTATAGTCAAAACGATAATGATGAAAGTCGGCGGTGGGATCAAACCCTAAATCCCCCACATATTCGTTCTGGACTTCGCCGTCAGCATAAGTAGTGAGTAATATTTTTCCTTCTTTGGTATTGTGTATTTCAATGTCGATTTCATAAAAATAATCTGGCGGTGCATACAGGAAAAAGCCAGTAATCGATGATGGGGCATCCGGCAGCTTCATCCGACTTTCATAACTGCCATAGGACACCGCTTCACGGCTAGCAATTTCTCCCCCTGACAGGGTATTCGCTGGCATCCGGATATTGAGGAAATCATCCTTAACCATCACATTTTCCGGGTTTAGCAGGGTTCGTCCCAATGTTTTACTCGAAATTGCCCAGATATTTTCGTCCAAATTATCGAAATTCTCCTGATTCATTTTTCCTTCTCTATCATCGCTCTTCGGCTGGTTTACACGAGCGATAAATAACATCATACCAATCAGTAAACACCCTAAAAATATGATGAAAATGACCAACGATTTTTTCATATGAATGCTTCCTTTCTTCTGCAAGTACAAGCACTTTATCCTTCTGATACCCACTAATGGATTTCAATTAAATATTATTTCTTTTTTATCAGTATTTCTGTCAATTCTCTATGTTTTTTAGAATAACTCCAGCCCTTTTGTCGCAAATAATTACTAATCAGCCAAACACCCCAACTACCTCAACAAAGTTACGTTATACAGATCTATGGAAAAAAGACCAAAGTCTCACTTTTCAAGACTTTGGCCAGATTTATTTATCATTCAACGCTTTTGGACTTAATGATTTATTCGGCTGATATCTGCCAACCAATCCCAAACTTATCGGTTAAGGAGCCATAGGCCTTGCTCCAGAAGGTTTCCTGAAGCAACATCTCCACTGTCCCTTCTTTACTTAACAAACCAAAAAGCCGCTTGATTTCCTCCACATCATCATGCACAATCACCAGCGTGATATTATTGCCTTTTGTGAAAGGCATCCCCGGTGGTACATCTGAAAACATGATGGTGTTCCCGTTAATATTTAGTTGGGCATTCGCCACAAGCTCTTTAACGCTGTCTGGCATGTGATAATTGGGATCTGGTGGCATTTCCCCATAAGTCATGATATTCGGTTTCTGAGCCTTAAAGACTTCTGTATAAAAATCTACAACTTCACGACAATTTCCTGGAAAATTAATATAGGGACCGATCTTCATTTTTCTCTCCTCCAGTTTTATCTAAAATTTCTGATTCTCGATCGTTTCATACCCTTTAGCGCCCGAATTTATCAATATAATTGAATATTATTTGCATTAAAAAACATCTGCATAAACGTTATACAGATGTTCTTAAAGCTAATTAACAGATCAAAAATAGTTATTTGTTAAATTTTCTCTGGAAAAATTTGACACTTTCAACAATTGGAATCACCACCACGGCAAGACCCATGGCTACAACGTATTCCCTCAGACTGATGGGTTCAAATTCGAATGCTGCGGCAATGCTGGGAATATAAATAACTGCCGTGGTCAACACCAGCGAAGCCGCCATGGCCAGGAATAAAAATTTATTCTGATGTGGCATTTTAAAGATGGACTGACGTCGGCTGCGCATATTCAACGAATGGAACATTTCCGCCATTGAAAGGGTTAAAAAAGCCATTGTCATCCCGTCAGCACTTTCAGCAATTTCCCAAACTCCAGCTTCGATGTAATGTCCCACAAAATAGGCAACAATGGTGACCACGGCCACCATGACCCCTTGCCAGATCACATCGACTCCCAGTCCCCGGGAAAAAACACCTTCTTGAGATTCCCGAGGTGGATGCTTCATGGTGTCAGCTTCTTCGCCTTCAACGCCCAAGGCGATGGCAGGAAAGGAATCCGTAATCAGGTTGATCCACAGTAAATGTACTGGTTTTAGAATTGTAAATCCCAGCAAAGTTGCCACAAAAATGGCAATGACTTCTGATAAATTGGAAGATAACAGAAACTGGATGGCTTTACGAATATTGTCGTAGATGCGTCGGCCCTCCTCCACGGCATTGACAATTGTGGCAAAATTATCGTCTGCCAGCACCATATCGGCCACATTTTTTGTTACATCGGTGCCGGTGATCCCCATTCCCACCCCAATATCGGCGGTTTTGATCGACGGCGCATCGTTGACACCATCACCAGTCATGGCGACAATCATGCCCTGATTCTGCCAGGCTTTGACAATCCGCACCTTATGTTCCGGTTGAACCCGGGCATAGACTGAGAAACGACCAATTTTTTCTTTGAGCTCGGTTTCGCTGATTTCGTCCAGCTGTGCTCCTGTTATGGCTTCTTTCGAATCACTGATGATTCCCAATTGTTTGGCAATCGCAATGGCTGTATCCCGATGATCACCAGTGATCATGACCGCTCGGATACCTGCCGACTTACACTGGGCAATCGCATCCTTGACTTCAGGACGGATCGGGTCAATCATTCCAGTTAAACCAACAAAACACAGCTCATGCTCCAGATAATCCGGTGACTGATCTGTCGGCATCGAATCCCACCTACGAAAAGCCCCGGCCAATACACGTAGAGCCTGGTCCGCCAGACCTTTATTGGCTTGTCTGATTTCCTCGTATATAGCATCGGTTAGCGGTAACTGCGTATTACCGTCCCAATAGCTGGTACAGCGGGAAATCAGTACATCGGGAGCGCCCTTTACATATTGGGTAAAACTGCCATCTGCCATTTGGTGAATGGTGCTCATCAGCTTTCGGCCGGAATCAAACGGTGCTTCACCCACCCGGGGCGTTTGTTCTTCCATCTTGCTCTTATTTAATCCCAACGAAAAACCATAGTTGACCAGCGCCGCTTCAGTCGGCTCGCCTTCAGCTTTGTTCGCTTCATTTAAATGGGCATCGTTACACAAGGCCATCGTTCTTCCCAACAAGTACTCATCAAAACCAAAGTGATCCACCACCGTCATTTTGTTTTGGGTCAGGGTTCCAGTTTTATCCGAACAGATTACTTGGGTACATCCCAGAGTTTCGACAGCTGTAAGCTTACGAATTACAGCCTTTTCTTTGGCCATGTTGGTCACTCCCAGCGATAGTACAATCGTGACCACCGCCGCCAGCCCCTCGGGAATGGCGGCGACCGCCAGGGATACGGCCACCATAAAGGTATCAAGAACACCGATCCCAGTAATGCCGTCACCCAAGTACAAACGCACCAGACTTAAAGCGAAAATAAACACACAAATTCCCAATACTAACCAGCTTAACACCTTACTTAACTGATTCAATTTAATTTGTAGCGGTGTAGCATTTTCTTTCGCCTGGGTAATGGCATTAGCGATCTTCCCCATTTCTGTTTGCATCCCGGTGGCTACTACTGTTGCCGAACCCCGGCCATAAACCACGGCACTGCCCATATACACCATGTTTTTGCGGTCACCCAGCGAAATGTCTTTTTGATCCCCCAGATTCAGCGCACAAATTACCTTCCCCACTGGAACACTTTCTCCGGTCAGGGCCGCTTCTTCAATTTTTAGACTGGCGCTCTCCAATAATCTGGCATCAGCTGGCACCGCATCACCGGCTTCCAGTAGTATAACATCACCAACAACCAGATCTTCACTTTTAATTTCACAAATCTTGCCATCCCGTCTGACTCGGGAGGTGGCTGCTGAAATCGCCTGAAGCGCCTCAATGGCCTTTTCTGCCTTACTTTCCTGATACACACCCAGTACCGAGTTAATGATCACCACAGCCATAATGATGATCACATCCGCAAAGGATTCGCCAGAATAGGCGGCTGTGATGCCGGAAATAACGGCAGCAGCAATCAGGATCACGATCATCGGATCTTTTAGCTGATTAAAAAGCCGTACCACCAATGAATCTTTTTTAGCCTCATCCAGCTTGTTTTTCCCGTTCGTTTCCAGCCTCTTGCCAGCCTCGGCCTGGGAGAGGCCGTTGCTACTGGAATTTAAATCCTCCAGCACTTCTTCTGCAGTCTGCAAATACGTCTTCATCCAATCCTCCTTCAAAAATCTACACCTGGTCATACAAAAAATAAAAAAAACCAGATGCCTCTGCACCTGGAAAAAAATAAACCCAAGTACAGAAAAACTGTACATGAGTCTCACTCATTAAGATAAGCCAGGTATTACTACCATGCATGTTGACTTATCACGCAAATTGCGCAAATTACTCCCTCATAACTTCTATATTTTACCCCGGCGCATTGTCTTTGTCAAGCTAATGCGCCGGGGTTTTTGGACAATTTTTTTTAATTGTTTTCAAGGAATGGTTGTACCATCGAACCCGGAGCCGCCGTTCCTTTTGGCAGCACCTGAATCTCAATGGCTTCCAGTCGATAACCAAACCCGGCCGTGCCCGCTGCAGCACCATTACTTGCCCAATCCATCCAACCGACGTTCTGGGCATGAACCCGGTAATAGACATCAAACTGCGTCGCATCAGCTCCAGTTAATTGAATCTTAATGGCCTCCAACCGCAGCGATTGGCCTTCGGTACCACTCATGATCCCATTACTTTTTAGCTCCTGCCAGCCCTGATTCTGGACGTGGGTACAATAGTCAATCCCCAGATCATAGCCCTTGGTGTCCATTTTTATTTCAATACCTTCCAACCGCAAGGATTCTCCCGAGGTACCGCTGGCTCCACCATTGCTCAGCCAGTTCTGCCATCCCTGATCTTGCACATGGGTGCGATAGACACAATTTGCATAGGTATCCCGGCTTTGCGTAAAGGCTTTGATACACACATTGCTGAGACTTTTTTTAGACGTATCATACCAACCGCCAGTTCCGGTATTGCTGGTAAAACTTTCTCCGGGGTTGGCTGTCACAGCACTGCTGTAGTTTTCAAATCGGCTTTCCACCGGTACTGAATCATTCGTTCCTGGGGTTCTATATTTAACAACCACCGCAAATTTTTGTCCGGCAACCAATCCCACCGGATTGTCCAAATCGATTGTATAATAACCGCCCCGCGAAAAAGTTGTGGTCTGAGTGGTTCGCAAGGTGCCACTGCTTGGTTTACCATCATTCACATCCGTATAAACCTTGATTTCTGCTGAAGTTCCGGGGGTTAACGCATAGGTACTCACAGCCATCAGATTGTCGCTGGCCGTTGCCGTGAAGATATTAGCACCCCAGGCAGTGTTGTCCCCATCGGTATAACCCATGGCTGAGATGTTACCCAGTGGGTCATACTGATAAATAGTGCTATAATTATTGGTCGCTTCAGCATTATGAAAAGCGGTCACATTACTGCCTGCATAGGTATCATAGTAGGACATATAGAAATAACCGTCATCTCCCCAATCCGCTCCCCAGCTGTTGCGGATAATCCAGGCTCCATCACCTTCCGGTTTTTTGTTGAAATTATCCCGGCTGTAATTGTCATCCCAGCCAACAATCGCGACATCGTGATCAGGTTCTTCCGTACCATCGTAATAAAATGCAAACGTGTCCGGGTTGTAATACTCTTCTCCATCCAGAGGGACTGAATACATCGAAGTATAAAGCACACCGCCGTCCATCAGTGCCTGCTTGATCGTCGATGGCAGTTTTGGAATCGATTTCACTTCCTGAACATGATAAGCCGGAGCTAATCCGGTTTTTTTCGGAGTATCATAAGGATCACTGCTTTCACTCACCGGACCACTCCAACGGGCCAGATAAGCAGTTGCCATAGAATAATTTCCCCCGTCTCCAGGATTTTTGTCAAAGCCGCTGTTCCACATCAGGTTATTTTCTGAAAAATCAACGGTTGTATCTTTTTTTAAATAGGATTCCAACGAAGCCAGGCTGGCAAAAGCCCAGCAACTGCCATAATCGCCCTGACTGCGAACCGCCGTAATCCGGCCCGTATCTCGAAGGTCAAAGGCGGCTGGCAAAGCTTCCGCCGAGGTGATCGCTGTATCAATCGGTCCTTCATTACGTTTTAGTGGTGGCGGGATATAACCCCGACCATAACCATCAATAGTTGATGTGTTAATGGTTCCCGCATTAACATCCTCCTGGTACTTAACAAAAGCCGGATTTAGTGAGGCCATACCCGGCTCGGTAATTTCTTCTTCTGCCCAGGTGGTACCCGGAATCAAAACTGTCAGCATTAAGCTGATCAGTAGTAATGACAGTAACTTTTTGAAATTGTCTTTCATTTTCACTTCGCTCCTCATTTAATTGGATCTCAATACGTTTGTTTCCCAGTCCCAGAATCCTTTCCATACTCAATTTTTTCAAGTAACTCATTGAATTTTTCGGTGAGGGTATCGACGTTGGTTTTTAATTCGTCATCTCCCGGAGTACAGTTCCCGGGGAAGCCATAGATACGTCCGCTTCCCACTTCCTTCAATAAATAAAGAATTTCTGCGATTTCCTGGGCATATTTGTTTCTAATGTTCGTAACTTTCTCCATTCTCTCCTCCTGCAATCGACTTATGTTTTTTGACACTGATTAGAATAATTTTATCCGCTCTGTTTAAAAAAATAACCGCCAGGTTTTTCGGCGGTTATTTTTTCTTGATCCAGAACCAGTGTCTTACTAATCAATACGATCATGATCAACCTCCCCTTATTCTACTCTAGGAAGTTATACCCCATAATCCAGTATATAAACACCCTACATCACTTCCCGGATTACATCGTATTTAGTGTCATCACTTTCGACAAAGCCTTCAACAGGGGATTTGATATTGGGGGCCTTGACATACTCCACAAAAGCTTGTCTTAATAAATCGGTAAACTCTTTTGGTAACTTGAGATTAGCGGCAATCGCATCTTTGGGAATATCCGGGGTTTTGGAAATAATCCGAATATCACTGAGATTCAAGCCGTCTGCTTCGGCTTCTTCCATCGCCTCGTTATAGGTGGCTCCAGCATCATACTCGCGCGACAGCACTGCTTTGATAACACTGTCATGGCTACCCAGATAAGCCGTTTTGCTGAAAATAGTATTCGGATTCAAACCTTCGGATTTAATACTATGCCGGGCATAAAGATAGCCGGAAGCACTGCCCTCATCAACATAGGCGAAACTACGCCCTCTTAGACCGCTTAAATTGGTAATACCACTGTCCTTGCGGGTGATAATACAACCATTGTAGGATACCTTTCCGTAAACTCTGGGGGTCACCAGCGGTTCAATGCCAATTTTTTCATGGGCATTAACGTAGGCAAAGGGTGAGAACCAGGCCACATCAATGATGCCTTCTTTCATGCCTTCACTGAGCGCATCGTAATCCTTGACGATCATCGTACGGACCTTATAACCGATTTTTTTGAAAACCGCATTTAAGATCGGCACATACATGGTTTTGATGTTCTCAGGCGAGGTAAAAGGATTAACTCCAAAAATTATTTCGTTTTTATTCTTATTCTTGGCCGTCAGTTTCTGTACACTACTGGCCATTTCTGAAAGCTTGGTGCAATAATTCAGCAACTCAATATTTTTTGACTTCTGCGTCACAATGGTGCTGATGGTATCGGTGGTCACCCGATGGGTCGTATCCACGGCATCTGACACCTTGGCAACCGATGACTGGATACCCTGGGAAGTATTCACTTGAACACTGGAAATGTCTTTGATTTCATTCATCGACAGATTCAGCTCAATCAAAACTTTCTGAATATCCTCGATGACGTCCCCGGATTTCTGGGCCGCCCCTTCAATATCTTTGGTTCGGGTGGTACACCGTTCAATTGCGCTATTGGAACGATCCACTTCAACAATTACCTGATTAACGATCTGTTCGATTTCGGTGGCAAAGTTGGCTGTACTGTCTGACAATCGTTTGATTTCTTCCGCCACTACCGAAAATCCCTTGCCAGCGGCTCCGGCTCGGGCGGCCTCAATGCTAGCGTTCAGTGCCAGCAGATTGGTCTGGCGAGAAATATCCTTAATATAGTCAACAAACTTGCTGATTTGCTTCGACGAACCGTCCAATTCATCGTTAATTCCCGAGGCCTGATTAACCCCATCAATCAGGTCCAACAACAGATCCGAAATGCTGCTGATGGTGGATCGGTTTTCGTTGAGCATTTCAACGGACCGGCTGGAGTTCTCTTCAATTCTGACAATATTTCCCTGAAGTTTACTGGACACCTGCGTAAAATGATTGATTTCCGAATTGATTTCATAGGTGCTGGAAGCATTTTCTTCACTGAGTTTGGCAATTTCATGAGCCTGGTCGACAATCGCATTAAAAACCTTGACATTTTCTTCGGAAAACCAACTCAACTTTTTGATGTCAAAATCCATCGTCTCAAGCAGCGAAAAAAGCTCACTGTTGACATTTTCTTTTTCCTCGTCGTCCAAGGTTTTTTCTTTATCTGTAATGGCGGTGAGCAACTCTAAAATGCTATTCATCGTAGCTTTGTTTTCGTTTAGTATTTCCACTGACAAGGCTGAGCTTTCTTCCAGACTCATCATGTTGCTTTTCAGTTCATCCGAAGCTTGGGCGATAGTTTTGACTTCCTGGTGAATATTTTCCAAATTGATTCCATTATTCGTTTCGTCCATAATCCTTCTCCATTCTTTTAATTCTTCATTCGGCTTTAAGCCCAGTTGCCATTTATAAAAACACAGATTTCCTGACCATCACCGGTAATTCCGGTAATTTCCAGATCATTGGTGCCGATCATAAAATCTACATGGGTATCAGACTGGTTACCACCTGCGGCAAGCAATTCTTCTTTGGACATTTTAACCCCATCTTTGATATTGGTGGGATAACACTCTCCCAGGGCAAAATGACAGGCCGCATTTTCATCAAACAAGGTATCATAAAAAAGGATCCCGGTATTGGAAATCGGTGAATCGTAGGGAACAAGGGCCACTTCTCCCAGCCGCCTTGATCCCTCGTCGGTTTCAATCAGGGTCTTTAAGTATTCTTCGCCTTTTTCAGCCTGATAATCGGTCACTTTGCCCTCATGAAAGGTCAGACTAAAATTCTCAATCAGGTTTCCCTGATAAGAAAGTGGCAGCGATGAAACCAAGGTCCCTTCAGCCCGGAAACAGTCTGGGGCGGTGAAAATTTCTTCGGTGGGCATATTGGCAAAAAAGTAGACCTGATCTGGAGTGAACTCTCCGCCCCCTTCCCAGATATGATTTCTGTGAAGACCCACGGTAAAATCAGTCCCCAGACTATTTTTATAGCGCAAGGCATCAAAATGAGCCGCGTTGAGACTTTGGCATTTTTTAGCCAACTTGATCTTATGGTCATCCCAAGCTTTAACTGCGTCACCTTCTCCAATGCGTACGGCCTCAAAGATGGCGTCCCAGAGTTTGTCCATCGCTTCCTGTTCGTAAAGTCCCGGAAATACCTTCATGGCCCATCTGGCCTCGGGGACCGCTGCGACACACCACTGAAATTCACTGTTCATCATTTTTTTATAATATGGCTCAAATGCCTTGGCTGAGGCCTTACTGCTGGTTTGCAGTTTTTCGCTGGCCACTCCTTTATAGGCTTCTGGATCATGGCCGACAATGGAAATGACGGCAGCTTTCTGCTCCGCATAATAGCGCCGGGATTCTGCCAGCCAATTGGGGATGTTGCCCAACACCTCGAGGCTGACGTGATCGTAACGCAAACGGCTGATTTTAACATCGTTCCAGAAGACGATTACATCCTTGGCGCCAGCCTTATAGGCCTCGCCTACAATCATCCGCCCAAACTCAAAATTCTCTACCGAACAATTCACCACCACCAATTGATCAGGCTGTACATTTGCTCCGGTACGAACAATCAGTCGGGCATATTCCCTTAGTTTCTCCATATGGTTCATCTATTTTCCTCTTTTTCTGTGGTATCGTAATAAAACAGGAAAGCCGTTTTTTTGTAGAAAGTCACCTTCCTGCACAAAACATCATAAAACTCGTTTTTGCCTATATATATCGTTTCTTTTTATGTGCACTTCTTTTCTTATTATGTACAGTTATGTTAAAAATTATATCACGTTCAGAAAATAATGAAACTAGAAAAATTTGTAAAATGCACTTTAATTTTAATTAAAGCGGGAGCAGTTTGTCAACGGCTGTCTTTGTAAAATGCTTTCAGATCATTTTTTACTGCTTCATTCAGATCATGCCAGCGGACTCCCCGTATAGCCCCTTCAAGAGCACAAAGACGATTATAGCATGCTGAAGAATTGATCGCCCGGATCTTGAGCCAAGCCTCGTGGCTGCCAACCGCTGCCAGATCCTCTGGCGTATTTATTCCCACTGCTTGCAGCTGCTTCTTTATTTCTTTGCCAATATTCGGTAATTTGGTCAGATTGACGTTTTCGGAATTATTTGGATTACTGTGGTTATTATCCATCATCTGCTGCTCCTCTTCTAATGCTATTTGCTACTGGCGAAATTGCTCACAACGTTCATGCCTTTTGGCAATTAATAATTAAGCTGTTTTTTCTCCATGGCCAGAATTATTGCCGGCCTAACGGGGGAATATCCGGGGTTCTTCTTCTCTTCTTAACAGCCGCAGTCCACCCAGAGCCAGGGCTTCCATTTCGTTTTCTCCCGGCAGACATTTTACTGGGCCCAGAAAGGCAATGTATTCCTTGATCATCATGGTGAGTTTCTCCGAATAGGCCATCCCGCCAGTAAGGATAATCCCATCGATGTCTCCTTTTAACACTGTGGCCATTTCGCCAATGCCTTTGGCAATCTGATAGGCCTGGGCTTCATAAACCTGCTTTGCCCTCTGATCACCAGACAAAATCCGTTTTTCAATAACCCGGATGTCTCCAGTACCCAAATGGGCTTTCAAGCCCCCCAGCCCCCGGATTTTTTTTAGCAGCTCAGCTTTTTTATAATCTTTCTCATAAATCAGCTCCATCAGGGCCAATAGGGGAATGCCACCTGACCGTTCTGGCGAAAAAGGGCCGGCATCATCGGCAATCACATCGATGATCCGTCCCTGTTTGTGAGCACTGATAGAAATTCCCCCACCCAAATGGGCGATGATCAGATTCACCTGTTCATAACTTCTTCCCATATCGCTGGCATATTTCCGGCCCATCGCTTTACTATTTAAAACATGGCAAAGGCTTTTTCTTTCAATTTCCGGAAAGCCGGTGATCCGAGCGACATCAGCCATTTCATCCGACGACACGGCGTCATAGATAAAAGCGGGAATCCCCAACGGCTCGGCAACCGACGCCGCCAGTAGGGCCCCCAGATTGGCTGCATGAGGCGAAAGCTGCCCACTCAGAATCAGATCTTTCATGGTCTGATTAATCAGGTAACCACCAGCATGGATCGGTGGTAACAAACCACCCCGGCCAACCACTACCGCCAGTTGATTGAGATCAAAGTGATGATCATGTATGATTTGTATTACCGTCTTTTTTCTGAACTCAAACTGATCGTTTACGGTTGTAAAACCCTCCAGCTCGTTACGATCATGTTCAACTACTTGGGAGAAAAGTTCGGCTTCATTTTCAAAAACCGCAATTTTGGTCGAGGTTGAACCTGGATTAATGGCTAAAATATAGTACGTCTGCATGAATCACCTTCCGCCTTGTCTGATGGATTTCTTTTTATTTTAAACCCAATTCTTACGTTATGCAAATTTTATTGTCAGCCTGCCCTGATCATATCTGGCACTTTGCACAGTTTTATTTAAAAAAACATCTGGTAAGGTAAAACAACGCTTTTCATTCTTAATTTGAATCATCAGTTCATTACCTTTTTGGCCCATATCCATGTCCCTCTTATCGGCAAAAGGAATGTTCAAAACAAATGCATAACCATCAATTTCTTTTTTCACTTCAAAAATAGTATCTTTAAATAAGACCCCCGCCGGATCGGTTTCACCAAAAATTTGCTCGGCGGCTCCCTGCAGAATCGTTTCACCGACTAATTCTCGATCCAGTAGCATCAGTGTAAAGACCGGCACCGGGGAAAAGCTCTCACGAATTTCCTGAAGCCCTTCTTCCTGAAGATTGATCCATTTGCTGAAATACCCGTCAAGAGCCACCGCCGGATAAACCTTGTTGACGATCACGGCATCAATCGTATAATTGTATAGATGCAGATAAGTAAAATTTCGTTTGGCTTCTTTGATGACAATCCGCTCCGGCGTGGTGACGATGCGGATGCTAAAAATTTCTTTATTGGTCATCAGCGCCTGCAGCTGGTATAGTTTTTCATTTAATTGCTCCACATCATCAAAGACATTATCCTCAGGCATCGGAATTTTCATAACTTTTTCAACCATCGGACCAGCCACTTTAACGGCCTTTTTTTTCATTGGCAACACGTTTTTAATCATATTGCCAAACATTTCCGGAAACTTCAATAATGACAGAGTTTCGCCAGTAGGCGCACAATCGACAATCAACACATCATACTGGTTTTCTTCAAAAATATCGATAATTTTAAACAACGCAAACAATTCTTCCAGTCCCGGAAAAACAAGCAATTCCTCGACTTCAATCCCCCCTTGAGCCCGTGCTGTCAACAATTCCTTCAGATAGTTTTTCATATTTCCCCAGGCACGTTCACCTTCCAGGATGGTATCTATTTCCAATCCCCAGAGCATATCACTGATCTTAACCGGAGTGTTCTCCAGCTTGACACCAAATGAATCGGCTAAACTATGGGCCTGATCGGTGCTCATAATCAAAACCCTTTTGCCTTCTTTGGCCAGTTTAACCGCCGTTGCAGCCGCAACGCTCGTTTTACCGACCCCGCCTTTGCCGGTATATAAAATAATTCGCATGTTTTTCCCCCTATTTTAATCTTCACGAAATCATACTAATCGATGGATACTTTTTTGACTGTTTTATCATGATCAGATTCTGTAGTTTTTTGCTGTTTCGTCGAGCTAACCGCTGCGCTAACATCCAACGCCCATTCCTTGGCCAGATCAACGACAATCCCTTTTACTTCCTTTTCGATCACCGTAACATGTTGAGCGATCGATGGGGACAGCAGGGACAAGAACGCATCCCGCTCATATTGCTTGGCCAGGATCATGTTTTTGATAAATTCACGGTTCATTATTAGACCTCCTCTTGATCTCTTGATAATCTTATTGAAAGGCAATGACCAAGGTACTCTGGTCAAATTTTGCCGAGCTGACAGTCATCCCTCTAAGACTATTGGGTAGCGGGATATTCCGTTTATAATTGCCGATTTTGACAATCACATCCGACCCGGCCAGATGAACGGCCACCGCATCTTTGGTAATATTTGGTAAAAAAAGTTTCAGTTCATATCCCTCTTTTGTTTGCTCATATTCTTCCCCTGCAATATCTGCTTTGATCGCAAATAACTCACTGCTGTCGGTGAAGACATCAGTACAGATCCGGTTGATGGCATCCAGCCCCAACAAATCAGTGTCATACCAGGGAATATAATACTTGGGAATTTGATCAAAACAAGCTTCAATTTCGGCAATATACTTTTTCTGGATGGTAATCCATTCTGCAAAAAAGGGGTTTTCGATTTCCCGGGGCAAGATCCGGTTGATAAAAATGCCATCGACATTGTAGTTGTAGAGCTTCATGTACATATAATTCCGTTTGGTTTCTGCCACCACCATTTTTTCCGGGATGGTCACCAACCGTACCGAGGATACTTCCTTGTTTTTTAACAGCTCCTGGAGTTCAATCAACTTCACATAGAGGGTTTCAATGTCACTCATAGCATGACGGTCAGGTAATTGAATTTTAAATAATGACTTTGAAACAGGCGACAAAATCCGCACCGCTACCTTGCCAACAGGAAAGAACTTATCCATATACCAGCACATCAGCTCTGGGAATTTAAGCAACGACAAGGTCTCTCCCGTCGGGGCACAGTCCACAATAATCCGCTGATAGTCGCTGTTATTGTATAATTCCTGAATTTTTAGTAAGGCGAACAGCTCATCCATCCCCGGCATCATCGAGAACTCATCCATTTCAGCACCATCCGGATTTATTGAGCTAATCATGTTATTAAAGGCCTGCATCAGATTTTTAAAATCCTTTTCCATGACATAATTCGGATCGATTTCAAGAGCATCAAGATTGTCAGCTACCGTAACCGCTTCTTTACCAATCGGATGATCAAACAAATCCCCCAGATTATGCGCCATATCCGTACTGACGATCAGCGTTTTTTGTCCTTGTTGTGCTGATTTAAGCGCATGGGCGGCCGCCACACTGGTTTTGCCCACCCCGCCTTTGCCGGTAAAGATCATTATCCGTTTCATAAAATTCCTCCTGTATTTTAATTCTTTTTTCGAATAGTTCGCTGTTCGAAGTATTTTATTGAAAAGATGCTGCCCGAAGGCAGCCGATTTATTCAATGGTAATTTTCATGATTTTTGAATTGGTTTCTGTTTTAACCGTTTTGTCGGTATCCTGATTGAGTATATCGATAACCTTATCCACCAGTTTGAATACCAGATTGACTTCCTCGGTGGTGAAGCTATCCATTATCAACTGTCCGAAACGGATCATCTCGGTGAGGATATTCCGGATCGACGCTCGGCCGACTTCGGTCAGTTTAATGGTGACCACCCGTTTATCTTCTGAGCTTCTTTCCCGAAGAACAACCTCCCGTTTTTCCATCCGAGCCACGATCCCTGTGGCCGTATTAAGCGGTACACTTAGATAATCAGCAATCTGGGTCATATTCACATCACTGCGTCGATACAAAAGCAGCAATACAAACACTTCATTCTTCGAGCAATTAAAAATTTCATTACCCCAGATCTCTGGTGATAAAAGATATTTTATTTTATCCAGGTATTCAAATATCAATGTTTCCAGATTGCCATTAAGACGGTTTTCCATTCAGCTGTTCCTTTATTATATATGTAAAATACTTCACTCTTCGAATTAATTTAATTCTACATCCGAAGTACTCTGTTGTCAACCCCTTTTTTCTAAAGTCCCTCTTGAATGACCTTGCGATTCTAGACCTTTCTCAAAATTTTCTTGCTTATTAAAGACCCTTTAAAGCTTGCGGGTTATAATGCAAAGAGCCGAAAGGAGTTACGATGAAATTTGGAAAATTCTTACTGATCACAACCATTGCCTTAGCCTCCCTTTTAGTGGGCTGCTATCCTTATGCCCGATACATTGAACCCAATCTCTTAATGGTTAATCGGGAAAACCTGGTCAGCAGCAAACTTAAGGCCCCCCTTAAAATCGTTTTTTTTGGTGATACGCATCTGGGTGAATTCAACGACAACGACCAGCTTAGGCAAATTGTCGAAAAAATAAATGCACAAAATGCTGACCTGGTTGTTTTTACTGGTGACCTGATTGGATCCAGTGGCGATTTCACCGTCAATCCGGATACAATCGCCCAGAGTCTGGCTGGAATCCACGCCACCTATGGCAAGGTTGCCGTTGTCGGAAATCATGAATATGCTTTATCAGATCAGTACAATTATTCTGATTTGATGAACGCTGCCGGTTTTGAGGTTCTCATTAATGACTGGCTGGATGTTTCCGAACTTAATTTGCGGGTGCTTGGCCTGGATGATGTCTACCGGGGTAATCCTGATTTGAATCTGACTGATGATGCCAGGGACGGCGCTTATAATATTCTACTGACCCATGAGCCAGATATTGTCGATGATATGAATAGTGATGCGGTTCAGCTGGTTTTGGCTGGCCATACCCATGGCGGTCAGATTTCACTGCCTTACCTCACCGAAAAAATTCTGCCCGCCAATGGGAAAAAATATGTCAAAGGCTTGTATGCAATTGGCAGCCAGGGACAAACCAACCTCTTTGTCACCAAGGGTACCGGCATGACCAAATTACCCTTCCGCTTTCTGAACGTACCTGAAATTGTCGTTATCGAAGTCAGTCCTTAACTTAATGATTGCTTTTGAGCATGAAGCTGTTTACGGATCTGTTCGACAATCTGCTCAATGGTGTAGTATTCTACCTCAATCACATTGATCGTTGTATCGTAGCCATCTGCTTTAATAATCTGGGGCGCAAAAATCAATCTGATTTTATTGCCAGCTTCATCGTTCCAGTCGGCTGTTGTTATTTCCCGTTTTAAACTTCTGAAAAACAATTCACTTTGCTTGTCATTCCAGGGCAGATAAAACCCTTCCCGATTCAGCGTTTCATTAATGTCTCTGACTCGTTTACCGATTCCTTTAATATTCTGTATCCGTTTTAACATCGCTACTCCTTTTCCAGCCCTGTTATTTGACTGTTTATAATTTTAAGCTTTTTTCCAGATCTTTACAATTTATTTTAGCTGGTATGCCTGATCCCATCGCTATTCGAATAACTTTAAAAAAACACCCTCGACGAGTGTTTTTTTGTATTGGTTGGTTTATTTAATCATTTTTCAAATTAAAAAATACTCTGTGTGGTTTCGTTGGTTATCCTGCATCTTCATATAAACATTAGGAAAATAAGCCCTTACTGCTTCAGGTTTTTCCTCCTGAGTCGTCACAATTTCCGGTTGATGAATTTCAATATGAGTCGACATTCCCCGTTTAATTTTTTGCAATTCCTCTCGCGTCATTTTTAAATCCGTCGCCAGTTTAACCTGTTTGCCAAACTGTATTTCTTTTCCCATCTGACTTTCGAGATTTTTAATGGCGGCTTCAAGTTTTTCCATTTGTTCTAACATTCCTGCTTGTTCACCTTTTTCTATCGGTTCTTCATTTTTTTTCTGACTTTTAACATTCCAGACTGGAAATGGTTTTCCAGCAATCTGGATAAAAAAGTTTTCATAAATTTGATCCAGATCCATACCATCAATCTTCAATGACAAATCATCAGTGTTCATCCAATTCGTCTGATAATAGTTTTGGCAATTGAACAGACCCGTTTGGGGATTAAGTGTCTGATGATCACAGCACCAGAGCTGCCCCCACTCTTCGTATCGAACCAGGAAGACTGCATATTGATCAATTTCACGGTTGATAATTTCAAGAATCGTGGAACTGACCGCCTGACGGTTTAGAATAATTTCGACGATGGCGATTTCTGCAATATTTTGCCCAGTTGGATGTGTTATTGTTTCGGGTGAAAGTGTATTGATCCAGATGATGCTACGAATTTCATCGGTGAAAAATTTTTTTGACGCGCTGTCGTTATTTAAATATTTATAAAACAATTCTTTGGGCAATCGCTTGTATACTTTGGAGGTTTCTGGCAAGTCAATCATGGCATCTCCTTCTCAAATTTTTTGTGTACTGATTATAAAGACAATAGCTTCTCTGTATATGTAATCGACTAACCGTCCAAAATACTTAGGTCTTTTTGAACAACTATCTGATAAACACCCCTTAATAAGCCATGCATACTTTTATCTACACTTTAGTGCCTTTTGCTCAAATTAGCTTTATACTTACCCATAAATCCCATTACTATTTATACTAATTCACCTTATCTGTTTCCACTCGTTTGTTTAAGCGCAATATTTATTGGTATAAAGTTATTAAGACTGTTAATTGGAGGCTAAATCAATGAAAAAGCTGCGTCTTATATTGTTCATATTCTTTACTGGTCTTTTTTGTTATCAGCTTTCTCCAGCGGTCTTCGCAACGACCAATGATCTGGGAATCTATTCCAAAGAAATTCTGATTGTTCAATCCTATCAACGGGATTATTATCATACTCGGGTTTTGGAAGAAGGTATTGAAGCAGTTCTTTTTGATTCCGGGGAAAAGGTTCGCATCCGGTATGAATTTCTGGATACAAAAAGCAGTCTTGATGCCAATAATTTTAAAGCCTTAGCTGAATTAATGGCTCAAAAATATCAGCAGGTTTCACTGGATGGTATTATCCTTTGTGATGATGATGCCCTGTTGTTTTACAACCAGTATGGCAAAACAATTTGGCCCAATACCATTTACGTCGTTAGTACTGGCATCAATTCTCTGAGGCCATACAGTCAGGGAATTCCGGGAATGGTGATTATTGAAGAACGACCAGATGTAGAAAAAAATATTGCGCTGGCTTTAGAGCAAAATCAAGCAAAAACTATTAAAACACTGCATTTTATTTATGATGAAACCACCACCAGTAACGAAATGCGCTCGGACATCGTGACCATGCTTGCTGAAAAATATCCAGAATATGAAAGTCAACACTACTTCGACAAAACACCGGAGGAGCTTAAAACAATCGTTGATAATAGCAGTGACACCGATCTGTTTTTCTATGTCTTGTATTCTCGGGATCGTAATGGTATAACCTACCATTATGATGAAGTTCCCCGTTACATTTTAAAAAACGCCAAAAATCCAGTGTATGGACTCTGGGATTTTTACCTTGGTACCGGAGTGGTTGGAGGCTATGTCGCTTCTTCATATAAGTATGGCGAAAGTGCCGCCAATACGCTGCTTGATCTCTGGGCAGGGGAATCCGTTTCGCCGTTGATTTATGAGGATGGTTCCCATTATCAATATATGTTTGATTATAACGTTCTAAAAACTTACCATCTTAGTTATATTCCGGAAGGTGCTACTGTAATTAATAGACCGGTTTCCTATTTTGAAAAAAACAGAAACCTGATTATTTTATTCGCAGTAATCACCGGGGTACTGATCACCATTATTGGTCTCCTCCTTTATGCCATTCGTGAAAAGAATAGCCTTAACCAAAAAACGGTCGAAATCGCTGATTTGAATCAAGAAATTGTGGATACCCAGAGGGTTTTGATTTCAAAACTGGGAGCTGTCATTGAAACCCGCTCGTTCGAAACCGCTAACCATGTTAAACGAGTCGCCCGGGTTTCTGCATATCTTGCCCAAAAATACGGACTCTCCGAGCGTGAAGTAACAATTCTCTCGGCGGTGTCACCGATGCATGATGTCGGAAAAATCGGGATCGGTGAAAATATCCTTCATAAGCCCGGCCGCCTTTCGGAGCAGGAGTTTGAAATCATGAAATATCACACCAATATTGGTTATGAAATTCTAAAAAGCTCCGAGCGAGAAATGCTCCGTTATGCTTCTCTGGTAGCTCTGGAACATCATGAAAAGTGGGGCGGCGGTGGCTATCCCAGCGGCAAATCGGGACAGGACATCCATATCTTTGCTCGAATTACAGCGATTGCGGATGTCTACGATGCTCTCCGCAGTATCCGCTCGTACAAAGAGGCCTGGTCCCAGGAATCTGCCTTAGCTTATCTCCTCGAAGAAAAAGGAAGATTTTTCGAACCCAAACTGGTTGATATTTTTGTAACCAATATAAATGAAATAGAGACCCTTCGCAGTACAACATCCGAGAATGAACTCAACGATTTCAGTCAAATGTATAAATATTTAAAGGAACAAATGATGGATGAAAAAACGGTTAATAGGGATCAGTAGTTCTTGTTTTGCAATTTTCCATTAATGGGTATTTTTTAACACTAGTAAAATTTTTAAGTTTTATTTGACTATTTCCGAATGCCATCCAACTATAGTTATTTCAAAATGAAAATAACGATGTTTTATCGTTATTTTTTCTTTTTTGCCATATCTTGTTTATTCATCTTGAAAAATAAACCTGTTAAATGTTACAATATGAGCCATATCATCCAGACTCCGGGAAAATACTGTATCCTTTAGTCGTTTCATGGTTAATCCCATCAAGATGTTTATATTTATAGAGGAGGCCGAGTTTTGCATTCAAACAAGAATTGGTACATTCACATCATCTCATACTTATGGGTTGCCGTTGTCGTTTCATCATTAGTGACACTGATTAATCTGTTTTTTTCCAATCTGGATCCCCAATCCTTTTTTGTGGAACGCTTTCTATTTCCACTTTTACTTGAGATCATTATCATTATTGTTTTAAAAAAGCTGATCAGCTTAAATACAACAGTTACTCCTTATTTTATCATCGTTGGATCTCAAGCCATGGTCACGATTCTGTTCATGGTCCATTATCCCGTATTTTACATAATGCTATCGCTTTTTTTGATGCCAGTACTTATATCGATTTTTTTCCTGAATCTCAAACTAATCGACTTTGCTTTTTATCTGACTTTTGCCATATTTATTGGCATGAAGTTATTGTTCCCACCCTTGTCAATGATGTCAGAAATCGAAGTTACAACGTTTTCCGCTATTCTGGTAAGCTCATATTTTCTCTCCAGAGAATTGACAAAACGATTTTCTGTCGTCTATACCGATATGGTTATCTCGGTGGAGAAAGAAAAAGAACTATTATATCGAAACATTTATATGGAAAAGCTCACAAAAATGGACTTGACCACAAATTTATATAATCATAAAACATTTCACGAGTATCTGGATGAGTTGGTTGCCCAATGCCGTAAACAACCCTTCAATCTTTCACTGGGATTAATGGATCTTGATCGTTTCAAAGGGATTAATGACCGTCAAGGTCATGGCAACGGGGATAAGGTTATTGCCACTGCTGCTGCCATCATACTTGATAACCTGGAATCCAATGATTTTGCTGCCCGCTACGGCGGCGAAGAATTCGCCGTTATTTTTACTGAAAAATCACCGGAAGCCTGTCTTGAAATTCTCGAACGAATACGAACCGATCTTGAGACGGCAGTTTTTGATACCATGCCGGATGAGGTTGTAACCATGAGCATCGGTTTTACCCCATACACCTCTGAAATGAGTAAAACTGACTTGTTCGAAATAGCTGATGCTAATTTGTATTTAGCAAAAAAAAATGGCCGTAATCAAATTCAATGTGTATCGTGATTCCAGCACTGTTTGATTATCTGGTCGTTCCAACTTAAAAAAACACTAACGACCACATCCTATTTTTAGCAGCAAAAAAAGACTAATGCCGATTCTACGCTTTTACCTGTAGAATCGGCCTAGTCCAAAATCTCTGTTGTCATCCGTTTGGATTCCTCCTATGATTTTTTATCAAAAACCTTCTTTTTCACTTATTCAAGTAAATTTCTCCAATTTTAGGATGCTCTTACTTTTAAAATTCGATTTGTTTGATACTCACCCGATTATTATTTACTAAATTCTTTACTTGATATTTTTGACTAAAGAACATTTTCTCATTTCCAATTTAATATCGGATATGGCTTTCAGAAACCGTGAGAACTTTTCTTTTTTCATTGATATTTTTCATTCATTGTTCATTTAATTCGTTGTGAGGTTACCTTCTGGTTTTAATTTCATTACAATCGGTTTTAAATTATTTAAACCAATTTCCCTTTGCCGCTAATTTATTTGATTTAACCAGTCTCGATTTTTTAAGTTGATACTGATTATCTCATTTATCTTATTGGCAACTTGAATCTAATTTACTTATAAATGATCAGTTGATCTTTGATTAACTGTATTATAGCACCTTTTTAAAATAAGTAAATAGATTTTTTGTAAACGTTTGTACAAAAATTATGAAAAATTTGTAAAGCCGATTTAAAGCCATTCTCATTGCTGGAGTACCAAAACCGTTCGCCACTTTTTTAAGCATTATTTAAGATCCTCATGAATGGATAAAACAGGGCACGGTGCTTCTGAAATGACCCGTTGGGTCACCGAGCCGGTAAAAAAGCGCTTGATTTTTGACATCCCCCGGTTGCCCATAACAATCAAATCAAAGCCTTCTTCCCGGGCCAGTTCTAAGATCTCAATGGATGGTTCCCCGGTTACCACTGATTTTTCCAGCTCAATCCCGGAAAAGTCAAATTCTGACACAATAGTATCCAGCATTTCTACCGCTCGTTCTTCCAGTTGTGACATAATCTCCATTTCGACGCCACCGGATGAAATGATGGATCCATCCACCTGATGCCAGAAATTCTGATTTCTACTATAACCGGTCACATGATTTTCTTCCACCACCATCAGCAGCGTCATTGCAAAATCATACTTTCGGGCAATCTCCAAAGCTTTTTTAAGAGCATTAATGGATGCCCTGGAACCATCGATGGGTACCAGTAATTTCATGATTCGATCCTCCTTTTTTCTTGTCCTGCAATAAATTATGATTCTTCTGTGCTTTGATGTTTCTCATTATACCCCATTTCGTTTTTCAAAAACAGCATGGTCATTAAAACGATAAACAACTAAATCCGGCTTCGATTCGTTTTAAATACTTTTTCAATATTTTTAAAATATCATTACTTTGATAGAAGCAAAAAAAGACTAAGACCGATTTTACATTTTTATTTGTAAAACCGGCCTAGCCTAAAATCTCTGTTGTCATCCGTTTGGACTCCTCCTATTGATTTTATCAAAAATCTTCTTAATCACTTTTTTAGTAAATATCGCCAACTTTTGGAATCATCTTACTCTTTAGATTGGATTGATAACCAATACAATCGTTTAGAAATCTTTTCGTCATCATCTTCACCGAATGGTATTTCCTGATCCCCAATGATCTTTGACTATTTCTACCAGAGTTGTTAAGGTTATTACCGCTCTTCATTTCGGAGCAATCTGTTTTCTCATTCAAATTTTTCCCACTGCCATTAAAACGAACAATTGACCATTTGCTAATATTTTACTTTAGTCTGGTAATTTTTATTTTTCTGGTGAGCTGTGCGATTATTTACTTTTCAATGATCGAAATCACTAAAATTTTAAAATGATTGATGATTTTTGATTTAGATATAGTATATCACGTTATTATAATATGTAAATAGATAAAGTGTAAATGTTTGTATAGCTTTTACGTACGTTCACATCAAGCCTGTAAATATGCATCAATTTTACTTTAAAAAATACACCATCCGCTTTTCAAAAACAAAACGGTGGTGTATTTAAAATGACTTCTCAAAACCAAGCGTTGATGCTTTTCCCGATTTAGGAGTTTTTTAGAATAATGCTGGAAATAATATCTGCTGCATCCTCGAAAGAATCACAGCTTTCTTCAAAATAATCATAAATACGAATTAGGGCAATGGTTTCGATATGATCCCGTTTATCTATAAATAACTGTCTTACCGAATGAACATAAAGGTCGTCGCCCTCATTTTCTAATCGATTGATGGTAATAATCGCCTCATTTAAAGCTTTTGGTTTCTTAAAAGATTTCAGTTCTTTGATCGCTTCATGCAGACACGTTGCACTTCTGACAATCAGATCCATAAACTTAAACATTTCCGGGGTAATCTTTTCAATCTGGAACATATCTAAATATTTGAGGATGTCTTCAAGCAGATCGATAATGGTATCCAACGCACAGGCAAGATTGATAATATCTTCTCGCTCAATGGGCGGTAGAAAATCACTGTACATAAATTCCATCATCTCATATTTGAGGTTATCCGCAGTTCGTTCCACTTCGTGAAGTTTGACCAGTTTCTTCTCCAAACTTTTAAGATCATAGTCCTGAAGCGTTTCATTGAGCATTTCGGATGCTTTCATAATCAAATTAGAAACAGCAACAAATTCCTTGTAATAGTTATACCCTTTTGTTTTTACTTTTTTTGACATAATGTCTCCCTTTTCAAGATAGTGTTATTTTAGAATATTTGCATAAAAACCCAGGCCATGATAAATCCGACCAGGCCACACCCCGGGAAGGTCAGTACCCAGGCTAAAAGCATCTCTCCAACTGTCGACCAGTTCACCGAGGAAAACCGTTTAGCGGCACCAACACCCATGATTGCTGTTGTTTTGGTATGAGTGGTACTGACAGGCAATCCGAAAACTGATGAAATCAGCAAGCAGATTGCTGCCGCAAGATCAGCACTGAAACCCTGAAAGGATTCCAACTTAACCATATCCATTCCAACCGTTTTGATAATTTTCATCCCTCCAATAGAGGTTCCCAGAGCCATAACCAATGAGCAAAGAATCATCATCCATACTGGAATCACAAAATTTGTAGCATCAGCATTCCCCTCTGCCAAAAATATCCCAAGCATGAAAATTCCCATGAACTTTTGTCCGTCCTGGGCACCATGCATAAAAGCCATGGCCGCTCCAGCGCCAATTTGACCATTTTTAAAAAAAACATTCGTCTGCTGTCGCGACAATTGTTTACAGATCAACATCACTATCTTTACGACCAGAAAACCCAGTCCAAACCCTAATAGTGTCGATGTCCCAAGCCCATAAACGACCTTAATCCAGGCCTCTCCGTTAATCCCGCTGATGCCTCCCTGTAAGGCAATCGCCGCTCCTGAGATTCCGGCAATCAATGCATGGCTTTCACTGGTTGGAATCCCGAAATACCAGGCGGCTGTCGCCCAGAGCACAATGGCAAAGAGAGCTGCGCACAAAGCGATGAGTGCATCATCTGAACCGCTGAAATTTACCATGTTGGCTACGGTTTGAGCCACCGTTGCATTGATGACTGTCATGACGAAAACCCCCAGGAAATTGAAGATGGCCGCCATGACTATTGCTTTTCTCGGCTCCATTGATCGGGTGGACACGCAGGTTGCAATGGCATTTGGCGCATCGGTCCATCCATTAACCAAAATTACCCCAAGGGTTAAAACTACGATGATGAGCAAAGCTGGATTGCCAGCGATGCTGCTGATAAAATCCGAAAAAGTAATTGTCATTTTTTTAAGAATACCCCGTTTCTCTCTACGCATTCAAAAGTTTTTTTTGAATGTCATACTTGACTGTTTTTTTGCCGTACTCATTCTACACCATAAGTTCCCAAAATAGAACGCTTTTAACATAAATTTAACATAGTTTTAATCTGACACTCCTTTAAAAACGTTTTTTGTTCATATTTTAATGTCTAAATGTGAAATACAATCGAGCTTTATGTGACAGTTTTATGATTTTGCATTTTCTGTTTTTTTTTGTTGTAATCAAAAGTAAATCATTGCAAAATTTATAATTAGGGTGTAAAATTTAAGTAACGAATTGTAACCGAATTAATTGGAATTACTGTAAATTAGGCCGATTATTTCTAAATTACTCATTAATCGATACGAAATTCATCATATTTATTAAACTGTGATCTGGGAGGATACTGGAAATGAAGTTTTATCGTGGTGTCTTTATTTGTTTTGTTCTAATTATAGCTCTGGGTCTTGTCCCGGTTGCTGTATTGGCTGAAGATAGTAATAATAGTGGAACAATGGTTACGACCATCGATGCCCAACCATTTGTCGAAACCCGGGAAATGCTCCCCGGTGATGTTGCCGTCGATCCCGGTTGGCCAGATGAAGCCTACCAGAATGATGGTATAACTAGTTCGTCGGTATTTTCACCTCGACTCAGTGCGCCTACTTCTGATAATGATTTCTACTTTTCTAAAAATATATTTTATCTGGCTGGCTATGGGATGCCAAACTGCACCGCATACGCCTGGGGCCGAGCCTACGAAATTCTGGGCAGCAAACCGAATTTAAGCAATGGTAACGCCAATGAGTTTTGGGATTATAACCTCAGAAGCGGTGCCTATCCCCACGGCAGCACTCCTGAAGTCGGCGCAATTCTCTGCTGGGACGGCAGTTCCTGCGGTCATGTTGCGGTTGTTGAAAAAATTGAAGGAAATAAGGTTACTGTTTCAGAGTCTTCATGGAGTGGTTCTTACTTTTATACCACCACCTTCACCGCTGGTACCGAAGACTCGGTTTCCGTGGGCGGATTCCAGGGCTATATCTATCTCGGCGATTTTGATCCGGAACCAGCTCAGGACACGACGCCACCAACCATCACCAACGCCCAGATTACGGATGTAACTGATGACGGTTTTACGATTACCTGTCAGGTTTCTGATGCGGACTCTGGTATTGCGTCCGTCCTCTTCCCCACTTGGACTGACGCCAACGGGCAGGATGACCTGGTCTGGCACCGGGCTACAATAGACGGCAACACTGCATCTTACCGGGTTTCATATAGCCAACATAACAACGAGCTGGGCACTTACTCTGTTCACGTTTATGCTTATGATGGTGCAGGAAATACAACTGCTACAGCGTTAAGTGTTTCCGCTCAAAAAAGTATTACCTGTTCCTACCAAACTCATGTTCAGGATTACGGATGGCAGCGTTGGAAAATGAATGGTCAAACCAGTGGTACTTCTGGAGAATCCAAACGACTGGAAGCGATTGAAATTCAAGTTGACAATAAGGGTTATGATCTGGGCATCGAATACCGTACCCATATCCAGAACATCGGCTGGCAGGATTGGAAACATGACGGTGAAATCAGCGGTACTTCCAATCAGGGGCTGCGCTTAGAAGCGATCCAGGTTCGCCTGACTGGTGCGGATGCTTCCCGTTACGATGTTTATTACCGGGTTCATGCCGAAAACATTGGCTGGCTGGACTGGGCTAAAAACGGCGGCAACTCCGGTACTGAAGGCTTTGGTTATCGACTGGAAGCGATCGAAATCATGGTTGTCCCGGCCGGTTCCCCGGCACCAGGATCAACCTTACGGGCCTTTGAAAGCAATAATTAACGAACTTAAAAGCACCTCAATCCGAGGTGCTTTTATCTTTTAACCCTAAACCATATGCCACGTTTATTTTTTAAACTTTTCTTTTAACTCCTCAATGGCTTTTTCGGCAGCTTCCTTAGTCATTCCATATTTTTCCTGAAGTTTATCGCCCAACACTTTGGCATTGCCTTTAACTGCTTCCAGATCTTCAGTCGTCAGTTTCTCCCATTTTACCTGAACATCCTCTTTCATCTGTTCCCATTTTTCTTCAAATGTGTCTTTATTCATTTTTTTCCTCCCTTGTATTTAAGTGTAATTATTTTATTCGCTTATTTACCCTACTAAAAGCAATCTAAACAGATCAACTGGTTCAGTCATTTATAAATCATACTACTAAAAAAACTTTAAAAGCACCCTTGACTCTCCCCGTGGAGGAGCATTTATACTGCAACATATACAAGAAATGATTGGAGGAAGCAATGGAAGACTGTATTAAAGTGAAAAATTTAAACAAATCCTATGGTAACCGGGTTGTGGTGAATAATTTAAGCCTCACCGTCAAAAAAGGCGAGGTGTTTGGTCTATTGGGCCCTAACGGCGCCGGGAAGTCAACCACCATCGACTGTATCCTGGGACTGAAGTCATTTGAAAACGGATCGGTGCGGGTTCTGGGGATGAATCCGCACACGGACCGAAAACGACTTTTTGAGCGAGTCGGGGTACAGCTGCAGTCATCCAGCTATCAGGGCAATATCCGAGTGGGCGAAGTCTGTGAGGAAATCGCCGCTCTTTACCAGTCACCTGCTGACTTCCGGGACTTATTGGTACAATTTAAGCTGGATCACTACGTCAAGCAGCCAGTGGCCAAACTCTCCGGTGGTGAAAAACAAAAGCTGTCGGTGTTGCTTGCGCTGATCCCTCAGCCCGAGGTGCTCTTTCTAGATGAACTCACAACCGGGCTCGATACCGTGGCCCGGCGGGAGGTCTGGCAGGTTTTAACGGCGCTTAAAGAAAACGGACTGACGCTGTTTCTCACCTCTCATTACATGGACGAGGTGGAGGTGCTCTGTGACCGGGTCTGTATCATTAACCGGGGTAAAGCCCTGGTAACCGATACCGTCCCGGAGCTGATTCTAAAAAGCCCATATAAACGGCTGGAAGAAGCCTATCTCTGGGTCATGAAGGAGGAAATCGCCATATGAAGAAATTCTTTACCCTACTCAAAATCGAAGGCAAACTGTCGCTGCGCTGCGTGGACAGCATCTTTTTCGGTATCTGTATGCCAGTGGGTATTATGATCCTAATCGGTCTGATTGTCGGACAAAACCCGGCACCCAACGATGCCGGGTACACCCTGATTCAAAGCTCCTTTGGGGCTCTGATCACCGTAGGAATCTGTGCCACGGCTTTTATGGGTATTCCCCTAACCATCGCCGACTATCGGGACAAGAAAATTCTCAAACATTTTTTTGTCACACCAGTGAGTCCAACTATGTTATTATGGGTCCATGCCGTTATCAATATGCTACTATCGATTGTTTCAGCACTGCTGATTTATACGGTCGCACGAATCTTCTTTGGATATGAAATCATTGGCGGAAAGCTCTCATTTATCGGATCTTACTTGCTGGTGATGGTTTCGATGTATAGTCTTGGACTACTCATTGCCAGCCTGTGCCGCACCGTTAAAACTGCTAACGTAGTCTGCAGCATTGTCTATTTTCCGATGCTGTTTTTATCCGGAGCGACCATTCCCTTTGAAATTTTTCCCCAACCGCTTCAGAGCCTGGCCAGTTTTCTGCCCCTAACTCAGGGTATTGCTCTGCTAAAATCAACAAGTTTGGGACTGGAAACCAGCCTACTGATTCCCCTGATCGTGTTAATTGGATCGCTGGTCATTGGCATTATTCTGTCAATCCGATTCTTTCGCTGGGAATAAGAAAGGAACGTAAATGAACGAAATCTATCAATGTCAACGCGTCGAAACTGTTTATTATAAGATCGGACTGTTTTCAAAAATCAACCGGGTCACCATCAAAGCGCTGCGCCACTATGACGAAATCGGCCTGCTGCCGCCGGCGTTTATCGAAGAAGCAACGGGCTACCGGTATTATACCTCGGCTCAACTCCCGGTACTCCACCAGATTCTGGCCCTGCGGGATATGGGCTTTACCCTGGACGAGATTAAACAAGTCCAGGGTGGGATTCCGGAAAAAAAACTGCTTCAAAAAAAGCGGCTGGAGCTCATTCAAAAAATCGCTGACGATACTCTTAGACTGGCTCAAGTAGAATCCTACCTGGCTAAAAAAGATACAGACACCGGCGATTATCACATCATTTTAAAAGACCTGCCCGAGGTGATTGTGGCATCCGTGCGAACGGTGATCCCAAGCTATGACTCTCTGTTTGATGTGGTGCCGTCGATGGGGGCCGAAATGGAACGACTGGGCTGTGTCTGTGCGGTTCCAGAATACTGTTTTAATATCTATCATGATGGTGAATACCGGGAAACCGATGTCGATGTTGAAATCTGTGAAGCCGTTACGGAGAAAAAAGTGGATTCAGAAATGCTGACGTTCAAAGTCATCAACAGGGTTGAGCAGGCTGCCTGCGTCCTTCACAAAGGCCCCTATGATGGCTTCCCCAAAGCCTACAATGCAATACTGAAGTGGGTTGAGAACAATGGTTATGAGATTACTGACAATCCCCGGGAATCCTACATCGATGGTGCCTGGAACAAGGATTCTGCTGAAGACTGGCTGACAGAAATTCAGTTCCCGGTGAGAAAAATCAGCTAACTTTTTTATTACATTTAGTGCTCGTTTAAGTGCTCACTAAAGAAAATTGATAGAATGATAGGATAAGATAGCGTTTATTAAATCACCCGATTGGAGCTGTTAAAATGAGGAGAACTCTTATCCTATCAAAACAACTGACCACCTTGGAAAAATACGAACAGAAATTTTTGAATCAGACTGACAGTCCGTTTATGAAATCAAATTTTACCCCATTGGTCAATAAAATTGAGCATAAAATACCAACCAGGCTGCAATCAACCCTTGATGGTGCCTTTTACGTGGGCTTTCATCTGGTCTTTGAAAAAGGCAGTTCGTTAATCGAAAAAACGTATAATAAAGAAAAAATAGCTGTCGAATACGATTTGTATAATTACGCGATTGAAAAATATATGAATCGAAAATATCTGACGAAGTTGGACAAATCGTCAAAGCACTCCCAAACCATCAATGAATCCATTGCCGCCATTGAAGGCGGTGTTCTGGGGTTGTTGGGGATTGGGCTTCCGGATATCCCCCTGTTTCTCGGCGTCATTGTTAAAACCATCAATGAAATCGCCTTGTCCTATGGTTTTCAATACACCACAGCAGAAGAAAAAGCCTACCTGCTTTATCTGATCTGCGCCGCCATGACCAAAGAAGATCTGCGCAAAGCCTATGATCAGAAAGTCGAGCGCTTGGGTCTGGATATTGACACCCACGCCCACAAAAGTATTGATCTGGAGGCGGTGATGAAGGAGACCTCCGATCTTTTATCCAACACCCTGTTAACCGCCAAGTTTATTCAGGGATTGCCGATTGTCGGCGTCATTGGTGGGGTGGTTAATCCCCTAATGATCAATAAAATCGGCAAGTACGCCCGGATCAAGTATAAGAAGCGTTATTTGCTTGGCAAAATAAAGACGACACCCCAGGCGCAGTCCTGACTACTTTATAAAATTTTTTACCATTCGTTATTTTATCTGAACCAGCACATAAAAGTCAGCATTATATATTGTCTCAACTTCTGATTTTTCAATGGCTAAAAAAATCGCTATCATCGAAATTTTTGCCTTATCATTTTCCACTGTAAACATAGCCTCGTCGGCATTCATATTATCTTTACTAACCTGGTAGCTGCCACCCTGGGATGTATCAAAATGATCGAACACTTCTTGCATATCAATCCGCATCAGTTCCTGACCATTTGTCTCAGTCAGCACCAACTCCCCAATCCTACCAGTTTTTTCACGAGCCAATGTATAGCTTTTTCCATTTGACTCAAAATTGCAGATTATCGGATCCATTCTATCATCCTGCATGTAGAAATTTGCCACTACAAAGGTATGATACCCAGAGATATCAATCGGCGACTGCGGATTTAGATTGAGATAAATTGATTCGGATCGATATGGGCCTTCCTCGTAACGATAAAAACCGAAAGTGTTATAAAAATCTTGATACAGATCAAAATCCTTGCCAAGAAAAGAAATTTCGTTGGTGTATTCCATCATGGCCAGATAGTTGATTGAATCAGAAATAATTTTTTTATCTACTTCCGATATTGAAGCGTTCGGGAAAACGGTATCGTCTTGGATCATACTATTTTCAACCAGCGTTTCGGTCAATCGACCAATTTGATTGGTGCGACTGATCGTAAAAGCATCCACTGGCGGAATAATAGAAAATACTGAAAAGCCGATCAATAGCGCAGCGATGATCCCATTTTTTCGCACTGGCAAAAAACACATCAGAATCCCGGAAATAGCTGCAAAGATACCAAAAATAATGACATAGTACCGACCATGAGTGATTCCTGTATCTTGAATCCGCAATGCTGAGGCAATAATCTGAAAGATAACAATGGGAACCAGGATTTTAGGGAAAATTTTACGGTACCATTTAGCAATTATATTTTCCAGATTACTGGCTAAAACATAAATCAATATGACTGCAATGGCGAAACCCACCAGCATCGGTTCCAGCCGGTTATCTGTCCAGAAATCTCCGGTGATATTTCTGGCAATATAAATAACCAGTATCACCGTGTAAACCGCCAAAAGCGGGATTATGATATAGGAAAGCAGCACCTCCAAAAATCTCGGACACTGACAGGATCGTGCCAGCTTTTCCCGGTTATACTCCCGTTGCTCCAGTGACCGATTTTTATCGGATACCCCCGGATAGAAGGGAATCAGCGACAAAAAATAAATCGGAGCAAAAAGTATTCCAACAATGTTCAAGATATGCAGATAGGCGTTTTCCGAAACCCGAAACAAAAGTAAATCAATAGCGGTAATAATCAGTGTCATCCCAATAAACAGCACTCCCGAAAAAAGGAGGGCATTAAAGAAGGCTTTAAAAGTTGCCATGAAGCTTTGGTTAAAGCTGAACTCGCTTTTAATAACCGGAACCCAGATATAAGCAATTAACAAGGCAAAAAGTGCAACCGAAGTGCGAATCCAGGTTTCCATGCTGGTACTGGTATACTGTCGTACAATCAAAAAATAGCCCAATGTCAATAGCAGACCTAAACCCATTGCGGCCAGCCGAGAGCTTATTTTATCAAAAAAACGCTCCCAGACCGCCTCGAGGGTAAACCCCAGAAAGGCTCCAACTAAACAGGTCAATAAATACCGGGTATAATCGGCGTCTTGCTCAATCGCCATGGTGTTAATCGCCGCCGCTACCACCAAAAAAATAACCGTCACCGGATAACGGGATAATGCTGCAACCAGACCACCTAATTTTTCTTTGATTTTATCCATCAGTTTCATCTCTGCTCCTAATCTAAACTTACTTGATACATCCAAAAGACCATTCGCCCTATCAATGATAATGATATTTTTTATATACCCTTCCTGGTTTGATATAATTAATAAATCCGGTATCTTTGTATAACCGTCTTTCTGACCTTTTTTTGATCCATTTTTCTTTGCACAAAAAAGTTCAATTGTTTTCATCCAATTGAACTTCTCAGCATGTTACTCGTTTGTTTTAAATAATTCAGTCAGAGGCACCGGGCGCTTGAAATAATACCCCTGAAATTCTTTGGGTTCAAAGGTCTTGATGATTTCAAACTGTTCCCGGGTTTCCACCCCTTCCACGGTGACCTCAAAGGACAGTTCATGAGCCATTTGGATCATTGTTTTTAATAGCTTGCGACTTTTTATATCTTCCAATCGTTTGGCATAACTCTGGTCGATTTTTAACCGGTCGATCGGCAGATTTTTGATATAATCAATGGACGCATACCCAGTACCGAAATCATCAAGGGTGATCAGGAATCCCAGTTCACGCAATTCAGACAAAATGGCAGCGCCATACTCTTTGTTTGCAATTAAAGCAGTCTCAGTTATCTCAATCTCCAGTAAGTGTGGCGGAATATGATAACGGTTGACAGCATCCAGCAATTTATACAAAATATCTCGACTGGCAAAATGCTGACCGGAAAAATTAATAGCAACCGGTATTTCTTTATTAACCAGATTATACTCGACAATGGACTGACAAACCCGCTCGATTACATAAAAACCAATGTTGATAATTTGACCAGACTGTTCGGCAATATCAATGAAATAGCCAGGCGATTTAAGTGAGCCATCCTTTTGTTGCCAACGGATCAACGCCTCCAGTCCCAACATGGTCGTTCCATCACTGGCATACTTGGGTTGATAATAAAGCACAAATTCTTTGGCTTCAAGTGCCGCTTCAATTTCATTTTTAATGGCATTTTCATGTAGGATATTATCCATAATTAATTGATCGTAGTGTGAGACGTTAATCAGAACATTATTGATCACCGGTGTAATTGCCAGCCGGCTCATTTGTAGTAGTTCTGAGTAGGACTCGGTCTGCAAGGGGTAATAGGCGATGCCGATTTTGTATTTGATAATGACCGTAAACAGATCTAACACCAGGGGCTTATCAAAAAAATTGATCATCTGGCAAATTAACTGTGATTCTTCTTTGTGAATACCTTCCGCCGCAATTAAAAAGTCGTTATTACTGGACAGACCGATCAGATCCCGTTCTTTTGTAATGCCTTCTAAAAATTCCGCAATACTTCTGAGAATAGCACTATAAATTTCTTTGCCATGGCTATATGTCAACTCATTGAGATTGGTAATGGTTAAATTGATAATGGTAATATCCTGCTCTTTCAAAAAATTGGTTTCCAGCAGTGTATTAAACCGTATTTCATTGAGCACACCGGTTAACTGGTTGTAATCCAGCAGATATGAAATCTTTTGATTGGCATTCATCAATAAATGAACATTCCGGGTCAACTCGTCCTGACTGATCTGTAGCTTCTCACTTTTTTGCTCCAGTTCCTTTTTTTGGCGATATAATTCATCATTGGCGTTTGCTAAGGCGAGGTGGGACTTTTTTCGAATTGTCATAATGATCAGCAACGCAGAAATAATGACTGCCATCAGAATCATAATAAAGCTGATCAGAATCACCTGATTCAAGGTCAAAACGTAATTGCTCTGCGGTTTATTAATGATGCTACTATTGGGTGGCAGACGCTCCTCGGAGAGATTAAATGCCTCCATGCCATAATAATTAAAAATTTTTTGTTGCACCGGTTCTTCAATAATCGGTAAGGATTCAATAGAACGACCTGCCGATAATGCCAGGATATCTTCTCCAATAATACGCCCGTGCTCATAGGGAGACACCACAAATCCACCAATTACCTGGTTGGTGATCGATGTTGAGACACCACAAAATGTCGGCAAATTCGAATTCTCCGACAACATATTGGTGTACTGATCGTGATTCAACACACCGAATGAACCCGCAGTATACAAGGCGGTGGACGCTTCATCGTATCTGGCTATTTCTTCCAATTGCTGGTCATAATCCTCTATTTTTATAAGATGCAATCCAAAGTTTCGTTGATCCTCCTCAAGATTATTGTACGCCGCCTCCATTTGTTCATAGGTGCCCTGGGTCGTTGTTGTATCTGCTCCACAAATCAATAGATCCTTAATTTGTGGCATAGCCGAACCCAACCACTCAAAAAACGCTTCATAGTCGACATTCTGAAGTATTCCCTTTACGTCATTAAAGGGTAGCTCCAAAGGCAGTCCCCCGTTTACTCCAGCAAATAAAACCGGAACGTTTGGAAAATGTTCATTCTTTAAGGATACAATCAATTCAAAAGCCGTATTATCGGTAACAACAATGGTAGCAATGTCTTTGGTTGCGTAATGTTTGATTTTTTCAATGGTGTTTTGATCCAGGGGATTATCACGATAGGCATCCAAATACTCCGTGTAAATAGTGTATTTGGTATCTGAAAGGTTCTCAGTAATGCCTTGGTGAAGCGAGTCGGTCCAGGAAAATCCCTGATTATATGAATGGATAATCAAAATATTTTCCCGGGAAGCCACATCATCACCATCCGTGGCATATACGCCTGAAATAGCCCTACCCGAAAGAAAGCAAAAAAGAACCAGCATTGCTAACGCTCTTATCCAGACCCTCCAACTCCGCTGTGAATAGTGCCTCTGTTTCATTAATGCCCTCCGTTATTCTCCACCACTGAAAATAGAATTATCGTATTAGTTCTTATACCCATTCTAAGCTTCAATAAATGCAAATTTCCCTATCAACATAGCTGTAACACGATAAATTTTTAGAGTTATTTGGTTTTTGCAATCAATAAAAAGACCAGCCTAAGCTGGTCTGAGGTTGTCGCTAAGCTACCGTACCGATCAATTGTTAATCTGTTGTTCGCTGCGGAATCGAACAGGCTATGCCATGTTCGCTCCGATGCGTAGGGTCTGACCCCTAGGTCACAACATGATGTAACAACTGTCGCTACTAGGTTATCTTTTTTGACAGTCTAAAACCAACCTAAGCTGATCCAAAAAATTAATTGATCACTTTTCAATATATGGGTTAACCGTTGAACCGGGTGCTGCACTGCCTTTAGGAACAATCTCAATCCGAATGCCCTCCAGTCGATAGCTAAAACCAGCGGTTCCGGCAGATTGACCATTACAAGCCCAACCCATCCAACCAATATTCTGAGCATGCACCTGGTAGTATACATCAAAAAGATCAGCATCGCTTCCGCTTAATTCGATGGCAATGGCTTCCAGTCGCAACGATTTTCCTTCGGTTCCGCTTAAAGCGCCATCAGCCACAAAATTCTGCCAGCCGATGTTCTGGACATGGGTTTTATACTTCACCCCCAGATCGTAGTTTTTTGTAATGGTATTGATCTCGATGGCCTCCAACCGCAGGGACTTCCCTTCGGTTCCGCTGACGGCTCCGTCCGCTACCACGCTCTGCCAACCGACATTTTGGACATGGGTGCGGTATTCAATGGCTGGTGCGACCTTTTCTTTGATTACATAATTGACAATGGACTTTTTAACGGTATTACCCTTATCATCCAGCACCTGCACCGACAAGGTATAAATTCCCGCAACCGTTGGCGTAAAGACCGCCGTAGCAGAGCTGCTATAATCCTGAATGGTCGTGGTTTGACCATTTATATCATAATAGAATCCGTATTGATAATCCCCTTCACCACCGCTGGCAGTCGCCGTTAACGTCAGTTGCGTTCCCAGTGTTTGTCCGGTTGGTTTATCAATCATAAACGTATCAATCGTTAACGGATTACTTGGAGTCACCCGTGACAGAGCAGCATCCAACTGAATCATCCCATAACCATAGTAATCATCTCGACCTTTGGCCCCAAAATCCAGCGCTGTTTCTTTCAGTAAGGATTCGACCTGGCTACTGGTCAGGGTATGATCTGCCGCCATTAAAACCGCACAAGCTCCGGCGGTGATGGGGCTGGAAAACGATGTTCCGGAGGATTCCTCATATGTCCCATCATGGGTGGTCGAATAAATCTTCTGACCTGGGGCACATAGATCAACCAAACTGTTGTGTTGTGAAAAATAGGCAATTTTATTGGTATTATCAGTAGCACCCACCGAGATGACATTATTGTACGATGCCGGAACTGCCAGCTCACCACTGTAATTGGCGTTATCGCCTTCATTTCCCGCTGCAGCTACCAGCACCTTTCCGGCATTGGCTGCATTTTCCACGGCAGTCCGCAAAGCTGCTGAAACCATATAACCGCCGAAACTCATATTAATCACTTTTACATCCGTTCGGGCCGCTGCTTCATACAAGGCCGCGCAAATATAACCGACATCCAGATTCCTGTCACCATCCGACAAGCCACCAACCCGATAGGGAGCTACCTTGATATTTGCCGTCCCGGTGATTCCGGCCATACCGATACTATTATTGGCCACTGCCGCCACACAACCCGAAACCAGGGTGCCATGTCCAGATAAATCCACCATCGCAGTGGTTCCTTCGACATAATCATAACCAGTTACCACATTATCGGCTAGATCCGGATGCTGCGTATTTAAACCGGTATCAATAACCGCCACCACCACGGTTTCTGAATTATTGACCTGATTCCAGGTTTCATCGGCACCAACTCGTTCAAACTGCCAGGCCTTAGACAAGTCGGGATCATTCGGTAGTGCTGAGGTTTGGAGATATGAATTTTTTTCAGCTACCAGAACATTGGGGTTTTCTGATAATTGAGCAACCAGGGCATCAACATCCGCCGATTTGGCCACTTCAATGATATCCACTTGTTCATTTAACGACTCACCACTCTTGATATCTCGAGTGGTCAAGCCAAGACTTCCGATGGTAGCCTGATCTTTATAAATAACAATAATTTGATCTGTGATATCTGAGCTGGCATCAAGATTTTCGACTTCATCCAGACTTTGAATGACCATGGTCTGGCCTTCAGCAAGAACCCCCAAAGGACATGAACTACCGACTAACACCATAACCAGCAGCAAGACCAGCGCTTTTTTAAATCTCATCAACGTTACCTCGATTGCTTTCTGAATATTTTTACCTGACTAACACGATTAGAAGATTGTCCCGACATTTTTTTTATGCTTGCCGAAAAAACCTTCTCAGGAATTTTTATTATTACTAAAATTATAACCGTAACGGAAGCTTTTATCAATCGTTAGTTATTTATCTCCTTGATGTATGTTTGATATTTCTTAATAATTTCTGAATTCCAAGTTTCGCTAAAGGTTTAAGGGGTATCATTCATCTAAGAGATAAACATCTCCCCTTTTTCTTTTCATTCCTAATATAAAAAAAGCAGCGCATCCATTCGGGATCACTGCTTTTTTTGTTGTGTTTTTCCGATTTTTCCTTGCTCAACCTGTCATTTGTTCTTTAAACTATGTTAAAATAAATTGATTATGACCAAAACCTCAGTGTGAAAAGGAGCAAAGCAAATGGCAATAGAAAAAGTACGAGACTATTTTAGTCAGTGGAATTTGGACGCTCGAATTCAGGAATTTGAGACGTCTTCGGCAACCGTGGAACTGGCCGCTCAAGCGTTAGGATGCGCTCCAGAGCGGATCGCCAAAACCTTATCCTTTAAATTGGAGGAGAAATGTGTGCTGGTCGTGACCGCAGGCGATGCGAAAATCGATAATGCTAAATTCAAAGCTCATTTTAAAACCAAGGCAAAAATGCTTACTCCGGACGAAGTTGATCGCTACATCGGTCACGGTATCGGCGGTGTTTGCCCTTTTGCTGTAAATGATGGTGTGGACGTTTATCTGGATCATTCGCTGCAGCGATTCGAAACAGTCTTTCCCGCCTGTGGCAGTAGCAACAGTGCCATTGAACTAACAATTGACGAGTTGGAGAAATATTCAAATAGTGTGGCCTGGTCTGATGTTTGCAAAAACTGGCAGCTTCAAGCTTAACGAAGTTTAAACTCGGTATTTAAAAAGCCCCCGATGATAACATCATCGGGGGCTTTTTTATAATCTACTGTATCTCTCTGTATTAATCTACGAAAATAAAAACATTACGGCAATACCGGCAATAACGCTACCGACGGCAATCGCCAAGGCTACAAATTTTTCATTTTTAACGTCGTCCAGTAATTCTTCTTCAGATTTATAAGTCACATGGGATGGTTTTTTTGTGGTCACCGACCGCCCCACATAAAGCCGGTTGCCCCGCTTATGAATTTCACCCAGGATATACATCGGCTGATTTTCTGGTAATATTTCTTCAAAAAAGCGATACCCTAGAAAACGGGAGCCCCGGGGATTTGAAAAGCTGAAATTAAAATTATCCCTGACCCAGTTAGAATCTGCCGATTCCATCCGGTTGCAACCGGGCATTAAATCCACATCAGCGCCAAAACTTGCCATATCGATATAAACTTTTTCATCAGAGCTGCTGTCTGAAAGATAAACTTCCACCGGACTCTTTTCGCTGGACAATGAAGTTTCTACCTTGTCGGTAATGGTTCGGGTATTGCCTTCATCATCCCGCTCGGTTCTGGTTTCCTCATGAACGGAAAAGACTTCGTTTTCATAATAAGCCACCGACCGCTGAGAAAATGGTGCCTCCACATCGCCCGATACACTGTGAAGGTGTCCCTTCACCTCGCTGTAATGTCGGTAATTCTCATCCAAACTGGATAAGTCCCCAACAATATCCAACACATCTTTTATGCAGGTCGTCTGCTGAAACTGAATTTCCTGCGCTTTCGCTTTGCTTTTTTTTAAAACGAAAACAGCATAGCAAATCCCTGCAATCATAACCAGTAATCCAAATATATATGCCATGATTCTATTCGATTCCTAATTCAGCTTTTAGCTTGGCCAATTCATCATCAACCGCAGCATTTTTTTCCAGGGCTTCGAATTCATCTTCCAAACTGGTGTTTTCGCCAGCCATTTCAGTAAATGCCTGGGCTTCTGCTTCTTTGGCGTTAACCTTCTGTTCCATTTTATCGAGCTTGGTGAAGGCACTGGTGCTATCGGTACTGTTTAAAGATGTGCTGACGCTTTTCTGCGCATCAGCCATTTTTGAACGGGCGATTAGCATATTCTGTTTCATCCGGGCTTCTTCGAGCTTCGCTTTCAGCTGACGCACCTGATCTTTTAACTGACCAACTTGCATGCTCATCGAGTCATAAGCTGCCTGAAATTGAGCCAGATCCGCATCGACACTGGTTTTTTGAGCCAGCGCTTTTTTGGCCAATTCTTCATTACCAGCCTTTAATGCTGTTTTTGCTTTGTCACTCCAGTCTGCTGAAGATGCTTTAGCGGATTCCAACTGTTTTAAAGCCTGTTTTTCACTGCCCATCGCTGCGCCCAAAGCCTGGGTGGCACTGTTTACCTGTGCTTCCATATCAATGATAATCTGTTTTACCATTTTTTCCGGATCTTCAGCCTTATCCAGCATGTCGTTTACATTCGCCTTTAACAAGTCACTTAGACGTTCAAAAATTGCCATTTCTTCCTCCTGCTATCTGTTTTTTTGTTTGAGGCATTAAATGCCGAGGTGATTTAAATTGTTTCCGATCTTCGCCGGGCTTCAATTCCGCCACCTTTTTAGGTATGTTTATCTTAACAAATCAGGGAAAATAAGTCTATTGCTTTTTTGTTTTAAGCGCAAATAAATACCACTTAATTTGCGGAAATCTCATTCGTAATCTTCCACCATTTTGGGGCCTGGTCATACCGATTGTCAATCTGCGAATGTAATTATCATTTCTGGGTATACAAATAATAATCAGGTAATTGTTTAAAAATTACAGAACCTGGCCGAATTCACCATTGATCAACCTGATAAAAACGGTTACACTACCAATTAATTCCTATCGTTTTTTTAATCATTGGATTCATGGATGATTACAGCGGATAATTGCGCTTCGACAAAAATCAAACTAAGCGCAAAACGTTTGCAATTACCTTAGATTATTATTTTAAAAGGAGTGGTGTAATGAAAAGCATTCGAACAAAACTCATGGTTTATTTTTCCGGACTGATTCTGGTAGTCTGCGCTATCTTTACCTTTGTTTCGATAAACGCCTTAACAAATGCAGTGGTGTCCGAAGCTGAGAAATCGCTGAAAACCCAGGCGCAAAATTCAGCAGATATCATCAGCAGTCGCAACGAACAGAATTATATTTATCTTGAAGGGATTGCTTCCCGGGATAAAATTTTTTCTGGTAGCGTCCCAATCAATGAAAAAATGGCGATCCTGAAAAATGATGTCAACAGCTCCAATCGCTTCCTGCGGATTGGTGTTTCTGATCTTAATGGTAACCTCTACCTGTCTGACAGCTACGGTGACCGGGGACAAATTGTTGATATTACCAAACGCGATTATTTCCATGCTTCCGCCGCAGGTGAGCGGGGCACCATGAATCCGGTGATCAGCGTCAATCCTGATGACAACGGGGCTTTAATCATGGCCTACTCAGTACCGATTTATGAAAACGGTGCTATCACCGGCGTTCTGGTTGCAGTAGCCAACGCCTGGTTTCTTAATGATATCACCGATTCGATGAAGTTTGGCGAAACCGGTTATACCTACATTGTCGATTCCTCCGGAACCATCATCTCTCATCCTGATCGAGATAATGTAGTCAACCAGATGAATCCCATTACCCTGGCGGAAACCGATGCCAATTTTAAAGAATTAAGCACCGCCATCGGGGCGGCCCTGGAACAGGAATCAACTGCATCAACCTATACCCTGGATAATCAGGAGTATTATATGGCCTCGTCAAAAGTTGATGGTATGGATTGGACCGTCATCCAAACCATTGAGTCAGATGAAGTTCTGTCAGCCTTGCCAAGTGCTATTTTAAATAGTGTCCTGATTTCGATAATGGTTTTGGCAGTCAGTCTGATCTTCTGTTATTTAATTTCTAAACGGATTACTGACCCGATTAAAAAGGTCAACCACATGATTAAAGAAATGGGCCTCGGTCATTTGAGTACCCGACTTAATATGGAATCCAAAGATGAAATTGGTGAGATGGCACTGGCCATGGATAATTTTGCCGAAAATTTGCAAACCGATGTCATTGAGGTGATGAACCAGATCTCTGATGGCAACGTTTCAGCTGACATTGACGTTCTTGATGCTCAGGATGAGATCAAACCGGCGCTTAAAAAGACTATTGAATCGATTCGGGGTCTGATTAGTGAAGCAACCATGCTCTCTCAGGCCGGGGTTGCTGGAGAACTCTCGACCCGAGGCGATACCGAAGCCTTCAAAGGCGGTTTTAAAGATATTGTTGTTGGTGTCAATAACACCCTTGACGCCGTTGTTGGCCCCCTTAATGTGGCGGCTGATTATGTAGAACGGATCGGCAAGGGACAGATCCCTGAAAAGATCGCCGCTACCTATAATGGCGATTTTAATACCCTGAAAAATAGCATCAATGCCTGCATTGATGGCCTGGGAGCCCTTAAAGAAAGCAATCGGGTTCTTGGTAAAATGAGTCTCAATGATTATTCTGAAACCATGCCGACGAATTATCTGGGTATCTATGCTGAAATCGGCCATTCCATTAATGATGTCCACACCCGACTGACCCGAATCGTTGAAATCTCCACCAATATCGCCAACGGGAACATGTGTGATCTGGAAGTATTATCAAAAATCGGTAAACGTAGTGACAACGATACGCTGATTCCCGCCCTTGTGGCCATGATTCAGAACATTCTTAACCTGGTCAACGAAACTGAAAAAATGGCTGGTATTGCCATTGAAGGTGATTTAGGCAACCGCGGCGATGTCTCCGGCTTCCCGGGTGACTTTGGAAAAATCGTTACCGGATTTAATCAGACACTGGATGCAGTGATTGCCCCCATTGAAGAAGCTTCGGCGACACTTACCCAGTTGTCCCAGGGCAATCTCCATACTCAAATGAGTGGCGACTACCGGGGTGACCATGCTCAGATCAAAGAAGCATTAAACCGTACCATCAACTTCCTAAACCAATACGTTAGTGAAATAACCAGCACCCTGGAAGAAATGGGCCGAGGTAACCTCAGCCAGGAAATCACCAGTGATTATCTGGGCGACTTCCAGGCCATTAAAACATCGCTCAATGATATTAATACCAACCTCAGCACAACCATGACCGACATCGATGTGGCAGCTGGTCAGGTTGAAGTGGGGGCCCGTCAAATTTCTGATGGTGGTCAGGCGCTGGCCCAGGGTACCACTGAACAAGCCAGCTCAATCCAGGAATTGACCGCATCCATCGAAGAAGTCGCCGGAGAAACCAAGAAAAACGCCATCCGGGCTAACGAAGCCAACGAGCGGGCCATTGAGGTACGCACCAATGCCGAAGTCGGCAACACGCAAATGACAAAAATGATTGCTGCCATGAGTGATATCAATATGTCATCCAATGATATTTCAAAGATTATCAAGGTGATCGACGACATTGCCTTCCAGACTAATATTCTGGCGCTGAATGCCGCCGTTGAAGCAGCCCGCGCCGGTCAGCACGGCAAAGGTTTTGCCGTTGTTGCTGAAGAAGTCCGAAGTCTGGCCGCCCGAAGCGCAGAAGCCGCCAAGGAAACCACGGGACTCATCGAAGGCTCAATCGACAAGGTTAACCTGGGCACAAAAATCGCCGACGACACCGCTATCAGTCTCAAGGAGATTCTTGATGAGATCGAAAAAGTAACCGGTCTGGTCGGTGATATCGCCCAGGCTTCCAACGAACAGGCTTCAGAAATCGCCCAAATTACCCAGGGTATCGAGCAGGTTTCCCAGGTGGTTCAGACCAACTCTGCGACTGCTGAAGAGAGTGCCGCCGCCAGTGAAGAGCTGACTGGTCAGGCTGAAATGCTAAAAGAAATGGTGGGTGCCTTTAAGCTTAAAACTGCCACCCAAACCACCTTTAAAGCTACTACGCCTTTAAAACCTGAGACCCCGGTTCCCGAACCTGCAGTGCAAATCCTTCTGGATGACATGGAAATGGATAAGTATTGACATCCGCTTCTTGATCATCCCAGAAAATTTTACTCACCCTAAAACTCATTCCAACCATAATTTAGCCCTGGCAATGCCTCAGGTTGTCCGATCACGACAGCCTGAGGTTTTTATGTGATAAGCATTTCTATTCTCCCAAGACATTTGTAGTTTAAATAATTATTTTATGCGCTTATGCTGTTACTGTTTTTCTGATTTGGGTAAATAAACCTCGAAAGAGGAATTATTTATCCGATATAAAGGGGGAATAAAAAATGCGCTGGATTCTTAATTTAAAAATTGGTACAAAACTGATTGTGAGCTTCATGATTGTGGCTCTAATTACCGGTGTTGTTGGTCTCGTCGGTATTATGAATATGCAGACGCTGCAAAATTCAAACAAACTTCTCTACGAAAAAATGACCTTACCAATTGCCGAGGTTGGTCAAATTTCCACATCCTACCAAAGGATGCGGGTGATCGTCCGGGACATGATCATCGAAAACAGTCCCGAGCTGATTCAGTCCAATGCTGACAAGGTTATTATCCGTAATGGCGAAATTGACGAGGCCGCCGCTGCTTTTGCAGAAACCATCGTCGACCCCGAAATGCAGGCCGTCTTTGATAAATTTGTAGAGGCCCGAAAAGTTTTAGCTCAGGAATTTGAGAAGGTCAAAGAACTGGCTATCCAGAATCGGGATGCTGAAGCCTTTGCCCTGCTTGCCGATACCGGTTCTTATGAAATTGCCGCATCTGCACAAATGGATTTAATTAATGAACTGGTACCGTTAAAGCTGGAAGAAGCCCAGCGAACTGAAGAAATGGATAATGCCACAGCCGATGCCGCCATGACTACCATGATAATCGTCACTCTTGTGGCCTTTGCGGTAGCGATTGCCTTTGGTTTAATCCTTCGTTCGATGATCAGCAAGCCCCTGCAACAGGCTAATCATATGATCAAAGAAATGAGTCTGGGACATTTCACAATACGCCTGAACATGAAACGAAAAGATGAAATCGGCGAAATGGCCGAATCCATGGATACCTTCTCCGATGACATTCAAACCGTTGTCATTGGCACCATGAACCAGATTTCCAATGGTGATGTCAGTACGGATGTAGAACCAAAGGATGCCCAGGATGAACTTTCACCAGCACTTAAACTGACCATTGAAACCATCCGTAATCTAATCAGTGAAGCCACTATGCTATCAAATGCAGCTGTCGCTGGACAATGGGAAACCCGTGGCGATGCCGATGCATTTAATGGCGGTTTTAAAGAAATAGTGGAAGGTGTTAACGCTACTCTCGATACCGTTGTCGATAAAATGGTCTGGTATGAAGCAATTGTTGATGCTATTCCATTCCCGCTTCATGTTACCGATAATGATATGAAATGGACCTTTATGAACAAGCCGTTCGAGGAGTTGATGATTGCTAATAATGTAATTAAAGATCGTACTTCCGCCTGTGGTATGGACTGCTACAATGCCAATGCCGATATCTGCCGCACCGAAGGCTGTGGCATTCGACGACTGGTTGACCAGGGCTTGAATGACAGCTATTTCGAATGGGTCGGACGGAGTAATAAACAGGATACCGCCTATCTCAAAAACAAGAAAGGTGAAAATATTGGCTTCGTCGAAATCGTCACCGATTTAACTCCGATTATTCGGGTTAGTGACTATACCAAAACAGAGGTGTCACGATTGGGCAACAATCTGATCCGTCTATCAGCAGGCGATCTGAACTTCGATCTGAATGTTGGTGAGCCCGATGAATATACCACTGAAGTCAGTGCACAGTTCCATGAGATTGGTAATACTCTGGGCGAGGTAAAAAATTCAGTGGACAACCTGATCAGCGATGCCACCATGCTGGCCGAGGCTGGTATTGCCGGCCGCTTGAATACCCGGGCTGATGCCAGCCGACATCAAGGCGATTTTGCCCGGATTGTCGACGGCGTCAACGCCACTCTGGATGCCGTTGTGGAACCGGTTCAGGAAGCATCGACGACCTTAAAGGAACTGGCCCAGGGCAACCTGAATACCGGTATGGTTGGTCACTATAATGGTGATTACTCTTTAATTAAAGACAACATGAATCAAACCATTGCTTTCCTGAAACGGTATGTAGATGAAATTACGATAACACTGGAAGAAATTGGTCGTGGCAATCTGGATCAACAGATTACCACTGAGTATCTGGGTGATTTCCAAGCCATTAAAACAGCTCTAAATGAGATCACCAGCACCCTCAGCAACACCATGACCGAAATCAACGTGGCTGCCGGCCAGGTTGACATGGGGGCCAAACAGATATCTGATGGTGGACAGGCCTTATCTCAAGGTACCACCGAACAGGCCAGTTCCATTCAACAACTGACGGCCTCGATTGAAGAGGTCGCTGGCGAAACCAAGCGAAATGCCATGAATGCCAATGAAGCCAATGAACTGGCTGTCAATGTCCGAGCCAATGCCGAAAAAGGAAATAGTCAGATGGCTACCATGATCGGAGCGATGGGTGACATCAATGATTCCTCAAACAATATTTCGAAGATTATCAAGGTAATTGATGACATTGCTTTCCAGACCAATATTCTGGCTCTGAATGCGGCAGTGGAAGCGGCCCGTGCTGGTCAGCATGGTAAAGGGTTTGCTGTCGTCGCTGAAGAAGTTAGAACCTTGGCCGCCCGAAGTGCTGAAGCCGCCAAAGAGACAACGGGCTTAATTGAAGGTTCGATCGATAAGGTCAGCGTCGGAACAAAAATTGCCGACGACACTGCCGAAAGCCTGAAAGAGATTCTCAGCCAAATTGACAAAGTTGCAGGCTTGGTTGGCACCATTGCCCGGGCCTCCAATGATCAAGCCTCAGAAATCGCCCAAATTACTCAAGGCATTGAACAGGTTTCACAGGTTGTGCAAACCAATTCCGCCACCGCCGAAGAAAGTGCCGCTGCCAGTGAAGAGCTTTCTGGTCAAGCTGAGATGCTAAAACATATGGTCGAAGCGTTTAAATTAAAAACCACGAGTGATTCCAGCAAAACTGCACGATCAGCTTCCAATTCCGCGGTAAAACCGGTTATCACTCCGGCGTCAGAACCAAGCATCATTCTTGATGATATGGATATGGATAAGTATTAACAGTTGTCACCTCACCATTTCGAGGCCTGGTTTATCCAAACCAGGCCTCATTTTCATCCGGGAAATCTGTTCTTGATTCAATACCGGCGACTCTAATTTTTTAGAATGTCCGATAAAACCATGTCGTTGACATGGTTTGTTTATCTTGATTATAATAAAAATGACTCCCCTCCTGATCATGACGCCAAGTTAAAGGAGTTTATATGAAAAAACTGATTGATAACCTTGTTCTTCTTTTTATTTTTACCGGTTTCTGGCTTATTTTAAATGAAAGTCTGGCTTTATCCCAGATTCTGGTGGGCCTGTTTTTTTCCTCAATCGCCCTATTTTTCACCAATCGTTATTTGCTGGAAAATGATTATCAGGGGTCTTATGGAATTAAGCCCGAGGTGCTTTTTCGTTACGCTATCTATTTATTTTTTCAGATTTACCGTTCCGGCTTTTTCGCAATTTTAAAAATCCTTAAGGGTGAGGATACTGTCAAGATCATTGAGTATGAAACCTGCATCCATAATGATCTGGGCATCTGTCTTTTGGCCAATGCCATTACCCTGACACCCGGCACAGTGACTCTTGGTAAAAATGGGCGATTGCTTCAAATTTTGGCTTTCGCCGATGAAAAGAGCCTTACTGATATTACCGAAGGAAAAAGCTGTTCCCCTTATGAAATGATATTAAGGAGTTTGGATCGATGACATTTTTAGAAACAGCCTTATTGATTATTGCCATCTATATTGTTCTGGTGCTTATCCGGGTTATTCTGGGGCCAACGATCTGGGACCGCCTGCTGGGACTAAATACTATTTCTGCAAAAATTATTATGTCAATCGTTATCCTGGCTCTAATTACGGATCAATCCTTTTTAATGGATGTGGCCCTGGTTTATGCACTTCTGGGGTTTATCGGTACGGTGCTGATTGCCCGATTCATTGAAAAGAAAGGAGACCTGTCATGATCGACTTACTAGCTAATCTGCTTATCACCGTTGCCCTTATTTTTATGGCACTGGGGGTCATTGGTCTGTTTCGTTTTAAAAATTTTTACTCCCGTATTCTTATTTCTGCCAAAATTGAAACGGTTGGTTTTTTAACGATCATGATCGGTCTCGTTATTTTGTCCGGATTCAGTTATGCTGCTCTGAAAATCATGTTAATTACCCTACTGGTAATGATCACCAATCCCCTTTCCACCCACGCCATCGCCCGATCAGCTTTTTTAAGTGGTAATACCATCAATCAGGATACCCGACTATGACAACAAATATCCTTCTGATCACTTTGGTTGTTCTGGCCATTATTGCTCTGAACACACAAAAATTACGGCGGGCGGTTGTCTATTTGGGGGTTTTTTCGCTCATCAGTTCTTTTCTTTATCTGCTTTATGGAGCCCCGGATGTGGCCATAGCCGAAGCCGTTATCGGTACGACCATCACGACCGTTTTATATCTGGTGGCACTCAAAAAATATCAGGTCTTCACTATTTATTTTTGTAGTGATCCAAATGATCCGAATAGACGCAACTTAACGAATAATTCCCCATTCATAAACAATCTTGAATCTTTTCTGATCAAACAAGAAATGGAACCTCAGATCATTTATTCTGAGAAACCCTTAAAGACCATTCTGACTCAGGATAAATTTGATCTGGCCATCTGTCAAACTAACCAGAAAACCTTGATTTATGGAAGTGTTGATGACTATCAGCTGGATGCCCTTGAAGATTATTTGTTGACAAACCATGGCGACCTGAACATTCATTTGATTCGCTATACCGAAGGAGACGATAATGAAGCGTAGAATTATAACCCTGATTTTTGCTACTACCCTTGCCGGTCTGGTTCTTTTTGTCAATCTTGATGCCCCACTGGTCGCCGCCCCAGAAATTGCCCGTTTTTATCTTGACCACTTCAACACCGATACCCATACCCAAAATGCAATAGCCGCAATTTATTTAAACTACCGGGTATTTGACAGTATCTTTGAAACCCTGATTTTGCTCGTCAGTGTATCCGCAGTTGTCAATTTATCCTGGAGGCGCAGCGATGACTGATAATTCTGAAATCATTACCCGGATGACCGGACTCTTATATCCCTTTATTTTATTATTTGGTTTTTACATTATTATAAATGGTCATGCCAGCCCCGGTGGGGGATTCCAGGGCGGGGCTGTACTGGCTGCAGTATTTATCACCCGGTATCTGGTCGATCCAAATCGGTGTATCCAACTCAAAACATTAAAAACCGCAGAAAAAATTCTTTTTGTCTGTATTATCCTTTACCCAACCTTTTTTTTGTTTTCTACCTCCGCCAGCCATACAGAACTAATGAATCTGATTTATCTTATCGCTATGAATTTTTTAATCGGTTTAAAAGTCTGCAGTGGTTTTACCATTATCTTTTTCCGATTTGTCTTTTATGAAGGAGGAATTTTATGATTGCGCTTAATGGTGAGACCATCAGTATTGTACTTTTTTTTGTGGGCGTTTACGGACTGATCGCCCGAAGAAACATCATCAAATCAATCATGTCCATCAGCATCATACAGGTGGCGATTATTTTATATTTTATTTGTACCAATGCAGTTCCTGGGAGCGTCCCGCCGATTGGTGATGTAGTCCAGACGCAACAGGTCGCCGACCCGCTTCCCCAGGCCTTGATGATTACGGATATTGTCATTGGCATCGGGGTGACAGCGGCGGGTTTAACACTATTTATTCATCTCTATCATCGCTTTGGATCAACCAACTGGCAAAAAGTTATGAAAAAAAGGAATCGCCATGATTAGTCTCCATTGGCTTATTTTATCACCGCTCATTATTGGCACTGCTGCAAAACTGATGCCCATTAAAACCGCCAAAAAAATCATGGTTCTCTTTCAGACCGCCTTATTGGCTGTTGTTACCATGATCTTTGTTGAGGTACGCCAAAATGGTCCGCTACTGGAAAACATCGGGAGCTGGCCAAATACCATCGGCATCACTCTAAGGGCAGATTTACTGGCCACTGCCTTAGTTTTTTTAAGCTGTTTTTTATTTCTGGCAATGATCATATTTGTTCACAATAAAAACTATGCCGACCACCTTTTCTTCTTTCTTTTTCTTGGCCTGGAGAGTCTGATTATAGGAATTTTCCTTTCCAATGACTTGTTTAACATTTTTGTTCTGATTGAAGCCGCCACTCTGATCATTACCATATTGATTATGTATAAGCAGTCAACTGTTGCTGTATACGATGGGATGATGTATTTTTTGATCAATGTGGTTGCTATGTCATTTTTTTTAATGGGTTTGGGAATGCTTTATAAAAAAATCGGCGTTCTTGATTTTTATGCTCTGGAAGCAGCACTCCGTCAGGTTAACAATCCCGCCAGCCTGATTCTGCCATATGCCTTTATGATCACCGCTGTTAGTTTAAAAGCTGCCTTGATGCCACTTTTCAGTTGGCTGCCCAAAGCTCATGGAACCCCCAGCGCCCCGTCAGTAGTTTCGGCTGTCCTGTCAGGCCTGTATGTTAAGACTGGCATTTACATTTTCCTCCGGTTACAGACCGCCTTTTCGCCCCTGATTGATACCTCTGAATTCTTTGTGATCCTCGGTTTTATCACCGCTATCGTCGGTTTTATACTGGCTTTAGCCCAAACTGATATTAAACTGCTATTGGCTTATTCAACAGTATCGCAGATTGGGGTTATTATGATCGGCATTAGTTTGAACAATCCGACTGCTTACTGGGGCGGCCTTTATCATCTGATGAATCACGCTATTTTTAAATCAACATTATTTCTCACAGCTGGGATGATCATCTCCGAGTACAAAACCCGAAAGATTAGCGAGATCCATGGTGTTTATTCACACATGCCCGCCGTCGGGGTAGCAACGATTTTATCAATTTTAGGGATCATTGGGGCGCCGCTGTTTAATGGCAGCATCTCTAAATTTTTGATCGCCGCTGGTGCCAGTGGTAGTTGGATCGAATCTGGTCTGATTCTGATCAATCTGGGAACCATAATCGTTTTTATGAAATATGGTCAGCTTCTGTTCGGCCATTCCGGCAAAAAAGAAGCAGCCAACTCCGATATTCTTGAGAAGGCCGTCGTATTAGCCCTAAGCATGCTGTGTTTTCTCGGCGGAATTTTTGGCAGTGACCTGATTGCCATCCTTTTTAAGATCAATTTGTCTATAAACCCGTTATCCGATGGTGAAAAAATGTTGCTTTTTGTGGGCTCAATTTTGCTGGGACTATTGATTTACCGCAGCTTATTCAAAAAAAGAAATCCGTTAGCTTTCATCCGTTCTTTTGAACTCGGTTTTAATGAAATCTGTCTTTCGATCACTTTATTTTTTGCCTTTATGGTCGTCTACTTAAAAATAACCCTTTAACGATATTTTGCAGTTTCAACCTGAATTTTAGCAACAATCTCATAACCCAGCGCCAGCTGACTCCCCAATAGCTCAATGGTCATGGGTCCCTGATGCTCGGTGGAAATGACTTTATGCACCGCACCGCGAATCAGCCCCATGCTGTAAAGCCTTTTTGACAGTTCTTCATCCAGACTTAACGCTTTCACAATAACCGTACTACCTATTCGACACATGGATAATGGCATATCTCTCTCCTCGTTTTTAATCGCTCGGATGATTCTCTTTCTGTCGGCTTACTTCGTTTAATGAGATCATCTAACAAAAACACAATTCGTCCATCCAGTAGCTGGGGTGATTCGTTAATGATTTCCTGAAATGCCAATTCATAGCTCAACGCTTCCCGGTAATTGCGCTTACTGGTCATGGCATCAAATACATCCGCCACGCCGACAATCCGCTGATACAGATGGATCTCATCCCCAATCAGATGCCTGGGATAGCCGCTCCCATCCAATCGCTCATGATGATTATGAACAATATCGATGCTCGCCTGGGGCAGCCATTTCTGACCGCTGAGTACCTGATACCCAATTTCTGAATGAGTTTTAATTACTTCAAATTCCTGATCACTAAGTTTGCAGGGTTTGTCCAGTATTTCCCGGGGAAGAAAAAGTTTGCCAATGTCGTGAAGCAAAGCGCCTGCCCCGATTTCGGTGATTTCCACTTCCCTTAATCCCAGCTCCTGCCCCAGACTCATAGCCACTAAGGCGGTTCGGATTGAGTGACCTGGCAGACAATTACTGGCACATTGAGGATTTCGGTATTTTTCCAGATCTATAAAAGATGTCAACTTTAGTTTGGCAATCATCCGCTTGAGAAAACTCCTGAAATTTTTGGTAAATAGTTCCTGTTTACCAGCCAAACGATAGCGCTGATCCACTTCGTTTAAATACCTGGAAAAAATATAAATATCTTGGGATGCTTTTTTTTCAGTCATCAAACTATCCTCTCCTCGTTTTGTCTCATTTAAATTGGGCGCTGGTAACCCGATTCTTGCCGTTTCTTTTTGAACAATATAAAGCTTCGTCGGCCTGATCCACCAGCATCGTCTGTTCTCCCCGGTTGAAGGCCACCGTAGAATGACAAACCCCGGCAGAAAGGGTTATCCGCATCGTCTGATGGTCAAATTCGAAAGGGTATTTCGCAACCGTTTTGCAAATGCGTTCGGCGATTCGCTGGCCAAAGGGTTGCCCCGTTCCCGGTAACACTATTGCAAACTCTTCCCCGCCATATCGTGTCCCAATATCTGAGCTGCGAAGCTGTTTTTTTATTATCTGAGAAACCTCCCGGATCACATAGTCTCCTGATAGATGGCCATAGACATCATTGACGGTCTTAAAATCATCAATATCCAAAAGAATCAGGGTAATTGATGCATGTTTTTCGGCAATCACTTCCAATGAGCTTGATGATTGGACAAGTCGGTCAAAAAATCGGTCGTCGCCCGGTACTCCAGTAATTGGTTTTTATATTCGATTTCTTCCATTGCATAGTGGTTTCGCTTGTAAACATCACTGATTAGCTGGTTCAATTCACCAACAAAAAAACTAAAACCCATCAGCAACACTCCCTGAATAAAAATGACACCTCCAGAAAAATAATTTGTCGAAATTCCCACCAACAGATAACCAAGCGACGCAAACAACCCATGTATGATACTTTTCGTACGATCATTCGACAGACTGGCCGTCAGGATAAATAGGCAAAGAATCGGCAGAACCAGGAAAAAAAGCTGTTCAGATAGATACTGCAGATGGAAATAAAAAGAACGTCCACAATACTTTGAAAATAACCACCTAACAAATTTTCCAGTTTCAGGATTTTCCCGATGGCAAGCAGGTAAAGTTCAAAACCAATAAAGATTCCATAAGTAATTAGCATGATCGTCATCATCCCTGTCATCTTCTGAGAAAAAAAATAATAAACCAGTACCAATAGCACCAATATGCAGTGTATACCCATATATATTTCAGTAAAGATCTGATCCTTTTTTGTATTCACCATTGTTAACTCCCGCATTTTTTATTAGTATAAACTAACATAAAGCCCAAAACAAAAAGTTAGTAATTGCTAACTTATTTTTTCAGTATATCACTGTGTTTTAATTTTATCAAGCTCTTTTATTGGTTATTGTACGTAAAACTGTTTAAACAATGATAATGCAGTTTCTATCAATCGCTCAGATTAAACGTATGATAGCCGCAAATCATAGCTTTTATTCTCTGGCAAAAGTCTGCTTATCTTTAACCATAAATCCTAAAGTTATTATAAACTATGGCGATATTAATAGTAAGAACGAATCAATACGATTCAAACCATCTCAGCTGAAAACCACATCGACCAACACGTCTCCCTTACAAAAAACTATTACTGGAAAACAGGAGGTTCATCAAATGAAGTGGATTCAAGACATTAAAACAAGCACCCGGCCATGGTTGGCATTCTTATCGGGCTTTGTGACCATCACTCCTGATGACCCCGATGAAACAGCAATTATTAACGATTACTTTGCGACTTACCTGCAAAACATTGCAGCGGACCAAATAAAATTGGTTTCTTGTGAAACAGAACAACTAAAACATGAAACCAATGAAGCGCCATCACAACACTCCGAAAAGTCATTGCGCACCTTGTCGCCCTTAAAACAGATCGGATAAAAAATGTCCTTTCAATATTGTAATCTGAAAGGACGTTTTTTAACTGTGCTATTTAAAATAAATGTTATTTTTGACCGAATTATGTCGATATAGTTTAGAGAAGCTCGTTACTATTATATTAAATAAGGAGGCTGTTATGAATACAAATGCAATTGATGCCAACAAGTCCTTGAATCAAGCGATTCAAACCAAAGGCGTTACTCAAAATGCTGATGTTAAAGTTGAACCCGAAGCTGCAGATAAGGTTCAGCCAGTTGTGCAAAAACTTGACTCCATTGAACTTGGCACAGCAACTTCACAAGACATCGGAACCTACACGGTCGACCGTAAAAAGATCAACGAAATCAAACAGGATTTCGCCCGTAACACGGAGTCGTTCAAAAAAATGGTTGAGACCATGATTGAAAAACAGGGCAAAAAAGTCAGTCAGGTTCTTAAAGATTTGGCAGAGGGAAAAGATGTTCAAATCACGATCGATTCTGAAACCCAGGCAGCAGCTCAGGAAGCGATTTCTGAAGACGGCTATTTTGGCGTCAACAAAACATCCGAACGAATTATTGATTTTGCTAAAGCCCTCTCCGGCGGTGATAAAAGCAAGATCGAAACCCTGAGAAACGCTTTTAAAGAAGGTTTTGAAAGTGCCAAAAAAGCCTTTGGTGGCGAACTCCCTGAGATCTCCCAGCAAACCTATGATAAGGTTATGCAGGGTTTTGATGATTGGGCCAAAGAAAAATAATATTGTAGCTGTAAAAATACTTTTATCCTGGAGCGATGCTCCTCTATCAACAAAAAGACAAGGAAAAATGCTTCCTTGTCTTTTCTTAGTCTTATCTTTTAAGTTTAAACCGTGATATCATTTCTTTTAGTAATTGCGATTGACCCGATAATTCTTCGCTAGCAGCGGCTGACTGCTCGGCTGTTGCGGTATTTCCCTGGACAACCTGGGAGACCTGATCAACCCCCAGTATACCGGTAACCACCAGAATCAGTGCATCAAAAAACGAGATCAAACTTAAGATCAGTCCCATATTTTTCCGGATTTATACTTGAAACGATTTTACCCTATTAATCCTGTCTTTACTCGGTTTCGTCTGAAAAGACATCACCATAGTCTGAGTTTTCACTGAGCACCTTTTCGGCATAGGAACAATAGGATACAATTTTTAGCTTGTTTTCCCGGGCGAACGCCACTGCCTTGGCCACAAGTCTGACTCCCAGTTCCTGACCTCTGAGGGCTTTGGTGACATAGACATGCTCAATAATCAAGCGTTGGCCTTCGAGATGATAACTTAATAAACCGACGGGTTCGTCTTCATTGACACCCATGTAAAACTTATTTTTCGCTTCATGAATGGTTTCCATTTAGTTCCTCCTTCTATCCTTAACTTTCAGCGACCACACGATTTCGCCCCAGACTCTTGGCCTGGTAGAGGGCCTGATCCGATCGGATTAGCAAGGCATCAATCGTTTCGTTTTTACGCAATTGGGATACTCCAAAGGAGCAGGTCTTATTTCCCACCTGTCTAAACACATGCGATTCAATCATTTCCCGAAGTTTTTCGGCCAGAACCATGGCCCCAGAAAGATCCGTATCGGTACAGATAATGATAAACTCTTCGCCACCCCATCGACCTAAAACATCGATTCTTCGGATTCCTTTGGCCAAAATCTCGGTGATCTCAGTTAATACTTGATCACCAACCTGATGACCAAATTGATCGTTTACTTTTTTAAAGAAATCAATATCCACCATAATAACCGATAAATCCTGTACCCTATCATCAGCCGCAGACTTTTGCTGCATTAGCACCTCATCAATCTTGCGACGATTATAAAGGCCGGTAAGCTGATCTTTAATGGCTAACTCTTTTAACTCTTCTTCCAACCGTTTACGCTCTGTTACATCTCGTTCCATATAAAGTACACCAATGGGATTGTTGTTATTATCCCGGAGAATATTCGCATTAACCTCACAATAAAAGTAACTACCGTCTTTTCGCACCATTAGATATTCAGCTGCTCCAGTTAAATTTCCCTTGATCATTTCGGTGACATAATAAATTGCCTTCTGATGATGGCTTTCATGAATAAATTCCAGAATATTTTTACCAACACATTCCGCCATGGAGTCAAGACCCCACATTGAATACGATTTTTCCGTTGCAAACTCCACGATCCCATCCATGGATGAAATCGCAATCCCATCTGGAGACGTCTCAATAATGGCTTTGAATTTTTCTTCGCTGGCTCTGAGGGCTTCTTCAATATATCGTCGTTCAATGATTTCATCCTGAAGCCGTCGATTGGTTTCGATGGTTCGGGCATGTGATTCTTTTTCTTCTGTAATGTCCCAATTCGTACCAATCATCCGCACAGCGTTTCCAACGTCGTCGTACTGCACCGTTGCTAAAGCACGAATAGTATGAATGGAACCATCCCGCCAGACCACCCGGAACTCAAAATGGTATTCTTCTTTATTTTGAATCGCCTGCTCTAACGCTGCGCTTAATTGTTCTAAATCATCCGGGTGAATCGCCTGTTGCCACATTTGTTCAGGGACACAATAGTTTTTTTCTGGTAGATCATAAAGCTCCAGCATTAAGTCATCAAAAAGCATTTGATTGGATAAAATGTCCCAATCCCAAATCCCAACCCGTCCAGCTCGAGTTGCCAGTGTAAGCCGGGTCGATGTCCGTTTTAGTTCTTCTTCAGCCTGCTTTTGCTCTGAAATATCTAGAAGGACGCCATTCCAAAGACTATCACCATTGTTCAACGGGGTTAACTCCGATTCGAACCGAATCCAACGGATCGCTCCCTCGATATAGCTACGCCCTTCCCAGCGAAAACTCTGACCACGCCTGGCAGCCCCTTTTTTTGCTGTTCTCAGCGACTTTCGATCCTCTGGATGAATGGCCCGGTCAACCGCATCGGTGTTTGCCAATACCTCAGCTACCGATAACCCGAGCATCTGGCAGAACTTTTCACTACAATATTCAAACCGGGTTTCGCCCGTACTTTTTCTGCGCATGGTATAGATCCCCACAGGAATCCGTTGTACCAGCTTATCATAGCGGGCGTTACTTTGGGCTAACGCCTGTTCCGCTTTTTTTGCATCGGTAACTGACCAGACATTTTCCATTAATAAGGTGATGTTCAATAAGTCACTTTCGACATAATCTGTCGCTTTATTGGCCAATCCCACCACCCCGACAATTTGCTGATTCTTAAAAACAGGAATTGTTAAAAAATTATTCAGTGGGACATGTCCTTTGGGATAACCTTTTTTGAGCGGATTTTTTTGCTGAAAATTGTTTATGACAATTGGACGTCGTTGGCGCACAGCTTCGCCCCAAATCCCGGTTTTATCCAACTGATAGATGGTCTCCATCTTTTCGAGATGACATGCTTCCATGACTTCTTCAGACCATGTATTTAAAATAAATTCTTCTCGGTCTTCATGATAATGATAGATGTATCCAACCTGACTGCCAGTGAGTTCGATGGCCTGGGTGAGTGCGTAATCCAAAAATTCCTGAATGGACTCCGAAGGATGTTTAAGAATATCGACCAATCGTCTTAATCGCTCTTCGCTGTCTTTATCGTCGCCGATGACTGTTATGGCGCTTCGTGTTTCTTTCTTATTCATAGTATCTTCCAGTCCTTTTGCAAAAATTCAACCCAGAAATGGCGTCCGTAAAATAATTGATAATCATTCTCTGCCTACGTTCATTATAAACAGGACAGGTAGAAATTACCATCATTTTTATTCGACTTGCCCATTTGTTTTCGTCATTTTTTGTTTGAATAGTTAATTACCCAAATCGATACCCATGTATCAACGATTTAAAATTTAACGGTAAATTAATAGAATTGCAAAAAAGTCGGATTTTTTATTCATCCGACTTTTTTGTTCTTGATTTTTAATAATTATTCCGCTGATTTTTCGAGCTCCATGGCCTTGATCCTTTTTTGGAGAGCGAGTGTCTGTTCAATCGTCTCTTCATCCAGGTCGTTAAAATCAATGTAGTCACCGGTGACGATATAAAAGACCGTTTCAAAAATATTGGTAGCATGATCGCCAATTCGCTCCAGATACGAACCGACAAAAATAAATACCGAACCCTGATGGATGTTTTTCGAATTGTCCATCATATAGGCCAGACATTCATGATGAATCTGGACATTAAGGGCATCAATCTCATCTTCCATATCCACCACTTCTCTTAAGCGACTGATGTCTTCATGAACAAAGGCAGCAATGGCCAACTTCAGCAACTTCTCAGCCAGTTCACAGGCCCTCGGAATATCAACCAGTCGCTTCATGTAAACCACTTCCGACAGTTCCAGCACCCGCTTGGAAATATTCACCGCTAAATCAGCAATTCGCTCCAGATTGGTGATAATCTTGTAGGTCGATGCCAGCCGTCGCAGATCCGTGGCCACCGGCCCCTGGGTCGCAATCACTTGACTGACTACCAGCTGCAGTTCAATCTCTTTGGCATCCACCAGATCATCCCGGTCGATGACCGATCGGGCCAGTTCACAATCCTGAGATTTTAGCGCATCCACCGAATCTGACAGCATTTTTTCAGTCATCGCCGACATCAGTAAGATTTCATCTTTAATCATTCGCAGTTCTTCATTATATCCAATTCGCATGTTCATTCTCCTTATCAACCGAAACGTCCGGTGATGTAATCCTCAGTCCGCTTATCATGGGGGTTTGTGAATATGATCGGTGTTTCATTGAATTCGATCACTTCGCCCATCAGAAAGAAGGCGGTTTTATCCGATATTCGTCCCGCCTGTTGCATCGAATGGGTGACGATAATAATGGTATAATCTTTCTTTAAACTGGACATCAGATCTTCGATCTTGGCCGTGGCAATAGGGTCGAGGGCCGAGGTTGGTTCATCCATTAAAATCACCTCCGGGTTCATCGCAATGGTTCGGGCAATACAGAGCCGCTGCTGTTGACCACCTGATAATCCCAGTGCCGATTTATTGAGTCGATCCTTGACTTCATCCCAGAGGGCTGCCTTTGTCAGGCTTTCCTTTACCAGAGCATCCAGTTGGTTTTTATCCTTCATTCCCTGACATTTCGGGCCATAGGCGATATTTTCATAAATACTCATCGGAAATGGATTGGGTTTTTGAAACACCATTCCCACTCGAGTTCGCAGATTGATGACATCAATTGGTCCGTTAATATCTTTTCCGTCAAAAAGAATCTCACCGTTAATTTTGACCGAGTCAATCAAATCGTTCATGCGATTGAGGCAGCGTAAAAAAGTCGACTTACCACAGCCAGAAGGGCCAATGAACGCCGTCACTTCCTTCTCCCGTATTTCCATATTGATTGATTTAAGAGCCTGAAAATCGCCATAGAACAAATCCAGGTTTTTAGTATTAAACTTTATATTTGTGTCCATATTACTCCTCATTTTTTATTAAAGACGTCCAACTTGTCAGAAGTGATCCGGGACAAGATGTTCAGTACAATAACAATGACAATTATGACTATGCCAATCGCACAGGCCAACTCGATGTTCCCTTCTTCCTTGGCCACATAATAGGCTTGTACCGTCAGGGTACTGCCCGGTGAAAAAAGCGTTCCGGGAATTTGCGCTACCGTTCCGGCCGTGAGTAACAAAGCAGCCGATTCTCCGACCACCCGGCCAATGCTTAGCAGCACTGCGGTCGCAATTCCTGGAACTGCACAAGGCAACACCACCTTGAAGATGGTTTGCAGCTTGGTGGCGCCTAGAGCCAGAGAGCCTTCCCGAAAGGCCATCGGCACAGTTTTCAGTGCTTCTTCAGTACTTCGGATGATAACCGGAAGTAGGATTATGGCCACAGTCAGACTGCCGGAAATCAATGAGATCTGTAAATTCATAGCGACTACAAAGAAGGCCATCCCAAACAGACCAAAAATAATCGACGGAATCCCTGCCAGACATTCCGCTGCGAAACGAATCGCATTCACCAGTCGTCCGGGTTTGGCATATTCGGTCAAGTAAATTGCTCCAAAAATACCCAGTGGCAAAGCCACAATCAGTGACAACAAGACCATATACAACGTTGTGATGATATTCGACTTGATGCCGCCACCAGGTTGAACAACTTTTATTTTCAATTCGCCTGATTCTGCTGAGATTGTTTTTGATACTTCTTCCAGCGTCATATCGCTAAAATCAGTGCCATTAATGCTCTGAAGAATATAATCGGTGCCAATAATGATTGCTTTACCGGTAGAATCAATGGCCCCGTTTAGCGGCGAGTCTTTTTCAATGTAACTAATCACAATCTGTTCCCGTTCGGTGCTGTGATTTTTATAAGAAACCTTGGAAATGGCAGCCCCGATATTTTCCACATAGATGGGGCCTTCCAGCAGTGTTTCATAGCGTTGATCATAGGGCTGCTTATTGTTCAGGTTTTCTTCATCAATGCTCAGTGGTACATCACCGGACTCCATAAAGGCATAGACGACCTTTTCATTATAATCCCGGGTCAAGAAATCCCAGTTTACCAGACTAATTCCCTTTACAAAAATGAACCCGACAATCGATAGCAAGACACTTAAGGTGATGCCAGTGGCCAGATAAATAATCCCTTTAACTAAACTATCTTTTGCTGTTCTTCCCATTTAACTACCTACCTTTGCCTTAATCAATTTATTGACAGCCAGATTGATGATCATAATAAAAATAAATAAGACCACCCCAGTTGAGTAGAGCAGCTCCTGGTGAACCCCGGAGGCGTAGCCCATTTCCAAGGCAATATTGGTCGTCAGTGGCCGGATCTGATCAAACAGACTGGTGGGAATCCCCGCAATGGGATTTCCGCAAACCAGCATCACTGCCATGGTTTCGCCAATAGCTCGACCAATCCCCAGAATTACCCCAGTCATAATCCCGGACCGGGCTGCCGGTACGACCACTTTGAAAATCGTCTGAATTTTAGATGCCCCCAGAGCATAGGAACCTTCCCGATATTCTTTCGGAACGGCGCTGATGGAGGTTTCAGAGATGCTGACCACGGTTGGCAAAATCATAATTGCCAATACCAGGATCGTCGCCAGCAACGATTCACCCTGAGCCATCGGAGAAATATTAAGTACATAGGGTACAACGATTCCCAAGCCAAAAACCCCATATAAAACCGATGGAATCCCTGCCAGTAGTTCCACTGCAAAGCGGATCTTTTTACCAATTCGGGAACTGGCCATTTCAGAAATATAAACAGCGGTAAGAATCGCTACTGGTACACCAATCAGAATTGCCCCAAAGGTTGCATAAACGGATCCCACAATCATATAAAAAATTCCGTACAGATTTGAACCCGGTCGCCATTCAACCCCGGTTAAAAAATCCCATAAAGGGTAACTGTTGGAAATAAAGGGTTTTAATCCATTGTAAAAAACGAAAGCTGTGATTGCCAAAACACTGACTACAGCTACGAAAGCACAGATCAAAAAAAAGCCTTCAATGATTTTCTCTTTTTGTTTCTTACGTTTAATTGCCTGCAAAATAAACGCTCCTTTTCATACCCACGCTGATTACTTGCTGTCATGGGATTATTTTAATGAAGAGAGACTCCTTTTCAGGAGTCTCAGTTTTTTGGTATTAAACTGCGATACCACCGTGTTCTTCTACGATCGCCTGCCCTTCGGTACTCATCAGGAAGTCAAGGAATGCCAGGGTTGCATCATCAACTTTTGACTCATCATACATAGCCAGGAATGGTCGTGAAATAGGATAGGTTTTGTTTTTAACATTATCAACGGTTGCCTTAACACCGTCGACATCAATGGCTTTAACGGTTTTATCTACGAAGGTTAATGAAACATAGCCAATGGCATTAGTATTTCCGGCTACCGTTGTCTGAACATTTCCGTTACCCTCTTTAATGGTGGCATCGGCTTTCAGTTTTTCTTTAAAACCAACCAGTTCTTCGACTGCATCTCGGGTGCCTGAACCATCTTCCCGGGATACTACAACGATCGGGGCATCGGCTCCGCCAACTTCGCTCCAGTTGGTAATTTCGCCCATATAGATTTTGGCGACCTGGTCTTTGGTCAGGTTGGTAACCGTATTGGCCGGGTTTACGACGATGGCAATTCCATCATAAGCAAAGATCAGTTCCGTTAAATTACCCTTTTCTTCGGTTTTTAATTCCCGGGAAGCACAGCCAAAGGAGTAGGTGCCAGCGGTTGCCCCTTTAATCCCATCTGATGATCCGGTTCCGCTGTAAGTGAACTTGGCATCCGGGTTCAATGCTGTAAATTCTGAACCAGCGGCATCGATAATTTTCTGAACAGAAGTGGAACCGCCACCGTTGATTTCACCAGAAACCGTCGCTTTCGTTGTAGAAGTCGATGTTGATCCTGATGATCCGCATCCTGCCAGGGTCAGCACGGTCGCGCCAACTAACAGTGATACTAAAACTCTTTTTAATTTTTTTGACATTTTTTTCTCCTTCAAATTTCCTTAATTTTCGTTGTTTGCATAGTTATCTTATCAAATAAAAAACCATAAAAGGTTTTGAGGAGGTAAAGAGATTGTTAACACTCTGTTAAATTGCAGGCGTTTAAATTTTTGTTTATACTTACAGAGTTTCAAAGCAAAAAGCAGACTGGCGATTCAGTCTGCTTTTTGCTTAATAAAATTTTTACTTTACTTTTCTAACCATTAAATTCTATTGAAAATTTCTTCAATTAAGGCTTTGAGTTCCTGGTACATCGCTAAACCCGTCAGTGGTGCCAATGCATCCAGCACACCCTGGTAATACCAAGCCTGCTTTTCCTTGCCTCTGACAAATATTTCCCAGACATCTTCGCCGATTCTGGCATAATCAGCTTTGACGCTTCTTAAGTTGGCCAGTTTATCAGCGCAGGCCAGCATCTGCATGTCACGGGTTGCTTCATTCTTTAAAAAATCGATGGTATGTTGCTTGCGTGCTTCCCAGGACAAGCGTTTATTTTCCGAATCGGAGGCGACCAGATCGGCAACGGCATCACCAAATTCCCGACGGATCGTTGTCAGACTGGTATCGGTATCTTCAACCGTATCGTGAAGCAGACCGGCCATGATCAGGGTTTCATTTTCTTGTGGATCCACGGCTTCACTAAGAATTTTGGCGACCTCAAAGGGGTGTGTAATATAGGGAACCTGGGAGCCTTTGCGGAAATGACCTTCATGGGCTTTGGCAGAAAATTCAATGGCTTTTGATATTGACATAGACCCTCCTTGATTTAAAATCTCTTCGAAATTGCGAAATGAACGCGCATCCAACCGTGCTTACTTTATGTGTAATGTCAAGCTTTCCTGGATAAATCACTACTAAAAAAGCTCAAACTTTTTTCTCAAACTTTTTTAGTATTTTATCATAAACCACTTGCATATGAGCTTCATTGACGTAATCAGTCAGTTGATCAATGGCGATCCATCTGACCCCGCTGTTTTCATCCGGTTTGATGGCCAGTGGTTCGTCCTCAGAAGCCAAAAGTAAATAGGCCACTGATAAATGTAAATGGGCCGAAACCGGCTGATTGTTTTTGAGATGACCAAAAACCGGTAAAATGTCCAATGAAATAATATTGTCAGACATCGCTGTCACCGTGCTTAATCCGGTTTCTTCTTTAGCTTCCCGGATTGCCACCTGAAGCAGATCCACTTCGCCATCAGCATGCCCTCCGGTCCAGGACCAGGACTGATAAATATTGTGGTAGATCATTAACAGTTTATCCCGTGACGGATTAAAAATCAAGGCTGAACTGGTCAGATGGGCAATTTTATTGTCCCGGAGCAAAACATCCGGATTATTATGAATAAATCGGATAAAGGTCTGTTGATCGGCCTGTTCCTGAGCTGATTCGGGTTTAAATGCGGTAATGGCGGTTAAATAATCCATGGGCTCCTCACGTAAAGCACTAAGGTTAATTAATAAAATCGACGGATCGGTTTTTTTCGGGCAATCGTAACCGGTTTATCTTCGGCGAGGGTTACCTTTCTCGGCCGTCCTTTGATGTTTCGGGTTTGCAGCTCTTTTAGCACCTGCGGGCCTTTGTTGTTAAGAATTTCCACGAAAGTGGAGACATCCAGGATCGTAATCACGCCGATATCCGCTGCTGTCATCCCCTTCAGATTGCAGAGCGTCCCGACAATATCGACCGGCCGCATTTTGGTCTTTTTACCGGCATTGATATGGATCTTGGTGATTTCCCGGCTCAGATCATGGGCTTTGTCCAGCTTTTCGACGGGTTTTTCCTGCAGCTTTGTAAGAAAGGCCGGTTTCATTGCATGAACAGTGGAAAGCGTCGGACATTCTTTTTCAATAATTTCTTTATCGATATAATTCTCAATATCTCGAAACAAGCGGCCTTCTTTTTCCGAAACCAGGGTAATCGCCTTGCCACTGGTGCCCCGACGGCCCGTCCGTCCGATCCGATGGACATAGGTTTCCTTTTCCCAGGGCACATCAAAATTGATAACCAGCGAAATCTCATGAATATCGATCCCTCGGGCTGCCACATCGGTGGCAATCAGATAGCGAAAGGCTCCCTTTTTAAACCGCTGCATGACCTGGGTGCGGTCATCCTGTTCCATGCCGCCGTGAATCTTTTCACAGGCCTTGTTATTTTTACCCAGCAAATTATAAATCGTATTGACCATTTCCTGGGTGTTACAAAAAATAATACAACTGTCCGGATTTTCCACCACCAGTATATCTTTTAAAGCATCCAGCTTATTGTCGTGACCCGTTTTATAAACGAACTGTTCAATCGCGTCCGTTCGTTTGGCCTCTGCTTCAATCTCAATGATCTGGGGATCATTCATGTATTTTTTTGACAGCCGCTGTATCTCATTTTCCAGCGTCGCCGAAAACAACATCGTCACCCGGTTTTTGGGCAATTCATTGATGATCTCCTCAACCTGATCGATAAAACCCATATTCAGCATCTCATCGGCCTCATCGATGACCAGAAAGTGGATCTCGTCAGTAATGAAAGTACCCCGCTCGATATGATCCATAACCCGGCCCGGGGTTCCCACCACCACATGGGTTTTCTGTTTCAGTTCTTTTTCCTGACGGCGGATCGGAGATTTTCCATAGAGGGCGGATACTTTAACCCGCTTGAAGCGGCCGATATTAAAAATATCTTCATGGACTTGCAGCGCCAGTTCCCGGGTAGGCGTCAGCACCAGGGCCTGTGGTTTGTTTTCTTCCCAGTCCAACAGTTCACAGATGGGAATTCCGAAGGCGGCCGTTTTTCCACTGCCGGTTTGAGCCCTACAAAGAATATCTTTTTTTTCCAAAGCAATCGGGATCACGGCTTCCTGAACTTTTGTCGGGTTTTTAAAATTGAGTTTTTCAATGGCTTTTAGGAGCTCATCACTGAGTTGGTACTGGTTAAACTTTTTATTTATCACTTTTTTCTACTTTCTATTTTTATTCTCAACTGAATCTAATCCATTTAAAAAGCTGTATCTACTGGGAATTTACAGAAGATACAGCTACTCTTACACTTGACAAATTATTATAATCTAAAATCAAATTATATGCAAGGTATGTTTACTAGATTATGATAATAAAATACTGTAGCTTTCAAACAAAGTTTGATAATAAATGTCATCAATGTCCCCATTTCCAGATTATTATTAGGTATTATTTTAAAACAAAGTTTGATAATAATCCGACTTTTTATTTATTTGTTTTTTCTATTTTAAAACAAAGTTTGATAATGGAAAAAAGAAAATCACAAATGCCTTTATATTAGGGATTGTGACCATCCTATTATCAATACTATATTTTAGAAAGGACAAAATTATTTTCAAACTATGTTTTAAAAAAATCAAGCCTACGACGTAATATTGGGAATTATGGTTTGATTTTGATCACTCTTTATTAAAAGTTACAATGATAATTGATGATGTTAGTTTCATATACTAACCCACATTTTTTACAAACAAAAAAACATGCTACTTTATACATAACAGGTTCTATCTAACATCATATTTGATGCGTAGTTCTTGGTGGCGGAGAAGGTCGTACTTAACGCAGCTTTTCGAAATCAATTTAATCCAATTCAATTCGATATTATATCATTGTACCAGCTATTTATTACTTCTATCGCATCCGGCCTGTCGTGAAAATGAGCTTTAATATGTTGCTTATTCAAAACATTAATCAAGCATAAAACATCTTTAGCTGTTCTCATTTTATGTACTTCTGACATTGTATAAAAAAAATTGAACTCATGCAAATTTTTAATTCTTTCTTCCATATAACTTTCTCCATGCAAAACCAGTCGATACATTAAACTTTCAAAATATTCACTATATTTTTGATCGCCCATTGATGCTAATAATTCTTGATCACATGAAACTGCTTCTAAAAACTCTTCTCATTACATTACCAATGACCAGATCATTATTTAGAGAATTACCAGACCCATAATCATAAATTAATTTTAATAGTTGATTGTACTCATTTCTGGAATATGGCATATCAGTTAAATTCATATCAACGAGTTCCAAAAGTAAAAAATCCGTTACATCTCGCGAAAATTTTATCTTAGCAGCGTCTTTTATTTCTTTAATCGCTTTATTTATATCATTAATACTTGATAAATCATGAGAAATCACAATCACTTTGCTATTTTCATTCCCTAATAAAACTCTTAGTAATCATTCCAGGCATCTTCTGTGATAAATACCCCACGCCGAATACGTATCAGTCGACCTTTTTTTACTTCCTTGTATAAATACGCACTTAGTATATTTTCACATACAACATCTTTTGTCAGAATCAATCCATCTTTTTCATAGATTAATGTTTCAAGTTTATTCTGATCATTCATCATTACCACCTTTTCATTTGCGCAATGATTATAACAGTATTAAAGGGTGAATGAAATTATAATTCATCTATACATATTATCGAAATAACCGCATTAAATATGCAAAAATTCTGAAATTAACCGCCCTGTGATATCATTCAATTCAGTTTTCTGGAGAAATCAAGGGTTCCCCTTCTTCATCAATGAGCTTAGTCAGCCCTCCTCCGAATTCATCATAATGATACAAATAATTTACTCCCGTTTCTGTATCCTCTATGATTTTACACCCCGATTTTTCTCCCATTAATTCATTTGTAATGATATTAAACCGACATTTCTTATGATTTTTTGATTTCATTTTCGTTTTGTTCTCCTTTTTACCATTTTGCTGAACTTCCTGGCACTACAAAAGTAGTTTTACTTAGTCAGTATGTTCTATAGAAAGGTATAAAAAAACACCTGCGGGAACATACTTCTGTCCCACAGATGTGCATAAACAAATCTGTTGCCGCCGAAACAGCCCGGCACCATGAACGGTGTATTGTTCATCGCCTGATCAGGTTGTACTATAGATTTACATGCAATGCAAAGAGATTTAATTTAATTAGTTTAATCTATTTAAAAATTTTTGTCAAACATATTTTGATTCAAAAACGATTAAACTGTTTAATCGTATCAATTCTCAGATGCCTTAATTATTGCCATTTCCAATTCAATTTCTAAATCAAAGCAGATTCTTTATATTCTGTTGCCACATTTGTTTCTCTTTTCAATCATGACTGTTTCTTTGATAAGAGTTCCTGAAGTTCCCTCAACATTTTAGTCTGATTTTTTAGTTCCTGCATCTGCTCATCCTGTAAAGTGCTGAGGTAAGTCAATGTTTTATGGTCTGTATCGGCTTTCGCTTCATTTTGAGCTTGGATTACATTCTGTCCCACCATAATGATGGGCAAAAGCACCAATTGCAAAACGGTTTGGGCAATATAAGTTACCCAAATAATGATATTATTTGCCTGGATGACCGGCGGCAGCATTAACAGATCTAGAATAAGAAAAGCATAAGCGCACCACATCGTGCCAACCCCGTTGGTAATCTTCACGGCAAGCCAGAAATTGAACCTGGCGATACCTTTTCGATCTTTGCTTATGATGTCATTTGGATGCGTGACATGGGGATGTTTCTTGAATTTTCTGATTGGCTCAGGTTTAAACCGTAAATTTGTAAGTTTTGGATTGGTTAAATGTCTCGTTTTTTTCATTGTGTTCACAGGAATTCCCCCTTTGATTTTATTCTTGAGTCGATTTCAGAAATTTGTAATCATTGAACAACGTTTCGTTTTAATCTTTTTTTTCTTCGTTTTTATCCAATCATTTTCAGTTAATTGCATTTTTCTACTCGTCTCAATTTTATTATATCAATACTTTATTTATTATTTGTTTATTTTATGATTGCCCTATTTAAAATTAAATATTCCATTATTTAAAAACATTATCATTCATTTTTAAACATTTATAATCAATAATTGTATCTAAATATCATCAAAAGCCCAACCTTGTAAATATTTTATCCATATTTTCGAGAAATGTGTTATAATCGTTGGATTGAAATTTAATAATCGACGATTATGGATTCATTTTAAATTTCTGGTCTTGTGTACTATCGCAACCCATGTATAGACAAATCTGCACCGCTTCATAAAACTTAGCGTTTTGTGAAAGATTTCCAAATGAGGTATCACTATTGAACAAGCGAAAAAAAAGTGTGATTGAAAACAGACGTACCAGCTCACTGTCCCCCCCCAAAAGAGAACATTCTAATCAAAAGAAAATAGCTCGCTCGGTAGCGACTCCTTCAAATCGCCCCCAAAAATATAAAAAAAACAAACGAAAAGGTGGTTTTAAGAAATTTTTTAAAACCATTGTGATGATTGTTCTCATTTTTGTTGGAACCTGTTTTGGTGTCAATGCGTTTTTTCTGGGAAACGTCAGTGACCTTCCCGGAACACTCAGTAATTATGGGATCAGCCCCGAAGCTGCTGCGATGGCCAAGCAGCATAAAATTGTTAATGTTGCAGTATTTGGTGTCGATGGCCGGGATGATGTTGATGGCAACCGTACTGATACCATTATGATTGCCTCAGCTGACTATGAACATAGTAAAATAAAAGTGACTTCCCTGATGCGTGACACCTATGTTTATGTGAATGACCAATATGGCTATGATAAAATCAATGCAGCCTATTCTTATGGTGGGCCAACGCTGGCGCTTCAATCCATTAACCAGAATTTTGACACCGCCATTACGGACTATGTGGCCATCGATTTTTCGGCCATGGTCTCCATGGTTAATGCTGTTGGCGGCATTACTGTTGACATTAAATCCCAGGATGAACTGGATTGGGTAAATGAATATCTGATGGATGTCAATGACAAGGTCAATACGACCTCACCCGATTTGTCCAAAATAGGTCCTCAGGTTGTTGACGGTTCACAAGCCCTGGCCTACTGTCGGGTACGTTATGTCGGTGACGGCGACTTTGATCGGACCCTTCGTCAACGAACAGTTTTTGAACAGGTTTTGTCTAAAGCGTTTAACCTTAACATATCCGATCAATATAAACTTCTAATGGGAACCCTTCCCTATGTGGAAACCTCATTGACGACACCGGAGCTCATCAAATATGCTGCAAACCTTGCACTGATGCCAAATAAGGATATTGAACAGAGTCGCCTGCCAACCGATGACGCAAATGCGCTGGAATATATTGATGGTGTTTCCTATGTCATTCCGAATACTCTGGTTGACAACATCAAAGCCTTTTACTCGTTTATCTATGAAACAGACTACATACCTTCAACAACTGCCAGTAATATCAGCAAAAAAATTGCTGCCACGCTTAAAAGTGCAAGTAACTAATACAGAAGAACCACCATAACGTGACACGCCTTACAAACATTCAGATATTTTGTTCATGTTTACTTGAGTTGATGTAACCCATAGGTCGAAAGGAATATTTATGCAGCAAAAAATCATCTTTGTGAGCCTCTTTCTAGCCTTCTTACTCGTTACCACTGGAGTGATTTACGGCTTTAATACCATTGAAATGGTTACGGCATCTGAACCGGATACAGCTAATCTAAATGTAAATAACAATTTAAATATTGATACCGTTAATATTGCAGTTTTTGGTATTGATGGTAGAAGTGATATCGAAGGTGATCGATCGGATACCATTATGATCGTATCCCTGGATTTCAAAGACGGATCGATAAAGGTCACTTCCGTCATGCGAGACTTATTGGTTCAGATTCCTGCAACTAAGAATACTAATCAAACATTTGATAAAATCAACGCTTCTTACGCCTATGGTGGCCCGGAGCTTACCGTAAAAACATTAAATCAAAACTTTGATCTTAACATCACCGACTACGTGGTTGTTAATTTTGATGCCATGGTAGATACCGTCGATACCCTTGGCGGTGTCGAAATTAATGTCAAAAATCAGGATGTACTCGACTGGACCAATAAATACATTGATGATGTCAATGATAAGGTTGGCAGAAAAGATCCCTACCTTACTGCCATTGGACCCCAAACTGTCACCGGAGTACAGGCTCTGGCTTATGCAAGAAATCGCTATAGTGATAATGATTATGAACGTACCCAACGTCAACGTGAGGTTGTTGGACAAATTGCTGAAAAAGCGTTTAAGGTTGATGCTCTTACAGGTGTTAAACTCTTAACCAAGGTTTACCCGTATGTTAAAACAACCCTTGCCATTAATGAAATCACCATTTATGCCAAGGCTTATTTAGCATCTGCCGATAAGCAATTCCTGGAGTTCCGTATACCTACAGACCAGTTTGTTCAGGATGACATGATTAACAATATTTCTTACGTGGTACCAACGAGTCTGGCCGATAATGCAATTGCACTCCATGCTTTTATTTATGGGTCTCTACAAACCTTACCAACCGACGGAACAACTTCAGCCACTGATAACAGTAGCAGTATGACTACAGCTATCAATTCCAAAAGTTCAACCAGCACTAGTAGTTCAGGCGATTCAAACAGTACCAGCGGCAGTGCATATGTAACCTATGTACCTACGGAAGGGCTTCTTAAAATCAGTGACGCCATTTCATACTATGTTGGCTACTAATGAAATTCAACCTTCAGCAGCATCATTAACCACAATTTTTCTATGAAAACCGTTTCTAAAGCAAAATAACACGAATAACACATGGTTTTTTAATGTTAAATTTTCTTTATCTATTTGACAAATAATGTTCCGCGTGTTACCCTCGACGTGGAAACAGAATAATTACGGTAGGTGAGGCTACCGTAGGGATACGGGTTGCTACCGCGGAGTAGTGGAGACACTATGAGAAGGTCAGCAGTTTATGTCGATTCAAGGCATAATCTAATGCAATTTCACTGCCCTACGATGCTAAAGCTTGAACGGATACAGTTTTTTGCATTTTTTTGTGCGGATTTTATCCCTTGCCGATTTATTTTGGCAAGGGATTTTTTTATTTGATATCCTTAAATATCTTAATTAAATTAAAGAAAAAAGGTGGTGAGAAGAATGGATTCAGATCATAGTAGCGGCATAGAACCTGAAAGGCGGAGTAGTAATGAATTTCAGAATAGCAGACTTTTCTGCATCTGTTCTTCCTTCCAGCCCCATTGAATAGATAAATAGCCTTTTTGTTTTATGTCTTTACTCCTGAAACACTACTGTCTAACGGCAAAATTTACATTACATAGGAGGTAAGACAATGAAAAAGAAAATAATTCAACCCATCATTAATTCGGTTTCCCCCATAACAGAAAAACTGATTCAGGCCAGTCGCATGGATGAAGCGACTCTTTTAAACGAAATGAATGCCTCAATAAGTGGCTATCGTGAAGATCAGGCCGAAACATTACGGGATCAATATGGCAGCAATGAAATCTCGCAGGAAAAACCGGAAACCTTGCTGTCAAGGCTGATTGGCGCATTTGTCAATCCATTCACAATTGTCCTTTTTGTCCTGGCAATGATCTCGGTCGTGACCGATATCATTCTGGTCGCACCGGAGGATCGGAACTACCGAACTGTCATCGTCATCGGCTTGATGGTGACCATCAGCGGATTGCTGCGATTTATCCAGGAAACCCGTTCCAATCTGGCCGCTGAAAAACTTAAGGCTCTGGTTTACACCACCGTGGCCGTTGAACGCCAGGGCGAAGGCAAAAAAGAAATTAAACTGTCTGAAATTGTTCCCGGCGACATTGTTTATCTTGCGGCCGGAGATATGATTCCTGCTGATGTCCGAATCCTCATATCCAAAGATTTATTTATCAGTCAATCCGCCCTCACTGGTGAAAGCGAGCCGGTTGAAAAATGTGCGACTGCTGGCAAATCGGTAGAAAATCCGCTGGAATTATCAAATCTTGCTTTTATGGGTACCAACGTTGTCAGTGGTTCGGCAACCTGTATTGTCCTGGCAACCGGGGATTATACCTGCTTCGGTTCCATGGCAAAATCAATCACCGGAAAAAAAGTGGTTACCAGCTTTGAAAAAGGCATCAATTCAGTATCCTGGGTTCTGATTCGTTTTATGATGTTTATGCTCCCAGTTGTGTTCTTTGTGAATGGCTTTACCAAAGGCGACTGGTTGGAAGCCTTTATGTTTGCCCTTTCGGTTGCTGTTGGGCTGACTCCTGAGATGCTGCCGATGATTGTCACCACCAACCTTGCCAAAGGCGCGGTAGCCCTGGCCAAGAAAAAAACAGTCGTCAAAAATCTCAATTCCATTCAGAATTTTGGTGCCATGGATATTTTATGCACCGACAAAACCGGAACCATCACTCAGGACAAGGTTGTTCTGGAATATCATCTTGATATCCATGGAAACGAAGACGAACGGGTCCTTCGCCATGCTTTTTTAAACAGTTTTTATCAAACCGGCCTGAAGAACCTAATGGATGTTGCCATCTTATCCCATGCTGATCATGAACCCTATACCTCGCTTCAGGAACGATACAGCAAGGTGGATGAAATTCCCTTTGATTTTAATCGTCGGAGAATGAGCGTGGTGATTCGGGATGAAATGAATAAAACCCAGCTTATTACCAAAGGAGCGGTGGAAGAAATGCTTGCTATTTCTTCCCACGCCGAATACAAAGGCAATGTGGAACCGATAACCGATGCCATTCGCAGCAAAATTCTTAAAACCGTTAAAAAACTGAATAAAATGGGAATGCGGGTGATTGCGGTGGCCCAGAAAAACAATCCCGCCGTTGAAGGTGTTTTCACCGTCGCCGATGAAACTGATATGGTCTTGATGGGTTACCTGGCTTTTCTGGATCCACCAAAGAAAACCACCCGGGCTGCCATCAAAGCCCTTAAAAAATATGGGGTGACAGTTAAAGTGCTCACCGGTGACAACGATGCGGTTACTCGCTTCATCTGTAAAAAAGTTGGTTTAAAAGTTGAAAATCTCCTGCTTGGCTCGGATATTGACCAAATGGACGATGCAAAGCTTGGGGTAACCCTGGAAACCACCAGTGTCTTTGCCAAACTATCTCCCCAGCAGAAAACACGAATTGTCCGGATTCTCCGAGAAAACGGTCACGTAGTCGGCTTTATGGGGGATGGCATCAACGACGCTGCCGCCATGCGGGAATCCGACGTCGGCATTTCAGTCGATACTGCCGTTGATATTGCCAAAGAATCGGCTGATATCATTCTTCTTGAAAAGGATTTGATGGTTCTGAAAGATGGGATTATTGAGGGCCGTAAAACCTTCGGGAATATCATCAAATACATTAAAATGACCGCCAGCTCCAACTTCGGCAATATGTTTTCCGTTGTTGCCGCCAGTGCGTTTTTACCATTTTTGCCAATGCTGCCGGTGCAGATTATTTTATTAAACCTCATTTATGATATATCCTGCATTTCAATTCCCTGGGATAACATGGATTCGGATTATCTAAAAAAGCCTCGAAAGTGGGAGGCCTCATCGATCGGAAAATTTATGATCTGGATCGGACCCACCAGTTCAGTATTTGATGTCATAACTTATATTCTTATGTTTTTTGTCATCTGCCCAGCTGTTACAGGGGGAGCGTATGGTGCCCCAGGTGTAGACAATGTCCTGTTTGCTTCACTCTTTAATGCCGGCTGGTTTGTGGAAAGCCTCTGGTCACAAACCCTTGTCATCCATATGATACGAACACCTAAAATTCCATTTTTCCAGAGTCGCGCTTCATGGCAGGTTTTGTTTACCACCACCATTGCGATTATTGTTGGAACCAGTATTCCATATACATCTTTTGGAGCATCTATGCGCATGTCCGGTATGCCACTCACCTATTTCCCATGGCTTTTCGGTATGATTCTATGCTATATGTTCCTGGCAACTTTCTTAAAAACAATGTATCGAAAACGCTACGGCGAATTACTTTAAGGAGAAGGAAAATGATAATAGGAAGCAATATCTATGTGGCTATCGGTTTATTTGGCACCTGTGGTTTGATGCTCTTAGGACTTTTTTCCACCTACCCGGCTGTGAAGGCTTTCGAAAAAGGCCGAAACTTTACTAAATGGTATATTTTCAGTTTTCTGCTTTTCCCTGCCGCCTTCATTGCATCATTTGTCATCAAGAGAAAACGAAAACGCCTTAAACGATCAAAAGATCTCAAACAATCAAAACACACACACAAGTAATTAAATTTGCATCCATCTACTAGTTTAGGTTGTGTAAAGTTTCTGCAAAAGTTGCATATCCTAAAAAAACCTGAAAAATAGTATGAAAAGTTGATCATTTTGTGGGCGAGTATAAAATCGCCATTGGCATCTTCAAAGCCATTAAGATGAACAATCTGATCAAGTTGATCACCTTTTAATAAAAAACAACTCAGAAATAATAAGAATTCTTTGCAAAAACCACATATTTTGTGGCTTTTGCTTTGCACTAATTGAGTCGCTAGTAATCCGCACAGTGTCAATAAAAAACCTCTTTCGGTACTGAATACTTAAAAAATCGGTTCCAATGCTATCCATTAATACTTCTAAGTATAAAACACCTTCTGAATGTTTGCGAGTGTTAATTGCATCAAACCTTAATTTTGTTTAATTCACTTGACGAAAACAGGTTTAATACTATAAATTAGAATTATCAAAATCATATTTGAAAAAGAGGTGTAGAAAATGAGTTATTCATCTAGGTCATCAAAGGGTAAACACTATAAAAGTGGAAATCAGGGAAGCAGTCACTATAAAAAGAAAGGACTGTTCGGAAATATGTTTGATATGCTCGGTTCTGGTTCCGGAAGCGGAAGACGTACCCAACATAATAATATGGGAAACCCTTCTCAAAATACCCAGACCAGTCACCAACCGACCAGTAATCAAAATATGACGGTATGCGGAAGTTGCAACGCCACAATTCCAGCGGGTTCAAAATTTTGTCTGCAATGCGGCCAAAAAGTAAATACCGCCGCATTCTGTTTAAACTGTGGTGAAAAACTGTCTCCCGGTGCAAAATTCTGTCTCAGCTGTGGTCAAAAAGTAAATCAGTAAACGGATGCTTTTCAATAATAAGTTAAACCTTATTGGAAAACAAATTGGCGGATATACCATATTGACCCTAGTTGGCCATGGCCGATATGGTATCTGCTATCTTGTAAATAACCGTAGCTTGACAAATCTTTAAAAATATATTACACTATAAATATCTCTTTGCACTGCATATTTAATAACAGTACAACCTGATCAGGCGATGAACGTTAATCCGTTCATGGTGCCGGGCCGTAACAACGGCAGCAGATTTAATTTTTAACATCTGTGGGACAGAAGTATGTTCCCACAGGTGTTTTTTTATACCCTTTTAAGAACATTGACTGCATTTTAACCATTTATGGAGTGACTTTGAGGCTATTAATTTTAAAGCCAAATAGGCTACAAATGGAGGTTTGATTTTGAAAGAATACACCACCAGTCCAGCAGGACTCACTACTAAAGAAGCGCTGCAGCGCCAGGAGCAATTTGGGAAAAATGAATTAACGCCGCAAAAAAAAGAGAGCTTTTTTCACAAGGTGTTGCATATTATTTGTGAACCGATGTTTCTCTTGCTACTCGTTGCCGCAGGTATTTACTTTATTCTGGGTGAACCCCGGGATGGTGCAATCATGCTGGTATTCGTTATCGGTATTATCAGTATTGATGTCATTCAGGAATGGAAAACCGATAAGACACTTAATGCCCTCAAAGATTTATCTGCACCCCATGTCAAAGTTATCCGTGATGGACAAGAATTAACCATTGCCAGTGTGGATCTTGTTCCCGATGATTTGATGATGGTTTATGAGGGCGTGAAAATTCCAGCTGATGGAATCGTTATCAAATGCAGTGATTTATGTGTCGATGAATCATCGCTTACCGGTGAAGCTGAAGGTGTTTGGAAAATCACAACCGAAAATGTTGAGCCGTCATCTGATTATTGGCGTAAAGATTATTGTTATGCCGGAACCCTTGTTACTCAAGGAACGGCAATGATCCAAGTTGACAAAATCGGCGTAACTACCGAATATGGAAAAATTGGTGCTAATGTGGCCTCTGCCCCGGATGAACCTACACCACTGCAAAAACAAACCGGAAGCCTGGTTAAACTTTGTGCTGGAATTGCCGCCGTTCTGTTTGCTCTTGTTGGAGTGTTCACCTATATCAACATACCTGATCATGCCTTTGGTGATCGTCTGATCGAAAGTATATTAGCTGGTATCACTCTGGCGATGGCGATGATCCCGGAAGAATTCCCGGTCATTCTTACTGTATTCCTTTCTATGGGAGCATGGCGACTTGCTAAAAAACAGTCTCTGGTTCGTAAACTGCCGGCTGTTGAAACCCTCGGTGCAGTCTCTGTTCTTTGTGTTGATAAAACCGGAACCATCACGATGAATCAGATGACAGTTCAAGATACCTGGGCAATTGAAGGCGAAGTTGATAATCTTTGTGAAATCATGGGACTTGGCTGCGAAACCGATGCCTACGACCCCATGGAAAAAGCTATGCTCAGCCATTGTGAAAAAGCCGGTTTTTCAAAAGAACATCTTTTTGGTGGTCAATTAATTACCGAATATGCCTTTACCAATGAATTAAAAATGATGGGTCATGTTTGGTACCATGATGATGAAATCATTATCGCCGCCAAGGGATCTCCTGAACGTATTCTCACAATTTGTGATCTTTCATCTGAAGAGCGTTTAGTCGTTGATGATAAGATTCTTGAAATGTCTGAGCAAGGTTTGCGGGTTATTGCTGTTGGTATGATGAAACCGGCAACCGAAGCCGATATTCCAGCTGAAATTACGGACTGTCATTTAACTTTATGCGGGTTAATCGGCCTTGCCGATCCACCTCGAGAATCGGTCAAAAATGATATTGCACTTTGTACTAAAGCTGGCATACGGGTGGTAATGATTACCGGGGACAATGGCATTACCGCTGCGAGTATTGCCAAGAAAATTGGCATGCCCAACTCCGATCATATTATCACCGGGGATATGCTCAATGAAATGACAGATGAAGAATTGTGTGAAAAGGTTAAAGACGTCAGCATTTTTTCCCGGGTTGTGCCTGAACATAAAATGCGAATTGTTAAAGCTTTTAAAGAAAACGGCGATATTGTTGCCATGACCGGTGATGGAGTCAACGATGCCCCAGCTTTAAAATATGCCGATATTGGTATTGCCATGGGTAAGCGTGGTTCTGAAGTATCGCGTGAAGCTGCCGATCTCATTTTAATGGATGACAACTTTTCAACCATTGTTTACACTGTGAGAGATGGCCGTCGCGTCTATGATAATATTCAAAAGGCGGTCGGCTACGTGTTCACCATTCATATACCCATTGCCTTTGCGGCATTGCTTGCCCCATTGCTTGGTGTAGGTCCCGGGAGTCTGCTATTATTGCCTCTTCATGTAGTATTGCTGGAGTTGATCATTGATCCAACTTGCTCCATTGTCTTAGAACGTCAACCTTCCGAAACCGATATTATGGAACGAAAACCGCGTGATCCCAAAGAGAAGTTACTTAATGCCAAAATTCTCTTAAAAAGTATCACCCAGGGTCTGGTTTTATTTGCCGCATCTTTTGGCACTTACTATTATGTTTTGGGACAGAATCCGGAGAATCCGGAACTGGCCAGAACGATGGGGTTTGCGATTATTATGCTGGCCAATCTTTTTCTTGTTCAAGTCAACAGCTCCGATCATGATTTTGCATTTCAGTCGATGAAACGATTGGCCAAAGATAAGGTGATGTGGGCGGTAAATATTGGAACTCTCGTTGGACTGTTTATTATTCTCTATACCCCAATCAACGTTTTCTTAAAGCTTACCCCCCTGACAATTAGTCAGTTCTTTATTGCTTTTGGAATTGCTGGCGTTTCGGTTTTATGGTATGAAATAGTAAAGCTTGCAAAAAAACAAAAGGCATGATTAAAAAACTTCTTCATACCATAAATGAACCGCCCCCTTACAAGTAGACTGTGGAGAAAATTAAACTTGTGCCGTCAATCACATTTTGTGGATTGGCGGCATGCTCTTGCTAAAGATCTCTGATAGTTCATGAATTCAATGAAGGGACATGAAATCCAGACTTTTTTTGGTATCAGCGATGATTGTAATTGTCGGTATAGATGTCTACGATACCAGTATTATCTTATCATAGGAGGCTTTTTTACTACATACGTTACACTTCCGTTTACCCTATTCTCCCTAGCACAGCTGGGGAGTAATATTTTAATTCAATTAACAGTTTGATTGATTAATCACATATTGGGGGTACACACAAAAAGAGAAAAAATACTGAAGATTTGACGAAAGCGAAGTTATTTAATGAAAATTAGTGTAATCTATTTTTTTATTATTGTTTTTGCCAATACTATCGGATCAATTTCCGGAATGGGCGGCGGCATTATTATCAAGCCGATGATGGATGCTATCGGTATGCATTCGTTGGTTGAAATTGCTTTTTATTCCAGTACAGCCGTTTTATCAATGTCAATTTTTTCCACCTGGCGACAATTTAAAAATCCAATCAATATAAATATAAAACTGGCTTTGTTTCTCTCTTCGGTGCCCTGATAGGCGGAATTTTAGGCCAATATATATTTAACCAGTTGCTGGAATTTCTTCCCGACGATTCAGCGGTTCAATTAATTCAAATTATTATAACCGTTTTGTCGCTGGTCTTTGCGTTGTTCTATACCATCAGTAAATGGCAATCCCTGAAGCTTGTCAACATGGTATTCTTCGTTCTTATTGGCGTATTCCTTGGTTTTCTGTCCTCCTTATTGGGTATTGGCGGTGGTTCCATCAACGTAGCGTTATTGATGTTCTGTTTTGGTATTCCTATCAAAGAAGCCACCGTGTATTCCATCATTACCATTCTTTTTTCACAGCTTTCAGCCTTAATCACCATGGGATTTACCATCGGCTATGATTTTTATGACCTAAGTTTGTTGTTATCCATTATTCCTGCCGCCATTATTGGCGGATTCCTTGGCGCAAAACTCAGCGGTATTCTGTCTGAAAAGATCGTTTTAAAATTATATCAACTTATCATCATTGCTGTGATTGTCTTAAATATCTGTAATGGGATCAAGCTGAACTAGCTCAAAGGTTGAGCTTCACTATTTCATCCTTTTAATAAAAAAGTGCCTACGGCCCATCAACACCCCTGCCCCTCAATCTTGAGGTTTTTTTGCTTTTCTTTATCTTTAATTTGTTGTAAAATTCAAGTATGCGTGTTTTTCAAAAGATTTTTTTGATTATTATGATCAAATTCTTGCTTAGCCACGTCGACCGGTTGTTGTGGAAAATATTGATAAAATGATTCACTGTGGTGATTTTTCCAGAGGTTTTGCTTTATACGGCTGTACTCAATGCGGTAAGTTAAAATCGGCACTGTGTTTTTACGATTCCTGAACAATTGCGCCTTTTCTTTTTGAAGGATCGGTCGCTGCTCTCTGATCTTTTCCATTCCGTCAGGGATGTCATCCTGCGCCTTTTTTCTCTCTCTTTGTCTTTTTTTGAGCTTTCCTTTTTTGTGTAATTTCTTATTAAATAAATAAAAAAACTGCTAATTTGGCTGTAATTGGCAGTGAAAAACTCACCGCTTCGCTCAGTCCCAGTAATGTAACTGAAACAACAGTTTCCTAGAATTCTAGCGATCCGACTATTGCTACTGTGGACTCCAATGGAAATATAAACGGCGTTAAAGCAGGTACTACGAACATTACCGCAACGACTGTTAACAACCTTTCTGCAACCTGCCAGGTCACTGTTTCTTCGACTAGCACTGAAAAAAGCATTTCTTATCAAACTCATGTTGAAAATGACGGCTGGATGGGCTGGACCAAAAACGGTGAAAGCGCTGGTACTGCTGGTTTGAGTTATCGTTTGGAGGGTATTCGAATTAAAATCGTGCCTAAAGGTGATCCTGCTCCCGGCTCAACAACTGAACCATTTATTAAATCCAAATTATTAACTATTCAGGATAAATTGGAAGTTACTTGGATCTCCGAAGCTTCGTACGTCAAATATGCTTTAATGACACTCCCTATACTGAGTACATTAAGAATCAATCTCCACGTTCAGGAACTTATTCATTAATAGAAAAGCCTGATGGTAAAATTGTTATTGACTTTGATTTTTATAGTTCTCCCATATACTCTGATATAACTGATGCCGCATCACTTTCTGATGGAGTGATTACAATTAGCCAATTTCAAATTTTATCGTTCTAATTAGATACTTCAAAGAACCCTTATTACATTTCAACTGAAGTTAAAAATTTTAATCACACTACCACAGTCGATGATTATGATAAAAAAGTCAATCTATATACTTAGACATGAGCTGAGCTTGAACAGTTTAGAATAAAAAGCTACGTCAAATACAATATGAAAAAACATTTGGAGGTTGATTAATGGTCTTATTTTCTGTGATCTTCTCGAACAGTACTGCAGATTGCTTGAGTTTTTTATTGCCATTATAACCAACCACCGCTTCTGTTTGGGTCAATGCCGCCCAGATCATAGATTCAGCAACTTTTGCCACTGGGATGCCAAATAGTCCTGGCAGCATCAGTCGCTCTGTCCACCCGGCGTCAGCTCCACGATTGAGAAATCCCGGACGGATGAATGCAATTCTCTCAAAACCAAGGGTCTGGACGTATTTTTCCACCTCCTGCTTAACTCGGTACATATTGACTTGACTATTTGATTCTTTTTCTGTCCCCTCTCCTGTAATGGTGCTGTAAAAATCGACTCCCGCCTGCCAGGCAAACTCTGCAAACCCCGTAGCGATACCAAAATCAACCGCACGGTAGGCATCCTGTTTATCCTTTTTAATTACATCATTAAAGGGCGTACCAATACAACAAAAAGCAGCATTACACCCTGCCGCTATTTTAGGATCGGCGCTGCTAATCTTCATCATATCGGTTATAATGTGCTGAGTTAGTTTTGATGAATTGCGATGCTCCATATTTTCTCTCCGCCCAACAGCCACAACGGACTCCACAAAAGGCGACGCGATCAGCGCATTGACTAGCGCCTTTCCAGTTGCACCAGTGTGTCCACATACCAGTGCACGAATCTTTTCTCCTTCTGTCTTTTCAGATTTTATTGTTCCATTTTCAATCTCGTTTAAACTCATTCTGTTTTTCTCCAATTTTCTAATTATTTTACCGCTTTGTCCACATCAAAACGTGACCGGACAAAGGGGTAATATACTAAAATCATTGATATATCCATATAAATGATTTCTTAAGCGATTCATAATATATCATAAAATTCCACATGAGTCAATATTGTCTCATGTGATTCTTTGTGTTATAATCTTTTTAACGTAGCGATATCATTTGATGTATCGCACCACCACTAAATAATGAAATGGAGAATATGAATATGAAAATTGCAATTTTAGGTACAGGTACTATGGGAACCGGTTTTGCCGAAGGTTTAATAAACGCCGGACATGAAGTTATCGTTTTTAACCGAACCGCTGCCAGAACAGAACCACTGGTGACATTGGGCGCAAAAGCAGTATTAACACCATCTGAAGCCATTGCCCAAAGTGATGCCAGCATCCTGGTTCTGGCAGATGGTAACGCAGTCCGGGAAACACTTTTAAATGAGACTACCCGTAGTGCTCTTGAAGGGAAAAAAATAATCAATGCATCCACCACCGATGCTGATGAGATCCTGGCGATTTCCAATGAAGTGGCCGCTTTGGGAGGCAGTCTTTCCGAAATATCGATTCTAGTCGGTGCTGAACAGCTTCGAGACCAAAAGGGCAACTTTTTGTTGGGTTGTGACCCATCTATGACTAGCTTCTGGAATGAAATTCTGACCAGCATAGGCACCTGTCATGCTGTGGGTGGTGTGGGTGATGCATCCAAAGCTGAAGCGCCGATGCTATTCGGCTCGATGTTTATCAGCATGACTGTAGCCTACTCTGCCGCACTGGCACTGAAATTAAATGTTCCGGAAGAAGTGATTACCCAACAGCTTTCGATGTTTGTTCCACACGTTGAATACATGCTGCCAAATATGATTGCCAGAGATTACAGTCAATGTATGGCCTCAGTTGATAGCTTTAAAGATGTTTCCACCGCCGCCATACGAGCCGCCAAATCAGTTAATCTGCCAACAAAAGCCCTTGATGCGATTCTTGAATTATATGAAGAAGCCGGAAAACGGGGGTTTGGTAGTCAGGATGGAACCGCTGTAATGGAAGTCTTGCTGGATAATCAGAATAACTAAACCGGTATCTTGTCAAATTAAGACTTTCTTGAATCATTTGAGCTGATATGTTATAGTGACAACAGTATACCATCAGAGGAGAAATAAAATGAATCCTGAAACCCATGAAAGTCAGCTTCTAAAACGCCTTGCCGTGGCAATGACCGAAAGTCCCCGCAGTACTATTAAAGAACTTGCCGAAGCAGTCGGCATCAGCAAGGCCACCCTGCACCGCTTCTGTGGTACCCGGGAAAATCTTGAACTGATGCTGATTGAAGCATCCCGGAAATCTCTTGATCATATTATTGACGTAGCCGAAAAGGACTTTGACGATTATCAGGCCGGTCTCCGGGAACTGATCCAGGCCCATTATCAAAACCGGGAATATCATGTTTTTTCCAGCAGCAACCAGGCCTGTATGACCGATGACTATTGGTTCGCTTACCTGAAAGCCATCGATGCTTTTTTTCTGAAAGGTCAAAAAAAAGGTACCTTTCGCCTTGAATTCGGTGTCTCTTTTTTATCTGAATCATTTATTTCCATTCTCTGTGGCATAATCGATGCTGAGCGCCGTGGACGGATTGCATCAATGGGTGCCGAAGTAATGATTGAAAATTTATTTTTAACAGGTGCATTGGAACAATAAAAAATCGGGCATCAAAAAAGCAGTCAGATTGACTGCTTTTTTGCGTGCTAGATTTATCGTTACTAATTATGTAACGCTCCAAATTAATCGAAATCTTTTATGACAGCTAAGATACTTCGTTGCCAGTTTTATTTATAAATCGAAAGAAAACCTGTAACGCCTAAAGAAGCCAGTGTTACCAGGATTATTGTCCAGATAATAATCCCAATACTCATCCAAATAACCAGCGAAATTTTTCGTGCACCCAATGAAATTCCAATAGCAGTCCCAAATAATGCTCCCGTAAGAATGGGCGCTAATAATCCCAATCCAACAACACCATATTTGTTCCAAACATCGTAAATTTTCCCTTTATCTTTATCTTTCCTTTTCTTCTTTTTTAATAGCCACTCACGAAGGCGACTACCAACACTGGCTACCAACACAACCCCAATAATTGCTCCTGTTATTGACGCAATCGCATTCAATACCGGATCTCCGTTATACCAGAAATATCATTGAGGTTTTCTATAAGGGAACCCGGCTTTGCACATCTACACCTTCAAAATACGTGATCTTGATTTTTTTCTTTCTATACCTATTTTTGTTTGAGTTTGTTCATCCAATTGAGTTCTATATATTATTTTTATTTCTTTTTCACTATTTTTAAAAAGGATACTATCATTAACCTTTTCTATAAGAACATTAAACTTTGAGTGTTCACAATTCCATTTGCCAGTTAATGCATCAATATCTAGCCATGAATCTAACCCTCGGATTTCAAATTCAGCTTCTTTTATATTCTGGATTATGTGATCCTCACTCAATTCAATTTCTTTGTTTGATCTAATACACTCTCTTTGCATTCAGTTTTGTCTTACCATCCGTCTCACTCTCTCTTCCAATTACTAATACTTTTATATTATCGTTTTCTATTACCGTCGAAAAAACTGATTTTCTCCCATTATGATGTCCATTAACTTCAAAATTCATTTCATTATTTTCAATAAGCAAATTACCTATAATTTTACTCTCCTCAAAATCCCACATACTATTCATTGAATATTTTTGCAAAGTGTTCCCTCCTGAATATCAGCGATTCTATGCCCTGTTTAATAAGTGATGTTTATTTTGCCTTTATAAGCAAAAATTGAAAATCAGATCTGGAAAAATATTTTGTATTTATATATTATTATACCGTATTCAATTACTTATTTGCCGGTTATCAAGAAAATCTACTCCTATTATAGTTATGAAAGTATTTAACAAGAGACCTCTCTGTATATCTCATTATTTATTTAATTTTTTTGCGGCCTTGTTCATGGGTGCAAGGTCACCCACGGGCTTTATTATAACCATCTACTCAGGAAGGAGGTGAGAATATAACAAAAAAAATACCGATAAAAACTACAAAAAAATGGAATAAGTCTTCCAACGCAGAACACCGTCGCGAAGAAGAAAAAAAGCGCATGCGTGCCGCATTTTCGGGTACAACAGAGGTTGAAGTAATTCCAGCAAAACCAAGAAGTGATAGAGAAACTGGGCAAAAAATCAGAGTTGCAGCTTACTGTCGTGTTAGTACTTATGAAGATTCGCAAGCAGGTAGCTTTGAATTACAGGTTCAGCATTTTCAAGAACTGATTACCAATACGATTGACTACGAGTTCGTTGAGATCTATTCTGACGAAGGTGTTTCAGGCACGTCAATGAAACGGCGTATTGGTTTTCAGCAGATGATCGAGGATTGCCATGCAGGCAAAATCGATCTGATTTTGACCAAAAGTGTTAGCCGTTTTGCAAGAAATACTCGCGACTGCTTGGAGATTGTACGTACACTGAAGGCCTTGAATCCGCCTGTTGGCGTCTATTTTGAAGCTGAAAATTTGAACACGATTGAGAGCAAAAATGAATTTACACTTGGTGTTATGAGCCTTGTCGCACAAGGAGAATCAGAACAAAAAAGTGCTGCAATGATCTGGTCAATTATCGAGCGCTTCAAGAAAGGTATTCCTATCATTTCTACGCATAATCTGCTTGGCTATGATAAAGATATTTTTGGGAAAATGATCATAGCCGAAGATGAAGCAGTTGTCATCCAGTATATTTATTCATGTTATTTAGATGGTTTATCGGCCCGTGAAATCGCTGAATTACTTACAGAACAACACATCCCCACAGCAAAGGGGGGTGAAGTCTGGAGCAGTAGTACCGTCCGCAATATTCTAAAAAACGAAAAATATTGTGGCGACGTTCTGATGCAGAAAACCTATACAGTGGACTGTTTTTCTCACAGAACTGTGAAAAATACCGGACAAAAACCACAGTATCGCCTGCGAAATCACCATCCCGCCATTATTCCACGAAACGAGTGGGATAAAGTACAGCATCTGTTACAGCACACCAGATCAAGATCACAAAAAAAGAAAAAACCGATTGAACAAAAATTCCGGGTTGCCTATATCAAAAGCGGCAAACTAAAAGGTTTTGCGATTATTGATCCACGCTGGAACAGATCTTCTATTGACAAATTTTTTGATGCGATCCAAATCAAACTCACAAACGAAAGGAACGAATAATTATGTTTAACGATTTTTCAAAATTCAAATTTGAGGTAATTGATATTACGATAACTGGTGCTCCTGATATAGTAATCAACATGAATGGCATCACTTTTACGGCTAAGCTGTTAGAAACTCTGGGTAATCCAGACTATGTGCGGCCTTTGATAGACCCTCATAATAAAGCGTTTGCCATTCAGGTTTGCAAGGAAACCGATGCCAAATCGATGCGTCTCAGAAAAAACAATCCTTCGGGCGCATATAGCTCCTCATGTTCAGTCGTTCGTCAAACGTTACGTCGTATGATGAAAAGCACATGGAAAGATTCGATGCGTTATCGCATATCAGGGGTACCATTTCCTGAAGTCAAAGCTGTCGTCTTTGACCTGTCAAAAGCGAGAGAACTGCCACCAGTCCATTCCGGCAAAAAGAAAAAATCAACACTTTAGTAGCTGAATTTCGCTACCACCACTGGCCAGCGTTTTCTAAAACGTTGGCCAAACTTCAATAAATACTGCATATTTCAACTGGTGGTTGACATTCACAATCCGGTCCACATAGCAAATTTCAAGTTGTAAGAAAATTTTACCTCGTTCCGTCATTTGTCTTTTTATCAGAACATATCATAGCAAGTTACCGTGTCACTATCAAACTTATATTTATTTAGTTGAATATGTAACCAATAAATTTATAAAGCTATAAATAATTCTATTAATCTCTGACTCTTTCATTCATTTTTATATCTGTCAAGTTCAAGGAGTATATGATAGATTATCTCCTGCTCTACACGATTTTTAGCTAGAATAAGTTCATAACATTGTGTGAGTATTCCTCTTTGAGAGGGATTTTCTATATCTATTTTTTCAAATAATTCTGAAAGTGAGATTCCTAATGCCCTTGTGATTTTTCCAATGCTTTCGATGGTGGGATTTTTCTCTCCTCTTTCAATTTGACCTATATAAGTCGGATGACAACTCGCTTTTTCAGCAAGCTTTTCCTGACTTAAACCAAGTTGCATTCGATAATTCCGGATTCGTTTTCCAAGTATCTTTACAATATCGTCCATTTAATCACTCCTTTCGGTATAGTCTATAAGTATTTTTTTTAGTTTTCTACATACTATTGATGTTTATTTCGGGACGTGATATACTATGATCATTCTTTTTTGTTTTTTCATACTTAACGTATAAATGTGCCTTTTCAATTAGGCTTTGAATATCCATAATTACTTTGTACTAAGACAGTCAATCAAACTGTAAACAGCGGATTTCAACATAAAATGATTAATGAGATGTCGCTCTGTGTCTCTATAAAGTGATGCATCTAGTTTTTGTGATTAACTGATATCACAAAAGTATATTTCACAAACGATTTTTGAAACAAAAAACCCTCTTGATTAATCATGTAACTCAATTAATCAAGAAGGTTTTATTATGGATCTAATACCGTGTAACAGAAAAGCCAACCAGAAAATAATCAGCCTATTTGTAGATGTTTATCATTTTTTATATAGGCTATCGTGAGGATTAAAATGAATACTAAAGAGCTTCACAAAAGCTTAGATCATCTGTCAGAAGATAAAATCAATGAACTTATATCTCGATATTATAACAACGAAAATGTGAATTCTTTACTCACTGAATTTGACATTGATGTAGGTCCTTCCAATTTATGTAAGTTATTCCCGCTAATTTTACATCCAGATTTTCCATGTCCAAATTGTGGCAATTCACTCTCATCCCAACCACAATCAAAGAGTAAAAGTCGAAGTGTTGACATTAATTTCCTTTTTTGTACGAATTGCGGCCACACTAATAATTCGACTAAAAAATGCCAATGTAATTATTGTTCAAACATTCGAAAAAAAGCGGAAGCACAACGAGAAGAAGTGAGACGATTAAAGGAATGTGAAAGAAAAAGCATTCAAGAAATTATAAAGAGAACTTATGATATCAACAATAATATACCTTATCATTTTGATGATTTAAGTTTTAGGCATAAAGTATATCTTAGCGCGATTTGCAAAGCATTGCTTGTCGAAAATTACTCTCCAGTCGCACAATTGTATCCCATGGAGCTTTTTGATCAAGCAAATCCCATATCCCCAACAGATGAGTATACAAAAAAGATATTTGTAGAACTTTGTCGACTGAATATACTGATACCCAGTCCAATTTCAGACGTGTTGGCTTTTGTCCAGGAGGATGAAAGCGGCAATTTTGATTATCCGAATAATTTTCCAAATATAATTTTTATTTCTAAAGTATGGTTTGTTATTAATATAACCTGTAATGAAGGATTTGATGCACTCATTCAAAAATTGTTACTTGGTGATTACTATAATCCTGAGGTGGATGCGGAAGAAGCACTTAAACTATGGCAAAGTATAGCCAAACAAGAATGTATCAATTATTTTGAATATCAATTGAATTCTGTTCAGTTCAATACAAATTTTGGAAAGAAAACAAATATTATCATTGAAAAGCTACTTGAAAATTTTTCTGTTTCCCAAATTTATGCACTGATTTGGAAAGAAGTTGCTAGCGCTTCTAAAGCTTTTCTTGAACATCAATACTCAAGAACATTTGCTAAAAATATCGCGATCAGCGGCGTTGAGCGCTATGGAGAACGTGCACTTGAAAATGGGTGGGATATTATAAAGTACTCTCGGAATAAAAGTGTTCCTCAAAGCATTTTAAGTGAAATTTTTTTTAATAACGTTCTCTCTTTGAAGGTTGATGGATTTAATCAAGTACCCAGTCTTGAGTTACTGTAATTACGTACTTATCTAGTAAATAACCCAATAAAAATGCGCACCTTTGACAAAACTAGTTCAAAAGGTATACCTTGGCAAGAACGGGAGCGTTTCAAGTTTTGTGTATTTGCGAAAATTGATGTAGAATTAGGTTGCGAGTTTCGGCCAGTTATTTCGCCAGGAATCGGGAATTTTAGGATATTTTTTGCCCCATTTTTTCTCAAATGTGCCAAGTTCGCTCAAAGCAGCATCTTCAGTTGGCAATGTTCATATATTTCCTCACACAGCGGCTCTTTCTTTGTTGGATAGATCCTCTTTGACGGGCAAAAACGTCTGCAGAGTCCACAAGCCGTACACTTTTCATCATTAAAATGAAAAACCGCCGGGGTATGACTTATCTTTTAGGCTGAATCCGTTAGACTTGCCACAATTTTTTCAAGACTGCCATAGCGCTGCACATATTCTTCACCTCCCCGAAGTTCTGGATATGCGACCTCAATGCCATTGGTAATCAAAAAGCTACGCACCGCCATTTCCTCACCAAATTCCCGGGCCTCTCGCAGATCCGTTTCATCGGGATGACCATCGGTATAATAGGGACCTTCCACAGTGGGATTGACCTTTCCACCAAACCAGTCTTCCCACCCCAGTACCATTAAGCCTTTTTCTTCTAGCAACGGAATCAGCCAAGCAAAAAATCCCCCGGTGAGGCTTGCATGGGTACAGAAAAAAAAATTGTTTTCCAGATGCATCCTTCAGCTCTCCCAGTAGCCGGCCAATGATTCCCAGCTCTTTCATGCACCATACCGGACAACCGATGCCAATCACATCGTAGGCGTTCAATACCGATGGCTCATCCAGATTGATCACTGGGAGCAGATCCACGGTCTCACAATTTTGGCTGAACCCTTTAAAAATGGCCTGAGCAATCCGTTTGGTGTTGCCCGTCTGCGAATAATATACAATTGCTGTTTTCATCTTTCCTCCTTCTCACAAAAATCCACAAATTCGATTTTACCATTCTCTGCCCAGCTGATACAGCTTCCGATAAATATCACCGCCAGCCGCTACAATATCTTCCACCGTAGCCCAGCGAAAATCCTGATACACTTTTTTCTCCAGCACCATTTTTTTCATCTGCAGTCGAATAATTAAACACCGGAATAACACCAATTCCTTAACTTTCCAATACCCGAACCAGTTACTTCCGCTACTTCAATTTTTTTCTAGCTCCAATTATCATGATGGGTTAAATCCTCACTACCATTTCAAATCGATCTAAACGTCCATACCACTTGTCATTGGCTTCGAATGTCTAAAAATACACCTTCATTGTCGGAATGAAAGATATCATCCAATCCCAACTCAACGAATTCAGCATTCGCTTTACCTTCTCTTTTATCCACTGACTCAAAATGTTTCCATAACTCACCAGTCTTGTTCATGCCCATACTGCCTTCTATTCAACTTTTTTACATAATCTTATGCTGACAATAAATATCACAATCAGATAAATCATTAATACCGCCGCATGCAGCATCATACTTTCAGGTGTTTCCCCGGTTGTCCGCAGTGCGATATTGGTATGTGTCAGCGGCAATAGATAAATAAACCATCGGAGGAGTTCCGGCATTTTGTCAATCGGGAAGAAGGTTCCACACAAGAATGACATTGGAGTAATCACGAAACTCATAAATTTTGACATGTCAGCATGGGAATTAATCAGTAATCCAATTAAAAATCCAAGCGCCGAAAAGACAAAACAGTTCAACAATGCAATAAAAATAAAATAAGGCGTAATAATCAAATCCGATGTAAAAATTGATACGATTACGGTAATTAATATACCGGAGTAAATCCCATAACAGGCACCGGCAATTATTTTCCCCAGTGCATAAACGGTCATATTGATGGGTGAGATCACGTAATATTCAAATGTCTTATAAAAAATACGCGAGATGTTAATTGAATTGGCGGTATTGTTAAAGCTTGTCATCATCGTGTTCATGGCAATGATCCCGGGAATAATGTAGGCCATATATGAAACCCCATTAATCTCCATGCCGCTTCCAAGTCCCCAACCAAACGCCACCAGATATAAGATGGGCGAGACTAAAAAGCCAATCGATGTTGCCCAGAATTTTCGTTTAAAAACAATAAATTCCTGCCATAGAATACCATATAATCCACTCATTATGCTTCCTCCACCCTTCTGTTCGTAAACTTCAGAAATACGTCTTCCAGATTCGACGGGCGGATGCGCACATCCCCTTCCAGTCCACCGGCATAAACATTGGCTTCTTCCCGTGATCTGAAAAACTCTTCCTGGGTTTCTCCATCTTTAAAATATTCGACTGTCACCTTGCCGACTTCTTCAATCAGGTTCCAGGGGGTATCCAATTTCAACAGTTTTCCTTTATTGATCAACCCAACCCGATCACATAAAACCTCTGCTTCTTCAATATAATGGGTTGTCAGCAGGACCGTTAAACCATTCGACTTCAATCGTTTTAAAAGATCCCACATCTTTCGTCTGGCCGATGCATCCAGCCCGACGGTTGGCTCATCCAGCAGCAAAATCTCCGGTTCATGAAGCAGGGCTCTGGCAATCATCAATTTGCGCTTCATTCCCCCTGAATATGTTTTAACCAGATCATCTTTCCGATCCGTCAAACCGGTAAATTCAAAAAGTTCCTCAATTTTCTTGCGTCGCTTTTCCTTACAGATGCGATACAATATGCCATGAACTTCCAGATTTTCCCAGGCCGACGTCTCATTTTCCAGATTATTCTGCTGTGGAACAACCCCAATTTTAGCTTTGATGACTGTTAAATTCCGATCAATACTTTCCCCGTCAATCACGATTTCTCCCGACGTTTTTGGCGTAATGGTACTGATCATGCGAACTGTTGTGGTTTTTCCAGCACCATTTGGCCCCAGCAAACCAAAAAACTCACCGTCCTTAATGTTTAAATCAAGATGATCCACCGCGGTTACAGTTTTGTATTCTTTTGATAAATTTTTTATTTCCAGCATTTTTTCCCTTCCTCCTCAAGCACATCAGGCCGAAACACAATTTCTATTTCGGCCACCTTTTGTTTTGAACTTTATTCGTATTGTTGAATCGCCCCCCCTTTTCCTATTCACTGAATCCTTCAATGTCACCCTCAATATTCATGTACATTCCGCGAAGCTTTTCAAGGCTTTCTTCTTTCGCCTTCCACATTCCCCGTTGCGCGGCTTCCAGCAGACGCTCGGTCATATTTTGAATGGCCCAGGGATTTACGTCCTTGATCCATTCCCGTCGTTCATAGTTAAAGAGGAAATTTTCACTGATTTTTTCATACATCCAGTCTTCAACAATATCTGAGGTCGCATCCCAGCCGAAAACAAAATCAACCATCCCGGAGATCTCCTGGGCGCCTTTGTACCCATGTTCTTTCAAACCATCAAACCATTTGGGGTTCAAAATCCGGGCACGCATAATTTTTGCCGTCTGCTCTTTGACGTTATTTAAACCCACGCGGGACGGATCACTGGTGTCTCCACAATAAGAATGTGGCTTTTCACCCGATTCTGTTCGTACAGCAGCAATCAATCCCCCATGATAATTATAGAAATCATCACTTTCCAGCATATCAATTTCCATTGATGATTCATTTTTAACCGTAATCTGCACCTTGGATAAACGTCTGGCAAAAACTTCAGTCACCCGTTTTCCATGCACATTTTTGCCATAAGCATGACCGCCCCAGAAGGTATAAATGTTACCCAGATCGGTATAGCTTTCCCAGTTTTTACAGTTAATCAGCTGGGTGACACCGGCACCATAGGTACCTGGCGGATCGCTGAAAATTCGCATTCCCGCCTCTTCCTGAGCACCTTCAAGACTGGCACCATTTTTAATCAGTTCCCGCACTTCATTTTGGAAATTCCGTTTTATAATATTTTCCTCATCCGATTCATCCAGACACGCAACCATATTGACCGCCTCTTCCACCGATTCAATCAGATTCGGAAAGGTATCACGGAACAAACCGGAAATCCGCAACGTTACATCAACCCGTGGCCGACCCAATTCTTCCAGCGGAATAACTTCCAGTCCGATCACCTTGTCCGAATTTTCCAGCCATTTTGGTTTGACGCCCAATAGGTAATAGATCTCGGCAATATCATCGCCGGATGTTTTCATGGTTTCGCCGGCATAAACTACAATGACCATCGTTTCCGGAAATTTGTTTTCATCCTTAACATAGCGGTCAATCATTTTCTGTCCCAGTTGCTTCCCAACTTCCCAGGCAGCCCGGGTCGGTACCGCGGAGGGATCAATGGCATAAAAATTCCGACCCGTTGGCAAGATGCTGACCCGTCCCCTTGTCGGTGCGCCTGAACCCCCAGGCGGTACGAATTTTCCATCCACTCCATTCACCAGATATTTCATCTCATCAGTCGTTGCCTCGAGTTTTGGCACAACCGTATTTTTGATGAATTGGAACACCGTTACCAGATCGTCCAAATCAAACGACTCTGCTGTTTCAAAATAGTTGCTCGATTTTTCTAAAACAAACGTCGGTTCCTGCTGATTACTGAAATAATCCGTCACCAGTTTCCGACTGATCGCTTCAATTTCATTGAATTTCATCAAATTGGTGATTCCCTGCTGATCAACTGCCTGCGGTTCGTTTTTAAGGACCTCATAATCATAGCCTTTCGCCCGACAGGTAGCCTGGGTCAATGAAGGAACCTTCCCATTGGACAAACGCAACAACGCACAAACCAACTGGTGTCGTTTTTCGTCAATCGGTGCCTTACCAAACATATGCAGACCATCTTTAATCAAGGTATTCTTGATTTCTTCAACCCAGGTATGCAGCTTTTCAACAAATCCCGAAAAATCGGTTTGCATTGCTGCAACAGTTAAATTCAGATCCTTCAGGTATTCACCTTCAATAACAATTTTCTCAATATTTTCCTGAACAAAACGCATCTTGCCGGCATCGGTACTTCTCGCCCGATAATACTGCTTAATCAGGTCATCCAACTCTTCCATTTCATCATAAGTTCCACTTAAGGTTAATGATGGAATTAAATGATCGAGGATCACTGCGCAGGAGCGCCTTTTCGCCTGAATCCCTTCACCCTCAACCGTAATGTTGTAGGGATAAAGATGAGGAATATTAGAAATGGCAATATCCGGATAACAGGCAGCTGACAGGCCGATTTCTTTTCCCGGAAGCCATTCCAGCGTGCCGTGAGTGCCTACATGTACAATCACATCAGCCTGAAATCCATACTTGATCCATTTATAAAAGGCAATATACTGATGAGGTGGCACAATATCGGTGCTGTGATAGACCTCGTCCGCTTTATCTTCATAACCTCTCGCCGGTTGCAGTCCAATGAAAATATTACCGTTAAGAATACCCGGTACTGGCATTCTGCCCTGATGAACCATATTTTCTCCCGGCGGTTCACCCCAGTCACGAATCATTTCCTGACGGCTTTTTTCATCCAGCGGCTCAAACCATTGGTTATAGTCATTCTTTTCGATGATCGCAATACTTCGCCCAATCGCCTGTTCTGCCGATAACCACCGGGTATCATTGTTGACCCCATTAATAATATTCCGGATGATTTCATCCCCGTTTTCAAAATCATAGGCGGTTGTAATCCCATTTTCTTTGAGTGCCTTAACCATATCAAAAACGCTTTGCGGCGTATCCAGTCCAAAGGCACAACCAATCATATCATTTCGCGGTGGCATATTATGAAAAAGGATGGCAACTTTTTTATCCTTATTATCCTTGTGTGACAACTTCGCCCAGTTAATGGCCAGTTCACATAGATTTGCAACCCGATCCGGAATCGGTTGATTGATTGTTTTTTCACCAATCTTATCCCGGATGATCGTGGAGTAGGCAAAGGTGAAACTGATGATCTGTCCATCAAACTCCGGATAATAGACGCTTCCGGGAAAGGACATATTATCAATCCCGCGAAGATTCTCCTGCCAGTCTTCATAGCTCTGATAGGTGCTGAGTCCTTTAATCACCGGAACATCGATGGTTTCGTAAATGCTTTTTTCAACAGTCTGCGAGCCGTCTCCCGGATCCGAGAGAATACTCTGAGAATGACTCATGGTATTGATGATGACATCCACGTTCCGATTGCCATCCGTTGTAAATACATGATCCACAACCCAGTGAAAGCCCCGGCATCCGATGGTCGGATCCGGTGCTGATGCCGAATAGACAGCCAGTGGATATGCCCCCTGCTTTTCAATTTCCACAATCAATGCCGCGATGTGTTCCAGATTATTTTCCTGCATTAACCGGCTATAAAGCAGAATGCCGATCACCGGTTTACTGCTCTTTGCGGCATCCTGCAGCGCTTCCTCAATGCTTAGTTCTTTACCGGGATAATAAATGCCCTCCCACTCGGCATGGGCGGGCTCCAGATATTCTAGTTTCAAGTATCCATAATAGGCCCCCAGGTATTTCAGCAGATTGATCGCATTATCTACGCGATAATCCATGACATAGCGCTGGATCGCTTCATATTCCATCTGTGAGATGCCGGATTTTTTTAATGCCAGCCGATTTTCCTCATCATAACCTGACCAGACGAAAAAGCTTTTTTTATTTTCAAATGTTTCCATAATTAAAGGATATGACTTAAACTGAATGAGACCGCCGTGCATAAAGATAAAAATGAAATCAGCCTTTCCCAGCGTTTCCATCGCCAGAAGCTGTTCATCAGATGATCGATCCATGCTACTGCTGTCCAGAAAATCAACTGAAATATCAGCTGTTTCTTTTTTTAATTGCAGTGCCGCATCCTTCATATGATAGGAGTGGTCCATCGGTGAATAGATAAAAATAATTCGATACATTATTGCTTCTCCTGCTCCATTTATTATACCAATCCCCATTCAATCTCGTTTGGGAATCCTGCTTTTTAAATTTTACTCAAATTTTCTGATTTGTAACAGCTCACTCTCTTTTTCTCAAATGATCATTCAAACCTTCAAGATCCCCTTCATTTATTTGGATTGGTTCATATTATTTTTTTACACATCCCGTGATTTTCATTGATCGGTACAAAACCATGTGCCTTGACGATCTTCTAGCATCAAAGAATGCCGCGCGCAATCTCAAACGCCGTTTTTTTGAGTACACAATCCAAAGAAAAGCTGTCCGGTTCACTGGCATTGATAATCAACCGTGACGGACAGCCCCCGGGACAAACCGCATGGTAAGTGCAGGTCTGACAGTATGCCGGCTCAGATTTCCCAATGGCAATGCTTTTCAACGATTGACTGCTGACATTTCCCATGTAATAATCCGGATGTTCAATCAGTGATCCGCAGGGATAGACATCCCCGTTTGGCAGCACAACATAGGATTGCCCACAGGAAGCGTAACAATAATTCTTACTGCATGTCGCTGTCGCAAGTCGCTGTTTGGCTTCCTGAATCTCCCGGATGACGATTTTTTTATCGGTAAGTTCATATAATTCCCGGGACGCCTCAGCCATTCCGGTAAGTGCGGTTCGCAACTGTTCCGGTGTCGCTTTCTTAATCGTGTCTGCATGATCTCTGGCACGACCGGTCTCCCGGAGCAGATCCAGTCCGATCCCGGCCACATTACCCAGATAGAAGGCAAAATTAACCAGCTTCGGAAGTTGTGAAACGTTGTGACTGGTTACCACGCTGTTTAAATTAATTTTGATGCCTTCATCAGCTAAACATTGAATCCCGGCGATGACTTCCCTGGTTTTTCCCCGGGAAAATTCATTCACATCCGGGGGGCCATCCAGGCTGACCCCTAAAGCGATTTTCATTTTTTTCAAGCCGGCGGCAATTTCTGGGGTAATGCAGGTGCCATTGGTCTGCATTTGAAAGGAGACATCATAGCCCTTTGTCTGAACATAATCAACAATCTGACAGACCAGTTTATAATTGAGCAAGGGTTCTCCCCCGGCAAACTGAACTTTCATAACACAATCTGAAAACAGATCCAGAGTCTGAGCAGCTGTCTCAAAATCCATATCCTCTTTGATATGGGTTGAACCGGCATAACAGTATTTACAGGCTAGATTACACCGACCCGTGGTCCACAAGACAATCAATACACGCTGTTTTAACATACTTTTGCTTCCTAACTGACCAATTCATTGACAATTTCTTCAATGCTGCCGATCCCAAACTGGGAATCATCAAAGGGTCGTTTGCGCATCCGATGCGGCAGGACAAAACCAGCGGCTTCTTTCACATCGTCTTTTGTAACTTCATTTCGACCCCGATAGGCGGCAATCGTCATGGCGGTTTTCATCATCACAATGTCGGCGCGATGACCATCCACCCCCAGAGACGTTGATATTTTTGCGATGGTTTCCAGGAGTTGATCGTCAAAGGTGACGGTGGGAAGAAAATCGATGGCTTTTTGTATCGTATCCGATAATTCAACCTGCTGCTGATTGAATTCCTGATGAAAAGCCTCTGATGCTTTTTCAAAATCCAGGCGCCGTTTAATAACGTCCACCCGCTGACTGATGTCACTCTCGCCAAAAACATCCACCACCAGTCCAAAACGATCCAGCAATTGTGGCCGCAAATCCCCTTCCTCGGGATTCATGGTGCCAACCAGGGTAAATTTAGCCGGATGGGTAAAGGAAATCCCTTCCCGTTCAATGGTATTCACGCCCATGGCGGCCGAATCCAGCAGAATATCGACCACGTGATCATCCAACAGGTTAACTTCATCCACATAGAGAATGTTGCGGTTGGCCTGGGCCAGAATCCCGGGTTCAAAGCGTTTTTCACCTTTTTTGATGGCATGCTCAATATCCAGGGTTCCCACCACCCGATCTTCGGTCGCACTCACCGGCAGGTCAATGACCTTCATTTTCGACTGTACAGTACTTAATTTGGCCCCTTTTATTTTTTCCAGGCAATCGGAACAGGCCTGATCGGCATTTGTGGGATCGCATGAAAACCTGCAGGTTTCAATTTGATCACGTTCCGGCAGCAAATCAGCCAAAGCCCGAACGGCGGTTGATTTCGCTGTTCCTTTTTCGCCGCGAATTAAAACCCCGCCCAGCGAGGGATTAATCACATTCAGTATCAGCGCCAGCTTCATTTTTTCCTGGCCAACGATGGCTGTAAATGGGTATATTTTTAGATTCTTTTTCATTATTTTTTCCTTTTCTTATTCTGATATTTATTCGATCAACCTTATAGGGACAGTCCCACCGCCGTTACCAGACTCATGGCCTGAAGTTCCTCAATCTGATAGCGGTCGGCGTCCATCTGTACGGCCAGTTTTTCGGCCAGATTGAGTTTAATAAAACTCTGATCTGTGTCAATCACAATGGCTTTGATTTTTTCTGCCCGAATTTTTTGCGCAGACTTCATGGCCTCCTCGAAGGGATCCATTCCCCTTTCGCTGTAGGTTGCCCGGCCATCTGATATTAGAACGATCACCGGCAGCATGTCTTTGTCTTTAATTTTTCCGGCTTTCACCACCTCATAAGCCATGTTCAAACCTGCTGCCAGAGGGGTTCTGCCCCCGGTGGGCATTGCCGTCAGTTTTTTTTCTGCCAGTTCCACGCTTCGGGTCACCCCCAGAACCATTTCAGAGGAGTGGTTTTTAAATGCAATCATCCCAACCTTATCCCGTTTCTGGTAGGCATCATTGAGCATGGCAATAATGGCACCTTTAACCACCTTCATCCGTTTGTTGGCACCCATGGAGCCGCTGGCATCCACCACAAAGATAATGGTATTTCCGGTCCGTTTCTCCCGGATTTTGACCCGGATATCGGATTTTTCAACGGCAATGGCCATCCCATTCTTTTCCCGGGTTTTCTGATAGGGTGCGGCGATGCGCAGGGTGGCGTCCAATGCGATATCCCGGACCTTCCCATTGACCGGACAGCGATTTCGCACATATCGCCCCTGAAGGGACGAGGTCACCATCAAGCTCCGTTTTCCGCTGCCTTTGGTAATGGTTCCTTTTTCACGTTCCGAAATCCACCGGGCAATTTGAAAAATCTGCTCCGGTGCATCCAGTGTTTCCGAATCACCCTGAAAAAAATCATCGTCACCATCAGTTTGATCATCATTAGGAGTTTCCGGTCTTTCAGCATCCGATTCCTGGTTTTCCTGAGGTTCATCACCTTGATCCTCCGACGGCTCAGAATGATTGTTCGGTGATTCCTGTCGGTTTTGCTGTTCTTCCGGTTCCTGACCGGATTCATTTGGCTCCCCTTGTTCCAGCTCTTCCTGTTGTTCTTCCGGTTCCGGTGGTGGCGGCGAAGACATTGGTTCGTTGTCATTTTCACGGACCCGGTGAGGCAGGGCAAATTTCGCTGCCTCTTTGATATCGGAAATATTCAGAACTTTTCGTGAATCCATGGCGGCAATAGCCTTTGCTGTTTCAATGATCACCAGCTCCCCCCGGTGACCGGCGCAATTGGCCTCATTCACGATCGTGGCAGCCAGCTGCATGGCATTCTCGGAAACGACAATCTTTCTCAAATCCTCTCTGGCTCGTTCGATCCGATTGCCCAGCACCACACTTTCATCCCGCCATTTTTCTTCAAATGCAACAGGATTCCGCTCATATTCAATCCGTCTGCGGATGATTTCAGAACGAACCCGGGTGTCCGTCTCCCCCGTCACTTCGACATACAGGCCGAACCGATCCAGAAACTGAGGGCGTAAGCCTCCTTCTTCCGGATTCATGCTCCCCACCAGTACAAAATTTGAGGCATGCCGGTATGACATGCCTTCCCTTTCAACAATATTAACGCCGGAAGACGCCACTTCCAGCAGGGATTTAGCAATGTGGTCGCTTAAGAGATTCACCTCATCCACATATAAGAGATTATTATCGGCTTTTTTCAGAATACCGGCTTCAAATCGTCTTTCGCCACTTTTAATGGCATGTTCAAAATCAATATTGCCAAGCAGACGGTCTTCCGTTGTGTTCAGTGGCAGCTCGACCAATTCGGTGCCGGCAGTCAGATTACAGACACCTCTGGCCAGGGAAGATTTCGCGGTTCCTTTTTCACCACTGATCAGAACACCTCCGATTTTCGGGTTAATCACATTCCATATTAGCGCATTCTTAATTTCCTCTTGACCAACAACGGCCACAAACGGAAAAACTGTATTATTCATAAATATCGACTCCTCTTAACCAATTGACTCAAGATTTCCTTCCATTTCCAGATATATTTTCTTGAGCTTTTCAACACTTTCTTCAGACGCATGCCACATCCCCCGTTGATTGGCTTCCAGCAATCGTTCCGCCACATTCTGGAGCGCCCAGGGGTTGACTTCGCGCATCCAATCAGCAGTTTCCTGATCAAAAGCGTAACGGTTGGCGATGGCCTCATACATCCAGTCATCAATGACGTTGGTGGTGGCATCCCAGCCAAAAGTAATATCCATCATGGCGGAAATCTGTTTGGCCCCCCGGTAACCATGGTTTTTTAAACCCTCGATCCATTTGGGATTATTAACCCGGGTTCGCATCACCCGGGAGGCTTCTTCATGGAGGCTCAGGGTTTCGATATGATCGGTGTCCGAGGTGCTGGGCACATAGGCCGGTTTCTGGGAGCCGCTGTGGGTGGTGATGGCGGCCACCATGCCGCCAAAATAATTATAAAAGTCATCGCTGTCGAGCATGTCAAATTCCCGGGTGGATTCATTCTTGACGGCCACATTGATCTTGCTGAAACGCCGGGTGAAGACCTCGGGCATTTTTTCACCATGGACATCCTTGCCATAGACATGGCAGCCCCAGGTGGTATAGACAGTGCCCAGATCGGTGACATCATTCCACTTCTGACTTTCCACGACATTTTTAGTGCCGGCCCCATAGGCTCCCGGCGGATCGCCGAAAACCCGCAATAAGGACTGACGCTCGGCCTGTTCCAGCGCGATCCCCTGTGCCACCAGTTCCGCCACTTCTGCCCTGACATGTTTCCTGATATAGTTCATCTCATCGGGCTCATCCAAGGCGGCAACCAGATTCACCGCATCTTCCACCCGTTCGATCAGATTGGGAAAAGCATCCCGAAATAAACCGGTAATCCGCAGCGTTACATCAATTCTCGGTCGTCCCAATTCTTCCATAGGGATGGCTTCAACCCCAATGACCCGATCAGTGTTCCCCAGCCAGACTGGCCGGGTTCCGAGCAGATAAAAGGTCTCGGAAATGTCATCCCCATAGGTTCGCATCGATTCGGTGGCATAAACCAGCATCGAGACACTTTCCGGATATTTCCCTTCATCCTTTTGATACCGCTGTATCAGCTGATCTCCCAATATCTGCCCGATTTCCCAGGACGGCCGGGACGGCATGGCACCGGGATCGACGGAATAGAAGTTTCTACCGGTAGGCAGAATCCCGGCGTTTCCCCGGGTCGGTGCCCCGGATGGACCCGGGGGAATAAATTTTCCGTGAATGCCATCGATAAAATGATCCATTTCATCGGTAATTTGCATCACCCGTGGCTTCACAAAGGTGCAGACATAATCCAATGTCTCTTTCAATCGTTTTGTCGGGTTACTGTCGTTAATTTTAAATGTGTCGATAATAGCTGCAACGGCTTTGGGATCGTAGTCCAGTTTTTCCAGTTCCAGAAAAATATCACGACCAATTTCATCCGCTTCAGTCAGCAAAATCCCATAGGATTTTCCATCACCGGTGGCTTTGTCCGGTTCTGCCAGTAAGGCTTCATGATCCAGTCCCAGCAAATCACAAACTCCATCCCGCAATGAAGGAATATTGCCGTTTCGGTTTCTGACCAGCATTTTCAGCATATTTCTGAATTTATCTTCTTGGGGAACCCTCCCGAAAATATGAAAGCCGTCATAGATATCACAAGCCTGAACGTTGGTGACCCATGAGTGAAATTCATGGATACAGCTATCAATATCCGTTTCCATTTGTTCAATGGTGATACCAATATCATCATGGAGGTTCATCTTAATGGCCAGTTCCTTGATTTCCTGCTGAATAATTGGCAGCTTTTTCGGATCAGCACTTTGAATGTGATAATACTGTTTCATCAGCTCATCCATCTCGGCCAGTTCATCGTAAACCCCGGCTTCAAACATCGAGGGCACCATATAATCCAGAAGGGTGGCATAGGTTCGTCGTTTGGCCTGGGTGCCTTCACCGGGAGCATTAATAATATAGGAGTAGAGATGTGGGATGGTGCCAATGCAGATATCACTGTAACAATTTTTAGACAGCCCCACTTCTTTCCCCGGCAGCCATTCAATGGTACCATGGGTGCCCACATGAATAATCACATCGGCCTCAAAAATCTTTTCGACCCAATTATAAAATCCGATGTACTGATGGGGACAGGGGATGTCAGTGCTGTGATACATCTCTTCCGCCTTGTCTTCAAAGGCCCGGGGCGGCTGCAGGCCAATAAAAACATTGCCATTGAGAATACCGGGCACCAGCAACTGATTGTTGACCGCCATAAAATCACCCACCGGTTCATCCCAGTATTTCACCAGATTTTCTTGAATCCGGGGAATAAACTGATCAAACCACTGCTGATACTGTGCTTTTTTAACCGTGTCGATACTTTTTTCAAGCATCGTTTCGGGTGAGGACCACCGGCCATCGTTGGTCAGCCCTTCGGTGATGCGTACGATGATCTCCTGTCCATCGACAAAATGATAGGCGGTCTGAATCCCGCAGACCTCCAGAGCATTCATCATCTCAAAAACCGAGACCGGGGTATCCAGTCCGGCGGCGCCGCCGATATTATCATTTCGCGGCGGATTATTGTGCAGAATGATAGCCACTTTTTTATCGGCATTGGCTTTATGACGGAGTCTCGCCCAATTATGTGCCAGCGTGACGATCCGGCTGACCCGCTCGGCAATGGGTTGGGAAACCCGTTTCGAACCAAGCGGTGTCTCCTCGTTTTCGGTAGTGGCAAAAGGATAGGCGATCACCTGTCCGTCAAATTCCGGCTGAAAAACGCAAAAACTCAAGGATAAGGTATCCAAGCCCCGGACCGATTCATCCCAGTCAGCAAAAGACTGCAGCGTCGTCATGGATTGTAAAACCGGCACCTTGAACAGTTCAAAGATGCTGGTTTCCTTTGGTTTTGAGCCATCACCAGGGTCCGACAGAATCGTCAGACTGAACGCCGTAGTATTGATGATGGCTTCGACAATCACCTGCCCATCCTTAATCATGCAGCGTTCCAGGACATTGCGAATCCCTTCGCAGCCAAGATCCATGTCCGGCTGCATGTCTGAATAGACGCACAGAGGATTGGCCCCCTGGTGTCTGATTTCCCGAATCAGGGCGTCAATGTGCACCAGATTGTTTTTCTGCATCAGCATCACATTGATGATAATCCCGATGGTGTGTTTCCCATTGGTTCGCAAGGCTTCCAGATAGGCGCTCTCATCGGTTGTATCCTGATCAGGATCATAGATGCCGCTCCACTGTGGCAGCACCGGTCCCGCAATTGGGTACCTGGTGCCACAGAATTGATTGGCAATCCATTTGATCAGATTCTCAAAATTATCGACACTGGTGGATTTGAAATATTTGTAAATGGTTCTGAAATCTTCCGGCATGATTCGACAATCCGGAAAGACTTCGCCGACCTCCTCTTCAATGGTAGTATTGATAAAAAAAGGTTTTTTCTGTTTAAAAGTTTCAAAATACGGATAAAAGGGTTTGAAAAATGACAGCGACCCATGGATATTAATAAAGATGAAATCCGCCTTTTCGGTGGCTGTCACACAAGTCTCATAAACCGCTTTTTCCTCAAGCGCCGCGGTATTAAACAGCTCCAGACAAAACTTTCCGGGATACTGTTTTTCAAGGTTGACCAGAGCCTCCTTAAAGGTTAAGAAAGGCTCCATTGGGGTCATAATAACAACAAGCTTCAACACTTAATTTTCCTCCATTAGTTAGCCACCGCTGGCATCAGTCGGAAGTGTTTAAATTGATAATCCGGATACAATTCCGGGTGGAAGATTGCGGCTAACTCAATATATTTCTGATCGATGGTATTGTAGGTACTCCAAAAATTATCGGTAATTTGCCACACCTTACCACTGGTAAGAACTGGGAGATCCTTTAAAATAGGAGCCTGATCGGTGATTGACTTAATATCCGGTCCGTATTTAGGCATCCCGCTGTTAATAAAAATATCGGCACCGGATAATCGACTGTACAATTCTTCCACGCTGATACTGGTCACTCCATCCTGTCCAACTCCGATATCTTCGAATAAGTATTCCGCCCCGGCATCACGCACCATTTGTGCGGCCTTGGAACCAGAATTTGATACATATACTTTTCCCATTGAAATAATCCCCCAGCCAACTTTCGGTTTTTCAGCGTTTGCCACCTTTGTTTTCATGGCATCAACATTTTTCATAGCGGTATCAAAGTATGCGGTTGCTTCTTTTTCCAGATTATAAAAAGCAGCGTAGTATTTAATCCATTCCATGGTGCCCCGGTAGTCTGTCTCGGTGCTGGATGCATCATACAAATAAGGGATATTGTTCTGGGTGAGCATGTCCATCAGTTTTTGCTGTTCGGTTCCCATCCCGGTGCTGGTAAAAACAATCTTCGGATCAAGGGATTGAATAATTTCATAATCATAGGTGGTACTGGTGGTGGAGTTGGAACCAATGTCTTTGATCTGTCCACTTAGCATCCGATTCTTCATGGCATCGAAATCCCAGTCTTCAGCTTTTTGTCTGACCCCAACAATGCTGTCAAACAATTTATCATCATCAAAAGCCCGTAAAAATCCAACCTGAGTGGTGCTGGTGTAAATCGCTTTATCAATGGGAATCGTAATCGATGGTAAATCCTTGTATTCTGCGGGTGCTGTCTGACCTTTTTGCAGCAGCAGCATTTTTTTGCCTTCGCCATCGGTGACGATTTTCATATTGTCCTTTAGGTACTGGATATTAAAGTTTTTTGCATATTCCAATTTTATGTTGTTGCCATCCTCACTCTTATAGCCGGCGTCCGCCGAGCTACCGCATCCTGTCAGCCCAGCCATCCCTGAAACCAACAGGGTCACAATCATGGCCAGTACCATTGAACGTTTAAACCAAAACTTCTTCATCTTGCTTTTCTCCTCTAATTCTCTTTTTAATTTATTTCATTTGTAACGGCAGCCATCGCGGTTGTCGTTACAAACGAATCCAACATTACTTTGATGCACGCATCTTTATTGATTGCGTCCACCGCCTGCCATTCCAGATCGGTTTCAATCTGATTTGACAGATTATTTAAAACCGCTTTACCGGCAATACTGACTTCCTCAATGGTTAAAAGACCCCAGGACAATTGATCTAATAAGTGCACATAAAGTGACGTTAATGTCACCAGTTCATCTTGACAATCCCATGTGTGAATCACATTAATAAAATCCGGCATGGATTTTTTATCATCCACAGTCAGCTCCCCATATTTATCAGCATAAGTGCTCTCGTTAATCCCATATCTTTTTAATCGTGCCAGTATGCTGTGCTGGCTTTTCTGTGTAAGCCCCATGTGTTTCGCTAACGACTCCGTAACGGTTGACATCACCAATCTCCCGATTAATTCCCCGAGTTTGCCATGTTTTCCGGCATAGGTCAGGGTATTTTCCGATTCAGAATTGGAAATAATCATGACATTATCCGTCCCGGACCCGGTGGCGATTCCCGAAGAATTCAGACTTCCTGCCAGCAATTCCTGACAGGCGGCGGTCTTTGCCTCGGTGGCGGTCACCATCGCCCGGGCCATGCACCCCGGGGTCATATTGCCACTGACAAAAACCATGATATTAATGGTACCCGGTCTCAGACTCACACTTTGTCCGTTTTTCTCATAACTGGTGGCTTTCTCCCCAACCCGCCCTCCATTAACTTCCAGACTGGCGGTTGAGATGGCCGACACCGTCAATTCGTCATAGGTTTCACTCTTCATGACCGCACTGTCCATAGAGACAATGGTTGCCATATAGGCGACAGTCTCACTATTTAGTCCCAGTTCTTCATTGATAAACCGTTTGATTTCCTCTTCCTGGCCAGGCTGACAATAGAGACAGGGTTTTCCCGGACCGGGGTTCACATCCCGATTAAAGATGGCGGTGAGATTTTCCTGATACCCGCCATTTTCCATGGCGGTACTCATCACTTTGCGTTTTCCCTCAAAAGGGACAACCAGGCAACGATTATACCGATGCGCCTGATCCCCGGTTGCTGTTTTTCCGATCATCATATATAGCTCTCCCTATTAATTTTTCGTGGTATGAAACCCAGAATTTCGGCCGGATTTTTACAGCAATGAATACTGTTTGCCCACTCGCCATAGCGATTGTCCATGTCGTTTTGTTCCGTGAGGGAGAACACTGTTTTTCCCATTTTAACCGCTTCAATAATCAGATCCACGTTGGATTGATTATTCTTTCCCACCGGAAAACCGGTATCAATGACATAATGAACCTTTGCCATTTTTGCCGCAGCAACCTCGTGTTGAGCCAGGCTGATCTGACTGAAAGATCTTTCTTCAATCACATCACAACTCAAAGCTTTTGCCACATGCAGATCAATATCATTGCTATGCAGAACGCCACAGTACATGCCGTAACCGGCTCGGGAAACTGCTCGATACACCCCCGTTCCAGTTCCGTTTCCCCCAGTAATGAATACCTCGGGGAAGACCGGGGAAGAAAATTCCAGACTTCCCAGTAATTCATTGTACTTTGCGCCTTCAATATTGTAGAGTTTCTGAATAGTTCCTTCTTCTATGATTTCTTCCGGTGTTCCCTGGGCTTTCACCTTTCCGTCCTCGATTAAGAGAATCTTCTGACATCCTTTAATCGCAATATCAATATCATGAAGCGACAAAATCACAGAAATGCCCTTTTCAAGACAGAGTTTTCTGAGAATACTGATGACCTCGACTTTGTGTTTAACATCCAGATGACTGGTGGGTTCATCGAGCACAATCAGTTCCGGTTCCTGAACCAGAGCTCTGGCAATCATCACCTTCTGTTTTTCACCATCACTCAATTCAAAATAATATCGGTTTTTTAAATGAAGCGCACCCACCAGTTGCAAAGCTTCTTCAACAATTATTTCATCGGTTTTTGATAGTTTTCCCATGATATTGGTATGTGGATAACGACCCATGGCGGCAATCTCAAACACCGTCAGTAAACCCAGGGATACCTGTTCAGTGAGAACGATCGCCATTTTTTTTGCCAGATCCGCTTTTTTGATCTTGCTGATATCCACACCGTTTATTTCCACAACCCCATTCACCGGCGGCTGCAATCCGGTTAAGGTTCTCAATATGGTGGTTTTACCCGAACCATTCGGTCCCAGCAGACAAATCAGTTCCCCTTTTCCGGCGCTGATGTTCACCTGTTCAACCACTACTTTTCTTTCATAGCCAACATCTAAATTTTTACTGGTAATTATTTGACTCATAATTCATTTCCTTTCGTTTTTCTTAACAGCAGATAGACCACAATGGGTGCCCCGATTAATGCGGTGATCACACCAAGCGGCAGTTCGATCGGTGCCATTAACATTCTGGCACATAAATCACACACCCCGGTCATCAATGCTCCGGCCAGAATAACCCCAGGTATTAAGATCCGATTATCCGATGTGCCAAAGGTAATTCTGACAATATGGGGAACTGCCAGCCCAACAAATGAAATGGGCCCGGCAAATGCCGTAATGGTTGCCGTTAAAATACTGGCAATGAGAATCACCACCATCCGAAAGGTTTTCATACTCAAACCCATTGAAATGGCATAGTTCTCCCCAAAAAGCATCGCATTCAACGGCTTGCTGAGAACATAGGCCAGGATAATAATTGGCACCCCAACGATGTACAAAAATTGTACCTGTGTCCAGGAAAATCCTGAGAAACTCCCCATGGACCACATCACAAAACTGTGCAGCTGCTCTTTATCCGCAAAGGCTGTGAGAATTCCGGTAATGGCATTGCAGATAAAACCGGCCATCATGCCGATAATCAACAGCGTTGTGATGCTCTTCACTTTTTTTGCAGCAATAACCACCGCAATCATCACTGCCATTGCCCCGGCAAAAGAACCGACAAACAAACCCATTGGCGTTATGGTACTAAAGCCAAATGTATAGCCTCCCAATAAGACCAGGCCGACGAAGAGACTGGCACCGGATGAGATACCCAGAATATAGGGTTCTACTATGGGATTTCTAAAAAAAATCTGAAGCAGCAGCCCGGATACCGCCAGACAGGCGCCCCCCATGATGGTTGCCAATACCCTGGGCAGACGAATGTTTAAAATAATCGGTCCATAGGTATTGTTGGCAACTTCCTGACCTGAGATTATTTTCAAAATGTCAGAAATACTGATATTAATGGAACCGACACTGATACTGTAAAGCGATACCAGGATGATTGAAATAAATAAGATGATCAATAAAATTATTTGTCTGCTTTTACGTTTCTGACTTGTTTCCATTTAAACTAATCGATTCATAATCTTTTGACTGTTCAATTATGAAGTCCTCCGTTCGAATATTATTTGAATTAAAAGATTTGTTTCAAATCTTCCCGCCATTCTGATTTTTTTAAATAATTTTTTACATAAAAAAACCTCATTATCTCTGAACAAGATAATGAGGCCGCAAAAAAGCATGCGCTTAAAAAACCTCCTCTATCGCTCGTAGAATCTGTGTTTGACAAAACAGGCAGGTCTCCTGGCTCAAGCGTCAACATTACCTTCTGCCTTCCCGTATTACTACAGTGGCATTCTTGAAGGAACTCGTCTCTTACAGTGGCGGGACCGCGTGGGATTTTCACCCATCTTCCCTTTTCACCGGCTCGTAATACAATGGATTACAGCCGACACCTGTTTTATTTATTTTTTTCAATTTAGTTTTCTATACTTTATGTTGTATCAACTACACCAAATCATTTAGTGAACATGACGGTGATGACTATCCGGAAGGTGAAAATGTTTATGCTCCAGACATTCATGGGTATGGGTATGGCTATGGCAATGTTCAGGGCTTCTTAATCGATGATCGGAATGCTGATGATGGTCCTCCTCATGTGTGTGTTTATGTTCATGAGTTTCAGGATCATGCATATGAGCATGTTCATGATTTTCGGATAAGGCCAGCCAACTCCCCAGCATCATAATCCCTAAAGCAATTAAAAACGATAGGGTAATTGGTTCTCGCAGTACCAGCCAGGAAATCAGCACCCCCATAAAAGGGGCTGCGGCATAATAGGCACTGGTCCGAGCAGCGCCTAATCCACGCTGGGCCTTGATATAAAAGTAAATACTGAGACCATAAGCGACAAAACCCAGAACCATGGCCAAAACAATCGCAAGCAGTGACCCTGATAATTCTCCCCAAATCGATGCAATGAGTAACGCCCCCATCCCTGAGCCAAATCCTTTTAAAATGACAATCTGGAGGGGATCTTTAAGCGAAATTTTTCGGGTACAGTTGTTTTCAAATCCCCAACACACACAGGAAAGCAAAACCAAAACCGATCCGATGGACAAATGGATTGACGAAGCATCAGTAAGCGTTAACAGGATACTTGCCAAAGAAATAAAACCGATGGCAATCCAAAGCCGCTTCCCGATGGCTTCCTTAAAAATAATTACGGCGATAACCGAGGTTGCCGCGATTTCAAAAGTCCCCAACAGGGCTGCCGTACTGGAGTTGGTCAAACTGATCCCATACAATAAGAAAATTGGGGCAGCAATATCCAGTAAGATCATCAGAATAACATAGGGCATTTCCCTTTTCGACAATCGGGCTTCTGTTACTTCAATTTTGCGGCTTTTGTTGAAAAGATGAATCACCGTCATTCCGATTCCTGCTCCAAGATACAGCAAAGCAGCTAAAAATAGCGGGTTCAATTCATTGATCAGCAGCTTGGAAAATGGCGTATTGACACCAAAAAGCAGCGCCGCCAGGAGTGCATATAAAACTGCGTAATTCTTCATTTTTATCACACCTTATGTTTTATAATCAGTTTCTTTAGTTATTGATTCCCCCCCATTATTTGACTTTATCTAATTCATCCTCACTTTTTTTTCTTTCCACGAATTTGCCCATCAGGAAGGCCATAATCCCAACGCCGATACCGGTTTGGATACAGAAAAACAGGCTTTGCATTTCGCCAGGAATTGGACCCCCAAGTACCGATTCCATCACTGGTGTAAACCAGGGTTCATAATTTCCGCCTTGAATTTCATTAACAACGACGCTTCCGCCACCATCAGCCCCTTCGAATTGAGCACCTGGTAGTGCTAATAATGGAACTGCAATAAGTACCAGTACCGCCAATAATAAACCGATCACTGTTTTTTTTGTTTTTGACATTATTTTGTACCTCCAGCTAAATATCCAAGATCTGTGAGTTCAGATGATGCATAGGTTTCCAGACCAATAATGATGACCACGGTCAGAATTCCTTCAATGATTGCCAGTGGCAATTGAGTCGGTGCGAACACCGCCAAAAATTTGAGTGAAGATGCTGCTATACCACCAGTCTCTGACGGATAAGCCATGGCCAACTGAAAGCTCGTTATAAGATATGTGAAGAAATCACCCAGCGCTGCGGCCAGAAAGATGACCACATGCTTGTTGATTTTTAACTTCAAGCCTAATTTATAAATACCAAAGGCAACAAACGGACCGGCAATGGCCATGGAAAAAGTATTGGCTCCTAACGTTGTCAGCCCGCCATGGGCAAGCAAAATTGACTGAAATAACAGAACAATCAGACCCAGGATGCTCACGGCAGCCGGTCCGAATAAAATCGCACCCAGTCCGGTTCCAGTCATATGGGAACAACTGCCGGTGACAGATGGAATCTTTAACGATGAAATCACAAAAATGTAGGCTCCTGCCATGGCCAGGATGGTAATTGCTTTACGGTTTTCATTTAATGTTTTCTTGATCGACAGATATCCGGCGACCAGAAATGGAATACATATTACTCCCCAAGCAATACAGAATGCCGGTGGTAGATAACCTTCCATAATGTGCATGGCATTGGCAACCGGGGTAGTCCCGAAAGCTAACGCGAGCACTGCAACAACAGCAACAAATCTTTTTTCTTTGACGTTCATAACTTCTCCTCTTAAAAATTATTAATAATTTCCAGCATTTCTTTGAATGCCTCGATACTTTTGGGATAAATTTTTTCATCCCTCAGTAATTTATTTTCAACCAGCAAATCATAAACATCCAGCATCATTGGACGTTTCAGATTTGCCAGTTTCAAAACTTTTTCATTCTGGAAAATCTCCAGAGGTGTTCCATCCGCAATGATTTTTCCCTGACAAAAGACAATGGCCCGTTCGGCCCATCGATAGGCAAAATCCACATCGTGAGTAGAAATCAGGATGGTTTTTCCTTCGGATCCCAGTTTAGCCAGAACATCTTCCAGCATTTCGGCATTAACGGGATCAAGTGCGGCTGTAGGCTCATCAAAAATAATAACATCCGATTTCATGGCAATGATATCGGCAATACTTACCCGCTTTTTCTCACCACCACTTAAATAGTGGGGCGCACGATCCTTAAACTCCAGAATATTCATATAGGTCAAGGCTTCATCAACCCGTTGCAGCACTTCCTCTTTTGGCAGCTTCAAATTCATGGGACCAAAACCAACCTCTGCCATAACAGTGGATGCAACGATTTGATTATCAGCATCCTGAAAAACAATCCCGATATTTTTCCGCAATTCCTTTAAATTCTTTTTAGTGATGGGTATGCCCCGATAACTGATTTCACCGTGATCTGGTTTGAGCACTCCATTGGCATTCAAAAAGAATGTTGATTTACCGGCACCGTTTGATCCAATCACAGCTATTTTTTCACCTGCATGGATGTTTACACTGACACCATCCAATGCTGGTGCGCCATTTCCATATCCATAATACAGATCTTTAATTTTTAATATGGGTTCTTCCATTTGATTTCCTTTCTAGTTTGTTAAATACCAAAGCAGGATCAAACCCGCCAGAAATCCTGTTGTGAAAACAAGCTGCGAAACTTTAACACTTCCAGTTTGTTCTAAAAAAACAAGATCCCCATCATAACCTCTGGCTTCCATAGCCTGATAGTAGGCTGTAGCTTTTTTCAAGGAGACAATCAGCATATTGCTGGCAATGTTTCCAAATGTGGAACAGGATGTTTTAAAATCGCAGAAACCTAAACGAGATTCAGCTGCATTTTTCATTTTTGTGTGAACATCCATCAGAATAAAAATATATCGGTAAATAATGTACATCAGTTCAACAATGAGTTTTGGTACATGAGCCTTTCTAAGCACCCCAATAATTTCGGAAGATGGCGTAGACAAGGCCATCATTTCCATGGCACTGATGGCCCCAAAAACTTTCAGGATTAAAAAGGCCATTGCCCATAATTTTGCCTGGGATGTGAATACATAACAAAAACCAAGATTCAGATTATACTGGCCAATGGGTTCGCTTGAAAAATCAATACCGATGGTAACGGTTCCCAGTAGAATAAAAGTGATTGGGATCATCAGTACCGAAATGTATGCACGCAGCGGCAATCCGCCTTTAACTACGGTAAGATAAGTCATCGCAATAATGACCGCAACCGAAACATAATGATTATTCAATACAATACATAGAAGCAATGTTAAAACCGAAAGCAATACTTTAAATGTGGGATTCCAGTGTCGAATTTTTGAGTTGTAGGCATAAAAATCAATGGATGAGCCTTCCCCGTGTTTGTGGTCGATTTTATGGTGATGATGTGGTTTTATTGCATTTGAGTGCATGTGTACTTCCTGCGGGACTTTACTTGAAATCATCTCATCGAGATAGCTTTTTATGATATTTTCCATCAGTGTTTTTCCTTTCTTGAACCGTCTGTTTTCTAGGCACGTCCGACAAATTCAATGATGTCGTCAACTGAGCTGTATTTATTGATACACTCTTCTTCCAGACGATCGATCAAAATAATTTTTATCCCCAGCTTTTTTGCCGCACTTATTTTGTCCACGACGCCACCCATATTACCGCTTTCCTTAGTTACCAAAATCCCCGCATGGCAGTATTTAAACAATTCCATATTTAACGCTTCATTATAGGGACCTTTGATTGCAATGATATTTTTGGGATTAAAGCCAAGTTTTTCACACTTACATAGGACCTTCCAATCCGGAAGTACTCTTAAAAATACCCGTTGTTGAAAATCTGGTATTTTTGTGAATGTTTCAATTTTATTGCTACCCAGCGTCAACAGAATATTCCCTTCAACGTTCATTAATTCTTCACAGGCTTCCCGATAAGTTTTAACTTTTATAATTCCGGGATCATCATACTCCAGTTTTTCTCTTTCAAAACGGACGTACGGTATTTGAGCCATCTTGCAGACATTCATGGCATTGCGGGTAATTTCTCTCGAAAACGGATTTGATGCATCGATTAAACATTTCGGTTTAATTGTTTCCAGTAAATGAGTAATCGTTTCCTTATTCATCTTTCCCTGATAAATATCCAACTGCTCAAATTCTTCCAGCATCCCACACCCCATTCGGGTTGTAACGGTCACGGCTGTGTCAACATTCATCTCCAATAGTCTCTTAATCACTGCTTTTGCATCTGTAGTCCCTGCTATTACCAATACTTTTGACATATACCACCCTTTTTCATTCACAAATTTTTCGATAAAAAAAACCACTATCTCGAAAAAGACAGTGGAGTTACAAAATGCCTGCAAAAAAAGCCCGCAAAAATAAACCTCCTCTATCTCTCGTAGAGTTTGAGTTATTAAAGCAGGCAGGTCTTCTGGCTCAAGCGTCAACATTACCTCCTGCCTTCCCAACTAATTGGTGGCATTCCTGGAGGAACTCTTCTCTTACAGCGGCGGGACCGCGTGGGATTTTCACCCATCTTCCCTTTTCACCGGCATGTAATACATTGGATTACTGCCGACACCTGTTTTATTAATTAAATTCAATTTTTAATTCTCACTTAATATACCAAATTTTTTTCGGTTTGTCACGTTATTTTTCAACTAGATTTTGCACCAATGATGTATCTTCTTTTTACAGCACTGCCGAAGCATAAACTGGCGCAATGTACTTCTCTTCCAAAATTCTTATATCAACCCCATATACCGTTTTAATATGCACATGATTCAAAACTGCTTTTGGCAAGCCTGCTGCCTCGACCTCGCCGGATTTCAATAAAATGATCTGATCCGAATAACGCATGGCCATATTTAAATCATGTATAACCATAATCACTGCCTTGTTCTCTTTTTCCACCATATTTCTAGCTAGTTCCATAATATCAATCTGATTTTTTATATCCAGAAAACTGATCGGTTCATCAAAAAGATAAAGATCCGGCTTTTGAACCAAGGCTCTTGCGATTAAAATCTTCTGTTTCTGTCCTCCGGATAATTCCTGGAATTGTTCATGCGCCAATTCCTCAAGCTCCAGATCCTTTAAAACCGCTAGAACAATTTCTACATCCATATCAGAGACCCGCCATTTGATATAGGGTCGTCTTCCCATCATGACCACATCCATGACTGATCCACTTAAATAACTGTTTGTGAACTGAGGCACATAGGCAATCCTCCTAGCCATTTCCCTTGCAGTCATCTTCTTTACATCTTTACCATCAAGTGAAATATTTCCACTGGTTGGGGTTAGAATTTTATTAAGACATTTTACAATCGTCGTTTTACCAGAACCATTAGGCCCAATAAGCGTGATAAGCTGACCGGGTTGGGCGGAAAAACTGATCCCTTTGACCACTAACATTTTTTTTGTGTAACCAAATTTCAGATCATTTACTGACAGTTCCAATTTACTTTCCTCGCTTTCTTACAATCAAATACAAAAAGAAGGGAACCCCAATAATTGATGTAACAATTCCGACTGGTAATTGAGTTGGGGCAATGATATTTCTCCCGATGGTATCAGCAATCAATAACAGCAGTGCTCCAACTAAAGCGGCTCCCGGAACCGAATAGCGAAAATCGTTACCAATCAACATCTTCGTTACATGCGGTGCCACTAAGCCAATAAAGCCGATAACCCCGGTAAAGGAAACTGCTACAGCTGTTAATAAGGTCGAAATTCCAAAGGACATCATCTTAACTTTTTTATAGTTCACCCCCAGACTGACGGCGGTCTCCTCACCCGCAGACATAATATTAAGATCCCAGGCAAACCACATCATCAAAATCATAGTAATTGTGATGGCAATCAGCATAATAATAATCCCTACCGTCGGCACCCCCGAAAGACTGCCCATCATCCAGAAAACAAGTTCCGGCAGATCTTTCACATCACTGAGGTATTTTACCAGAGAAACTAATGCCGAAAACAAATAGCCAATGGCCACCCCTGCCAAAATCAGGGTGCTTGAAGAATCACTGGCTACCTTTGCTACCCCATAAACCAGAAACATCGTAAGTACTCCAAACCCAAAGGCAAAAACCGGGATCAGAAACTCGCCAAAATTGAGAAAAGAAAAACTCGCTCCAAAAATAATGGCCAGTGATGCTCCAAAAGCAGCCCCATTAGAAACCCCCAATGTGTAGGGGCTAACCAGAGGATTTTGAAAAATCCCCTGCATCAGCAACCCGGCATTGGATAGGGCCATACCTACCAGAATGGCAGTAATAATTCGTGGTAAACGAATCTTGAAAACAATATCCCGTTGAATGTCGGTAATGGCATCATTGCGGACAAAAACATCCCCAATTACCTGAAGCACCGTTTGAAAATCCACCGAAGAGGCTCCCATCGTAATTGAAATGACGGCTGTCATAACCAGTGCAATACTCAAAAACACGATAAACAGGATCTTTCGGGATCGTTTATTCATGTAATTCAGTTTTGCCTGATCAATGTTCTGTTCCATGTTTTTCTTCTCATTTTTTGTCATTTTCATTTATAAGACACCATTACCTTTTATAGACTTCTAACGAATCTTCGTTTTACTATTTTGCGGGGTAGGCAAATATTCCAACTAAATCATCCCCATACAAGGTTTTCTGTAATTCTTGATGAACCTTGTTAACATCAACATCTTTAAATTGTTCCGGGTACATGGTTTTGGCCAGATACAACTCACCAATAATGCTGCCCAGTGCCGTTGTTCCCACATCACTGCTCAGCAAAATGACTTTTCCATCTTTTACGGCCTGTAAATTTGACCAGCTGGGTCTTGCGATTAAGGTATTATAAAAATCTTTAATCGGTGCTTCATCGGTCAGATCAAAGCCCATGATTTTCTTCGTGCTGCTGACCAGTTTGACAATCGCATCGGGATTTCGTTCCAGTACCCATTCATCACTGATTTCCGGATATTTAGCGGTTTCGGCGGCGGCAATGTTGATCCCACCGGCGGCGTCAATCAGAGCCTGTCCCCCGGCGTCCTTATTGACGGATTTATAGTCGGTATAACCTTCGTAATAAATGGTCGCCTTATCTTCTTCTTTCACGTTTTTTAATTTCTTTTCAATTAATTCCGCATATTTATCATGGAATTTAACAAACTCTGCGGCCTTTTCTTCATTTCCAAACAGAGCTCCCAAAGCCGTAACCTCTTCGGTTGCTTTGGACACATCCGTTAACTCAAGATAGATACATTTGATTCCGGCCGATTCCAGGAGTTGTTCGTTTTCCGGGGTCATATTGGCTGCGTAGGTAAATACGGCTTCTGGTTTCAGTTCCATAATCGCTTCAATATTCGGCTCATTCCATTTTCCAACCGTGGGAACCTCTACACTGGGGTCAGGGTTGGGAACGGAGTCGCCACGACCAATCACTGTTTTTTCTGCGCCAAACATCACCAAAATATCGGTTAGCCCAGAGTTATAGGTGACGATTTTTTCCAGTGGTTTTTCAATTGTAATCTCTCTTCCCATCGTATCGGTTACGGTAATGCCGTCTTTGGAATCCTTAGCCTTGGCATCCCCCTGACTGGAGCTACATCCCCCAAAACTAAACACCATCGCTCCCAATACCGCCATACAAAACAACCACTTTAACGCTCTTTTTCCATGTTTTTTCATTCTCGAACTTCTCCTCTTTCTATTTTCTTTTTTTTGCGCCGTGAATCTGAGACATCGTTTTCCTAAATTCCTCAAACTCATCGGCTTTTATTATTTCAATGGCTGAGCCCTGAAATTCACCGGTATCGGAACCCATATCTTCTTCCAGAAAACCTTCCAGTTCCAGATAGGAGTCCTGAATCTCTTCGATCATCCCCTCTTCAGGCTGCCACAGTCCGCGCTGATATGATTCCATCAGTCGCCTGGACATTTCCTCTAATGCCCAGGGATTGTTGTCTCTGAAAAAAGCTCTGTTTTCAGCATCGATAATAAATGTTTTGGTGATTTCATCAAAGATCCAATCATCCACCTCTTCGGTGGTTGCTTCCCAACCATAAACCCGACCAACCCGCTTACTGATATCCCCCGCGCCCTTATAGCCATGACGCTTCTGTCCTTCAATCCATTTAGGGTTGAGTAGTTTTCCTCTGACCACCCGGTTGATTTCTTCGGACAGGGTTCGGACTTCCACGTTGGTTACTTCCCGGGTATCGCCGTAATAGGTTTTTATATCTTTATTGGATAATTCTCTAGCGGCGGCGGTCATCCCGCCATAATTCCCGAAATAACAACAGCAACCCAACAGATCGTGTTCATCAGTCATCACCTTGTCATAGGTGATATCCACCGTTTTTAAGCTATTTTGAAGTTCGGTATAAGCCCGTTTTCCGTAGCTCTCCCGCCCATACGAATAGCCATTGTAATAGGTAAACAAATCGGTAATATCGGTTTGATCTTCCCAGGCCGAGGCATACACCATCAGGTTGACACCAGACATAAAGGTTCCTGGCTGTACCCCGAAAATTCTGGCGGTCGCTTCTTCCCAGGTGGTTTCCGGCTTTTCTGCAGTTATTTCCAGGGCATGTTTTCTGACATAATTTGCTTCCCGATCTTCATCTAGGCTGGCAACCGCCTGAATCGCATCATCTAACAGACTTACACAATTCTGAAAATTGTCCCGGAGAATTCCTGATATCTTCGCCGTCACATCGATTCTTGGCCGGCCCAGTTCGTTTAAGGGAATCACTTCAATTCCTTTTACCTTACCATTGGGTAGCCATTTGGGTTTGACCCCCAGCATATAGAACAGCTGCGCCATTCCTTCACCATCACCCCACATCACATCCGCCGCCATCCAATATATGGCCATGGTCTCAGGATAACGCCCTTCTTCATCAAAAAATTTCTGAATAACCGAATCCGCCAGTCGCTTGCCAATTTCCCAGGCCGCTTTTGTGGGCACGGTTTCCGGATCCAGGGTATAAAAATTCCTCCCGGTGGGCAGAATATCATCCCTTCCCCTAGTAATAATCCCGGCCGGGCCCGGAGACACGTATTCCCCGTTCATAGCGGCGATCAGAGAATCAATCTCTTTTGATTCTTCAATCCGACTGTCAATATCAATAATCCGCGCTTTGAACTGATTAATTTGATCAAGTGCGGCCGGATTTTTAATCACATAAGGTTCCGGCAAAGAAAAGCCGGCGGTAATGTCCTGACCGTTTAGAAAACATGCAATCATCTGCTTGCCGATGACGTCCAGATCAAAAAGGATTTGACCATTATTTTTACTAATCACTTCTGAAAAGGCTTCCGTCTGACTGAGCAGGGTTTTCAGTTCCACCCCGACCAACTGACCAATGACACTGCGAAGCGATGCCTGATCAATTCCCTCGTACCGAACGATGGCATTAAGCATTTCCACCCGGGCTTCCCCAGTGGGCAACTGGCCGAAGATATGCATGCCATCTTGAACCTGGGTGTTTTTAACCGTCGTCAGTAATTGATGGGCGGATTCCACCACCTGATCAAAATTGTTGTGGTAATCGTCCAGATTGATTTCTTTTTCGAGATTGTTTTTCGCAATCTCTTCAATCACCAGATGCTCCAGCAAATGCGCCTGGGTTTTATCGGCCAGCCGAACCTTGTCATACTGTTTTAAGAGGTTGTCCAATTCTTCAAGATCATCATAAAGACCACCCTGAGCCATCACCGTCTGCATATGATCAATAATGGTAGCTAATGCCCGACGCTTAGCAATCGTCCCTTCGGGCGGATTATCGGCATTATAAATATAGAGGTTTGGCATGTTTTCGATACAGATATCCGGAAAACAGCTATCCGAAAGACCCGCACCTTTGCCGGGAAGAAACTCCAGATTTCCGTGGGTTCCCACATGAATAATCACGTCTGCTCCGTAAATTCGCTCAAAATAGCGGTAGCTGGCCAGGTATTGATGGGTTGGCGCAATATGGGGATCGTGAAGGATTTTACAGACCTTACCGTCACACTTGGATCCGCTGCAGCCTCTTTTGGGCTGAACACAAACCAGTGCATGTTTAAAACTGACTCCCGTAACCAGCATCTTATCTTCATAAACCATGGCCGGCGGCAGGCCCTCTTCAGTTTCGCCAAAAGGCTCACCCCAACCTTTGATCATATTAATCTGGGCTTCCGCGGTGATCTCTTCAAACCATTGCCGGTACTGTTCTCGGGAGACAAAATCAATGACGCCGCCCTTGTTAACCATTTCCTTAACGGTTGTCCAGCGGAATTCGGAAATCGCCTTTCGCGCCATAATGGTTTTAATCAGACTATCGCCATCTTCGGGAATATCTTCCAGATCGTAACCCTGATTTTTCATGGTTTTTAGAATCCGAGCCACACTTTCCAGGGTATCCAGATTGGCTCCGCCCCCCACCGATGCTTCGGTGGAAGTACAGGGGTTATTATTTAAAATAAAAACGACTTTTTTATCCTTATTTTCTTTCTTTTTCAGCTCAATCCAATTGATCATCCGGCTCACCAGTTTTTCGCAGCGCTTGCCCACCGGAGTTCTCATATCAACCGCTGTGCTGCGATCTTCAGCACCAATAAATATCGGCTCAATCACCCCTTCCAGTTCGGGAAGGGCAATGCTCCATGGCAGATCGGCAATGGTTCCGTCTTTGCTCGCTTCCCATTCTTCAATGGACATCGAGGTTGAGCAAACCGGCTTGGCAATCGGACAGTTCAAACGCTTCATAATGGAACTGGGTTTACTTTGCTTGCCGTCATTGTTGGATTGCAGAAAAAATCCACTCATCCGGATCATCGCATCGATCACCGGTTTTCCGGCGGAATCAAAGCAGAACTGCTCCACTGCAAATTCCACTCCTTTAGCGCCTATTTCAGCATCCGGCCAGGAATAGGTATAGATCGGTAATGCCGAGTAACCCCGGTCTTCAATAATCCGAATCAGTTCTTTTTCAACTGCAATATCCTCATTGAGCCAGGTCGTTCTGGAGGCGATCACACCGATCACGCCTTTGGTCGATTTCCCCCGACTGGCAAAATAGTCCTGTGAGCTCTGAAAAACCGCCTCCGTGTCCGGATGAAAAATCCCTTCCCAGGGAATAAACATCGGTTCTTTATAGCCGTGACTTTCTCCCAGAACCTCGGTGATCATATACCGGATCATATTTACCAGGTTTTCTTTTCCGCTGTAATGGTAGTATTGATTGCAGTAAGCCGAATACTTGAGGGATTCTTTGTTTTTCACATGGCTCATGGCTTCCCCACCGACATAAACGATCGGTGTGATTTTTGCCGCAGCATATTCTTCAATTTCACCCCACACTGAATCGGACACCGTGACATTAAACAGAAATCCATCGGCTTTATCCATTTCTCGATATAAGGCCTCGAGGTCTGCTCTGCCATCGCCCAGTTCAGCGGCGGAATATATTTTCAGATTCACCTGGTCTTGTATATATGGAGTGATCATGCGGAGCCGGTTGGCTGATTTATGCCATAGAATTGCAATAATGGTTTTCATTTTCAGCCTGCCTTTTCTTCATTTAATACCGCATCTTCATCAATGATTGAATTGACCAGATCGATGTTAAAATTCTTTGTTTTTTCAAAGGGCAGTGATTTCAGTCGATGGAGGAATACCATTTCGACCACTGCCCGAATATCTTCCTGATCAACAAGTTCATGTCCCTTAAACGCCGCCATGGCTCGGGCCGCTTTCATCAGCGTCAAATCCCCCCGGTGACCATCAACCTCCAGGGCAATGGCGATTTTCGCGTTGGTCAGCAACAGTTCATCCGAGATGTTCACCTGCGGTAGCAACCCTCTGGCTTTAACAATCTGATCGCTGAGTGCTGTTTCCTGGGTCTGATAACGATGCAGAAATTCATGGGGATCCGCTTCAAAAGCGCCTCGTCTTTTAACGATGTCAATCCGCTGCGTCGGATCTTTGATCCCTTTGATATCGACAGAAAAACCAAAACGATCCAAAAGCTGAGGCCGCAGTTCTCCCTCTTCCGGGTTCATCGTCCCCACCAGAATAAATTGAGCCGGGTGCGAAAAGGAGATCCCTTCCCGTTCCACCGTATTCACCCCCATAGCCGCTGAATCCAGTAGCAGATCGACAATGTGATCATCTAAAAGATTGATCTCATCCACATAGAGAATACCCCGGTTGGCCTGCGCCAGTACCCCCAGATCAAACTTTTTCTTGCCATGCTGGATGGCTTCTTCAATGTCCAGAGATCCCACTACCCGATCCTCAGTGGCCGAAACAGGGAGATCAACAACCCGCATTTTATCTTTGACAACTTCCAGGGTTTCGCCGTTTTTCACCTTAGTCCGGCAATTTTCACACCAGGAGCCGGAATCGTGAGGATCACATCGAAACGGACAATCCTTTACCACCTCGATTTCCGGTAGCAGATTGGCTATCGCCCGAACGGCGGTAGATTTCCCGGTTCCTTTTTCGCCAAAAACTAATACCCCGCCGATTTTGGGATCGATAACGTTTAAAATCAGCCCCAGTTTCATTGATTCCTGTCCGATGATGGCCGTAAACGGATAGGTCATGTTTTTCTTCATATAATGTGTCATGCTGTTCCTCTTATACTTTCTACCATAGTTAAAATTTTGTCGCTGCTTAGTTCATCCATCGCGCGGTATTCCGAGTTCATCATCGCTGCCAGCTCTTTGGCGATGCCAAAACGCATCATCCCCTGTTTTTCAATGTCGATAACCATCGTATTGATCTGCTTGAATTCTCGAATTTTCTCACCGATTTCAAACAGTTCCGCTTTGGGTTTTTTGTCTTCCTCAAGGCTGACATTGCCCTTACCATCGGTAATAACAATCATCATCGGCATCAGATCCGGAGCTTTTTTGAGTTCGCTTTTAATGACCTGAATGCCCTTGGTCAGCCCGGCATTTAAGGGCGTCTTGCCACCGATTTCCATATTTTCCAGTAGTTTGTAGCCCCGTTCGACACTGCGGGTGGGTGGCAGCAACACTTGCGCTTCATCGCCGCGAAACGATACCAGACAGATTTTATCCCGTTTCACATAAGCATCTTTAAGCAGCGACATGATGGCGCCCTTGGTTTCGACCATGCGCTGGTTGGCCCCCATGGAACCGCTGGCATCGACTACAAAGACCAGCAAATTGGCAATTTTCTTTTGTCGTACCTTTTCCCGAATATCTTCTTCCCGAATATTAATCGCCATGCCGTTAGACTTTCGTTGTCGCTGAAACGGAGCGGCGGCACGAATGGTGGCATCCAGCGCCAGATCATCGTTTTTCCGTTGCATGGTGGTGAAGATATAGCGTCCGGATTTTGAGGCGCTGCGGATATTTGTTCGTTTCCCCTGTCCCCGTCTAACCCTTCGATCCGGCTGATGACCAAAATCCTTCAGCTTAAAGTCCTGTCCAATTTCAAAATTCTCAGTTAGCGGCTTGCCCGGTTTCTGCTGTTCCTTTTGCTGATCATCCTGCTCGGACTGATCCGCTTCATCCTTGTCCGGCTTTTGGTTATCCGCTTCTGAAGGCGCATCATCTGCCTGCGGTTCCTGTTGATTTTCGTCCGGCTCGAGTTCGTCTTCTGGTTCCTGAGAATCCGTTTGTTCTTCTTCCTGCTGTTGTTGCGACCGTTCTTTCTGTCGGTGCATCAAGGCAAAAAAAGCCGCTTCCTCAATATCATGATCGTTTATCTCTGTTCGTCCATTTAATGCAGCTATCGCTTTGGCGGTCTGTTCCATTACCAGATCGGCTCGATGTCCCATCACGTTGGACTTAAGGCAAAGCGAAATAATTTTCTCTAGATTTTCTTCGCTCACAACCATTCGCTTCATCAGCTCTTTGGCTTCTGAAATGAGCACCTTGAATTTTGCTTCCTGATCTCCAAAGGACTGACAAAAAAACTGACGATTTTCTTCGTATGCATATCTGTTTTTTAAAATATCAACCCGGGCTCGGGGATCTTGTTCGCCCTGGATATTCACATAAAGTCCGAACCGATCCAGAAAATGGGGTCGCAGTTCGCCTTCTTCTCGGTTCATGGTTCCCACCAGGATAAAATCGCTTTGGTGGGAAAAGGAAACCCCTTCCCGTTCAATCCGGTTCATACCGTTAGCACTGACATCCAGAAGAATATCAATGATATAGTCCTGAAGCAGATTAACTTCATCAACGTATAAAATGTTTTGATCCGCTTTTTTCAGCACGCCTGCTTCAAAGTGAACCGCACCGCACGCCAATGTTTTTTCCATATCGATGGAACCCACCAGACGGTCTTCAGAAATTGATAATGGCAATTCCACAATCTTTTTATCCGTAAGGGGTGACAATGCCCTGACTGCGGTTGATTTCGCCGTTCCTTTTTCGCCATTGATCAGGACTCCACCAATTTTAGGATTTACTACATTAAGCAACAATGCTTTTTTCATGGCTTCCTGTCCGATGATGGCGCTAAAGGGGTAATAATGTTTATTCATATCATCTGAGCCTCCTTCCTGGCTATAAATTTTTACTTATATTAATTTTGATCAATGCAACGACCATAAAAACAATGGTGTAGACAACCATGATGAAAAAACTGGCCAGACTTGCCGGTTCACCATAGGAAATCTGACGCAGTAGGCTACTTGAATGGGTTAATGGCAGTACCTGCACCACGCTCTTTAAAAGCGAGGGCATATTAGCCACCGGAAAAAAGGTATTTCCGATAAATGTCATCGGCAGAATCACAAAGGTTGAAAAGCGGCTGATATCTGCGTGGGTTTTCGAAATGATGGCCGCCATCACACCCAGGGCTGAAAAGGCCATCCCATTAAGCAACATCACCAGAAAAAAGATCAGATTGACCTGAATCGGTGCTCCAAAAATATATGCAATTCCGAGAATTAGGCTTCCCGCATACATTCCTCTCAAACTGCCACCAATCATCTGACCGATAATATATTGTCCCAAAGGCGTGGGCGATGCCAACACATTATCAAAGGATTTTTCATAAAGCCGCTGGACGTTTAAAGACATCCCAATAGCATTGAAGCTGGCATTCATGGTGGTCAACGCAATAATCCCAGGAATTAAAAACGCCATATAGCTGTGACCATCTACCACTTTGTCCATGCCCAGACCCAACCCAAAGGTCAGCAGATATAATATCGGGCTAATCATTGCTGTCCCCGTGATTTTCAACCATTCATGTTTAAACTCAATCCATTTTTCCCATAAGACGGTTAGTATTGCCATCTAATCGATTCCCCTTCCCAATCGCTTGATAAATACATCTTCAAGGTTTGTTTGCCGAAGGGTAAAGGGGTCATTTAAACTTCCTGCATAGGCCAATGCCAACTCTCGGTTTCTAAAATATTCTTGTTGTATTCCCCCAGGTGATACCACCTCAACGGCGATGTTTCCCAACTGATTAATGAGTTCCAACGGCGGGGCAATATCCAGTAGGCGACCCTCATCAATAAGGGCAATTCGTTTACATAACATCTGGGCTTCTTCCATATAATGGGTGGTGAGAATAAAGGTCATCCCCTGTTGATTTAAGCCACTAATCAGATCCCACATCTGCCGCCGAGAAAAAGGATCAAGCCCCACGGTGGGCTCATCCAAAAGCACCAGTTCGGGCTTGGGCAGCAATGCCCGACACAGCATCAGTTTTCGTTTCATCCCCCCAGACAGTTCGCGCACTCGTTTTTTTCGGTGTTCCATTAAGCCGCAGAATTCCAGCAGATCTTTTGAATCACGCTTGCGTTGTTCCCGGGGAATCCGATAAAGTCTACCCTGATATTCCATAATTTCATCCACACTCATATCCCCACGCAGAGTATATTCCTGGGTTACTGTGGTGATGCGCTTTTTTATCTCCACATTATTCCGGGTTATTTCGTTTCTATCCAGCAGGATTTTTCCATGAGAAGGCAGTAACAGGGTAGAGATGAGCTTTATCATAGTGGTTTTACCCGCGCCGTTTGAACCAAGCAGTCCGAAGAATTCCCCTTTGTCCACTTTAAAGTTTATATTTTCCAAGATTTTCTTTTCTTGAAATTTTTTTTCGATTTCGATAAGTTCCAGCATTCTTCTCTCTTTCCAGTCACAACACCATTGTTAATTGTTAATTTTTCCTTTTGGACAAAAAAAAGTCACAAAGAAAAAGACGGTTTGCAAACCGACATTAGTCTTCGAGACTTTGTATATACTTGTATTAAATTGTTTTTATTTTCTCATAATCAGATCATATTGTCAATCAAAATCACTTTTTCTTTGAACCATTATGAACCACTTATGATAATGTCCCAAAATTGAAATTTAGTATATAATGTAACCTCAGAAAATAAGGATCAACTTATATTGGAAAGAGGCAGGATAATCAGAAAGGTTAGCTTGAAAATGAATGAAGAATTGAAATATCAGACAATTCAATTACTGGTGGATACAAATGGAAATAAAAAGATTGCGGCATTAAGAATCGGGGGCTCCGTGCGACACATCAATCGGATGATTACCGGGTATCGAAAAAACGGCAAGTCTTTTTTTATCCATGGGAATCATGGACGCCAACCCACTCATACCATTGACGCCAAAACAAAACAACTAATTATTGTTCTCTACCGGACGCGATACTTTGGTACGAACTTTCAGCACTTTCAGGAACTTCTTGATTCGCGTGAAAAAATTCAATGTACAGTTCGTTCTTGCCATTAATCATACTAAGTCTGTCTTCGAATTGCAACCGAATCCGTAAAAAATCAATCTTACTCTGGCTGTCTTAAACAATCGCAAGGTCGACAATGGTCATTGCCTTCGCTTTAATAATGGCTATTTCAGACTTCTCGATGCCAAAGGTCATCCGGTTTATCATTACAGGGGCACCTCGGGGATGGTGATTCAGGCTTTCGATCATTCCCTGTTCTTTTGTGTTGGTAAAGTAATTTATGCGCTGGTGGAAATCCCGAAGTATCAACAAACATCCAAAAACTTTGACTTTGCTCAACCGGAAATGAAACCTCGTAAACTCTGCATCCCACCGATGTCTTATCCGTGACGACAGGCTTCTTTCTAACGATTCGTTAATCAACAGAAACATCATTATTATCTCCCTGAACTCAACTTTTGTTCCTTTTTTGTTCCCGTATAACTGTTTTATTCCGTCTTTATGCACTCACTTTTATGAGTGCTTATGTTTTATCTTTTTCGGAACATTTTCAAAAATGCTTGACATCATTATTTCGAATATGCGAGCATAAATACATGTTTAATTTTATAGCATTTGAGTATATAACAAATCTATCATTTTTCAATTCCAATCAACACAAAAAAAACAGCACTAAACAAGTCCTGCTTTCAAGCATCGGTTTATTTAATATTAAGAATTTGTGATTAGTATTACTTAAAACCGAATTTTTGCTTCCACAAATTTCTTTTGTGCTTCCCGCATCTTTTCAATGGCTAAAAATATTTCTTTTGAAACGTTATCTTTTGACGTTTCTCTTAGTTTAAATGCCCACTCTTCATATCCTTTGATGTGATCAGCAGTGTGGTTAATCCAATGTGCAAGAAACACTTTGAAAATTTCTTCTTCATTTGAGCTGTTTAATTTTCCATCCATTTACACATTCCCCAGATTCAACTCTTTCTTTATCAAGGTCACGGCTTCTCTGATTTGAAGCAATAACGGCTTTTCTTCCAGGGATACAATATGATGATTTTCCGGTAAAATAGGAATATAGATCTTAATTCCATCGCTGCTGGCAATGGCTTCGACCATTTTTGGCGTAACTTCACCCATCATAGAGTTAGGAATCGTCATCGCAATAGAGCAAATAATAAAATCTGCTTTTTTCACAGTAACTGATATTGCATTTTCTCCGGTCGCACCTTTATTAGCGCCCTTTTTCAACATCATAGCAGTCGCCAGCGAGTTTGTTCCCAGCCCATAAATTTCAATATACGGCGGCAATTGTTCTTTTAAAATTCCAACGATTCGCGATCCAATGCCGCCTCCCATACCGTCAAGCACTACAATATTCATACACTAAACCACACTCCCTTCTAGAATAATTTTATGGTTAAGTAATTTTACTTCTTTTAGTCTGCCTTAAACAATTTTTGTACCGCCTAATAAATTTGACAAAGTTAAGCTGCCATCGTTATTTGGCACAATATCCACCACGTAGTCTATAATTTTCGTTTCTCCTTCAGAAGTAATCATAAAAGCTGAAGATTCACACATGTTCGTAGCCTCCTTTTATTTAATCGACGTTATTCTAGCACAGACTGGCTCTTAACACAAGTTAAGGGCAAATTTGCTTATTTGAATGCTAATCATTCTTGTTTTTATATCTCTCTAAAAAACAGAGTCAATCAGTTTTTTCGTATAGTCTTCTTTGGGATACCTGATGATTTCATCCGGGGTTCCCTGTTCAACAATGCTACCGTTATGCATCACCATCACCCGGTCGCAGATCTCCTGAACCAGAGCCAGATCATGGCTGATGAACAAATAAGACATGCCGAGATCTTTTTTTAAACATTTGAGCATTTTGATAATCTGGGCTTGGACTGTTACATCCAGCGCACTGGTGGCTTCGTCACAAATCAGTAAGCTTGGCTTGATGGCAATCGCTCTTGCAATCGACGCGCGCTGGCATTCCCCACCACTGACCTGGTGGGGGTAACGTTCGGCGAATGTTTTGTTCAAACCACAGATTTCGAGATATTCCCGAGCTTTGGCTTTAGCTTCTCGTCTGCCTATTCCCTGGTTGATCAGGCTTTCCATAATACCTTCTCCCAGTTTAATTCTGGGGTTGAAGGAATCCACCGGCATTTGAAAAACCATTTGAATCTGCTGATAGACCGATCTCAACGCTTTACCACTCACCCTGGTAATCGCCCAGTCATTGAGACAAATCTCCCCTTCATCCACAGCTTCTAGGCGGGTGACCATTTTGGCAATGGTGCTTTTACCGCAGCCACTTTCGCCAACCAGACCGAGACATTCCCCTGAATTGATCTCAAAACTCACGTTATTTACAGCTTGAACCATTTCTTTGTCATGCTTATATGCTTTTTTTAGATGTTTGACTTCTAACACTGCACTCATGAAATTATCTCCTTCTGATTCGCGGTACAGCCTGAATCAATTGTCTTGTATATTGTTCCTGAGGATAGTCAATCACATCCCGGGTCTTTCCGTATTCTACCAATTGTCCCTGACACATCACCGCCACCTTGTCGGCCATATAAGAAACCACCCCAATATTATGGGTAACAATGGCTATAGCCGTTCCAAACTCATCCCGCAGCTTCATCATTTCGCGGATGACCTGGGCCTGAACGGTTACGTCTAGAGCCGAAGTGGGTTCGTCAGCAAACAGCATATCTGGCTCCAGCATCATGGCCATAACAATACCAACTCGTTGATTCATTCCCCCGGATAATTCAAAGGGGTAGCTATTCAGGATCCGGTCACTGTCGTTCAAATTGATCTTTTCAAACAGCGTTTTGGCTCTTTGATCGACCTCTTTATGATCTTTAAAACCATGCTGTTCCATGGTTTCGTAAAGTTGATCACGAATGGTTCGGATCGAGCACAAGGCACTTCCACAATTTTGGAAGATTATACCCATTTCCGGCCCTCGGAGCGCTCTGATTTTTTCTGCATTCATATTTAGAATATTATGCCCTTTATAAAAAATGTCGCCCTGATTAACTAAACCGGTGGGGTCCAGAAGACCCATCGCAGCTTTGATCAGAGTACTCTTTCCACTGCCGGATTCACCCACAATCCCAAGTATTTCACCTTGTTCTATTTTAAGATTAATATTATTAACCACGGGCTGGTCACCATATGATATGTCTACATTTTGAAAAGCCAATAATGGTTCGATCATAATAACTTCCTTTTGTCTGGATATCAATTACTCATTGATATCCAGGTCGGCGGTGATTTCATAATAATCGGATGGGTGGGCAGTAAAACCGGTCACCCCTTTTTTCATCACAAAGGACATTTTTAAATGTGATGCATAAATATAGGCATTATCATCAATTACCTGCTGGGCAATCTGTACCGCCAGATCCCCTCGTTTCTCCTTGTCAAATTCTGTCCGCAACTGGGCCACCAATTGTTCAACCTTATCATTATGGTAGTGCCCACGGTTGTAGTCAGAACCATCCACCACATGAGTTGTGAAATAGTATTGAGGATCTCCGGTGGGTGCGGTTACAAAGGCATTGGCAAAAACATCATAGTCTCCAGCTTTCAGGAAATCTTTGTAACTATCGGTGGCATTGACCTGAACATCGATTCCCGCTTGTTTGTAAGTTGCCTGAACGGATTCTGCCAATAGTGGCAGTTCCTGACGCGAAGTATAAGTCAGCCATTTGATCGACAATTTCTGACCGTCTTTTTCTCGAATGCCGTCACCGTCAGTATCAATCCAACTGGCCGCCTCCAGCACCTTCTTGGCACCTTCAATATCATAGGTCGCTGCTTTAACAGCATCTCCCCCGAATGAGAAATTGGCTGGGAATGGTCCGATGGCCGGTGTTCCGTTGCCCTGTAGTAAAACGCTGGTGAATCCATCCTTATCCATACTCATGGCCATCGCTTTACGAACTGCATCGTCTTTAATCACAGCCGAATTGTAATTCAAGCAGGCCTGATAAACCCGGGAAGTATTAGTTGAACTGATGGTATAATCGTCATTATTCTGAAACAGCTGCAGACTGGCATAAGGCAGACCTTGGGTGGCGTCGATTTCGCCGCTTTGCATAGCCATGGTCAAGGTGTCACCGTCGGTGATGCTCTTCACATTAACAGTTCCTACATGAGGTTTTCCACCCCAGTAATCCATATTTGCTGTCAAATTAATTTCGGTGTCAGTGACGTTTTTAGCCACGTAGGGACCTGTTCCCACCACATTTTTATCGGCTGATACGCCGGCTTCCATATCAATAATAGCGCCGTAGGGATCACAAAGGTAGTTAACCAAACCCGGCACCTTATTTTCAGAAACGATGATAATACTTTGTCCATCGGCTGTGATCGATTTGATCTGCAAATCCTTTGGTGCCCGGTCATGTTTGGCAATCAGATCTTCAAGACAGGCTTTTACCGATTCCCCGGTCATTTTCTTACCATTCGAAAATTTAACGTCATCTCGCAAATTAATTTTCACTGTATATTCATCGATCTGTTCATAGTCTTTTGCCAGCCAGGGTTCCAGTTCCATGGATTCATTAAACTTAAATAAGGTTTCCCCGACGCCATACCGAACTGTCGACCAACCGCTGTAACCTTCATGGGGATTTAAACCGGCATTTCCCATGGCCACCCCATAAGCGGTTGTGCCATAATTAAAAACCTTTTCCTCAGCGCTTTTTCCGCTGGTTGCTGATCCGCAGCCGGTCAACATCCCGGCAACCATTACCCCTGTCAATAATAACGTCAACATTTTGCTTTTCTTTTTCATTTTTTCCTCCAGTTTCCACTTCTTTTTGTTTTGGGATCCAGCACATCACGAACAGTATCCCCCAGTAAGTTAAATAACATCACTGTTATAAAAATAGCACAGCCAGGTGCTAGAATTACCCAAGGGGCAGTTTGGAGCATACTCCGCCCATCACTCATCATTGAACCCCACTCTGCAATCGGTGGCATGGCACCTAATCCTAAAAAGGACAAACCGGCCAATTCCATCATCATGGTACCAATATCCAGGGTAGCCGTCACCAGAATCGGACCGGTTATATTGGGCAAAATATGTTTAAAGACAATTTTCAGGGGCCCTGATCCACTGAGTTTAGCCGCAGCAATATAAGGCATGGTTTTAACGGATAAAGCCTGACCTCTGGCCAACCTTGCAAATTTTGGCCAGGAAATGCAGGCTAGGGCCACCACGGCATTGTTGATTCCACCACCTAATACCCCAGCCACCGCAATGGCGAAAACCATGCCGGGAAAAGCCAGAAAAACATCGGATATCCGCATGATCAAAGAATCGATTTTTCCGCCCTTGTACCCGCAAAATATTCCAACCAGGGTTCCAAACACAGTAATAATTCCGACCAGTAACAGAGCAGCGTAAATGGTGGTTTGGGCCCCCATAACCACCCGAGATAGCATATCTCGACCATAGCGATCCGTGCCAAACGGGTGTTCAGCGCTGGGCGGCTGAAGGGCGTTCATCAGATCCTGTGCACACGGGTCATAGGGTACAATCTGTGGGGCAAAAGCAGCAACGAGGAGTAAAAGAATAACCAGGATCAAAAAAACATAGAATTTCATCATGGTACAGTCTTTTTTTTTCCTATGCACTCTAACCGTAATCGAATTAATGATTGTTGATTCCATAGATCAAACCTCCTGTTCCAGACGAATCCGGGGATCCAGATAATGATAGAGAATATCCGTGATGAGATTAACTATCACGTAAATGAGTGCCATCCAGATAACATACGCCTGGATCATGGGATAATCTCGCATCATGATAGAATCCACTGCCAATTTGCCCACGCCATCCCACATAAAAATGGATTCAACAATGGCGGTTCCTCCTAAAAGTGACCCGATCGATAATGCCAACAGGGTGACAATGGTGAGCATCGAGGCCTTTAACACGCTGGCATATAACACAACCGGCTCCTTTATCCCTCTTGCTCTGGCACCGAGAACATAGTCTTTATTCAATTCTTCCAGCACCGTGGTCCGCACTTGCCGGGTGTACTTAGAAGCCATGGCAATTGCCAATGTCAGTGTTGGAAGAACAATCGACTTCCAACCTCCCCCGCTTCCCATGACTGGGAACAACTTCAGTCTCAGAGCCAGAAAATAAATAAGTAAAAGTGAAACAAAAAAACCCGGCAGAGAATTCCCGATAAAGCTGAAAAAACGAATCAGGTAATCGGTGAAACGATTTTGCCTTACCGCTGACAGAATTCCAAAAGGAATCGCAACCAACACCGTTAAGAGGATGGAAGTAAGTGTCAAGGCAATAGTTGCCGGTAATTTGGAAATATAAGTTTCAAAAACCGGCTTATTTGAAATATAAGAAACCCCCATATCTCCGGTGATCATCCCGCCCAACCATGTAGTATATTGAATAACGAATGGTTGATCCAGTCCCAGTTCAGCCCGTTTTTCAGCTTTAATCTGTTCCGATACGGCGCCGCTGGCATTATCATAAAGGGCATCCACCGCATCGCCTGCGGCGGTTTGCATTAAGGTAAATGACAACAGCGTGATCCCCAGAATAATAGGAATCAGTTGCAGCAGTCGTTTTCCAATATATTTTTTCATGTCGCATGACGCCTTTCTCTCATAGGTTGTATTCCCGTTCGTTATTCTACCATCAAAAAAATAGCTCTACAACCTCTCTGGGGGGTTATGAGCTATTCCAATATAGCATACTTAATTATTCCATAACCATTTTTGTTCAATAAAAATCCTGATCTTTAGGGATTCAGATTCGCAGTAATGAATTCAATAAATTTATTACCCCAATCACTGAGAACCTCGGATTTTCGGCGGATATAACCGAACATCACCACATTTTCCATTTCATAAAGCGGGATTCCATTTAATTCCTTTTCATCGACACAATCGGTGATGTAGCCACTGCTGATGTTGGCCAGATCGGTGGTCTGGAGAAGTTGTTGCATCACACAATCACTGTTGGTAACCACTACATTTTTAAAGGATGACAACTCTTTTCCATTAGGATTTTTAATTTTCCAATAGTTATTGAGATCAAACTCATCTTCATAACACTGAACCAACTTCATATCTTTTAAATCCGCTTCTTCAATTCGCTTGGCGTGATACAGGGGATGTTCTTTTCCCAGATAAAGGACGACCTGGGTCTTTTTCAATTCCACAAATTCCAGATGATTTCTCGACAAGACATACTGAAATGCGGTGTTTTGGTTAGTCATCACATAAACAAATCCGATCTCATCCTGACAGCTGGCAACCCGTTTGATAATCTCTTCCACACTAGCTGAAAACAATTGAAAATGAAGCCGTTCCACATGAAATTGATTATAAAATTCGGCAAAGGCATCGGCAATCCAGGCACTGGGGTTACTGGATATCTTAAGCTGTTCAATTTTATCCGTTTGTGAAAATGATGAAAGCATTTCAATACTTTCAATTGCTTTGCATGCGTATTCATAAACGTGTTTCCCTTTGGTTGAGAGGAGAATACCTCTACTTTTTCGTATAAAAAGATCAAAACCCAGGTGGTCCTCCAACGCTTTTATTGCTTTACTTACGTTAGGTTGGGTTGTATACAATATTTCTGCCGCTTTGCTGAATGAGCCCACATCGGCACTGACTACAAAATACTTTAATTGTTTTAACTCTATCATATCTGAAACCCTCAAATACTGACTATTCTTTATGCTCATGATTACTTCGCTTTCTTGCTATTCCATGCTGTTGTTTTCTTGAAAAACCACTATTTCTAACGATTGATTTTTCCATAAGTAATCATTGATCCATTTCTAATAATACACAGTGAACTCACCTGATATAAAATGATCCCATTACTTTTTGCCCTGCAGGTTTGCAGCGTATTTCCAAAATAGTCTTTGATCACACCCAACACTTCCCCGATTTTAATCCGGTCTCCTACCTGTTTGCATGGATACCAGCAACCGGTAGCTGACGCATTTTCATAACAAACATTTGTGACCTCAACCGGTCGATGATTATTGATTTTCACTTTACCTTCCAACACACTAAGGTGTCTTAAGACATTTTTCACGTCTTCTTTATACAATTCAATTTCTGGCTCTGTCCATCGCGCTTCTCCGCCTCGTTCAATCAGAATGCTGGGAATCCCACAGGTACCTGCATAATTGTAGAGACCTCCAGTTGATATAAATGACTGAACCATGAATGGTACATTTACCTTTTCTGCCATGGCCTTTGATTCCTTCACCACATTCATCTCAGCAGCACCTACATAATAAACATAGGGCGTCAAAGTTTCATACCCATCTCCGGCATGAAGATCAATCAAGAAATCTGTCTGACCTTCTAGTACAGTAGCAATGAAATTACTGATCTTGTCTCCTTCAGTTCCATTGGGATCCCCCGGAAAAATACGATTCAGGTTTTTCCCATCCTCAGCTACCACACTCATCGTTCGATTTTCGAAACCGCTAATATTTAATGGATGAATGATGATTATATTCCCCGCAACGTGTACAGGCAAGAATTCCTGGGCTAATTGAATGGCTGTTTCAATCCCAGTATATTCGGAATTATGAACACCACTGGTTATTAAAACCGTTTTTCCTGCTGATTCACCTGCAATTAAGGTAATGGGTATCTCTATATTTGTTCCGGGTATTGATACATAACCACTTGATTTTTCGCCTCTCTTTGCAACAATACTTCCTATTTTCAACTGCATCTTTTCTGTCTCCCAGGGTTAGTAAATTTTTTTATTATTCACTTCATAAATTGGTCAATGGCCTTGCGTAAATCGTCAAGAGCCTTCTGATTTCCATCTTCCACGGCACTGACAATACAATGCTCAATATGATCCTGGAGAATGATTTTGCCAGTATTATTAATCGCTGATTTTACAGCAGATAGTTGAATTAATACTTCTGAGCAGTCCCTCCCGGACTCGACCATTTTGCGAATGGCTTCTAAATGTCCAGTAGCTTTTGATAAACGGTTTAAGATGGCTTTTGTATTGGTATGTTGATGCACCTGTTCTTGTTTTTCATTCGTGCTGTTTTCACGATTATAGCGATGATCTTCTTTATTAAATTTTTCTTTATTATTCATTTAGTTCCTCTCAAAATGATTTTGTCTATATGGTCTCGAATTCTTGATAAATCATCTTCAACGCAAGAGTAATAATCTCACTTTTTATTTTATTGTTTCATAGAGATTTCGTTTCCAATCCTGCAATCGTGTTTCCTCATTTGACCAGTATTCTTCTAACTTAGGAAATATCCCAAATGTTGTGATCATTAATAAATCACCTTCACTGACATTATTTATGTTGCAGAAATGATTGTGACCAATTCGAAATCCATTCCCCAATGATTGATCTTTTTCAATTTCTAAATTGAGTTTCTGAACCTGCTGAACCAATTGATTAAGTTTTACATTCTTCTTAGAGTCAATATACCTGACAAACCCTTCACAATTAAATGCAGGTTCCAGTTCTACAAAATTAAAGTGTCGTTGTAGGGTCTGATCAAGCAATAGCATGCTTTTATCGGCTGTATCCATCATTCCGAGAATGTATATATTTTCTGGTATATAAAAATTTTCTACAGAAATTTTTTTTTGTCGTTTAAACTGGTTGTTGTGTGTTTCACGCTTAAATAAAAGGATCAGATCCCCCATTATCGTATTTAAATTTTCTCGATTAATACCATCGATAATGAAATAATAGTCATTTCCAGTATCTTCAACTGCCTTTTGGGAAAAAGCTAAAAAACATCCCTCTGTCAAAAGGAAGTCATTGTAGTTCTTTTCTGCGTTACCATTTAATCTGTTCTGTTCTGAAAAATATTCGTTGAGCTTTACAATTTCCACTCGATTCTTGTTTTTCTCGCCCAACAGCGAAAACACAAGCCGATCTGCGATATAACTTTTACCCACTCCGGGAGCGCCTTTTATGATGATACTCCTTTTTTCTTTGAGCAGTTTTACAATCTCATCATACTTAGAAGTTTTCATATATACTTCTGAGAAAAAATGTTCTTTGGAATATAATTCTATTTTTTCCATATCCAAATCCCTAAGGCCCCAAATGTCACTGGAAAATGATTTTCTATAAAAAAGATCTTCCCCATGAGCAAAGGATTTGGAATCACTACTGAATCGCTGTAGGGTGAACCGAACTACTGCCCGCCAATCAGGGTTTACTCGAATCATTTCTAATCTGTTTCGCTTCTGAATTTCATCCTGAATGGATGATAACTGAGCTTCCCCGCCTAGAATGTTTAATACTTCAAAAATCTCATTTTCACATAATATTTTTCCTTTAGAATTTAAACGGCTTTTCCAATAGGGTTCATTTTTAAAGCGATTAATATCTTGGGGTTTATCGTTAAATGTAAAGTCAAGCAAGGCATCGCACATCCAATTTTTAGAATTTTGTTCAACTTTCCAGATAGATCGCATGTACGTAAAGAAATACCAATTTTTATTCAGATCAGTTTTTGACCATTTTACAGAAATTTTTTTACCATTATTGTAGTTTTTGATAACAACACCTGTGGCTTTAATTTCCATAACTGAAACTATTTTTCCTTTATAATCAAATGGGATATTTTCTTTCTGGTTATGAGTAACTTTTAAAGCGACTCGATCGCCAACTTGAATTGTATTTACCATATCATCATATTTATCAGAAGTATTTTTTTCCCAAATACCTTTTTTTATAAAACGTGAAGTTAGGTCTTCCCCTTCGAAGTTTGCACTTAAAAACCAGTTTGATTCGTTACTTAACATTCTATCTTCTGAATTTATTGAACATTGCATTTATTTGTTTTCCTTTCTTGTTATTTTTGGTAAAATTATTTTTTTATAAACCGCCTTTTAAAAAAAATCAGCGACGCACAATTCCTTTTGAGAATAACTACCTCGCTGATATATTTTTATATTTTCAAAGTGAATTAATCTATTTTTCTCCATAAATCATAAACATCGGGGTAGATGCATAATTGATCTGTTCTTCTTTATCCCACACAATTTCTCCGATATTTTGTTCAACCATCACCTTTTTAAAGCCTGTATTAATCAGCACGGCGGCATCCCATTGAGGTCTCATGGTTCTGCTTAATGGAAGGTTTTTAGCAATTTCTTCCATCACTACTGTATTAGTCTGAACATAGTGGTCATTGACCCCTTCTTTTTGTGAATTAACTCGATCCTGATAATATTCCGATCGTTTCGTTTCATCATGAAGATGCAAATACCAGTTTGCATCAAAATTCAGCATTCTGCCGCCGGGAGCAAGTACCCGATGCCATTCTTTATACGCAACTTCCGGTTTCTCAAGATTCCAGGTGAGATTCCGTGTAATAATCAGATCAAAACTAAAATCGTCAAAATCAAGTGAATGGGCATCCATTTGTATAAATTTAATATTGTCATGATAAGTTCCGGCATTTTTCCTAGCCCGATGAAGCATCGCATCAGTATAGTCCACCGCCGTCACATCATATCCGCAGGACGCCATGGTAATCGCAAAAAAACCGGGACCAGTACCGATATCCAGGACTTTCAGTTTTCTGCCAACCACCAGCGGTTTATACCGATTGATCAGATTTTTCCAGACATCCATCTTATAGCTGTTAAGCTCTGCAACATTGACTTCTGAGTATCCTTCCGACCGTTGATCCCAATAATTTTCCACTTTTTCTAGAATATTTTCCATCTCACTCCTCATCTTTCCGATAATAAAAAAGTCATGAAATTTTCGTCGATTATTAAATCGAATGAAGCCTTCATGACTTTATCACTCATTTTTTTTAATTATGCTTTCTTTTCTACGATGACTGGTTTCTCTTTTCTACTTTTGATAAAGTAAATCAGCGCTCCGGTGCCACCTGCTAAAAGCAAGGTAAAGCCACCACCAATGAGCCCAGAAACACTGGTCCCAATTGCAGAACCTTCACCATCGGCTGATTTAAAACTGTAGTCTGGTAAAAAGGCGGTTGATTCCTGAATACTTCCGGCCTCTTCATAAACGCTGCCAATAGCTTCTAACTCTGGTGTTCCAGCCACTTTTTCCATTGACCATTCCAGTCCATCCGGATTCGCCGAGGCGAAAAGCGATAACCCACCGCCAAGGACAACGGCAAAGATCAACAACATCCCCATTACTTTCTGAATGGAGATATTTGACGGCAATTTTTTGTTTTCCACGGTTGATTCCAGTAATTCTGGCCGCATATTGTAGACAAAAACAAGAATCCCACCGGTAACAATTCCTTCAATCAAACCAATGGCGATATGAATCGGGGTCATCAAACCGACAAAGGTGACAAATGGAAGAGCTGTGATCCCTGAAGCCAGTGTTTCTACTACCACTGAAAAAGCACCCAGGGATAAAGCCAATACCACTGAAACGATCGATGCTGTCATAATTCGTTTAGGTGTCATGCCCTTCTTGACGATTGGTTTAAACACAAAGGGATAAACCAGTAAGCAGGCATAAAAGCCCAAATTCCAAATATTTGCCCCTAAAGCCAGCAGTCCGCCATCGGCAAAAAACAAAGCCTGAATCAGTAATACTGCGGTAATCGTTAAAAATGCCGGGAATGGACCTAGTAATGCAGCCAGTAAAATCCCCCCGCCGATGTGTCCGCTGGAACCCGTTCCCGGGATTGTGAAATTCACCATTTGTCCGGCAAAGATCACGGCTCCCATAACCCCCATTAATGGGATTTTCTTCTCATCCAAATTATCCTTACATTTGTACGCTGAATAAGCGATTGCTCCGGCGCTTGCCGCAAGCATGATTCCTCCAACTGCTGGAGAAACTAAAGCATCTGCCATGTGCATTTTAAAACCCTCCTCAAAGTTAAAAAATAAATAAAAAAACCATGAAGAATCACTCCTGCTTCTGCACGAGAAATACCTTCATGGCATTATTAGACTATTCATAGATTTCAAATTATTGTTATGATTTTATCAATGTTGAAATTATATGTCTTTTTCCATAATGTGTCAAGAATAATTTTAAAGAATTATCTTTATATTCATACTTTCATTTGAATTCTCATAAAAATGATGTCTCTAGAAGTACATACCTTCAGAATGTAAAGAAAACGACAACCAAATTTACGATATCGCTAAATGGCATATTAATAACGATCGCACTATTTAAAACGGTATAATTTTCACAGGTTAATTTAGTTTTTTGCATAACTTAATTGCATCACTGATGCGGATTCATTGGAATATATTTTTATTTTACCACACAAAAATTAGCGCCATCATTATAGAATTCATTTTAATCACTGTTAAATTATTTTTTTTAACAACATTTCAGCTCCATGACGAGCCCCTTTTCCCATGTGTTTTGCTTTAATAATTGAAATTCCTAGATTTCTAAACTTGTCCAGTGATTTACTTTTCCATGTACCAGAATCGTTGACAAGGTTTAAAAGCAAGGCTTGATAAATTTTGTCCCATTCATTAACTGAAAGCGAAAAGAGAATTAAAGTTGATAAAGAGTATGTTTCCCGCTCTATCTCTATTATATTAAATTGTCGGTTATCTATCATAATTATTTTAGCAATTAAATATCTTCGATTTGTAAAGCCATCATTTAATTTTGAGAATTTTCGTTCTCGCAAATCTATAGGTAGATTATCCAAAACTATTTTAATTTTCTTAATTTGTGGTTGTTGTTCCAAAATTCTTAAAATTCTTATGAAATCATCTAATTCATTATGAGATTCTGCCTCATTTTGATCATTTATTTCATCAATCATTAACGGCTCTATACCTCTTGCTAGAAATTCCCCTCCAACATCTGCAGTAGAGCGATTTTTATCCTCATTTCCGAAAAATCTTTTCGTATCTTGATCTTCAAGCGAACGTTTCTGAGCTTTTTCGCCTTGTTCATGTGTAATTTTTGGTAAAGATATGTAATCATGCTTTAAGATGTTCATTTCCACAAAATCAAAATCCTCAGTTGCACCATCAACTTCCTCATTTAGTAAGAGATCTTCATTTTTATCATTCAAATTATTATAAGTATATTTTTTTGCTTCATCAGAATTTTCTTGTTTTCGAAGATGCGGATGCGAAAACAAAATTTCATTTACTGGAATATGCATATTTTCAACATTCACTATTTGCAGAATTGTTATATAAGACTCGTTTTCCTTCACGCGTGCTTTTATTTTGATTTCTTGTTTGAAATCCCAGTCAAACTTTAAGATACCGTTTTGCAACCAAGTAAATGCCAGATTTTCAAACATTTGAAGTACATCATCGTTTGTTAGTAGCCAAGTCAATTGATAAATAAATGAATTTCTAGTGTATTTATATTCATATTGATTAGTAAATTCATAATAAATTCTATCTTCCTCGACTGTATGAATAAAATATTGTTCAAATGAATTACATTCAAACAAACGGTATAGCAGAAACCTATTTGTTGCTAAAATACTCCGTATCACTTCAATTACTGGTAGTACAATTTTTTTTTCTTCGCTCGGGAAACTAAAACTTCGGGAAATTGCATGATCCTTACAAGCCTTAATTTTCCAATTTCTTTCAGAATATACTACTTGATTTTGGTTTATTGTTATTTCAACTTCTTTAATTTCACTTGGAGGTCTACTTGATAAAAAATTTCCATTTTTATAATAATGCTGAATCGCTAAAAGTGGTAATGTTCCCCAGTCAAATAATACTTTTTCCGTTACTTTTTCATAATTAAAATATCCATAGATCATCATTTTATTGCCCCTTCGAAAAGGATCACCAATCCAGATCAGTTGTGCTTCTATATCTTTTTCGAAAGGCCATTGTATTTTAAATAGTTTTTTTGTCATAAAAAATCCCTTCCTGTATTTTCTGATATACCTCTAAACATGGTTTTATCTCGCGGAAATCATGAGACTTCACACCACCAATTCGTTGCACTTTCCACATAAGCACTTCTTCTCGTTTCTTTAGCATTTCATCGATTATTTTGCAACAGCGACGAATCTGAAATTGTTGAATTGTCTCAGTATTTTCGTCTAAGTATTTCTGCGTACAGGGCATTTTTTTTCTTTTATTTTCTAAACTCGACTGTATTCCAAGTCGTTTTCCAATTAATGATCTCGTTATTCTTACAGGTTTCTCTGAACATAATAATTCTTTGACCAATTGTCTTATTTTTTTGTAATATATTTGGTCTCGTAGATTCCAATCAATTTTTTTATGAAGATTTGTCTTTTTTTGATGTTCAGGAAGATTTTTAAAGAGCCATTCTTTGTCATTAGTGTAAAGATATGTGTATTGTTTATATGTGATAGCTCTTATTTGTGTTCTAGAATAAGTTGGGTTTAACTGTATCGCGTCAAGCATCTCTTTTTTGTACTGATTTAGCATTAGGAAAGATTTTTCATTAACAGCTTTCTCAGTTTTAACGGATGTTTTAAATGATTGGTATTTTTTTATTGTTTTTGAATCAACTCCGAGTAATCTCCCTAATTCTCGAATGCTATGGTTGCCTTCGCCAGATAACAAACGTAGTTTAGCTTCCCAGATTTCTCCAAATTGTTTTACTCTTCCTATATGATATTTATCTTCCACACGTTTATCAGGTCCTTTTCGCGCATATATAAAACCACATGAGCATTCAAATGTACCAATAGGGCTATTCGATTTAAAATCTCTTGTAATCGCAACATTTGGTATGACCAGTTCTCTATAATGATCTGCTGCCTTATTTAAACATGGCCAAAACCCTGTTCCAAATGGACCCTCATCTTCATTCATTTTAGTAAAAAAATTACAATCTTGATCCAAAAAGTACAAAAATAGTAATTGCCTAAATGGATGTACATGGCGTTTACTATTACGAGTTAAAACTTTTAACCAATTGTATTCATCGTCTATCACCAATTCCGAATCATATTTTTCTAAAAATCCTTTAGGAAATTTTTCTCGAAAAGCTTTGAATAAGTCTTTTTGTCTAACATGATTCGCTGGCGTGATTAAATCCCTTTCTCGTAACAATAATCTGTATTTTTTAGTAATCTGTTCTCTTGATAATTTATTGTTGCCTAAATTTAGAATTTCATATGCAAGCTCAGCTAATTTTACTTCAATATCATAATAGTTGGGATTTTCATTTTTTTTCAAAACGAATAATTTCAGATTTTTTCTCTCAAATCTAATATACTCCGTTCTACTCTTCATCTTCATATCAATTTTGTATTTCTCAAGTTGTATGTGATGATGAGCACACAAATTTATCCCTTGTAATTGATGTTCTCGGTGTATAAATGGTTCTCCGTATTTTTTAATATCTTCTTGTGCACATACTGGACAATAGAACAAGCCATTTTTTTTACAAATGCTTCCCGCAACCATTCCTAATCTAGTGTACAACCCTTTCCCATCATTTTGCACATCTTTCAAAATCTCAAGTTGACGATTTTGGGATAAAAATGGAGCATAGTATGGATAAATTGTATGTTTTAGTAATAAATCTTGTACCGAATAATTCGTACCTATCTGTTTTGACAAAATATTAAGATGACTGCCAATTTCAATACTCGGTATGACATTCCGGTTTTGGAACAATTCTTCCAATGTGTCTTTACAGTCTATATTACAACTATAAAAATGATAACGACCTATTGCCGAATATAATAATTCATCCTGATATGGTTCAGTAAAAAAAGGCAGCATTTAAAACTCCTAATAAAATTCTTCGAGTGGGTTCTTAATATATCCCCGTTCTTTTAACAACACATAAGGGTCTTCTTTTTTATCAAAAGCCTTTTTTCTTATCGCTAATAACGGTAATAGATTAGTGTTTGGTTTTGTTTTATTTTTTTGTTCTTTTTTTTGTTCATTGAGCTCAATTGCCTGCTGGATTGCTTCCAGTTTAAGAGTATTGAATTCTGTTTCGGCTGGTTTTTTTTCTACAATTGTCTTTGCTATTATTTCTAAATCCTTTTGTTGTAAACAATCAAAAATACCAATTGCAAGCAATTCTACACACAAGTTTTCAATTTTATCTTTACGCTTATATTCAAGTGTTTTTTGCCTCTCAGAAAATGCAATTTTGATTCGCCCTGCCATTTCGGTATCATTTTTTAAATTTAACATGATATCATCTAAATTTATAATAATGTCTTCATACTTCATTATGTCCGATAATTTATTATTGCGAACAGCTTTTATCATCGGCTGTATCATTTGCATATCTTCTTTTGCTGTACGTTTTAAAACTTTCGCCGAAATGATTTCATCTTGGTTATCTTCATCAAAAAGCGCTCTTTCCTGCGCTAAAATAAATAAATTTACAGCTATAGCCGTAATTCCTTGACATTCTTCATAAAAAACTTCTTTTACTTCATCAGTTAGTTCCGAATAATTCTTTAAGCATTGCAAATCCCAAAGTGTTTCAAGAAAAAACTGCCACTCTTCATCATCTTTATGCATACGATCCCAAATAATTGCTCCATCACTTGCAGCCCGCCTAGCCTGTCTAAAGTTACCATTGAAAAGTTTTTGGGCCTTTGATGTGCCTATCATTACTGTTGGGATACCTACAGTATTCGAAAGTGTAACAAAAAAGTCCAACATTTCTTCTTGTTCATTTTTTGCATGAAGCAGATTTTGTATTTCATCAATTATTAGAGTCCCAATTCCATACATGCTAGCTAACGATGTCATATGTAAAAGCATTGTTGATGTAACACGATTTAGATATCCATGTTTTTCAAGATATCGTGTTCCTAATAGATCATCAATTGCTTTAAAAAAACTTTTGCAAAGCGTTGAAAGACTTCCATCAAACGGGCAGTCAATCTTCAACCATACAATTTGGGTCCGATTAAACGACTGTCCTTTGTACTCCGTATGCTTTATAACCTGCGGATACATCAATAATAAGCGCTCTATTGCAGTAGTTTTGCCGATGCCGGAAATTCCAATAATTGATAGGCTGTCAGCAGTTGAACGGATGTAATTCATTCGATCATAAATCTTGCTAATTGATTTTTCTTCATCTTCTTTCAACTCATTTATGATGCGAATTCTTTCCAGAAACTCTTTATCTAAAGGATTTCTAGCCAAATAACCTCTTCTTATTAATGTCGAGAGTCTTCGTTCAATTTCAAAATGAATTGGAAGTGGTTGAATAAAATTCTTCACTCTCTTTAATACATGATATCGGATAAAACTCTCTTTCAATTTATCATGTTTAGTAATTTTGGGAATAGAAAAAAAATGATCCATTACATAGTCTTCCGAAAAAATTTGGGGAAGAGCTTCAATGTAAGGATTATTCTCATATTCAGATAAAAGTTGCTCTTTATAGTCAGCTTCTTCTAAATCACCCTTTAATATTGGATTAGTATTATTCTTTTCCAAATTCTTCATCCCTCTTCTTTTTTAACTTATCCATTAATCTAGAATTCTTATTTTGATCATTATTGTTGTTTATTTCCACTTTTGTTTCAAAATTAAAGATTTTTTGTTCCATTGGTTCTATTTCTGGTGTCAAATCAAATTTTTCAACCTTTCTATTTAAAGATTTTTCTGCTTGTCTATTAATTCGAATATTTTTTAGCTTTTCTGTCTTAGAAATATTGTCAATATCGTCTCTTCTCTTTTCATAAGAAGCTTTTTTTACTATTTCCTCAATTGCAGCATCTGTATTAATGGAATTCTCTAATTGCTCGGTCTTCTCAAATGATTTAAGTTCCTGTATCATTTCCTGATAAAATTGAATTTCTTCAAGAGCATCATCTTTGTATTGATCATTAATAGATAACAAATAGCAAGTATCATAACTTTTTCCATCCGAATGTGGAATATATATTTGCTTTATGTCCCTTGGGTCGTATACAACTTCAATACTGGAGTTTTTTAATTTCAAATACCACTGTTCAGCAATAGCTTTTTCTGAACCATAAAATAATTTCTTAAAAACAATACCTGCACGAGTAATTCTTGCTTTTCCGTTAGGTAAGACATTGAGTCTAAATATATTTTGATTTGATATTATCTGTAAACAGCCCTTTTTATTAGCAATTCCCCAATTCCATAAATTGAGTGGTGTTGCAATTAAACCGTCAAGAATCATACTTTTTTCAAGGGGGTATTTTTCGATTATCTTTTGATTGTGCTGAAGTACAATATGAATTATAATTTTTGTAAATTCTTTTAAGTTAATCTTAGCATCCAGTCGATAATCTTGATCCCCTCTTTTTCGATATTCCTTTTGAATTGCTCCAGGGGTTTTATGCTTAATCTTCGTATTTATGGTACGGAACTGCCGTTCTACAATTCCTTTTAAATCCCCTCTATACGCTGAGGTATTCTCAATTTTAATATTTAAATTATTAATTAAATTTTCTACAGAATAGCCTTCGAATTCGCCCCGATCGGCAATTATTATTTCTGGCAAATGCTTAGCTGGCCATTCATTTTCATTAATTGAAATATCAAACTGACGACAATAGTCAACTTTATTTGTCGCCATATTATCAAGTGCCATCATCGCACCTACCCATGAGGGTCCCTCCAATCCAACATAAATACCAGTAATCAAACGAGAGTAAACGTCAATTACAGCATAAACTATTGGTCGACCAATAATTAAGTTTCTATTAAATGAACTTACTAAATAAATATCAGCAATAGTGGCATCAATTTGAAAACGAGTTCCTGGTCCATCAGTTTCATTTGTTGAGGTACCAAGCAATGGACGATGTTTTAGTTCATATTCCTTTAAGCTTTTTCTTGAAATAATATCAAGTTGTGGGTCTTCATTTTTTTTATACCAATAGTAAAATTGGCCAAATGTTGGAATTCTTGAAGCATCCCAGACTCTGTATTTTTTTTCATTGTTTTCAAAATATATATCTGAATAATAAGTTTTCAATAAATAGCTATATGTTTCTGTTAAAGAATTCTGATTTTTTTGTTGAAATTGACTCTTAATAACATACTCAAATTGTTTTTTGACATTGTCAGTAATATTAAAACCGTTGCTACCATCATCTAATAGATTAAATTTTCGTGGTCTTCCCGTTTTCGCTCCGGTAAGATCTCTTTCTTTCCCTTTTCCGCCCGAAAAAATATAGTCAGGTAATAACGCATTTTTATTAAGACCTCGTTGCCAGAATCTAGTAAATACACGTTTTATTTTTAGTTCGTTTAAACCTGTCTTGATCGCAATATCTTTGAATAAATCTTCTCTTTTATCCATTGACAATAGCTCAATTTTGCTCTCTTCCCAGTATTTGGATACAATTCTCCAATTATCATTTCTTTTTTTTATTTGCGTATTTGTCAAATTTTCATCTGAATAACTATTTAAATATGGATCTGGTATCAGTAGTAATGCCTCCCCCAGTAATTCCGCTTCTAACGTGTTAATTGTAGCTATCTTGGGCATTGCTGTATCGCCATGCAGGTTAACAAAATAAGCATTTCCACCTTCAATATGAATGATTCTAATTCTATTCTTTTCAGCTTTATCTAAATATTCATAAACTTGATTATAACAGATCATATTACACTCTCTTTCAGAGAAAAATCTTTATAAATTGCTTCGATTGGAATGTTTTCGTTTATATCAAGCTTCACTTTAAGATTAACATCAATTATTTTGCTAATTATTAAATGTTTAAAAATAGTTAGACCACTTCCCGCATTGAGACCAAAATCTCTTTCAAATTCTTTCGATATTGTTCGAATTGAATTGGACGATGTTCTTAACATCCTGTTAATATAATCCGTTAATAAGTCCTCCATTTCAATTTCTGGGAAAGCTTTAAAATCTTCGAAATTTGTTAACTCTTTATACGAATGAACAAAACCAATATTTTGTGCTGTTGTTTTATTAATTTCTTCCTCAGTAACAATTCCCCAATCAATCTGGTGCCGTTCCCAATAAACACGTTCTATTTCGAACTTTTCCAATATTCTCTCATTTGATAATTCTTTCTTCATTTTTACTGTTCTCGCATGATCTTTAATATTTCCATCATTTTTCATTGTAACAACAAAATCTGTTGACATAACAATTGGTTCATTCGTCTGTGGATTACGAGGATGTATAATACCTAATTCATCTGCAATTAATAATGTATCCTCAAGCGGTAGAAGCGGGTATTGTTCTCGTATATCTACTACATAGTCGGAAAATTCCAACAAGTAAAAATAGTTTTTTTCCAAATCAGATAGAAATTCATATTGTCTCGGTATTTTTATCCCTTTTAAACGGGTTGATCTACCTAATGAAGAAACATCTTGAATAACAAGCCAAGGTTTATAATCTATCCCAGCACCAATTCCTCTGCCTTCCTTTAATTTTTTATCTATAGAATTTTTTCTGCTGCGTTTTGCCAATATTTCGCCTCCGAATAGTTTATTATCTAACATGCATATGTGATTGAAGAATAAAAAAATACCGTTTAGTTATATAATACCCTAAACGGCTTTTTTTATCAAACTTTGTTTTTAATTATCAAACTTTGTTTTATGTTATCAAACTTTGTTTTAAAACTACAAATACTTCAAAATTTGTCGTCTATTTACTCCACCGTCACACTTTTTGCCAGATTTTTAGGTTTATCAACATCACACCCTCGGGCAACTGCCAGATAATAGGCCAACAGCTGTAGATACACAATGGTGGGAATGGCGGTGATATCATCATCCATCTCCGGAATCACCCAGACCTCATCCACCTCCGAAGCAATATCCTCATGACTGGCCTGAACAATCGCCAATACGTGGGCGCCTCGGGCCTTTACTTCTTTAATATTGCTGAGCATTTTTTCGAACACATTTTCCTGGGTACAGACGGCTACCACGATGGTACCCTCCTCAATCAGGGCAATCGGGCCGTGTTTGAGTTCCCCGGCTGCATAGGCTTCAGAATGAATATAGGAGATCTCCTTAAGTTTTAGTGAACCTTCCATGCTGGTATAAAGATCCACCCCTCGCCCCATATAAAAAAGATCACTGATCTGATAATTTTTATCGGCAAATGCTTTAATCACGTCCTGGGTTTCCAATGCTTTATCGATCAGTCCCGGGGTCATCATCAGCCCATGACAAATCCGAGCCGCATCTTCTTTGTTCATTTTGCCATTGAGATTTCCTAAAAATGAAGCCAGCAGCATCATACAACCAACTTGGGTGACATACGCCTTGGTCGATGCCACGGCAATTTCCGGTCCGGCATTGGTATAAATAACGTCATCGGCTTCCCGGGCAATGGAACTGCCGACCACATTGGTCACCGCCAAAACCCAGGCTCCCCGTTCTTTAGCCAGGCGGATCGCCGCCAGCGTATCGGCGGTTTCGCCAGATTGACTGATCACAATCAACAGGGTATTTTCGTCGATAATCGGATTTTTATAGCGATACTCCGAAGCTGCTTCGGTTTCGACGCTGATCCGGGCGAATTTTTCAAAATAGTACTTGCCCACCATCCCGGCATGGTAGGCAGTGCCACAAGCGACAATCTGAATCCGGTTGATCTTTTTCATCATCTCCGCATTGAGCTTCAACCCAGTAAAGGATGCACCATTTTCACAGCAACGGCTCATTAAAGCTTCCATCATCGCCTTGGGTTGCTCCACCATTTCTTTCATCATGAAGTGATCGTAGCCGCCTTTTTCAGCATCTCCGGGATCCCAATCGACAACAAAAACTTCTTTATCAACGGTGTTACCAGCGCTGTCCATAACCTGAATATGGTTTGCTGTCAAAACTGCCATTTCGCCGTTATCCAGCAGATAGACTTCCCGGGTATAGTTAAGAATCGCGGGAATATCCGAAGCGATAAAGTTTTCGCCATCACCCAGTCCGACAATCAAGGGACTATCTTTACGGACAGCCACAATCTTATCCGGCTCGTTGGCACACAGAACCGCCAGGGCATAAGAGCCGCTCATCCGCTGTAAGGCAATCTGAATCGTTTCGACCAGATCACCGGTATAAAGTTCATTCAGCAGATGGGCAATCACTTCGGTATCAGTATCCGAAATAAAGACATGGCCTTGCGCCTGCAGCTCATCTTTCAACGTCATATAATTTTCGATGATACCATTGTGAACCACCGAGATTTCTTTATTGACACTACAATGGGGATGGGCATTGGCATCGGAAGGAACCCCATGGGTTGCCCAACGGGTATGTCCGATACCGACCTGCCCAGAAAGCGGTGTTTTATCCAGAACATCTTGCAAGTTTTTAAGCCGCCCTTTTTTCTTTTCCACTCGGATCACTTCATTTTCCAGAGTCGCAATTCCGGCTGAATCATACCCCCGGTACTCCAGCCGGGAAAGACCGTTAATAAGCACTTTCTGGGCCTGTTTATCGCCGATATAACCTACTATTCCACACATTTTTTCACCTGTATTTCTTTTTTATGCCACCTCTGTCCTGAAAATCACTCTTCAGTTTTAAATGACAATTCTCCAGGGCATCCGCCGAATTTTCGATACTCCCTGACCTCGTCAACTCAATTTTTGTGTGGACCATCACTTGAGTTCTGGCGCTTTTTTGCAGTCTTTTGGGTTTAGTCCGTTTATTTCATACCCAAAAACATACTGAGATATTCTACCACAAAAATATATTCAACACAAAAAAATGAGGGATAACACCCTCATTTCTTAAATTATTATTAATTTTTCAGATTTTACGCGCGGTGTTAACAGTTCGATTATCAGTTTCGCCAAATTTCAACAACCTAAACGCTGTTCAATCAATGTCGCCAATTCACAGGCTATAAGGGTTAATTCATCCTGATCTTGCCCCTCAATCATCACCCGTACCAATGGTTCAGTTCCCGATGGACGAATCAACACCCGTCCGTGCCCATGAAAATGAGCTTCCACTTCCTGAATCCGCCTTTGAATCTCAGCATCATTCAGATAGTCCAGTTTCTTTTTGTTTTCGACTTTGGCATTAACAAGGATCTGAGGGTAAACCGTCATCAGATTATTCAGGGTCTTGGCATCCCGGCCATCCTGTTTTAACAATTCCAATAAGATCATGGCCGTAAGCATCCCGTCCCCGGTGGTGTTATGATCCAAAAGGATCAAATGGCCGGACTGTTCACCGCCCAGATTATAATCGCCGGCAATCATCGCTTCAAGGACATACCGATCACCAACATCCGTCTTAATGGTTTTACACCCAGCGGCACTTAACGCCAGATCCAGGCCGATATTACTCATTACGGTGACCACCACGGTATCTTTTTTTAACGTATTGCAGGCCTTCATCGATGACCCGATCAGGTTCATAATTTTGTCGCCATCGATGATCGCACCACCATTATCAACTGCCAGACAGCGATCTGCATCGCCATCAAAAGCAATACCGATATCGGCTTTTTCGTCAACCACCCGACTTTGTAAGGGCTGTAAGTGGGTGGATCCACACCCGGCATTAATATTCTTGCCATCAGGTTGATCCCCGATGACCACAACATCGGCTCCGAGGTGACGAAAAAACGTCGGAGCAATGCTATAAGCAGCCCCGTTGGCACAGTCCATCACTACCTTAAGCCCAGAAAAATCACTTTTTATCGCCTGTTTGATGTGGTTTAAATAGAGGTCTTCCGGTTTTTCCAGTCGACTGATTCGGCCCCCCTCTTTTAATACAACTTCCTGTTTTTCCAGAACGATGGTTTCAATTTCGTCTTCTACTGCATCTGGCAGTTTGAATCCCAGACCATCAAAAAATTTGATCCCATTAAATTGATAAGGGTTGTGGGAAGCCGAGATCACGACACCAGCATCGGCATGAATTGCTCGGGTTATCACTGCAATGGCAGGGGTTGGTAAAACGCCAACCAACACGGCTTCACCGCCAACCGCCATAATACCCTGAGCCAGAGCCTGTTCCAAGGCGTTTCCGGATTCCCGGGTGTCCATGCCAATGACGATTTTGGGACGATGCGCGTTTCTTCCCAGAACACTGGCTCCGGCCTGACCTAAACCATAAGCCAGATCCAATGTCAATTCTTTTTCATATACACCACGAACGCCATCAGTACCAAATAATTTTCCCATCTATATAAAACTCCTTAGTCTTTTTCTCTTTACTTAAAATTTACTGGCTTTATTATAACCTAATGCGACTTATTTTAAAACCGTTTAATGATGCCACCGCCGAGAACCCGCCGACCCTGATAAAAGACCAGGGCCTGACCGGGTGCCGGAGCGCGAACCGGAACCTGACTGTGCACAATGGCCTGAGTTCCGGAAAGTCGTTCGATTTGGCCGTCATACTCGTGGCCCCAGCGGCAGGTTTTAAAGGTGAAGCCGGTTTCCGGCAACCCCCCGGACGATTGGATAACCAACGCATCCACCAGAATACGACTTTGATACAAACTCTGTTCTTCATCCAAAACCACCGTATTGGTGGCTGGGATCACCTCAACTACCGCCAGCCGCTTTTCTCCAGTAATCCCTAAACCCCGGGTTTGACCCGGGGTAAAATGATGAATGCCCAGGTGCTTCCCCAGTATTCTACCAGTTTTATCCACAAAATTACCAGGGGTTGTAGGGTTATTTCCAAACACAGCCTCCTTGAGAAACAAACCATGGTCCTTCTTTGGGATAAAACAAATCCCCTGGCTTTCAGCACCCTGAGCGAGCTCTGGCAATAATCTCAAAATTTCTTTTCGAACTGCATCTTTGGATGTGACCGCATTTAGCGGGAATAATAAACGCCCCAGTATATCCTGATCCAGATGATATAAAAAATAGGACTGATCCTTATTTGCATTGGGGCTCGCCCAGAGCTGATATGCCCCTTCATGCTGGCGAACCTCGGCATAGTGGCCGGTGGCAATCATAGCATCGCCATTGGCTGTGGCAAAATCACGAAGCAACTTAAACTTCATGTTCTGATTACACAACAAACAGGGGTTCGGGGTTTTCCCCAGCCGATATCCTGCTACAAACGGATTAATCACTTTTTTCTGAAATTCATTTTGAGCCGCCAGTACATGATGCTCAATTTTTAATTTTTCAGCCACCAGTTTGGCGGCATTAATGGTAGTTTCGGCATTTAAAAAATTAAAGGTTACGCCAATTACCTCGTAACCTTCACCTTGTAACCGATAAGCGGAGGCAGCACTGTCGATGCCACCACTTAATCCGATAATGACTTTTTTTCTGTTCACACTTTTTCCCTTATGGTTTTAAACTAACGTTCACTGATACTCTTTAGCCGGGTTTCTTTTTTATTAATATGGACAATTTTACTTTTTTGTGATTTCAGCTCGAGGCTGTTATCCCGTTGTTCTTCCCAAACTGGCCAGTTCTTATTGACTTCAATCAAATTGATGATTTCTTCAGTGAGCCAGGGGTTGCCAACCAGCACCGGCCCCAGGGTATTGGTAAAAATCCCTTTGCCGCTGATCACCCCTTCAACCTTTGTCTTGCCATTGTTGCCGTAACCATACTTAAGCCGTCCAAATGGTGACTCTTCTTTTATATCCAAATCGATCATTTGAATCTGACTGCCGATAATTTCCATTTCCTTGCCATTATACTGACAGCTGTAATACAGATCATCACCATACACGACGTGATTCTCCGAGGTTTGGATCTCAATGATCCCCAGTCCAATAATCTCGGACTGATCATCCCGCTTGATTGTTTCCCCAAACAGCGCTACTGTGGTACCGGTAACCAGCATCGGTCGAGTTTCAATAAAAGCCATCAGTTCGTTTCGATGCGGTTCCAGATACACGGCCACCGCTTCAAAATGCTCAATTTCACCCGGTGGGCAAAACAGAAAATCAAAATCCAGCGGATTAAAGGTCTCTGTGTCCAAGTTAATTTGGGTAACCTCAACCCGGTAGCCCCGTCTTTTTGCCTCGGCCTGAATCGCCAGCAGATTACCTCGGTCGCCATGAAGGTTAAACATATTGTTAAAAAGCCAGCCGACTTTTATAGTCTGTTCCATTAATTCTGTCCTCCTTCAATGAATTTTTTCATCTTTTCAAAGGTAGAAATCCAGGTGATCAAATAAATATTATCCGTTTCGGCCTTGTCGATTTCGGCAAAGATTTCCTTGATGTCATCGCTGTCCATAATGGTGATCTCCTCCCGGCTGACCCCTTCATAAACCAGTCGATTGGCAGTATCATAAGCAACATGCTCGGAGAAACACAGATACCGCTCAACATTGGAATCCACCAATGGTTTAAAATCACAGTCAAAAGCATAAAAGGTGTTGATGTAATGCGGAACGAAATCATTAACCACATACAAACCCAGAGCCACCATTTTTTTGCTTTGATCTGAAGCCATAATATTTAAAGCACTTTGAAGCGTATCAGGATTTTCCTGTTTAATCCGCATGTACTTAATGGTTTTATTTTTGTAGGTCATGACCTCAAAGCGGCCTCCAATATTTTTGAAATTCTCAAAAGCCCCAGCCGCAGCTGCCGGCGTAATCCCACAGATCGCATCGCAAATGGCCAGCGCTCCGGCATAATTATAGAACATAAATGGCAGATCGTAGGGCATATGAAAGACCACATCCTTCAATTTGAAGGTATTATCTTTAAAATTAAGCTCAGTAACCGAGTAGTCTGGTGTGCTTTTGCTGGCAAATCCACAAAAATCGCACGCAAAAGCGCCAATACTGTCGACGTTGTAATAATCAAAACGCAGATCGTGATGGCATTTGGGACACGCTTGGGTGGGGTAATCCCCACCTTTTACGAAGGATTCATTATGGCGGGAAACGCTGTAATAAATCGAACGACGGGCGACTTCCTCGAAAAATCGGGATCGCGGTTCTTCGTTATTGAGGATCAGTGTCATATTGGGATTGACCACCTCTTTTAACTTGCGGATAATAAAATCCGGATCCCCATTTCTCTGGACCTGGTCTTTTTGGAGATTGGTGATTAGCATATTTTCAGCTGGCAATTGAGCGTAAATTAACGGCAGATAGCGTTCATCGGTTTCAAAAATGTAATAGTCAGCCTTGAGTTTCCCTGACAAGCTGGCTTCTTTGGCCAGACTGGTGGCAATTCCGCCCAATAAGTTGGCACCTTCCAGATTGGAAACAATTTTTTTGCCATTCTGCTTTAAGATATGCGTTACCAGATTGGTGGTCGACGATTTCCCATTGGTTCCGGTAATAAAAACGACTTTGGAATAATCAATATTTTTAAAATGTTTGACAAAATCCGGGTCAATTGTCAACGCTTTCTCCCCGGGAAGGTTGGTTCCCCGCCCCTTGCTGACAAGTTTAATGGCAATTCCCATTAATTTTGCCAACCATAATGCAAAATAAAATTTCATCATTAATAACCTTTCTTCTTAAGTAATTGCCTGTTAAAGCTCTTTATTTTTCAATTTTTCATGGATCACGGAAATTATGCTTCGACGCTCATTTTTTTCGTCCGGATTTGACGGCGCACCGTTATCCTGATTTTTTTCTTCCAGGCCCTGATTCCAACTCATCTGAGCAGCTCCGGCAACCACCGCACCGACAAAGCAGGCGGTACTGAACATACTGGCCAGACCGATGACCATGGCCACCAGCTCGCCGTAGATAATCCCATTAAAACGAACCGGATGAATATCCCCATAGCCGATGGTGGCAAATGAAATGACCATATAATACAGCATATCAAAAGCATCCAGGGCCCGGTCTGAATTCGCTGCATAAAAGCCGGGATTAATTTTAAAACAATTATAAACCATCAGATAAAGAATACTCATTTCACTGACAACCAATACCAGCATCCCTTTTAGTATACTGGCGGTTTCGTGATACTTCCGCCTTTTTGAAACGGAACTGCGGATCAGAGTGGGGTTGGCGATTGCTCGGATCATCACCGAAAAACAGAGCATCAGGGCAAAAGAAAGTCCCACCAAACCCAGTGGCAGGCTCGGCGGTGAGATAAAGTTGGCAAACAACACGAAATAATGACCCAGGACCAGATAAAAGATCAAATCCATAAAGCGGGAGACGATAATATCCTGAAACTGATCGATTTTCATAAATAGGTGTTGCACTAAAAATACGATGATAATAAAAACGGCAAAGCTTCCTAAAATTCCAATCAGTTCGCCAATCAGTATTCGGTGATGCAGCGACACCACCAATAACGAGATCACCAACAAAACACCAGTGACCATGAGAACTCCCTGATATTCATAATTGACAATCAATTTTACCAGAAACCGTCGAACTGGTTTAATCTTTTTTGTTTTGTTCTGCTTTACCTCAGAAATAATGCGTTCTTTGTTGTAGAACAGAAACAATTCAAATAAAAAAAGCAGAAGAATGAACAAATCATAGATAATAATAATGGCGTTACCATTGGCTAGGGTTTCGTAAACTGGGATTTCATTGACAAAGGGATTCATCTGAAAACTCCTTTACTTTTTTGATTCATGGTTCTTTATCAACTCTAATTTCTTCGCCTTTGACATTTTCTTGATGGCCGCTTCACGACTGAGGGCTTCTGACCGGGTGGTCAGCGTTTCCCAATAAACCAGCGTGACTGGCAACCGCCCCCGGGTATATTTTGCACCGGTTCCCGAATTATGGGCTTTGATCCGAGCTTCGATGTGAGTGGTCCACCCGGTATAAAGGGTGTCATCACTACATTTTACGATATAAACGTGAGCCTTGTCTATCATTTGTTTTTCTTTCTCTCCGTTTCATTGAGAAATCTGTTTACGCGTCTATCAACCGCTCATATAATTTGGCTGGATTAATTCTCATACTTTCCAAACCAACAAGAAAAAAAGATCCCTATAAGGGATCTTCATTGTTTTTTTTAGAAATTCCTAGAAGTTGCTGTTTCTTGGTCTTCTAGTTTGTTTTCTTTTTGTTCGACATTCACGACATCTTTTTGGTTCATTGTCAAAACCTTTTTCCTGGTAGAATTCTTGTTCACCTACAGTAAATACAAATTCTTCGCCACAATCTTGACAAACTAAAGTTCTGTCTTCCATGAGTACCTCCACTTAATTTTAATGTACAGGATCTGATTATTCTTTGTTAAATGGAGCATGGACAATTTTGTCTGAATGTTGTTACCATTTATGAACTTGTAATCATTAACTATACTACCGTTATTATACAATGTTCGTTTACATTTGTCACCTGTTTTTTTATTTTTTTATTGAGTTAAATTCTTTTTTCGGCTATATTTAACTCATACAATTTCAATTATAAGGAGATAAACCATGAGAGATCATCGACTGATAAAATATGCCCAAACCCTGGTCAATTACTCCCTTTATGTTAAACCGAATGAGTGGGTTGTGATCCGCGGATCTGACCTGGCAATGCCTCTGATAAAAGAGTGCTACCGTGAGATCTTAAAGGCCGGAGCCCACCCCACGGTCATCCTCACCCCTGACGGTCTTTCGGAAATTCTTTTAAAGGAAGGCAGCGACGAGCAACTGCAGTTTAATGCACCAATGATGCTGGAGGTTTATGCCAAAGCCGATAAAATCCTAAACATTCTGGGCGATCATAACCTCAAGTCACTATCGGCTATTCCCAGTGAACGAATCGCACTGCAGCGCCGTTTTGGCGCACCGATCACGAAGCTTTACAACGACCGGGTGGCCCGTGGTGAAATGGACTGGACGCTGTGCCTCTACCCCACCGCAAGTGGTGCCCAGGAAGCCAATATGTCGCTTTCCGACTATGAAGAATTCGTCTTTGAGGCCTGTCTCCTAAACGGCGAGAATCCCATTGCCGCCTGGCAAAAAATCCATGATGACCAGGAAGCCATGGTTACCTATTTAAACACGAAAACCAGCTTCCATGTGGTGGCCAACGATACCGATCTGACGCTTTGTACCGAAAACCGGGTCTGGATCAATTCCGATGGTCACCACAATTTTCCCAGCGGCGAAGTCTTTACTGCACCGGTAAAGGAAAGCGTCAACGGAACCATTCGGTTCACCTTTCCCGGTATTTACAGTGGTCAGGAAATTGAAGATATCCAGCTGACCTTTACAGACGGCTGCGTTGTTAAGGCCAGCGCCAAACGCGGTGAAGCCCTGCTTCACGCCCTGCTTGACACCGACGCCGGTTCCCGCTATGTGGGCGAGTTTGCCATTGGCACCAATTACGGCATCTCCCAATTTACCAAAAACATGCTTTTTGATGAAAAAATCGGCGGCACGATTCATCTGGCCCTCGGCAAATCCTACCCGGAATGCGGCCCGATCAATGATTCGCTGCTTCACTGGGACATGCTCTGCGACATGAAGGACGGCGGGGCCATTTATGCCGACGGCGAGCTTTTTTATCAGAACGGTCTCTTTCTAAAAAAATAGCCCGCTTTTAGCTTTACCATCCGTCAATTTATTGTAATAAAGCTGGCTTTATGGTATTATTGGCAAATATCATTACAGGAGGAAATTAATGGAGCCCATAGAAAAAAAGACGAATTTTATCACCAATGCCATCGATCAGGATATTGCCGACAAGGTTTACACCAATGATCGCGTTCACACCCGCTTTCCACCCGAACCAAACGGATATTTACATATAGGTCATGCCAAAGCCTCACTGCTCAATTACCGGATTGCAAAGCAGTATCATGGAAAATTCAATCTCCGCTTTGATGACACCAACCCCATCAAGGAAGAATTGGAGTTTGTCGATTCCATCAAGGAAGATCTCTCCTGGCTGGGAATCGAATGGGATGACCGGCTTTTTTTTGCCTCCAGCTATTTTGATAAAATGGCTGACTACGCCGTTGAACTGATTGGCAAGGGTCTGGCTTTTGTGGATCAGCTCTCTGCTGAGGAAATGCGCCAGTATCGGGGCAGCCTCACCGAGCCCGGCAAGGAAAGCCCGTACCGCAACCGCCCGATCGAAGAAAACCTGCAGCTTTTTAAACAAATGAAGGCTGGCGAGCTGCCGGAAGGTTCCCATATTCTGCGCGCCAAAATCGATATGGCCAGCCCCAATATGAATATGCGCGATCCAGCCATCTATCGGATTCTGCATACCAGCCACCACTCCACCAGCGAAGACTGGTATATTTATCCGATGTACGATTATGCCCATCCGATTGAGGATGCCTTAGAAGGGATTACCCACTCTCTCTGCACCCTGGAATTTGAAGATCACCGCCCCTTCTACGACTGGGTGCTGACCAACATCGATGATTTCAAAAAAGAGCCCCCCCGACAAATTGAATTCGCCAAGCTGAATCTGACCAAAACCATTGTTGGTAAACGCTTTTTAAAACAGCTGGTGGAAGAAAAAATTGTCGATGGCTGGGACGATCCCCGTCTGGCCACCATTTCCGGCTTACGCCGCAGGGGCTTTACCCCTGAATCAATTCAGGCCTTTTGCGAAGCGATTGGTGTCGCCAAAACCAACAGCACCGTCGATATTGCCATGCTCGAACATTTTATCCGGGACGATTTAAAGCTTAAAGCCCCCCGTTTAATGGCCGTGATCGATCCCCTGAAGGTGACCATCACCAATTACCCGGAAAATCAGACTGAATGGGTTGAGTTACCACTTAACCAGGAAAATACCGAAATGGGTAGCTACACTACCCCATTTAGTCGGGAAATTCTGATCGATCGCAGTGATTTTATGGAAATACCACCCAAAAAATACTTCCGACTCTTCCCCGGCAATGAGGTGCGCCTACGCGGGGCCTACTTTATCACCTGTCAGGAAGTGGTTAAAGATGCCGACGGTCAGGTCATTGAACTAAAATGCACCTACGACCCGGCCACCAAATCCGGTGCTGGCTGCGAGCGGAAGGTCAAAGGCACCATCCATTGGGTGGACGCCAATCATGCCAGCGAAGTCGAGCTCCACCTCTATGACTATCTGGTTGAGGATGACGCCGGACTGACGAAAGACAATTTTCTGGAGCGAATCAATCCGAAATCCCTGGAAATTGTCAAAGCCTATATTGAACCGGAATTATTAAAGGCTCAACCCTATCAGAAATTTCAGTTCATCCGCAACGGATTTTTCTCCGTCGATCCCAAATATTCAACCCCGGAGGCTTTGGTATTTAACCAGATTGTCTCTTTAAAAAGTTCCTGGAAACCAACCAACTAAAAAAAATACTGGCAACATGCTGTTTTAGATGAGGGAGAAGTTATGAAAATATGGTCTGATAAAGAAAAGCTGTCCCGGGATGAGCTCCGGAAACTGCAGTTTAAGCGCTTAAAGAAAACCCTGAACCACGTTTACGAAAACGTACCTTATTATCATGAAAAGTTCAAAACCGCCGGGGTTAAACCGGTAGATATCCGCACTCTGGAAGACATGCGGCTGCTGCCGCTGACCACCAAGGAAGATCTCCGCAAGAATTATCCTTTTGGTCTCTTTGCTATGCCCAAAAATAAAATTGTCCGCTATCACGCCTCTTCCGGAACCACCGGCAAACCAACCGTGGTCGGTTACACCAAACACGACATGAAGGTCTGGCGGGAAGTGATCGCCCGAATCGCCACTATGGGCGGTGTCACCGCTGACGATACCGCTCAGATTACCTTTGGGTTTGGCCTCTTTACCGGCGCTTTTGGTCTACAACAGGGGCTGGAAAAAATCGGTGCCGGGGTGATTCCAATGTCAGCCGGCAATACCCAGAAACAGATTATGATCATGCAGGATTTCCAATCCACCGTACTGATTGGTACCCCCTCCTATGCCTTGCATCTGGCCGAAGCCGCTCAGGAAATGGGGATCGACCCCAAAGAAGAGCTGTTTCTTAAATACGGCCTCTTTGGCGGCGAAGGTTCCACCGAAGAAATGCGTGCCAAATTAAACGAAGCCTGGGGCATCACCGCCACCGAAAACTACGGCATGAGCGAGCTGATTGGCCCCGGCGTTTCTGGCGAATGTCTGGCTTTTAAAGGGATGCACATCAATGAAGATCACTTCATCGCTGAAATCATCGACCCGGAAACCCTGGAAGTGCTGCCGGAAGGTGAAGTCGGCGAACTGGTTATCACCCCGATTACCAAAGAAGGGCTCCCACTGATCCGTTACCGCACCAAGGATATTACCCGACTTGACACTACTCCCTGTGATTGCGGCCGAACCTCGGCGCGGATGGCCAAAATCACCGGACGAACCGACGATATGCTAATAATCGGTGGCGTCAATGTCTTCCCCTCACAAATTGAAGGTGTTCTTTTGGGCATAAAGGGGATCGGCTCGAATTACCAGATTCGAGTTCTCAAAAAAGGCTATCTGGACCGGATTGAAATTGACGTCGAAGTGGTCAACCAGGATCTGCTCGTTTCAGTAACGCTGCTGGATCAGCTTTATAAAGAAATCCAGTCCAAGCTGCACACCACCCTCGGTATTCATGCCGGTATCCATCTGGTTGAACCCAAAAGTCTGGTTCGCTCGGAAGGCAAAGCCAAACGGGTCATTGACCTGCGATCTGAAAATTTATAGGAGGCAAACCATGCTTATTAATCAATTGTCGGTCTTTATTGAAAATAAAAAAGGCCATCTTTCAAAGATCACCAAAGTCTTGAAAGATGCCCAAGTGGATATTCGGGCCATTTCCGTTTTTGACAGCGCCGAATTCGGTATTTTGCGGATTGTCGTCGATAAGCCGGAGGTCGGGGCCGAAGCCCTAAAAAAAGCTGGACACGTCGTCAAACAAAGCTATGTGCTGGCGGTTGATCCCTCCGATAAGGTTGGCAGCCTGCACGATGTCTTTGCCCTGCTTTCTGAAAATGATGTTAACATTGAATATGTCTACTCCTTCGTAATGCCCAATAACCAGGGTTCACCCCTGATTATTTTAAAAGCCGACGATCAGGAAAAAGCCATTGCCCTGCTGACCGCTTCAGATTTTAGCCTGATTCCCAAAGAAGCCGTCTATAACGTGCAAAAAGGCTGAACGCCCACCCTCCGTACCGACCAATTGTTAATCTGTTGTTCGCTGCGCCATGCGAAATCCGCTACGCTCCTTTCGCATTGGTCGCGGGCAGTCGCCAACTATAAGCAAGCTTATGATTGGCTCGTTGCCTGCGCGCAGAATCGGACAGGCTCTGCCGTGTCCGCTCCGATGCGTACAACATGATGTAACAATTGTCGATACTTGAGTTTATCGACAGCCTCAAGCCGGAGCATTGCTCCGGCTTTGTTGTTTATCGTCTGTTTTTAACCTTTTTAAGCCGGAAAAACTCTTCCCGTTCTTTTTCCTCAATGGTATCCTGAATGTACTTTATTTCGGCCCTTAACCGCGGAATCTGGATCTTATCCAGGGCGTTGGCACTTTTCTGGGTTTTTTTTATTTCCAGCGACAGTTTATAGGCCGTCGTTTCCACCTGCGCCAGCTGATACGACAAATACTTGACATCGTTGAATTTCTTAATGGCAATATCCAGAGCCGGATTATTCTCGTTAAAACCAAAGGCCAGGTTTCGTTCCCGCCGTTCCGTATAAATAACTTCGGGAATGTCAACCCCCATGACCCCTTTGGCCCGAATTTCAAAACCGATCTCCGGGGGAACCGAAAGGGCAAACTCTTCCAGATGATTGAGGCCCATGCTGATACAAACCTGCTGCAGGGCTTCATAGGCATCCCGAAACATCTGACCGATTTCTTTCTCGATCAGTTCAGCTTCTTTGACCAGCTGCATGATTTCCTGAATTAAAATGGTTCGTTTTTTATCGAGCAGCTCATAACCTTTAATTGAAAATTTCAACCGACCCTTGGCCTTAATCAGATTCGCCTTGGTCGGTGTTATTTTAATGGCCATGATACCACCTATGCCTTCTTGGGAAAATACTTATCAATGTTTTCGGGACTGAGTCGATCCAGTTCGGTCAGCGGCAACAGCGATAGGAGCTGCCAGCCGAGATCAAGGCTTTCAATAATATTCCGGCCTTCATCAAACCCCTGATTCAGAAATTCCGCTTCAAAAGCCCGGCCAAAGGCCATGTACTTTTTATCAGTGGGACTTAAATCTTCTTCCCCAATAATCTGGGACAAATCTCTTACTTCCTGAACCTTGGAATACGAGGCGAACAACTGGTTGGCTACCTCAGCATGATCCCCCCGGGTAAACCCTTCACCAATTCCATCTTTCATGAGCCGTGACAATGAAGGTAAAATGGCAACTGGCGGGTAAATGCTGCGCTGGAACAAATCCCGACCAAGTACAATCTGACCTTCGGTGATATAGCCGGTTAAATCCGGGATCGGATGGGTAATATCGTCATTGGGCATCGTCAATATCGGTAAGAAGGTGATCGAACCGACCTGATCTTTTAGCATCCCGGCCCGTTCATAGAGCGAAGCCAGATCCGAATACATATAACCAGGATAGCCTTTCCGACTGGGCACTTCTTCCCGGGCTGACGAGATTTCCCGGAGTGCTTCACAATAACTGGTGATATCAGTCATGACCACCAGAATATGCATATGTTTTTCAAATGCCAGGTATTCGGCGGCTGTCAAAGCGCATCGGGGCGTCGTTATCCGCTCAGCGATGGGATCATCGGCATAGTTGACAAACATGACGACCCGATCCATAACATTGGCTTCGTCAAAACTTTTTCTAAAAAACTTCTCGTCATCATGTTTAACGCCGATGGCGGCAAATACCACCCCAAATTCTTCATTGACATTATCACCCAGTCTGGCCTGACGAACGATCTGTGCCGCCAGTTCATTGTGCGGCAAGCCATTGCCGGAAAAGATCGGTAATTTCTGACCACGAATTAAGGTTGCCAAGGTATCAATGGACGAAATTCCGGTCTGAATAAAATTACGGGGATATTCCCGGGACATCGGGTTAATCGGACGGCCGTTGATATTGGCTTCAACCAAACTGAAGATATCACTACCATTATCAATCGGTTCGCCAATGCCGTTAAAGATCCGTCCCTGTAAATCCAGAGACATCGGCAAATTAAAGGATTCCCCGGTAAACTTGATGATACTGCTCCCAGCTGACAAACCGGCGGTATTTTGAAACACCTGGATAATCACGTTTTTTTCTTCAATTTTGATGACTTTTCCCTTTTTAATATTCCCGGTGCTGATTTCAACAATATCAACCACTTCACCATAGAAGACATCATCCACATCTGAGATCTGGATCAGGGGGCCAACAACTTTGTCGATTTGCAGATATTCTTTTTTCATGCTATTCCCCCCTAATTCTCATATTTTTTAAAGAGCACTTCATAATACTGATCAATCTCATCCTTCAGCTTGTCAATCCCGCTTAAATCATCGTTGGGAATGGTATATTTCATTTTTATAAACTGACTGAAAATATCTACATTTTTGAGCTGTGATGTAGGAATCCCGAGCTTCAAACCTTCCCGTCCCCGTTCAAACAAATATTCAATGGCTTTTAGCATTGCGTACTGTTTTTCCAGCGGAACATAGGTGTCATCTTTATTATAGGCATTCTGCTGCAGATAACCAACTTTAATGATTTTGGCAATCTCCAGAACCCAGCGCTGATCATCCGGCAATACATCTTCACCAACTAGCATGACCATCTCCTGAAGTTTGTTTTCTTCATACATCAGCTCCAGCATTTTATTTCTCAGACTGATGCAATCTGCGGCCACGTTATCCTCATACCAGTCGGATAAAATTTTAAGATAGCCACTGTAACTTTCCAGCCAGTTTATGGCCGGGTAATGTCTGGCATAGGCCAAGCTTTTGTCGAGGGCCAGAAAGACATTGACAAAACGCTTGGTATTTTCGGTGACCGGTTCCGAGAAGTCACCACCAGCGGGTGATACGGCGCCAATGATCGTAATCGAGCCATCATCGCCACCCAGGGTTTCAATACTTCCAGCCCGTTCGTAAAACTCGGCAATTCGGGATGGCAGATACGCCGGATAACCTTCTTCAGCTGGCATTTCTTCCAGTCGGCCGGAAATCTCCCGCAATGCTTCAGCCCAACGGGAGGTGGAATCGGCCATCATCGCCACCGCATAACCCATATCCCGATAATATTCTGCAATCGTAATTCCCGTATAAATACTGGCTTCACGGGCCGCTACCGGCATGTTTGAGGTATTGGCAATCAAAACCGTTCGTTCCATGATCGACTTACCCGAGCGGGGATCGATCAACTTGGGAAAGTCTTCAATAACCTCGGTCATTTCGTTGCCGCGCTCGCCGCAACCGATATAGACAATAATATCGGCATCAGACCATTTCGCCAACTGATGTTGAGTCATTGTTTTGCCAGTACCAAAGCCGCCAGGAATTGCAGCCGTTCCACCTTTGGCAATGGGAAAGAAAATATCGATAACCCGTTGACCAGTGATCAGTGGCACCAAGGTTTCACGCCGATAGGCATTGGGTCTAGGCGTCCGCACCGGCCATTCGTGAGCCATCTTAAGTTCATGCAGCTCGTTTTTTGCATCCCTGATTGTTACCAGTACATCTTCGATGGTATACTCACCATCTGGCATCACGGAAACAACGGTTCCCGACAGGTTCGGCGGCACTAAAAGACGGTTCTGAATGACTTGAGTCTCCTGAACGGTTCCAAAGCAACTACCCGCCAATAAGAGATCTCCCGGTTTCACGGAGAGCGTTGCTGTCCACATTTTTTTGTCATCGATCGATAAAAGGCCAATTCCTTCAGGAATAAAAATCGGCGAAAGCTCCTGAATTTTTTCAAGGGGTCGCTGAATCCCATCAAACATGTTTTTAAGCATCCCAGGTCCCAGTTTAAGACTAAGCGGTCTACCAGTGGGGGTAATTTCCTCACCGGTTTTGAGGCCTTCTGTTTCTTCATACACCTGAATCGTGCCGATATCACCTTCTAAAACAATAACTTCCCCAATTAAGCGCTGCTCCCCCACGGTAACCATTTCCCGCATCTTAAAGCTGGTCATGTTTTTTCCTTTAATAACGGGACCGTTAATGGCAGATATAATGCCCTTTACTTTGTTTTCTTCATTAACTGCCACTTAGCTCACCTGCTTTTCCATAAACCCGTTCAGCGTCATTCCGATGAGTTTATAATTGCTTTTAATCAGATTCTCAACCGTAAAATCACAATGGAGTCGACCTTCGGCATCCTCAGCAATAAATCCGCCGATGCAGTCGATACACTGTTGCCGGTATTCAATATTAAAATCTGCCAGTTGTTGATCCATAATAGTTTTAAGCTGGTTGAAATCACCTTCGCTGACAAAGACGACAATATCCGTTTTTCCTGCAAACACCTGATGAATCTGCGCTACACAATCCTTTAGATAACCATTGTACACCTCGTCGGTCAGGAAATCCCGAGCTTTTTCCCGGATCAGCTGATTAAAATCCATGAGGATTCGGTTCTTCTCTTCCAGTTCCAGGGTTTTGGCTTTATTTTTACCTTCAGCGATAATTTTGTTTTTATCTCTGAAAATCGTATGATAACTCCGCTCCTCGATGGCCCGCTTTTCTTTTTTTATCTTTTCCTCTGAGTCAGTCAACAGCGCCTTCTTTTTATCCTTGGCATCGTAGATGATATCTTTGCCCCACTTACGTTCCTTGCTTAAGAGATATTGGGTAAATACCCGGAGTTTTTCTTCTACTGAAATCATTTTATCACATCCTTACAATCCCACAGATTCTTTAATGTACTTCATGATCATCCCCTCACTGCGCGAATAGCCATGGCGATCGGGAATGACCGTAATTAAAGGTGAAAAGTATTTCTTTTTTGCTTCCAATACCAAATCGCTAATCATCAATGATGCTTTTTCGGTCAGAAAAATTATCCCAATGTCTTTGTCTTTCATGGCTTCCTTAAACGCTGCTTCAATCTCTGCCTGTGTTTTTACATAAGCCCCTTCAATACCAGCCAGTTGCATTCCCAAATAGGAATCACGATTCTCACTGATCACATACGATTTCATGCTTATAGACTTCCAATAATCATGATTGAAATAACCAGACCGTAAATGGCAACCCCTTCAGCCAGTCCAACAAAAATCAGTGTTTTTCCAAGAATTTTAGGATCTTCAGAAACTGCCCCCAAAGCGGCTGAACCAACCACACCAACCGCATAACCGGCCCCAACACAGGCAAGACCAGTTGAAAGCGCTGCTGCGATATAGCCTAAACCAGCGTCTGTCATTCCCCCTGAAGCGCTACCGGTAGCAGCTGCAACCACTCCTGGTGCCATCACAATCAGTGCTGCCGCCAACATCGGAATAAAGGTTGACAGATTTAATTGTAGAAATTTTTTTAATTTTACCTGTTTGGCATCACATCCACGATAGTTAAAATAAACACCCAGAGAAATAGTTCCCAAAACAAGTAATGCGGTGCCAATGGTTATAAACGTTAATACATTCATTTGCGGTTCTCCTTAAAATAAATTAATTTGCAGGTCAACGGGTCGAAATTCAACCCCATCACCGATATAGTATTTACTGAACAATTCATAAAATTGTAGTCTCAATGCTTGAATCGAAACAATCAATGTTTCCAGAACAATGACAAAAATATTGGCAAAAATCAAGACGCCTACACTGATAACCCCATTATGTGCCATTTCAGCCAGGGTCTGAAAAGCTACAAAAAGCCCAACATGAACCAGGGCAAAGGCGCCAATTCGAATAAATGAAACGGTATTACTAAACATCCCCAGCAGCATCTCAAACAGTTCAAAACCACTTTCAATATAATAGGCCGAGGGTTCTTCTTCGTAAAGATGACTATTTTTCTGCAAATAATTTGCCAGTGGCTCCCGTATTAATACGATAAAAACCAAAAGCACTGCCAAGATCCCTAAAATTGGTGTCAGCACTGCTGACACTGGAAATCCGGCGACGTTTATCCCGACAATCGCCAGTAAACTGGCGTACAGAGCAAAGCCACAGATGCCATTTTTACCAAAGACACCTTCTTTGATTTCTTTTTGCCTAAGCTTATTAATAATGCTGTAGACATAGGCCACAAAAAGCATCCCGATACCAATTCCAATTGCAACAAATAATATCGAATTGATCTCTTCAAATGGTCTTAACCACACGGCATGAATCACTTCTTCAAAACCAAAAACACTGCCATACATAAATCCAAAGAATGTGGAGCAAATTCCCAGACGAAACAAAACCTTCCCAAGCTCTACTCCCCTTTTTCCCAGAATAAACCCGGCGACCGCCAAGACCAGACCTTGACCGACATCACCAAACATAAATCCAAAACAAAACATATAAGTTAAACTTAAAAAAGGGGTTGGGTCCAGCTCATTAAATGAGGGTACTCCATACAACTTGACTAAATTTTCGAAGGGCTTAAAGAGCCAGTTGTTTTTCATTTTTGTCGGCGGTTTGCCGCTGCCCTTACTGCTATCTGAAAACATGATGATCATTTCCGGATATTTAGCAGCAATGGCTTCCATCCGCTGTTTATCGCGCTTCGAAATCCATCCCGAAAAATAAAAGTTTTCATCACTAAAAGCCATAAACTTTTTAATAATACTAAGATTCGCATAAAGGCTCAAGGTGTTAAAACTGTCTGTGGCATCAGCCCGGTTTTCTTCCAGATGCAGGTTCAATTTACGAAACAGATCGGCTTTCCTGGTATGCAGTTCTTTGATTTCAGCATCGATTGCTTCCAAAATCTGCTTTGGCGACTCGGTATACTTTTCATTAAACCCTTCAATCGGTTTAAAATTGAGAGCCTTCAAAATCCGCTGTGATTCAATCTCCAGATCTTTGGGAGATACAATCATAAATACTTCTTCATTATCTTCTTGATTACCGACATGAAAGACAATCGACGTCACACTGTTGTAAATGCTCTTTAACCGCATGGCATTATCTTTGGTCACTGAACCAAGACTATAGGAAAAGTTCTCCAGACTATCCAACTCACTCATCTTTGCATCCAACTCATCCAGATAGGAATACGCAATCTTGCTTTTTCCCAACGCTTCAATCTGATTATTGATCTGCTTTAATTCACTGTATTCCACCACCAGATTGCCATCAAATTCGCGGGCTTTGCCCAGCGCTTTGCCAAGATCACTCTCACTTTTTGCCAGCGAAATCATGTCTAAATTAAGGGAACCCTTGTAGAGTTCATTTAACTTATTGACTGTTTTAACAAAATTCTTCTCATCCATCATCGTCTCGCCGGATACAAGCTGTGCAAATCCCAGCAGCTCACCCATGTTTTCCTCACGTATTGGAAGAATGAACCGCCCAGAATCTATTTCTTGCATGGCATCGACGATTTGAATATCATTGAAAAGAAAAATGTCTTTGGCGAATTTATCAACATATTTGATTTTTCCGACCACATCCATCATAATCACATTTTCAATTGCCATAGAATACTTCCTTTCACACCCTAATCAATGGGTCTGATTAAATATTTTTTTGTTTCATCCGCTCCCATTTGATAGCGCTTACTTTCGATGATCGAAGTTATATCTTCGATCTCGAAATCCAGCAGCCGAATATAGGCGACAACTCGCCCCAGGCTACCATTTCCTTCACTAAAAAGCTTAAGATACATAAAATAAAGATACCGCTCCTGCCGCCTTTCCATATATAGATCGATGGTCTTGGTATGATTAAATAAAAAGGCATAATCGGTATCTGCAATTTGTTCTTTCATCTCGATAAAATTCTTTGCTTCAACCAATGCCACCAATCGTTTCTCATTTAAAACCAGTCCACCTCTCAAGGAGTAAGCAATCAACTCTTCCCGGGATAACTTATAAAACTTTTTACCCCGATAAATCCAAATTAAATTTAGTAGATCAAAGTTGCGACGTTGAGCATTAATCAGATCCCGGTTGGCTTTCTTATCTAATTTGAGCAACCGATTCTTTATCAGATCGTAATAATACCGATCCAGATTTTTTTCAACCATTACCAAATCCTGATCGGTTCGGATATCTTTATAGATTTCCAGAATTCGATAATACTCGGTATTGATCAGCAGCTTTTTAAACTCGTCCCAATCTCGGGCCCGGAATAATTTTTCGAAGGGGACAGTTGAATACTGATGCGAATAGACAATTAACTCCCGAAGCGATTCCAGGTCGTCGTCTCGAGCAATGCCCCGAATTAAGACCCTCAAAGCCTCAACTTCCAACCGTACCAGAAACACCTTAAAATAGCTCTTATCATCCCCTGATAAATAATGCATCAATTTTTCTGTTTCCGAAACCTTAAGATCATTTAAATGCGCTTCAAACTCAGTTCGATGAAGATCGTCAATATTCATGGTTTTCAGAAACTCCCCATAGTAGGTATTGTCTCTTAAATACTGAAAAACTTCTTTTAAATCCTTTGCTTTTATAAGCTCACGGAAATCATCGTCATCAATTTTTCGCGCTCTCATTGCCAGTGCTTTTGCACTTATACAAGCATATTTACTCTTAGACATACGATTCTCACACTTTTCTTTAAATCAAGAAAGAAAATCAGAAAAAATTAGCCTGACGCTGATCTTTTTTCTTTTAAACATCACTAACTTTTTTCTTGAAGAGTATTTCCAGAACTTCCCTGGTTTTGTCTTCTTTTTTTTCATCATAACGACAGCGGATTTTTGTGAGCTCCTGTTCCATCTCATCGATAATTTTCTGGCGTTCTTCCCTGGCTTTGTTAATCTCCTGCTGGTAGTTTTGTTTTGCCAATTCCTGGGCTCCCTCCAGCTCCGCTTTTTCCTTTTCTTTTATATCATTTTTGGTACGATCCAGAATTCGTTCAGCACGTTGAACAACATTTTTTTTTATCCGCACTGCCTTCGTATCAAGATTGATGACTTGTCGGATGACCACATTAATATCAGCATCTTCACTATGTAGCATGTTCAGTCTCCTTTCAGTAGTATTTTGTCCAAATTACTTCTTATTAATATACCCATTAATTATGATTTTCATTATAGCACTTTAAAAAATACTATCAACCTCTATTTTTTCTGGCAATCGATTACAAATTCCATTAAATTACTTATTATGTTGACATTGCTCTATTTCAGGTGTATGATAATATTAAATACCCCCTCCCCTCGAGGGGCGCACTATTAAGGAGGTCGCCATGGAAATATTACAATTCAATATCAGCGGTATGACCTGTACAGCCTGCGCCAGTGCCATCGAACGAAAGGTCGGTCAAATAAACGGCGTCGCATCGGCGGTCATTAACTTCTCAAATGAAAAACTGGTTGTCCAGCACGATCCGGATCTCGCCCCGGCATCACTGATTATCAGCACCATCGAAGCGCTGGGTTATGGTGCCGAATTGGTCAATCCCGAAAAAAATATCCCTATCAATAACAGCGAAACCGGTAAACACGGTTATCAAAATCAGATCGATGAGGTCAAATTTCGCTTATTTACCTCACTTGTTTTTACGCTACCCCTGGTCTATCTGGCCATGGGTCCAATGATTGGCCTACCAATCCCCGGTTTTCTGGCCGGTGAACAAAATTTGCTGCTTAATGCCTTAACCCAAATGTTTTTGACCCTGCCAGTCATTTTTCTATGTCGCCATTTTTACGTCAATGGCTTTAAAGCCCTGATCAAACGGATTCCCAATATGGATTCACTGGTGGCTGTAGGTACCAGCGCCTCCTTTATTTATGGGGTAATTGTTCTTTTCATCCTGGCTTATGGGTTTTCATATGATAACATGGCATTAATCCACCACTATTCACATGAGCTCTATTTTGAATCAACCACGGTTATCCTAGTATTAATTACCCTGGGAAAATTTCTTGAAACAAAAGCTAAAGGAAAAACATCCCAGGCCATTGAAAAACTCATCGCCCTGGTTCCCGATACTGCCCGCGTTTTACGAAATGATGCAGAAATTGAAGTTAGCATTGATACAGTACAAATTGATGACATCGTGATCATTCGTCCCGGCGAGAGAATACCCGTTGATGGAGAAATACTGACCGGACATTCAAGCGTCGATGAATCATTACTCACTGGTGAAAGCTTACCGGTAGAAAAATCCATTGGTGACGTTGTTATCTCTGGTAGTATCAATAAAACCGGATCCTTTGAATTCAAAGCGACCAAAATCGGAAAGGATACGACCCTCAGCAAAATTATTCAGCTGGTTGAAGAAGCCCAATCATCAAAGGCCCCAATTGCCAGAATTGCAGATGAAATCAGTCGTTTCTTTGTACCAGCTGTAATGAGCATTTCACTACTTACCTTTGCTATATGGATGATCCTCGGCTACGGGCTATCCTTTGCTTTATCAGCAGCGATATCGGTTTTAGTTATTTCCTGCCCCTGTGCATTGGGTCTTGCTACCCCCACCGCAATTATGGTCGGAACCGGAAAAGGTGCCGAAAAAGGCATCTTATTCAAAAATGGTCCAGCACTGGAAATTCTTGGAAAATCCAATACCATTGTATTTGATAAAACCGGAACCCTAACCATCGGTTCACCATCCGTTACCGATATCATTCTTTATGATCCGGATGTTGATTCGAATCAATTGGTACAACTTACTGCTTCACTGGAAAATAAATCTGAGCATCCCCTTAGTGAAGCAATCATCAAAGAAGCCACTGCACGGCAATTATCCTTAGACGCTCCAGACACATTTGAATCACTCTCTGGTTTCGGCATCAAAGGACAGATTGGCGACAAGAAAATTCTGGTTGGCAATATTAAACTGATGGAGCGTCATGGACTCACCGTTGAATCGATCATGGCTGATTATCTGCGCCTTTCTGATTTGGGAAAAACACCCCTGCTGGTCGGCTGGAATCAGTCCATTAAGGGGATTATCGGTGTAGCTGATATTATTAAAGAAAACAGCTACCAGGCTGTTTCTCAACTCAAAGCGATGGGCATTGATGTTTATATGCTTACCGGCGACAATGAACGGACTGCTCAGGCAATAGGTAGCATGGTAAACATTGAGAATGTGGTGGCCAACGTTCTTCCCCATGAAAAAGCCACGATGATCAAGCGGCTTCAATCCCAAGGACATCAGGTAATCATGGTCGGTGATGGCATCAATGACGCACCAGCACTGGCCCAAAGCGACGTAGGAATTGCCATCGGCAACGGCACAGATGTTGCCATTGAATCCGCTGATGTCATTCTGATGCAGAATGATTTGATGAATATTGTTTCTGCTATTCAATTAAGCAAAGCGACCTTACGAAACATCAAGCAGAATTTATTCTGGGCGTTTATCTATAACGTAATCGGCATCCCCCTCGCAGCCGGTGCTTTGTATATTCCATTTGGACTTAAACTAAACCCAATGTTTGCAGCAGGAGCCATGAGTTTAAGCTCAGTATCTGTTGTTCTCAACGCTTTGTCACTTAAAACATTTAAAACAAAACTATTTCCCATGAGCAAGCTTGAAACCAGTCAAGTTGTTACAACGGCAGAACTGGCTCAATATAAAAATATAGAAATGAAAGAAGGAAAAACCATGAAAAAATTATTAAAAGTTGCTGATATGAGTTGTCAGCATTGTGTTAAACGAGTCGATGGTATTTTAAATGAATTCGATGGGATCACTGATGTCTCCGTTTCACTGGAAGAAGGTCAGGCGAGTTTTTCAGCTACTGAAAATGTCGATATCAGCGCCGTTACTGCTGCTCTAACCGATGCCGGTTACCCTGCCTCTGAAATCACCGAGTAAACAATGGAAACCAAAGATCGTTCAACCGAGCTTAATTTACTTAAAACCGCCAGGGGCCAGATAGATGGCATCATCAAAATGCTGGAAAGTGATCGTTATTGTATTGACGTATCAAAACAAATACTGGCAGTTCAGGCACTGCTAAAAAAATCAAATTTAGAGATTTTAAAGAAACATATGAATTCCTGTGTTAAAGATGCCTTTGAAAAAGGAAATGGAGAAGCTAAAATTGATGAGATCATGCTTGTGCTGGATAAATATTATCGCTAATGAGAAATGCGAAAAGCATCTCAAGTCAGATCTCTATTATTGTCAAAAAACAAGGTTTGCCCGCACGAGGCTAGCCTTGTTTTTATTTATTGATTCGATTTTCTTGTAAATTATTATCCATCTTTAACTTGCGCTAAATAAAAAAAACCGCATGATCTGCGGTTAAAATTAGAAATTGGTGACCCATGGGCGACT